>NZ_OZ034754.1:0-1495511 GCF_964028155.1 Wolbachia endosymbiont (group B) of Pilophorus perplexus | reverse complement strand
TCTATTTTATCTACTTTTTTCTATACTAAAGTATAGTAGTAATAATAGTTCTATCAATAAATTGTTATTAACTTAAAATTCAGTAAAAATTATTGTTACTTAACTTGTGGATAAATATGTTAATAACTTCTATATACTATTGATTTTGGCTTATAATTTATGTGTATAAGTAAGATATTTATAATGTTAGTAATTTTCTTTTACGGAAAATACTTTACTATCATGTATTGTTACACAATTATGTATATGTCGTTGAGAAAGTTGTTGATCAATTGTTAGTATTTTATATTAACAAATAATTCACAAATTAATTTGACATTATTCACATGCTTATTAAACATTTAATAACAGTTTTCTTGATAGACCTTATCTAAAGATATTTTCACCATTAAAGGGAATAAATTGAATAAGAAAAGAACTTTAGTAGAAAAAATAGCATACAAAATTTTTTTCTTTCTCTTCAACAAAACTTCTGTGTTAAAAAAATGTGCGACTGAGGCATTAATGGGTGATCTGTCAGGTCTTGACATACTTAATAGTCTATTAAAATTCCGTGATTGTAGTATCATGGATATAATGACTCCACGTAAGAAGATATGTGCAATAGACATTGAATCGAGCAAGGATGAGGTAATAAAGAAGGTGAAAAACACTTACCATGCTAAGATACCAACTTATAAGAATAACTTTGACAACGTAATAGGCTTTTTTTACGTAAAAGATATCATTTTCAATAAGAATAAAGATTTTAATCTGAGAAATATTATACAAAATGTAATATTTGTCCCAGCCTCAATGAAAGCAACAAATCTTTTTGTTAGAATGAAATCTTCCAAGTCATATTTAGCTATTGTACTGGATGAATATGGCGGAACTGATGGTTTAATTTCGATAAATGATCTTATAGAAGAATTGATACCAAATATTGATAACGAGAATGAGGTAAATTCAGAACACACCATTACTGAATTATCTCAAAATAAGTTTGAAATATCGGCAAGGGCCCTTATAAAGGATATAGAGGAAAATCTAAAAATAGAGTTGTGTGACTCTGAAGAGCATTATGCCACACTTAGTGGTTTGGTTCTTTCAATTGCTGGTAAGGTACCTTCTGTAGATGAAGTTATAAGATATAAAAATGGTATAAAATTTATCATCAAGGATGCAAATGAACGATACATTAACAAAATAATACTAGACTTAAGTGATTACAAAAATTAAATTCAATATTTTTTAGTGAAAGGTACTTTATCTTGGAAGTAGGAGACATAGTAGCCAGGTATGCAATTTAAACAATTTCTTAATATACAAAAGTTTGTAGTTCTATACGTTACTGTTTGATAATTAAGGTGGGAATAGTTTTTTTGGTATAAAGTTATAAAAATTAGTTGTTTAAATATTTTTAGCGATCTGTAACTTTCAAAAAGGGAGTGTTAAATAAACTGTGTCAAGCCGCATTTTTAATTCAACTCTACAAGAAAAAAAGATATCAAGTTGAGACATAGTCAAAGCCCAATCATGTATAGGCATAGCCCATTTTTCTCCTAACTTTTTTATAGCACAATATACCTGTTCATAGAAGGCATTTGTGCTAGTAAATGAGCCCTTAGTTTTAGTAAATTTTCTGATCTGTCTATGTAACCCTTCAATAGGATTTGTGGTATAAATTAATTTTCTTACAGGGCCGGAATATTTAAAATAACTAGACAGATTTTCCCAATTATTTTCCCAAAACTAAAGTATAGCTGTTCTCATAATAGTGGAAACAAATGAAGAAAAGCAGAATCGACAGCTTGACGAAAAGATTTAAAAAGAGGAATGTTTTTCCTGGCTCTGTTTTTTATAGCAAACCAATGATGCTCAATTTTATTGAAATCTGGAGAATATGGAGGCAGATACAGAATGTCTGCACCAACCCTTTTGGCAAATTCGACAATCTTTTTAGACTTATGAAAAGTTGCATTATCTAAAATCACTGTTTGTTCAGGCTGTAAAGTTGGTGCCAGAAATTGCTCGAACCAGCCATTAAAAACCTCTGTATCACAATAGCCTTCAAACGTCATAGGTGCAACGATTTTTCCCTTATTTAAAGATGCAATCATGCTAACTCTCTGAGTTTTCTTGCCTGATTTTAGTGCATGAAACCTCTCTCCCTTTCTGCAATATCCGTATGGGTAATCTTCTGTATTGTCTATACCAGATTCATCAATATATACCAAATTTTTAGGGGACTCTGCCGATATGACTTTCAGAAATTCAGCTCGTTTTTCTTCGTTTCTTTCTTCATATCCATAAATCTTTTTTTGCGTGTAAATCCAAATTTTTTTAGAGCTCTATGAATCGTTTGACGACTTATATTGCCCCAGAGTTTGGCCACCTCTGATTGTGTTTTACCGCCGTGCTTTTTTATAAATTCTACAAACGCATTCCAATCGGTGATTTTATGATTATAGCCTCTATTTCCCAGTTTCTTCGATTCCTGTTTCTTTCCGCCTTTTCTCCCATTTGTACAATGTCACTCTACCGATTTTGAACCTCTTTGCTACTGCTGTTTTACTCTCTCCTTCATGGCTTTTTTCCCTAAGTCATAACTGTATGCTGCTGGCACTTTTACCTTCTTATTACCCTAAGTCTCTATTTTATCCTGTTTCCACTATTATGAGAAGAGCTATATATTTTTCTCACCATTTTTCCTCTAGCTCAAGCAAATAATTTTCGGCAGTTTCTCTACTTGCAGCACGGTATATTTTTTTCAAATCATTCATGAAAATTTTCACATCTTTGCTCGATGCATATTTCAGTGAATTTCTTATCTGATGTACAATACATAGTTGTATTTCTGCTTTAGGAAATACACTGTTTATTGCTGTAGGAAAGCTTTTTAGCCCATCTACACATACAATCAGGATATCTTCTACTCCTTTCTCTTTTAAGTCATTTAACATCCCTAGCCAAAAGTTAGCTCCCTCACTTTCTGCTATATAAAAACCTAAAACTTCTTTCCTTTCATTCTGCTAATATATTCTACATGTATTTACTTACGCAATGCCTGTCTTCTTTGACCTTAAAAAAACATAAACACTATTGGATACACTGATTGCAGTGGACGACTACGCCACTCATTGATTACAGGCAATAATTTATCAGTAATACTTGATATCTCTGCTACAGATATTTTATATCTTTTCTACATGCGACGCTATATCTCTATATACCATGCCACTGGCATATACTTAAAACCTTTGCTTCAAGTTCGGTTGTTTGCCTTTTTCTGACTACTTGTGGCTCAAAGCTTCCTTCCCTATCCCTTGGTGTCAATAACTCAAATGAACCTACACTTGTCCGTAAAGTCTTTGAATTTCTTCAATTTCTTCGGTTATTTTCTTCGCTTTTAGCCGACAAGTGATTTTTTATTTCACCTTCCAGACTCGATTCCAGTAGCCTTTTTACAAACGGTGTTAATGCACCATCTCTTTCCGTCAATGGTCTTCCTTCTCGTATAGACGATAAGATATTTGTTTCTAATTCTTTATAGTCTACCAAACCGGTAGTTCTGTTTGCTTGACTCATTGTCAAACCTCCATTTTTTGTTTCTATTTTATTATTACTTCTCGGTTTGATACAGTTTATTTAACACTTCCCTAAGTACGTAAAAAAAACACTCCTATACTGAAAGTACAAGCATTTGTTGAGATTATTAGGAATGTAAAACCTAGCAGAAATCTTGATAATTCAAACGCTGAACAACTTCAAGCTATTGATAGAAAAATCCCTTAATTGTACATAGGCCAAGTTGGCTTATGTGTTCTTATTCTCACTTTGTAAACATGCCAATAATTTTATCCACTATTCCACCCATATTTGCTTCAGCTTGAGTATGCGCTATTTTACCACCGTGTGAAATTAATTTAGGATCTGCACCAGGTAATATATTAACAAATTTACTACCAACAACTCCACTACTAGCGATTAGAGCTGAGCTATCAATTGGCAACTTTATGTCTCTGCTTATGCACATATCGATTCGTGCTATGTAGGTAGCTTTGTCAAGTGATACACCAGTTATGCTTCCGATTTCTACACCAGAGATCTTGACACTATCACCAACCCCTACACCGTTAGCATCAGTAAAAAGGCCATGTATTTTATAGCAATCCTTATAGTTTCTCTTTATGTAAGATAGCTTATTAATAGCGAAGAAGACAAGAAAAATAGTGAAAATTAATACAAATGATCCAGCAATTATTTCAAGTATATTTGACCTTCGCATCTTTAATTATTAGGATTCCAGCTTTCATAGTAGTTTTTCACCTTTTGATTTGGGTAGTATGCACCTTTCGTACCTGTTAAATTAGGAGTTTTTCTTTTGTTATTATTAACTGGTACTTCATTATTAGTATAATGCAGCCATATATGCCATTCTGGAGGAATTGTTGTGGGCTCAGAAACATTACCATATATTACCCATCTTTTCCCTTTACTTGACTCATAGTAAGAATTTACGTTTTCATCCCTACCTATAAGTTTACCTTTTCTCCTTAGTAAGTTTGTTACTGCATTATAAATTTTAGATAACATAAAGGTATTAAAACAAAAAGTATTATATATACTAATACTTTAACGATGTATTAACAACAGTTTAATGCAATTACCAATTCTACAAGTTATTATACCAATAATTGCATCGATGTTCTGCTTTCTTACCAGGAAACATAAGGTGTCCTGGTTTATCTCTTTTTTTACAACGGCAGCTACTTTCTTTATTTCATTAATGTTGCTAGTGAAAACATACAATGGTGAAATTATAACTTATTATCTTGGAGATTGGGCTCCTCCATACGGAATAGAGTTGAGAATCGACATATTGAACTCCTTGATTCTAACTTTGGTGAATTTTATAGCGCTGATTAGTGTGCTTTATAGCTTTCATATTAATGAAAAAGAGATTAGCAAAAACAAAATCATTGGTTTTTATTCTCTATTTTTACTGTGCTTGAGTGGATTACTTGGAATTTTAGTAACAAACGATATATTCAACCTTTATGTCTTTTTAGAAATTTCATCTCTTTCTTCTTATGTTTTAGTTTCAATGGGAAGGGATAAGAAAGCTTTAGTTGCAGCATTTGAATACCTCATTAGTGGTACTGTAGGAGCAACATTTTACTTGTTTGGCATCGGCCTTTTATACTCTATGACCGGAACGCTCAACATGTCTGACATGGCTGAAAGAATAGTACCATTATACGATAATAACATCATAAGACTTGGTACATTATTCATTTTTGTTGGTCTCTCAATCAAAATGGCACTGTTTCCACTCAGCAGATGGCTGGTTAACGCATATAGTGAAGCACCTAGCTTCATTAGCATATTTTTTTCAGGTACAGTAACCAAAGTGATGATATATGTTTTTATTAGAATCTTTTACACTGTTTTTCAGCAAAATTTTTTCTTACCACTAAGCAACGTGATGATCATCCTTGCGCTTTGTGCTGTTGTATTTGGATCAATATCTGCAATGATCGAAAAAGATATAAAAAGACTGTTTGCTCACTCCAGTATCAGTCAGATTGGCTATATAATTTTAATGCTGGGTTTAAATTCAAAAGCAGGTTTGTTTTCAGCAGTTCTTCACATAGTAAATCATAGCATGATAAAAACGTCTTTATTCATGACTGCAGGGTGTATTTCTTATAAGTTTGGTATGACAAAAATAGAAAATTTATCAGGACTAAAAAAGTCAATGCCCTATACAACACTTGCATTTACTCTACTTAGTTTCGCATTAATCGGTGTACCTTTGACAAATGGCTTTGTAAGTAAGTGGTATATGATGAAAGCAATTATCGAATCTCATGCATGGATTTCCCTTGCAGTTTTTGCTGCTGGCTCTTTTCTTGCACTAATATATATGTGGAGAATGGTTGAGAAAATATATTTTGAAAACAGTACAGCATCAAACGCTGGAATGACACTTAATGAGGTACCATTGCTTATGCTCTTTTGTCTATTATTTATGGCAATTTTAACGGTAATAACTGGGATATATAGTAGTCCAATTCGGTTGGTAATTAATAAATTTGCTTTTTGATTTTCTTATGTTTTATTGTATCTCAAAGTCTGTAAAGTTTTTGCTGTGGATAAGCTGAAGAAGATTCACTTATTATTAGTCATTAACGTAATAGCTCTGTTTTGCGTTGGCATTGTTGTGCAATATTCTTCTGCTGGAGGAAAGTGGGCTCCATTTGCAATTCACCAATTGGTCATATTCTCTTTCTTCTTTTTGCTTGCTATAGCTATGTCATTTATAGAGCTAGATTTTTATTTGAAGCACGCTTATTTTTTTTACATAGTAGCAGTAATTGCGCTGTTAGCAGTAAATTTTTTTGGCTCGCATATAATGGGTGCAACAAGATGGATAAGAATTGGGTCAATTAGTTTACAACCATCAGAATTTGTAAAAGTGGGCTTAATACTTGCACTTGCTCGTTATTTTAATAAACAAAGTGTGTATAAAATGATGAAATTTCAAAGTTTATTTAAGCCACTTATAATTATTTTCTTACCTGTATTCCTTGTATTGAAGCAACCTAATTTAGGAACAGCTGTAATAATATTGTTTATAGGAGCATCAATTATATTCACAGCAATAATGGAAAGACCTCATTTAATAATTTTTGGAGCGCTTGGCATTTTCGCAATACCAGCTATTTGGCCTTTTTTGCGCCCTTATCACAAGCAAAGGATATTATCATTTTTGGATTCATCAGTAGATCCACTTGGAATAGGTTATAATGCACAGCAATCTCAAATAGCTATTGGTTCAGGAGGTTTATTTGGTAAGGGATTTGTTAATGGGAGTCAAACTCAACTTGGATTTTTGCCAGAGAAACGCACAGATTTTGCTTTTGCGGTACTGAGTGAGGAATGGGGTTTTTTAGGCAGCATAACTTTGATTTTACTCTATACCACATTCCTCGCTATAATATTCTCTATCGCTTACAGGTCAAAAAATTATTTTTCTAAGTTAATATCTATCGGGGTTTTCGCCTTTTTTGGTGCTCATTTCTTTATAAACATTGGAATGACAATAGGCCTTTTACCTATAATAGGTGACCCACTTCCATTTCTATCCTATGGCGGAAGCACAACTGCTGCGAGCTTAATATGTATAGGATTGCTACTTAGTTCCGTGGCATCTACAAAGAACTTAAAGCTAAGTTTCCGATTTCACCCATAGAAAGAGCTTAGACAACCATCACTCTGCTAATGGTTAACGTCTTATTCTTCAATGAGAATCCCATTTTACGGTGCTTAAATCTATTCCCTCTTGTACCATTTCCAAAAGTGGGCTCATTTCTCTTAGCCGTCCAACATTTTTAGTAACAAGATCTGCTGCATATAGAACTTCATCTTTAGTTGTAAATCGGCCAAGGCCAAATCTAATTGATGAATGCTCAAGATCGTGGCCATTGTTTAGTGATCTTATGACATAAGAAGGTTCAAGAGATGCAGATGTGCATGCAGAACCAGAGCTTACTGCTAAATCCTTGATTGCCATGATAAGAGACTCACCCTCAACATAAGGAAAACTTAAGTTAAGGTTACCTGGAATCCTATTTTCGTAGTCACCATTTAAAACAACATCAGGAAATGCCTCTTTTATTTTGTTGTACAAAATATCTCTCAACTCTTCTAATTTGCTTGCTTCTATTTCCATTTCTTCTTTAGCGATACGTGCCGCTTCACCAAAACCAACTGCAAGGGGAGTAGGAACTGTTCCAGAGCGCATGCCTCTCTCCTGTCCACCACCACTAATTAGTGGCGTCAACCTAACACGAGGATTTTTTCTACGGACATATAATGCACCTATTCCCATAGGTCCATAAATTTTATGGCTAGAAAGGCTCATAAGATCAATGTTCATTTCATTTACGTCTATTGGAACTTTTCCAAAGCTTTGAGCAGCGTCTGTATGAAAAAATATATTATGCTTTCTACACATTGCACCAATTTCTTTGACAGGTTGCATTACTCCGATCTCATTATTTGCCATCATCACTGAAATCAGAATTGTTTTATCAGTGATTGCCTCCTCAAGTTTCAACAAATCTATAATTCCGTTTTGCTTAACGGACAAATATGTAACTTTAAAGCCTTCATTTTCCAGATGTCGACAAGAATCTAAAACGCACTTATGCTCCGTGCAGACAGTTATTATATGATTTCCCTTATTCTTATAAAAATGAGCAACACCTTTGATAGCCATGTTATTTGATTCGGTTGCACCCGAGGTAAAGACGATTTCTTTGCTGTCTGCATTCACTAAATCAGCAATGTGCTTCCTTGCTTTTTCTACTGCTTCCTCAGCTGTCCAACCAAATGAATGACTACGAGAGTGTGCATTACTAAACTCACCAAAATAAGGTATCATCACCTCCAAAACACGAGGATCTACTTTAGTAGTAGATTGATAATCGAGAAATATTGGTAATTTTATTTTAGCATTGCGTATTTTTTCCATATTCATAGTCAGGTTTCAGCATAGAAGTTACAATATTTAGTAGCACTAAAGCTTAATTTTTTCAAGATATAATCTTGCCTAAACGAAAGTTGTCAGCGCTCTCTCCTACGTTATTCCAGTGTCCCTGTAATGTCATTTTCTATGATCAGTAGTTTATGCAGCTAGGTCGAATACGCGCTAGGTAACCCTACTAGTGCTAGCAGCTTCTTGACGCCCATCCATTAAGACTGCTACTCCATCAACTTTAGTACTGGGCTTTAACATCATATATGTAGCACCACCAACTGCTAGTCCTGTTGCTATAACTGCAACCACTGCTATTGGTGTAGAGGGTTTTGACTCAGCTGTAACTATTCCAGTTGCAGAAAGTGCTTTCGCTATTAAAACACCTGATAATGCAGTTGCACTACCGGCAAAAAACCTTTCGCAATTGCTGATGTGCGTTGTTTTTCCTCTTTAGTTAAATTCCTAGAAGCAGTTCTAGCATGATTTTTCACATTAACATAGGAGCCTTCACGTTTTTTTGGCGGAGTAAATACATAATCTCTTTGAATAGCCAAAGATGAAGGTGTCACTCTATAGTCATCAACTATGTTTTTTAAAATTTTTTGAATTTAGTCTCATTTGTTGATAATTTTGTATTTTTATTCAATTGAAAAATGTATTTTGGCAACAAAAACCCTAGTTTATACAGAAAGAAATTTATATCAAACAGCAAGCACTGCTTAGATTTTATGGTTAACGAATATGTGCTTTAAATGTGTGTAGACGCACATATTCGTTAACCTATTTTCTATACAGATTTTTTTTATTTCATATTAATTGCTTCTTTAAGTCTTGCATTGGCAATTACTATGATTTTTCGCATTAGAGCTGTTATAGCTACCATCTTCTTTTTACCTCTACCAATAAGATCAGAATAAAAAGCACCAAGTGCAGATTTAGATCTTGCAGCAGCCATAGCAGCTGTGAAAAGCTTTGCACGAACATTGCTTCTACCACCTGTTATCCTTCGATAACCAATAGTTTTACCGCTTTCTTTTGGATGTGGAGCAACTCCAGCAAGACTTGCAACTTCTTTTTTGTTTAGGTGGCCAAGTTCTGGCATTAGACACACAAAAACTTGTGATAACTTGAGACCTATTCCTGGCACTGTTCTCAAGATTTTTTGACGCTTTTGTAACTCTGGATTTTTATCAATAATTCTTTGTATGGCATCGTTGAACTCATTTATCTGACTGGTAAAAAAGTCTATTGTTTTTTGGCAACTTTCCTTTATATAGTCGTTTTCAGGTGCTGCAAGCCTACATTTCTCTTGAGTTCTCATTTGCGTAATGTCATCACGACGTTGACAGAGTGCAACTAAGGCGGTTTGTTCTTTTGACATACGCACAAATAGAGATAGAGCACTATAGCGTTCAAAACCATATTGAGCAAGGGCTCTTGCATCTGATTGATCTGTCTTTGCTAAAGTTCCATGTGATATGATAAAACTTTTTACTTTACGAGTATTAGCTCGATGTACAGCAACATTCTTATCAACAAGAAAATGTGCTAAGCCAAGCTCATATTTTCCAGTGTTTTCTAAAGTTACTAGAGAATTAGGTAGGATATCTGAAAATTTTTGAAACAACTGTTGCCAACCAGTAGCATCATTGTCAAACTTGATAGCGCTCCTTTGGTTATAAGCTGCAGCAACATTTTTAAATTTTCCGATATCAATGCCAATGAAATTTTGATAAGATGTAATCATAATAAATAACCTCGATAGTTTAATTAATTTAAGATTGTAAACGGGTGCATACATATGTCCCATGCAACTATTCAAACGTATCGAGAGATGGGGCTAGTTTACCTTGATGGCTACGGTTGTAATACCAACTTTCATTCGGTCGCACACGCCCGTGATAGCCCTATTCCTATAGTGAGTAGGGTTATCTTTCCCTCTTATCTCTTTTATATCACATTTTTAACTTACAATCTTTTATATTAACATTCGCACCGTTTCTTACGAGAGATTCTACCACGTCTGCATGGCCATTCATAAGAGCTAAATGTAAAGGTGTCCATCCCTCCTTATCTTCTTGTTCATTAATCCTGATTTCATCTTTTTCCAACAGAGCATCTACTACCTCTTTATAATCATTTTCAGCAGCTAAATGTAAAGGTGTCTTTTTATTCTTATCTTTTATATTAACATCTATCCCTTTTGTTACTATTAAAGCCTTTGTCAAGCTCGTATAGCCTAACTTAGCAGTTAAATGTAATAATGTGAATTCATTATCTCCAATTTCAAATTTATAATTTACATAAAAATTACTCTCTTCCCACTGTTTAAATACCTCTTCATTGCTTGCCTTTAGCTCTCCTTTTACTTTTTCAATTACGTTCCTTTTATCTAATTTATTATCACTATTAACCGTACTTAATATTTCCCGCCACTGCTGATAATTTATTGTCATAATTTTTACCCTAACCTTAAATAATTAAAATAAGAAATCAATATTTATTTTAAATGAGCTTATAATCGAAATTGTGGGTAGCAAATTATTGCCTCTTGAATCACAATGTTCGTATAGCTGCAACCCTGAAGCTACTATCTCTCATCCACTGAAGGTATTGCACAGTGCTGTCTACTTGATCGTCGTGGCGGGTTTCTGGGAACATTAAAATTTCATACTCAAAATCGCTGAGCCATATTGCTTGATGCGGCAGAAAAACCTTGCCGGATTCTATTATCGGAACAATCTGGTGGAATCGAGCGATTTTACTGTTATGCGGCACTATCTCAATAACAGGTATTGTCTTTAGCTCTTGAATCAATTGTTGACCGCTTGTTTTTGCTTCGATTAAAATTGCGTGTGGCTTCCACCTTGCAGCTAGTGATAGAACTTGTTCTTTAAGTTTTGGATACTCAAGCTTCGCACGGTATACATCGAGTAAATAAAACTTATTATTCACCTTTGTCCAGGTGGTGCAGACACTAAAGCCGCTAGAATCGTTTGTTGAAACAGCAGTGTCCCAGCTCTGAGTTATATGTGAGAGATTGTCAGGAAAATTTCTATAGCGTTTCAACCATTCTTGCTTAATTATACCACTTGAAAGTGGCAGAGGATTTTGTTGATATTGAGCAGCAAAAGCGTAACTCCCAAGTTCAGCCTTTATCATTTCAATTTCTCCTACATCTAGGGGATATAGCAGCTGACCTTCCTTTTTTAAGTATAAAATCCTTGAAGATGTAGCGCCTGTTGAGCTTTTGCACTCATTTGTAGTTACTTGAATAATAGGAACAGGAGAAGGGAGAATTGATCTTTTGATTGAATAGATAATTTCCTTATTTTCAGAGATCATTGGCAAACAAATATGATGCCATATATTTCTTGGTTTAGAGAGAAGATGCGCAGTCAAATCCTCTTGATGTAGTCTGTGCATTACAACAACGATAACTCCTTTTTTCCTATCATTGAGCCTGGTTATTAGAGTCTGATCGAACCAGTTTGTGGCACGTTTTCTAAACGTCTCGCTCAAAGCTTGAGAGGAACTCAGTGGATCATCCACGACGATAAAATCTCCACCTTCACCAGTCAGTGTTCCACCAACAGATGTTGCAATCCTACATCCTCTCTGCACTGTTTGAAATTTATATTTAGTGTTCTGGTCTTTGCATAGTTCTACCTCTGGAAATAGCACTCTATACCAACTAGACTGCATCACGCACCTGGTGTCAAGCGAATGCTTTTCGCTAAGCCGCTGAGAATAGCTTGCAACTATTATTCTTGCGGTTGGCTGATTACCAAGTATCCATGCGGGCCATGCAACACTCACGCACATAGACTTCATCGAGCGCGGAGGCATATTGAATATTATTCGCTTCACTTCACCAGTGCTTGCTGCTTCAAGCCTGTCTGCTATAATTTTTATATACTGATAATTGTTATACTCACATCCCGGCATCACCGTTTGAAAGCATAGTTCGATAAATTTTAAAAAGTTCATGTTAGTCTCCTATAGTGTTAGTGGAATTTACTTTATGGTGGTGTCAGCCTCTTTGGTGTCATATCAGCGTCCTTTTTCTTGTCATCCAAGTAGCCCTTTCCTTGTCATTCCAGTGCTTGACACTGGTTCACCTTATGATGGTGTTATTCAAGTAGCCTCTATCCAAGTGCCCCTTTGGTGTCATCCGAGTAGCTGACACTGGTTTCTTACCAACAAAACCTAGCATAACTTTTGTGCTCAAAAGATTTCTGGATTCCAGCAGGCTTTGTTGCACCACTCAAGGAAAGAACAGGCAGTTACTGATGGAATTTGTTATAAAATAGATATTTAGCCGACAAAGGAAAAATATGCCAATAAGAATGAAAGTCAGTAACTGCAATGAATATAACAAATTTCTTCAAGAAAGGGGAAATGTTTTTCATTATATCAACGATGCCATTGAAAATTGGTACGAAAATAGTCCAAAAGTAGCAGGTGGCAACAATGTCTACAGCGACAAAGTAGTGATTCTAATTCACATAATAACCTATCTATTCAGGATTGGTCTTAGGCAAACAGTGGGATTTATAGAGAAATATCTTGAGCAAATAGGGAAAATTTTGCAAATTATCAGCTATTCGCAGGCTTCAAGAAGGTTTAAAAAGCTTAATATCAAAATCAACGACTGCAGAGTTGATAAGAACGATATGGAAGATATTGAAATTGCTATAGATAGTACAGGTATCAGCATCTACAATAATATTCCAGGCCATAGTAAGGCAAATGGTACAGATAGAAAGTATCGCCGCTATGAGCAAACAAGAAAGCTACATGTAATGCTAGAGATAGGTAGTAAAAAAGTTATAGCTGCAAAATACAGTAGTGGAGTTTATTCCGACCACTATGGAGCCTGTGATCTTATTGAAAGAGTGGATACCAAGTATAACATAAGCACGATATATGCAGATAGGGCATATAATCGAAAGAAGTTATACAAACTGTGCGATGAGCTTGACATAAAGACAAGGATTCCTCCGCAAAATAATGCAGTAGAGCATCCAAAGTTGGATTATATGAATGAGAGAAATTCTACAATCAAGCTCATAAAGTCATATGATGAAGATGGTATGAAGAGGTGGAAAAAAGAGATAAATTATTGGAAGAGATCTTATATAGAAAGTTTTTTCTCGCGACTGAAGCAAATATTTGGATTTAGTTTTAGGAATAAATCTGAGATTAATCGTGAGAAGGAACTGTTACTCAAGTGTTATTTGCTTAACAAATTTACTGAAATA
The DNA here is from genome assembly GCF_964028155.1 of Wolbachia endosymbiont (group B) of Pilophorus perplexus. Taxonomy (NCBI): domain Bacteria; kingdom Pseudomonadati; phylum Pseudomonadota; class Alphaproteobacteria; order Rickettsiales; family Anaplasmataceae; genus Wolbachia; species Wolbachia endosymbiont (group B) of Pilophorus perplexus. Next base: position 1,481,717 of record NZ_OZ034754.1, on the reverse strand, counting down.
GGCATGGCTAAGTTTGATATAGCTTCATGAATTTATTATACATTACCCACTATCCGAAGAGCTGTGCAACAAAGCCATTCCAGCATCAAGTGCTGGCCTGAAGCTTTAACTATAAATATTAAAAAATTTACCAAGCGAGAAAAAGGCAAAAGAATCCCCTAGTAGTGAGTTTTGACCCTATAATAATGTAAATTGGCATTGTAATAATGTGCTAACGCTTATTTTAAGCGCATTTTGGCTGAATGTAGAAAAAATAAAAAAGACATGCAGCCGCTATAATTTTATGTAATCTGCCAATATATACCTGAGTTTTTTACTGAATTTTGTTGTTAAATCTGCAGAGATTAAAAACAAGGATAAATACTCTTATTGATATGATAAGGGAGTTGGGGAAATTTGTAAAGTAATCTTTTTCGTTTGTATTCCCTTATGCTTGAGATAACTCCATGTAGGTTCATGGATCTCCTTACTCTTTATTTCCATGAATTCCCTTTGAAGTTGAATATTGAAAATTAACTGGAGAATTGTGAATTACTTTGTATATGTCATAACAAGCCATGGCGCTCTCAGCAAAACCATTTAGTATCAATTTTAGTTTGCCTGGATAAGTAGCTATATCTCCGATTGCATATATTCTATCTCTACTAGTTCTAAGCGTAGCTGAATTAACAACTATGCGGCTATGTTCTAACTGTATACCCCAATTGTTTATTGGACCAAGATTCATTGACAGTCCAAAAAATGGCAGCAAAAAATTAGCGGATATTTCTTTTTCTTCCTTAGAGGCAATGTTTTTTACTATCACTGCTCTCAACTGCCCATTACCTCCTGCTAGTTCGTGTAATTGATATGGCACTACCAGTTCTATCTTTCCATCATTTTCAAGTGATTCTAATTTATTTCTAGTTTCAGGAGTGCAGCGAAATTCCTTTCTCCTATGTATCACATAAATTTTCTTCGCAACCTTAGAAAGTTCTACAGTCCAATCAGCCGCAGAATCACCCCCCCCTGCAATGACTATAGTTTTATCCTGAAAATCAGAAATCTTATTTACGCTATAAAACACAGATTTATTTTCATATTCTAATATACCACTTAAGGGTGGACGATTAGGCTCAAACATTCCGTTACCTGCAGCAATGATAACGGCTTTGCATTTTACCTCTGTACCTATGTTCGTTATGATAGTAAAGTTTTCACCTTCGTTATTTGAAATATTTTCCACTTTTTGACTTAAATGGTAAACAGGCTCAAACGGTGAAGCTTGCTCCATTAACTGCTCAATTAATTTTTGGGCAGTAATTACAGGATAACCAGGTATATCATATATTGGCTTTTCTGAGTAAAGAGCTGTGCATTGTCCTCCTGCTTGATCCAAAACATCTATTACATGACATCTCATATCAAGCATTCCCGCTTGAAAAGCAGTGAATATTCCAATAGGCCCTGCACCTATTATTACTATATCGGTTTCCATATTCAGATGGTGATCTATTTATAGATATTAGCTTTCTTTGCTAACAAGGTCAATTTACAAAGGGATGTATTTTTAAAAGATGTGGCTAGATTAGACAAGATTTCCAGCGTTACGAACCATCTAAATAAGCTCTAAAAATTAACTAACATTTTAAATCTGAGAAGTAAGTGCGGACGGAATGGGATTCGAACCCATGGTACGTTTCCGTACGTCAGTTTTCAAGACTGGTGCCTTAAACCGCTCGGCCATCCGTCCACCTCTTTTTTACCACAATATTTAATTTCAAGCAATCTATAAAAATCTTACTTGCCTACACAAAAGCTACTAAACACACTATCCAATATTTCCTCAACATTAATAATTCCAATTACTGCACCAAGTTCAAATGCAGCAAGCCTCAAGTCTTCAGATATCAACTCAATTGGATTATAGATATTAAAACGCTGTAAATGTTCCAGTGCTTTCTGCATGTGATTCCTATGTCTTTGCCGAGTAATCACAGGAGTGTCTCTATCATGCCCAAATTTTTCCTTTGCCTTCTCTTTTATGAGAGAGATCAATTTGTTTGTACCTATTCCCTTTAGAATAGAAATGGGTAAAAGATCTATGCCATTAATTTTTATATTGTGATTATTGATAACATCGTCAGCTTTGCTCAATACATAAATAGTATCGCTATTTACAACGTTGCAATTGATATTATAACGTTGTTCAAAAGTAAATAGCTCTATTCTTAAATCAGCTTCAAAAGACCTCTTTTTTGCTCGACTTATACCTTCTGATTCTATTGGATCTGAACTTTCACGAATTCCAGCAGTATCAGAGAGAATGATTGGGTATCCGCCAATGTCAATATGAGCTTCAAGTATATCTCTTGTTGTGCCTGCATATTCAGAAACAATAGCAATATCACGCTTGGCTAAGAAATTAAACAGAGTTGATTTACCGACATTTGGTTCACCAGTTATTACAATATGTAAACCCTCACGCAACCTTTCGCCCCGTCTATTATCATTTAAATGCTCTTGTATCAACTGCACGAGAGATTGCACTTCATTATTAATTTTTTCCAATTCACTTTTTTCTGCCCAAATGTCCTCTGGAAAGTCTATATATGCTTCGATTTTAGATTGTATCGTTATTAATCTTTGCCTCCAATTGCTGTATAGTCTCTCCAATTCTCCTGACATCTGCTTAATCGCTTGTTTAGCTTGCATTTTCGTTTCAGCATCAATTAAGTCTGCAATTCCTTCTATTTGCGTTAAGTCAAATTTACCATTTAGAAAAGCCCTAAGTGAGAATTCTCCAGGCCTGGCCATAACGAAAATTTTTGATAATTTCTCCAAGATGATTTTTATGACGGCCTTGCTTCCATGCACTTGTAACTCTATAACATCCTCGCCAGTGAAACTGTTTGGAGCAGGGAAATAGATGATTATTCCATTATCTATCAATTGATTGGAATCATCATATAGATCAACTAAAGTAGCAAATCTTGGTTTAATTTTTTTCTTAATATGAAAATGATTTAAAGCTTTAAGGGCGTAGTTGCCTGAAATTCTGATTACTGCAACTCCTGACTTACCAAATACGGTCGACAAAGCAAAAATAGTTTCATTTGTGTTTGTCATTATTTATATAAACTACTTAGCAATTTAAGAAATCGAAATACCTAATCTAAAAAATTTTTGCTTATATTACTTATTCATATTAATTCAGTATTAGTAAATATATTGTATAGAAAAACTACAAAAGTCATCCAGATGAAAATATTTATTTTGAAAACTGATAATATGATTTATAATGACTGACACAAGTTTTAAATATTATGCTCAAGAAATTAGCTTGGTATTGGTCTTCTGTAGAGTTAATTAAAGGGTTTGTTATTACATTAAAATATATGTTCAAACCAAAGGTTACTTTGAGGTATCCTATGGAGAAGGGCCCTTTAAGTCCAAGGTTTCGTGGTGAGCATGCGCTGCGTAGGTATCCAAATGGTGAAGAACGATGCATAGCTTGTAAGTTATGCGAAGTTATCTGCCCTGCTCAAGCAATAGTTATTGAAGCAGAGGAAAGAGAAGACGGTAGTCGCCGCACTACGCGCTATGATATTGATATGACAAAATGCATATACTGCGGACTTTGCCAAGAGGCATGTCCAGTTGATGCAATTGTGGAGGGTCCTAACTTTGAATTTGCTACTGAAACAAGAGAGGAGCTAATGTACAATAAAGAAAAGCTATTGCGTAATGGTGAAGTTTGGGAAGAAGCAATTGCACTCAGGTTAAAAAAGAATAGGCCGTATTATTAACTAGGTATGTCAACAATTAAAATTTCTTACAGCAAGTATGTAATAGATCTCTTGTACAACTGTTATTTAACTGAAAGATCAGTAGCTCACCTTTTGGTGTCATTCCAGCGCGTGGCGCTGGAATCTAGAAAAGAAAGAAACATGGATCCCAGTGTCAAGCACTGGGATGATAAAAGGTCTAATGAATGATAAAAGTTACCTTTTTAGCCGAACAAAAAGTAAAAGAATACAGTGGTAGAGTCACTGGCTTTGATATATTACAACCGGATGCTTTGAGAGAAGCAATTGCCTTTAAGGTAAATGGTGAGTTGTATGATCTCTCACGTGAAATTGAATCTGATACAGAGATAGAGGTAATACAACTGAGTGACGAAGCGGGTTTAGATATAATAAGGCATGATGCTGCTCATATAATGGCGCAGGCAGTAAAAGAGCTCTTTCCTAATACTCAGATTACTATCGGGCCAACAATTCAAGATGGTTTCTACTATGATTTTGCTACAGATCGTACCTTTACCACGGACGATCTTGCTGCAATAGAAAAAAAAATGAAGGAAATTATAAAAAGTAACCACAGATTCGTCCGAGAAGTTTGGACTCGTAAGCAGGCAATTGATTTCTTTAGTGATATAGGTGAAAGATACAAGGTTGATATTGTCTCATCAATACCAGAAAACGAAAACCTAACTGTTTATAAACAAGGCAACTTTGTAGACCTATGTCGTGGTCCGCACTCACCATCAACTGGCAGAGTTAAAGCGTTTAAACTTATGAAAGTAGCAGGTGCATACTGGCGTGGCGATTCTAAGGGCCCAATGTTGCAAAGAATATATGGCACCGCGTGGAGAAATAAGGATGAATTAAATACTTATCTTAAACGTCTGGAGGAAGCAGAAAAACGCGACCACCGCAAAATTGCTAAGGATATGGACTTATTTCACATTCAAGAGGAAGCTGTTGGGCAGATTTTTTGGCATGAACAGGGATATACTTTATATAATGTTCTTGAGTCTTACATCAGAAAAAAGTTAATGAACAATGGCTACTTTGAGGTGAAAACCCCTATTTTAGTAAGCAAAGAGCTGTGGGAAAAATCGGGACATTGGGATAAGTTTCGTGAAAATATGTTCATTATTGATGAATCTGAAAGTAAAAAGCTAGCAATAAAACCCATGAATTGCCCTTGTCATGTGCAGATTTTTAATTCTCACATCAGAAGCTATCGTGATTTACCGATACGTATGGCAGAGTTTGGCACATGCCATAGAAATGAAAGCTCAGGCTCATTGCATGGACTGATGCGAGTGCGTGGTTTTACGCAAGACGATGCACATATTTTTTGTATGGAAAAACAAGTGAATTCTGAAACTGTAAAGTTTTGTGACCTTTTAAAAGAAGTATATTCAGAACTTGGGTTCAATGAAATTTCTGTGAAATTTTCAGACCGTCCAGATACTAGATCAGGTAATGATGAAGTGTGGGATAGAGCTGAAAGAGCACTGCTTGAAGCAGTTAAAGAAGCAGGGCTTAGTTATGAACTTAATCCTGGTGAAGGTGCATTTTATGGTCCAAAGTTAGAGTTTATTTTGAAAGATGCAATAGGTAGAAATTGGCAATGTGGAACGTTGCAAGTTGATTTTATTTTACCGGAGCGGCTTGGAGCTTTTTATATAGGAACAGACGGGCACAAGCATCACCCTGTCATGTTACATAGGGCAATTCTTGGAACTTTTGAGCGTTTTATTGGAATTTTAATAGAAAATTATGCAGGAAAATTTCCAGTTTGGCTTGCTCCAACACAGCTTGCTATTCTGACCATTACAAATGAGTCTGACGGTTATGCTACAGAAATCAGCAACGTTTTAAAAGAACAAGGTGTGAGAATCAAAACTGATTTGACCAATGAAAAAATTAGCTATAAGATACGTTTGCATAGTTCAAGTAAGGTACCTATATTATGGATCATAGGCAAAAATGAAGTTACAAATAAAACTGTGTCAGTGAGAAATTTAGGATCGGAAAAACAGGAGTCTTTTTCTTTGGAGAATGCTACTGAATTGCTGTTAAAGATTATTAATTTGAATTAATGGAGCTAAAATTTGCAAGTCAAAAAGAACAATAAAAACAGAATTAATGAACTCATCACAGCTAAGGAGGTACGCTTAGTTGATCATAGTGGTGAAATGGTCGGAATTGTTCCAATAGAAAAAGCTTTGGAAGTTGCACAAAGTGTTAATTTAGACTTGGTAGAAATTGCACCTGATTCAACTCCTCCAGTATGTAAAATTCTGGACTATAGCAAACAAAAGTATGATATAAAAAAGAAGGCAAGTGAAGCAAAAAAGAAACAAAAAACATTAACTATAAAAGAAATTAAACTGGGTCCTAATATTGGTGATCACGACTACGAAACAAAATTGCGTCAAGCAAGGGATTTTCTTGTGCATGGACATAGAATTAAAGTCACAATGAGATTTAGAGGGAGAGAGCTTGTAAACACTGAAGTTGGACTGAAAAAATTAGAACGGCTAATTAGAGACGCTGAAGATATTGCAAAAGTAGAATTAGCACCTAAAAGGGAAGGAAATCAATATTCTTTAACTTTAGCTGCTAAGTAGTAAAATCATTTAAAAGTATAAGTTAAGTTACTATCCTCTCTTCAATTATATGACGAAAATGTCTGATTAATCCTTGAACTGGCCAAGCTGCAGCATCGCCAAGTGCACAAATTGTATGCCCTTCTATTTGAGTTGTAAGGTCAAGTAGCTTATCTACTTCACCAGGTTTAATATTTCCTGCTACCATTCTTCTCATAATCCTCCACATCCATCCAGTGCCTTCACGGCATGGTGTACATTGTCCGCAGGACTCATGCATATAGAAATGTGATAATCTTTCTATTGCAGCTATTATGTCAGTTGATTTATCCATCACTATTACAGCAGCAGTACCAAGCCCTGATTGTGCAGCCCTTAATGAATCAAAATCCATTTCAATAGTATCACATATAGATTTTGGAATTAGTGGGACTGAAGACCCACCAGGTATTACAGCAAGTAAATTATCCCAACCTCCTCTCACTCCACCTGCGTATTTTTCAATTAATTCACGCAGTGAAATTCCGAGCTCTTCTTCAACATTACATGGATTATTTACATGCCCTGAAATGCAAAAGACCTTAGTGCCAGTATTATTTGGTTTACCAAGAGATGCAAACCACTCTCCTCCGCGATTTAGAATATCTGGAACCATGGCTATAGTTTCAACGTTGTTTATTGTGGTTGGGTAGCCAAAAAGTCCAACACCTGCAGGGAATGGAGGTTTCATGCGAGGAAAGCCTTTTTTTCCTTCAATTGATTCAAGTTGAGCTGTTTCTTCTCCACATATATAAGCTCCTGCACCTCTGTGAATGAATACATCAAGATCATAACCTGATTTGCAGGCATTTTTTCCAATTAAGTTTTCTTTATAGGCTTCCTCAAGTGCCTTTTTTAGAACTAAATATTCATTATAAAATTCACCCCTGATATAAATATATGCAACTGATGCGCTGATCGCTCTGCCAGCTAGAAGAATTCCCTCAAGTAACTTATGTGGCTCATATCGTGATATATCTCTATCTTTACACGTACCAGGTTCTGACTCATCTGCATTGACTACTAAATACGCTTTTGAAGTATTTTTAGGCATAAAGCTCCACTTAAGGCCAGTAGAAAATCCTGCACCCCCTCGACCTCTCAAGCCAGATTTCTTTACTTCCTCAATGATTTTTTCTGATCCTAAATCCAGTAATTCCTTTGTTTTTTGCCAACTACCACGTTTTTTTGCACCCTCAAGTAGTGGTGTTTCTTTACCATTTAAGTTTGTGAATATTTTGTCCTGTTCTTTTAGCATGCTTTTAAGATTCTAAGTGATCCCGACGCGATTCGAACGCGTGACCCACTGATTAAAAGTCAGTTGCTCTACCGGCTGAGCTACGGGATCATTTTATTTTTCAGCTACACTAAACAGTAATATAGTTTTTATCCGTTTTAATCAAACTAAAATTTTCATGTGTGGTTAAATAAATTACATAATGTACTGCATTAGTGATAATTTAATTAAAAATTTTTGAAGGAAAACTTCTTGTTAATTCAAAGATTCATTTTGGTAAAGCTGACGTACAACTCTAAAAAGATAGAGAATTATACATAAATGCAGAATTTGTGCACTATTTAGCAATAGCCTCACAAATAAATATTTCTTGCATTTCAGCGTGAGTGATTTATGCTTTAAGCAAGAATTGGGGGCATAGCTCAGCTGGTAGAGCATCTGTTTTGCACGCAGAAGGTCAGCGGTTCGATCCCGCTTGCCTCCACCAATATAGGTTCTAGCGTATCATAAAGTCAGCTTATTTTAATCTAGGAGTGTTTTATACTAGTTTCCTAAAAAATCCCTCTTTCTGTAACTTTTCTTTATGCAAGTAATGTGTGTTATTATAATTCTGATATATACTAACTTAACAATAAATTAATCAATAAATGTTAGAATAGCTATAATTAAGTTGATTAGGAAATACTTATGAGTAGCAAGAAACGCGTTTTTAAGATGGTACCCGGAGAGGAATTATCAAAAGGATTTGGTAACAACGTCTATTGGCCTGAATTTTCTCTTTTTCAATCGGTTAAAAAAGTTAAGCTTGTGCAACTGGGAAAAGAAGATGAAACGATAGAATTACCAATAAGATTATGCGGCAATAACATCCTTGGAGATACCTTTTATTGCATAAGGAACGAAGAGGGAAATACTTTGAAAGGTAGTTTTTCTAGAGATAAACCATGTTATACAAAAAACAGTTGTGCATTTGTATATTATAATGATATGTTAGTCAAGCTATCAATGAAATCGTACTTTGTAGACTGCGAAGAAGGTTGTTCTGGTACTTTGCGTAATGATATTAAATCTGAGAGATCTAAGTACATTTATGTAACACAGGAAGAATTGTCTGATACTTATAAATATTATTTCTCAGATTATCAAGGAAATATTGTTAATTCACCTGACAATCAGGCATTACAATATATTGGGCTGGACGTCAGTGAAGAAACAGTAAAAAATATATTATCTAAAATACCAGAGAATATAATACTATCAAAGGTGTTTGCTAAAATTTTTGTTGGGGGACTAACAGAAGATCAGTTAGAAACTCTTACCCATACTCTTAGTGAAGTCCAAATAGAGAACTTAGTAAAGCACTTAACAGATAATCAATGGAAAACTTTGGTGAGTCATTTAACCAATCACCAATTACATATTCTTGCTTATGAACTAAATCCAGAAAAATTACAAATAATTATTCCTATTTTAAATGATGATCAGCTTGGAGCCCTAGTGAGAGAATTAAATCCAGAGCAAGTAAGAGAAATTTTACCTCATTTAAAAGTCGATCAGTTCAAGGCACTTATCAATAATATAGACGATTATCAGCTTGTAGAATTAGCAAAAGATTTAGATGAGCACCATTTGACCATTCTTTCCAAGGAATTGTGGTCTGAGCAACTTCCAGCCCTAGTACACACTTTAGAAGGAGATAGGTTACATAATTTAATTAATAAACTAGACCACGATAAACTTGCAATAGTAGCTCGAGATTTAACTGATTCTAATAAGATTCAGATTATCATTAAGTCTTTAGCTGACAACCCAGACAAACTTCAAGCTTTTGCTCGCAATATGTCTAATGAGCAGTTTAAAGAACTTTTGGATAATTTAGGTGCAGGAGAGCTTAAAGATATTATTCACAAATTGCCTCACGAGAAAGTTATATCTGTGATTGGTAATCTTGATAGTAAAGGTCATTCTAAAGCTATTCTTGATGCATTGAAGGAGAAATTTAACGAGCAAAATGAAAAAATGAAAGAGCTTCTGGATAAGGTTGACCGAATGATTCCTGAGGAGAGTGAAGCAAATTGGAATGATGCACATCCATCAACTTACGTTTTTCAAGATATGAATACTGAGTTTGCAATAATAGATAATTTATTGTGAACTTGGATATTGATAAATTAACAGTGTGCATGTGAAACTAAAAAATAATTTAAACTTTAATAATTTATGGAGGTAATTTATATGAGTGAGAACTCGCAAAACCTTTTACAAAGTGCTAATAATGAAGAACAACTTATAAGCGCTCTTGGTCTTATTACACTTAAGACAGGTAGTGGTAAGGATATACAGGACTTTAAGAAAGCGGTTAGTGGTGATACTGTTAAAAAAGCATTTGATGAATTAGCTAATAATATTAATGAACAACTTATTAATAGGTTGAATAGTATGTTAAAAGAAGAGCAAGATAAAGTTGCAAGTTTGCAAGATATTATAGGCAACAAAAGTAAAGGGTTACAAAAAGATCTAGCAGATTTAACCGCTAAATTAAATGATATGTTACCTGAGGAGGCACCACCCTATTATGACATGTTGTAAAGTATAAGAAAGTAACAGCCTCATACCAGTCTGTATATGCCATTTCAATAGGAGCTAACATGAGTAACAACAGTAAACAAGAAAGCGAAAATAACTTTGAAGTAATAAACCAAATGAGCGATTTCAACTTTAAAGAAATAGACAATATAGAAGTTGAAGTTAAGCCCACAAACTTTGAGGACATTGCAGATAAAATTGCAACAATTCATTACGTCTATCAAGTTATGGATAAGTTAGTCTACGATTTAAATGAGAAGTTTGTTTCTGATTTGAATGCCTCACTTATGAACAACATAGCACAACTTCGAAAAGAGTCTCTTGATATAAACCAACGCTTGGCCAAAGGTTTATCTCATTTGAATGAGTTAATTCAACAGGATGGATTTATTGATAATAATAAAAACTATAGAACATGGGCAGAAGAACTTGATCACCTAAGGGGAGAAGTTGAAGGATTAAAAGCAGCAATAATTGACCATAATAACGTAGAATGGGAAGCACCAACTCACTCTGATATATTGTGGTAGTTAGGAAAGTAACAGCTTGCTAGCAGGCTGTTGCTTTCTTTCACATACCATTTCAATACAACTGAATTAGGAAATCTATTTTAGGACTTTCGGCTTATAGTTCTCATCATGTTTTGCAAACACCGTATCTGCAAGAAAGGTACCATTATCAAACATTTTACCTTGTACAACAACACCACTTTTTTCTGAAAACATTGGTGGAAGTATTCCCTGATATTTCACCATAACGCTCTTATTAAAATCTGTCATCTGAAAAATTACTTCGCTTTCGCTCCGTATCACGCTATTTTCAACAATCATTCCACCAACACGGATTGGCTTTTGATTATTTGGTAAAACTATTGCCTCACTTACTGTATAGAAAAATGAGATATTTTCTTTGAGCGTTGTTAAAATAAAAAAAACTGCACAACTTAAAAAGCAGAAAATTCCTGAAGTTATAAGTAATCGCTTATGTTTCTTCTTCATTGTTGCTTTTAAGACTTTCTAAGTTTTTTTTACTTTTTATATAGCAAGAAACGGTAAAAATCAAATTTCCACCAATCAGTATGAAACTAATAAGGTAAGCAAAAATTACATATATATTCATAATGCACTGCCAATAAATAACTCACCTGCATCAAAATAAATTAAGCTTCCATCCTTTTGCTGCAACACTAATTTACCACTTTTGTCTATATCAGCAAAAATTCCTTCATACAATTTGTCAACTAACTTTACACTGATTTGCTCATTCATTTTGAATGCTTTTTTTAACCACATTTCTCTTATAGCATGAAACCCATCAAATAGCCATTGCTTTCTTAGCTTATTAAAATTTATTATTAATTTTTTTAGCAGATCTATGTTAGACACAGATCCACCATAATTGCTAATGCACGTTGTTCCTGGAAGTAGTGCATGATTGACATTAATTCCAATTCCTATAATGAGCCAATTCGAATTGGATTTTTTTTCAAGCAATATTCCGCTTATTTTCTTGCCATCGATTAGAACATCATTTGGCCATTTATATTGAAGATTGAGATCGTTTATGAATGGATCTCTTGTCATCCCAGTGCTTTGACACTGGGATTCAGAAGAAAAAGTATGGATTCCAGTGTCACGCACTGGAATGACACCGCAGTGGGTTTGATTATTCAAGAAATTTAACGATAATAAAGTATTTCCAACAGCAAGAGCAGTCACAAAAGTCAATTCTGTCAATTTGCTGACATCCTTTTCTTGGTTAATTATCAAACTCGCATAGAGATTACCCTCTGGAGAAATCCAGCTTTTTCCAGTGCGTCCCCTGCCTTCTGTTTGTTTATCAGCAATAATGACAGTTTCATTTGATATCCCTTTCTCAATTAAACCCAATGCTTCTTTATTAGTACTTGGAACTTCTTTGTAATGATAAATACGAAAACCTTCAAGGATCACCTTGTCAGCCCTTTAGTTTAATGAGTGAGTCAAGATCTTCTACATACAAGAAAAGAACGAGATTGATCAGTGAAGCCACTGAAGTGATAATGAATAGACTCTTAGAATAAGCAACCTTATTACCACTAGCTTTATCAAAATACATAACTTTCATGATATTTAAATAATAGTAGCATGATATCACACTCGATATTACAAGGATCAAAGACAGGCTGATAAAGCCAGAATTTATTAAACTTTTGAATATAAAAAATTTAGCGATAAAACCTGCAAGTGGAGGTATTCCCGACATCGAGAGTAATAGTATAGAAAGATGGAATGCTAAAATTGGTTGCTTTTTTCCTATACCAGATAAATTTGCAATATCACAATCATCATCGTCAATTTGTACGAGATATGAGAATAGCCCTATGCTTGTGATGATATATATCACCAGATACATTAAGGCACTATCTGTTCCTGCTTGTGTAAAAATAGAAAGTGAAGCAAATATAAAACCAATGTGACCAATTGAACTGTAAGCAAGCAGCCTTTTTAAGTTTTGCTGACGCAAGGCCCCAAAAGCTGAGATAAGCACAGACAATGCTGAAAAGTATAAGAAAATAGGCTGAACATAACTTTTTACATTTACTAACTCTTCATTCATCAGTCGCATTAAAAATGTTACAAGTGCAGCTTTTGGGGCCGTAGAAAAAAACGCAGTTACTATGGTAGGTGCACCTTGATAGACATCTGGAGCCCACATATGAAAAGGAGCAATAGCAAGCTTGAAACACAAACCAATAAGGATAAAAACTAACCCAAAAACTATTCCATAAGTTATCTGATGGTTTTGCAAGAATGAACCGAGCTCAGAGAAATTGACTTGTCCTGTATATCCATAAAGCAGCGACATTCCATACAGCATAATGCAGGAAGATAGTGCACTAAGTGTAAAATATTTCACTCCTGCTTCACATGAATAAGCTGAATCTTTATTAAAGCTCGCAAGAACATACAAAGATATACTCATCAACTCAAAAGCTAAATAAAAAGAAATCAGACTATTTGCTGAAACCAAAGTTATCATGCCAAATAGCGCAAAAAGAATCAGTATTGAAAATTCATATTTATAGTCATATTTTGATAAATTCATCATCAAAAGTATTAAAATTCCTGTGCTGAGAATTAACCCTTGGGCTGACCTGATGTATAAATTGAGTTTTAACAACGAATTAAAGAGAAAAATTTCATTGTTTTCTGCCGAAATAATTAAAATAATCAAAGTTACCACTGTGCAGCCAAGTGCTAATAAGTTGATAGTTCGGCGGTTAAATATAATTCCAAGTAGTAGCAACACTAACGAGGAGATAATAGAGAACGTTTCCGGCAATATCTGTATATAATTCATAGCGCATTATATTTGACTAACAAATTTGCCATACATGGCTTCAAATAATTCAGTGCAAGGGTTGGGTAGAATCCAAGCAAAATAACAAACACTGCAAGCAGAATTAAGACAGAAAATTCTATGCTATCCAAGCGATTATTTAATAATTTAGAATAGCTAACCCCCCATATTATTTGCTTACATAAATTCAGCATATAAACTGCGCTTAAAATAGTGCCAAGTGCGATAAATCCTGTAAAAAACCCTATGCTCTTAAACATTCCAACCATAGCCAAAAACTCACCTATGAATCCAGATGTTCCAGGTAGCCCTATTGAAGCCATTGAAAATAAAATGAACATAAAACCAAATTTTGGCATTGTGTTTACTATGCCAAAATACTTTGCAATCTCCAAAGTTCCAGTTCGAGTATATAGCATTCCAACACACAAAAATAAAGCAGCAGAAATAAGGCCATGACTAATCATTTGAAATATGCTACCCAGTACTCCTTCCTCACAAAATGAAAAGAGGCCAGCGGTAACGATCCCCATATGTGCTATTGAAGAATAAGCTATTAACTTCTTTATATCATCTTGAGCAAACGCAACTAGAGAAGCATATATCACCGCAATAATGCTCAGCACAACAACGAAATTTGAAAAATACAAACTTGCCTGAGGAAGCATTGGAATAGAAAACCTTAAAAATCCATATCCCCCCATTTTAATAAGCAAGCCAGCTAAAATCACAGATCCAGAAGTTGGTGATTGCACATGCGCATCAGGAAGCCAAGTGTGAAATGGAAACATAGGTACTTTTATTGCAAAAGAAATAAAAAATGTAATCCACAGCAATGACTGCACTTCAAGATCAAGGCTTGGCACTAATGTAGCTAATTTTTGTATATTAAACGTCCCAAAAGTACTATAGATATACACCAATCCAAGCAGAAATAATAATGAGCCAGTTAATGTATAAAGAAATAACTTAAACGTCGCATATATCCTTTGCTTCCCTCCCCAAATGCCAATAATAAAGAACATTGGTATTAAAACAGCTTCAAAAAACACATAAAAGCTTATAGCATTCAGTGAAACGAAAAAACCGACTACAAAACTCTCAAGCAGTAGAAATAATGCCATATAGGCTTTTAGGGTCGTATAACTCATTTTGCAGTTATAGAGTATACAAATTACAAACAAGAAAGTTGTAAGCAGAAGGAAAAGCAACGATATACCATCTATCCCTATTCCTACATTCTTGATTGGATAGCTGACAAACTGAAAGTCCGCATTGTTATAATCAAATTCTATACAAGCTACAATGCTAAGCAAAAATGGAAGTATAGCAAAAAATAGGGCAAGGAATTTTAGGTGTATAGATTGATGATTAATCCTGATCGAGGATAAAATCAACGCTCCTATCAGTGGAAGCAAGAATATACTAAGTAACAACACCTTCTATTTAATTCCAATAATATATAAAGCACCGATTATTAAAGTAACAAACATAATAAATGCATAATCAAATATATAACCAGTTTGTAACTTTATAGAACTTTTTGAACATTCATTAACCAACCTTACAACACCATTTGGTCCAAATGAATCAATAGCCTTAACATCAAACTTCCATAGAAGCCTAGATATAAACCTTATCGGTGCAATTATAACAAACTCATACACCTCATCAAAGTACCATTTATTCTGCAAAAACTTAAGTAAAAATTTACTCTTAATTTGCCTAATTACTTGATATTGGTAAATTAGGCACGCAAGTGCTATTCCACTTAGGCTTGCTAAGGTTGGCAGTAGTTTTATAAAGAAATTATGAACTCCATGCTCATCAATCATCACTAAACTTGATTTCCAAAACGCATTACTAGTTATGTTCAAAATATTTGCTCCCCATATTCCAGAAAATACTGATCCAAAAGCGAGTATCAGTAATGGTATAAGCATAATCTTTGGTGCCTCATGTATATTAATTTTACTTTGTTTTTGGCTGTGGAACACAAGAAGCAATAACCTCCAAGAGTAAAACGCTGTGAAGAATGCAACAACTAAGCTTATTACAAAAGCAAAGCTATCCGTGCTATAAGCATGTTCAATTATCAAATCCTTTGAGTAAAAACCTGCAAATGGAAATATTCCAGAAAGCGCAAGAGATCCAATCCACATGAGAGTATAAGTGCAAGGGATTTTCTTCCAGCAATTTCCCATTTTCTGAATGTTTTGCTCATGATGCATTGCATGAATCACATTGCCAGCACCAAGAAATAGTAGAGCTTTAAAAAAAGCGTGTGTCATTAAATGAAAAATAGCAACATTGTAAGCAGAAAGCCCACATGCCATGAACATATAACCAAGTTGACTGCAGGTTGAATAAGCAATTATTTTTTTTATATCGTTCTGAGTAATCGCAACCGTAGCTGCAAAGAAAGCAGTAAGTGCCCCAACAATAACTATTAATTCTCGTGCCACATTTGATAGCTCAAATAATGGAGAACATTTTGCTACTAAAAATATACCTGCTGTTACCATCGTTGCTGCGTGAATGAGTGCAGAAACAGGGGTTGGCCCTTCCATTGCATCTGGCAACCAAACATGTAAACCAAGCTGTGCAGATTTACCCATACAGCCAATAAAAAGTAATATGCATATTATATGAGTTACTTTGAATTCACAGCAGAATGCCCTAATGTTCTGCGTGCCAAGAAGATCAGTTGTGTCAAAAACTTCAGTAAAATTCAAAGAGTGAAATGTATAATAAATAAGAAAGGTTCCAATCAATAGTGCAAAGTCTCCTACCCTATTCACAACAAATGCTTTAATTGCTGCATTATTTGCAGAATATTTTTGGAACCAAAATCCTATGAGTAAATAAGAACATAGGCCAACCCCTTCCCAGCCAAAAAAAAGCTGCACGAAATTATCGCTTACAACCAGCACAATCATGCAAAACGTAAATAGCGATAGGTAAGAAAAAAACCTCGACTTCCCCTTATCATGCTCCATATAACCGATAGAGTAGAGATGTACTACCAGTGAAACGGTGGTAATAACAATAAGCATTAAGGATGAGAGAGCATCCACACTAATTGCCCAATTTACTTTTAATACACTTAATGAAAATAAAGGAAATAAACTCAAGTGATAATTTTCAGAGAAGGTGAGAAAAACATACCAAGATAAAACTGCAGATATTCCAATCCCTGCCGTTGTAACTAACTGACTAAAAACACCTCTTCTAAAAAGTGCTGCAAACAGCGAACCAAAGAGTGGCAAAAATACTATTAATTTCAGTATATCCATCATTCTTTCATTAAATTTGCTTGTTCAACATCTATATTGCCACGGCTTCTATAATATACAACCAATATTGCAAGCCCAACTCCTGACTCTGCTGCCGCAACAGTCAACACAAACATCACAAAAATTTGCCCAACTATATCATTCATAAAGGCAGAAAAAGCAACTAAGTTGATATTAATTGCCAGCAATAATATTTCTATTGATAACAATATATTGATTATGCTCTTACGGTTGATGAAAATACCGCACACTCCAATAGTGAACAAAACAGCAGCAACTATCAAAAAGTGATTTAATCCTATTTCCATTCTACTCCTTTTCCAAATTTAGCCTTAACTAATTTTACAGATGAAGATTGTGTCAATTGCTTTAATACATTCTGTTTTTTAACTCCTTTTTTCTTGTCCTGCAAAGTAAGAGCAATTGCACCGACAATTGCAACAAGCAGCAGAATACCAGAAAGATGAAAAGCGTACATGTAGTCGGTATACAGCAAATTACCAATAGCTTTCACATTATTGGTATTATAGTTTATAACATTGCTTATATTCGGTGCTGAGCTGCGGATTACAAAGCTGATGACTAGAAAAAACACAACACACAACATAGCACCAAGAGTGCAATGCTTTGCAAAACCCTGGCGCAACCTTATGTAGTCAATATCGAGCATCATAACTACAAAGAGGAACAACACCGCAACCGCACCGATGTATACTATCATCACCATCATAGCAATGAACTCAGCTCCAAGGAGAATGAAAAGAACTGCAGAGTTAACGAAGGTGAAAATTAAAAATAATACTGCATGCACAGGATTTCTTACACTAATTACGCATACAGCAGATAAAATGCTGAGAATTGCAAAAAAATAAAAGAAAAAAGGCATCGATACTTTAACTGCAACAATAGTTACTAACTTAAGGTAATTGTTGCTGTAAAGTCAATACTATATTAAAGATTTGAAAATATCGTACTACAAGCTTCAACTCCTCAGTAATGCAATAAACACTCTTGACAATCTTGATTTATTAATATATAATGTATGTATATTAATAGTCAGCGGTAGCTCAAAATGTACAACATATTTGGTTACTTCAAAAGCAACAATAGTTCTAACGCACAAAATAGCAGATTAAATGGAGAAGGTTATCAATACACCACAAGAGACTATATGACAATTTACTTTAATAACACATTAGCAAGTTTCAGTAGATCATTGATAGAATTTAAAGAAAAAGCATATGGTTTTATATATGATATTGGAGCTTGGTTGAAAGCAACATATGAAAATTTCACTGAACGAGCTGAAATTCATAACTTCTATGTTCCAGAAAAACTTCCTATTAAAGCTGAGGAAATAAAGATGAAGGAACTGAATCGTAAGCCTAAGCCATTTCAAACTCCACCTATTCATCAAACAAGCAGAAGTTTTGATGCCAATATCTCAAATCAAGTTGTTGTTACTCACCATACACTTGAAGCTACCCCAACAAGATAGATCTACGCTTAAATATCTAGTACTTGAATGAGTTGAATGTTATGTTCAATAAGACCTTTACAATATTTGGATCATAGGTTTAACTTTATAAAGTTATAATCTATAGAGCTTCAATGAACGATTATCTCTCACTGTTAAATCCAGAACAGCAATTAGCTGTAACTAACATAAATGGGCCAGTTTTGATACTGGCAGGAGCCGGAACCGGAAAAACAAGAACGATTACTTCAAGAATAGCACACATAATTAGAAACGGTCACGCTTATTCTGATGAGATATTAGCAGTTACATTTACAAATAAAGCAGCAAATGAGATGGTATCAAGGGTACTTGAGCTAACGGGCACAAACATACCATGGCTTGGCACTTTCCATGCAATTGCAGCAAAAATTTTGCGCATGCACGCAGAAATTGTGGGCTTAAACCCCAATTTTACAATCATTGGTGTGGATGACCAATTACAGGTAATAAAAAATATTATCAATGAAATAAATCCTGATTACCTATCAGAAAAATATAAGACCATTATGAATATTATTCAGCAATGGAAAGAGAAGTGCTTATTGCCGTCTGAAGTGGAAGATGTTCAATCATTTAGGCCAGTTTACGTAACTGCACTTAAAGTCTATTACCAGTATCAGGAAAGGTTAAAATTCCTTAACTCTGTTGATTTTGGTGACTTATTGTTATATAACATACAACTTTTTAATAAAAAGACCGAGGTTCTGTCCTACTACCAAAACAAGTTTAAGTATGTCATGGTAGATGAGTATCAAGATACAAATGCAATACAATATCTTTGGCTAAAATACCTTGCAAAAGAGCATTCAAATATTTGCTGTGTAGGAGATGATGACCAGTCGATATACAGTTGGCGTGGTGCAGAAGTTGAAAATATTTTGAAATTTTCCGATGATTTTAAAAATGCAAAAACCGTTAAACTGGAGTGTAACTACAGGTCAACATCCCACATAATTGCAACTGCATCATATGTGATCAATCACAATAAGACTCGCTTAGAAAAAAAATTGTGGACAACAAACATTGAAGGCGAAAAGGTAAATCTAATCAAATTGTGGGACGGAAAGGCTGAAGCAAGGTTCATAAGCGAACAGATATTAAAACTCAATAAATACAGATTTAGTGATATTGCAGTGCTCGTCAGGGCTACTTTTCAAACTAGAGTTCTCGAAGAGTATTTTATAAAATATTCAATTCCCTATAAGATTATAAGTGGCGTAAAATTCTACGAACGTCAAGAAGTAAGGGATATAATTGCATATTTGAGGCTTGTTACAAATAATAATGATGATCTCGCTTTTGAAAGGATCGTAAATCGTCCAAAAAGAAGCATAGGAGCTACAACTCTAAAGAAAATATACACGACTGCTCAGGATAACAAAATTTCTTTTTTTGAGGCAGCAAAAATATTGGTTAATAGTGATCAAGTAACCGAAAGAATTAAACTCTCACTAAATGATTTTTTAAATAAAATTAAAGCTTGGGAAGAAATAGTAAGCGTAAAACCACTGCATGAATTTGTTAAAATCGTAGCAAATCAATCAGGATATATGGAAATGCTTGAGAATGAAGGAGTGACGGGTTTAGCGCGAATAGAAAATGTTAAAGAGCTCATTTCATCTTTGAAGAATTTTGACAGCACTATAACCTTCTTGGAGCATATTAGTTTGGTGATGGAAGTGGATAATATGAATAGCGATGACACTGTATATGTTATGACTCTTCATGCGGCTAAAGGGCTTGAATTCCCGTGCGTGTTTTTACCTGGTTGGGAAGAAGGATTATTTCCTCATCAAAGATCTTTTGAAGATAAAAGTGGTAAAGCTTTGGAAGAAGAGAGAAGACTTGCATATGTTGGCATAACTAGAGCAAAAGAAAGGTTGATCATTTCATGTGCAGATAGGAGGGAAATTAATAATCAGTGGCAACCAATGAGCACTTCTCGATTTATTAAAGAATTGCCAAGAGAAAATGTTGAGGTGATCAAGAATAGTGCCTACTGTTGAAGCTATAACTGCAGCTCTTACGACAAACACATCTGAATTACTTCAATTATATATTTCTCCTGGCAAAAATTCTCTGATGGTCTTAAATAAAATTTTCAGTGAATGATTATCAGACATGTTGTGTTCTGCTGATTTTATTAAGTGTACTTCAACGTCTGTTGACTTAATTTTTTCAGCTAAATTCAATGAAGTTTGATAAGGAACATCTTTATCATTAATGCTATGCAATAAGCGCACAGGACAGTTTATATCTATTGCTTCTCTGTTTAAAAGAAGGTTCTTTCTACCGTCTTCGATCAGATTTTTAGTTATTTTGTATGCACAATGCTCCGAAGTAAAATCTATTACACCTTTAGAACCTAGTTCTTCTTTTTGCTTGCCTGACAATTGCTTGAATATCAAATCTTCAGTAAAATCAGGAGCAGACGATATGCCGATTAATGCTGCAATTTTTTCTGGAAATTGAAGAGCAGTGAGCAGCATCAGCCATCCTCCCATACTTGAACCTATAATTATTTGTTTATTGCTAGTTAATTCACTTATCACTTTAGCACAATTTTTTTGCCAATCACTTATTGTATAATCAGCAAAATCACCGCTTGAATTACCATGGCCAAAATAATCAAAGAGCACAAGTGCTATATCATTTTCTTGGCAAAATTTGTAAACGGCAGTTGCTTTAGTTCCATCCATATTGGATGCAAAACCACTAAAAAAAACTATAGAAGCCTTCTTTCCTTGTAGCTTTCGATATGCTATATGGCCATTACTTCCATCGAGTAATTTACAATAATTCATACTACTTTGGCAAGGCAACCGGACTATCGCTCATCGAACGCAAATAGCTGACTAGATCTGCAATCTCTTGTGGATTGGAAATGCCTGCAAATGCCATACGTGTACCTTTTATGTAGGCTTTTGGATTTTTTAAAAAAGCAAATAACTCCTCATACTCCCATTTCCCACCTTTTTCAAGTAGTGCTTTTGAGTAATTGAATGAGCTGCCAAGATGGGCCTTTTTATTTCCAACCACGTTCCATAAGTTTGGCCCCACTTTATTCATTCCACCTTTCTCAAAACTATGACAAGCTATACATTTTTTTGCTGCTGACTTGCCTTTTTCAAAGCTAGCATTCTGCATGAGCTCTCCAATATCAAGTGCCACTTGTTCAATCTTTTGTTGAGGCTCATTGCTGGCTGCTACTATTGTTTGGTGTTCAATTTTATAATCCTCTGGGTTGTAGAGCATATCAACTACATTACTAACTATCATAATTATTAATCCAGAAAGTAAAATCGATGCTGCAATCTTATTAAGCTCCATAGTTAATTCTTATCAAGTAATGTTACTTAAATTATGCAAATATTTTCGCAAACAGTAAACAATTACCTTTATTTCACCAAAGATAGAAATTTCTATTACTTAGCTAAGTTAGGAGACTGCAATTCTATTTCTATCGGAGTAACTTGTGGTTCAATTACATAATGATCTGGAATAACATATTAAAATAGATTTCCTGCAAACTTGTCTGCAATGATTGAAACTGGAACTACTTCTATAATGTTCGTTTGCTTGACCTAAGATTCAGGAGCATTTAAACTGAATTTTATAAAGTACTAGAAATGATAGGAAATCTAAGAGGAATAGTTGATGAGGTGTGTAGCGATCACATAATCCTGAATGTGAATGATGTTGGCTACATAGTATATCTTTCAGCCAAAACTTTAAGTGCTTGTTCGATTGGAAGTAGAGTAAAATTACTTATCGACACTTATGCAAATAGCAGAGAAAACGTTACTCAGCTATATGGCTTTATAAGTAAAGAAGAACAGCAGTGTCTGCGTTTATTAGTTAAAGTGAGCGGTGTCAGCTATAAAACCGCAATGTCAATTTTGAGCAAATTAACTCCAGAGCAACTGTTTTTGGCAATTATAAATGAGGATAAACTAGCACTTAAGGTGAGTGGACTTGGCCTGAAACTCATAAATCGAATTATTACTGAGCTGAATGGCAAAGTAAGTAAATTAGAGATAAATAACAATCATTTTCACTCAATTAGTGAAGATGCTCTTTCAGCTTTGATCAATCTTGGATATGAAAGAACAAAAGCTTATGATACAATAAAAAAAATAGAAGATGAATCACCAAACTTGGACACTAAAGATATTATTCGTATGGCGCTTAAAACAATATGAAGTCAATATCATGTAGTAAGGAATACTCTGAAGATGTACGTAATTTAAATATCCGGCCTGAGCAACTTGATGATTTTGTCGGGCAAAAAGACTTAATACAAAATTTAAAAGTGTTTATAAATGCTGCACAGACGAGAGCTGAAGCTTTGGATCACGTATTGCTCTATGGTCCTCCAGGGCTTGGTAAAACGACTTTAGCACAAATTGTCTCTAAGGAGTTAAGGGTTAGCTTTCGTGCAACTTCTGGTCCATTGCTTAGTAAAGCTGGGGACTTAGCTGCAGTGCTCACTACTTTAAATGCAAAAGATGTTCTATTTATCGATGAGATCCATAGATTAAATCGTAGCATTGAGGAAGTTTTATATACTGCTATGGAAGATTTTTGCCTAGATATACTAGTAGGTGAGGGCCCATCTACCAGAACTTTAAGAATAGATTTACCACCATTTACACTGATTGGGGCAACAACACGGCTTGGACTGCTTTCTGCACCGCTGAGGGATCGTTTTGGTATTCCCCTGCATCTTGAGTTTTATTCTTTTGAGGAACTGATTGATATTATCAAAAGAGGTGCAAGAGTTCTTTGTGCTGAAATCGAAAAGGATGCTGTGCAGGAAATTGCCTGCCGCGCCCGTGGTACTCCAAGAATTGCTTTGAGATTACTCAGAAGAATAAGAGATTTTGTTGAAGTAAAAGATGATAAAAAAATTACCTGTGAAATTGCCGGTTCTGCACTATCAAAATTGGGTATAGATAAAATGGGACTAAATAAATTAGATATGGATTATCTGAGATTTTTGTTTAACACCTCAGGACCTGTTGGAATTGACACCATATCTATTGCACTATCTGAAGATGTTGGCAATATTGAAGAAACAGTAGAACCTTATTTAATCAAGGTCAGTTTTGTAAAGCGCACACCAAGAGGACGTGTTTTAACTGATCAAGCAAGGGAATATCTCAGCATTAATTCAGTGGTATGCTAGTATTATACTATATTTTATAACATTGTATAGTATTACATTAAACATTATAATATTCTTTTATTATATGATTTGCAGGTGTTTTAGAGGCAAATAAGAAAGTCTTCTGTTATAGTGAATATGTTCTTGAAAAATTACGTAATATATGCTAGGCTGTATATAGTATGAATGTAAAAATATCAATAATTTATTGATATTTTTTAAGATTAATACTTATTAAATACTTCATATTGTAAGATTGAGTTATTGTATTTTATAGACTTAAGATAAAATGGTAAAAAGCCTTCTAAACAATTATAGAAACAGTAATTCAATTAATGGAGAAAAAGCAATGAAAAATTTTTTAATCAATAACAACGAAGAGGACGGTAGCTCAATCTACATTAATCGAATCAGAGAGCAAGATCTCTCTGCAGAGCAGAAGCTCAATGAATTAAAAGGATTCATGGAGGAGCTTGCTAGGAAAGCTGAGCTCAAGAGAATAGAGCTTGAGCGTCAGGCTGCGAGTTGCATTGATGAAACATTATCTCAAGTAGAGCTACAGATACAAGATAATGAGGATTACTTTACTGATGATAATCAAGGGGTATTCGCAAATTTCTTTGAATCCCTCTTTAATCTTTTTGAAGTAAATGTAGATCCGAAAGTCTACAAAATGCTCAAGGAGAAGAAAGAGAAAAATCTGCTTCTTTCGATAATTAAGTTTTTGCGTGATAAGCTTAAGGAATTAGTTAAAAAGATCTTCAAAAAAGATTTAGATTTAAGTTGGGATAAAAGGCTAGACAAAGAGATAAAAGAATTGCAGGAGAAATTACTCAGCGGTGAGTTATCTCCTGAAGAAGAAATAGCAATACTCGAACGTTTGCAAGCGTTGCAAAATTTAAAATTGAAGCTTCAAACTTTTCTCGTGGGCTCAGTCATTGCAATGTTTGCAGAAATTTTTGCAGTTGATTTAGCAGCAGTAGTAGAGCAAGATGTAACTGAGGAAAAAAGAGACAAAAAAGCAGAAAAAACAGAATCAAAAGAAGTTCGTCAAGAAATAGAAACAAAAGTGAATGAAATCACACCAATTTCCCTATTTAATTTTTCATCTCAAGTTCCAATGCCAATCACTCTGAATAAGCAAGAACGTGCTATTTTACCAAAGCCTATAGAAAAATTAGTAGACACTCTACCTAAACCTGTTATAAGTCACAAAAATAGTGAAGTACCAAAACTGGAAAAAATGAATAAAGAAAAGAAAGAAGCAAAAGAAGAGAAAACTGAAAAACCAAAATTAGCTGTCTGTCCACCTGCTCCAGAGCGAAAGGAACACAGGAGAGTTAGAAGACAAAAGTGTGGTGATAATACAAGGAACGCAAAGCTAAAAAAAACTTCTAAACTTAATCATTCAATGAGTAATCAACAAAAGTCTGATGCTGCTGTGGAATTGCCAGGAGGATTAACTGATGATGTGAGAGTTGAAAACCATGCTTCTTCAGTCAAAGAGAGAAGTGTGTAAAGGTTCTCTCTCTTTTTGTCATTCCAGAGACTGGTTTTTCATCTGGATTCCAGCAGGCTTTGTTGCACCACTCAAGGAAAGAACAGGCAGTTACTGATGGAATTTGTTATAAAATAGATATTTAGCCGACAAAGGAAAAATATGCCAATAAGAATGAAAGTCAGTAACTGCAATGAATATAACAAATTTCTTCAAGAAAGGGGAAATGTTTTTCATTATATCAACGATGCCATTGAAAATTGGTACGAAAATAGTCCAAAAGTAGCAGGTGGCAACAATGTCTACAGCGACAAAGTAGTGATTCTAATTCACATAATAACCTATCTATTCAGGATTGGTCTTAGGCAAACAGTGGGATTTATAGAGAAATATCTTGAGCAAATAGGGAAAATTTTGCAAATTATCAGCTATTCGCAGGCTTCAAGAAGGTTTAAAAAGCTTAATATCAAAATCAACGACTGCAGAGTTGATAAGAACGATATGGAAGATATTGAAATTGCTATAGATAGTACAGGTATCAGCATCTACAATAATATTCCAGGCCATAGTAAGGCAAATGGTACAGATAGAAAGTATCGCCGCTATGAGCAAACAAGAAAGCTACATGTAATGCTAGAGATAGGTAGTAAAAAAGTTATAGCTGCAAAATACAGTAGTGGAGTTTATTCCGACCACTATGGAGCCTGTGATCTTATTGAAAGAGTGGATACCAAGTATAACATAAGCACGATATATGCAGATAGGGCATATAATCGAAAGAAGTTATACAAACTGTGCGATGAGCTTGACATAAAGACAAGGATTCCTCCGCAAAATAATGCAGTAGAGCATCCAAAGTTGGATTATATGAATGAGAGAAATTCTACAATCAAGCTCATAAAGTCATATGATGAAGATGGTATGAAGAGGTGGAAAAAAGAGATAAATTATTGGAAGAGATCTTATATAGAAAGTTTTTTCTCGCGACTGAAGCAAATATTTGGATTTAGTTTTAGGAATAAATCTGAGATTAATCGTGAGAAGGAACTGCTACTCAAGTGTTATTTGCTTAACAAATTTACTGAAATAGGCATGGCTAAGTTTGATATAGCTTCATGAATTTATTATACATTACCCACTACCCGAAGAGCTGTGCAACAAAGCCCACTGGGATCCAGAAAACTTAATTTAAAAAGTTGTTATTCCAGTCTGGAATCCAGGAGTATAAAAATGGTGAATAAAATTTATGTAAAAAAACTGCTTGTGCTGATAATTGATTCTTAATATACTCATTACATAATAATTTAATTCGGAGGCTAATATGGATGGTAATAATGATCCAAATAAAAAAGTACCTGATTCAGGGAGAACAAGGATTTATAAAAAAGATTTACCTGATCCAAAGAGGATAGATAACTTCAGCGATAGAATTAAGCGTGAACAAGAACGAATGAAGCAAAATCAATCCAGTAGTAGTAAGAGTGGTCAGGGTAGCAGTAAATAATTATGTTGATTAATTAGAGAGGTGGCGTTATGCCTAATAAAAGTGAAATAAATCGAGAATTAGTAAAAGCATTTAATAGTATTCTTCGTTTCAGTAATGCTGTTGTTACTAATTTTACTGTAAAGAACGATCATATTGTTATCTCATTTGATAATAATATGACTCTTGATCAGCGCATAAAGTACTTGAAAAGTATGAAAGAAAAAATAATACAAAGATTTTGTCCGGATGAAAGTATTCT
Source organism: Wolbachia endosymbiont (group B) of Pilophorus perplexus (assembly GCF_964028155.1). Lineage (NCBI taxonomy): Bacteria > Pseudomonadati > Pseudomonadota > Alphaproteobacteria > Rickettsiales > Anaplasmataceae > Wolbachia > Wolbachia endosymbiont (group B) of Pilophorus perplexus. The sequence continues at coordinate 1,454,903 of NZ_OZ034754.1, read as the reverse complement.
TGATAATAATTTTTATACAAAGTTTTTTCCTTTTAACTTTGATCAGGGGAAATCGGCTGAAGATAATAAATTTTTGGTGCCAATTAGAAAAGAGGTAATTTCTAATCTAAAGTTTTTACTAGCCAATGAACTCGCGCGATTTACAACAGATCTTATTAAAGAGCAAGAAAAAGAAGACAAAAAATCGGAACTAGGTTGTGAGGATCTATCAGATGATATAGAGCAGGAGATAGAAGAACATGTAGATTATAATATAATTGATGAAGTCTTTGATAAGGGATCTTATCTATATGGTGTGGAGTGTGTTGATAGAAATTTGCAACGTTCTTTTGTAAATTTGCTTTCATCGGGAATAAAAGGTTATGAAAATGGTCCTAAAAAAACTAAGGATTTTTTAGAAGAGAAAGGAAATTATGTATATCTAAAGAAAAGCATTTTTGATAATCCTAAGCTCATTAAAGACATAGCAAAGGATAAAGTATCCTTGAAGTGTCGTGATTTGCAAGTTTCAAGTACCGAGGATGAAATGAATGACACTCTGAAGTTTGCAGTTATTGATTTAATTCGTAAATCACTTCCGCACCTGCAAATTGATTCTATTTGGCATGCTTCCCATAAAGAAAGTAAAAATGAGTTTTCAATTTTAGCTCCTATCGTGAATTATAATAATTACATAGAGTTTTTAAGTAAAGAGGAAGTTGATCATATTAATAATGAGGTGTTCGGTGGTACAAAAGTATTGCGTGATGTAAAAAATGATATTGCAGAAAGAGGTCTGCTAACGTATGGTGCCAAACGAATATATGCAATAGACTTTTTTAACCCAGACATTGCTTATTGTGTGATGGATAAGATCACAGAGAGCTCTGTAATCAATAAGGATTATAAACTATTCATTGATCCTGCGCGTGTGCAAGCTATGAAACCACAAATTCTTGTCCCTCCTGAAAAAGTAGGGACGGATGGACCAAGTGCAGATAGTGGTTTTGCTGGTTCACCTAAGAATTCAGTTATAGGTAAATCACATACTGGAAACTCAAGAAAATTCCTTAGGCCCGACTACTATGGTGAAGGTAAAGGTGGGGATGATGCTTCGGCTAAAGATAGTGGCTTTGGCCCTTCTTCAGCACGATCTTCTTTTAATAAGCCCGAAACAACATTTAACCAACCTTCTATATCACAGCCTGACCAATGTTCTGCAAAAAAGCAGACATCAACTAATAAAAAATCAATTTGTTGTATTTTATAGCTAAAGGAAATTAGGCTATTCAAAGATGAATTGTGAATGAAAGTTTATTTGCCAAGGTAGAGCTGCCTTGGCCTACAAATCTTGGTTTCTTTATCGTTTACCATTTCATACCACTGGGCAACCCAACCAGTGGTTCTTGCAAGTGCAAAAATGGGTGTAAACATACTTGAAGGGATACCGATAGCATTCATTATTATACCTGAATAAAAATCAACATTTGGATACAACTTACGTGTAATAAAATACTCATCCTTTAAAGCTATTTCTTCAAGTTTTTTTGCAATTTCAAGTAATTCATTGTTTTGCTCTAGTTTGCTTAAAATCTCATGACAAGCATCCTTTAATATAAGCGCGCGCGGATCATAGTTTTTATAAACACGATGTCCAAATCCCATTAGCTTAAATGGATCTTTATCATCTTTAGCTTTCTCAATGAATCTATCTACATCTCCACTTTGCTCTATCTCTTTTAGCATATTTATAACTGCCTCATTAGCTCCACCGTGTGCTGGACCCCAAAGTGTAGCAACTCCTGCAGACAGGCTTGCAAATAGATTAGAACCAGCTGACCCTACCAATCTGACAGCTGCTGTAGAAGCATTCTGTTCATGATCAGCATGGAGAGTAAATATTTTATCCAGAGCTTTTACAAAAAGGGTATTATTAACAGCACTGCCAAATATCATATTTAAGAAATTCTCACTATAACTTAATTTATTATTAGCATTTGTGAATTCCTGATTGTTGATATGTCTATAAATCATTGCAACAATTGCAGGAACTTGTGCTATTGCAGAAATTCCAAAATCTAAATCTTCACCATTGACATTGTTGCCATGTGTTTCATGGTAAGATGCTGACAAATTTGCAAAACATGCAACTAAAATCGACATAGGGTGAGCAGTTTTTGGAAATGCTTTGATTACATTTGTAACTTGCTCTGATACTTTGGATGATTCTTGTATTTTGAGAAGAAATTTTTTGTGTTGCTCTGAACTGGGTAGTTCACCATAGAGCAATAAATAAATCACAGCAGTAAAACTATTATTCTCTGCCAAATCAGCTATATCATGTCCCCTATACTTAAGAACTCCTTCATCTCCATCAATGAATGTAATTGTGGAAGAGCATGAAGCTGTGGAAACAAACCCCGGATCATAAGTGAATAATCCTGTCGTCTTATATAAATCCTTAATATTTAACACGTCAGGACCTACTGTTCCACTTAATACGGGCAGATCAATTTTTGACCCATTACTTAGTTCCAATAATGCTTTTTTATCCATCACTTGAGCTACTTAATTTTATACAGAATATACAAACTGAAAAGTATATATTAATACAGTTAACTTTACATTAACCGTATTAAGCGGTCATCAATGCTTTTACTTTTGCATTTAAGCGACTTATTTTACGTGCAGCAGTATTCCTATGAATGACACCTTTATTTACACATTTGTGTAAATTGGATTCAGCATTCCGAAATGCCAAGACAACATTCTCTTTATCACCAGACTTGATTATATCAACTAATCTTCTAATAGCAGTACGAGTTTTGCTTTTTCGCATCTTATTTACTAAAGTACGCTTTGCTATTACCTTCATCATTTTTTTAGCACTCTTATGATTTGCCATATATTAATACCTGTACTTTTCTTTTAATTATAAAGTTTTTTTGTTAATTTGCAATATCAGTTTTTTCTGCAATTAATCTACTACTTCTTTCTTCAATGATTTTTTCTAAACTTTGCAAGAATTCATTTTTGTTTAACCCAGGATATATGGGAGGTAATATTTCTATTACCGCCTTTCCGGGATTCTTTCTCAGAGAAAGTATGCTTTTTGGCCAAAACAAACCAGTGTTTAAAGCAATCGGTAACACAGGAACAGATAATACGCTATATAAAGCAGCAATACCCGATTGATATTTTATATTTTGGTTTATAGTCGTTCTTGTGCCTTCAGGAAATATTATTATGCTTCTATTTTCTTTTATATGCATTTTTGCTAGTTTAATTATATGGCGTATAGAACTGATACCATCTGAACGGTTAATAAAAATCATTTTCAGCGCTATAAGATGTAAACCAATGAATGGAATCCATTTCAATTCACGTTTTAAAATAAAAACTGCTTTTCTAAAGAGTAGTATAAAAATAAATGTTTCAAATGGAGATTGGTGTTTAGATGCAATTATAAAAGGTTGCTTAGGAATGTTTTCCATTCCCCTCACTTCATATTTAATGCCACATAATAAACGCAACATGAATAATACAACTCTCACCGAGCAAACAAGGAAAATGGTTATTACACACTCAGGAAAGAAAATTACAGGGAGAGTAATTAAAGTATAGAATACTTCCCATAATATAAGGAGTAAATTAAACAATAAACTTGCAATCACAAACACACGTAAACTTATTTGAATTTAACTTTACTACAAAACTAAAAGCAATAAGTTTAATTATTGATCATCTGAGTAATAGGATGAGAATCAGCTAATTTGTCCTTTAACTTTTCATTAGCAATATGAGTATATATTTGTGTTGTAGAAAGATTAGTATGGCCAAGAATTTTTTGTATCAGCACAATATTTGCTCCGCTATTCAGTAGATGGGTAGCAAGAGAATGCCTAATCACATGTGGAGAGATTTTATTTTCATCAATATCGCACTTTCTTGCTAATTCCTTTATTAATTGACCAACTCTTTGCCTTGTAATGGGTTTATTAGGTTTATCACCTGGGAATAGCCAATCAGATTTTTTGTTGTTAGGAAGCAGATTGTCACGAATTGATAAATAATTTTTAAGACTTTGCAATGCTTGCTCATTAAAAAGGATTTGCCTTTCTCTGCTACTTTTTCCCTTTATTATTATATAGCCTTCTTTACCATTACCGTTTACTAAATGTAATACTTCACATAACTTCATATTAATTAGTTCAGAAACACGCATCCCGGAAGAGTAAAGAATATCTAAAATTGCACATAGCCTTTTACTGCTTATCTCTTTATTCGATCCGCTTGCTGATTTTTTTACTGTTTCCATGAGCAAAAATATTTCTTGAACACTTAAATACTTAGGCAAAGGACGGGAAACCTTTGGATTTCTTAATTCATTATCATTAGCCGGTGCTGGATTAAAATCTATTATTCCATCATTAAATAGGCACTTATAGAAATTTTTGATAGCAGATATTTTTCTTGATATAGAACTAGTTTTATATTTCTTTTGTGTACGTAAAAAGTTTACATAATCTTTAATATTAGCTTTACTTGCACCAACTAAGGTAGTGCCTCCTTCTAATAAAAATTTTTCAAGTTGGTGTAAATCTGAACGATAACTTTCCAAAGTATTTTGTGTAGAGGATTTTTCAGAAACCAAAGCATCTATGTAATACGTGATGTAAAGATTCTCTTTTTTATTTTGTGGTTGTTTATTTTTCATTATCAGCTCCTATATTTATTTCTTTGACTATAATTTGATTGAAAGTATTTTTTGTGTTTTTTATAAGAAAATATGAGATAAACAAAGCATTTATCAATAAAGTAAGTACTACAAACCTTTGTTTTAACCTTTTTTTTAAATTTGATCTTATTTTTACCATATTTCAATTATCACATTGAGTCTATAAAAAACATCCTGTAAAGTAAGTTTTACTATCGTATAAAATTTCCCTTAGCTATGTCTGTTTATTCTTATTATATCATAGTATTTATTATAATTTTAACATAAAGAAATAGTGATTTCAACTTCATTATTGTATGGGTATTAATAAATTTTTAATATATGTAATAAATACCTTACAAAAAAAGGAATCAATTGGCACTTTTTTTTAATAAAGTGTTAATAAAAGGAATGGTTACATTTGATCCTATAGATTCATTATCTATTTTTTCTATAACTTTATTAATGCTGTGGAAAGAACGTTCTATTCTTGCTAGAATATAATCAATTACCTTTAGATCAATTTTTAACTGTTTATCTGAAAATTGTTTTATTAGCATAATTCTTAATAATTCTTCGCTTGCAGGTAAAATTTTTACGCTGATAGTTGATAATATTCGCGAGCTTAAATCTTTTAGTTTGAAGTTAAGCTTTTTCGGTAAAATCGAAGAAGTAATTAGCAGTCTCTTATCATTTTCTTTCATGTAATTATAACAATGTAACAACATTTCCTCATCTTTAATGTTTTGTACATCTTCTAAAATAAACGCATCGCTGTACCTCATTTCGCTTACAAAATTATTTACATCAATGAAAATAGCATCGTTTTTTGATTGCCAGATATGAGCAAGGTGAGTTTTCCCAGAGCTGTTAGGTCCAAAAAGAATCAGGCATTTCCAAGATAAATCATTAACTATTGAGTTATATACGTGCTTATTTTCATCTAAGGTGATATAATTTTGCCAACAATAATCAACTTGATTATTGTTAAATAAATTTAATTGCACGTAAAGCCTCTTACATTACTACTTTTTGATAATAATTTTTGCATAAAAATTTACTTGGTCAGGTAAGGAAGCAGTATTACTACTACCCCCTCCCTTAGAAACGCAGCATGCAGGTTTCCCCACACTACGCTTGAGCCCCTTATCTAAGTTCTTCTTTTCTAGAACCGGCTTGTCCTTCATGATTCCTCAGGAAACATCATTCTTAATGGTGACACCAACAGTAGAGAACCTTCTCTTGAAAAGGAGCTTGCTAACATTCTTGTTCGTTTCACTCTCTCATCAAAATACTTTTTCCATTTTAAGTCAAGGGGATTTGCATCCGCTCTGATTTTAACATGTCGTCTGATAGGTATATCAATCAGCTTAAGCAGTCTTAAATACCGTATCTCTTTTGGTTTGTTCTTGCATATGGGTGCAGCAAAAACCCATTGGCGTTGACCCATTACTTTGAAGTAACGATTCTTTATCCAACGTAATCCTTTACGAGGATGTCTTTTCTTTGCCCATTTCCATAAACTATGCCAAATTTCATTGTCGATCTTTCTAAACGCTTTTTTAGCACACACATGGTGATAGTAATTTCCCCATCCTCTCAGTAGAGAGTTGAGTGACTTAATTACTATAGCCTGAGTGTTCGCTATATTTGCTTTTATCAATGTACGTGCTTTATTAAGAAGTCTTTTAATACTTTCTTTCGAAGGTTTAATAATTAACTTCTTATTATATCTACGTACATTACAACCAAGAAAGTCAAACCCTGTTGTAATAGATGTAATCTTTGTCTTCTCTTCTGACAGAATTAAACCTCGCTCATGAAGAAAAGATGATACTAAAGGCTTAACTTCCTTTTCCAGTACTTCATGTGTGAAACCTGAAATAATAAAGTCGTCTGCGTACCTGATTACATTCACTCCACTTCTGATTTTTCCTCTTCTTTTGCTACCTAATTTACCAAAGCGACTTTCTAATAACTGTTCAAGACCATCTAAGGTAAAGTTAGCTAGTATTGGAGAAATTATACTTCCTTGCGGAGTGCCAGCAGTTGTGGGATACAGAGTTTTCGATTCTAGGAAACCAGCTTTTAACCATCTATGAAGAATTTTCTTTTCCATAGGAATATGCTTCATAAGCCATTCATGGTTAATGTTGTCAAAGCACCCTTTGATATCACCTTCTAGTATCCATTGTGGTCGATTGCGTCTTGCCAGTAATAAGTGACAAGCAGCAATAGCATCCGCGCAGGATCTTTTAGGTCTAAAGCCATAGGAGTGACGATCACTGATCGTTTCAGCTATCGGTTCCAGAGCAAACAGATATAATGCTTGCATCGCTCTATCTTTTATCGTGGGTATACCGAGAGGCCTTCTTTTGCCATTAGATTTACTGATATAAATTCGTTTGAGCGGAGAAGGTTTATATCCTCTTTGTTTTAACAGCTTTATTCCTTGAAATTTAGCATTGCAAGTTGACCATAGTTGACGATCTACACCTGCTGTGGTTTTTCCTTGGTTTTCAGTTACTCTCTTAACAGCCAAAGCTTTTCCGCTAAAAGAGCGTGTGAGAAGATGTTGTAAAGCTTTTACCTTACCCCATCTTCCTTCTTGGACAGCCTTAACAATACGTCTTTGTAGCCTCACAATAACTTTCTGGCATTTCTTCCATGGCAATTGCTTCCATGCTTCAAAGCTTTCGGTAGATGCACTTACAGGTTTACTTGTAATCATCTGCTTTCCTACCTTAAGTGGTTAACAAAGTTTCTTGTCACGAGGGACCAAATGGAAGTCTGCTCGTTTTCACGCGAATTAATGTTACAAATTGTATCCATTTCGTTACAAAATGGCATTCGCTTTCTCCATTCTCCTTTACCTGCACTTCCATCAGCATTCCTTGCGGTTTGCTTGCCATGTAGGCGAAAATACAGGCTTACCCTGTTTCTCCAGTCATACAACAGTGGGTTAGGTGGCTTCTCTATACCGGTGGAGTTATTATTTGCGTACATCTAGAAATGAAAAATGTAACTTATCCACATTACCTTTTGGTCAGAGCTTATCAGCATCTTTAGCTCTTTCATCGTATCGGTACTTATAAAGCTTCACTTACGTTCACCATACCACTAGCCTAGCCCTCCAACCACATGATGCTTGCAGTTTATGCCCCTCTCACGATTGAGCATCTTCTTTTTCAAGAGGAGGTTCATTGTCCGCATCGCTTGGCACCAACCGGTTGCCCGATTCGCACTGATGCGTAGACTCAGACGGCAAAACATCTGGTTTAATAAGTTTTAGAATCCTTTCAGTTTCTTTCTGAATGAATTCCTCTCCTTTTAAACAATATGACCGAAGACTTTCAGGTCGCACCAAGCCAACAAAGTAAGTAACTTTTTCATTTTTATCCTCCAAAGATTAATATATGCATATACAAGCATATAAATATTAAAAATAGTATAAATTGCAAGTAAAAAATTGGAATTATTTTATTTTTTTTGTTATTTGTCTTTCTCTTGCAATTGCCAGACTTCCCTTTGGCACATCTTTGACTACAACGCTACCTGCTGCAACTAGAGAGTCATCATGAACATTAAGCGGTGCAATTAATGAACTATTGGCACCAATAAAACAATTGCTTCCAATATTTGTTCTATGTTTCTTTTTCCCATCATAATTACAAATAACGGTACCTGCACCTATGTTACTCCCCTGCCCTACCTGAGTATTTCCTATATAACTTAAATGCTTTATCTTAGTATTTATACCTATATCACTTGCTTTTGTTTCAACAAAATTACCTATGATTGCACCATCACCTATTGTTGTATTTTCACATTTGGCAAATGGACCAACCCTAACACCAGATCCTATTTTTACTCCAGGACCAAAAAAAACGTATGGGTAAACAATCGAATCCATACCAATTTGCGTATCAAGAGAGAAGAAAACAGTTTCTGGAGCAACAAGCGTTACTCCAGAGTTAGTGAAAAACTTTCTTTTTTCTTCTTGAAAGTAAAACTCGGCCGTTGCAAGGTCATTCCTATTATTTATGCCAGTTGCCTCCTCCTCATCAGCAATAACATAGCCGACATTTAAATTACTCTTTACTGCAATGGCAACGATATCGGTCAAGTAATATTCATGAGCTTGGTTATTACACTCTATTTTCTCCACCAATTCACGTAGATTCTTTTCACGTGCAACCATTATTCCGGCATTAGCAAGAAATTCCTCATCATTATTTCTACCATTTTGTGCTTCTACGATTTCTCTTAGGGAACCGTTCTCAATAATTAGTCTACCGTATCCTTTATTATTAGTTTTAAACCCAAGACAAACTAAAGCATTGCTCTCTCCTAAGCAGCTTATCATTTTAGTTATTGTGCTGCTTTTTATTAGTGGAGTATCCCCATACTGCACAACAACTATATCTGACAATTCTTTCAGGTTCCTCATTGCAATTTTGACTGCATCTCCCGTGCCGAGCGTTGACTCTTGTGTAATTAGTTTTATACCCTCAAAGCATTTCAGCCTTTGAGTTAAAGGCAAATCGACTACAATAACTATTTTTTCAGGATTCAGCTGCTTTGCATTGTAAATGACATGCTCAAGCATGGAGAAATTACCTATTTTGTGCAGAACCTTAGGCAAGCTTGAATTCATTCGTTCACTATGCCCAGCAGCAAGTACAACAAATGTATAAGATTTATTTGTCACTTATCTTAAAGACGAAAAATGAAAACCATAATGGTTGAGCCAACTAACTCTATTGTCGTAAAAGCTCCTTAGATCACTAATTTGATATTTCAGCATTGCTAGCCTTTCTATACCAATCCCAAATGCAAAGCCACTGTATTTAGTATCGTCTATTCCAACATTTTTAAAGACATTTGGATGCACCATACCACATCCAAGTACTTCAATCCATTTACTATCTTTATAGCTTATGTCCACTTCCGCAGAAGGTTCAGTAAAAGGGAAAAAACTATTACGAAAGCGTATTCTTAGACCCTTATCTCCGAAAAATTTACTAAGGAAGCAATGAATAGTAAATTTTAATTGGCCCATATTGACATTTTCATTAACATAAAGTCCTTCTATCTGATGAAACATAGGAGTGTGAGTTGCATCAAAGTCATTTCTGTATACCCTGCCTGCAGCCACTATTTTAATTGGAAAAGTTTTTGTCTTTTCCATGGTTCTAATCTGCACAGATGAGGTATGAGTGCGCAGCACCATTCTTTTATCATTTATTTTATTCCTTAAATAGAAGGTATCTTGCTCCTCTCGTGCAGGGTGGTGACTTGGAGTATTTAATGCATCAAATACGTGAAATTCATCTTCAATATCAGGACCATCAACTGCTTTAAAGCCCATATGCGCAAAAATGAGCTTCACTTCACTTATAACTTTACTGAGTGGATGAATCTTGCCAATTCTTTCTGGTCTGACAGGCAGTGTGATATCAACTGCTTCATTTTGCAGTTTTAACTTAACTTCTTTATCTTTCAGTTCATTTTCTTTGCTTGTTATAAGCTGGTCTATCTTATTGCGTAAAACATTAATCACTGCACCTAGGTCGCGTTTCTCTCCTGCATCATCTATATTCTTTAAGTCATCGAAATAAGCTTTTACTACACCCTTTCTCCCCAAGTATGACAACCTAACTTTTTCTAAATCCTTCAAAGAAGCAGCATTTTCAATCTCAGAAACTGCCTTATCTTCAAGTAAAGGTATTTCACTTATTAGCTCTTTATTCACCTTAAAAACGCTAGCTTAAACTTTCATTATAGTGCAATCTTTAATATCATCAATAAAACTATTTGGATAAAAAGTTGTCATCAGAGTAGCTGATCTCTATGATTGGTATCATTAAAATTGCCCCTATCCGAGTGTTTCCTTCTTCTGTCATTCCAGTGCTCCGACACTGGAATGGCTTTGTTGCACAGCTCTTCGGATAGTGGGTAATGTATAATAAATTCATGAAGCTATATCAAACTTAGCCATGCCTATTTCAGTAAATTTGTTAAGCAAATAACACTTGAGTAGCAGTTCCTTCTCACGATTAATCTCAGATTTATTCCTAAAACTAAATCCAAATATTTGCTTCAGTCGCGAGAAAAAACTTTCTATATAAGATCTCTTCCAATAATTTATCTCTTTTTTCCACCTCTTCATACCATCTTCATCATATGACTTTATGAGCTTGATTGTAGAATTTCTCTCATTCATATAATCCAACTTTGGATGCTCTACTGCATTATTTTGCGGAGGAATCCTTGTCTTTATGTCAAGCTCATCGCACAGTTTGTATAACTTCTTTCGATTATATGCCCTATCTGCATATATCGTGCTTATGTTATACTTGGTATCCACTCTTTCAATAAGATCACAGGCTCCATAGTGGTCGGAATAAACTCCACTACTGTATTTTGCAGCTATAACTTTTTTACTACCTATCTCTAGCATTACATGTAGCTTTCTTGTTTGCTCATAGCGGCGATACTTTCTATCTGTACCATTTGCCTTACTATGGCCTGGAATATTATTGTAGATGCTGATACCTGTACTATCTATAGCAATTTCAATATCTTCCATATCGTTCTTATCAACTCTGCAGTCGTTGATTTTGATATTAAGCTTTTTAAACCTTCTTGAAGCCTGCGAATAGCTGATAATTTGCAAAATTTTCCCTATTTGCTCAAGATATTTCTCTATAAATCCCACTGTTTGCCTAAGACCAATCCTGAATAGATAGGTTATTATGTGAATTAGAATCACTACTTTGTCGCTGTAGACATTGTTGCCACCTGCTACTTTTGGACTATTTTCGTACCAATTTTCAATGGCATCGTTGATATAATGAAAAACATTTCCCCTTTCTTGAAGAAATTTGTTATATTCATTGCAGTTACTGACTTTCATTCTTATTGGCATATTTTTCCTTTGTCGGCTAAATATCTATTTTATAACAAATTCCATCAGTAACTGCCTGTTCTTTCCTTGAGTGGTGCAACAAAGCCCACTGGAATCCAGCCTTTACTTAACAATAAAAACTTAGCATAACTTTCGTGCTCAAAAAATTCCTGAATTCCAGCATCAAGTGCTATCTCTATAGGACTACTAACTAATCCAGAATATTAAAAAATTCACCAAGCGAAAAAAAGGCAAAAGAATCCCCCAGTAGTGAGTTTTGACCCTATAATAATGTAAATCGGCATTGTAATAATGTGCTAACGCTTATTTAAAGCGCGTTTTGGCTGAATGTAGAAAAAATAAAAAAGACATGCAGCCGCTATAATTTTATGTAATCTGCCAATATATACCTGAGTTTTTTACTGAATTTTGTTGTTAAATCTGCAGAGATTAAAAACAAGGATAAACACTCTTATTGTTATGATAAGAAGATTGATGAGATTTGTAAAGTAACTTTTTCTGCTCTTATTGAATCCAACACGCTACTATTATGTAAGAGTGCTATAATTATTAATTTATTGACTAATTATGTTTTTTATTTCACTCTACATTAAAAAATTTACTCATGCATAGTAGTAACATAGAAACTAAGAAAAAATACGAAATTGAGGGTTTACCTAAGTTTTTTAAGGATAGATCTAAAGAAATAAGTAAAGCATTTTCTAATGAAGTGCTGGAGATTAGCACCATTCGCTCAAAAAATATTACAAGTGATACGCAAGAGTTTTCATTTAAGCTCAAGCTACTGACAGAGGTAAACCCTAATACAATATTACCTCAAATAAAACATTTGATTGACTTTTTTGAAACCAGCCTTTCTCAGGAGAAAAACTTCACAGCCAATATAAAAGTAGCAAAAGAAAGTGAAGAATTATATAATAACTACCATAAAGCTAATAAAACTGTAGAAGAATTCATAAATAATGCTCCAATTCAAATCCTCATGCAGGGCATAACGATAACGCTACAAACAAACGTTAAAAACATCAACCTCAATAGCTTGCAACAAATCGAGATATTCTTGAATAAGCAGCTAAAACATGTAGAAAAAGCCAAAAGTGAGGAGCAAAGTCAAGATACATTACAAATAGAAGAAACTGAAAATAAAAACGAAAATGTGATTGAAAAAAGAAACACGCAAGATAAACAAATTGTGCAAGGTTCGTTTGGCTACAATATAGCAAGTAACAGAAAGCAAATTACACGTGCACCAGTAATTGTTGCTACAATGCATGAAAATATTTCCTGGTTTAGGTCTCTTTTTCAGCCATTCAATTTTTTTAATACGGCACAATTCTTTTTCCCACAACTGCCCAAATTTTCTATACAGAGTAACAATATGCCACCTGGTGTTATTCCAGCACTTGACCAAGAAGAGAAAGAACCAGTGTCAGCCACTCGGATAACAGAGGGTAGTATAGGAAATTTAGTCCCTCAAGAAACAGAGCGGGATATAGGTCAAACCAGGTCGCACACAGATTATTTTAAAACTAACAGAAAAAAGAAGTCAAAAAAGCAAGCTCAAGAACTATCAGAAGAAGAAAAACAATCTATCGTAAAACAAGCTCAAAATGATGCTAGAGTAGCTATGATAGATAACCAGATTGAGCGTAGAGAAAAAAAACTCGATGAAATATTTATTGAAGTGATGAATGGATATAAAAATCAAGACCCAGAGACATTTCACAATATTTTCAACTTAATATTTAATATTGTTTACTTTCAAGATAAACAATTACATGAAGTATTAGAATCAGATGAGATATCAGAAGTGCTAGAGGTACTCAAAAGGCCACAACCTCCTAATAACTCACTTCTAGGTAAAGAATACTTACAAAAGCAAGTATATAGAAAAACAGTGCAATTGCTCAAATTAGTTTCGGGCATTCCTATACAATCTTCTCCACAGCCTCGAAATATTTCTCATGAAATTTTGCCAAGCAAAGCTGTAGAACATTTACCAAAAACAAATGAAGCTAAAACTCGATTGCCTACTAATATTGGGCTCAAATCACCATTAAAAACTGTATTTTCCTCGAAAGAGACTTATCTTTGTCTATTTTTAGTAGCAGCTTCTATATCAGCACTCTGGCTATGGCACTTGCCGCTGGGAAAAGTGTCAATTTTAAAGGAATTGGTGCCAACAGAAAAAAGGAAAAGTATCGGTCTAACATTAAACATAGGGTTACCGATATTAATTACACTGTGCGTTTTGAACCTGGCTTACTTTCTATATTCTGAATATTCTGTAGAATCTATTGAGCAGATAAGTGAAAAAGATCTTCCTTTGCACATCTAACAAATAAGATCTTTTGTGATATAATTATTTATTTTATTGCATGTTTAAAGGAATTATCCAAGATATTGGCACTATAACTGATATCACTATCCACCCTAACTCTGATCAAATCTTCCATATTGAGACACAAAATTTATCCTCTATAAACAAAGGAGATTCAATATCCTGCTCCGGAGTGTGTTTAACTGTTGTCGACATAATGAGCAATGTATTCACAGTTCAAGTATCTCAAGAAACTATGAAGGTTTCTAACTTAAATATGTGGAAAATAGGAAAAAAAATAAACCTAGAACAAGCAATGAAACTGAGTGACAGAATTGACGGCCACTTGGTTCAGGGTCATGTGGATGACACAACAGAAATTTTAACAATCAATCAAAATTTAGAATCTCATGAAATCAGACTATCATGCCCACAAGAATTAATTAAATTTATTACAAAAAAAGGTTCTGTAACGCTAGATGGAGTTTCCCTTACAGTAAATTCAGTTGTCGATCAAGAATTCACTGTGAATATAATTCCCTATACATGGAAAAACACAACTTTTCAGCATAATAAAACAGGTAATTACCTAAATTTAGAAGTTGATATGATTGCCCGGTACTTAGACCAGCTGATAAAATATCAATACAATTAATTTTACAACTTTGTTATTTACAACTATTATATCTTGAAAATCATATAGATACAAAATATGTTTTTCGATAGCCTAATTATCTTTATTATTGTCTTGTGTGTAATAATATCGATAACTAGAGGTTTTATAAAAGAGCTATGTGCATTAATGTTCTTGCTCTTATCAGTCTTTTTGACAGCTAGTTACTATGATTTTTTTATTATAAATTATAGTAAGTATTTTAACTCTAAAGTTACACAAAACATACTTTCTACAATCTCTGTATTTATTATACTTAATCTTACATTCATGACAATGAATAACTGGCTAATGTACATATTATCACCTATAAGGTTGGGATTAATGGATAGAGTTACTGGAATCTTTGTCGGAGCACTCAGAGGAATATTGCTTTCTTATGTACTATTTTTTGCTGTGCACTTATATTGCCACACAGTATATGATAAAAAAGAGGGAGAGTCTAAAATAGACGCAGAAGACATATTGCCCAATTGGATAATAAATTCACACTCTTATCAGGCTTTATTTGTGACAACAGAAGAAGTAATTAACATGTATGTACCAGAGTCATTGATACTAAAAATAAAAGAGATTGGTGAGGAAATGGTTGATCAAGAAAAACCTCAAAACAATAAAGAAAAGTGAGTGTTGATTTTCTATAGCTAAACTAGCCTAGACAGCTATTATCCACAGCAGTGAGCCATAGGTTACCAATTCCTATTACTAATCAAACAAAACTGCAAACATTGACGAATAAGTAAATCATCAAAAAAATTTAAATGTATAATTTTAGTTCATCAATGTAATAAAACAAAACTTTTTTAGTGAGTTCAAAATCTTCTAAGGTATTTCCTTCACATCTTGCTGTTATGCAGTTTTGCGTATTTGATACTCTAAGAAGCCACCAACCTTTATCATCAGTTACCTTAATTCCATCAAGCTCTGAAAATACAATGTTTTGCTGCTTTAGTGTCTCCTTGATTGATTCAATTATTTGAAATTTTTTCTCATCCTTCACCACAATTTTCACTTCATGAGTGATATATAACTTTGGTAAATCTTCAATCGCCTCAGATAGGCTTTGGTTTTTCTTAAGTAAAATGTCAATGGCTTTAATAGCAGAATATAGTCCATCATCAAAACCCAGCTCAGAAAAGAAAAAATGCCCACTCAGTTCACCGGCAAACTTGGCCCCTTCTTCTACCATCTTTTTCTTAACTAGTGAGTGTCCAGTGGCACAGGTAATTATTTGTCCTCCTAATTTGCTAACGAAATCATGCACTTTCATACTCATTTTTACGTTGGCAATAACTTTGCTTTTTGGGTATTCCGCCAATACTTCACGTGAAAAAATCATAAACAAGTGATCATTGGAAACAACATTACCTTTATTATCAATCAAGCGTACCCTATCACCATCACCATCAAGTGCAATACCAAGATCACATTTATCTTTCTTGACAATACTGATTAACTGAGCAAGATTTTTTTCTTCTATGGGATCTGGGTCATGCAGTGGAAACGTCCCATCTATAGAGTTATTGGTTATGATGTGTATATGACTTGGTAAAACTTTTTCAATATACCTTACAATTGTTGGACTATTGCCAAAATCCCAAGCTATTTTTAGTTTTTGTGTAGCGTTATTCTTGAGCGCATTTTTTAATATGTTAACGTACTCACTATATATATTCGTGTTAATTAAGCTTCCAATTTTCGTGCTGTTTTTAATTGTATTGCCTATAATTTCCTTCATTTCTTGATCTGAGTAAACTTTTTTACTACTGAAAAATTTAAAGCCGTTATATTCTCTGGGATTATGAGAAGCAGTGATCATAATCCCAAGATCTGCCTGCATTGTTGCAGCGTAGAGCATAGGTGAAGAACAGAGCCCAACGCGTATAACATTCGCACCGGATAAAATCAAGCCTCTGATTAATTCTTTTTCTATGCTTGGTGAATCTATCCTGCTGTCATAGCCTACACAAACGTTAGCTGCAGTTTGACCGAATTTTCTACCTATTTCATACCCATCACTGATTTGCAGGTCTCTGCCTACCACACCTCTAATATCGTATTTTCTTATAATAGTATTGTCCATACTGCACTTCTTGGAGTGGTTAATATATAACATTCCCGCCAAATACTCAAGTTTATTTAACTATAAGATTAGTTGATTTTTTAAGAAAATATGCTAATATTATAATATAGTTCTCTAAAAATAGAAATTATGCTAAAAGAAAACTTATTTATAGCTGAAAATCAAGGTTTAGATGTAGATGAGCAAAAGAAAAATGATATTTTAAGTTTCATTAAATCTTGCAAAAATTTTCAGGATTTTATCAGAAAACTAGAAGAAGAAAATTTAATCTGGTACTTTATTGGTCCTTTACACAAAGATGAGAACATTAAAGAACAGGTAAGTTCAAAGTGGAAAGAGGAGTTTCAAAAGTTTGAGCAATCAATAAATGCAACACATAAAAAATTCGCAGAATCTCTACCAAGTGAAAATTTCTTAGTATATACAACACAAGATAATGAATTTAAAATTAGATTTGAAAATAAAGAAAAACCAATAGAGATTAGCACCCTTTTAAGAGCCAGTGACGAAGGCAAGGTTTATAACCTATCTTTAGGGAAAGATAGTCAAATAACTGCAACCAAAAAAGGCAGCGAAAGGCACTATGATTTTACTGGTTCAAGCTCATGTGAGATGACCATTAACTGGCAAGCTAAGGATTCTAAAGGCAATAGCATAGATTGTAGCATGACTGTAGAAGTAAATTCTAAGGGCATAAAAAGAGTGATTGATGAACCAAAATTTGGAGAAATAACTGACCCAGAAGAGGTATTAAAATTAGTTGAGCAGAATAAAGAAGTTTTTATCAATGGCAAAACTCTATATCAAACTTTCACTGACATGGTCAAAAGTGTGAACGAGCAGCAAACACCAGCAGATGAAACATTTACAAAAGATTCACCACAGTCAGCTACACCAAGTAGCAGTGGATATTCTTCTCTTAATACACCTTCTTCACGCAGAAGTTCTTTGTCTATTAGTAGTGAGGTTAGTGATGGTGCGCCAAGGTGCGCCAAGGTGCGCCAAGAAGTGCTTGGAGAACAGTTGGTGAAAATCCAACACAAACAAAGTCTAGCCAACAGTTTGGAACAGACCACTATGTTGCATGAGGTAACGAGTGTAATAGAGCTAGTGGGATGGACAATGCAGGGTACAACGAAAGTGAAGGGATTGAGTTCCGAAATACCTGAAGACATAGAGGTCGACATTTTCATGGCCATGGAAGACAGCATGAAGGATAGCGTAAAGGCAAGTTATCACTCACTCTATCGGGATCTGAGACCGTGCCATGTATTGAAATGGACTTCAAGTGAACTTGGGAGATCCTATGCATTCCTACAAAGGTACGCTGGAACAAGTCAACAAAGGCAAGAACTAGCGGAAGATGCAGGGGAAGTCGGACTGATTGATAGTACTCAGAATGTGGGAAAGCCACGTACAAGGGGAAGCGATCAGCAATATAGTAACTGGAATAGGGATTGCTAGGCCAATACAACGGAGGTTGGAATAACATGCAAAATAAACTAAACCAGATAGCAGTAAGAGCAAAGCAAGATAAGCGACTAAAATTCACATCGTTAGTCCATCTGATAAATACAGAGAATCTTGCGAGATGTTATAAAGAACTGAAGCGTAACAAGGCTTGTGGAGTAGACCAGATAACAGTGGAATCATACGGAGAAAATCTGAATGAGAAACTCGAAGTGCTAGTAGAAAGTATGAAGAGGAAGCAATATCAACCACAACCAGTAAAGAGGGTATATATACCGAAAGCTGGAAGTAAAGAGAAACGCGGACTCGGAATACCATCGACCGAGGATAAATTAGTACAGATTATGCTGAAGAAGATACTAGAAAATATTTACGAGGCAAACTTTCTGGACAGCTCATATGGATTTCGACCTGGAAGAAACTGTCATCAAGCGGTAAATGCACTAGATAAAGCAGTTATGTACAAGCCAATAAACTACATTGTAGAAGTGGATATCAAGAAGTTCTACGATAATATACAGCATAAATGGCTAATGAGATGTCTAAGGGAACGAATAACTGACCCAAATTTGCGGTGGTTAGTAAAGCGGTTTCTCAAGGCAGGGATAGTCGAAGCTGGAAATTATGAAGCAACAAAACAAGGTACACCCCAAGGTGGTATAGTAAGTCCTGTATTAGCAAATATATACTTACATTATGTGTTGGATTTATGGATAGAAAAGAAATTTAAACCAAGATCCAGAGGATATATACAACTAATAAGGTTTTGCGACGATTTTGTGGTTTGTTGCGAAAGTAAGGTAGACGCGGAAGAATTTCTGGAATTACTGAAACAAAGGCTAAATAAATTTGGGTTGGAAGTATCTGAAAACAAGACCAGAGTAGTAAAGTTTGGCAAGAGGGAGTGGCAACAAGCGATAAGAGAGAAACGAAGGACGGAAAGTTTCAATTTTCTGGGGTTTACGCACTATGGTGCAAAAAGTCGTCGTGGTAGATTAATAATGGGACATAAAACCTCAAAGTTAAATCTAGCCAGAAAACTAAAAGAAATCAAGGAGTGGTTGAAAATAGTCCGCGGAAGTATTCGACTTAAAGCTTGGTGGCAAGTACTGAAGGCTAAATTAACAGGACACTATAACTACTTTGGTATTAGCGGAAATTATTGGTGTTTGAAACAATTTTACACATCAGTAAGAAAGCTAGCATTTAAATGGATAAATCGGCGTAGTCAGAAAAAGAGTATGACCTGGGAACAGTTTGTACACTACGTAGAAGTAAATCCATTACCAAAGCCAAAAATACATTTTTCTTTATATGCATAAGAGGGACGACTGTGAAAACTAATATTGATGAGCCGTGTGCGGGAAATCTGCAAGCACGGTTCTTTAGGGGGAGTTGTAGTAATAAAACTCAAACGAGAGGAGTAAAGCTACAGCTTCTACCGAACGAGATGAAGTATTTGAAAGTGATACGTTTAATGATGAAGAAGAGCATAAACAAGGAGGGAAAGGATTAGAAGATAGAGTAGCGGAATTAGAGAAAGAAAATACATATCTCAAGAAGGAAAATGCAGAGTTAAAAAGCCATAATACAAAGATAATACAAGAAGTTGATGAGGAACTAAGTAAATTAACTGAGGAAAAGCAAGATTTGGCAAAAGAAGTCACAAGACTTAAAGATGAATTGAAAAGAAAGGAAAAAGAGTTAGCTAAAAAAGATCAAGACATTAAGCAATTAGAACGAAAAGTAACCGTACTAGAACAAAGTCAAAAAGATAAAAATGTTAAAATAACACATTTAATGAGTCAATTGAACGATAAAGAAAGTGAGATTCAGTCAACAAATAGAATAAATGAGGAACTACAGGAAAAATTTAAGCAAAGTGAAGCTAAGTTAAGTACACTAGAAAAAAAGAATACAAATTTTGAAAATGATCTCAAGAAAATATTGGTAGAAGGTTCACAAGATAATCACGAAAAGCAGTTGGTAGAAGAATTGACGGAAGAAAAAGGGAAAAACAATACATTGGCTAAAAAGATGAAACAATTGTCTCAAGAATTCAATGAACTACAAAGAAAAAATGAAGATTTAGAGAGGAAAATTCGACAACTTGAACCCGGAAGATCACTTGCGGATGAGTTCAGTGAAGTAAATGCGAAAGTAGCTACTTCAACTGAAGCTGAATATGAAAGTAGAGGAATCGAGGCAAGTAATCACGAAACTACAGTTCCTAAAACACAAGACCAAGGTACACAAGCTGCGGATAAATCTTCAAGCAAAAGAATTAGTAAATTAGGAAAGGAAAATAAAAGTTTGGCTAGGGACAAACTAATGATATCTGAACAATTAAAGCAAAAAACAAAAGAGATTGGTGAGTTAAAGAAAAATTCAAAGCAATTACAAGAAGAAAATACACAACTAAGACAAAAAGCTACTAAAGATAAAGAAGTTAATGCATCATCTTCAACAGATCAAAAAAAGACTAATACAGTGGAAGTTCAAACTGATGTGCAAATGAATGATTTTCGCGATTTATATGATAAAGAAGGCAAATATGTCAGAACAGAACTATCAGATCCAAACACAGTTCCTGCTAAGACTACGGAAAAATCTACTCCTTCAAAAGGATGAGTTTTGCTTCAACTATAGCTAATCCAAACGAGATATTATATTGCAATAATCACTAATTTTCTGTGCTTTCAAAAAAACACATCAAGCAAAATCATTTGAGAGTAAGTGGACATTGTTAGATGAATTAACCCTAACTTAAGAATCAGATATATACAATATTAGTATGTTTAATTAATAGTGAGGTTAAAAATGTCACCTAGTGAAAAAAACTCTTCAAATTTTGTTGAAACTAAGCAAGATGATCTTAAAATGATTCAAGATTCTTCATTAAATTCAGATATCATTCACGATCCCAAGAAGCTAAAAGACAGAATTATGGATCTGTTAAAAGGAGATACAGAATTCTCCAAGATGAAGCAAGGAGATAAGGCCCTTGTAGTAGGTACAGCAAGTGGATTATTTGCAGCAGTGTTACCATTTTTGGCAGTTGGTGCAACACTTGCTATACCAAGTGCTATAGTTGGTCTTACTCTATTTTTCGCTGCGAAAGTTGCTGTAAAAGCAGTTCAATCTGGATATAAAGGGCTCAAATGGTCAGCAGAAAAAACAGTTGAAGGAGCGAAGCATATTGGCGGAAAAATCAAAGATGGTGCTGTATATGCCAAGAATTCGGTAAAAGAAACTGCAAGTTCTGTAAAACAGGCAACACAAGAGAGAGCTAGCTCTACATTAAGAAAAATGGGGGATAACATTCAAAACCTTGGAAGGAAGATGAGTGATAGTGGTGCAAGCGTGTCTAGTTTAGATGGCATCGCATATTCAATAGGTAATGAAGATCAAACTGTTATTTTGAAAACAAAAGAAAAAACGAGAAGTTTTAATAGTGTAAAGGAAATGTTTGTCAAGGAAGTTTTTGAAGACAAAGGTGTGAATAGCTCTGCTTTAACTAGGAAAATATTTTCTAAGCTGGGGGAAAAAATATTAGAGAAAGCTTATTCTGTTGATGGTCAACACAGTGCCAAAAAGGACCAGTTGATCAACCGATTGAAGCAGCAAATAGATTTTATCAATAAATTAGATGCTAAGAAGTTGCAACATTTGTTAGCTAAAGATAATAGCAGCCTATATGAAATTTTTTCTGAACATCATGATGAGATTAAGGAAGTTATTAAAGAATGCAAGGAAGAGCATACTCGTTTTAATACTTTAGAAAGGCTTAATAAGTCAGCAAAAAGGCATAAAGCAAGTTCTATGAATTCACTGGAAAATAGCTTATCAGGTAGTAGTTCAACGAGTTCTATAAGTACTGTTAGCAGCAAAGCAGAATTATTAAATCCTAATGAGCATAAGGAAGTAAAAGAACCTACTTCATTTTGGAGCAAGTTGTTACCATCACTAAAAGGTGGCAAAAAGCCAGAGGAAGCTACTTATATAAGATATCAAGATTCTGAGTTGGATCAGATACAATCTGCGGAGATAGGAAATAGCCGTTTTTATGTTGCTCCGGAGAAACCGCCAAGAAGCAATTCAACGGGTTCTTTAAGCACTGACAGTACTGCTACAACTTCTAGCTTTGCCAGTTACCGTCGTAATTCTGATAGTGGGTTCAATTCACCAAGTTCTTCTCCGCAACATGGTATGTTCACTGAGAAAAATGGCAAGCTAAAAACCCAAGCTGACTTAAGAAAGACAGGTTCTTTGGACAAATTGGTGGGACCTTCTTCAACAGTAACTGCTGAAGTCGATGTAGAGCATCAAGCTCCAAAAATGAAGATATAGAGAGTAAACAAAACTATCTATCTTCTTAAAAAAGATGTTACTCAGTGAGTAACATCTTTTTTTCATTTGATCAAAAACATTCGCTTATTTAAGATCAGTTTTCTAGCACTGGGCCAATTATGGAGTTTCTTTTGCCTTTTTTCTAGGTTATGCAAGAAACTTGAAAAATAAAATTTTTATTCAATAATTTGTGTATAAGGGATATCATTTTACTGCTAGCAAAATAAACCAGAATGAAGTCTATTTTATTGACAAGGCCTTTATTAGATTCGTTGAGCACAAGAAGCACGCTAAAAAAATATGGATACAAAGTTTTTATAGAGCCAGTATTCACAATAAAGTACTTAAATCCTGATATATCCGCGCACGAATTTGATGTTGTGATATCTACAAGTAAAAACAGTGTAAAGGCTTTCAGTCAAATATGCAAAGAGGATAACTTTTCGATTATTACAGTTGGTAATTCAACTATGCAGGCTGCAAAAAATTTGGGATTTTCCGATATAATCTCAGCAGACAGCAACGTTGATGGTCTGATATCATTCATAAAATCTCATTATTCAAATGCAATAAAGTTCTTATATATAAGGGGACAAGAAGTATCATGTGACCTAAAAAAAAGATTATCTGAAGAAGGTTTTAACGTAAGAGAAGTTGTACTCTATAAAACAATTACTAAAAGGAGTCTAACTAATAGGTGTAAAAATTTACTATTGGACGGTAAAATTGATAGCGTTGCTTTTTTTTCCTCACAAACTGCAAGGGTATTTTGTTCATTAGTTCTAAAAAGTGGGCTATCTCCTGTGATGAATAATACAATTGCATATACCATGAGTAAAAACATTGCTGATAGTTTAAAGTTAATCAAGTGGAAAAAAATTATAACATCGAGGTTGCCCACAGGGGAGAGTTTAATTGATATAATTAATAAGGATTGTTGATGCTAAAGATTGCAACTTGGAATGTAAACTCCATACGTAAAAGAATTAACCAACTTTGTAGTTTTATAGTTGATAGTCAGATAGATATAGTTTTGCTGCAAGAGATAAAATGTACAGAAGAGCAATTTCCTTATGCAGAGATAGAAAAGTTAGGATATGAATATGCTGTCTATGGACAGGTTGCAAGAAATGGTGTTTGTGTTTTATCTAAATATCTAATACTGGAAAAATTAAAAATTGATATTGTAGAGAGTCATCAAGAAGCACGTTATATAGAGTGTGTGATAAAACACACCAATAATAAGGTAAGGGTAGGAAGTGTATACGTTCCAAACGGTCAAAGCCCAGACTCTCATACTTTTGAGTATAAACTCAAGTTTTTTGATAACCTATATAAAAGGATGGGCACTTTGTTGAAAAATGAAGAGTTAACTATTATAGCTGGCGATTATAATGTTGCACTGGATGAAATTGATGTTTTTGATTCAAATTTATTAAATGGCCAAGTGTGCTTTCATATAAAAGAGCGTGAGAAATTAAGAGCGATCTTGAATCTTGGTTTTAAAGATGCATTTAGAATATCTCACCTCAACTTACAACAATTCACTTGGTGGCATTATCAAGGTAATTCACTCAGAAACAATCAAGGAATGCGAATAGATCATATGCTGCTATCGCCACAAGCTGCAGATAAATTGGAAACATGTTACATAGATGATAGGTTGCGTAAACTAGAAAACCCATCTGATCATACTCCTGTTGTATGTGTTATAAAACAATAAAAGACCTATTACACAATTCACCTTTGGCAAATAGGTCTTACTTGACTGCTGTCTTTTCTGTGCTTTTGGCTGGCTGATCTATAGTAATTTTTCCATCAAGCATAGTAAGCTGCTCACCCCCTTTATTTCCCACCTGAGGAGCTTGTTCCGGAGTAGGTTGTTTTTTACTCCCGTCAGCAATTGTTTCAAGAGAGCTTTCAATTGGGGTTTTTAAAATATCATCAATACCCTTGCGAATTTTTTCATTCAATTTTGCTCTCTTTTCTGTATCATCTTTATCTGGTGAGCTAGGGTCATATAAAGTACCTGGCCTATTATTTGAAAAAAGAACTTCAATTCCTCCCTTTACAGCAAATATTGTACCAATAACAGCAGCAACTATCGCAAGTGTAGTAGGACCAAAAATTAATATTGAAGCAATGGAAAAAAGAATAGGAAGAAAAACCTTACGTAAGCACTTTGTTACCATCTCTTGATCACTAAGTAGTGGTTCATCCTCTTCTTTTTTATCTCCACCTAAAAATGGTATTTTTTCTTTCACTCCATCCATAAAGGAGCCAGAAACATTTTTCGGGTCTATTTTTATTCCCAATGGGAACCCAACAAGTTTTATTAGTAAATCTTTAGCTTCTGTACCACGTACATCATCTAAGCATTCCTCTACTACTTGCTTTACTTTACTATCTTCCTCTCCAGCCAATTTTTTCTCTCTAACTTCTTTAAATATAGAAAGTAAAAACTGACAAAAATTCTCTTCACTGAGTGGTCTTATTTTTTCCGGATTGACATTAGTTAGTAGTATCTTCTTATAAGCTAATATAAAATAATCAGTTATTCCTTTGCTCTCCTTTAATTTGGCTTTAACTTCTAATACTTTTACAAAGTAATCGTAAATTTCCTTATGTTCCTTCTTGAAGAGCATCTCATTTTGCCCGGTCACCTGAGTAGATGACTCTAAAGGCTTATTTTTTGCTTTTGGAACTGTCATAACGATCTATTTGTACTAACCTATGCTATAATTATAGCATATTTTTCGCATTAATTCAAATTTCTTAGAACCTGTCTTGAAAGGGAAAAAAGAAAAGAATAAAGCAAGAAATAGAAAAGTAACAAATGATAAGGGAATGTAAAAAATTGCTTCCATATATTTTAAATCTGATTATAATTACAGTTAGAGATATTTTAAGAGCTCAAAATCTATCTTTGTCTGCAGACTTTTCAGTCAAATTTTTAATCAAAAAGCGTAGCGTATCTTCTTTAGTGCATGTAAATATGCTTAATCTCTGTTGTATGTGCGCTGCACTTTTTTCTAATCTTTTTTTTACACAGGGGGATTTTATGTCCAGAATTCCAGATATTTGACCTTTACTTTAGCTAAAAACCAATAGGCGCCTATTGTTTAACGCTAATTAAAATAAAAATTTTTCTAATATATAGAAAAATCACTGTTTACTGAAAACGGGGCAAGAAAGCTGCTAATGTCACAGAATTTTAGGTAAACGTTGTTTGCTTAACGTGCTCTCCTTACTTCAAGAACTCTTTAATATGACTACTATTATACTTGCGAAATTAACCACTCAAGGCATCCGTTCAGGGGTGTGGCAAAATAAGGTAAAAGTGAATTTACAACAATAAGGCAGTGCCCAGACACTGGAATCCAGCCTTTTGTAGTCTCATTGAAAGCGTTGCTTTTAATATCTATGATTAGGTTGCTTGTGAGCACCAGTGTCAAGCACTGGGATGACATTATTTTTGCTTCAATATTTACACATTAGCCATGCATCTGAACAGATACTACTTAAGTCCTTTCAAGACAGGTTCTTAGGGTCTACGGTATAATTAAGAAAAGCCCCAGTTGTCGCTAATTTTTATTTCTACTTCAAGTGGTATAGAGATTTCTATCGCATTTTCCATTACGTCTTTCATAAGTTTTGCTGTTTCTTGTACCTTGTCGTCCTCTACTTCAACTAGTAGCTCATCGTGAACTTGGAGGATTATTTTACCTGTTTTCAATTGATCAAAAAGCTGAATCATTGCACGTCTTATTATATCAGCGGCGGTTCCTTGCAGTGGTGCATTTATTGCTGCCCTTTCTGCAAATTGTCTTAGATAAGGAATTTTATTGTTGATGTCTCTTACAAAACATCTTCTACCAAACAAAGTCTCTACATAACCGTGCTGTCTTGCGATAGATACTGCTTTTTCCATATAGGCTTTTATTTCTGGATAACAAGAAAAATAGTAATTAATATATTCAGCAGCCTCCTGAAAGGTAATGCCAAGTCGCTTTGCAAGGCCAAATGGACTAATGCCATATATAATGCCAAAATTAATGGTTTTTGCTTTGCGTCTTAATTGCTCATCTATTTCTTGCACTCCAAAAACTTGTCTTGCAGTGATATCATGAATATCTTGCCTGTTTGCAAAAGCTTCTTTAAATGCGGTAACATTTGCAACGTGTGCCAGGAGTTTTAATTCTATTTGTGAATAGTCGGCAGAAATTATCTTGCAACCTTTTGGTGCAATAAATGCTTGTCTGATGAAATTTCCTTCTTCGCTCCTGATAGGAATATTCTGCAAGTTAGGGTTGCTCGAGCTCAGCCTTCCAGTTGCAGTCACAGTTGTTGAGAAACTTGTGTGTATTCTACCATCAATAGGATCAACTTGCTTTATTAGCGCATCAGTGTAGGTACCCTTTAATTTACTTAAATGTCGCCAATTTAAAATTTTACTTGCAATTTCTACTCCTTCTTCTTCAAGAGCCTCTAGAACTTCATAATTAGTGCTATACGACCCAGATTTTGACTTTTTCTTTTTACTTAGCTCCATTTTATTAAACAAAACATCACTTAATTGTTTTGGCGATGCAATGTTGAATTTTTCTCCTGCTAAATTATGTATATCGTTTTCAAGTACAGCAATTAGCTGCTCAAACTTATCAGACAATTCCTGTAGTTTTTGAATATTGA
The DNA here is from genome assembly GCF_964028155.1 of Wolbachia endosymbiont (group B) of Pilophorus perplexus. Classification (NCBI taxonomy): domain Bacteria; kingdom Pseudomonadati; phylum Pseudomonadota; class Alphaproteobacteria; order Rickettsiales; family Anaplasmataceae; genus Wolbachia; species Wolbachia endosymbiont (group B) of Pilophorus perplexus. The sequence continues at coordinate 1,427,688 of NZ_OZ034754.1, read as the reverse complement.
GCAGTATTCCATTTTTCTCCATATCAAATACTACTTTCATGAGAGGCCTGTCGAAGCGTTCGTAAATCGTAAAAAGTTTTTCCTGAAATAATCTTTGTGTCAGTTTCTCATGGATCGCCATTAAAGTTTTTGCCGAAAAATTTTCTACATTCTCACTCAAATTATGCGCAACTATGTTTGGAATGCTGTGATCATGCTTACCTGTGTCAAAACTATATGACATGATCATCAAGTCATCAATTGAGTCTAGCACTCTCTCTATTGTAGGAAATATTTCTCTGATCTTTCTAATATCATGTATTATTTTAAGCACCCCATTTGAAAATAAAGTTGAATTTATTATAGTGAGTGCATCTTGTAGGCAGCTTTGATCTATGTAGAAAATATTATCTTCACTGCAAGATAAGGAGATTTCGTTTAATGCATTGTTTTCAAAGTGGCAATGAATTGCAATTTTACCTTCATATCTGCAATACTCCAAAAATTTTTCTAATTCTTCACTACTATATTCTGTTTTCTCTTTTGTGCTAGATCCACTATAAGAAAAAAGCTTTTCTACTTTTCCTATCAATGAATTAAATTCATATTTCTTCAAAAAGGATAACAATTTTTCCATATTTGGAGGATGGACTTCATATTTTACAATATCATGTTGAAGATCTACTTTTTTGCATAGTGACAAAAGTTCTCTTGAAATTAGTGCTTTTTCCTTATGCTCAGTAAGAATATTACGAACTCTTGTTTGCTCAATGTTATTGATGTTTTCTATAATGTTATCCAATGAATCAAATTCATCTAGTAATTTAGCTGCAGTCTTTGGCCCTATTCCTGGAACGCCTGGAATGTTATCAGATGCATCTCCAGTTAGAGAAAATAAATCAAGAAGCTTATTTGAATTTACACCAAATTTTTCTATCACTTGTTTTTCATCTACGTATATATTTTTGATAGGATCAAATATTAGAATGTTGTAATTCAAAAGTTGAAATAAGTCTTTATCTGATGAGACTACTACTACTTTAAAGTCTTCGTGGTTGGCATATTTTGCAGCTAGTGTTGCAATTATGTCATCTGCTTCATAGCCTTCAATCTCTTCATAGCTGAAGTTAAAAGCTTCTACCGCTTCTCTCAGTATTGTAAATTGTGGAATTAGATCCTCAGGAGGTGTTACTCTGTTTGCTTTGTACTCAGAATATAAACTGTGCCTGAAATTTTTTTTGCCAGAATCAAGTGCTATAGTTAAGTAGTCCGAATGGGAAATATACTTCAGAACCATATTAAGAAAACCGTACACAGCACCTACTGGAATACCAGCTGTGGTAGTCAAATGATGCAAAACGTAATAAGCTCTGAAAAGAAAACCATAACCATCAATGATTGTGAAAGTTTTTTCTTTCATTGTAGATATTTATGTGTGCCTTTGATGGTCTGTTATTTAGCTGTAAAAATCAAGCTCTTGTTTCCTATAGCCAAAATAATCATAATGCTATAGTTACTATAAGAAAACATATTACGTAAGGGAATTAACTATTCTGCCACAATTTTGCTCTATCACACTTGCCATATTTAATATTCCAGCTTCATCGTAATAATTTCCAATTACTTGCAAAGCAAGTGGTAAGCCTTCATTGGAAAGTCCAACAGGAACAGAAATAGCAGGTAACCCCGCTAAGCTTGCCGGCACGGTAAACACATCATTGATGCACATAATTAGCGGGTCTGGCTTTTCATTTAAGCCAAAAGCTTCTGTTGGAGCAGATGGCACAAGTATGTAATCTATTTTTTCAAACGCTTTTATAAAATCATTTCTAATTAATGCCCTAATGCACTGTGCTTTTTCATAATACTCATTGTAATGACCTGAAGAAAGCGCATAAGCACCAATTAAAATTCTCCTTTTCACTTCTTTACCAAAACCTTCTGCTCTTGTTAGCGAATACATTTCTTCAAGGGTATCAGCATCAACCCTGAATCCGTAACGTACACCATCATAGCGAGCAAGGTTAGATGAAGTTTCAGCAGAACAAATTAGATAGTAAACCGGTATCGCATATTTAGTATGAGGCAGAGTAATGTCAACAACTTCAGCACCATTTTCTTTTAAATTGGAAGAAACTTTTTCCCAATGATGAACGATTTCTTCTGAAATTCCATCCATCTTATACTCTTTTGGTATACCAATGCGCTTACCCTTAATATCACCATTTATAAAACTGGAAAATTTAGGCACTGTCCTTTTGCTCGATGTTGAATCTTTTTCATCATAGCCACAAATTATTTCAAGCATTAATGCTGAATCAGAAACGGAACGAGTAATTACTCCTGCTTGATCGAGAGAACTTGCAAACGCAATCATACCAAAACGCGAACACCTTCCATAAGTTGGCTTTATTCCAACAACTCCACAATAAGCTGCTGGTTGGCGTACAGAACCACCAGTATCACTTCCTAGTGCTCCAGCACATAAAAACCCAGCAACTGATGCTGCAGATCCACCAGATGATCCACCAGGAACAACTTTTTCTCCGTCACTTTTTCTAATCCATACATTTTTAACAGGACCAAAATAGCTGTTTGTGTTCGCAGAACCCATAGCAAACTCATCCATGTTAAGTTTACCAAGCATGGCTGCTCCATTTTTTAAAAGCAAGTTAGATACCGTAGATTCATAAGTAGGGATGAAATTTTCCAGCATTTTTGAGCATGCTGTTGTTTTTATTCCTTTTGTACAGAATAAATCTTTAACACCAACTGGTATGCCCATAAGTGGTGAAATATTATCTTTTTGTTTCAAGAAGTATTCATCTGCTATTTTAGCAGCTTTTATCGCGATTTCTGGGGTTTTTGTTACAAATGCATTTAGTTGCTCATTTTCAACTGCATTAACATGCGTCTCTACAAGCTCAACAGCAGAAAAATCCCCCCGCCTTAGTCCATCATGCATCTCTGTAATAGTGAGCCTTCTCAATTCATTCATTAATATTCAATTTAGCAAGGTGTTAATTATAACAACAATAGGGCAGAAAATCTATATATTTATGATCGAAAACGGAAATACAACCGAGATCAATTCAGATTTCTGAAATGGATTGGTTAGTAGTACGTTTTAAATAGCCGGTTTGGCACACAATGCTAAGCCATAAGGGTTTAGCGTTTCTAAAATCAAATATCAACATCATGCACGTTAAGTGCATTGTTATTTATAAAGTCACGACGTGGTTCAACTATATCACCCATTAACACCGAAAATATACTATCTGCTTCTTCACAATCTTTTATTTCAACTTTTAACAGAGTTCTAGTTTCTGGATTGAGTGTAGTTTCCCAAAGCTGATCAGCATTCATTTCACCAAGGCCTTTAAATCTCTGCAGAGTTAAACCTTTTTTACCATAATCCATCACTATTTTTGCGAGTGCACTTGGAGACTTTATTTTTATTTCAGTTTCTTGCGACTGTAAAAATGAATCACCATTAAATAAGTCAATTATGTTATCAAGAGAACTCAATATATTCCGTATTTCTTTACTTTCAAGCATACTAAGCGAGAATACATATTTGTCTGCTAACCCTTGAAACAATTTAGCAATGTGAATTTCCTCATCTTTTACTTCTACTTCCCAATTATATTCACTATACATCAATTTTAAATATTTTAATATCTCATCAGCAGACAATAGAGCATTCTTTTTGCTTAAAATTAGCAATGATTCTAAGAGATCTTTTGGTATTTCCCTATCATAATTTTTGCTAATGTTTGAAATACTGAGGCACTTATTCAAAACGAAACGCAAATCTTTGCCTACACCATTTAATGTTAATCTTTTAATCGCTGAATTTACTATATACTCTTCAAAAGTTTCATCATCTTTGATATAAGTATCTTTAGCATTTTTTGTAACTTTATAGAGCGGTGGCTGCGCTATGTATAAATACCCTTTCTCAATTACTTCACGCATATGTCTAAAAAAGAAAGTTAGAATCAAAGTTCTTATATGCGAGCCATCAACGTCTGCGTCTGTCATAATGATAATTTTATGATACCTAGTTTTTTCAATATCGAAGTGCTCACTCCCTATTCCAGCCCCAATTGCCGTGATCAGAGAGCCAATTTCTGCAGATGAAAAAATACGATCCAGCCCTGCACGTTCTACGTTTAGAATTTTCCCTCTTAAAGCAAGTACCGCCTGTGTTTTACGATTACGTCCCTGCTTTGCAGTACCACCTGCGGAATTACCCTCTACTATAAACAATTCCGATAACTCAGGAACTTTTTCCTGACAATCGGCAAGCTTTCCCGGTAGAGTTGCAATATTAATATTGTTTTTATTTTTAACTAACTCTCGTGCTTTTCTTGCGGCTTCTCTTCCTTTTGCTGACCTAATCGCTCTTTCTACTATACTTGCTGCTAACTTGGGGTCAGTTTCAAGTATTGTACTCAACTTGTCAAAAACTATGCTCTCTACAACTGCCCGCGCTTCAGAACTGACCAATTTATCTTTTGTCTGTGAAGAAAATTTAGGATCAGGCATCTTGAGAGATAAAACACAAGTTAAGCCTTCTCTAACATCTTCTCCAGTCAAATTCACTTTTGCCTTCTTCAAAAAACCTTCATTGTTTGCATAGTTATTGATACATCTGGTTAGTGCAGATCTAAACCCTGCCAAATGCGTACCACCATCCCGTTGTCTTATATTATTTGTGAAGCATAGCATATTCTCATAGTAGGAATCATTCCACTCCATTGATATTTCTACACTGGTACCTAGATCTTTTACATTATCTCTAATGCTGGCAATTTTAGTAACATGTGTCTTATTCTTGTCTAAGTACCGTACAAAATTAGCTGTACCAAAATTATCTTCAGACTCTTTACTATCGTTAAAATGAGACTCTACATGTGGTTTATTACGGAGATCACGCAAAATGATCTCAATATTTGAGTTTAAAAATGCCAATTCTCTGATGCGACTCTCAAGAGTGGAGTAACTAAAATCAATACTACTAAAAGTCCCCGTTGATGGCATAAACGTTACTCTAGTTCCTCTTTTATTTGTGTTTTCATTAATTATCTTTAAAGATTCAATAGACTCACCATCTTCAAAGCGCATAAAATGTTCTTTTTTATTGCGCCAGATGGTTAATTCCAGCCAACTTGATAATGCATTCACAACTGAAATTCCAACACCATGTAATCCTCCGGAAACCTTATAGGTATTGCTGTCAAATTTACCTCCTGCATGCAATTGGGTCATTATTACTTCTGCTGCCGATATTCCTTCCTCTGGATGAATGTCTGTTGGAATGCCACGACCGTTGTCGGTTACAGAAACTGAACCATCTTCATTTATGCTAACTTCAATCTTACTACAATAACCAGCTAAAGACTCATCTATCGCATTATCAACAACCTCATACACCATATGGTGCAAGCCTGATCCATCATCAGTGTCACCAATATACATACCTGGACGCTTTCTTACAGCATCAAGACCTCTTAGGATTTTTATTGCGTCGGCGTTGTAGTTACTTTCCATGGAATTGCTTTATTTATAAATATTAATTAATATTACATTTGTATGTGCTGATTAGCAACATCTTTAAGTTGAGAGAAGGATCCTTGACATGTAGATAAAACATAACATATCACCTACACGAAGTGGTTTTACATGTTATTTCAATACATAAACTTAAGTTCAAATAATCATACAAAACTCTGCTTCATATTTTAAAATAAATGGCGACAATCAAATACAATTTACCTTCTCCTTTCAATTGGACTTTCTAGCTCAACACAGGATAAGTTGCTCATACACTCTTCTAATATTTCATTCTTTTTATCATTGTTTAATCTATTGCTGAACTCTTGACACCTTCTCTCAAGAGCTGAATGCGTAGTCATAATATACCTTACTGTTTCAGATGATAACTCTGGTAACTCGCTACGGATCCTTTCTTGTTCTGTTCCAGAGAAATTGGTGAAATTGGCTCTGGCCATTTCAGGGAATTTTTGTGTGATCGTTTCTTTTATCATTTCTCTAGCCTCTTCTCCATCGAGTGTAATAACCACTGATAGATGTAAGCCAGATAAAGACTCAAATAATTTATTGTATGTTCCACCTGCACAACTTTGACCTTGATTACCATAAGTTGTTGCAGCGTCTACAAGACCTTTTACAAACATATCCTTTCTATTTTTTATGCCTGCATCACTCAAAGGAATTCTTTGATTCTCTGTTCCTGTATTTCTATCATTGCAGGCTTTCCAACATAAAATAGCTGCTTGCTTTAATGTTAACTTACTATGATTGTCTTTAAAATTATCTCCTGTTCTATTGATAAATCTTAAGCATTCAAGTGCATGAGATTTATCGCCTTCTGTAAATTCATTTGATTGTTTGATGTACTCTTCAATGTCGGTTGTGTTGCCTCTATTTAGCTGTACATAGAATTCATCTTTGCTTAAATTCTCTTTATACTTTTCTATGAGTCTATCAACACTCAAGTTTATACTAGCAACTGCACTTGGGTCATGAGTAGTTTGTGCCATAAAAGGAATGGCTGCTAAATCTTGAAAGAAAATAGGCCTTTCTTCCTCTGGAATTTGTTGTATTAAATAGTTAAACTGCTGTATTTCTTCAATGAGTGATTTGTTTAGCAAACATAAGCACAATATAGGCAGTACCAAAAGCACACAGGAATTAATAATGTGTATAATTAAAAAAATGCTTAATGTTATTCTAATAACATTTTTTGGCCACGCTGATAATCTTTTTTCATTTTCCCTTGGTTTGAAAAAATAATTTACTAATGATAAATACAAAGAGAGCTGTACAAGAAGAAAAAATGAAGGAATCATACTTACTATTCAACCACTATGGATTAAAATCCAAAGATTGAGAGAGAGCATAGAATGCTAACTTTCGACTTGAAAGTCACCAAATTTATCTTCTTTTTTAGAGTGATTTTCAATATAATTTTTTATCATTTCGTCAGTTACATTTCCGCTAGTCCTGACAAAGTAGCCTACTGCCCACAACCCAGTATCTCTTTTTTAGCTCTGGAAAGTTTTGCTGGATTTTTCTGGAACTTTTTCCTTTTATTAACTGCACTAACTTACTAATACTTAAGTATGGGGGTACAGAAACGTATACGTGTACATGACTTGACGCAACTCTACCTCTGATAATTTCTACTTGATTATTTGCACATACTTCTTGTACAACTTCTTTAGCTTTCTTTCCAATATCTCCAACTAGTACTGGATATCGATATTTTGTTATCCACACTATGTGATATATATACAGAGTGACTGCTTTTTCTATAATATTCCACATTCTTTCAGATTTTTCACCTTAAAATTATATTCTTAAAAGGATGGACTTCAAGTCCAGGGTTTTTCTCCCAAATTTGGGACAATAAAACTATATTAATGAATCTTTTAATTTTATTAGTGTTGTTGTAAGCATTTTGCACTCTTTCTATTAAAGCCTGTACTCTATTTCTATTTTGCTGTTGATTATTATTTTGACCTGCAAACATAACACACACCCTATTCTAACATTAATATGTCATGCTATAGAAAGAATGTAAATAAAGCAAGGAATTTAGAGCTGCTTTTATTTTTGTTTGATTGGGGATACCACTTCTATACTTTCCGCTCCATCTAAGGTACTATTTGGTTTTTCTACAGTAATCTTGGGAGTTACTTTATTCTCGATATCTGCTCCATATGAGCTAAGTACTTCAATGGCCTTTTCATTCCCACTATTGAGTGCAATATCCAAGGCATCCATTCCAGCTTTATTTTTGTGATTGATAAAATTCTTCAACCGATCTCTACCAAAGCTTTCTATATATTGTTTAATGATGAGTTCCACTACTTTTCCAGGACAATTATTAGCAGCAGGAAAAAGTATTGTGTTGTTATTATTATCTTTTTTCGTTATGTCTGCTTTGAGTTTATTTATCAAATACTCGATAACTTCTACTCTGCTATCATCCTTTGCTTCAGTGCATTGCCTAATAGCTAAAAATAAAGCTGTACGCCCATTATTATCAATATCTTCAATATTCTGTCCCTTGTCAACTAAGGCTTGTATTACACTTTTATTTCCATATAAAGTAGCAAGGTGAAAAGGTGTATGTCCTTCAGTGCTTTCTCTTTCATCAATTGACGCACCATTGCTAGCTAGCAATTCTATAAACTCTGGCGTGTTTGCAAAAATTGCAAGGTGCATTGGTGTTAAGTCATCTTTGCCATGATTTCCAGTTTTTGCGTTAACGTTTGCTCCGTTATTTATCAGCAATTTCGCTATTTCAAACTGCTTATACCCGATAGCAATATGTAGTGGTGTACGATTACGTTCATAATTATCATTGACATTTGCACCAAACTTTATTAGCAGCTCTGTAGCTTCAATATCACCCATCCGAATTGCAGAGTATAAGGAAGGAGATTCATCTTTTTCTATTTCCCCTGTCATACGAAATTAAGAACACAACAATTCATATATTATTAAGAATTATTATTAAGTTTTTATTAAAATAATATTAACAATAGCTAAGAAATTAAATTTTCATTAAAAATTAATCTCTATCAATGGTTATATAAGCAAATGTTTATATAACCATTCCAAAAGTGAAGAAGTGAAAAAAAGCTTTTCATGAGAAATTATAAATGATAAATTGTTAATAATGAATTATCGAGAATAAATTATGTGCTTTGGTTTACCTAACATAAACAGAGAAGGTTATTTATTTATAGTTGTTTCCTTTATCGTAACATGTATAGCATTCTCTATATCTTGGGGAGCTGGAATTACTTGCTTATTTCCAACGTTATTATGTACCTATTTTTTTCGTGATCCAGCAAGAGCTGTACCAAACAATAAGGACTTTATATTAAGTCCTGCTGATGGTGTAATTTCAAAGATAGAAGAAGTTAGTTACTCTTTATCAGAAGAGAATGAAGAAGAAAAGAAGTTTACGCTTGTTAGCATATTTCTAAGCGTTTTGAATGTCCATGTGAATCGTATACCAATATCTGGTACGATAAAGGCAATGAGCTACAAGAAAGGCAAGTTTGTTTCTGCAATGAGTAATAGGTCCAGTAATGAAAATGAAAAGCAGATTATTGTGATTGAATATGAAAAGGGAAAAGAAATCATTGTGGAACAAATAGCTGGATTTATTGCACGCCGCATTGTTTGTAATTTGAGGACATCTCAGAGCGTAAAAGCAGGTGAAAGATTTGGAATTATAAGATTTGGTAGCAGAGTAAATATTTATATTCCTATTGGTATAGAAGTAAGAGTTTCAGAAGGACAAACTGTTATTGGTGGTGAAACAATTATAGCAGATTTTAATAAACAAGAAAAGCTTACTTTTGATGTTATATGAATAACGATGAAAGTAACAGTAAATTTTTACCTATTACCAAGTTATTCCCAAACTTTATAACTTTATTAGGTTTATGTGCTGGCCTTACTTCACTTAAATTCACATTTAATGAACAATGGGAATTTTCAGCAATTTTTATTATCATTGCAGCAATAATAGATGGAATGGACGGCAGGATAGCCAGAATTTTAAAATCAACCAGCGATTTTGGAGCACAACTCGATTCTTTTGCAGATTTTCTAAATTTTGGTTCAGCACCTGCTTTTCTTTTATATTTTTGGAAGTTAAATGAAATTAAAGTTGTAGGATGGATTTTAGTAATGATATATGTAATCTGCATATCAATAAGACTTGCAAGATTCAATGTTTCGCTACATTTAGAGCAATTATACTGGAAAAAATTTTTCTTTTCTGGTGTTCCAGCCCCTGTATGCGCTTTACTTGTTCTGTTTCCAATAATTATTACCTTTCAATCTCATGAAAGTGAATATCTACTTCTTATAGAGCAATTTTTTAACGTAAAGAATACAGCTTGTTACTTTTTGACCATCTCATTTTTTTCGATAAGTCATATTCCAACTTTCTCTGCAAAATACATTTATGTCCCTAAAAGTTTATCCTATATATTTGTGTCATTTTTTGGAATATTGATCATATTTTTTATAAGTAAGCCCTGGATAACACTACCAATTTTAGGTGTAGTTTATATCTTGACTATTCCAATAAGTATCGGACTTTATATACATTACGCATATAAAACTAGTCAGCTACATAAAAAATAGTGAGCAGCATGATTATAAAAGTAACTGATCTATTAAACTCTTTTTTATATATAAAGATATTCAACATACCATTTATAATTATTTGGGTAATTGCAACTGGGGTTTTTTGTACGATTCGATTCAAATTCATTAACTTTAGGTTGTTCAAATATGGAATACAAACACTATTCAACCTAGAGAGCCATAATAATAACGGCATAATCACCCACATTCAGGCATTTGCAACGGTAATTTCAGGAACAGTTGGTCTTGGAACAATATCAGGAGTTGCAATAGCTATTACAATAGGGGGACCAAGTGCAGTTTTTTGGATGATAATTACCGGGGTACTTGGCATGTCAATAAAATTTGCTGAAGTAGTGCTTGCATTTACTCATCGCTCTGAAAACACAACTGGTGGGGCTTTTTATTATATGGAACATGGACTTGCAAAGATTGGATTTATGAAGACTGGCAAATTCCTTGCATTTATCTACGCAGTTATGCTGCTTGTTGCAATGATTCTAGGCGGCATACCATTTCAGGCAAATCAAATTGCAGCGTTGTCAAGTAACTTATTTGAATACAACACATCTGTTATTATCTCGCTATTTGTATTAATTGTAATACTGGGAGGAATAAAGCGAATTGCTTTAGTTGCAACAGGTTTAGGGCCGATCATGATAATGTTATATATAGGCATGTGTATATATTTAATCTGTGTAAACGGAAATAATCTACTGAATGCTCTATCTATAATATTTCAAGATATCTTTAACAAATCAGCTATAGGAGGTGGAGTATTGAGTGGATTAATAGCAGGGGTAAGAAGGTCAGTGTTTGCTAATGAAGCAGGTACTGGAACAGCAGCTATAGCACATTCGATTGTAAAAGAGAAAGACCCAGTTAAAGTTGGAAGTGTTGCAATGATTGCACCATTTGTAGACACAATATTAGTCTCATTTTTGACTGGTATTGTGATAATTATCACCGATATGCATATCACTAATACCGTAGGTGATATTACGTTAGTTAGCTCAGCATTTTCAACAGCCTTACCTTTATTTAGCAAGCTAGCTCTTCCGCTGATAATGTTTTCCTTTGCATTTTCCACAATAATAGCTTACTATTACTACTGTGAAGTTGCCCTAGTGTACTTATTTGGTAACAAAAAAGTACTGATATTGTTTCAGTTTTTTATAGTGGGTTCAGTGTATATCAGCTGTATATCAAAAAATATAGAATTTATATCTTATTTAGGTGATAGCCTGTTTATGTGCCTTATGATTCCAAATGCTGTTGCGATATATCTACTGAGAAGGGAAGTCTTAATACAATAGATTCTTATTACAAAAGGTATTAAACATGATTTATAGAATGCTTTATATAGTGTTATTTTGCCTACCATTTAATGATGTATACGCTGCTTCAGTTTTTCATAAAAGTTATGACACTGCATTAAATGGAGTAAGCAACTTCATGAATGAAGTGTTGTTTTTCAAGATCTTTCATGTACCATTTATAATTCTTTTATTGGCCTTTGGTTATATATTTCTAACACTACGTTTTAGATTTCTCAACATAAGGATGTTTAAGCATGCGTTCGCTATTTTATGTGGAAAATATGACACAGATCATCATGATGGTCACATTACGCATTTTCAGGCATTTGTAACCGCGCTATCAAGCACAGTAGGTCTTGGAACTGTTGCTGGTGTTGCAATTGCAATTTCAATGGGAGGGCCAGGAGCGGTACCTTGGATGATGATCACAGGCTTTTTTGGTATGTCTGCAAAGTTTGCTGAAGTAACTTTAGCATTCAGACACAGAACAGAAGGCCAGGAGCAGTTATTCAGTGGTCCCTTTCAATATATAAGAAATGGACTAGAGGAATTTGGATTTAAGAAGCTTGGTATTGTGATAGCTGCAATATATGCAGTGTTTTTTGTATTGTCAGGTCTTGGTGGAAGTGTAGCATTTCAGACTAACCAAATGGTTTCAATATTATCTGGCTATTCAAATTGGATAGATGGTCATCCTTGGTTTCTCTCTTCCATAATTTCTACGTTACTTGCTCTGGTAATTATCGGTGGAATAAGGAGAATAGCTAGAGTATCTTCTGCACTAGTTCCTATTATGTCACTCATATATATTTTGAGCTGTGTCACAATCATTGCATTCAATATTCACAATTTTAGCAATACATTGAAAATATTGTTTTCCAGTATGATAGACTTCAATGCTGTTGGTGGAGGAGTAGTAGGAACATTTGTCGCTGGGATTCAAAGGGCAATTTTTGCCAGTGAAGCAGGTGTTGGTTCTGCTGCAATTACTCACGCTGTAGCTAAAGATGAGGAGCCAGTTAGAACTGGGCTGGTTGCGATGATAGAACCATGCTTTGATACAATGTTAATTTGTTGCTTGACAGGAATAACAATAGTAATAACAGGTGCATATCAGACCGGCATTGGCGAGGGAATATTGATCACCCAAAAAGCATTTGAAACAGTTTCTTCTTGGTTTCCTATACTTTTAACCATCGCTGCACCTTTGTTTGCATTTTCCTCAGTAATTTCATTTGTATATTGTTGTGAAATGGGATGGCTGTATTTGTTTGGTGTAAAAAGTGTAGTAGTATATCGTATAGCGGTGGTAGTAGTTGCATTTTTGTCAGGTTTGTCTAAAGATATAATGGCTATTGCTAATATTGGTGGGGCTTTATTTTCTTGTTTAGCACTCATCAATATGACAGCACTTATACTGTTTAGCAATCAAATTAACAATGAAGTCCAATGTTATCTAAAAAGGCTAAGGAATAATAAAATTAGCTAGATTTCTGCTATGATAGAGATATTTGTAGTCTTTGTATTATCTTACATATTAGGTTCAATACCGTTTAGCTTAATTATTGCAAAAATAAATGATATAAATTTAAGAGAAGTAGGTTCAGGGAACATTGGCGCTACAAATGTTGCAAGGACAGGAAATAAATTTCTTGCTGCTATTGCGTTATTTCTGGATACCTCTAAAGGGTTTATCGCAGTTTATACAGCACAACAATTTTGTGATAATAACGATTTTTATATATATGTATCTGCAATTTTAGCAGTTCTAGGGCATATCTTTCCTATTTGGCTAAGGTTCAATGGAGGAAAGGGAATTGCAACAACTTTGGGAGTTTTGATAGCACTTAACATTTCTATATCATTAGCATTTGTATTTGTCTGGCTAATAGTATTTTTTATCTTTCGGTACTCCTCTCTTGCTTCCTTGGCTGCTACTGCAGCAGCTGTTATAGCATCTTTCTTTTTTCAAAAGGAGTTATTCCTTATACTACTCACTGTAGCGATATTAATTTTCTTGAAGCATTACAAAAATATTGCAAATCTTCTGCAAGGCAAAGAGCATAAGTTTTTATAAGCGATTAGATGTTAAATCACTGACACTTAAACTACGAGATAAACTGCTTGATGGTATTATTTTATCTTCTTTATTTAAGATTGTAATTTTTACTCTTGTTATACTCTCTACTTCTTGAGGTATTAAAAATTCATCTTCAATGAATCTTTGCTTCACTTCTTGTATTTTTTCATAAAGTGTGGTTACATTGCGCTTATTTTGATTATAAATATCTTCAATCTCTATCTCTAGCCTGTGTGAAGCTTCTTTTTTTAACATGTTATTTATCACTGCTTCTGTTATTGCTAGCTTTTCTTGCAGAATTTTCTTTATTTCTTCTTTATCGTCTCTGCTATTTTTACTCAGTTCCGTGTATACCCTATAACACCTTTTCTCTAGTGGTAACGTTCTTAAACTATCTAACATTCTGGCCACTTGACCCTTAATAGTCTTCTTGGCTTTCAATTTTAATTCTTTTACTTCTTCTTTTATTATTTTGCTAGCTATTCTCTTAGCTTCAGTTAAAGATGAGTCCTTGAGAAAAAAATCTGTTCTAAGTAAATTTTGGTTTAAAAGCTCCAAAAAGACTTTTCCTTTGATGTTTTCGAGTTGATCGTCTAAACCATCCCCCTGTAGTTTATTTGTTATGTGCTGAGACAGCGCAAAGTGCTCTAATTTATTTAACTTTACAGAGTTAATATTTTTCATTAACGTCAGCACAATTTGTTCACTATATTGAGAAGTAAAACTCAGTAAATTTCTCATTAAGGAAATACTTACTTCTGCAATAAAATCATCAACTATTTTTTGACTTTTATCATCTTCATAATTATTTTGGGCGTTATACCAAGCCCTAAGAATTTCTTTACTGTTCTTCTTATTTTTTAGCCTGTCTAACATAAACTTACGTGCTTCATTTTCTGCTTCTGTAAGGAGCATTTGTCTAGGTGGTGTAAATTTAATCTCTGGATCGGAATGAATACCCTCTAATGTACTTAACATTCTGTAGATAACACCAGTAAAACATGTGTTAGGAATTCGTTCTTTTCTAGAGAAAGTTTGGCTATCTAGTAAATTTGCAATCAACGCGTCTTTTTTATTTTTTACAGCTTCTCTATCTCCATCATTGCAGGCTCTAAGAACTAACAGAAGAATTTGTCCACCAGTGAAGCCAGAGCTATGTTTCTCATTACCTTTGCAAAAATCTTGCAAAAACATTACTAATTTTCCCTTATTCTCATTACTAAATGGTTGGCCATCAAGCATATGTAAGTGATTTATATATTCAATAAATTCTTTAAATCCCTCATTATTAATAGTGTCTTCAGATACTTGTTCAGTATATTTATCTTTTAATTTGTCAATATTTTTAATGATATCATTATTTAATTGATGGGGTAGTAAATGTTCAAGCTTAATATCAAAGCTATTGACTAGCCCACGTGAGTTTTCTTTTATGCCTTCTAAAAAGAAACTAATAGCAGCTTTGAGTAACGTAAATGGATTAAAATCCTTTGGCCTTAATTCACTTTGTAATAGAATTAAAACCATTGCAAGTGGTATTGTTGCAAGTAACGAAACGAGCAGAAAAGTAGTTGTAAAGGTTAGATATGTTACAGAAGCAAAAAATAAAAGGAAAGATGCTATTTTAATTTTATTTTTCTCAAAAAATATTTCCCCATATTCCTTTTTACTTATTTTTTCCTGCTTTGCAGCTTTTATGTCTTTATAAACGTAAAAAGTTTTTATTTCAGATCTAAAAAACAATGTGGCAAAAGATAAAAAGACATTGGCAGGATTAACTAAAATGCTTAAAGAAACAAAAGCTGCGAAGTAACTTGCTGTCTTTAATCTGTAAGAATCCTTTCCAGGAAATTGTATTTGGGAAATACCTATCATAGCCTACTCTCTATAATATTATGATATTGTAGTAATAACAAATAGCCTATAGATGTCAATGCTTAAGTATTTTACTGTCTACGCACTCATCGTATTCAATTTCAACTGTAGAGTGCGCAATTTCGAACCTATTTAATAGTATTTTTTTTATCTCATACAAAATATTAGTGTGTTGTCCATTTTGCTTTATCTTGGCATGCATAGTAAGTATAAAATAATTATCAGATAGTGACCATGCATGTATATGATGCACATCTATCACTTCAGGTAACTTAGATACAATCTCACTTTTTATCTCCTCAGCAGATACACTCTCAGGTGTACCTTCAAGGAGTATATGGCAAGAATTCTTGAGAATTTTATAGCCACTGTTTAAGATTATTACACTGACAAATACTGACAAAATAGGGTCCACTATTTGCCATCCGGTAAACATGATAATTATGGATGCAAGTATAGCAGCTACAGAACCTAAAATATCTCCGATAACATGCAATACAGCACTTTTTATGTTTATATTACTTTCGCATTTACTATGTAATATAAAAAAGACTATAATGTTAGAGATCAGGCCAAGTGTGGCAATTATTAGCATTACTTTCCATTCAACATTGACCGGACAAATGAATCTCTTTATTGATTCAATTATAATGACCGCTGCAATGAAAAATAGAGTTAAACCATTAACAAATGCTGCAATTATCTGCAATCTGTGATACCCATATGACCTCTGTAAATCAGATTTCTTAGCTGAAAATTTGTGTGCTATCCAGCTTAAAACCAAGGCAAAAAGATCAGTGAGCATATGTCCTGCATCTGATAGTAGAGCAAGCGAATGTGAAATTACTCCACCTGCTATCTCCATAAGCATTGTTATTGCGACTATTATTATGGAATAAATTAAGCGCTTGGACTCTGCTATTGAGTGTTTGCCATTGTGCACTGCTGTCATATAAAATCTTTTTATGAGCAAAAAAACGTGGGTAACACTGGGCTCGAACCAGCGACCCCTTGCACGTCAAGCAAGTGCTCTACCAACTGAGCTAATTACCCATCGTAGCTTTAGTATAGTGCTTCAGTGAAATGGAAGTCAATTTGCTTTTAGACTTCTTGTTGAATGAAATTCCTTGACAAACCTTCCCACTTTCCTTATCATACCAATAAGAGTATTTATCCTTGTTTTTGATCCGCGCGGGTTCAACAACAAAAATTCAGTAAAAAACTCAGATATTTATTGGCAAATTACATAAAAATTATAGCGGCTGCATGTCTTTTTTATTTTTTCTACATTCAGCCAAAATCCGCTTGTTAGCACATTATCAATTTACATTATTAAAACTCGCTATATAGGGATTTTTTTGCCTTTTTTAAAATTGATAAATTTCTTAATATTTATAATTCCGCTACTTATTAACAGCTATGGAATTTTAGCTATATTCTCGATTTTTCATATTGAGTTAACTATCTATACTTTTTTATTAAGATATAAACTATACTAATATGAGAATTTACGTTTTCTTCAGATGAGTCACTTTATGCTTGATATTGTAAAGACTAATAAATTAGAGGTTAGAATTATGACAATCAATCAACAAATAAATAAATAAAAATATAACTAAAGAAGAATACTTTAACAATAAGCATATCATAGAAGTTAAAGATTTAAATATTAAAGTAGAAGTTTATTCTCATAATTTAAGAGCAAGTAAAGTTGCTCACATTGAAAGTGAGATAAGAGAAACAGCTACTAATTTTAAAGATGCATTTAAGCTGGAGCCTGGTAGCTCAGAACAAACATTCAAAATTTATGTGTTTGATGATAAGGCTGATTACACTCACCTTGGTGGAACCGAACGTTTTGGTTCTTACCTTGGAGATGAAGGTGGTAAATGTTACTACAAAGGAGAAGCTGATGTTTTTGCTGAGATGTATGTCTATCAGCAAGGCGGCGTTCATAACCTTCAGCATGAATTTGCGCATGGTTTGACTTACTTGGCTACAGGAGGAAAATCTCTACCTACAGTATTAATGGAGGGAATTGCAGATTACTTTGAACATCATTCAGATCACAAGTTCAATGCTCAAGGGTCAAGTATCGATAAAACCGAAGCTGCAAATCTAGATTTAGATAAAATTTTAAGTTTAAAATATTCAAATAACAGCGAAGAAAATAGTTTGGTTTATAAGACAGGCCATGCGTTGATAATGTACTTACAGGAAAAAGATCCTAGTTTATTAAGAGACTACCTAGATGCTTTACGTCAAGGTAACTCAGATGAATCAAAAAGTTTCTTGAAAGACATAAAAGGACATGATGCTGACTTCAAAAGTTGGCTTGCTGAGAATGATACAGAAACTGCAATGGAACATCTCAACGCTTTGCAAGTTACAAAAGGAGATTTTATAGCAACTGGTCAAGAAATAGTGGGTGGAGAAATTAAAGATGTATCGTATTATAAAGCAAATATAGAAAAAATAGATGGAGAAAACGTTGGAAGTTTTTCTCCTGTAGAACATGTTGCGTTTTATGATGTTGCTCGTGCTATAAATAGAGCAACAAATGATACACTTGATATATCAAAGGAATATCATTTCCTTAAGGTAGTAAAAACTTCCGATGGACAGGATAAACTAACTTACTCTGACCAACAAGGTAATGAATACCAAAACAGTCTAGAGTATAAAAGTCAGGCTTTAAGGACATTGTCAAATTACGATGAGAATTTAAAAAAAGTTTATGATAATGCATTGAAAGCCCTGGATGAGCAGATTCGCAAGGAATCCGATGCAGTACGTGAAAAATACCATAGGCAAGAGATTTCTCGTGAAAAACTTTTGGAACAATATAATTTCATTACTTCTTCCTCTCGATATGAAGAATTGAAAAAATCCTTGCTTGATGAGATGATAAGCACTGGTTCAAAACAGTTAAAGTCAACTCAGAACATCGATGTAGAAAAGATGTTAGAAGAGATGGTTAATATCGATCCAAACCTAATCAGAGGTGCTCATATTAATCTACAAGAAGGTAAAGTTTTCTCTATCAAAGCTCTTGGTCACGGAGATATGGGTGCACTATCTATATATGATGGGAATACAAAGCTTGGAGAGTTGTCGAGCGAATCGGGCTTTTTTAAGCAAGTTGAAGGTCAAACTAAAGAAACTTTTGTTTTCGAGGACATATTGCACAACTTAAATGTTCAATATGATGGAGGTGCTTATATGGCTATTACAAAAGAAAATGGTCATTATAAAGCTTCTCTAATAGATGGCAGAACAGTTGAACGTGATGAATACTTTGATGAAGCACATTTACATGAAAATGAATTGTTGCATCCTAGCACTGGACACATTCAAAAAGATTTAGATTCTCTGCTTCTTAGAGGGACCAAAATTCTAAATCATCAGGATTCAAAGCATGCTCAATATTCTGATGAGCAAAGAGAAAGCGGCGTAATCATAGAAAAAGGAACATTATTGGATGATAAAGGGACTGATAGAACAGACGACGATGTATACGAAGCGGTTGTAAAGCAAGGAGGCGAAAATCTACATGCATTCAAAAATATGGGCTTCTATATCACTGAAGAGATGAAAAATGAAAGAGGTGAAGTTATAAATGAAAGTAACTTGTTCATTCATGATCATGGAAAAAACATAAGGTTTCAATTGCCAGGCAATGTTACTCACCTAAAATTGGTGAAAAAAGATGGACAATATAAATTAGCACCATCTGATTCTGAAGGAAGAGAATACAGTAGCATACCAGACGAATACAAATATATTGACCCAGTATTTGCACATGAATATGAAAAGAGAGATTATTCTCATAAACATATAAATGTGGGCCTTATAAACTTAGAAAAATATGCCCCTGGTAAACTTTTTACCATTAAACATGATCCAAATGATTATCAGATACAAAGAAACTCGAGTGGTGAAATAGTGAGAATCAACAATCAAAGATATTTCACTAAAGTAAAACTATTTGATGGTGATACTGATGAAGAAATTGGAATGTTATCTAATAATTTCCATAACTTCAAAGGAAAAATATTCTTTTCTGCTGATTATAACTACAGTTATAACGATTTCCTATCATCTGTTTCTCCTCAAGTTGAAATTGAGGATATGGGAAATGGAAGTAAAAAAATAACTTTTGATCAAGGTGATGGCGATATCAGTGACACTAATAGAGGCTACACTGACTATCAAAGGATATACACAAGGGAAACCGAAAGTCCAAAAGGGCAAGTAAGTGAAACTAAGACAGAAGTTCATAGTACTACTAATGTTGTTGCTGAAGAGAGAAACGACAATAGTGAAATACAGTCTGATCAACCACAAATTCCAACAAGGGCAAAAAGGTCAGCTTCAGTGGAGGAGAAAGAGCAGGTAGTGTTGAAAGACACAATCTTGAAAATAGAAAAGAGCTATGATAGAGATGTAGAAGGAAAGCATAAGGCAAATGTAATCATAGATTATAATGATGTGAAAGCCTTGTATAATAGAGCAGAAGGAGCAGATAAGCAATCTGTGTTAGATTTTTGGAACAAACTGCATACATCGGATTATAAGATTGGTGCTTTGCCGGAAGACAAGTATTACTTTAAAGATGGCAAATTTCTAATTCACGATAGTGACACGAAAAAGCTTATAGTGTTACCTGAAGATAAGGTATCCATCAAAATAATGAAGGATGGTGATAGTTATAGTTTGGCTATATCAAATGGTAATGGCAAAGTAATAAGCAGCATTAGTAAAATAGATAATCCAAATTACGAATTGCTATCAGATTCAAGTCACTTCAGCTTAGAAACACAAGATAACTTTGAGTTATTAGATCAACATCATGAATATAATCTCTATCTAGAGAATGGTTTTGTGAAAATATTCGACTGCGCAAGCGATCACGTTTATCACGATCATAACTCAGCCTATATCTAATATATAAGGAGGGCCCTGCCCTCTTTTTGTTATTCCAATGCCCAGACACTGGCATCCAGTTAAATTTGCTAGTATAAAAGTAATCAACGTTTCTTATGATGGAAAAATGGATTCCAGTGTCAAGCACTGGAATAACACCAAAGGGGCTACTAGGATGACATCGTCTGCTACATACTTAGATCACAAGAGAAGAATTCTGAAGCGAAAAGCTTCAAGGAAATCTTATGCAAAATCTAGTATTTACGGAATTTATATTATTTTCATGCACATTATGGTTTTTATAATTAACGGAAAGTGATATGGCTAGTTTAATTTTTAAAAACAGTGCTGGAGTAGATGTAGCATCCCCTACCATTAAAAGCATAATTTATGAAGATGCTGCACAGAATAAGTATACCTTTGGTGTAGACAATGCTACTAATGTTTTCAACACTTTTAAGTATGAACCTAATGGTGCTGCTGAAATAGATTACAGTGCTACAGCAACAAAGTTCATGACTGGAGGTGCAATTGCTACATTATTAGGTATTGGAACTAATGTAGATGCAATAAAAACTAAGACTGATTCTATTCCAGCTGACTTAAGCGCTGACTTAGTTACCATAAAAACTCAAGTCGGAACAGATCTGATATCAGGAATAAAGGCTAAGACTGATAAGATTACAGATACCTTAGGAGCTGATGTCACTGCTATAAAGGCTAAAACTGATACTATTCCAGATGACTTAACAGCTAAAGTAACTGCTATAGAAACTGCTACAAATTCTGCTAATTTAGGAGATAAGGTTACTGCAATACAAACTAAGACTGATAAGATTACAGATACCTTAGGAGCTGATGTCACTGCTATAAAGGCTAAGACTGATAAGATGCCTGCTGATTTAGGAACTGAGTTAGGTAATTTAGCTAAATCTGCTGAACTAGCTCCTTTAGCTAAATCTGCTGATGTTACTGCTATAAAGGCTAAAACTGATACTATTCCAGCTGACTTAACAGCTAAAGTAACTGCTATAGAAACTGCTACAAATTCTGCTAATTTAGGAGATAAAGTTACTGCAATACAAACTAAGACTGATAAGATTACAGATACCTTAGGAGCTGATGTCACTGCTATAAAGGCTAAGACTGATAAGATGCCTGCTGATTTAGGAACTGAGTTAGGTAATTTAGCTAAATCTGCTGAACTAGCTCCTTTAGCTAAATCTGCTGATGTTACTGCTATAAAGGCTAAAACTGATACTATTCCAGCTGACTTAACAGCTAAAGTAACTGCTATAGAAACTGCTACAAATTCTGCTAATTTAGGAGATAAGGTTACTGCAATACAAACTAAGACTGATAAGATTACAGATACCTTAGGAGCTGATGTCACTGCTATAAAGGCTAAGACTGATAAGATGCCTGCTGATTTAGGAACTGAGTTAGGTAATTTAGCTAAATCTGCTGAACTAGCTCCTTTAGCTAAATCTGCTGATGTTACTGCTATAAAGGCTAAAACTGATACTATTCCAGCTGACTTAACAGCTAAAGTAACTGCTATAGAAACTGCTACAAATTCTGCTAATTTAGGAGATAAAGTTACTGCAATACAAACTAAGACTGATAAGATTACAGATACCTTAGGAGCTGATGTCACTGCTATAAAGGCTAAGACTGATAAGATGCCTGCTGATTTAGGAACTGAGTTAGGTAATTTAGCTAAATCTGCTGAACTAGCTCCTTTAGCTAAATCTGCTGATGTTACTGCTATAAAGGCTAAAACTGATACTATTCCAGCTGACTTAACAGCTAAAGTAACTGCTATAGAAACTGCTACAAATTCTGCTAATTTAGGAGATAAGGTTACTGCAATACAAACTAAGACTGATAAGATTACAGATACCTTAGGAGCTGATGTCACTGCTATAAAGGCTAAAACTGATACTATTCCAGATGACTTAACAGCTAAAGTAACTGCTATAGAAACTGCTACAAATGCTGCTAATTTAGGAGACAAGGTTACTGCAATACAAACTAAAACTGATAAGATTACAGATACCTTAGGAGCTGATGTCACTGCTATAAAGGCTAAGACTGTATTTATTCCAGATACCTTTACTGCTGATGTTGCTGCTATAAAAGATGCTACAAGTGCTGCTAATTTAGGAAAGAAGGTTACTGCAATACAAACTAAGACTGATAAGATTACAGATACCTTAGGAGCTGATGTCACTGCTATAAAGGCTAAGACTGATAAGATGCCTGCTGATTTAGGAACTGAGTTAGGTAATTTAGCTAAATCTGCTGAACTAGCTCCTTTAGCTAAATCTGCCGATGTTACTGCTATAAAGGCTAAAACTGATACTATTCCAGCTGACTTAACAGCTAAAGTAACTGCTATAGAAACTGCTACAAATTCTGCTAATTTAGGAGATAAGGTTACTGCAATACAAACTAAGACTGATAAGATTACAGATACCTTAGGAGCTGATGTCACTGCTATAAAGGCTAAGACTGATAAGATGCCTGCTGACTTAAACGCTGAGTTAATTAAGTTAACTACAATAGGAAATGCTATAAATGGTAATGGTAACGTCACTGAAGCTGCTAAAGCTGTACTAGAGAGCAGTTTCAAGAAAGCTATTAAAGAAGCTGGAGAAGATGGTAGCGAATGGCTTAAAAATGAGATAAAAGAGATAGTGTCACAGCCATCCTTCGAGATTCCAACAGATTCAAGTTCACCTCTTTCTTGGGATTGGTAATGTAAGTGCTAGTGAATGACATCGCAAGATGTCATTCACTGTTGTCATTCCAGTATCACATGCTGGAATGACATCCTTGTTTTATTGCAACTAATTTGCAGTGATTTTTGTTTTAATGTAAATGGAATATAGTCCTATTGCTGCTGCGTTTGAAACATTTAGACTATCAATTACGTTTGACATTGGAATTTTTAAAAGATAATCACAACTTTCTTTCACTAATCTCCGCATTCCTTTCTCTTCAGAACCAAAAATAATTACTCTTTTTTGCCCAAAATTCTTTATTTCATCTATATTTTCCTTTGCATTGCAATCAAACCCATAACACCAGTAGCCTATCTTTTTTAAAGACTCCATCGTTTTTACTATGTTTGTAACGTATATTAGAGGAACAATATCCAGTGCTCCACTTGCTGCTTTTGCGATAGATGCATTTTCGCTCGGTGAATGGTGATGTGGTAAAACCAGTGCATCAATGTTGAAACAAGCTGAGGTTCTTAAAATCGACCCTATATTGTGTGTATCAGTAATTTGATCTAAAATGACTATAGTAGAGCTGTCACCTGAACCTTCAGCTATTTCTTCGATATTTAAGCTGTGAAAAATAGGAGCAACTTTTAAAGCAATTCCTTGATGATTGACACCTTTGGGTAAAACATCATTGAACATTTTGTTCTCTACCAGTCGAGGTTTAATGCCCTTACTATCTGCACATTGTTTAATTTCTTTCTCAAATTCTCTGTAGAAATTTTCTGTTACTAACAGTTCTATACACCGCCTATTTTTGTTTCTTAATGCTGAAATACAAGTGTGCTTTCCATATATCCAACAGTTTTCATTAGCTTTTGATGATTTCATCTCATTATTGAAAATCAGTTTTTTATAGAATAAGCAATATTTTACTGTGTTTATATATTGTTGTAAAATTATGCAGTTCAATTAATGAATTTATGTCAGATGATGAGTTAGATTGGCAAAAAAATGTTAAGCCAATAGAATGTGGAAAAGTTACTTTGAAAGTTGATCACAAAGTAAATATAAAATCTATGATTGATAAAGGTGCCTCTAGTTTACAAGAAAATTTTCTTAATACTGATAATGGTGATTCATCATTTTGTCTTGACTACAATACAAAATTAAAGATCGATAGGGGCAAATATTTTATAAGCGATAAACTCGATTTGCATGGCTATAGTATAGATAATGCTTATTGTAAATTGATAGATTTTATTATCAAAAATTATCAAGCAAGGAATAGGTGCTTATTGGTAATTACGGGGCATGGTAATAGTACAGATAAAATAGACACTATAAAGAATAGCTTAAATAAGTGGTTGAATGACACAAAAGTTCGAAATA
The DNA here is from genome assembly GCF_964028155.1 of Wolbachia endosymbiont (group B) of Pilophorus perplexus. Taxonomy (NCBI): domain Bacteria; kingdom Pseudomonadati; phylum Pseudomonadota; class Alphaproteobacteria; order Rickettsiales; family Anaplasmataceae; genus Wolbachia; species Wolbachia endosymbiont (group B) of Pilophorus perplexus. Next base: position 1,403,182 of record NZ_OZ034754.1, on the reverse strand, counting down.
TGATCTTATACTATCAGCAAGCCATAAAAAAACATGGTGGCAAAGGAGCTTTTTATGTCTTATTAAGAAGAAATAAAGGTTAATTTTAGAGTACCTATTTAGGAGTACCTTTCTTAGAATTCACGTGTTGAAGAATGATTTCTGCTAAACCTTTACTAATTCCAGGTACGTTTTGAATTTCAGCTAGAGAAGCTTTGCTTATATTTTCTACAGAACCAAAATGAGACATGAGTGCCTTCTTTCTTTTACTGCCAACACCGGATATTTCACTTAATTGTGAAGCAAAAAACTGTTTATCGCGTTTTTTTCTATGCGAAGTTATCGCAAAACGGTGAGCTTCATTACGCAGCAATTGTAAATAAAGCATGACCTTACTGTCACTTGCTAGAGTAAATTCTTCTCTGTCCGGCACATAAAATCTTTCATTTCCTGCATTACGATCATGACCCTTTGCCATACAAGCAAAAGGAACTTTTATATTCAATATTTCCAACACATTCTGCACTATGGAAACATGTCCTGGACCGCCATCAATCAGTAAAAAATCAGGGATTATATCTTTTATATTGCCAGAGAAACGTCTAGTCAGCACTTCTCTCATCATTTTATAGTCATCACCTGAAATTTCTTCTTTTATAGTAAATTTTTTGTATTCACTTTTTAAAAAACCTTCCTGCCCTGCAACAATCATCACACCAACTTGTTGATTTCCAGATATATGGCTATTATCATAAACCTCGATACGCTTTGGAATATTTGGTAACGAGAAAATCTTCCTAAGCTCTTCGAGCTTTTCTAGGTTATTTCTATAATCAGTAAGCTTCTGTTCTAGACTATGCTGAGAATTATTGTAAATAAAATTCAACAAATCACGTTCTTTACTATTTTTCGCATGCAAAACTTTTATTGATTTTTGAGTAAGAGCATAAAGTGCTTGTTCTATAATTTCCTTATCCTTAATAAAATCGGGAACGTAAATTTGCGCTGGTGGTGTGTTAACTGGATTATACAAATTGACCAAAAAGGTGGATAAAATTTCATCATTTGAATGATCACTACAATTCTCAATGAAGTAAGGAATGCTTCCATAGTTACCTTTATCTCTGAAAGATAGTACACCAATGCATGCTAAGTCTGCCTCACGTACAACGCTAAAGAAATCTGCATCTTCTTCAAAAGAAAAATCCATTGGCTGCATTTGAATTTGCTGAAGAAATTTCAATCGATCTCTATAGACAGCAGCAAGCTCGTAGTTCATCTCCCTACTGCACTTTTCCATTGTAGAAAATAGCTGTCTTTGCACTTCTTTATTCCTTCCTAGCAGAGTATCTTGTGCTTGTTTTACTGATTTGCAGTAATCATCTTTTGTAATTTTATCTACGCATGGTGCTGAACAGCGCTTAACTTGATACTCAAGACATGGTCTTTTTGTTGAAGAGAAATATTGATCTGAACATACTCTTAAGAGAAAAGCTTTTTGCAATGATAATATAGTGTTCTTAACAGCAGCAGCAGATGGAAAAGGGCCGTAGTAATGAAACTCATTCTTCTTAAACTTACCTCTATATTTCGCTATTCTTGGATAATCATGCTTAGAAATTGTTATATAAGGATAAGATTTTCCATCCCTAAGCAAAATATTATAAGATGGTTTTAACGATTTTATTAACTGTGCTTCAAGAAGCAATGCTTCGATTTCATTCTCAGTGATGAATATTTCAACCTTAATAACCTGTGAGATCATTACTCTGATTCGTTCAGAAAGGTTTTCGAATTGAAGGTAGTCAGATAATCTCGACTTCAAGTTTTTTGCTTTACCAATGTATAAAACCTTACTCTTATCTCCAATCATCTTATAAACGCCACAGGATTGTGGAGATGATTTGATTTGTTCCTTATATTGCCTGAGCATTTATCAATTGTTTAACCTGTATAAGGTTAAACTCTGCTACTAAATGAAAGGTAGAAACAACATTTGCAAGCAAAGATAACCTGTTTATTCTAAGCTCATTAGAATCACAGTTAATCTTTACACTGTCCATAAATTGATTGATAAATGGAGCAAAACGAGCAAGTTCATCAAGCGCTGTATTAAAGTCGTTATTTTCTATCGCTTGTTTGATGTTTTTACAAGCAGCTATAGCACAATTTGATAGCGCAATCTCCTCATCTTCAATCAAAAACTTCTTACTGTAAGATGCATTATAAGTAGTGCCATCACTTTTTCTCACTTTGCTCATCATGTTACTGGCTCTTTTATAAGTGCTTAGAACCTGTTCACCTTCTTTTGTACTAAGATAACGATCCAATATCACAGTTTGCTTTTCCGCTTTCAGCAGATCATTAATATCGACTTTATATAGTATTGAATCTACAACATCTTGCCTTATATTTCTATTTTTTAAAATAATCTTGAACCTTTCTAAGCAGAATTTAAATACTAGTTCTAAAATTTGTTTTTCACTTGGCTTATCAACTGGAGTTATATTTTTATTCAATAGAAGCCTTGAACATAAAGATACTGACTTATCTATCAGCAATCTAATTGGAATATGCAAATTATTTTCAAGTATTGTTCTAATTATACCAATTGTCATTCTACGCAAACCAAACTGATCATACGAACCAGAGATTTTCTCACCTGCTGCAATTAAGCCAACCAAACTATCCATTTTGTCTGCAATAGCTACAGCAATCGCAGTAGGAGATCTAGGGCATTCTTGGTCCGATCCAATTGGCTTATAGTGCTCAGTTATAGCTTCCACTACTTCTTTATCCTCTTGAAAATAAGAAGCGTAGTATCCACTCATTACTCCTTGCAATCCCGGAAATTCTTTCACTATCAACGTTGCAAGATCTGCCTTTGCTAAATATGCAGCACGTTCAACTTTAATTAATGAAGCATGTGGAATAAATATCGCTATATACTTTGAAAGAGCGATAATACGCTTCACTTTTTCTTCTACGCTACCGAGCGAAGCATGAAATGAAATAGAGCTCAATTTTTTGACATAGTAATCTAGGTTTTCCTTCTTGTCTTGAGATATCAAAAACTGGGCATCAGCAAGACGTGCTTCTAATATTCTTTCATGGCCTTTGACAACTTCATTGTTGTTAACATTTACAACAGTAACAAAATGTGATATTTTCTGTCCATCACTTAAAGCAAGATACTTTTGCTGCGTATTAATTATACTAAGTATTACTTTCTTCGGTAATTCTGATGATTTTACTTTACCAAATAATACTATTGGCCACTCTATAAGCCCTGCCAATTCATTAAGTAAATAATCATTTTTTTCAAGTTGTAAGTTCTCCTCTTTTGTAAACTTATTAATCTGATCTAGTATAAATTGCTTTCTTTTGTCCAACTGGAGAATGACATTATTTTTTTCTAACAATTCAAAATAGTCTTTGGGTGTTTTAACAGTAAGTACTGCATCACCTGAAAGAAACCTATGACCATACGTCACGTTGCATGCTGTAACCCCTGCAAAAGATATAGGTATTATTTCGTCATTTAAAATACATAGAATATTTTTAATTGGCCTAACCCATCTCTCTTTTCTTTCACTCCATCTCATACTCTTTGGCCAAGAAAAGTTTTTTAGCATTTCCTCCAGTTGATTTTTGAGAAACCCGTTGATGTTAAATAAGCAGCTTTCTCTCTTAATGAAGTAAAAATCTTCATCATTTACTTTGCGAATGAGTAAATCTTCTTCACCTTTCCGATTTTTTCTCAAAAAACCTTCGATAGCACTTTTCGGTGCATTAACTCTTGGTCCTTTAATTTCATTGTTAGAATCTTTTAGCTCTAAAGCACTTATGCCATCAATAAAAAGAGCAATGCGACGTGCAGTCACATAAACTTCTATAGATGCAAATTTCACATTATTTTTACTAAAAGCATTAGTGATATAGCTCTTAACCTGAGCTGCAGATGAATTCTGCATTCTTGATGGAATTTCTTCTGAAAGACATTCAAACAATAATTGTGACAACATATTCTACTTTGCTCTATATAATTCACAGCATTTTTTTGTTAACTCTCTCACTCTACCAATATAGGCTGTACGTTCATTCACACCAAGCACACCTCTTGCATCAAGTAGATTAAGTAGATGGCTCGTTTTAATACATTGGTCATAAGCTGCTATCGGCAATTCTTTTTCAACAAGGAATTTACACAGTTTTTCTGTATCCTCAAACTGCTGTTGTACTACTTTAGTATCATAATAATCAAGTGCCAGGTAAGAAAACTCTCGCTCTCTTTGTTTAAAAATATCTCCATAAGTTACACCATTATCGTTCCACATTATGTCGTAAACATTATCTACACCCTGTATGCACATTGCTAAACGCTCTAACCCATATGCTACTTCACCAGGAATTATTCTGCAGTCAATACCTCCCACTTGCTGTATATAAGTAAGTTGTGTTACTTCCATTCCGTTGCATGTAACCTCCCAACCAAGACCGGATGCGCCAACACTTGGGTTTTCCCAATCATCTTCAATAAACTTAATATCATATTCTTTTGTCGATACACCAAGAGCTTTTAAGCTATTTAAGTAAATATCTTGCAAATTGCTGCCAGATGGTTTTATTATAACTTGGTATTGATGATGCTGATATAAACGATTAGGGTTGTCGCCATAGCGTCCGTCTGCAGGTCTGATTACTGGTTGTAGATACACAATTTTTGTTGATTTTTCGTCAATCGCTGACATGATTGTTGCGGGATGTAGTGTTCCAGCTCCAACTTCAGACGTATATGGATGAAGTATAGTACACCCTTCATCTGCCCAAAAATCTTGTAATCCCTTTATTATATCCTGTAGATTCACGCAAACTGTATATCTTTTAAACTGAATACATAAGCAAATAAGTACTATTCTATACTTATTTTTTTAATAGTGCCATGAAAATAGTCACTCAAGGCTATTGAACTTTCTTTTACATACTCAAATATGCTTTTGTTTAAAACAATCGCATCATGCATAGTCAGATCGCAGAATATAAATGCAGTCAAGTACAATAAAATCACTGCATAAAACACATGAAAAATCCCTTCAAATGTGATTGATATTGCATTGTTATAACTAAGCTGTATCGTACTTATCGGCCATGGTTTTATTACTTCTACAATATTAAAAAATAAATAAGGTATTATAAAGAAAAAGAACAAATGCATAAGATCATTAAACCAAAATGGACATTGAAGTATTGCCTTGCATATACTTAAATAGAATTTACTTACAATATAATAAATTGACATTATTGCCGGCATCGAAAACGCAACAGTCATCACCTGTCCTGATGCTATTTGTATTACTATATTCTCATCACTGCTGGCTGAAGGATCTTGAGTATGAAAAATAGATATGCCAACTAATTGCAGCACTAACATAACTATTGCTAGCTTGGTAAAAATAGCAGCTACAACTATGCCTGAATTCGGCATTTTATATAGTATAAAATCACCTCCGTATGTAAGCATTAATATAATGTCGGTAATAAATAATATTAGAAAAGAAGACCAATAATGCTGCCAACCCGGTAAATATCCTACTCCTAAAAAAGAGCTTACTATTTTGGCAGGAAAAACCTTGCCTAGCATCTTACCCAAAAATTGAAAAAAAATCCCCATGTCCTAACTAACACTTGACTTATATTTTTCACAATACTGAATTGTAATGGACTTATCAATACACTTCTTGCATAGAAAAAAGGCAAATAGTTAAAAACGATCTAAACCGTTGCCCCTTTATACTAGTAGCCTCCTTTTTTGTCATCCCAGTGCTATCCCCTTCTTGTCATTCAAGTAGCTGACACTGGGATGGCTTTGTTGCACCACTCAAGGAAAGAACAGGCAGTTACTGATGGAATTTGTTATAAAATAGATATTTAGCCGACAAAGGAAAAATATGCCAATAAGAATGAAAGTCAGTAACTGCAATGAATATAACAAATTTCTTCAAGAAAGGGGAAATGTTTTTCATTATATCAACGATGCCATTGAAAATTGGTACGAAAATAGTCCAAAAGTAGCAGGTGGCAACAATGTCTACAGCGACAAAGTAGTGATTCTAATTCACATAATAACCTATCTATTCAGGATTGGTCTTAGGCAAACAGTGGGATTTATAGAGAAATATCTTGAGCAAATAGGGAAAATTTTGCAAATTATCAGCTATTCGCAGGCTTCAAGAAGGTTTAAAAAGCTTAATATCAAAATCAACGACTGCAGAGTTGATAAGAACGATATGGAAGATATTGAAATTGCTATAGATAGTACAGGTATCAGCATCTACAATAATATTCCAGGCCATAGTAAGGCAAATGGTACAGATAGAAAGTATCGCCGCTATGAGCAAACAAGAAAGCTACATGTAATGCTAGAGATAGGTAGTAAAAAAGTTATAGCTGCAAAATACAGTAGTGGAGTTTATTCCGACCACTATGGAGCCTGTGATCTTATTGAAAGAGTGGATACCAAGTATAACATAAGCACGATATATGCAGATAGGGCATATAATCGAAAGAAGTTATACAAACTGTGCGATGAGCTTGACATAAAGACAAGGATTCCTCCGCAAAATAATGCAGTAGAGCATCCAAAGTTGGATTATATGAATGAGAGAAATTCTACAATCAAGCTCATAAAGTCATATGATGAAGATGGTATGAAGAGGTGGAAAAAAGAGATAAATTATTGGAAGAGATCTTATATAGAAAGTTTTTTCTCGCGACTGAAGCAAATATTTGGATTTAGTTTTAGGAATAAATCTGAGATTAATCGTGAGAAGGAACTGCTACTCAAGTGTTATTTGCTTAACAAATTTACTGAAATAGGCATGGCTAAGTTTGATATAGCTTCATGAATTTATTATACATTACCCACTATCCGAAGAGCTGTGCAACAAAGCCATTCCAGCATCAAGTGCTGGCCTGAAGCTTTAACTATAAATATTAAAAAATTTACCAAGCGAGAAAAAGGCAAAAGAATCCCCTAGTAGTGAGTTTTGACCCTATAATAATGTAAATTGGCATTGTAATAATGTGCTAACGCTTATTTTAAGCGCATTTTGGCTGAATGTAGAAAAAATAAAAAAGACATGCAGCCGCTATAATTTTATGTAATCTGCCAATATATACCTGAGTTTTTTACTGAATTTTGTTGTTAAATCTGCAGAGATTAAAAACAAGGATAAATACTCTTATTGATATGATAAGGAAAGTGGGAAGGTTTGTCAAGTCACTTCAGCCAGCTACTTAGATGTTCCAGACTGCTAAGTAGATACCAAATTTTTTGCAACATCAAGTGCAGCATAGGTAAATATTGCACTTGCACCTGCACGTTTAAAACCAATTAAGGACTCATAAATCACTCTGTTATAATCCAGCCAGCCATTATTTGCTGCAGCTTTTATCATTGCGTATTCACCGCTTACTTGGTAAGCAAAAATCGGAAAATTGAACTTTTCATTTGCTGTTTTTATTACATCCAAGTATGGCATACCTGGCTTTATCATAATAAAATCTGCACCTTCATCTATATCCATTTCGATTTCGCAGATTGCTTCACGTGCATTTCTATAATCCATTTGATAACCACTTTTGTCGATGAAATTTGATGATGCGCACGAACCGACAACTTGCCTGAACGGCGTATAGAAGCTAGAACAGTACTTTACTGCATAGGACAATATTGACACATTCTGAAAGTTATTATCATCCAATGTTTTTCTTATTTTTCCTATCCTGCCATCCATCATATCAGAAGGAGCAACTATATCGCATCCTGCTTTTGCTAAAACAAGTGCTTGCTTACATAATGCTGACACAGTCTCGTCATTTTCTACATCTATCCTACTGCTTTTTAAAATGCCATCATGACCGTGAGTAGTGTATGGGTCTAGTGCAATGTCTGCAATAATGCCAATATCCGGTACATTTGATTTTACAGCACAAATTGCTTTACAGATTAAATTGTCAGGATTGTACGCTTCCTCGGCGTTTTCAGATTTTAGTTTACTATCAACTACAGGAAAAATTGCAACAGCATTAATCCCCGAGTCCTTAGCTTTCTGAATTATAGAAATTAATCCATCTATTGAATAACATTTGATATCAGGTAAGCCAGAAATTGGCTCAATTGTTTCTTCTCCGTCATGAACAAATAAGGGAAAAATCAAATCATTTACTGATAAAGTGCTTTCACTTGTTAAATTGCGAATCCACTTGCCTGAGCGCCTACGCCTTAACCTTGTATTTGGGAAATTAAACATTGGATCCAGGCAAATTCCCAGTAAAAAGCAACACTCCTGAAATGAGTATTACCCAAAGTACCGATATTGGCAAAAATACTTTCCAACCAAGACGCATTAATTGATCATAACGATAACGAGGTATTGTAGCTCTAATCCAAACAAATATAAACAAAAGTACAACTATCTTCAAAACAAACCAGATTAAACTAGGAATTTTATACAGCAAACTAAGCTCTAATGGAGGATACCACCCTCCTAGAAAGAATATTGTCATCATAGCGCTTGCTAAAATCATATTTGCATATTCTCCCAAGAAAAAGAGAGCAAAAGGCATTGATGAATACTCGACGTTATACCCAGAGACGAGCTCTGCTTCAGCTTCTGGTAAGTCAAATGGGTGACGATTAGTTTCGGCAAGCAAAGAAATAAAAAATATTATTCCTATAGGCATTAGTAATAAATCAATCCAAAATGGCATATTATGTTTCGCTACCACCATCTCTCCAAGATTTAATGTGCCAGTTGTAATAACAACTGTAGCAACTATTAGACCTATTGAAACTTCATATGAAATCATTTGAGCAGCTGACCTTATAGCGCCAAGAAATGCATAATTAGAATTACTAGACCAGCCTGCAATAATAATGCCATATATTCCCAAAGAGGATATAGCTAGCACATAAAGCACTCCAACATTAATATTTGATATTACCTTAGGGATTATTACCTGCTGTCCATTTTCTGTAATTATTTCAGCTCCAAATGGTATAACTGCCCAGGAAATTAATGCTAAAATAAAGGTGAGCATTGGAGCCATAATAAACAGTATGGTGTTTGCTCTAAATGGTATTATCGGCTCTTTAATTATCAATTTGATAGCATCTGCAAATGGCTGTAGTAGCCCAAATGGCCCTACTACACTTGGACCATGCCTTAGTTGAATTGCACCAATAACTTTACGCTCAAAGTACACTAAATATGCTACTGAAAGCAAAAGTGGAATAAGAAGAAAAAGAATATCAAATATCAAGTACATGCAACCCTAAATCAAAAAAATAGTTCATAATTGTGGCAATAAAAAATACAGCAAATGCTCTAGACACAAAAGACAATGTCCCTATTGAAATCAATAGGACAACACTTTTCTGTACAGCATTTAGCTTAATAGAATAGTAAAATGATATGCATATGAATGACACTAGTGACATCATAATTAAGATCATTGTGAGAGGCAAATAATTCCCTCTTCCCTCGGTAACTATAATAAATGTTATTGCCATCCATACATATCCTTCCGTAAATAGTGCAATAATATCATTGATAAAATCAACTAGCTTATAAACGAACTGTTTTTCTAATGTATTTTGTTCTTTACACAAAAATATAGAGTTTAATTTTCGTTGAAGATATACCAGAGTTATTAGTAATAATGGTGTTAGAATAAATAAAATATTAAGTAGAGTGTTCATAAAAATCCTTAGTACAATCTGCCATTATTTTTGAAGCACGACCTATTGAGTCTGTCATATAAAAATTACACTCCTTTAAAGTAAAAGGCGTATTACTTAAATTTATTTTACCATTGCTGATTGGTACCCATGTATTTTTTACCACTTGATCAACACTTCTAAACTGTGGACCGATAGTATCTAATTTTTTTCTCACATCAAATAAACTATCATATAACAAGGAAAGGCTCAAATATTGGGATAAATTTTTAATAATCAACCAATCTTCCTTTGCTTCACCAGGAGGAAAAACAGCTAAATTTGTTCTCTGTACTCGCCCTTCAGTATTTACATAAGTTGCATATTTTTCTGTGTATGCAGCTCCAGGTAGAATGACATCTGCTATATGCGCTCCCCTATCACCATGGTGGCCTTGATAAATTACAAATGTATTTTCTAATTTTGATGTATCAATTTCATCTGCACCAAGAAGATAAACAACTTCCACCTCGCCACTTTCTGCCTGTTTTAGCATCTGATTAATGTCTTTTCCACCTTTGCTAGGAACAAATCCAATATCGAGTCCACCAACCCTTGCTGCAGCCTTATGCAGTACGTTAAAGCCATTCCAGTCATCTCTGATCATGTTAAATTTTTCTGCAATTTTGCCAGCTAGAGCTAAAACTGATTCAGAATCATCTCTTATTAATGCATCTTGACCGATAATTAGCATAGGGTTCTGAGCCGCACTCAGTAACTCGCAGAATTTGTGATTTCCCTCTTCTATTTCTTTTAGAACGTTTGGACCATCACCTAATCTTTCAACATTATATAGATATTCAAGATTAGGACCAATATTTGCAATAGTGAAATTACCTTGTAAATATCTCTTTCTCAATCTTGCGTTAATTATTGGTGCTTCTATCCTTGGATTCGTATTGATTAGCAAGCATAAATCTGCACTTTCTATACCCTGAATAGTGGTATTGAACACATAAGATCCACGATTACTTGATATAAGATTTGCACCATCTTGCCTGCAGTCTATATTCCCCGAACCAAGATTCTGCATCACTTCTTTGAGTAGAAGCATAGACTCACAATCTGCTAAATCACCTGCAATTGCAGCTATTTTGTTTGATTTCGTACTCTTTAGTTTCTTTGCAGCAAAAGCCAATGCTTCATTCCAATCAACTGGAATTAATTTGCCCTCTTTTTTTATATAAGGTCGATCGAGGCGTTGTACTTTGAGTCCATCGTAAGCAAAACGAGTTTTGTCTGATATCCATTCTTCGTTCACTTCTTCATTGAGTCTTGGCAATATTCGCATAACTTCAGGACCACGACAATCAACTCTAATATTACTTCCCACAGCATCTAGCACATCTATAGTTTCACAATGTGATAGCTCCCATGGACGTGCTGTAAAAGAATAGGGCTTTGAAGTTAAAGCTCCCACCGGGCAAAGATCTATAATATTCCCAGATAATTCAGAGCTAATATGCCTTTTTATGTAAGTACTAATCTCTATATTTTCTCCCCTTCCAATTCCTCCAAGTTCATTTGTACCTGCAACATCAGACAAAAATCTAACACACCGAGTGCAATGAATACACCTGTTCATTGCAGTTTCAATCAGCGGACCAAAATGTTTTTTTGGCACAGCCCTCTTATATTCATCAAGTCTGCTGATTCCTTTACCATAAGCCATCGTGATATCTTGCAAATCGCATTCACCACCTTGATCACAAATTGGGCAATCAAGCGGGTGGTTTATTAGCAAAAACTCAAGCACACCTTCACGCGCCTTTTTTACCTTGGGAGTATCCGTGTGAATAACCATACCCTCTGCAACTGGCATTGCACAAGAAGCTACTGGTTTTGGAGGGCCACCCTCAACTTCAACCAAACACATTCTGCAGTTACCAGCAATTGCTAAACGCTCATGATAACAAAACCGCGGAACTTCAACGCCCACAACTTCACAAGCTTGAATTATAGTGAGCCCATGCTCTACTTCACATTCCTTAGAATTAATAGTAACTTTAACCACAACTACTATACAGCTTCCCACTTTATAGGATTGCCGCTTACCTCATCTTCAACTAGATTGCCGTTATCGTATTGAGCAGACATATAGTTCATACGTGAATCACGGTCTATATATCTAACTGGCTTTACCGGTCTATCCTTATACATTTTTTGTTCTGCTTTCTTACGCTGAGTAGGGTTATTTTTACTAGCTGTTTTCGCTTTTCCGCCTGCTGCCATATAAACTCCTAAAAACTTCCTATTTTATTCTAACACTTAAGTATATACCGTCAATACCAAATAGCTTTAAAGTTTTAATAGTCCATCATTACAATCATCATTTGAACAAAATACTTTCTCTTGATGCTGCTCAAGTGTGTAACTTTAGAATCCCCAAAAAAGAAAATGTAAGTTACTTTGATGATATCATTTTCTACGTCTTATAAATAGACATTCATGTAGCCGTAAATTAAGCTATAAACTCAATACAAAGATCCTTAATTATTAATCTCATAGTACTTCTCAACCAACTTATTTAGCAACCTTACACCGAAACCTACTGCCCCTCTTGGAGAAATATCAGTGCCTTTTTCGTGCCAAGCAGTGCCTGCAATGTCTAAATGTGCCCAACAAGTGTCGTTTACAAAACGCTGTAGAAACTGTGCAGCCATTATACTATCTCCACCAGAACCTGCAGGAGCTATATTTTGCACATCAGCAATCGGCGAATCAATAATTTTGTTATAAGTTTCATTCATAGGAAAGCGCCATAATTTCTCATTTACTTCATTTCCTGCATCAATCAGATGATTCGCTAATTCATCGTTATTTGAAAAAAGACCAGCATATTCATTACTTCCCAGTGCAACCACTATAGCACCAGTTAAAGTTGCAAGGTCGATCATAAATTTCGGTGCAAATCTATCTTGTGTATACCATAAAGCATCCGCAAGTATTAGTCTTCCCTCTGCATCGGTATTTAATATTTCTATTGTTTGTCCAGACATTGAAGTGACTACATCGCTCGGTCTTTGAGCATTACCATCCACTGCATTTTCTGCAAGTGCAACCACACCAATTGCATTTACTTTTGCTTTTCGCCCAGCTAGAGTATGCATCACTCCAACTACAGTAGCAGAACCTGCCATGTCATATTTCATTGACTCCATACCGCGTGAGGGTTTAAGTGACACTCCACCAGTGTCAAACGTTATACCCTTGCCTATAAAAGCTATTGGTTTTTGTTCTTGAGAAGCCCCATTCCATTTTATCACCACTAACTTTGGCTCTTTACTACTTCCTTGTGCTACTCCAAGCAGGGCTCCCATTTTTTTCTCTTCCATTTGCTTTTTATCAAGCACTTCAACCTCAAGACCAAGTTTAGTAAGTTCAGCTTTTATACGATTAGCGTAAGACTCTGGATATAAAATATTAGGTGGCTCAGTAGTAAAAGCACGTGCAAGAAAGATACCTTCACCTTCGTGTTTTAAACGCTCAAATGATTTTTCAATGCTACTTAACTGTTCATCTTTTACTAATAATGTAATTTCCTCTACTTCTGTAATTTTTTCATCCTTTTTAGTTTTATACTTATTAAACTTGAAACTGCGCAGAAATGCTCCATATGCAACATTTGCTGTACTGCCCTCGATTGAAATAGCTGCTCGCTTGATTCTTAATCTGCTTAGCTCACAATATATTTTACCACCAATATTTAATCCTTTGCTTTCATCCCATTCATCTCTCATTCCAAGACCAGCAACTATAATATTTTTTCCCTCTGATGAAGTAACGGAGAAAAATTCACCAAAACCTCCATTAAAACCACTAAATTTCTTGATGTTATCTATAGCTTGCTTATCTTGTAGAACATTAGTTATGAGCTTATCACCCTCAAACAAACCTACCACTAGCGTCTCAAAATCGGGTAAAGCTTTAGAAATTGTTATCTTCATCGTTGACATCTCCGTTGCAAATAATTGTAAGCTGCACATAAAACATAGTAAAAACATTAGTAAGATATTTTTCATATACATTTTAAGTACAATAGCGCTTAAGACTACTATGAACTCCCCTGATATGCAAGGGCTTTATCTTTTATCAGAAAATTTGTTATGCCCACCTAGGGTTATATTAAATGTGTAGGTCTTCATGGCCTGATTGTTATAAGTAAATGTTGCTATCAGAAGGCTTGCAAGTCCACTCTCAATAAGATTACCAAGAAGAAGATCATCACAGTTATCGCAATTATGATCAGCAAAAAACATTTGTGTTGTGAATTCTGGAAAATCTGGATGTTGGACCAAAAAGTTGATGTGTGGAGCCCTATCACCAATTTTACCTGGTACTATTGTAATAAAATTATAATAGCCAAGGTTATTTACTACAAATCTTCCTGATCCAGCAAAATTTGGATCAAGCTCCACATTTTCATCATAATAGCTCATGCCAAGTGAGTCTGCGTGCCATATAGAAACCACAGCATTTTGTATCGGCAAGCAATTTACATCAGTAACTCTACCCACTACATTTATTAATTCTCCTGCTGCATTATTTGGAGAGCCAGGTTTTCTTCTTAAATTATTTGAAGAGTTAAAGCTTTTTGGCCTTGTTTCAAGATCATAAATCCCTGGAGTTTCAATACAATTAAGCAAAATAGGATCAGCCGCAAATAATGACAAATCGAATATAAGTTGTACTAAAAACGCTAATAAGATATTTTTTACATTCATTTTGTTTATAGTGCTTTTATCAGAATTATAGCAACCTTTTTCTTTTATTAAAGACAAGACTTTCTTTGAAGCCTCATTAGAATCACAACTATCCTTTCAATGTATGAGTTTTAGGTTTTAGTACTGCATACACAACTGCACGGACTTCCAATTTAGAAATTGCAAATCAATCCAAACACGCAAGTTTAATGTTACCGCCACATGCTGTAGTGTTTACACTTACAACCTTTTCTATAGAAAAACGTTGCAGATAATTAGGACCACCAGCTTTTGGTCCGGTACCTGACAGTCCTCTACCGCCAAATGGTTGTGTTCCAACTGCTGCACCTATTTGATTGCGATTGATGTATACATTTCCAACTGATATTTTCTTGCTTATTAAAGCGATCTGACTTTGTACACGGCTTTGCAAAGAAAACGTAAGTCCATATCCTGTATTGTTTATATCACTTATAACTTCATTTAACTGCGACTTATTAAAACGTATGATATGTAAAATAGGCCCAAACACTTCTTGCTTTAATTGCGAAATTTTTTGTATCTCATAAATGTACGGAGGAAAGAAATAACCATTATAAGAATTTGTATCCATTGGTACCTTGAACAAAAGGTTTGAATCTTCATCCCTTGATATTTTTTCCGTATGTTTAGTGAGCATATCAATAGATGCTTTGTCAATTATTGGACCAATATCTGTGCTCAGTTGTATTGGGTCACCTATCTTTAGTTCTTGAGCTGCATTGCATATCATTTTTACCTGTTTTTCTGCTATATCTTCTTGAATAAATAGCACTCTGAGAGCAGAACAACGTTGACCGCCACTGCGAAATGCAGAAATTAAAACATCCTTAGTTACCTGCTCTAAAAGAGCAGAACTATCAACAATCATAGCATTTAATCCACCAGTCTCAGCGATAAGTGGCACAATAGGACCATCTCTACTAGCAAGCATTCGATTAATTATTTGAGCAGTTTGTGTTGAACCAGTAAAAGCTACACCGGAAATTCTATTATCTGGTACTAATGTTTTACCTAAATACCAACCATCCCCTGGAATAAGGTGTAGCACATTTTTTGGTATTCCAGCTTCGTGTAGTATCTTAACGGCTTCATAGGCAATAATCGGCGTTTGCTCTGCCGGTTTTGCCAGCACTGCATTACCTGCTGCAAGTGCAGCTGAAACCTGTCCAATGAAGATAGCGAGTGGAAAATTCCACGGTGATATGCATAAGAAAACTCCTCTGCCTTCAAAAAAGATGAAGTTATCTTCACCTGTTGGACCTGGCAATTTTTTCCAGTCATTCAGTTCATTTTTTGCTATCATTGCATAATAGCGCAAAAAGTCGATTGCCTCTCTTACTTCTGCTATTGCATCGGATAAAATTTTTCCTGCTTCTACAATCAGAATATAAATTAACTCTTTCATCCTTTCCTCAAGCAAATCTGCAGCTTTTTCAAGGCATTTAGCGCGCTCTTCTGCTGAAACATTCTGCCACTTAGTAAAAGCACTATGTGCTATTTCAAGAGCATTTAAAGCATGAGCACTTGTTGCACTTGACACTTCCCCAATTACATTTTCCAAATGTGCAGGATTCACTACTTCGGTAAATTCCGCACTGTCAAGAAACGACTCTCCATCAATTATTGGGCCAACCTGCCATTTCTTTTCACTAAATTCCCTTACATCATTTGCAAATTGTGAAACTGCAATTGAATCGCTAATATCCATTCCCAAGGAGTTTTTTCTTTCCTCTCCAAAAATATCTCGTGGCAACGGAATGCTTGGATGAGGCTCATATTCTAAGCTTTTTACTTTTTCTAATGGATCTGAGACTAATTCTTCAATTTTAACGTCAGAATCATTTACTTGATTGACAAACGAGCTATTAGCTCCATTTTCAAGAAGACGCCTAATAAGGTATGGCAATAAATCACTATGTTTACCAACTGGTGCATATATACGACAATTGATGCTTGTTGCAAGTTCTGAAATTGCATAATCATACAAACTTTTACCCATTCCATGTAAGCGCTGAAACTCAAACCCAGGATGATTTTTATCGGCAAGCTCTATTATAGTAGCAAAAGTATAAGCATTATGAGTTCCAAAACATGGATAAAAGTGATTCTCTTTGCTTAAAAGTTTCTGCGCACAGGCAAGGTAGCATACATCTGTGTGGCTTTTTCTAGTAAACACCGGATAACCAATTAACCCTAATTCTTGTGTGCGCTTGATTTCCGAGTCCCAATATGCTCCTTTCACAAGTCTCACCATAACCTTATGCTTTGATCGAATGGCAACATCTTCAACAAAATCAAGAACAGACAAAGCACGTTTTTGATACGCTTGCACAGCTAGACCAAGCCCTTCCCACTCAGAAAGTGACTCATCAAGACGCAACTGTTCAAATAACACGAGCGACATCTCAAGCCTTTCTGATTCTTCTGCATCTATACACAATGAAATATTATACTTTTTTGCTTCATGACAAAGTTCCAGTACTTTAGTTCTCAGTTCTTCAGCCATATTATCAAATTGGCTAAATTCATAACGTGAGTGCAGCGAAGACAATTTGATTGAAACCCCCTGAGATTTAAAGCAATCATTTATGTCAGCAGATTCACCTATGGCTTTTATTGCATGCATGTATAAATTAAAATACTCTTCCGCATCCTCAACTGTGCAAGCAGATTCACCAAGCATATCAAAAGAGCATAAATACTTACTGTAGTCATCTGATTTCACACTTTCCAATGCTTTTTCTATAGTTTCTCCAACAATAAAATGCTTGCCAAGAATGGATATTGCTTGTTTTACCGCTTTGCGAATTATTGGCTCTCCTAAATTTTTCAATAACCTGGAAATTATGTTATAGAATTTTGAATCCTCTTCATTGTTTCTTAATATACTGCTTCCTATAATTAAACTCCATGTAGAAGCATTAACAAACAATGAAGAGGAACGCCCCAAGTGTTTATTCCATTCTTGGTTGGCAATTTTATCTTTGATCAATTCATCTATTGTGTAATCGTCTGGTATTCTAAGTAATGATTCAGCAAGACACATTAGTGCTACTCCTTCATCATTAGAAAGTGAGTACTGTTGTATAAAAGAATCTATAATGCCTAATTTACTACCTCTAATCTTTTCGACAATTTGTTTTGCAATATTGTAAATTCTGTTTTTCGAATCAACCGAAAGTTCTACTTTTTCTACAAGATAACGTACACAGCTTTTTTCATCAGTACGATAAAATCCTTGTAAACGTTTTCTGAGTTCATTAGGTTCTTGTATAGAGCTAATCATAATTATCTATAAAACACCTTTACTATATGTAAGGTAAAATTATATCATAACTTCGCATAGAACAAATCATTATTTAAAAGGACCAGGGCTGGAGCTAAAAGAAGTCTAGTACTTACTTTTACTAAGTCGAAAGAAGTATGTAGCTTAACACTCCACCACTCATTAAGTATTTAATCTCAGTTGCGGTTTGTACACAGCATTTGAGTTGTATTGATTGCTTTGAATTATCCTGTCTTTTAATGATACATTCTAGATTTCCATTTGATACTATTTCACCTTTTATGCTTATTATCTCACTACCATCAAATATCTTTCTGGTTATTCCATTTTGGAATATAAGTGGAAGAACACCCATGCCGACCAAGTTGGACCTATGTATGCGTTCAAAACTTTCTGCAATCACAGCTTTAATTCCCAGTAATGCAGTACCCTTTGCTGCCCAATCCCTACTTGAACCTGTACCATATTCTTTTCCTGCAATGACAACTAATGGAACAGCTTCTCTTTTATATTGCATTGCTGCATCAAAAATTGACATAGTTTCTTGAGAAGGAATATGTTTTGTATAGCCACCCTCAGCGCTCACCATTTTATTTCTTATTCTGATATTAGCAAAGGTTCCACGCATCATTACGTTGTGGTTACCGCGGCGAGATCCATATGAATTGAAATCTTGCGGTTCAACTCCAAGACCTTTTAAATATATGCCTGCAGGACTATTTGAGGCAATATTTCCAGCAGGGGAAATGTGGTCGGTAGTGACGCTATCGCCAAACATCGCTAGTATTTGCGCATTCTTTATATCAACTATGTTGCTTCCATTGTTCTTAGTCGATAAATTATCAAAATAGGGAGGGTTTTGTATATAAGTGCTTTTCGTGTCCCAATCATAGATTTCACCTTTCTCACACTTTATCTTTTGCCAATGCTCATCACCAGAAAAAACATCCTTATACTTTTGTATGAACATTTCACGCGTCACAACACTTTTAACACAGCTCTCAACTTCATTATTTGTTGGCCATATATCTTTGAGATAGACATCATTTCCATTCTTATCTTTGCATATTGAATCTTTTGTCAAATCAATTTGCACAGTGCCTGCAAGTGCATATGCAACAATAAGTGGCGGAGATGCCAAGTAATTAGCTTTGACTAACGGATGAATTCTTCCTTCAAAGTTACGATTGCCAGACAAAACTGCAGCAACAGTTAAGTTTTTGTTTTTTATATCATCCTCTATATCCTTATTAAGTGGACCAGAATTTCCAATGCAAGTTGTGCAGCCATATCCAACTAGATTAAAACCCAAAGCATTTAGATCTACCTGCAATCCAGACTTTTCTAAATATTCTGTCACAACTTGTGACCCTGGAGCAAGAGAAGTTTTAACCCAAGGCTTTGATTTTAATCCAAGTTTAATTGCATTACGAGCTACAAGACCTGCAGCAATCATCACACTTGGATTTGAGGTGTTAGTGCAGCTTGTTATTGCTGCAATCACTACGCTGCCACTCTGGAGCTGATCGCCATAGATAGGTTCCAACGGAGGTCTGTTTGTCTCATTAATAGGAAAAGATGTAGAAAAAGATTCCGCTACTTCTGAAAGGAAAATCTTATCCTGTGGTCTTTTAGGACCAGCCATCACTGGCTTTACGCTTGATAAATCAAGCTTCAGTGTGTCAAAGAACGCCAATTCTTCATTACTACGCCACAGCCCTTGTTCTTTTGCATAGACTTCAGCTAATTTAACCAACTCTTTTGGCCTTCCGGTTAAGTTTAAATAATCTAGTGTCTTCTGATCAATTGGAAAGAATCCACAAGTTGCACCATACTCTGGAGCCATATTAGCTATGGTTGCTCTATCTGCCAAAGATAAACAATCTAAGCCATCACCATAAAATTCCACAAATCTGCCAACAACGCCTTTTGTTCTCAGGATATTAGTAATCGTTAGCACTAGATCAGTTGCTGTTACTCCCTCTGAAAGTCTTCCTATTAATTTAAATCCTACTACTTCTGGAATTACCATACTAATTGGTTGACCAAGCATCACAGACTCAGCTTCTATTCCACCAACACCCCAACCAAGAACCGATAAACCATTTACCATAGTAGTGTGACTATCTGTACCGACTAAGGTATCTGGATATAGAACTCCGCTATCGTTACATACAACTTGCGCTAAATATTCAAGATTCACTTGGTGGCAAATTCCAGTACCTGGTGGCACTACTCTAAAATTTGTGAAGGATGACTCTCCCCATTTTAAGAATTGATACCTCTCCAAATTTCTTTTTACTTCCAGTGCAACGTTTTTACCAAATGCAGAAGTGCTTCCGTAACTATCTACTTGAACAGAGTGATCGATCACAAGATCAACAGGTACAGATGGATTTATTTTGCTGGGGTTACCTCCGTTTTTCTTCACATAATTACGCATTGAAGCTAAGTCAACGACAGCAGGAACTCCTGTGAAATCCTGCATCAAAACCCTTGCTGGCTTGTAGCTAATTTCGTGATTAATGTGTTTCTTGACGCAATTTGCTAATATCTTTATGTCATCTAATTTAACGCTTACTCCATCTTCGTTGCGCAATAAATTTTCAAGCAATACCTTGAGTGAACAAGGCAATTTTGTTAAATTTACTCCTAAAAATTTACCAGCGTTACTTAGGTTAAAGTAGTTATATAACCTTCCATCAATATTTAAAGTCGTCTTTGCATTTAAAGAATTGTTCATCCTGTATTAGTTAAAATTGGAATTACTAGCGCTACTTTTTTGTTGTTGACTTTGCTGCTGATACATAGTTTCAAAATCTATAGGATCTAGCATAAGTGGAGGAAACCCACCACTACTTGTAGTTCTTGCAATTATTTCTCTTGCAAAAGGGAAAAGAAAAGTAGGTCCACCAATAAATAAAGCTTGTCTCACCTCTTCCTCACTTAGCTCTGTAAAATTTTCTATTGAAAAAATACCGCAATACTTTACCTCGCAAATGAAAGCTATATCATCTTTTACATCTTCATCTTTTACCGTTGCTTTGGCTTCTATATGCAAAGTAATTTCATGAAAAGGCTTTTCTTCACTTATTCCTTTTTTATTTTCTGTTCCTTCTAATTTTGCTGAATTAATATTAACCATTACATTAATATCAGGAGCTTTACTAGAAGGAAGGAATGGCGAATTTGGATTCTCAAACGAAAAATCTTTGACATACTGACCATGAATTTTCATTTTGTGTTGTGACATTTCTTACGTCTCCTTTAATTAAGTTGAGATGTTTAATACTTTCTTATATAATATATTCATTTACAAATGAATAGTAAACCTAACTATAGGTTAATATGAAAAACATATTTTTATCAATAATTAATAATATTTAGATACTTTATATATCAAGGAGTTAAGTTACCATGATAGAGCTTGTAATATATGCTTTACTAGCGGCGTTTATTTTTTCACGCTTATATAATTCTTTAGGAAGATCAGCCAGTCTCAACCTAAAAAAGCTAACAGGTGTATTGGATGTAAGTCAAAGTAAAGAAGATGTGGTAGAAAATATCGAAGATTATATTTATAGCAACGACAAAAGTTCAATAGAAACTACTTATGAACAAATATTACAAAAAAACAAAGAGTTTTCTATTTCCAATTTTATAGAAGGTTCAAGCATAGCTTTTGAATTAATAATAAAATATTTTAACCAAGGAAATTTACCTCAATTAAAATCCCTTCTGGACAAAGACTTATATAACAGTTTTGTGGATAAGATTAAACATCGTAAAGAGACACATGAGTCCATAATTGTTTCTATCGTTTCACAAAAGATCTTAGAAATAAAGTTAGTAAAAAACGTAATATTTATTGCAGTATATTTCCTTTCAGAGCAAATTAACTTCGTTAAGAATAACGAAGGAAACATCACATCAGGTAGCATGTCTACTATTAACAAAGTTGAAGATGTATGGCAATTCAAAAAAAATATTAATTCATCAGATCTAACTTGGTTACTTGTTTCTATTAACTATAAGAAGGCAAGTACTGATAAAAATTTAACAACAAATGACAACTGATGAAAAGTAGGCTACGAGAAATAGTACTTGATACTGAAACTACAGGTCTTGATACTAAATCTGGACATCGAATTATTGAGATAGGATGTGTAGAACTAATTAATCGTATTCCAACAGGTAAAACATTTCATCGATATCTCAATCCAGAAAGAGATATACCTTACCACTCATTTAAGATTCATGGTATTAGTGAGGAATTTTTGGAAGATAAACCACTATTCTCAGATGTTGCACTTGAATTTCTTGACTTCATATCCAATGACATTTTGGTGATTCATAATGCTGAATTCGATGTTAAGTTCCTTAATATGGAGTTAGGCAAGTTAAATGCTGGGTTAATTTCCTCAGATAGAGTGCTAGATACATTACCACTTGCAAGAAAAAAGTTTGTAGGATCACCTGCTTCTTTAAATGCATTATGCAAGCGTTTTGATATATCGCTAGAAGGTAGAGAGTTACACGGAGCATTAGTTGATGCTCAATTGCTTGCAAAGGTCTATGTTGAGCTTACAGGAGGATTGCAAACCTTTTTATTTAATAATGAATGTGCTCAGGACAATAACTCTACGTTTATTCAACATAAAGTGCGTAATTTAGCTCGCAGAGAACATTCACCAAGTATTAAAGAAATTGATGAGCATAAGAAATTGTTAGATAAAATTAACAACCCACTTTGGAAGGAATATATTGAATCAATCAACTAATCAATATATGATTTAACTTTATTGGAAACGCTTTAATGATAAAGTTTATAAGGTTATTGTCTAGTTTGCTAATAACAGTAGCAGCTATCTTCTTAGGTTATTGTTATTTTACTAAGCAAGGCATATTTGTTTCACAAAATACAGAAATTAAAATAGGTGGGGATTTTTCTTTGATTAACCAAAACGGGCAAATAGTACGCAGTAGTGATTTCAAAGATAAGTATATGATGATTTTTTTTGGATTTTCCTCATGTAAAAGAATTTGCCCTATGAACCTTGGAATAATTTCAGAAACACTTGCAAAGTTAGACGAGAAAACTGACAACAAGCTACAAACATTTTTTATCACAGTTGATCCTGAGCGCGATAATACAGAAAGGCTTAAAGAATTTCAGCAGCAATTTGACCATAGAATACAAATGCTCACTGGTGAAAGACAAAAAATAGATGAAGTAGTTGCAAAGTATAAAGTATATGCAAGTAAAGTAGATGGAGAAGAGGAAATTAACCATTCTTCAATGATATACCTTATTAGCCCTGAAGGAAAATATGTCACACACTTTGTAGCTGATTTAAATTCAGATGAAAGTCAATCTGATAAGATTCTGGCTGAGATAAAAAAATATGTAAGCTGAACTAAAGAGCTTAGCTTACTTTAAATTTATGCTAACAGCTATTTTGATTAAACTAAGTCGTTTTTTTAATTTTTTCTAGGATCAACTCAGCAGCTTTTTGTTCAGCAATTTTCTTACTAGGAGCGCATGCAGAAACTTTGTCATAACTCTCTATGCAAACTGATATAGTAAATTCAGGATTGTGTGCTGGTCCAGTTTGTTTTACAAGCTCATACTTCGGTAAAGGTAATTTATTTCTCTGAATCCATTCTTGCAGTGAAGTTTTAGGATCTTGAGGAGGATCGAGGATGTCCTTAGCTAGCTTTTCCCAATGTCGGATAATAAATTTCTCAACACTCTCAAGTCCGCCGTCAATATAAATTGCACCTATTAGTGCTTCAAGCGAATTTTCTAAATTTTTTAAGTTACATTTTCCTCCGTTACAACGTTCACTATTATTCATGATAATAAAGTTACCTAACTCTATTTCTTTAGCAACATTAGCAATGGTACTGCCACAAACTAAATCCGTTTTTCTTTTTGCCAATGCTCCTTCTTTTTCTTCAGGAAACATTTTAAACAGCATAACAGACACAACCATATTCAAAACACTATCGCCCAAAAACTCTAGCCTTTCGTAGCTTACAACCTGGTCTTCGCTATTTCTCTTATTTACGCTTGGGTGGGTTAATGCCTCTTCTAATATTGCATAATCTGTAAATTTATAATTAATAACTTTAGATATTGTATCGTTCAAAACTCTCATATTAATCATTCAATAGAAAAGCACTCTCTATCATACCTCTACACTAAAAAGTTAGCTCTACTTTACTAAAACAATATCAATAACTTCCAAAATTAATGTATACAACCCACTGCTTCAGTAATGTTACTAAATCCATCTCTTTTTACCAATTCTGCAAGCTCCAGATTGATTTTGTTCACAACTTGATGCCCCTGGTATACAAGAGCAGTGTACAGTTGTACTAAAGAGGCTCCTGCCTTTATTTTTTCATATGCATCAACACCACTTGAAATTCCTCCGCATCCTATCAATAGAATTCTGCTTTTAGTAAGCTTGTACATGTCACTCAATAACTCGGTTGAAAGTTGAAATAATGGCCTGCCGCTCAACCCACCACTCTCATTATAGTAAGAATCTCGACTTATCGTAGTGTTGCTTACTATTAAGCCGTCAATTTTATATTCTAGTGTAAGCTCAGCGATATTTTCTTTTGTTTGCTGATCTATATCTGGAGAAATTTTTAATATTATCGGTATGGATTCAGAGCTATCGATTGATTTCCGGGTTAGAGTGATAGATTTCAACAATTTGGATAATTCTTGTTTATTGTGCAAATCGCGCAAGTTAGGTGTGTTTGGGGATGAGATGTTCAGTACTATATAATTGCTCTTTCCATATACTATCTTTATTAAGTCAACATAATCGCTGATTTGGTCCTTTGATGTACTGTTTCTTCCTATATTTATACCAAAAATACAATTACCAAGTTTAGTTTCACTTATCTGTTTAAGAAAATAGTCTACTCCTTTATTATTAAATCCCAATCTATTAATTATTCCTTCATCTTTAATTAATCGAAAAATTCTCGGTTTTTTGTTTCCATATTGGGGATGTTTAGTTACAGTACCAGCCTCAATAAATCCAAAACCAAATGAGAGCATCGGCTTTACAACTTCCGCATTTTTATCAAAACCTGCAGCAAGACCTACAGGACTCCTAATTTTATTACCAAAAAAGTTTACATTTAAAGACTTAGGTAGTTCTATAGGTTTCCTACAGGGCATCTTTTTTAACGCCGTTATTACCAAGGAGTGAGCGATTTCAGGCGGCAGTAAAAACAATAAATTACGTAATATCATTTTGTAAAACACTTTGCTTATTTTTAGTTTATTTTTTACCATGCAACAAGAATAACTTAGAAAGCTTGAGGTTTATCAAAATAGTAAGTATATAGTTTCTATGGGTAGTAAAAACTAATTTTTCTGAAGGGAAACCAGAACTTGATCAGTATTTTCATCTACTAATTCGAGGTAGCCAAATTTGTTAATTTGAGATTTTATTAGTATAGGAATCTTATTTCGATTTAAATAAAATCCCTGTTTTGATTGTTTATTAATCCGCAACCTTACATCCCCATTTTTCCAAGCAAGCATCTTATTTATTCCAGATTTTTCTTTACAATTATCTTCATTTACAAATCCTAAGTATTCATCTTCTGAAGAAGATATTGCAATCTCGCATATTCTATACCCTACCCAATTCCCTAGATATGGATCAGTATCGTCTTTTTCGTGAAGCTTGAACTCTCCTTTGACATATTCCCATGGAGCTTTTGCATCACCTACCTTTTTTAGAAAGAGTACGTCCTGATCAAAGTTTATAATGGTCCTTGTATGAAATGTTGTTAAGCTTGTGTCCCATAATAGTTTTTCTGTGATGCTAAAATGCTCTTTATCCTTTTGCATATTTTGAAATGATACGATTATCACATCTGCTCCAACTTCTCTTCCATAGTTAACATATTGACTAGCACGCCCATGTTTGGCTGTGAATGATGACTTACCTATTAACAGAAAGTCATTAAATAACGCATTATATATAGTCTGTGCACTGTAAGCTGTACCGACGTAAACCGGCTGTTTGTTGGATGAAGGGTACTTTTCTGGTGCAAGATGAGTATACGAGCTCTTTAATAAATAGTGAAAAGTGCAACTGGTAAGCAAGAAGGGCAAACCAATCAATAATAAAACTTCTGTTAATCTCTTTGGCATTTTACTGCTTATATTTTGAATATAGTATCTTATTTTTTTAAATATTTCATTAAAAGCCACACTTCTTGTTAAAATTTGAGAAGAAAAAACGATCTAATTGGAGTAAGAGGCCGGGACCGGAATTGAACCGGTATAAAAGGATTTGCAGTCCTCCGCATAAGCCATTCTGCCACCCAGCCGTTTTTTATGCGTAGATATTAATTATATCTTTTAGCATAGATAAAGCATCCTCTTTTTTTCTTTGAAAAGTGTTGCGCCCGATAATTGAACCATTACCACCACCTTGCTTAATTTCTTTTGCCTCATTGTATATATCATCCACTGACTTTGACTCACCACCAGAGAAAACTACTATTCTTTTTCCTGCAAAGCAAGACTTTTTAATATATTCAATTCTTTTAGATAATGATTCAATATTTTCTATTTTTTCTCTTTCCAGATGATTGGTTGGAAGTTTTACTTTTATTATGTTGGCACCGAGCAAAGCCGCTATATGCGCAGCATAGGCAATCACATCAACTGCTGTTTCACCTTCTTTGGAAACCCCTTCACCACGTGGATAAGACCATAGCACTACAACAAGGCCACAAGATTTAGCCTCAGCTATAATTTTGCGAGCTTCTTCCATCATATCAAAACACTTAGCAGAACCAGGATATATAGTAAACCCAACAGCCATGCAGCCCAAACGCAGCGCATCTTTTACAGAGGCAGTTATTGCTTGATCTGAAGTTAAGCTTTTTGAGTGCAAAGAGTTAGCGCTATTAAGCTTCAAAATAAGTGGTAGCATTCCAGCATAAGTTGAAGCACCAGCTTCGATCATACCAAGCGGAGCAGCGTATGCACTTACTCCTGAATCAACTGCAAGCTGAAAATGATAATGTGGATCGTAAGCATCAGGGTTAACTTCAAAACTTTTTATTGGTCCGTGCTCAAATCCCTGGTCTACAGGGAGAATTACTAACTTGCCAGTTCCACCAAGTTTCCCATGCATAAGAATGCGAGTAAGATTCGCTTTTACTCCAGGGTTTTCACTTTCGTAGTAACTTAGGATTTGTTTTACTTCTTCACTCATTAATATCTTCAAATTTACTCAAAGTGTAGCAAAAACTATAGTTGAAGCAAAGACCTTTTTATGCTCTTGTTCCTACGCCTATATTTAAAGGTGTAACTTTAGGATCAGTAGTATGCTGTTGTGGTTTTTCTTGAACTAAATCTTCAAAATACATTTTAACAATAGGAAGAACGAGCGGCATAAGTACTAATTTGTAGTCATACCATGCAAATTTTTCTTTATAACTAAATTCCGCATCTTCTTCATATAAACACTGGGTACAGTATTCACCATATAGTTCAAAAGCTTTCACAAAAGTCCTAAGTAAAGCAATAAGTAATAAATCTAATGCTAAATTAGCTATTAGCATCGTTCCATATTGAACAGGCCAGCCATTTTGTGCAACTTCCGACATTAAACTGCATACAGCAAACGCTGCTGATATACATATTACATAATTATCAGCAGCAATAAGTAGATTGTATCTTCTATTTAACCTATCTAGATTTCCTTCTTGTGAGCCTCTTTGTTTACTTGCTGCATAGATAATACTACAAAAGGATATAATAAATAACCATGGCCAAACTCCAATGCTGAATGCATAAAATTTATAAGCAATATTTTGCACTTTGCCACTGTTAGCAAGTTGTGATAAGCAATATTTGACTTGAGGCGACGGACCAAGTACCACATTTGCTAATATAAAAAATAAACATGCTCTATTCACAGCTTTCTCTCTACGCAATAGAATCTCATTGATTCTCCTTTGTTTTTCCTGCACTTCTCGCTGTAATGTTATAGATATGCCAGCTGCTTTTAAGTCGTTAAGATATTTCTCTAGCTTATCTTTATCTGCACTAAGTTTTTTAAACTTTTCTTCAGCTATTTTTTTCTCTTTCTCTCCTACTACTTTATCAGGGTGACATTTTAATGAAGCTCTTCTAAAGCGCCGCTCAACTAACTTAAGTACATCATCAAACTCCTGGCTTATTACTTCTTCCGCTTTTATTCCCAGCCTTGAAAATAAATTCCGTAAATCTTGATTACTGTAATATTGATTTCTGGTTAAACTTGCCACTATAGCCTCATTAAAAAATAGTGACTATACTACAAATTTAATACTCAAGCAAGAATTTAAACTATATCAAAAGCAATTCCGTGTTTACCAATATAAATCCTTAATTTCTTTCCTTTAATTAATCGACGATTCAGTATTTCTTCAGCCAAATGACTTTTTATCTCTTTTTCAATCAGCCTCTCTATTGGGCGTGCTCCCATTTCTTTGCTATAACCTGTTTGCGCAAGATAAGACTTTACTTCTTCTTCCACTGAGCAGCTTATACCCTTTTGCACAAGTTGTTTTTTTAATTCCTGAATAAATTTATCCACAATGTGCAAAATGACATCCGCATCCAAATCAGAAAAGGAAATGACTGCATCAAGACGATTACGAAATTCGGGGCTAAAAACCCGTTCCATTGCTTTTTCGCTGTCACTGATGTTAAAGTTTTTATACCCAAAGCCAATAGAACTTTTGTTACGTTCAAATGCCCCTGCATTGGTTGTCATAATTAAAATCGTATTGGAAAAATTAACCTTACGTCCGTAAGTGTCTGTAACACAACCATAATCCATGATTTGTAGTAATATATTATAAATATCACTATGAGCTTTCTCAATTTCATCAAGAAGTACTACGCTATATTGATTATTAGATACAGATTCTGTAAGCAATCCACCTTGGTCGTAACCCACATATCCAGGAGGGGAACCAATCATTCTAGATATTGTGTGAGGTTCCATATACTCAGACATATCAAACCGAATAAGGTTCATACCCATATTTTGTGCTAGCTGCTTCGCAAGCTCAGTCTTACCTACACCAGTTGGCCCTGCAAAAAGATACTTTGCCAAGGGTTTATTGTAACTTCTCAGACCAGATTTAGCAATTTTAATAGAATTAACGAGAAACTCTATCGCTTGCTCTTGACCAAAAATGGCCCTATTGAGATTTTCTTTCAAAGATTTTACTCTTTGCATATCATCAAACCCGCAAGGTACGTTTGTAATCCTAGCGATAGTACTCTTAATGTCTCTACTGTTTATAATTTTTCGCCTGCTTTTTTGTAACTTACAATATGCCCCTGCTTCATCTATAACATCAACTGCTTTATCAGGTAATATTCGCCCAGTAATATACTTGTGTGAAAGTTCAGCTGCAGATTTAATGGCATGTTTCGTGTAATATACTCCATGATACCTTTCATAGTAATGCTTTATACCATCTAGTATCTTTACTGTATCATTAATAGAAGACTCTTTTACATTAATTTTTTGAAACCTCCTTGCTAATGCTTTATCCTTTTCAAAGCTATTGCTATATTCTCTATATGTAGTTGCACCTATACAACGCAACGCACCTCTTGCAAGTGCAGGTTTGAGCAGATTGCCAGCATCAAGAAAGCTGCCACTTGTTGAACCTGCTCCAATAATAGTGTGTATTTCATCAATGAAAAGAATAGCGCCAGGTTTTGCCTCAATTACTTTTATTATAGATTTTATTCTCTCTTCGAAGTCACCTCTATAGCGTGTTCCTGCAAGAAGTGATCCTAAATCCAAAGCATAAATTATGCTGGATCTCAGTGCACTCGGAACACTACCTTCAATAATTTTCAATACCAAGCCTTCAACTATTGTTGTTTTACCAACACCTGGTTCTCCGACATATAAAGGGTTATTTTTTCTGCGTCTTAGCAAGATTTCTATAGTGCGATTTAATTCATAATCACGACCAATGACATAATCTATTTTTTTGCTTCTTGCATAATCATTTAAATTTCTACAATAATTTTGTAGAACTTCTTCATCTTTTAATAATTCACCTTTATTTGCTACAGTAGAGATATCGTTATTCTTATCAAGTTTTATCTTGCGATTAGTTACATATTCTTCTATATCACCTGAATATTTTATATTGGATATGTTATAAATCAAATTAGAATCCTTTGCATTCTGTTTGCATAATAGCTCTTCAATGTATAAATCTTGCTCAGACAGAATCTCTAATAGAATACTTGCTCCATTTATTTCTTTTCTTCCCAGACGATGAGCTCGTATCATGGCTTTATGTATTATGCGTTGAAATAGCACATCAGGCTCAACTTTATTGACAGTTAATTCGGAGTTGTCTTGTAAAAAACCTTTTGCATTATTACCACGATCATTCCTTAATATAATATTATCTATATTTATGATTTCACCAGCTCTGATGTTACATCTTGATAAAACATAATTTACATCCACATCTTTGGTTAATGCTAGCAACAAATGTTCCACTTTTGCATATTTAAGCTTACAATCAGAAGCAATCTGTAACGCTCTATTTAAACTTGCCTCTAAATTTTTAGAAATCATCTATTCTCTTTAAAAGTGTAAATTTATATATAATTAGTAGCACACAATTATTAAAAAAACTGAAATCTAGCAGCTCGTTGTAGCCAAATTGAATTAAGCTACAGATTATAGTCCACACAGCCTAACATTATACCGTTGTGATAATCTCAAAACGTTATAAGCAGCAGAATTAAGATTATCAAATTGTAGGTAAATCTAATTTGGGCTAGCTATATATTCTTTCTACCATCCTCCAATCACTTCACTTTGCAGCAAGTTTACTGGAGCTTTTAAAGAATAGAAGAATAGTTAAGTACATTAATACGCTTTTTCTAGTACTCTGCTTTTCTTCTTAAATACATTGATCTTTTTTCTACCGTATTTAGCCTTTAACGTACTTGGCCTTTTAAAGATCTTTTTGCTGTTACGTTTTTGAGATTGCATACTACAATCAAAATTTGGCTCTCCTTCTTTATCTGCTAGTGCAGGCAGTCTTCTCTTATCTTGAGGTGTAACAAAAGATAATGCAAATCCTTCAGCTCCCGCACGTGCAGTTCTACCTATACGATGAACATAATCAGCTTGCGATTGTGGTACATCATAATTGATAACATGTTGAATGTGCGGAATATCAAGACCGCGAGAAGCAACATCTGTTGCAACCATGATTTGATTGCGGCCACGACGAAAAGAATCAATGACTCTTTCACGCTTGTGCTGCCTTAAATCACCATGAATTGCCAAAGCGCTATAGTCATCTTTGTGCAATTTGTCAGCTAGCTGATCCGCTCCTCGCTTTGTTTTGACAAAAATAATGATTGATCCTTTGCGCTGACATAATTGTGTAACAAGCTTGCCATATTTTTCTGATTCTGATGCATAAACAACTTCTTGTTTAATTTTTACAGAAGTTGTAGCCTGGCAATCGACAGAAACACGCTCTGGTTGATTAAGATATTTTTCAGTAAGTTTTACTATTTCTCCAGGAAGAGTTGCAGAAAACATAAGAGTTTGCCTTATTTTAGGCAAATGCTTCATAATTTCTTCAATCTGAATTCCAAAGCCCATATCAAACATACGATCCGTCTCATCAAGCACAAGAATACCAACATTCCGAGTAACTAAAGTTTTACGCTCAATATGGTCTATAATACGACCAGGAGTACCTATTATAATTTGTGGTTTTTTCTGAAGCTGATTTAGCTGCCTAAAAATAGGCTCGCCTCCGATCAACAAAGCAACTCTTAGTAAAGAACTTTGAGATAAGAGTTTTCTTATCTCACTTGTTACCTGATGAGCAAGCTCTCTGGTTGGCACGATGACTAAAGCTGAACCAATGCTTGGCTCATTCATCAATTTAGCAACCAGTGGAATAGCAAACGCTAAGGTTTTTCCAGTTCCCGTTTGAGCAGACCCAAGAATATCTTTGCCCTGAAGAGCTAGAGGAATCGCTTGCACCTGAATCGGGGTTGGAACACAAAGATTATTTTTACTTAGAGCTTGCCTAAGCAAAGTTGGAAGCCCCATTTCATGAAAATTACTCACAATACATTACCCTATTAAAAAGCTTCACGATAGACTAATCTTCCAATCTTAAATTTATTGCAGACTTTTTATCTTCTCCGTTCCTACCACGCTCTTCTTTAAGCTCATAACTTACTCTTTCCCCTTTCATTCCTCTCTTTTTATCCTCTCCTCGAAGTTCATCAGGTCTTATTCCTGAACGTTCTAATGTACTAACATGTACAAAAACGTCCTCACCTTTACCTTCTGGCTTGATGAAACCATAGCCTTTTTCAACATTAAACCATTTTATATTACCAAATTCCATATGGATAACTCCTAAACTACTAACTAACATTATTAATGTGATGAAAAACTTTGAAATTACGATTTAGAATGCTTTAAGCTTAGTTACTGCAACTAAACTTCTATACTCCATAGTCTATTCTTAACATTACATAGTAATAGTACACAATTATTGTACTTAATGCAACTAAAATTTTTAATCACTAAGTGAACCTGCTACTGTCATTTCGCTAACTTTAATCGTTGGTGAATTAAACTGCCCACAGAAAGTTAGGTCATTTGCAACAACTAAATTGCTAAACATATTTTTCAAATTGTCGGCAACAGTAATCTCGTGTATTGGATACGTTATTTTACCATTTTCTATAAAAAATCCGCATGCACCTTGACTATAATCGCCATTGATTAAATTAACACCAAAACCAAATAAATCAGTTACATATATTCCTTCTTTTACTTCCTCAATTAATTCCTTAAACGATCTATTACCATTTTTGAAATAGAAATTACTAGCTGAAGGAATAATTGCAGCATTACTTGCACGAGTTGCATTTGCGGTCGTTTCCAAGTTTAATTTCCTAGCCGAATATAGATCTAAAATCCAGTTTTGCAGTACTCCATTTTTTACAAATTCATTTCTTCTGCTCATTATTCCTTCCCCGTCAAACGGTCTTGATGTTATACCCCTTGGTAACAATGGGTCATCAATAATGCTAATCTCAGTATTAAAAATTTGATTATTTAAACTATTTCTCAAAAAAGAGCTATTATTTACAATATTGCTACCATTTATGGCAGAAGCAAAGCTCTTTACTAGCTCTTTTGCTGCTCTTTTTTCAAAAACAACCGGAAATTTGCCTGTCCTGATTGTACATGAACCCAATTGATCTATTGCTCTTTTTGCTGCTTCTTTCCCTATTGACTCCGGTGTTTTTAAATCACTGAAGTTGCATGCTACATCGTAATCGTAGCCTATTTTCATTTCATTCTTTTCTCCAGCAACAACAGAAACCTGATTAACAAAAGTTGACTTACTAAATGAACCAACAAAACCAGAAACGGTTGATAATACTGTATTTACTGAAGTATGTGAAGATGAAGCTCCTTCGGAATTAATAATATTTTTATGTGCAAGAGCTGAATTTTCTGTAGCTTCAGTAATTTCTTTTAAGTTATCAATTGTTACAACATTATTATCTGAGATATTTAAATCTGCAGAAGAGATATAATTACTGCCATCTACAGCAAAACTAATATAAGGATCTTCCTGGGCATTCTTTGCCATTTCCACCACTTGGCTCACTGCACTACTAAGATTATTCAAATCGTTTGTGGAAATATACGCAGCTTTGTTCTTACCTGCTATAGCTCTAATTCCGACAGTACAGTTTTTAGATTGTGATATTTGTTCAATTTTTGATAGACGCTGAGAAACCGAGGTCTTATTAGTTTCATATATTGTAACTTCTGCGTCTTGATTCTGCTTTTTTATTAGTTTAGTGATATCTGCTGCAATATTTAATATATTCATTTTTCATTCCTTGAGTTTCTATAAAGATTCTGCACCACCTATAACTTCAATCAAATCAGTTGTAATTGCTGCTTGACGAGAACGATTATAAAGTAATGCTAGTTTATTTAGCATTTCTTTTGTATTTCTGTTTGCTGATTCCATAGCAACCATCCTAGCACTATTTTCACTTGCTGCACTTTCAAGTAAAGCAGAATAAAGAGAAGCTGTAACATAATCTTGAGTCAAAGATTTTAAAATAAACTCAATATTTTGTGGTTCATACTCATAGCTGTAATCTGTTAGAGGACTAACTACAGAATTATCAATTAATAATGAGTCTTTACTCCATGGTTTTATTGTTTCTAATATTGGCTTTTGCATGAAGGTATTATAGAATTTACTGTAAAAAACCTTAACTTTATTGTATTTACTTAGATCTATATCACTAACCAAGGCTTCCACACGCTTTAGTGTGATTCCCTTACTATTTTCAACCTTCAAGATATTTTTAGAATTAAATCTAT
Source organism: Wolbachia endosymbiont (group B) of Pilophorus perplexus (assembly GCF_964028155.1). Lineage (NCBI taxonomy): Bacteria > Pseudomonadati > Pseudomonadota > Alphaproteobacteria > Rickettsiales > Anaplasmataceae > Wolbachia > Wolbachia endosymbiont (group B) of Pilophorus perplexus. The sequence continues at coordinate 1,368,907 of NZ_OZ034754.1, read as the reverse complement.
TTTTGCCTGTCTCAAAAGCTTTCTTACCAAAAAAAACAATGTCTACTTTCTTATCATTTGCAATTAATTTGTTTATATGCTCCTGACTAAATTTAACAACAGAGGAGTTGAAGCTGCCACATAAACCACGATCAGATGCAATAATAAATACTAGGAAAGAATCTTCATTATTGATATTTAGAATTCTTGCTAGTAACTCTTGATCCGCTGATAGCGCTAGTGAAGAAATAATGCTATGCAGCTTAGATATATGCAATTTTGAATTTGATAATTTCTTTTGGCTTTGTAATAATTTTGCTGCAGAAACCATTTGCATTATTTTCGTGATTTTCTGCACAGACTTAATATTTTTAATTCTTAAGGATAATTCCTTTAAGCTCTTCATTTTATATATAATTCTAATTTATTAAAATATATAACTGGTAATGTCTAAAAACAAGTTTTTTTGACATTGGAATCAAACCTAACTAAGAAACTCACAGATTTACTGTTTTGAGATAAAGATTATATTAAAGCAATCTCGATGTAAAAGTATCACACCTTATGGAGTCTTATAATATAAGGTAAATACAATTAAGACTATTGCAACTTGAGCACTTATAATCCCATTGCTTTAGCTCTTTATTACAATCAACACATTTCCAACCTGGATCAGGCACAGCTTCTGAGTTCATCTTATTTAGCCAGTAAATTGCTTGATCATACTCTTGTAGCATAATCTTGAGCTGTACCATAACAAGGTAGATTGATATGTAATTAGCTTTTTTCATAGCAATATCTAAATGCTGACTTGCAAGATCATATTTCCCTAAGCTAATTGAAGACAAAGCAAGCAAGCAATAACTAAAATAATAATCAGGGCGTAAGTTATATAGTCTTTCAGCGCCTTTATTATTTAACTTGATATACATTCTAGCTGATTGAGGAGTAGGATTTACTCTATACTCTTCCTCTAATACTGTGGAAGCTTTTCTGATTTTTTCAAGCTTGATATATAATTCTGCCTTTAAATAATTGATGGGCTGAAAAGTTGCATAATAACTTTGTGCTTTAGCTAAATAATCTATAGCTTTGCAAAAACTTCCTTTACTTTCGTATTGCTTTGCTAAAGCGCAATAAAAAACCGCTAACATCTTTTTACGATCAAAGGGAAGAAAAATATTGAATTTGATAGCTTCCTTTAACTTTGAAATTGCATTTATCCAATCTTCTTGCAATATACAATGCTCTATTTGAAAGGGAATAGACAAAATTTTATCATTAATTGAACTAGAGCAATATTCTATAAATTTTTGAAAGACTAACCTTTCTTGCTTTAGGTGAATAATCAGTTTATTGATCAGAAGTAGAGCTAAGTTGCGATTTTTACTTGCAATACTCGTTAAATTATGGCTGAAAAAGCTGTAATTTCCCGTTTTACCTGAATTAAAGAGCTTTACTAAAGATAATTTATCACTTTCTTCATTTAGATTTTTAATTAGCTTATTGGTGTTCTCTATATTACCTAAATCTAAGCTAAAGAAAGCTTCAAAGAGAAGCAATTCTTCCCTACTTCTTCTTCTATTTTTTATGTTAGCAAATGTTGATGAAATAGAAGAACAAAAACGTGCAACTGCAATCAATAAAAATAATAAGACTACGCAAGCAAGAATAACGAAATATAGATCAATACTTATAGTGTAATTGCCTAATTCCAATTTTATTACTTCACCACTTACCTTGATCCATATGCCAAATAAAAACGAAAAAGCAAAAATTATAAAATAAATCATGAGATGTATTGTAATAAGTGACGATATATTATTGAAGTATTCTTGAAAGCTACAATAAAATCATTCAATTTATTAAGCCATGGTTTGAATTCTGGGTATGTTAAGTCACTTATTGCGGTGGCTATGCTCTGCCAATCATTATCGCTTATTAATTCTTCAATTTCCGCAAGCTTTAACCTGAGTGGATCACTACGATCATCTATCTTTATCCAATTTGAAATGATTTTTTTAAACAAGTTACTTTTATTGTAGTTAATAACAGTCATGTTCTTCTCAAAAGACAATTTCAACCCGCATAAAGTATCTACCTCTTTCAAATTTTCCAATTCATTGACTGCATTTTCTATTTCTGGATCGTCAAGCTCTGATATCAAAGGCTTTATTGAATTTATATGATTATCAAACTTGGCTTCTTGCAATAACGAATTCTTCATCTTAATCACAAGTAGCAGCAACTTTGCGAGGTTCTTATGTCTTGAACTACCGTCACCTTGCTCACATTGAGTGTGCAGATTTCTCTTTAAATCAAATATCTTTTTCTCTACCTTAATTTGATTAACTTCAAGCAACATTTTAAGTTCATCTATCTTTTCCGTTACAATACTTATACTATTTTCACTCTCTTGCTGATTTATTTTAAAAAATATTATGTTATTTATTGTAATATAGCTAACAAACAACAATATAATTAAGAACCAACCTATGCATTTTCTCCAAGTATCATTCATAACGTAATATCTCCACAGGATCTTGAGCAGCTGCTTGTAATGCAGGAGGAATTGTCGCTAAAAATGATAAGAACAATGCAAGTGCAGAAATGTTAATCACATCTTGAGAGACTAATATCACTGGCAAACTTGAAAAAAAGTATATCATAGGATCAAACAGTTTGATGTTGGTAATGTTTTCTAAAAACACTCTAATACTTTCAATATTGAGAGAAAAAACAACCCCTATAATAGAGCCAAGACAAGTTCCTGTAAAACCAATCAGCAATCCACAAGCACAAAATATGCGCATAATGCTTCCGCTTGTTGCACCAAACGTACGCATAATTGCAATTGCAGATTTCTTTTCTTGCACTATCATCATCAAATTTGAAACAATATTAAATGCTGCTACAACTATAATTAAAGTGAGAATTAAAAACATCACATTTCTTTCAGTCTTTAAAGCATTAACATAATGGCTTTGCTGAGACTGCCAACTTTCAGCTTTCATTCCTGTTTCTTCTACTATAGCATTTGCTAGCTTATTAGCCGCAGCAATATCGTCTATAAACACTTCTATATTTCTCACACTATCTTTATAATTAAAAAAAGCCTGAGCTGATTTCATGGGCATATACATCAAGGTATTATCGTACTCAAACATACCCATATCAAATATTGCTACAACTTTATATTCTTTCATTCTTGGCATTTCATCAAGCAATACATCAAATCCTTCAGGAGATACAAGTATAATATTATCACCATAATCAATATTCAAGGCTTCTGCCAATCGTGCCCCTATTATTACTCCTTCATCGAATTTTTCCACATTACCCACAATCACATTATTTGTAACGGTAGTGTTATTAAATAAGTCTTTAGCTGATACACCACGAACTACACTACCTGCAATTCCACCATTTGCTGCAACGATCACTTGATCATTGGTCATAGAAGTAGCTTTTAATACACCTGGGATTTTCTCAATAGATTTTAACACTGCGTGGTAATCTGAATTTATGCTTCTATCAAAGTAAACATTAATATGGCCATTAATGCCAAGTACAGAGTCGAGCAGCTTTGCTCTGAACCCATTCATTACAGACATTACTACTATTAGCGTTGCAACTCCAAGAGCAATACCAATAATAGAAAACAAGGCCATTATAGAGCAAAATCTAGAATTCTTTGCTCGCAAATAGCGAATAGCCATAGTAAATTCAAAGGCAATAGACATTATACTAAGATTTAAATATCATACTTTTTATGCTTCATATAACTGTAATTTTTCCTTTACCTCAAATTAGGTTGTCTAAATTTAGCAAGCTTATAGAATATATTCAATATTCTATATTAAGACCTTCCATATATATCGTCCAATCTTACTATATCATTATCAGATAAAAACTTTCCTACCTGAAACTCAACTATCTCAAGAGGAAATCTTGTACTTTTATTCTCAATTTTATGAAACACCTTCCTTGGAATCTCTATTACATGATTTTTCGTTATAGCATATGTTTTGTCATCTAAACTAACATATCCAACTCCTGATAGTATTATATGGTACTCATCTCTATAATGGTGAAATTGCTTAGAAGTGCAGCTTAGTGGATTTATAAAAAGATATTTTATAAGAAAATCCTTGCCCATTAAAACTACACTATAAAATCCCCATGGCTTAATCTCTTTCCTTATTGGCTTTACTTCCTTAACTTTATTAATGAACAACATTAGGCTCTTACTTGGCCGTTTATAAACTCTACCTAGTAAATTTTTTGCATCATTTTCTGTCATCAAAACTGGCTCTCTTCCTTTGGTTACAGCTTGAAACGACTCAAAATTCTTATTAAATCTCTTACTTAACTCTAAAACTGAACCCCAAGTGCCAACATCCATCCAATCGAAATTGGCTTCTATCATTACAATATTTTCTGCTTTTTCTATCACTAGGTGATCAATAGATGTATCACCCATTCCTGCACAATTTTGCTGTTCTAAATACAGAAATCTCTCTCGTGGTACAAAATGCTTCATACTTTCACAACATAAATTATAGAGAGTCGGAGCAATTTTTTTTATCTCATCTATATAGCGTTTTGCTCTAAACACAAATATTCCAGAGTTCCAATAATGATCATTACTTACCTTACGCTCGGGTTTTTCTGTAAAATCTTTTACTATATGACATTTTTCTTTCTGACCATATACTGCATTTATATAGCCGTATTCAGAATTGAATTCATGAGGCTTTACCCCAAAAGTGACTATAGAGTCAGTTTCAGAGGCTAGCTTAGACGCTTTCTCAATAGAAACATAAAAACTATTCAAATCACCTATAAAATGGTCTGAAGGCAGAACTAAGATTGTCTCGTTCCTATCGCAGAGAAGCACAGCAATTAGTATTGCTGCCGCTGTCCCAATTTTAACTGGTTCAAAAACTACTTTACATTCTTGTAATGCATGTAATTCCTGCATCAATAATGACTCATATTGTATATTTGTGGTAATGATGGGTGGCATATAATCGCCTTTTAGCCTCAACAAAGTGTTGTGAAACATAGTATTCTGACTAAATATTTTCTGAAATTGCTTTGGCTTAGATAGAGGCCAAAGTCTGCTGCCACTACCACCACACAGTATTACAGGGCGCATTTAATTAAGATATTAATTATTTGATTAATATCTTATACTAACGGCAAAATGCATGCAAGTTTTTATTGTGAGATGATTAAAGTAAAAAGTAATTTAAAGTGATGGTTGACTACGAGCATTATGGAATCCCTACATTTCGTGATGAATCTTGTCTTCTTTCTCTCTCTCTATCAATATGAGGAGTGTTGCTTTTTTGATTAACGGCTTCAGTTTTGTTTTGCAACTTCCCCTTTAATTCTTCTCCAATTCCTGATTTTCTAGATTTATCTATACTTTCACTACTTTTGCTCAAACCCTTCTCCAAGTCTTTTTCAATATCCGATTTTCTAGCGTTAAGCTCTTTCCATGTACCCGCTATGCTAAGTGGCTTATGATCCTTCTGCTTCGGCTTTGGCCTTTCCCCATTTGTAACAACATTAAAGTCGCTTTTTACTTCTTTCCAACATTCTTTCAATTGGTGTTTCCACATAGTAAGATAAGCATCACCATACTTTTTCTCATTTGCTACAAATAATAAAATTGGAACCTTAAGTATTGTAGCTCCCATATTTACTAAATTTTTTACTACCACTGCAGGAGTGAAAAAAAGATAACCAAAAGATTTTGCAACTCGATTTTTTCTAGCTATCAAATTCTCTCCTAATTTCATAGGAATGAAAGTCAGCATTCTAGCACAAATCTTAGCTAAACCCGCAGCAAAAACAATAGGAACAGATATAAGACTTTTATCTAGCTCTAGATTACCATCCTGATCTCTAATTTCTGAAAAATGGGTGCTTAGCTTCTTGTAATCACTAGCGTATAGTAATTTTCCATTTCTTCCTTTTTCATCTCTATCTTTCTCATCAACTTCTCCCGTTTCATCATTGATGAAGCAACCTTTTTTAGCAAGAAAAGAAGAATTAGTTAATCTAAGTAACTTAGTATCAACCTCAAAGATCGGCAAGTGTTTTTCAAGATCTATTTTTGAAAACTTAAATGGATTATAAAATTTACTATAATCATTAACCTCACGCCTACCTTTACTAACTAAAAAGTCAATAGTAAAGTAAGATTTTTTATCAATTTCCTTAACCAAGGCTAGATCAAATTTGTATTCATTATATATAAGCTGGTACTCTGGATTTCCGTCTTTATCTTTTACAAGCTTGTCATTTTTTTTTACAACTCTCCCAGAATCTACAATCTGATCATAATTTTTTGGATATTGACACTTTCGTCCATCCTCATATATCATTACCTTTCTAAGGTCTTTGACATAAACTTGAGACTCAGATGAACTAAATAGATCCTTCACCTTTAGCGTAAGGTCTATTCCCCACTTTTTCAATGTCTCTAACATATTGCTAAACCAAAATCGCTATAGTTCAATAATAAAACTAGTACACTAATAATATATTAACATAGAACTGGCAACTTTACAAGAAAATATGCCTATAAAAGAAAAAAGTCGTAAAAGCAAGGACTATATAAGTAATGCTTGATAAGTATTTCATGCATGTAATTGTAAAAATCCTTAGAGGTACGCTGTCTATATAATCTTCACACACTACCTGCATTCCAAGAACTGCATGCCAAAAAATGCAAAACACTAGTATAACAAAAAACAAAAGCTCTAGTGGATGATTAATAGCCTGAAATAATTTTTCATTAAAAGATAAAGGGCTATCAACATAAAATGTGCAAGAAAATGAGTAAATAAACCAAGGAAATAAAAATAACAAAATCACCGCAGAAACACGCTGGATCCACCAATGATGTACTGAATTTAAAGATTGACTCATATAAATATAAATAAAAAAGCAATAGTAGAAAGAAATAGCATTATTGTTAGTAACATAGCACTTTTTAAAACACTAGCAATTTCTAAATTAAGCCCAGCATCCCACAATAAATGACGAATACCATTAAGAAAATGATACATAAAGCTTACAAAGCATAAGATATAAGCTAATTTAGCAACAGGAGTGAACAATAATGCATTTAAGCACCTTACTATAATTAACTTAGGGGAGTAAACATATAATATAAAATACCAAGAAAGTATGATTAATAAAAGAAATAGCAAGATACCAGTCAATCTATGCATGATAGAAAAAAAACTAGTAACTTGGACTTTATATATTTGTAAATGTGGGGAAAGAGGCCTGTTACTCATAAAATTTCGTTATCGAGAAATTAAAAAATAAAGTAGAAGTAAAGACAGCAGTATAGTACATAATGACACTATTATTTGAAATGGTGAATTACGTACAAAGCCTAAGGAGGTAATCCAGCTGCAGATTCCCCTACTGCTACCTTGTTACGACTTCACCCCAGTCACTGATCCCACTTTAAATAACTCCTTCCTTGCGGTTAGGCCATTAGCTTCGAGTGAAACCAATTCCCATGGCGTGACGGGCAGTGTGTACAAGACCCGAGAACGTATTCACCGTGGCATGCTGATCCACGATTACTAGCGATTCCAACTTCATGTACTCGAGTTGCAGAGTACAATCCGAACTGAGATGTCTTTTAGGGATTAGCTTAGGCTTGCGCACCTTGCAGCCCATTGTAGACACCATTGTAGCACGTGTGTAGCCCACTCCATAAAGGCCATGATGACTTGACATCATCCCCACCTTCCTCCAGCTTATCACTGGCAGTTTCCTTAAAGTACTCAGCATTACCTGATAGCAACTAAGGATGAGGGTTGCGCTCGTTGCGGGACTTAACCCAACATCTCACGACACGAGCTGACGACAGCCATGCAACACTTGTGTAAAATCCGGCCGAACCGACCCTATCCCTTCGAATAGGTATGATTTCCATGTCAAGAAGTGGTAAGGTTTTTCGCGTTGCATCGAATTAAACCACATGCTCCACCGCTTGTGCGGGTCCCCGTCAATTCCTTTGAGTTTTAATCTTGCGACCGTAGTCCCCAGGCGGAATGTTTAACGCGTTAGCTGTAATACAGAAAGTAAACTTCCCATATTTAACATTCATCGTTTACAGCGTGGACTACCAGGGTATCTAATCCTGTTTGCTCCCCACGCCTTCGCGCTTCAGCGTCAGATTTGAACCAGATAGACGCCTTCGCCACTGGTGTTCCTCCTAATATTTACGAATTTTACCTCTACATCAGGAATTCCTCTATCCTCTTTCAATCTCTAGATTAATAGTTTTAAAAGCAATTCCAAGGTTAAGCCTCGGGATTTCACTTTTAACTTATTAACCAGCCTACGCGCCCTTTACGCCCAATAATTCCGAATAACGCTAGCCCTCTCCGTATTACCGCGGCTGCTGGCACGGAGTTAGCCAGGACTTCTTCTGTGAGTACCGTCATTATCTTCCTCACTAAAAGAGCTTTACAACCCAAAGGCCTTCTTCACTCATGCGGCATGGCTGGATCAGGCTTTCGCCCATTGTCCAATATTCCCCACTGCTGCCTCCCGTAGGAGTCTGGACCGTATCTCAGTTCCAGTGTGGCTGATCATCCTCTCAGATCAGCTATAGATCATTGCCTTGGTAGGCTATTACTCCACCAACTAGCTAATCTAATATAGGCTCATCCAATAGCAATAAATTTTTCCCCCGTAGGGCGTATACGGTATTAGTTGCCGTTTCCAACAATTATTCCATACTACTAGGTAGATTCCTATACATTACTCACCCGTCTGCCACTAAGTTATACCATAGCAAGCTACAATATAACTCCGTTCGACTTGCATGTGTTAGGCCTGCCGCCAGCGTTCATTCTGAGCCAGGATCAAACTCTCAAATTTAGACTTCAACCTATAAAAGGTTGAGGGTACATCGGATAAATCCGACAAGAAATAATTTAGCTTAATACTGCTGTCTTTATTTCTACTTTAGAAATATTTTAATCTCCAACTATTCAAACAACTCTAAGAATATTATTATGTGATATAATCACTATGTCAATATGTTTTTGCAAATCAAAAGCATTAATGTATAAATATATAACTATTTGGAATATTACCATGAAAAAATACATCTTTCTGCTTGCACTCGCGCCAATGTTAGTTGGCATCACATTATACTTATTGCGCAACATTGATAACACAAAACAATCTATAACTGCAGGTGACAAGTTTTACGAAGTATTATTCTTAAAAAAAGATAATAAGTCACTGCTAGAAGAAATAGATTCAAATTGGGAGTATTTAGCAAATTTTGAACGCGCATTCAATCATATCTCAGATTCAATGCCAACAGACACAGCATCTATTATTTATAATGATTTGGCAGACGATAAAGATGCTCCTGATGTTTTGCGTGAGTTAGCACAATACTTAGAAGTAATGAGCTTACTTCACTCCAGCGGTGAAAAAACAAATAGAGATAAAATTAGTAATTTAGAATCAAATGCAGTGTACCCTTATTCAAGCCAAGAAGCTATCGCTATAGTAAAGATACACAGTAACGACATTAAAGGTGCAATTGAAATATTGCATTCATTATTAAATGATAGAGAATGTCCGACTCTAATCAAGGCCAATGCACAAGAATTACTTCGGATATACGAAAACTAAAAAACTTGCTTGCATAACAATTTGGCAGCGCATCTAATGAAATAAAGAACTTTACTTGACAAACCTCCCTATTTTATTATGGCACTAAAAGTATTTATGACTCAAAATTTGTTTTTGACTGTAGGATCAATCACAAAATCCAGTAAAAACTTAGGTGTTTATTGGTAGATTACATAAAATTATAGCGGTTTTTTAAATTTTTTCTATATTCAGCCAAGTCGCGCTTGTTAGAACATTATTACAGCACCACTTACAGCAATATAGAGTCAAAATTTCACTACTCAGAGGTTCCTTTTACCTTTTTATTTAGTAAGACTTCTCTATATTTATAGTTAATATATCAAAGAATAAACTTCACTAGCAGAATGTCATTCTAGCACTAAAATGACAAAAAGAGGATAAAATCGCAATAGTATGTATCAAGCACCGTTGTATTTTCTCTATATTTTAGATTATTTTGTTTACCCCCCTCCCTTTACCATTCAGCTACGCAGATAGTTACTACAAACCGTAAAGATGTTTAAAAGAAATCTAATTTTTTATCAACTCATACATTTCATTACCAACTTCACAACAAGGTTCTGCAGTTGGATAAAAATAATCAAAAAAGAAATAATCCTTTAGTATTTCTGTGCTGCATCCAGAATTATAGTAAGTATCAAGCCTTCCTTTAAATATCAACAAGAGTATCTTTATACTTTTTCCAAATCACCCTACCCTAAACTGGTCTACGATGTTTGATAGGTATGCATCTCGATCATTTAACCCTTTGCTCTTATATTTACCAAGCATACTTTTCATTTTAGAGTTAAGATCGAATGCTTTTATTTCAAGATCTGCACCTTTCTTCATATAATCTAAATTATTAGCTAATTTTGTATTAAAACTCTGTGTAAGCTGTTGCAGCCAGCTCTCTTGCTTTTCGTCTTTATTAAAGCTAGTATCAAACCAACCTCAGTCACATTTGCAACAATCACATGCTTTACACCATATTCATTTAGAACCAAATGCATTACATATTTCACTAACCGCTTTATTTCAATACTTTTTCTGCTTTAACATTGTTATAAGCAGTGGCACCCATAATATTATTTCCTCGATTATAATGAAAAATAAAATCTCCTTTACCTACGTCTGGATGATGTTTAATTACTGCGTTTAGTTAATCAGCTAAACGAAATTTATTGAGGAAATAAGAAAAAATAGGGTTAAGAATTTCAGATGCTGTTGCATATAAAATCGCATAGTTATGACCTTGCTGTTCATAGTATCGATCAAAAAATGAGCATCTCCATGATGACTTAAATTCTTCTAAACCTAAATACTTTGATACATATTCAACAACAGTAAGGCCATTGCTAAAAATCCTCCTTAATAAAAAGGGGCATTAAGTTTCACGTTTCTTACAAAGGATAAGTTATTAAAATTTCAATAATTACACCATTATCAGATAAACTATCACCCAGAACACAAAAATTTTTACACTTTGAATTAGAGTTATTATTTTTATTTGCCATAACATTCAATATCTAATCATACTGCTCTATAAAGCCTATAAAAAAAGAAAAATAGGGTGAAATTATAGAACTTTGGCTGAATTTTACCTATTTTTTGAGCAGCCCTTCTGCCTTAAAAGAAACCTCTAAGTTTTTTAGCACGGCTTGGATGTTTCAACTTACGTAGTGCTTTTGCCTCTATTTGCCTAATTCTTTCACGTGTAACATTAAAAATTTTTCCTACTTCTTCTAAGGTATGCTCCTTTCCATCTTTACCAAGGCCAAAGCGCATCCTTAGAATTCTTTCTTCTTTTGGTGTTAAAGTTGCAAGAACATTGGTCGTAATACCACGCAAGTCGGCAAGTATTGCAGCATCCTCTGGTTTAGAAACTCGCTTATCTTCTATACAATCACCGAAGGTACTACTATCATCCTTTCCTGTTGGAGCTTCAAGACTTACCGGATCTCTTGCTATCTTCATAACTTTGCGTATTCTTTCTAGCGACATCGCCAATTCTATACTCAATTCCTCTAATGTAGGCTCTCTACCCATTTCATGAGTCATCTTTCTTAATGCTTTGTTGATTTTACTGATAATTTCCACCATATGTACTGGTATTCTAACTACTTTAGACTGTTCAGGTATTGCCCTAGTGATTGATTGTTTTACCCACCAAGTACCATAAGTCGAAAATTTATACCCACGTTTGTAATCAAACTTATCCACAGCCTTCATAAGACCAATATTACCTTCTTGTATCAAATCAAGCAGATCAAGGCCTCTTTTTGAATACTTTTTAGCAATCGAAACCACCAGCCTTAAATTAGCCTTAATCATTTCTTGCTTTGCTTGAGAGACTTCTTGTTCATGTTTCTGTATTCTCTTGATTACCTTCTTAAACTCCTGAACTCTATCTCCTTGTACATAACTCTTAATATTGCTTAAGGCACTAGCTATATACTCACAGCTATCGTTTATAAACCTTAAGAATTTATTTTTTAATTCACCTGTAAAAAGAGATTGATTTTCATTAATCTTGAGAAAACTTATTTCACTAAACTCGTGCTCTAAAAGCACATCATCATAAACATTATAAAAACTTTCTCTATCAATATCGTACTTTCTAGCTTCAGTAATAAGATTAGCTTCTTCAAACGTGATTAGTCTATTTATTTCGTAAAGTTTTTGTGTAATTCTGGTAATAGCAGCATCACTAAACTGAATTTGTAATGCTACAGACCATATTTGATTATATAAATTTTCTAGCTCATTAGAGAAATCTTTAGAATTTTTTTTCAATACCAATGCTTCATTTGTTAAAGCAATGATCTCATCCAATGCCGTGATAACCTTTGGCAATAAATCACTTTCCATTTCAAGAACAGAAATATTTAAGTTAGCTGAACTTATGTCTTCACTCTCATTTCCCTTTTCATCATTACCTTTTTCCTCATCATTAACACAATCTCTAACATCTTCAGCTTCACTTTCTTCTTTGTCTACCATATTGAAATCAGAGTTATAAATTGCATCCAGATTTATAATTTCTCTCAGTAAAAAAGTTCCACCACTTAAATCATCACGCCATGTTTTGATTATTTTGAATGCCACTGATGTTTCAATTATTGCACGTAACATGTTATGCTTTTCAGATTCAATTTTTTTTGCTATCTTAATTTCATCTGCTCGTGACAAAAGCTTTACAGAGCTCATATCCTGTAAATACATCCTTACTGGATCATCGTTTTGCACTAAAGTTGTAGTAGTATTCAACGATGTCTCATCATCATCAAGCTTATTACCATCATTATTAGAAGGAGCTTCTTCCTCATCTTCACTACTTTCGAGTATGTTAATTCCAGAGTCTTGCAATAAAGCTATAGTGTCATCTATAAAATCAGTTGAAAAATTTTCATCTGACAACTTATCATTTATATCATCAAAAGTGATAAAACCGCCCTTTCTTATACTTTTGGTTACAAGATCTTTGATGATCTTTTTCCTATCTTCCGTACCATTAATAGTTGACATCATTACCTTTACAGTTTATAATTTTATTTCTTATTTATCAAATAAACTTACAATTAGCAAGCTTATAGTTTTATTCTTAATTTATAGTTACTTGCTACTTCATATAGTTTAAGATACTATCAATTTATTCACATTCTTCTTAATCAACTAATCTCTCTATTCTTACTAATATGGACAATCCAACTGAAAATGTTGCAATTCCAACCACTATAGCAGTAAGCATTAAGACGTGAGGTATAGGATTGGTATATAAGTGAAAATTTGAAGTCAATATAGGAGGTAAAGAATTTTTTACATACCCTAAAGATATGTAAAACAACAAAACAGATGATTGTAAGACACTTAATCCCATCATTTTTTTGATTAAGTTTTTATCATTTACAATGATATAGAAAGCTAGCACCATTAATATAGTAATGCCTACATAATTATATAGAGTCATTGTTTTTTCTTGCGAGCAAAATTTATATATATGATTAACATGGAAGAAGAGACGGTAAGCAATACACCCAGCTCCACTAAGAAAATACCCAATTTTTGACCTGTTCTACTATCAGCTGACAATATACTATAGGATAAAAAATTTTGGCCAAATAAAACTGTTATAATACCAGCTCCTCCATAGGTTAAAATACCTAGTACGTTAGTAAATTTGATAATAGAGTAAGGTATTGCTTTTAAAGTTGTAGGTATATCAAATAACATAGAATATAATATTATCCCAGAAGCAATAATTATTCCCGCCTGAAAACCTCCACCTGGAGTATAGTCACCATGAAACTGTATGTATAAACCAAAAAAAATGATAAAAGGTATCATCAAAAATGTTACTGCACTTAATACCGGATCTTTAATCACTTTCTTTCTCTTCTAATATTAACATTATACAAAGTGCAGCAGTAAAAACTACTATAGTTTCTCCAAATGTGTCATAGCCACGAAAGCTTGCTAAAACAGCTGTCACTATATTAGGAATACCAATAGCTTTTTCAGTATTTTCTACATAATAAGGAGCAACGTGCAAGTGAACTGGAGCATTATGACTGCCAAAATCTGGTAATTGAATCATAAAGTATGATAAACATGCAGTCAAAAATAACATAAAAAAAAGTGTTGTGGGGCTATGAGATAAATTTGCTTTGTAATTCTTTACCAAAGAGAGTGCTGCAAACGTAAAGACTGTGCTCAATCCTGCACCAACAGAAGCTTCAGTAATTGCAACATCTGGCGCATTCATAATCAAGTACATAAGTGCAATAAGTGAACTAAATACACACATTAGAACAGCACTTACAACCAAATGTTTCGAAAGAACTATAAAAACTGTAACCGTGAGTAACAGCAAAAGTAATATTAGATTCAGTATTTCTAGCATCTTAACCTTCTTTAATAGTCTTTACTTTTATAATAAGTACGCGCTAAAATATAACTGTTAGTTGAATTGGCTATCCATATTATAAAAATCAATAATATAACTTTAATAGTATTGATTGAAAATTCATTTTGCCAAGCAAAACCAATCAACAACAACATTGCGCCACTAGAATCTGCAATACCTGCAGCATGTAGTCTAGTATAGAAATCAGGAAATACTACTACTCCTACGCTTGAAATGACTATTAAACAAACACCTAAAAATATGAGAATGGATGCTACCATAAATTATCAAAACAACATTAATCTCATTAGCGCTATAGTTGATATAAAGCTGATGCTAGCATATAGTAATGCTATATCAATTAAAAAAAAATCATTCAGAACAATCGATATTGCTGTTATGAGTAAAACTAATTGTGTTGATAAATTATTGAATGCTAAAATCTTATTGTAAACGTCACTTGACCTAAATACTATACAACATAACATTACACTCATACAGAACAAAAGCACATAGATAGCAATACTAATCATTTATAAACTATTATAACCTCTGTAGATTTCTAAATCGGTACTTCTTCACCACTATCTTGATCATCTATTTCATCATCGTGGCTTTCTTGACTTACATCCAGACTTGTGTTAAGTTGATGATCAGAAAAATTTAACAAATTTGCTAGCTTACTTGGACTATTAATATAAGTATTATCTGTGTTTCCTTTCATGTGCTCCTTGCACCTTTTCACCAAAAGGTTAAACAACTCATGAGTATTCACCTTCTTTTCTGCTATTTCATATAAAGAAACTATCGTATCCTTATGATCTTTAAACTTAACCATTTCAACGGGATCGCTTGCCCCTGTACTCAAATCATGCGTTCTTTGACTTGCTAGCAGAACCAATTTAAAACGGTTGTGTACCTGTTCTACACACTTTTCTACAATAGACTCAACCATAAAATACCACCTTGATAAGCTTTATACTATATCACAAAAAATAAGATGTCAACTTCAGATCTATTGAGATCCAATTCTACATTCTACTTTTTCTTCTTTAGCTTTTACTGATTGATTTTCTGTTATTGTAATTGTTATCTCATGATCAAGCTTTTTCAAAAAACCTAACAGTCTCTCTAAAGAAAAACCACTTATCTTACCACTTTTAATTTGTGACACCTTTGGTTGATCAATACCAAGTTTCTCAGCCGCACAAGCTTGAGTCCAAGTATTTTTTCCTATAATTTTACTTATTATGCTCAGCAATTTTTTTTTTATTGCTTCACTATCCAGATTGTTTAATGATATTGTTTCCATAATTTTTACTCTCACATACCAACTAGCTTTATTAAATATTATATCATAATATTTAATATACCAATATATTAATAGTATATAACTTGTCAATAACTATCTGATACTCAAAATTTTAAATTGACTATAATTTTTATCAAAATACTAGTAATTTCAAACTATTATTTTGTAAAAAACTTACTATTAAAGAGAATAAGTTGAAATTGCAAAGTTTAAAATACAGAAATAATCATTTTACAAACTCGTTTTAGAGACTGTACATGATCTCAAGAAAGGAATAAACCGGAGATAGAGTATGTAAATTATGGAAACAGAGCAAGATGAGTAGGAGAAAAACTGAGTAGAGTTCTGTAGAAAGAAACAAAATCAAGAAGATTTAGGATATATTTTACATAGTGTTACAGGTCCTAAAAAGTGGCTTCAGTGAATCAACAATGTTTTCAAAATGGCAAGATTATTTTAATAAATGAAGTAAAAAACATAGCGGAAGTAAAGAAAGTGTTTTGAAATATATATAAAAAAGTAATTGCAAAGAAACAAATAAAAGGATGTAACTGTAGAAATCTTTGCCGTATTGTCAAAAGGTAAGTCTCTAATACTCTTATAGAAAAGTGTAGACAATTGTGATAAGCAAAATTCAATACTAGCTTACAAATCGTCTTCTTGCTTCCACCGCTTTGCTTCTAAAAAGATTATGAATAGACCCTTATATCCGAAATTTATACCTCTATATTTTAATATAGGGATTCATTTCAATTTTTAAAGTTTCTATTTAATAAGAATGCTATATCATATTCGTAATTTAATTTAAATATCTGTTGCTTCTGAAATACTATTTGGTTAGTAAATAAAATCATGTCTAATACAGAAAAAATGAAAAAGGATGTTGCTGTAATTATGGGAAGCGAGTCGGATTATGGCACTATGGTGCATGCTATTAACCTATTAAAAGAATTGGAAATTTCACATGATGTATTTATAATATCCGCACACAGAACACCAGAGAGACTCTTTAATTTTACTAAGTCTGCTCAAGAAAAAGGCTTTAAGGTTATTATAGCTGGTGCAGGAGGAGCGGCTCATTTACCTGGTATGACTGCATCGCTTACTTATTTACCTGTTATCGGTATTCCTGTGCATAGCAAGCAATTAAATGGGCTAGATAGTCTATTATCTATAGTGCAGATGCCAAAAGGTGTTCCAGTTGCAACAATGTCTATAGGAGAGAGTGGAGCATGCAATGCCGCTATTACTGCTGCATCTATATTGTCGATTTCTAATAGTGAAATTGCAGATAGATTAAAAAAATGGAGAGAGGGGCAAACTAAAGCAGTAAAAGAAAAACCAACATTATAATGGCAATAGTTCTTTTAGATACAAAAACCATAAATCGTATAGCAGCAGGAGAGGTAATAGAAAGGCCTGCAAGTGTGGTAAAGGAATTAGTGGAAAATGCAATAGATGCCAGAAGCTCAGAGATAGAAATTAAGATAGAAAGTGGTGGGCGTAACCTCATTACTGTAATCGATGATGGTAGCGGAGTAAAAAAGGATGATTTAGAACTTGCGTTTATGCGCCATGCTACTTCAAAATTGAGTGACAGTGAATTGATAGAGATCAAGCATCTTGGCTTTAGAGGAGAAGCTTTGCCTTCAATTGCAGCAGTAAGCAGAATAAAATTATCATCTAAGGCAAGCAAAGCAGATCAAGCATGGTCTATAAGGTATGAGGCTCACTTTTACCCACAATTTTGAGAGGTCATGATGTGAAGCATAACTATGCTCTCCTTAAGATTTTCATAGCCCCGCCATAGAGTCATAGCCCCTGGTAAATTATCACTTTTTCTATTCATAAATCCACCTAATTTTCCTAACCAAATAATAGCTTGTTTTATGTTTGGAGGTTCTTCTGGTAATGTAGCTACTTTATGCTCACGTATGAAAAGGGCCTTCCACTCTTCATTGCTTAAAATTTTAGTACAGGTTTCCATGGTGCGCCAAGAAGTGCTTGGAGAACAGTTGGTGAAAATCCAACACAAACAAAGTCTAGCCAACAGTTTGGAACAGACCACTATGTTGCATGAGGTAACGAGTGTAATAGAGCTAGTGGGATGGACAATGCAGGGTACAACGAAAGTGAAGGGATTGAGTTCCGAAATACCTGAAGACATAGAGGTCGACATTTTCATGGCCATGGAAGACAGCATGAAGGATAGCGTAAAGGCAAGTTATCACTCACTCTATCGGGATCTGAGACCGTGCCATGTATTGAAATGGACTTCAAGTGAACTTGGGAGATCCTATGCATTCCTACAAAGGTACGCTGGAACAAGTCAACAAAGGCAAGAACTAGCGGAAGATGCAGGGGAAGTCGGACTGATTGATAGTACTCAGAATGTGGGAAAGCCACGTACAAGGGGAAGCGATCAGCAATATAGTAACTGGAATAGGGATTGCTAGGCCAATACAACGGAGGTTGGAATAACATGCAAAATAAACTAAACCAGATAGCAGTAAGAGCAAAGCAAGATAAGCGACTAAAATTCACATCGTTAGTCCATCTGATAAATACAGAGAATCTTGCGAGATGTTATAAAGAACTGAAGCGTAACAAGGCTTGTGGAGTAGACCAGATAACAGTGGAATCATACGGAGAAAATCTGAATGAGAAACTCGAAGTGCTAGTAGAAAGTATGAAGAGGAAGCAATATCAACCACAACCAGTAAAGAGGGTATATATACCGAAAGCTGGAAGTAAAGAGAAACGCGGACTCGGAATACCATCGACCGAGGATAAATTAGTACAGATTATGCTGAAGAAGATACTAGAAAATATTTACGAGGCAAACTTTCTGGACAGCTCATATGGATTTCGACCTGGAAGAAACTGTCATCAAGCGGTAAATGCACTAGATAAAGCAGTTATGTACAAGCCAATAAACTACATTGTAGAAGTGGATATCAAGAAGTTCTACGATAATATACAGCATAAATGGCTAATGAGATGTCTAAGGGAACGAATAACTGACCCAAATTTGCGGTGGTTAGTAAAGCGGTTTCTCAAGGCAGGGATAGTCGAAGCTGGAAATTATGAAGCAACAAAACAAGGTACACCCCAAGGTGGTATAGTAAGTCCTGTATTAGCAAATATATACTTACATTATGTGTTGGATTTATGGATAGAAAAGAAATTTAAACCAAGATCCAGAGGATATATACAACTAATAAGGTTTTGCGACGATTTTGTGGTTTGTTGCGAAAGTAAGGTAGACGCGGAAGAATTTCTGGAATTACTGAAACAAAGGCTAAATAAATTTGGGTTGGAAGTATCTGAAAACAAGACCAGAGTAGTAAAGTTTGGCAAGAGGGAGTGGCAACAAGCGATAAGAGAGAAACGAAGGACGGAAAGTTTCAATTTTCTGGGGTTTACGCACTATGGTGCAAAAAGTCGTCGTGGTAGATTAATAATGGGACATAAAACCTCAAAGTTAAATCTAGCCAGAAA
The DNA here is from genome assembly GCF_964028155.1 of Wolbachia endosymbiont (group B) of Pilophorus perplexus. Taxonomy (NCBI): domain Bacteria; kingdom Pseudomonadati; phylum Pseudomonadota; class Alphaproteobacteria; order Rickettsiales; family Anaplasmataceae; genus Wolbachia; species Wolbachia endosymbiont (group B) of Pilophorus perplexus. The sequence continues at coordinate 1,349,513 of NZ_OZ034754.1, read as the reverse complement.
ACTAAAAGAAATCAAGGAGTGGTTGAAAATAGTCCGCGGAAGTATTCGACTTAAAGCTTGGTGGCAAGTACTGAAGGCTAAATTAACAGGACACTATAACTACTTTGGTATTAGCGGAAATTATTGGTGTTTGAAACAATTTTACACATCAGTAAGAAAGCTAGCATTTAAATGGATAAATCGGCGTAGTCAGAAAAAGAGTATGACCTGGGAACAGTTTGTACACTACGTAGAAGTAAATCCATTACCAAAGCCAAAAATACATTTTTCTTTATATGCATAAGAGGGACGACTGTGAAAACTAATATTGATGAGCCGTGTGCGGGAAATCTGCAAGCACGGTTCTTTAGGGGGAGTTGTAGTAATAAAACTCAAACGAGAGGAGTAAAGCTACAGCTTCTACCGAACGGATTTGATAAAGCGACTTTTGTTAAATATAAAATTTTAAATGCAATAATGCTCTTTATAGCAATTAATTTCTGTAGCCTTTCCTTTGTAGTTAAACGAGAGCTTTCTATTTTACATCCTGATTTTAAAACCCTGAAATACTCCTCAATTTTCCATCTTAGCTTATACCAATTTATCCTTTCTATAGCATCTAAAGTGCTATTAACTGGTACATTAGTCAACAAAGTCCAATCAATAGCTTCCAATCCTTCAGGAGGATTTGTTTCTTTTGCACTTACCACATATACAGGGATTTTATCACTTATTTTATGCACTCTGTCTTTTGATCCATAAATTGAAGAAGATCTGATAGGTATATAGCCTTTCATATACTTAACTTCAATATTAGCTTTCCTTGATCTTTGGTTTCTACCTTTATTAACTTCTAGAGAAATTTTCTTCTTTACTGGCAGTTGAGTGATGCGTGTTTGCAAATCTGTTTTTCCAATTTCAGTGCAGATAAATCTTCTATTAGTTCGATTACGGATTACATAAAAACTACCTAATGTCTCAGTGATCCATAAAAATTTGAAGATATCTGCCTCTCTATCACCAAGGGTAACAAGTTGTACATTTGCAGGAAGGTTGTTTATGCTTTCTTTGAGAGCTGTTATCCACTTATAACTTTCTTTTTCTTCTATGGAGGTACGGTATTTCCTGTTTGCTTTTTCTTGTGACGTTTCTTTTTCCCTAATAGAACGTGCCCAACATTGTTGAGAAGATAGACCTAAAGGTAATCCGTCTTTGCTGACTATTAAGGCACTGTGCAACAGTAAACCCATTTTATGCTTCGTATAAGCTTTAGAAATACTACCTAGCCTCTTGGTTTTTATATGAGAGTCAAAATCCAAATAACTTGTATCTTGAACTGAAAAAACAAACTGATTTCCTTTCATTCTCTCCATAGTTTCTTTGTAATGGGAAGAATAAATTTCCTTATCCTTAAGCTTTTCATTGCTAAATAATCTGTATGCACCCTTAGCTTCTTTCCATCCACTACAGCTTTGATTAATTGATCCAGACGCCTTACCCTCTATACAATAGCCTGTTTTAATAAGTCTCTTATTAAGTCTTGTATCTCCTAAATTAACGTGTTTTAACTCTCTTTCCAGCCATTTATCCCCTAAGCCATCAGTATATTGCACATTTGTACTTACTTCACTCATTTTAATCCCAAATTTATTTGGTATCCATTTTACTCGCTTTTTTATTTGTGGGTAAAAGTGAGGTTGAAAAAGGAGTGAATGTAAATGCAGCAGATGTAGGAGGATATACAGCACTGCACCTAGCGGTAACGGAGAAACGTCTAGAAATCGTGAGAGAATTGATAAAATCAGGAGCAGAAGTAAATGCTGAGGAATATGGAAATAAATGCATACCTCTACACCTTGCGTGCATGGTAGGAGAAAAAGAAATAGTGGAGGAGCTAGTAAAAGCAGGAGCAGAAATAGAGCAAGCAGATAAATTTGGAATGACAGGGATGGATTATGCGAAAACCAGTAAAGAAGTAACTGAAGTATTGAAGAAAGAAATAGACAGAATTGAAAAGCTATTTATGAAGGGCTAAAAATATGGAGAAAGAAGTAGAAAAGAAAGTAATGAATTTAGAGAGAAAACCTTTGGATGAACTGAGAAAAATATGGAAGAAGGTATATGGGGAAGAGGCGCCTAGATACTCAAAGAAATATCTGATACCGAGACTAGCATATAGAATACAGGAGGAAGCGTATGGAGAAATGTCAAGAAAAGGAACAAAAAGACTAGAGTATCTAGCAGATCGGCTAGAGAAGGGAAAAAGAATAAGTAGTGACAAACTGCCAGTAGCAGGAACAGAGCTAATATTAGAGAGAGGGGAAGAAACGCATGCGGTAATGGTAACAGACAAGGGTTTAATCTACAGAGAAGAATTTTTTACGTCATTGTCAGCAGTGGCAGGAAAAATAATGGGAATGAGCTACAACGGACCTTTATTATTTGGGATGCGTGATAAAAATGAAAATTGAAGAGAATAAAATGCTAAAAGAAGTAAGGTGTGCGATATATACAAGAAAATCAAATGAGGATGGACTAGAACAAAAGTTTAACAGTCTTGATGCGCAACGTGTAGCATGTGAAAAATATATAAAAAGCCGAGAAGGATGGGTAGCATTGGCAAAAAGGTACGATGATGGCGGATTTTCAGGAAAGAATTTAGAAAGACCAGCAATAAAGGAATTATTTGAAGATGTTAAAGGAGGAGAAGTAGATTGTGTAGTAGTATATACTCTGGATAGGCTATCAAGGGAAACAAAAGATAGCATCGAAGTAACATCATTTTTTAGAAGACATAGAGTAAATTTTGTAGCAGTAACGCAGATATTTGATAATAATACGCCAATGGGAAAATTTGTACAAACGGTATTGTCAGGAGCAGCACAACTAGAAAGAGAGATGATCGTAGAAAGGGTAAAAAATAAAATAGCAACATCAAAGGAGCAGGGGTTATGGATGGGTGGAACTTTACCGCTTGGATATGATGTAAAGGATAAAGAATTAATAATAAATGAGAAAGAAGCAAAAGTGGTAAGTTATATATTTGAAAGATATTTGGAGCTGAAGTCAATGGCAGAGTTGGCAAGGGAACTAAATAGTCAAGGTTACAGAACAAAATTAGATATCTTTAAAAAGGCAACAGTAAGGAGAATAATAACAAATCCAATATATATGGGAAAGATAAGACATTATGAAAACCAGTATGAGGGAAAGCATGAAGCAATAATAGAAGAGGAAAAGTGGAAAAAAGCACAGGAATTGATAAGGAATCAACCATATAGAAAGGCGAAATACGAGGAAGCGCTATTAAAGGGAATAATTAAGTGCAAGAGCTGTGATGTAAATATGACGCTGACATACTCAAAAAAAGAAAATAAAAGGTACCGATATTATGTGTGCAATAACCATTTAAGGGGGAAGGATTGTGGATCAGTGAACCGAACAATAGTTGCTGGAGAAGTGGAAAAAGAAGTGATGAAGAAAGCTGAACAGCTATATGAAAAATGGGGAGAAAAAGCGGAAGAGTGGAAAAATTTAAGCTTTGGAAAGCAGAAAGAAGTAGTGAAAAAGTTAATAAAAGCAGTATTGGTGAGAGAGGATGGAATAGAGTTATGTTCTGAATCAGAGGAAAAATTTATATCAATAAAGAAGAAAGGAAACAAATGTACAGTAGTAGAGCCAGAAGGAAAAACAAATAATGCATTGCTAAAAGCAGTGGTGAGAGCTCACCTATGGAAACGGCAACTAGAGGAAGGAAAATACGCAAATATAAAAGAGCTGAGTGCCAAAATTAATATAGGTACAAGACGTATACAGCAAATTTTAAGATTGAATTATTTAGCTCCGAAGATTAAAGAAGATATAGTAAATGGGAGACAGCCAAGAGATTTGAAATTAGTTGATTTGAGAGAAATACCGATGCTGTGGAGTGAGCAATTGGAGAAATTTTATGGATTAGCAACCTAATTGAACAATTAATAAGTTGTTAATATAACTAATTTATAAAATTAAATATTGTAGAGCAAGGAAAGTAATGCCAAAGTTTAAAAAGATTAAGAACGCAAAAAATGTAATCTATGAGCTGGCAGGTGATCAGGATAATTTTACCAATGAAGATAAAAAAAAGCTTTTCAAGCTGTTAAAGAAGATAGAAAACGGTGAAAATATTAGTGGAAAATTTAATAAATCTAATTACAACACGCAGAAACTTCTTACAAAAAAAATAATTTACAAGGATGAGAAAAAGGAAGGGACTCTGACGCTACTGTGCCACTCTGTGTTCTATAAAAATAATCAAGCTTTTGAGGAGCTTTTACAAGAAGCAATAAATCAAGGAATCTTAAAGGATGTTCTTAGTGAGGAATTGATCCAAAAATTGCCGAATGGTCTAACAATAACTTACACTGCACTGGTATCCTGCATATTAGAGGAAGATAGTAAAGCTATTAGAGCAGTTCTAGAAGCTTCTAAAAAGAATGGTATTTTAAAAGAAATTCTCAACCAAAAAGTGAAAGTAAAGAAAGCAGAAGGTAAAGAGATAAGCCATACACTACTTGACTATGCTAATAAACACAATTGCAAAGAAAGTGCACTGATTCTGAAGGAGTTTGAGGAAATTCTGAATATAGAAGTTGAAGCTGCAAGTAGTAATGTTGAAACTAGATGTGAGGGTATCAATAAAGACTGTAGAGATCTTGAAATACACGAAACTATGTTTGCAAATAGTGAAGAAACCCAAAATATTTCAACAGGAAGCAAAGATATTAAGCCCACATGTGAAACCAGTGTAAAAGAGGAAAACAAAGACGAAGAAAATTCTTTAAATTTTATTACTGATGAGCAAGAAGAAATCGTTAATATATTTGAGAAAGATGCAGAAAATAACACTGAGTGGCACAGAGAAAATCGTCATACAAATCAACCCATCTGTAAAATCAATAAGAAAGACCAAAATACTTTTACGCAAACTAATATGCAAGAGCCAAATAGGTCATTTCAAGCTGAACCATATTTTCATATTAGATCTAGCATTACCAAAGATAAAAAATCATCAAATCAACCCATTTTAGCTGGAGTTATTGGTGCAGTGTTATTAGTAAGTGGTATTGTGTTTTATATTATGGAAATACATATACTAGGGATAGTTATTGGAATTGCTGGGTTAGCTTGTGTAAGTTTTGCATTGTGCAGTAATTTAGAACCTAATACCAGGCTTGAAAAAGTAGAGCGTCCTACTATCCATTCTTCAAACCCAAATTATGGATTAGATTTGAGGTAAGTTATTGGTGCGCCAAGAAGTGCTTGGAGAACAGTTGGTGAAAATCCAACACAAACAAAGTCTAGCCAACAGTTTGGAACAGACCACTATGTTGCATGAGGTAACGAGTGTAATAGAGCTAGTGGGATGGACAATGCAGGGTACAACGAAAGTGAAGGGATTGAGTTCCGAAATACCTGAAGACATAGAGGTCGACATTTTCATGGCCATGGAAGACAGCATGAAGGATAGCGTAAAGGCAAGTTATCACTCACTCTATCGGGATCTGAGACCGTGCCATGTATTGAAATGGACTTCAAGTGAACTTGGGAGATCCTATGCATTCCTACAAAGGTACGCTGGAACAAGTCAACAAAGGCAAGAACTAGCGGAAGATGCAGGGGAAGTCGGACTGATTGATAGTACTCAGAATGTGGGAAAGCCACGTACAAGGGGAAGCGATCAGCAATATAGTAACTGGAATAGGGATTGCTAGGCCAATACAACGGAGGTTGGAATAACATGCAAAATAAACTAAACCAGATAGCAGTAAGAGCAAAGCAAGATAAGCGACTAAAATTCACATCGTTAGTCCATCTGATAAATACAGAGAATCTTGCGAGATGTTATAAAGAACTGAAGCGTAACAAGGCTTGTGGAGTAGACCAGATAACAGTGGAATCATACGGAGAAAATCTGAATGAGAAACTCGAAGTGCTAGTAGAAAGTATGAAGAGGAAGCAATATCAACCACAACCAGTAAAGAGGGTATATATACCGAAAGCTGGAAGTAAAGAGAAACGCGGACTCGGAATACCATCGACCGAGGATAAATTAGTACAGATTATGCTGAAGAAGATACTAGAAAATATTTACGAGGCAAACTTTCTGGACAGCTCATATGGATTTCGACCTGGAAGAAACTGTCATCAAGCGGTAAATGCACTAGATAAAGCAGTTATGTACAAGCCAATAAACTACATTGTAGAAGTGGATATCAAGAAGTTCTACGATAATATACAGCATAAATGGCTAATGAGATGTCTAAGGGAACGAATAACTGACCCAAATTTGCGGTGGTTAGTAAAGCGGTTTCTCAAGGCAGGGATAGTCGAAGCTGGAAATTATGAAGCAACAAAACAAGGTACACCCCAAGGTGGTATAGTAAGTCCTGTATTAGCAAATATATACTTACATTATGTGTTGGATTTATGGATAGAAAAGAAATTTAAACCAAGATCCAGAGGATATATACAACTAATAAGGTTTTGCGACGATTTTGTGGTTTGTTGCGAAAGTAAGGTAGACGCGGAAGAATTTCTGGAATTACTGAAACAAAGGCTAAATAAATTTGGGTTGGAAGTATCTGAAAACAAGACCAGAGTAGTAAAGTTTGGCAAGAGGGAGTGGCAACAAGCGATAAGAGAGAAACGAAGGACGGAAAGTTTCAATTTTCTGGGGTTTACGCACTATGGTGCAAAAAGTCGTCGTGGTAGATTAATAATGGGACATAAAACCTCAAAGTTAAATCTAGCCAGAAAACTAAAAGAAATCAAGGAGTGGTTGAAAATAGTCCGCGGAAGTATTCGACTTAAAGCTTGGTGGCAAGTACTGAAGGCTAAATTAACAGGACACTATAACTACTTTGGTATTAGCGGAAATTATTGGTGTTTGAAACAATTTTACACATCAGTAAGAAAGCTAGCATTTAAATGGATAAATCGGCGTAGTCAGAAAAAGAGTATGACCTGGGAACAGTTTGTACACTACGTAGAAGTAAATCCATTACCAAAGCCAAAAATACATTTTTCTTTATATGCATAAGAGGGACGACTGTGAAAACTAATATTGATGAGCCGTGTGCGGGAAATCTGCAAGCACGGTTCTTTAGGGGGAGTTGTAGTAATAAAACTCAAACGAGAGGAGTAAAGCTACAGCTTCTACCGAACAAAATCTTGATTTTTTTAGCTAAGTCTAATCGAATTTAAAAGATGCTCATTAACTTTTCCATCGTAAATCTCGTAATTATAAGTTATCGATCTCTTTTTAATTATTAATACATAATTCAGGTTTCAGGAGTTATAACCTTTCTTATAATAGTCCGAATGCGATAAGACATATGTTGATGGCTATATATAGCCAGTAGCGCATGATGATCTGTTGGGACTATTGTAAAAAGTTCTATAACTACTATTTTTGAGTTTGACCATACTTAGTTAAAAAAGTCAAAATTTTCAATAATTTATCTGAAATCTAATCCAGAATTCGAATTTTATGAGAGCAATACTTCTACGTTTGTATAGCAATCACAATCCTCGTTTAAAGAGTAAGATTGGTCAATTAATGTAGCCATTTTCCTACCTTTTCCACTACTTGTTAATTCATATATATCAGCTGAATAGTGACATGGACAATTTGGATTAGCAGTCCCTTCTGTGATAAAAAACGATGGCTTATGATTAAGCAACTTGCAGAAATTTGGTTTATATTCCTTTCTCATACAGTTTAAACTTATATACTTATATTCATCTGAAACGTTTGAGTATTGTGAATCATACTTTTTATGTTCAAAAAACTCATTACCCAAGAAATTACAAAATGTTAATTGATAATCATCATTACTACTGGACTGAACAACTTTAAGGTAATGAAAATCTCTAGGAATTTCTACCTCTTTTTCTTTTGTAGTATAGTTATGTATGAGAAACTCATTGTTAAACATATGATAGACAATTTTCGGTAAAGTAGATATACACTCACCATTTTCTACTTCATACATATCATACTCCGATAACTTCTCTTCTTGCTGAAAAGTCAAACTCTGTCCGGCCTTAATTGAACTTTCTGTTGTTTCTGATATACTACACTCCTTAGTCTTAGTTAAGCTTTCTATTATTTTTGATATCTCACTGATTTCTATATCATGTTTATTTTTTGTGTATTGATATTTATAGCAACTACCATCTTTACACACCGGAAGACAGTTTCCATTTTTGTCTGATACAAAGATATTATCTTCTTCTATTGTAAAATAAAGCCTACCTTCTTCTCCTTTAATCTTCTGTAGTGCTGGATCATCTTCATTATAAAAATCAATGAAGGACAATATTCCAGTTAATGTACTCAAATCATCATTTAAATAAGATAATCCGAGAGCAAAGTCTGAGATACTACTCCCTTCCTTCAATACAATATTTATTTCTTGTGTTTTAATCGTTTCCAAAATATCACTTTTTTTTTCACTAATAATATCTCCCTGCTCTATAACTAGGTCCTTTACTTCGCCATTTGTGTTGTGCACCTTCAGAGGCGAGGCTCCTTTATATAAAAATATTTTATCACCCTGCTTCTTTAACTTTAAACCATTAGTATCATCACCCAGCTCAGCCGTACCAATGTGTGAATGGATAGTATATTTGTTATTATTGTGCTTTAATCTTTAATATGTAGTAGGCAACTCAATTAGCTTTTTATAAAGTGGATTCTTATCGTCTATTTCAAATGTATACTTTTTCATGCTATTACCTTAAATAACCAACAACTTGCTGATTAATAGCACTGAGGCTACTAGGAGGAGAGACATAACTCATAAAACTCCTTGGCTGTTCATTATTTGCCACTATGTTTTCAGTATTAACGAAAGCTCTTTGCTGCTCATTTAATCTTTTTTCCATATGATCTCTAAAAGTAGACAAACATTTACTAGTTTGTTTGTAATTAGGGAGTGATTTTTTCGCAGTTACACACAAGAACTTCAACAACTCGTTATGATTTTCATCATTAAGTAATGACTTATTGACAATGGTTGACTGCAGTTCTACTGGATCAAAATTTAGACTTTTCTTTGAAATGCCAAATTTCACAGCTGTTGCTCCTAATACTTCTTCAAATTTTGTTACAATATCTGCTGCATCTATTATTTTTGCCACTTCCTGTATTTCATTTTTTATTTTATATTCATCCTGTCCTGCCGCAGGGTAAAAGAAATTTATTACTTGAGATATAAATGAAGTTGGTCTGCTTGCTCCGCTTGTCACTGGTGAGTTTATTATTTCCCTCTTATCTCTTTTCTCTATAACACAACTTGTATCATCAGGCTGTATTACACAGAACATCTTTTGTGTTTGACTATAAAAAGTTTGAGTATTAGATTCTGAGACAGATGCATCACTTGCAGATTTTTTGCTAGCATTGCAGAAAACTTCAGCTTTCTTTGTGAAGTTTTCTGTTTTATTGTGTAGTTCTATAATGTTATCATTAGCATTTTTAGCTTCTTTAGCAAAACTTTCTGAAGCATTTTTGGCTACCTCTGCTGAATCTTTAGCATTCAGAGTTTCATTCTTTACTTTTTTTATCTCATACAAAAACTTATCAGCTAATGCAGCACCTATTCCATCTTCTCCCTTGGGACCTGGTATTCCCGTTAGACCAGTATCTCCTTTACTACCCTTAAGACCAGATCTACCAACCTGACCTTTAGGTCCTTGCAAACCTATCTCTCCCTTAGGTCCTGGCAACCCATCTGATCCTTTTGGACCTTGCAATCCATTCGCACCTGGACCTCCTTTCTCACCTTTAGAACCTATCTCTCCTTTCTCACCCCTATCACCTTTTATTCCCATAGCCCCTTCTAATCCTTTAGGACCTATATCTCCTTTTTCCCCTTTTGGACCTTGGACTTCTCCTGGATTTTTCCTTAGTTCTTCTGAAATGCTTTGTGTTAGCTCGGTATTATTTGCAAGTTTTTCTACTAATGTATGATTAGCACCACGTAGTAACACATCTGCTAGCTCTTCCATTCTGTTATCAGCTAATGCAATAGCTATTCCTGTTTGAATATCTTGATTACTAATGATTCTTCCTGTAACTTGCTTCTCTAATACTAAATCTCCGCCTTGGTCACGGTATTCAAGCACCTCATTAGCAATAGTTCCATTATTAATTAATTTTTGTGCAACTTCTTCAGGACTTGTATCTCTACCTTTATCACCTTTAGAGCCAGTATCTCCTTTGAAACCAATATTTCCTTGATCACCTTTAAGACCAGGTACACCTGGAGCTCCAATATCTCCTTTAGGACCTAAGTCTCCTTTCGAACCTGGTAACCCATCTGATCCTCTTGGACCAATATCTCCTCTCTCACCTTTTAGACCTTTAGAACCAGGCTCACCTTTCCAACCCCTTGGTCCCTTCGTTCCACTTTCACCTCGCACACCTTTATCACCCTTTAGTCCAGGTGTACCTGGTATTCCAGTATCTCCTTTCGTTTGTCCAGGATTTTTTCTCAACTCTTCTGCTACTCCTTTTTGTAAGGCCAGATCATTAACTAAGATCTTTTTACCTTGATTATCTTTTGCTTCTAGTACTGCTCTTCCTAGTTCACCTACTTTTTTAGTGTCAAGGAACTGATGAACAATATTTTCAATTATTGTTTTTGTTGCGCTTGCATTGCCTTTTAATTGAGCATAATCAAGCAAGGACTGAATTAATTTTTCCTCGTTTATTTCTTTCTTCACCATTTCTAGAGCTTTTATTTGCTCATTTAAATCACTATGAATCAGAAGATACTTAGCAAGTCCCCAATTACTTACCTTATCTTTTACAAGAGTTTGAGCTTCTTTCTCGCTCATACTACTTCTACGAACAAGTAGTTCAGCAAGCTTTTCTGCAAAATTTTCATATTTATTGAAGGCCATAGAGTCTGGATTATTTTTCTTTGTGGCATCACTTGTTACCTTACTCACAGTATCTTTTACAATGTTTTTTGCTTCCTCTAAAGAAAGTTTATTTACTACTCCTTCAGTAAATTTTACTGCATCAATTTTATTCACAAATTCCTGCGAGTGGATATTAATCTTATCGGCAATCTGAGTTGCAAGATTTTTACCTATGATACCCTTTGTATTAAGAACTGCTTCCACTAACTCAGCTTTTTTACTAGTAACTAATTCAGTTGCAATTTCTTGAGCATTTGGGGTATCCCCCTTATTCCCTTTTTGCCCAGGAGTCCCCGGTTTACCAGGAATACCATCAAGACCTGGAATACCCGGAGGACCAATAGGTCCGGGTTCACCTTTGTTACCTGGGTAACCCATTATTCCATGTTCACCCTTCGGACCTGGAAAACCTCTCTCTCCTTTCTCTCCAGGTCTACTATCCCATACTAATTCTCCGGGCTCACCTTTTTGGCGGCCGTAGGAGCCTGGAAGACCTCGCATACCCCTTTCACCTGGCTCACCTTTTAAACCGGGTACTAATGCTATGCTATTATTTAAACTTTTAACTATTCTTTCTAAATCTTCAATTCTTTGTTCTAATTTTTTATTATTCACAGTAACCTCCAGATCATGTAAATAGTAGTAATAAGCGTATAAATAGTGACTCTGCTGGTCAAACTCCTCCTCCTCATCATCATCATCATAATCTGTATAAGCATATTCTCCTTGCTCAAAGCTCTCAGGTGTCAGAGCATAAAATCTCTCACATTTACCATACTTACTTAACATGCATCCTACATAATTGTCATTATTCAATCTTTTTATTCTAAAACGAGGATTAGTCTTTTTAAGACTAAGATTAGCACCAAATTGATCTATGGTATCGATAGAAACATTTCCAGAGAATAGCTCTAATTTTTTATTACTAAAGCTAGTAGCAATATTATTCAATATCCCAATTTTATTACCACGTATACCATATACTTCAGCACTTTTATAAGTACTTGATAGCACTTCTTCTGGTCCCCTTAGAAAATTCTTTCCAACGCCTATTCTAAGTCTCTTATCAGGCAGCTTTTCAAGCTCTTTTAAGACAAAATCTATGTCTTGATTACTCATTATATCTTTTGGATCTACTAGAACCCTACTATTTATTAGCGGTACAAAATTGACTGAACACTCTCCATCATAAGAGAGAATATAATCCTGACCTTGATATTTTATGAAATTGCTAGGTATAGAATTAAAAGTAGCTATTTTGACAATATTTGTATCATTATAGTAAACATAATAATAATATTGATCTTCATTATTAACTAGAACCAACTTATAATCACTTTCTACTTTTTCTAGCTTTAAGTATAGCTCTTGTTGATAAAAATTAGTTAGTATACTGTTCGTAGGGTTCATCTTGAAATTAGAGATGATAAAATGGTGATGTTTATCAAAGATATATGACGTATAAGGTAAATTAATCTTTTCTTCATCATTTATTTTGACAGTTACAAGCTTATTTTTACCATCACAAAAAGCACCTCCCGGCTCTAAATTAAAACGCATCTTAACCCTCCTGATCTTAATATATATTAACTATCATAATCCCCTACCATAAGCTCTTGCATTTACTTTTAGTAGCTGATTTCTATTAACTTCTTCTAAAAAGCTAGATGGATTTTCCATTGTACAATCTGACTGTCTAATAGTCTTACCTAACTCTTTAAAAACACTACTATTTCTTTCGAAATACCCATTTTCTATGGCTGTCAAAACACTTTCTCCCCCTAAAAGACAATTTTGTTCTAAATTTGATTTATTCTCTAACTTATTAAACCTTACTTTATCGATAAGCCTCACCTCTATTTTATTACTATCTTTCTCATTAGGACATAGATGAATACTGATCTCTCCTACTTCAGTGGTAAAAGACATTTCAATGATATCTCCCGAGAACTCTGTATAATTTCTCTTTCCTCCTATATTTTCAACTCTAATTATACTGTTTCCAACTTGAAGTATACCAATGTTTAGATTTAAATCTTTAGCTTTTTGATTATTTAATATCCTTGAAACTTCAACAATACTATTTTGTGGATAATCTATGCAAAAATATCCATTATCTATTTCTAATTTAAAATAATGCTCATCAACTTGCTCACTTTTATTCATAATACTTTCAAGTGCTAATTCCTTAAGCTTTGAAAGTTTTTCGGATCGTTTACTCAAAGTGTCTACATCTGCACAAATTATGTTTACAAAATCTTCATGTTCTTCATCGCTAAACTTGTTTAAAGATACACCTTCTGATATTATCTGAAATATCTTCTTCTTATCTAAAAATTCATAAATTCGAGTAGTATCAGCAGAAAAGTATAGCTTTTTCAACGTGTCAGCTATACGATCTATCAAGGACATATCAGATTTATATGGAAAAGTGAACATTATTCCTTGCTCCAGTGCTTCACTTATAACTTTATCAAATCTTTTTTCTTGTTCCTTGTAATCTTCTTCGTTACCAAAGTTACCTAAAACATCTAGGTCATCAAGGATCTTATCTATTTTTTGCCAAATACTTTCATACTTTTCTTCTTCTCTTGTATTCAGTTTTACTTTCGCTAAAGAAAAAGAATCTTTTTGACGAATTAAAACAAAAGTATCTTTTTCTTTATGAATTATGGCTTCATCATAGAATAGTTGACTGTAACGCCTACCAAAACTTTCATCATAATCAGGGCAAGGGCTAACATTGTCACTTTCACTATCCGTTTCGTTCCATACTTCAATTGGGAAATCATTATTATCAATAATATGTTTAATTTTCACTTCAGGTACAAACTGAAGCTTTGCTATTTCTTCTCTTACGTTTTCTTTGTTTATTTCATCTGCAAGAGACACTTCATTACTAATATAGAAATTTTTCTGTTTTAAACTTTCGTTTTCCTTCTGCAGACTACTGAATTCTGCAAATAGCTCTTTATACTCTGATAAATAAATACACAATTGATCTCTTATATCATTAAGTTCCTTCTTTTTTTCTAGTATCTGATTTTCATAATTACCTTTCAAATCCTCTATACTGTTTATCACCACTGTACTTTCTTTTCTTACTCTGTTTAACTCAGCTTCAGTCAAATCCAGTTTTTGCTGTAACTCTTCATTTATTTTGTCTGTTAACTGAATTTCATTCTTTGCCTCTTTTAATTGGTTATTTAAGTTCTTAATTACATCACTTTTGTTCTGAGTTTCTAATAATAATATTTCTACTTTCTGTTTTAGCTGTTCGATGTCTTGATCATTTTCAGTTAAACTTCTCGTCCTTTTTTGTAATTTAACTTCAAGCTTTTTAATTTTCCCTTCTAGGGTTTGCATTTCTCTGGTAAGTTCACTTACTTCTTCGTAATACTCTTCTACTCTTTTCTTATAGTGTTTTTGTAACTCTACATTTTTTTTAAGATCAAAATTTTCCTGTTGTAGATTTTCTATTTTGCTTTCTAGACTGTCTATTACTTGATTTTCTTTACTGCTAATCTCAAATACCTCTTCAGGAAAATGTGCAAATTCACAAGATGAAATGCCTTCAAGGCCGTTACTACCAAATAAATTATATTGTACTACCTGCTTTGAACTAAACATACCTATACCCCCTACTAAAATAAACAAGTAATATATTGTATGCGCTATATATCATAAATACAATCGGTTTGAATATAATCTATTTACTAATTCGTATTGTGAATTTTTATAGAATAGATTTAGGTGTAAAATATTATGATACCATTAAAGTAGATGGATAAAGCACAGTCTTTTTTGAGAGGATAAATTTTATGAAAAGACCATACTAATTAGTGTTATAAGGAATTGAATTATTTACTTTCTCCAAAAAACATAAAAAGATCGTATATTTGTGAGAACAATTTAAGCAAAAGCTGCGTTATGAAAATAGAAGCTTGAAATTTTTGCAACAAAGCCAAGTAAATTGGTTCGCATGTAAATATGGCTGAAGTAGGCTAATATAGCTGCTTTTACTATATAATAAATTGATATAAAGAAAAGTTCGCACGGATCTAGCGGTAGACCAACGCATCCCAAAACAAACTCTTCTCACCGCCCTTGGTTTTGAGTGTTGGAAATGGCTATTTTGCTTGAGATCTTAAGAATATATTTTGCTAAATTAATAGCAATTTGCTTGCGGAATAATTAAAGTAAATTTGTAACAAAAACATACTTTAAAAGTAATAAAATGTCGTATATTGAGCCTTTTTCCCAAAACTACTCCAAGCTAAAAAATTTCCTAAAATAGTGATTGACAAGTTTTAAAAGTGGAGTAGTATGCTTAAAATATCCTTAAGGGCTAATTCATTATGGTACTCGAGAGAGTTAAGGGTCAAAGCATTTTTTCATTCATTGTAAGGGAGGTAATTATGGATCGTGGAGACATTGCAGAAGTTTTGTTTTTATCTATTAAGGAAGATGATCCCTACAGGGCATCTAAGCTTATTCAAATTGAACGTTGGTGCTATGCAAATTGGAAGATACATGCAGGGTATGGTGAAATAAGAAATAATTTTCTTGCACAAGTGTTATCTAGTGAAGATTGCTGGGAGAAAGTTAATAATTTACATGGAGTTAAACTCAATGGACAAATGGTAGGTAAAAAATTAATTGCACTAAGTTCAGATAGCAATCCAAATCCTTTTGGTACTAGTAGATACAAAATTGCATGTGAGTGTTGTTTGGAAGATGAAATAAGAGCTATATTTGAGGAAAGAAAAGAGGAATTGTCTGCTCAAGGTAGAAGTAGCTTGCTAGAGTATAACCACTTAGTTAGGTGTTATGGAGAAGGTCCTATAGCACAGTTTTGGTCACATTTAATTAGTGGGCATCTTGATAAATTGGATTTGAGGGGTCGTCATCAATATGAGTATGGGCTTGATTGTGCGGTAGATTGGAAAAAAGTAGAAGCAGTGGAGTTCTTTTGGAATAAAATAAAATCCTTACCTGAGAATGAAATGAGTGCAGAAAAGAAAGATGAGATCTTAATGAAAAATGCAATTTATTCAGCAGGACCTAATTTTCGCGTTTATCCTAATATATTTGAGTTTTTCCTTAATCAGATAAGTCCTGATAGATATCCGGAACTTTTGAAAAGGGATTTAGTGAAAAATGGTCATTATGGTTCTTTAAATAGAATGATAGATATGCTTAACTTTGATAAATTTCAGAAGTTATTTGATTATTTACAACCAGGTAATATTTCAGAAAATAGTTATCATACCCGTTTGTACTCTATAAGAATACAAGACTATTCAGGATATTATGTAGATGCAGCTAAAAAGCTTTTCATGCACATATGGATAAAGGAAGGGTTTGATAGCCATCGTGCACTTGTAATAAATGAAGAAGTAATGGATTCATCTTTTTCTCATACAAATCTATTAGTACGTTGGGTGAAGAAGGGTACTATGGAACCGGTATGGGCGGTGCTAGATAAGCTGGACTCTAATCAAATAAAAGAATTCATGAGTTGCAAACAAGCAGATTACATACGTTCTATATTAGAGCAAGGAGATCATTATTCATTAAATAAGTTTTTAGCGTATGGTAAGTTTGCTGATAAAGAACTCGATCAAAAAAACATACCTGGCCCAAGTGGTGATTTAGCTGAGGTAGAGATTAGTAAACAATCTTATGTTGGGTTAAGTGATCATTAAAAATATTATATGTCCAAAAGGAGGATTATATGCCTAAAAGAAAACAAGGGGAAGTTGATAATGAAGGAGTACAGGACTTTGAATTAATAGAGTTGTTAATTAGAGAAAGAGAAACTGCTCCAAGCACTTCGACTCAACGAGGAAATGATTTTGAATCTTTCAAAGCAAGGTTTCAATCATATATAGACCAGATTCCATCGTATTTACATTCAGTAGGTAAAGAAGGATTTTTTCCTCATTTCTTTTTAGGAAGCTTTTCTACCTTGATAGATACAGAGATTGCAAAAAAGCTAGATATTGAAAAAATATATTTTAGGTTTGATGGTTCGAAGACTCTGAAGGTCACTGTTACAAAAAAAGGGGAAATCAAAAGTTCACAAGATGCTATTGATAAAGTGAACCTCTTTGTTATTGCAGATTCTGGTAGTAAAAAT
Source organism: Wolbachia endosymbiont (group B) of Pilophorus perplexus (assembly GCF_964028155.1). NCBI lineage: Bacteria > Pseudomonadati > Pseudomonadota > Alphaproteobacteria > Rickettsiales > Anaplasmataceae > Wolbachia > Wolbachia endosymbiont (group B) of Pilophorus perplexus. The sequence goes on along the minus strand of NZ_OZ034754.1, from coordinate 1,332,418 downwards.
AAGGAGTTTAGTCATGGTGAGCTAGAAGAAATATTAAGTCAAATGAACGCTCCAGGAAAGACTCAGTATGTCAGTAATGCTAAGAGTGAGCTTGAGGTTAAGCTGGTAGAAATTTCTAAAAATGCTGATAACGAAATGACTGTCGAAATAAAAAATACAAAGTTGGATAAGAATGACAAACGCCTTCAATTTACAGAGATAAAAAAAGGAAAATGGAATAAACCAGAGAATGACATAGCTAAGCTTACTAATTCTGATAAAAAAGAGGTGGAAAAATCTTTGGACAAAGTTCTTAAAAAAGTTAGTAAAATCCACTCTGAATATAAGGGTTCGCTTATCTATGCTGATAAAGCAAGAGAAGCAGCACATCATGGGTTTATGGCAGGTGCTTTAGTGAATTTCCGCTATAGGTATAATCTCAGGGTTTACTTAGAGCAATTTGCAGGAAGAGGTTATGCTGACATTGTTTTAGTGCCTCGTGGTGAAAAACGAGCATTAGATGCTATTCCTATTATCATAGAGATGAAAGCTGCTACTAAAGAAGAGTTAAAAGAGTTAGAGAAAGGAGGTAAAACAAAAGATGGAAGTCAAACTACGCCAGCTGTCGCTTTAAAGCAAGCTGAGGATTACACAAAAGGTTTTCAACCAAATGTAATGAGAGTTTTAACTACTGCAAATGATATTCTATGCGTTGGCGTAAATCTTGATTATCCATCTGCTATTTCAGATATCGCTACTAAATCACGTGATCAAGAAATCACTCCTCTCTTTAATAATATACTGGAATCTATTGATAAGCAAAATAATGGTGAGATTACACAAGAACAATTAAAAACACAGATTCAAGAGAATATAGAACGTATCTATCATACATTTCCTGGTACAGGAGAGAAGGGAGATAGTCACTACTTTAGTAGATTTTTGTCAGGGCAGTCTCTATTATTAAATGAAGTTCGAGCTTTAGGAAGCAGTTTTAGAAAGCACGTTTTTATTTATGGAGAAAATATACCCACAGAAGCTCAACCTGAACCTAAATCTCAACGTCTTAAAGATCAGAAAAGTAAAGGGCAAGGTGCCGGTCAACCATCTCACTTGGATCGAAGCCATGGAGTTGTGACAATGGTATTTATTCCAAGCAATGATCAAAAATCAGTTTGTGCGATGAATATTGTTGAGACAGGTGGAAGAGATAATGCGATGAACAAGGGAATTCCTCTTGACAAACTTAAGCAAGAAATAGGAAACAGAAAAATAGTTGAACTAAATCTTAATTTTAACATTAAGAAAAAATCAAAATTTGAAGAGTATTTTAGCGTGGAGGTGGGAGAATCCGTTTCCCTAGAGCAGCATAATGGAAGAGAAACTAATAAATTTGAAGGTAATTTTAAAGATATTCCTTATCCTGCCGAGTTAAAGGAAACATTTGATGCAGTACTAGAGTCTCAGCTTGCTTCTTCACAAGATCAATCTCAATCAATAGGAAAGTATAAGGAGTTATTTGGAAAATTAGGTGAAGCAGTACTACCTTTTAAAGTTTTAATAGAAAGGGAAGCACATACTCAAGCTGTATTTCATGGAGCATTTAGCCACTACAGTGATATAAAGTTAGGAGAGTCACAAGAAAACAGAGCGTTAGTGTTAACAGAGTTTCAAACTGGAAGGGGAAAACGTATTGATATGGTTGTTCATGGTATTAAGTTTGCAGACCAAGCTAGCAGTGCTAAAGAATACGATCCAGTAGGGTTAGAACTTAAAGGACCAAGGGAGGGTAAGACAGCTGATGCATTGGTAAAGGAGGCAAATGATCAGATAAATACAGAGTATGTAAAAGGTGTAACTTATAAAACACTTACAGATGGAAAGGAAGTGGCTTTTATGGGTGTTGTATTTGATAAAGGTGCAAATAGTGCAGATTCTCTTATTTTAATGAGCAAAGATGAGTTTGCTTCTGTTAAAGTAATTCATAGCTCTATCTTTAGTTTTAGTCAGCAACAATGTTCTAAAGGAAGGAAACAGCGCAGTACAGGTATGGCCTGTATAGATTCACGTGATGAAGAAGAGATTACAAAGGAAGAAAAAGAAAGATTTATTAAAGAGTTGTTTGGTATTGAAGCTTATGACACAAAAATTATAACTATAGATTCTCCTCAAGTGAGGATTGATGGTGGTAAAATGAGTGTAAAATTCAAAGACAATGACGGTAATGATAAAGAATTAATAATAGATGATGCTGCAAATATTAAAAGTGTAGAAAATTATATACTAGATAAGGAAAATCTTGAAATAAAGTTAAAAGTAAATAGCGATAAAGAGTATGCTATAATAGAAGAAGTTAAAGAGCAAGGTAGTGAATATTACTTAAGAGTTGATGATTATAGAATAAAATTGGATAGTATATTTCAAGATGGGAAAGAAGTAATCTTTAATAAATTACATCAACTATCAAATGATAAGCAGTTGTTAGAGAATAAAAAATATATTGAAGATATAGGTGGTGTTCAAACTAACCAAGATTACAATAATATTGTAGAGGAAATTAAACAGAACTTGCTAGCAAAAGGAGTTAGGGAAGATACTTTCGACAGGTTTAAAAGTCATTTTGATGATCTTGGTGAAAAAGTTTTTGCAGATTATATTAGTAATGTAGAAAGCAGCCTTCAAGAAAAAGGAATTGCATTTAATCGTGATAAATTTGATTCAGCGAAAATAAAAGGAGCAAAAGGTGGAAAGTTTTTTTCCATGATGGCTATATATGACTTGCTTGATAGTATAGGTGATACAGCAACACTTGGACGACATAATAATGATGCTTTAAAGCAAGTATTTGGTATCAATGGTATACTAGATGCTATGGATGATGTTAGGACGAGTGTAAGTATTTCTCCTAGTAGTAAAGTAGGAAAACTGATTGGTAAAATACCAGGGCCTGCACGTCAAGCTTTTGTTAAGGTTATCAGTAATCCTGTAGTTCAAAGTATTACATTTGCAACCATTGCTTATCAATTTGGATATAGTATAAATGAAATAACTCAAGGTAATCATCATCCATTAAATTATTATTGGACAGCTAGTAGTAGTGTAAAATTAGCGAGCATGAGCATAAGACCTATGAGTACAGGAATTAGTTTTGCAATAAAAAGTGTAAGTACTGCTACTAAGATTTTAAGAGGGTTATCTATTGCAGGCAAAGTTTTAGGCAAGGTAGCAGTAGTTACTATGGTTGCTGATGTATTGATAACAATTGGTGTAGAAATCGATGAAAGAATGGAGTATACCAAAGCAATAGCAGAGCAAATACCTCTGTTACCTGGTAATGAGCAGGCAGAAGTCTTTTTTGCAAAGGTAATCAGGTTTTTTACAGGGAGAGATGTAGAAAAGGAGTATGAAGATAAAATTAGAATAAAAGGCTATTTAAATCATGTAAAAGAAGTGGCTACCCAGTTGTTAAATGATAATTATAATATAGCTGCAGTTGTACAATACGTAATCTCCATTGAAGAAAAATATAGCGAAATAATTAAAAATATGGGTGCACAGCCTATATGTATTATGCCATCGCCGTATGGTCCTGATTGCGCGACGCGGATGAGTTGGATATGTGATTTAGAAAAAAAATATGATAATATCTCTTTTGATAAGATTAACACAGCTTCTAATGTGAAGAACGATCTCTCTTCCCTCAATATATCTAAAACACTACCTATGAAGTCTTATACTTTGGTCATGAGCGAAAGTTGGGAAAGATTTGTCTGTGAAGTAAAAAATAGTTTTCAATGTCATCAAGAGTTAAACGAGAAAGAAATTTATGTTGTTAATACAAATGCAAAACATATTCCTCACATGACTAAACATGAATATGAAGACCTTGGCTTAAGAATTGTAAATGCACCATTAAGAAACCCGACACAAAGATCTCAATGCAGTAAAATAATTAATACAAAACATACGGATGATGGATTTTCTCCATGCAATACCAACAAAATCCATAGGAATTGTCAAGAGACCTTTACTCTTTCAGGTGAACCTTTTATTTTTACTAATCCAACAAGAAAAAGTTCTAATAGCAAAAAAGAAAAAATGTTCCTCAAGGATTCGGTGTTATACATTTCAGGACCGAAAACGTTGACAGCAGCTGCAAATTATCCAGCAGTAATGCATATTCCAGAGGGTAGTAATATACGTTATATTGGTTCTAAAAATAATGAAACTATTTTTATTATTGATAATCTTGCATCTGGTACTCTTGAAGGTGGGGTAGAGAAAGAAAATGTTGTAGTAATGAACGTCAAAACTAATAATGTTGTTGCAGATTTGCACAATGGAACGATACATTATGGCAGTACTAATTACATAAAATTGACTGGCATATATAACTATGTATCTAATTCTGACAGCAAACAAAATATTACTACCCACTGTAGGACTAAGTTGATTAACGCAAAAAATGCGGAGGTACAGCAAAATTCATTTAACTGTACAGATAAAGATTACGAAGTTAGGGTAGTGAATAAAGAAGACGTGCATCACAGAGGATTAAAGCAGACAATATTTATTGTTAACGAGAATAGTAATAATGCTAAGATAGTGAGTGATTTGAATTATACAGAAAAAATTAAAAAGAATGTAGATGTAATAAACACACAAGTTGCTGATATTACATGGTTAAAGGTAGGTAAAAGCATAGAAGGAAGTGGCTATAATCTAGATCTTTTGTCTGACAGAACACAAAATGTTGTTTCAAGTATTAAAATAGATAGTTTTAAAAACCTAATAATTCAAGCAAAACGCCTTGGAATTATAGAATCTATTATAGTACAGGATAAATCTTTGTCTGATATGGTTGAAGATGCTAAGTATCAAAAATTGAATGACTTAGGGAAGGATATTGATGAAAAAATCATGCAAAATAGTGAAAAAAAGTTAAAAGCAGTCATACAAGTAAGTATTTTAGATTTTAAATGGGCTAATATTTATCAAATTGCAAAAGGTATTGCTAATTATAATAACCTAGGTATTCCAGTATCTCAAATAGAAGTTGTTAAAAATTACATGGGAGTACCTAATGAAAAAACGATAATTGCTGATATGTATTCAGATCAAATAATTGTTGATTTTGGTTACAATAACTCCAACTTTATAGTAGGAGGAACATATTACTACTATAGGGTAGTATGTAATTATTATCAAGATATAACAGTAGAAGGAAGAAAAGGGCAAGATCAGTACGTTGTCAAATTACCGGAATATAATCACATATTACAACAAGAGGATTTACGACCTTCTATAGAACTTGACCTTAATCTAAAGATAAAAAACAAAGCAGTGCTTTACCAAAACATACCTGATGATATTATCGATCTTACTGCATTGAATGTGGCAGATGTGAATAGTATAAATGTGAAAAAGGGTAGAAGGAGTTACTTCAACAAGTGTGATAAAAAGCAAGTTTCTGATCTTACAGTGGATAGCTTAGAAATAAAAGATGTTAAAATATCGATTAGTAAGGGTGTTAGATGGTCTTTATCTATTGGTTTAGTTGATTATTTTAGAGGCCCAGAATATCAGAGTATTGTATTACGAATAAATAATAAGTTTTACAAAATCAATAATGCAAATTTGAAGCTTGAGCCTGCAGAAGTGAATACTAAACCTTTCAAGTATTACCAACCAGGTGAGCAAGAGCTACAGATTTATCATAATCAGCCTATTAATAAGAATATTATTGGTCTAGTTGACTTAAAAGAAAAGTCTATATTAGATTTTGATGTGGAAATTGTTGATAATGGCCTATTGCTGTTACATAAAAACAATACCATTACAAAAGTAGAGAATTGGGATGTATATCAACCTGCAAGAAAAATGATATTTGCTTTCAATGATACAATAGTTTCAGATTCAAACTGTATAGCTTTTACTTGTAACTCAAACGATATTATAGAGGCTTTTAACAAAGCAAAAGAAACTTTATTAAAAGAGCAACTATTTAATGCTATAAAGCAGGATAACATTAATGAAGTTAAAAGTTTAATTAGGAGAATTGCAGACAACGTCGATGTTGATATTGAGGGTAAGCATGAATTAATATCTTTACATATAGCTATTCAAGAAGGTAGGTTAGATGTAGTTAAACTTCTTTTTAATAGAGGATCTGTTAATGTTGAAGATAAAGACATTCATGGTTATAGCCCTTTACATTGGGCTGCTCAGGAAGATGAACTAGGTATAGCTGAGTTTCTTGTTGATAAAGGTATTAATACTAAAGATAGAAGCAAAGATGGTAATACACCTTCAGACTTAGCTGATCACAAAGGCTATACACATATAGTGAAATTTTTAGAGCAAGTACAATTAGATAGAGAATTGTTGACTGCTGCAGGAAGTGGTGATCTTAATAAAGTTAAAAACCTTATCAAACAAGGGGCTAGTTTAAAGGCTGAAAATAAAAATGACCTGTATTATACTCCTTTACACTATGCTTCTTTAAATGGTAGTTTAGAAGTAGTAAAATATTTTATTGAAAATGGAGCTGACTCTAAGGCTAAAGACTTGTTTGGTAGGACTCCTGTACACGTTGCTTCTTTAAATGGCAGTTTAGAAGTAGTGAAATATTTTATTGAAAATAGAGCTGACTTAGAGATTAAAGATAATAGTAATAGAACTCTTTTACATTATGCTGCTTTGAATAATCATTTAGGAGTAGTGAAATGCCTTATCAAACATTGGGCTAATATAGAGGCAGAAGATAATGACGGTAGAACTCCTCTACATTATGCTGCTTTGTATGGTTATACAGAAGTAGTAGAATATCTAATCGAAAATGGTGCTGATTTGGAAGTTCAAGATAATAGTGATAGAACTCCCTTAGACTTAGCTACTCAGAAAGGTTGCTTGGATATTTTAAAACGAGCACGATTAAACAAAGAACTATTGATTGCTGTGGAAAGTGGTGATTTCGATAAAGTTGAAGGTCTTATCAAGGATGGGGCTAGTTTAGAGGTCAGTGATAGAATGGGTAAAACTCCTTTACACAAGGTTTCTTGGGGCGGTCGTTTAAAAGCAGTAGTATGTCTTGCTAAAAATGGAGCTAACTTAGATGCTAAGGATAGAATGGGTAAAGTTCCCCTACATTATGCTTCTGAAAGAGGTAACTTAGATGTGGTAGAATATCTTGTCCAAGAAGAGGCTAACTTAGAAGCTAAAGATGACGGTAGTGTGACTCCTTTACATTATGCTTCTTTGCATGGTCATTTAAAAGTAGTAGAATATCTTATCAAAAAAGGAGCCAACATAAATGCTAAAGATAAAGGTGATGCAACACCTCTATATTATGCTACTTTAAATAACCGTTTGGAAGTAGTGAAATACCTTATCAAAAAAGGGGCTGATTTGGAGGCTAAAGACAATAGCGGTAAAACACCTTTAGACTTGGCTGCTCCAAGTTGTTATATGAACATACAAGAGATTTTAAAGCAGGTACAATTGGATAAAGAATTGTTGACTGCTGTAGAAAGTGGTGATTTAAGTGAAGTTGAAAATCTTGTTGTTAATAAGAATGCTGATGTTAATACTAACGTAGATAAGTACGACTGGACACCATTGCATTTTGCTGCTTCTGGTAGCAAGTTTGATATAGTCAAGTTTCTTTTTGATAAAAATGCTAATATCAAAGCTAAAGACATGTATGGCAATACACCTTTACATGTGGCTGCTCAGTATAGTAACAATCCTGGAACAGTTGAATTTCTTTTAGACAAAAATGCTGAAGGTATTAATGATGTAACTAATGATGGGTGGACACCTTTACATGTAGCTGTGAAAAGCAATAAATCAGATACAGTCAAGCTCCTTCTTGATAGAGGTGCTAGCATTGGAATTAAAGACAAACATAGTAGAACTCCTCTGCATGATGCTTCTCGAAATGGTCATTTAGATGTAGTAAGGTATCTTATTGAAAAAGGTGTTGATATTAATGCTGCTGATGAGGAAAATTGGACACCACTTCATTGTGCTGTATCGGAAGATCACTTAGATATAGTAAAGCATCTTATAAACAATGGAGCTAATTTTAATGCTAAAAACAGTAATGGTAAAGCACCGTTAGACATTGCTATTGACCAAGGATATGACAATATTAAGAAGTATTTAGAAAAAGTTAGTGAAGAAAAAGGAAAACGCAGACGCCGTCATCACCATGGAGATCATGATCGTCATCATATGTCAAGAAAACCTCTTGCTATAGATTTAAGTAATCAACCTGAGATAGCAGCAAGTAGTGGCACAAGACCATCTTCATGGATAAATAATTGTATTTCTTGGGCGAAAAAATTAGCAGCCAGCACTTTCTCTATAATTCCTGCATTACCCTCTCAATACAACATTGCAGACAAGAATAATGTAAAAAGTGATAATAAAAACATACCACAAAGTACATCATCTGTTGGTTGGAATAAATTCCTAAATAATGAAAATATTGCTCTTGCGAGTTGTGTTGCCGATGCATTAGATAATACTCCAAGTAGGCGCTATCAAGGTTTAATGAGTAAAGGAGTAGAAGTTGTGCCAAGCAGCAGAGTTGCAGTTGAATTTGCTCTTAAAAAATTTAATTCATTTGTAGAAGATAAAATAAGAAACCTAGAATCAAAAGAACAAGCTAGAATACATGTTGAACTTAAAGATGCATATCCAGAAATAATAGCAAGCTTGGAAAGAGGAGTTGAATTTAGTGGTAATGTTGGGTTAGATAATGTTTTAGAAAAGTGCAAGAAGTGCTTTTGTACAAATGTCTTGCCAAAGGATAAAGTATCAACTTGTCTTTCTGAGATAGGAGTAACCAAGCTTGGAAATACTTTGAGTAAGTAGATGAGAATATGGAAGATATAATATGCCAAATAGTGGAAAGTTTACAATAGAATTTAAAGTGGGGGTGGTAGATCCCAGTATCAAGTTTGATGGTCCTAATACTAAAATGGATGAAGTAGACATTAAATGCTAAGTGGTTAATGTGTTTTCCATATTGAACTTACAGCACATAGCTTCGATATAGAACTTTGGGTAAAGTTATGATAGTAATTTATATAATTCTATGTGCAATCTTTATAGCCATTTTAGACAGCTCACTAGATTCTTAATCAGGGGATATGTCTAACTTAGAGAAGGTTTTCATAAATATTGAAGTGAATAATTATGTTTTTTTCCTGAGTTGTAAAATTTCAGAATGAGAGAGACCAGTAGACTTAGCTATTAAGTCAACAGATACATCTGCTTTAAGTAGATTTTTTGCCACAGCTATTTTAGCCTGTTGTTCACCCTCTGCTATACCTTCGATTTTACCTTTTTCATGGCCGATTTGGATGCCTTCTTGTCTACCTTTTTGAGTAGCATCATCGAGTTTTTGTTCCAGGATAGCAGCTTCTTTCTGTAAATCCATTACCCTTTCTTCATAAGCTACAAGATCCTTCTCATTCCAATGAAACTTATCTAACTCGTCATATGCTAGCTTTATTATTGGTGATTTTTCTGCTATTTTCCTTAAATCTTCATCAGTTGTTTCTTCTGCATATTTAAAGAAAAATAGCCAACGATCTACTACATTTTCTAGCTGCTCTTCTCTACTCTTAGGAAACTTTGGTAACTCAATGAAGATAAATTGAAAATCTTTTAAGTCATGCTCATTAGTTTTTTCATCTCTTATGGTATGGCTAGATATATAATCAAGCTTATCAGGAAATAAATTACAATTGGAAATAGCAATAAAGAAAACCTTCTTTAAATCAATATACTTACCACCTTTATCAGCCTGTCTTGAATAAGCCTTAGCAGCGTAAAGTTGAGCGCGTTTTTCAAATCCTTTATCACGAGCGAGTTGGTCAGGTAAGGAAGCAGTATTACTACTACCCCCTCCCTTAGAAACGCAGCATGCAGGTTTCCCCACACTACGCTTGAGCCCCTTATCTAAGTTCTTCTTTTCTAGAACCGGCTTGTCCTTCATGATTCCTCAGGAAACATCATTCTTAATGGTGACACCAACAGTAGAGAACCTTCTCTTGAAAAGGAGCTTGCTAACATTCTTGTTCGTTTCACTCTCTCATCAAAATACTTTTTCCATTTTAAGTCAAGGGGATTTGCATCCGCTCTGATTTTAACATGTCGTCTGATAGGTATATCAATCAGCTTAAGCAGTCTTAAATACCGTATCTCTTTTGGTTTGTTCTTGCATATGGGTGCAGCAAAAACCCATTGGCGTTGACCCATTACTTTGAAGTAACGATTCTTTATCCAACGTAATCCTTTACGAGGATGTCTTTTCTTTGCCCATTTCCATAAACTATGCCAAATTTCATTGTCGATCTTTCTAAACGCTTTTTTAGCACACACATGGTGATAGTAATTTCCCCATCCTCTCAGTAGAGAGTTGAGTGACTTAATTACTATAGCCTGAGTGTTCGCTATATTTGCTTTTATCAATGTACGTGCTTTATTAAGAAGTCTTTTAATACTTTCTTTCGAAGGTTTAATAATTAACTTCTTATTATATCTACGTACATTACAACCAAGAAAGTCAAACCCTGTTGTAATAGATGTAATCTTTGTCTTCTCTTCTGACAGAATTAAACCTCGCTCATGAAGAAAAGATGATACTAAAGGCTTAACTTCCTTTTCCAGTACTTCATGTGTGAAACCTGAAATAATAAAGTCGTCTGCGTACCTGATTACATTCACTCCACTTCTGATTTTTCCTCTTCTTTTGCTACCTAATTTACCAAAGCGACTTTCTAATAACTGTTCAAGACCATCTAAGGTAAAGTTAGCTAGTATTGGAGAAATTATACTTCCTTGCGGAGTGCCAGCAGTTGTGGGATACAGAGTTTTCGATTCTAGGAAACCAGCTTTTAACCATCTATGAAGAATTTTCTTTTCCATAGGAATATGCTTCATAAGCCATTCATGGTTAATGTTGTCAAAGCACCCTTTGATATCACCTTCTAGTATCCATTGTGGTCGATTGCGTCTTGCCAGTAATAAGTGACAAGCAGCAATAGCATCCGCGCAGGATCTTTTAGGTCTAAAGCCATAGGAGTGACGATCACTGATCGTTTCAGCTATCGGTTCCAGAGCAAACAGATATAATGCTTGCATCGCTCTATCTTTTATCGTGGGTATACCGAGAGGCCTTCTTTTGCCATTAGATTTACTGATATAAATTCGTTTGAGCGGAGAAGGTTTATATCCTCTTTGTTTTAACAGCTTTATTCCTTGAAATTTAGCATTGCAAGTTGACCATAGTTGACGATCTACACCTGCTGTGGTTTTTCCTTGGTTTTCAGTTACTCTCTTAACAGCCAAAGCTTTTCCGCTAAAAGAGCGTGTGAGAAGATGTTGTAAAGCTTTTACCTTACCCCATCTTCCTTCTTGGACAGCCTTAACAATACGTCTTTGTAGCCTCACAATAACTTTCTGGCATTTCTTCCATGGCAATTGCTTCCATGCTTCAAAGCTTTCGGTAGATGCACTTACAGGTTTACTTGTAATCATCTGCTTTCCTACCTTAAGTGGTTAACAAAGTTTCTTGTCACGAGGGACCAAATGGAAGTCTGCTCGTTTTCACGCGAATTAATGTTACAAATTGTATCCATTTCGTTACAAAATGGCATTCGCTTTCTCCATTCTCCTTTACCTGCACTTCCATCAGCATTCCTTGCGGTTTGCTTGCCATGTAGGCGAAAATACAGGCTTACCCTGTTTCTCCAGTCATACAACAGTGGGTTAGGTGGCTTCTCTATACCGGTGGAGTTATTATTTGCGTACATCTAGAAATGAAAAATGTAACTTATCCACATTACCTTTTGGTCAGAGCTTATCAGCATCTTTAGCTCTTTCATCGTATCGGTACTTATAAAGCTTCACTTACGTTCACCATACCACTAGCCTAGCCCTCCAACCACATGATGCTTGCAGTTTATGCCCCTCTCACGATTGAGCATCTTCTTTTTCAAGAGGAGGTTCATTGTCCGCATCGCTTGGCACCAACCGGTTGCCCGATTCGCACTGATGCGTAGACTCAGACGGCAAAACATCTGGTTTAATAAGTTTTAGAATCCTTTCAGTTTCTTTCTGAATGAATTCCTCTCCTTTTAAACAATATGACCGAAGACTTTCAGGTCGCACCAATCCATTGATATTACAAGAGCGTACTATATCAAAAAAGCAAAGAAAAAATAGGAAGGTTACTAATATAAATAGTATTAAATTTAGGGAGGAAGATTTATTTGTACCACAAAATGCTATAGAGGTAGAAAATTCAAATATGAGTATAAAAGAAGTAGCAGAAGAAATAGTAAGTCAGATGTACAAACTTGGCCAAATTAATAGTGTTTACGCAATAGGCAACGATTTCATATACTGAGGCTCATTTAAATATAGAGCCTCAACTCCATTTAATTTTTGTTTATTTTTTAGTCTATAACGGACTAATAGCCCTGCATGGCTAGCATCCAACTTTGGTAAACTGCAATCCATATATGTAATGCAGTGCGTTTTAGGCTGGAGTTCACTTACTACAGCAGGATTTGATAGCGGTAACAAATTGAAATCAAATAACTGCGTATAAAACTTTTGATCATCTTCGATTATAGCTTTAATATTTTTTTTGCTATTTGTACAAAGTAGCGATATTGCATATGCTTGAGCTTCCAGGGCACTAACCCCATATAACGGCTTATTTGTAGCAAGATTTATACCTTGTGCAGTTGATATACCAACTCTGATTCCAGTAAAACTTCCTGGTCCAACTATCACTGCTAAATGGTCTATTTTATCGTAGCTGTAATTATGCTTATCAAACAAAGTATTCAGTATTTGAAAAAATGATTCTGCATGACTATTGTTTGCAGAATTGCGTTCTACAAAACAATTACCATCGTAATCAATTACTGCTATTGAACTACCAGCACCTACAGTATTAATTGCTAGAATGGACATCACTTAAGCTTATCATAGAGCTTTGTAAACATCATAGTGAACGCACCGTTACCCATAACATTTGCTGAAGTTATTATTGGGTCAAACACTATATACAATGCTGTAATTAATGAAAGCATCTCTGGGGAGAATTTAAGATACTTCTCAAGAACGGGCAACATTACCATAATCCCTCCCGCTGGAACTGCAACAATAGCAAATTTAAATAACAGAAAGTAGAGAAGGAAAGTCACATAGTCTGTTGCAGACAATGCACCACCAAAAGTCATTATCATTGATAGTATTATAATAAAAAAGCAATCACCTACTAAATGAAAGCTAGCGGTTATTGGCACAACAGACGATGCTATATCATGCTGCTTTACATTTTTTTTGCTTCCTTCAAGAGTAAGCGGCATAGCTGCATTACTAGACATTGTGCTCATTGCAGTAATAAATGCTGGTATCATATTACCTATACTAGCTATCCAGCTTGTGATCTTGAACGAATTTGCTGCTCCATATAAGAGAAAAACATAAAGGTAGGTTGCAGATGATATAATAATAAAAATTATTGAGTAATCCTTAAATATTATGGGTAAAACCTGATCATGTTCCATTTTTAAAGCAAGACCAAGTACAAACATTGGAATAATTGGCGTCAAAAATGTCTTCAAAATAAAGAGAGTTAAATCTAACATTTTGTTCGAGAGCTCTTTGCTTTTTTTTGGTAATATTGTGGACACTAATATGCTTAACACAAATCCACAAGCAAGGGCATAAAAATTAGAAAGCAATGCAGGTATCCTAAATGACCATAAAGGAACAATTGTTTCTTCATATGTTATATCTTGTATTGAATAAGTGTTTTGTGTGATGAAATGCCCAACAGAATAAGCTATTAAACTTGAAGCTAGATTCGACAAGAAAATCGTTATAATAAGTAACAATATAAACTTTATAGCCGACTGCTTAAGATTGTTAACACTACTAAAGATTAATGCAAAAACAATAAAAGGCATTATAAATAGTAAGATCTCTTTTATACTAAGGCTTATTGAATACAAGAAGGTTTTCACTTCCATTGGAACTAGATGACCAAAGAATACAACCGAAGTGATAACAGCAAGTAAGGTTAGTAATTGTAACATATTCTAATATAGCGATACCCTATGGAAATACATATGATAAATTAGCTGCTAAGTAAAGTAAAACTGCCTAGAATATTTGCATTACCTTCTAGTACTTGAATGAGATTTCAAATTACAACGTTTCCACAAAGTATATAATTAACATCCACACCTTTGGTCAAGTTCCATTCACGCTTTATTACATTATATTCCATACCAGTCATATCTTGTAGTGTTACATTGTTCTCTCTTAGATGATTTGCAATTTCTGATGGCTTGAGAAATTTATTCCAATTATGTGTGCCTTTTGGCAGCCAGTTTAATATGTACTCTGCGCCGACTATTGCAAGACAGAAGGATTTAATAGTTCTATTTATCGTCGATATAAAAATTAGCCCTTCTGGCTTCAACAGCTCTATTGCTTTTTTCATGAAAAACTCTAAATTATCGACATGTTCAACCACTTCCATCAACAAAACCACGTCATACTTCTTGTCATTGCTTAGCTCTTCAATGCTAGTGTGTGTGTATTCTATATTTAACCCTACTTTCTTCGCATGCAACTGTGCCACTTTTATGTTTTCCTCACATACATCTATTCCTGCAACGCTAATACCAATACGCGCCATTGACTCTGACAAAATGCCACCACCACAACCAACATCGAGCAATGATAGTTCTTTTAAATCGCATTTTTTTAATTCTTTTATTTTCTCAACGATGTATGATACTCTCACAGGATTCATCATGTGCAATGGCTTGAATTTGCCATTCTCATTCCACCATTCACCTGCTATTTTAGCGAATTTTGATATTTCATCTTCGTTATAAGTTTTTGTGGTTTTTTTCTTGCTAATATTGCTAAGTTTATCAAGGCGTTCTTTATGTCTACTTTCTTTTGAAAATTCTGTTTCGAGGAATTGTTTGACTATGTCTTTTGCTAATCCACTCGCAGTAAACCCTGCACCAAGACAAAGTATATTCGCGTTGCCATGCTCGCGAGCTAATTTTGCGATCTCAACACTATTACATAAAGCAGCGTAGATTCCTTCAAAACGATTTGCCACAGTACTCATGCCCAAACCTGTACCGCAAATTAATATTCCATAATTTGCTTTTTTGTTTGTTATATCTTCTACAACTTCAGCAGCATAGTCAGGGTAGTCTACACTCTTTTGTTCAGCAGTGCAGCCACGATCTATCACTGTATAATCTAAAGTTTCCAAGTAAGCCTTTATTTCTGATTTTAGTTCATAACCTGCGTGGTCTGAAGCAACTGATATCACATCTGACATATAAGAAATTGCAACTTAAGGGTATTTATATGGGTAATTTATTTTGAGCTTTTTGTCAAGCTCTCCTGATCTTTCTGAATAAATTTCGAGTCAGATATGCATAAATTCTATATAATTTTTATCCTACCACTACTCATTCGGTAAAATGGATCATATAGATATTATAAAGTCAAAATTATTGTTGTCCGACATAGTAGGAAAAAAAGTTAGGTTAATAAAAAGAGGAGATAGTTTTGTTGGACTCTGCCCATTTCATAACGAAAAAACTCCATCTTTTTCGGTCAGCAATGTTAAGGGCTTATATTACTGTTTCGGTTGCTCAGCTCATGGTGATGCGTTTGAATTTATTTCACAAACTGAGGGCTTAAGTTTTAAGGAAGCGTTGGAAAATTTGGCATCTGTTGCAGGTGTTGAGTTACCCAAAAACCTCAGCTTTGCTAAAGAAAATGACAAACTGTTTTCAGCACTGAATTTAGCTGCAAGTTGGTTCGCGCAGAAAAATCGAGGTGTTATGGCTTATTTAAGGCAGCGCAAGATCTCACTCAAAATCATAGATAAATTTAGAATAGGTTATGCACCAAGTTCTGGCTTGAAGGAATATTTGAACTCCTCTGGTATTAAAGACGAGATTTTGATCGATGTTGGGTTAATAAATAAGAATTCTCGTGATTATTTCTATGATCGGCTGATATTTCCTATACACAACATCACGGGCAAAGTTATTGGTTTTGGCGGACGTGCGCTGAACTCTGAGCAACAGCCGAAGTATCTAAACAGCCCAGAGAGTCAGCTCTTTAAGAAAAGAGAAAATTTATATGGATTAAACTTTGCTTTGAGTGAAATACGCAAAAAACAGCATCTATTTGTTGTTGAAGGATATATGGATGTAATAGCACTACATCAAGCGGGAATTAGCAATACAGTTGCTCCGCTTGGTACCGCAATTTCTGCAGAGCAGATAAAAAATCTATGGAAATTTGCTAAAGAAATTTCCATCTGTATGGATGGCGATAGTGCCGGACGTCATGCTGCTATTCGAATTGCAGAACTTGTTCTACCGATACTGGAGCCTGGATACACATTGAAGTTCGTAACTTTGCCAAACAATAAGGACCCATACGATATATGCAATGAGCTAGAATATAAGACAGAAGACGTACTCTCTGCTTTTAACAACTCAACAGAACTGCACTCTGAATATTTATGGCATCACATAATTGGTAGCAATTTGCAAAATTATGAAAAATTTGCTCCGGAAAAATATTCAATTCTTGAGCACAAGTTCATGAAATATGTCAATGCTATCGGTAACAGCAGTATTAGAAGGTATTATAGAGATTATTTTTACAATAAGGTCAGTGAATTAAGAAGAAACTTTAAAAAGCTGATTTTTAATAGCAAAGCAACAAAAGGTGAGTATCTTTACAATAAATCTCCAGAGCTAATTGAAGCAGAGCAAAATCAGGCCATAATTTTGCGTATAGCCGTAGAATTTCCTGAAATCTTGAACCGTCCTATATTTTTTGAGCAATTTTCTCATTTCGAATTTACTAATGAGATGAAAAAATTACAACAGTGCGTAATTAATATGGTAACTAATGAGAGCAACTTTAATAAAGAAATTCTGCTACAGGAGTCTAGTGTTATAAAGTTTATATTTGAAAAAACTAGCGTACTAAATAGTCAATTAAGTGAGAAGAGATCGGCAGAAACTGTCTGGAATAACATAGTATTACGGAAAGAATTAAATGTATTACAAGAAGAAAAAATTAAAGCAAGGCTGGGCGGTAATTTTGACTTAGAGGAAAGGCTAATAGAACAAATAAAGCAAATAGAGGATAGTATACAAGAAATGCAAATGGAATTTATTCAAAAGTAGATGGCTTAAGATGTTCAAAATTATTAGAAAAACACTGTATTAGTATTTGCTTAAAATAGCTTATTCTAGTATATTTCTGGTTTGTTCAACTACGATAAGTGTTTTCATTTCTTCCTCTTATTATCTTTCTAGCCTTATACCTTGGAAGTGGTATTTATTTTTCTTTTATCGGACTTGGTAATCCTCTTCATCAAATTTCACCGTTAGTTTGCTTATTACCAGCATTATTTTTTGCTGTTCTATTCAATAAAAACAAAATTCAACATAGTATTGATACTCTTATAAAAGGTATGGGTAATAAAACTACTCTTACCGTATGTTTGATTTTTCTATTTGCTGGAGCATTTTCTACTGTTACTGAATCGCTTGGTAGTATAAATGTTATTACTAACTTAACTATTCGATTTCTTCCAGCAAGATTATTACTTCCTGGAATGTTTTTACTTTCTACTTTTATTTCAAGTGCAATCGGCACATCAATCGGAGTTATTGCACTTATAACACCAATAGCTGTTAATTTAGCACAAAATGGAGCTTTTGATTGTGCAGTGGGTGTTGGAGCTGTGATAGGTGGGTCTATGTTTGGCAGCAACCTTTCAATGATATCTGACACTACTATTGCTGCTACTTCTTCACAAGGAGCTTCAGTAAAGGATAAAATAAAACTCACTTTCAAGACAGGATCTGTTACAGGTCTTATAATACTTATTTATCTAGTAATAATTTCAAATAGTACAGAAGTTGTTTCTATCTCAAGTCTGAATTATTTATCCATAGTCAAAATTATCCCTTATATATCTTTAATAATTATGGGTTTATTTGAAATAAACACTCTAGTAACATTAGCTATTAATATGGTTATTGCTGGGATATTAGGAATAGCTTTTTTTGATTATTCTCTTATTGAATATTCTCGTGACATATATAGGGGTTTTTATAAGATGAATGAAGTAATGATATTTATTCTCTTCAGTAGTGGATTAAGCCACTTAATGTACGAATACAGTCAGAAAAAGATAGATATATTCACCGATAAGGTGAATATGACAAAAACTCAAGCTGAATTTATGATTGCGGGAATATCATCTCTGTTTACTATTTTAGTTTCCAGCAATGTTGTTGCTATTTTATTAACTAGTAATATTGCGAAAAGACTTGCACAAAGATATAACATTGCACCACACCGTAGTGCGTATTTATTAGAAATATTTACTTCTATCACAAAAAGTATCTTACCTTATGGTTCTCACGTATTACTAGCAAGCAGCATTGCCTCTCTGTCACCTATCATCGTACTAACAAAAGTATATTATTGTTTTGTTTTTGCAGCAGTTGCAATAAGTGAAATAGTGATTAATGGCAGACGTCATGCGGTTGTAGCTCCTCAATTACCATAAACAACTCTTTAAATTTTCACTCAATTTGTTGATAAATTAACAAATATTATAATCTTTGCTAAAATACTTATATAGTACCAATTCTTTTAAAGACATAGTATTACTAATGTTATAAAAAATGTATCAAAATAGTGGAGAAAAAAATGCCTGATTATTATGAAATATTAGGAGTAAAAAGAGATGCTACTCATGGTGAGATAAAAAAAGCATATCGCAAATTAGCATTGAAGCTTCATCCAGATAAATTGCTTGAGGAAGTGAAAGAGCTAGATAGGCTAGAAGGAAAGAAGAAGGACGGAAGGCTACTATCACAGTCGGAAGAAGATCAACGGGCTCAACTTGAAGAGAAATTGACAAAGTTCAAGGAAATATCAGTAGCACGCAAAGTGTTATCTGACCCAACAAAAAAAAGCCAGTACGATAGAGGAAAGTATGAGTATGGGGATTGTAGTGATGAACTGGAGTTGTTGCGGGAAGAGATGAGTAAACTTAAACAAGAAGAGAAAAGAGAAAAATTTTTTAATGAAATATATATTATGTATTGTTCGAAAAGTCAAAAATTAATCGAAGAGAAAATAGAAAGGCTAAAGAAGAGTTTAAAAGAAATAGGCAAGATGGGCAAAGCTAAAGAGACTGAAGAACCAACTGAATCCGAATATGTAAGAACTATTCTGGGATTGTTGTTACATATCCAGTCAAATAAGTATGAAGAGTGTGATGATATAATAAAGAAAGTTACAATTGATGCTGGTGACATTACATTTCTAGTGCAAATTGCTATTATGTACGATCGTGTGGCATTTTTCAAGCTCTTTGAAGGAAGGATAGAAATATCACGAAATGAAATCTTAAGCTATGCTTATGAATACCAATCTGAAGAGTTTTTGGATTATTTTTTTAATAAGTA
The DNA here is from genome assembly GCF_964028155.1 of Wolbachia endosymbiont (group B) of Pilophorus perplexus. Classification (NCBI taxonomy): domain Bacteria; kingdom Pseudomonadati; phylum Pseudomonadota; class Alphaproteobacteria; order Rickettsiales; family Anaplasmataceae; genus Wolbachia; species Wolbachia endosymbiont (group B) of Pilophorus perplexus. The sequence goes on along the minus strand of NZ_OZ034754.1, from coordinate 1,312,853 downwards.
CTTAGATAAATTAGATATCAACTATAAAGATAAAGAAGGAAATACAGCTTTACATCATACATTAAAATGGTTGGATTTGGGTAAATCGAAATACCAAGGTTTTGTCAAGTCACTTCTTAGTAAAGGTGCAAGGCTTGATGTTAAAAATAGCAAAGATGAAACTCCATTTGATCTCTTGGTCAATTATGCTACATACTTCTCTCGTAAGGAAAAAGTAGTAGAAAAATTAAATAATCTTTCGGTGGTGCTTAGTGGTTGTAAAACCGATGAGCTAAAGAAGCTAGAAGGTACTTCTGCGTTGAATGAACTAGTAGATACTATTGTTAGATATAAGCATAAAAAAGCTCTAGATCTTCTAGTTGAAAATAACATAAAGATTTCAAGTACTATTTTAGAAGGTATTGTTAAACACAATTGGAAAAAAGAGATTTTTGATTGCTTTTTACATAGAAAGAAATATAATTTTCAGGATGAAAATGGGAATACACCTCTACATCATGCTTTAAGAAACTTACAGCCCTATACGTCAATGCTTCGCAAAGTTGAATCACTTGTGAGTGCAGGTGCGAGATTTGATGTTAACAATGACCAAGGTGAAACTCCGTTTGATCTCTTGGTTGAATATGTTGAGAAGGGGTTTTATGGTCAAGCGTCAAGGTTAAGTTATGCTTGGAAGTTGTTTAACAAATGTGAAAATAAAGATGTACTAAGAGAGCTAAAATATAAAGAGTTATCTAAGTGAAGAAGGTTGCCCCTCCTCACTCGACTTCAAAACCGTACGTGAAACTTTCGCTTCATACGGCTTCTCTCTAGCTTGGTGCTTTTCATGCATACTTCTGTGTAAATTATCGTGACAATGTCCATGTAGCATAGATAAGTTTGTGATTGTATTATTTTGCTTATTTTGGTCCTTATGATGTATTTCTAAGATATCACCATTCTTAAACCAAAGTTGACAACAATCACACTTACCTTGTTGCATCTTCAGAAGTTTTATTGTTTGTGGTGATTTATCAAGTATTTTACTCATACGCTTTCCCCAATAAGTCCAGTCTCCATCATATGGAGATTTGGCTCCAATCACTTTGACATGTCGTTTAATGTCATGATCTCCGTGTTTAATAAGACGCATTCCGTTACTTGTCATATATCGCCATTTATCGTTACCATACTTCTTGAAGTATTTTCTTTTGATCCAACATCTTCCTTTGTTTTGGTGTTTAAACATTGCCCATTTCCAAAGTTTTCTAAACATTGTATTATCCATTGCACCAAAGGCTTTAGATGATACCACCGAAGCGTAGTATTGACACCATCCTCGAATAATTGGATTAAGGTGACTTATTACTGCTTCTTGTGATTCACCACGCATTTTCTTTAGCTTACTTTTAATGACTAATGAGTGTTGTTCTATAGAGTTACGACTTGGTTTGATGATAGACTTGTATGACATCTTATTGTGTTTTGTTGGATATTGCCGTATTGTAAAACCAAGAAAATTGAAACCTGGTTTTATTCCTTTCAGGAATTTTTGAGTATGAGAAATTCTTGTTTTTGAAGGGTTCAACTCTAATCCAATAGTTTTTAACCATTCTTCAATCAGAGTTTTTGCTTTCAAAACAATTTCCTCACTTTCATGAAGTACTACAAAATCGTCTGCATAAGTGATTACGCTGAGTGATCTTTTCGCATTTTCCCTACATGTTCTGCCAGGTTTCGTTTTCCTGTAGCTAATTAGCTCCTCTGCCATTATTTCTTTCAGATAATTTTCTAACCCATGTAGAGCAATACATGCCAGTAATGGAGAAATTGTCCCTCCTTGGATTGTACCGCTTCTAGATGGTTGAAATATCCTATTTTCCATCACACCTGCTTTCAACCATCCTTTTACTATCTTCCTTAAAGTTGGTGTGGTATTGAGTTTTTCTAACAGTATATGATGATTTATATTATCAAAACACCCAGAAATATCAGCATCTAAAACAAATACTGTTTTCTTGATGAGTGCTTGAAATATAGCTTCAATGGCATCATGACATGATCTACCAGGTCTAAAACCATAAATGTTGGGCTCAAACTTTGCTTCCCATTCTGGTTCTAGCATCATCTTAACAAGTGTTTGTTTTGCTCGATCTGTTATTGTTGGTATCCCTAATGGACGTTTTTCACTTTTTCCAAGCTTTGGAATCCAAATGCGCCTTGATGGCTTTGCTCTCTCCTTTATATCTAAGGATTTTGCCAATTGCAATCTTTCTTTTTGATTAAGGTTAGCTTTTCCATCAATACCTGCAGTTCTTTTTCCTCTATTGTCCTGAGTTACCTTTCTCACAGCGATCATCCTAGCACTTGTCGATTTTTGTAATAATCTCTGAAGCTCATGCATCTTTTTGATATCATTACATTTAGAAGCTCGGTAAATTCGTTTTTGTAGCTTAAATGAAGACTTTTCTAGCTTGCGCCAAGGAACTTCATTCCATTCATACCTAACTTTTTGTTGGCTCATAACATATTCACTACTATTCATAACTTTACCTTCCAAGTTACAGTGTCCACGTCTGCGTATCCTAAGCATTACTTTAGGCATTAGCTTTTTAGACAATCCTTCCAACATAGAAGCTTGCAGTTGGCTACTTGCTTATTACAAAGTATAATAAGAGCTTCTATGTGGTTACTCCGTTCCATGAAACCGTTTCGCGTCAGATTTAGGTTCTTATTTTTTTTTTGCCGGGAGATCGGAAACATCTTGATTAAACGAACCAATTCTAATCATCCTTATTCTCCATACCTTTTGGTCTATGTGTACCAACCTTATTTCACATATTCACAGTAACGACAATTCAAACATAAGTTTCTTTCGTAACCTTACCTGACTCTTCTTGGGAGAATTTATTATAAGGTTTAACATTACTCCCTTTTAGCCCATGCTCGCACCTTAGGTGTTTGCCAGTTTCCTAAAATGTGGGCTATAATTTCAGCCAGATGTTATGGCGGATGGAATTTAACCATCACAATTTCATGACTTCCGGGTCACACTGGCTCATTTGGATCAGCACGATTTATAAATTCATAATCTTCAATGATCTCAAATTCATCGTCATATTCTTTCATCTCGTATTTGCCATCATCTACTGAAATAGAGTCTGGCTGTTCAGTATTACCTGGCTCTGAGCCTGTAGCAGCACCTGTAGTGCTAAACCAATTGCGTAAAAAACTAAAATCCATAAGTACCCCAATCTATCAAAAATAAAACAATAATCTACCAACTATAATACAAATTAATATTATTGTCAACAATTTATATTAATAATTTAATCTTTTTATGCTTTTACTTTGAGTAAATTTTACTTCCATAGAATAAGTATAGAGTTATAATACACTAACAAGCAAACCTCTGTACTAAATTTTGGTTAATATACACGTTGAGCGTATTAAGAAAGTTGCTTTTAAAGTATTGCATTTTACCTTTATTTTCGCTATAAGGTTGCTTTAAGTTGGATTTTCAACACCTTTATACTATTTATGTTATGATTTTAAAATTTTTTGGGGGCACTTCATGAAAAAATCTATTTATACTAGAACTGCTCTAGCTTCTCTATTGACTTTATGTTCTTTCAGTGGCTTTGCTGCTGACTTTTCTGACGAGAGTATGAAGGAAGTAAAAAAGCAAGAGAGTAACGAGTCAATCAAAACTTCTGGAAAGATGGAAGTGATGAAGACGTCAAATAAGAAACTAAAAGAAAAAATGGACAGGATATGTAATGCTGATCCAAGAAAAAAAGCCGAGGAGCTTAAGAAAAAAGAAGAACTAAGATTAGCAGCTGAGCAGAAGAAAAAAGAGGAGTTAAAATTAGCAGCTGAACAAAAGAAGAAAAAAGAAGAGTTAAAATTAGTAGCAAAACAAAAGAAAAAAGATGAAATTAGGCTAGCAAAAGAGAAAAAAGCAAAGCTTATAGAGGATTCAAAGGCGAAAGCTCTAAGCACTAAAAATTCTAATGTAGAAAAGTCAAAAATTAAGGGTTCTAAAACTAAGAATGCTAAAATTGAAGCTAAAGATATAAAAAAGGATGTAAAAGTTGTTAACAGCAATACAGAGGAAAAAGGTAAGGCAAGTCCTGTTGTTTCAGTTGGTGGGGTTGATATTATCAATACCAATCAAGGGGATGGTTTAAGAATAACTTTCGGTGGCGTTGTTGATTCTCAAGGTTATGGTAACCATGGGCTAAGTGGCTATAACCATTATAATGTTATGCCAGGTAAATCTACAGATTATTTTAACAATACTCCAGATAGTATAAAAGGAGCAAATCCAATATTTCCTAAAGGGATAGGGAATATTGGTGATTACAGTGAAAACATGGGCATGATTTCAGATGCAATATTGCACTTAAGAGCTGAAAATAAAAATGAGGATATTGGTCTTCGTTATGGTGCCGATGTACAATTCCATGTTCCAGTTACTGAAGGTAAAGGAGCTTCACAAGGCGTGAATGCTGCAAGAGGTAGAAGTGCACATGTGTTTTTGAATTCAAAATATGGTGATCTGAAACTTGGTTATCAGTTTGGTCCTGAGTCTCTGATGAGACTTGATGCAACAAGAATTGCAACTGTTGATGGAGCTGCAGATAGTGACTGGTTCAGAAAAGTAAACTTAGAAGGAAGTGCTGCAAACTTCCCATTTTACGTAACACCACGTCTTTACACTGAAAGCTTCTCGAGCGAGAGCGAAAAACTCTCCTTCCGTATGGCAGGAAAATACAACAAAGAGGTTATGACCACATTGCCGTTTAGAGCTGCTTACTACTCACCAAATTATATGGGTGCAAGATTTGGTATTAGCTACTCACCTCGCTACGATAGTGGTTTATCCGTTGTAAAAGAAATAGCTCCAGATTTCCTCAAAGATTCAAGTAATAAGGTAACAGGGGTAAAGAATGAGGAAACGTTAAGACATGTTGGACCAGATTACCAGCATATAATAAGCGCTGGTGCATCATATGAATATGACTTTAGTAAACATAATGTAAAAGTTAAAACTTCCGTAGTTGGTGAATATGGGTTTTCAAAGCAACCGAGTAAAGATAAGCACCTTTATAATGAGTTCATAGAATACAATAATCTGGCAGGCATTAATTTGGGTGCAAGCGCTGATTATAAGATTGATGAAGATCAAAGTGTAAAATTCGCTGCTTCTTTTGCATATTTAGGCAAATCTGGTCAACCTAAGAGTATCAAGGAACTCGACCTTGCTTCAAAAGAATATAAAGAGACTACTGATATTGCTAGAAAAAATGGCTTAAAGCAATTTAATGATAACAATACCATGTATTGGACTGCAGGTGCTGGTTATCAATATGATAACATCTACACAAGCGTGACATACTTTGGTAGCAGAATGAGTGATAAAGATATGCTTCATGATGTTGCACTTGGTGTTCAGTATGATCTATCTTCTTGCAATAAGAGCAAATTTGTTCCTTATGCAGCCTTACATTATTTTATGACTGATGAAAAAGGTGCGCTGAAAGATAAAAATAATGCTGATGTACCTTCCAACAAAGGAATTCTTCTCCTCACTGGTGTGAAGTTTTCTTTCTAATTTGTTCTAGTAATACACACCACAACTTGAATGTGGTGTGTATCTTATCTGTTAGCATTTACTCATCGATCAAATAAACATAAGCCAGTGCGTAATAAACTCTACGAGTATTTATTTTATTCACACAATAAGTAATGTCATCCCAGTCACAGCTGTACGAAAATTGTGGCAATTTGCATAGTAAATGGTGTCATCCCAGTGCTTGACACTGGGATCCATTTTTCCATCATCATCAGAAACGTTGTATTTTAACATTACTTTTATACTCGTAAATTTAACTGGATGCCAATAGTCTGGGCGCTGGCATGACACCCTATGGCTACTCAGATAATGGATATAATCCCTTACCTATCGAACGTTTTCAAATTCAATCAATTAAGCAGTATGCAAACCAAACTAAAAAACCATTTAACTGGAGAATTACTTACCATCGCTACTTGCTGGAAATTAACACTTGTAAGTGGAGAAGTAATGGGATTTACTGACTATGATGAAGATTTAAATCTCAATAATGTATTCTATAAATCTTCAAGCGGTTTTATAGCCAGCAGTATAATATTAAATAGCGATTTGAGAACTGATAATTTAGAAATTGAAGGAATATTAAATAGTGCTGATATTAAAGAAAAAGATGTTTTATCAGGAAGGTATGACTTTGCAAATATTGAAATATTTCTTGTGAATTATAAAGATTTGAGTCAGGGAATTATGAATTTGCATGCAGGAACTTTTGGTAAAGTAACATTAAATAGTGGGAGGTTTATCGCTGAAATTAGAGGTCTTGCGACAAAGCTTGAGAGAAGCATAACAGAGCTATATTCTCCTGTATGCAGGGCACAATTTTGCGATGATAGATGTAAAGCTGATGCTAAAAAGTTTAGTAGAATGAGCACAATTACTAAAGTGATAGATGAAAGAAGATTTGAAGACACTAATTTAATCGAAAGTGATGGATATTATAAGCACGGAGTGGTAAAATTCTTTAGTTCAGCAACATTTGAAGTTGTAGTTAAAGAATACAAAAATAAAGTAGTTACATTATTTGCTTCTCCTCCATATCAAATTTCTACCGGAGATAAATATTCGATACTTGCAGGTTGTGATAAAGCGTTTTTAACGTGCAAAAACAAGTTTAACAATACTGTGAATTTCCGTGGCGAACCATATATACCAGTTGTTTAGCAGCATAATTTTTAATATTATGAATAAGTATGGAAAGGTGGCTGAGCGGTCTAAAGCACACGCTTGGAAAGCGTGCACATATGAAAATATGTCGGGGGTTCGAATCCCCCCTTTTCCGCACATTATTTCTAGTGTAACATAGGATTTTCCGTTTTGTTCTTAAACCGTAATAACCATAGCACTTCAGCTCCGCAATTTTTCAGAGTCATCTACGTCAATAAAAGAATAGAGTTATCAAGTTGCAGAGCCTTCTTGATTTTTGATGATGAAGAGTAGTTGTTATCATAGAAATACATCCAGTAGCCAGCATACCTTCCTTATTCCTAATGATGTCTTGCAATACGTCTGTGTCATTTCTCCCTAAAATCTAATACTAGTATATACTCAATCTACCATAATCCGTCAATACAATTCTTTATTGAAAATTTTAGAAAAATGTTGTATAATTATTAGTACATTTTGGTAAAACTTATGGCTGATTCAAGTATTAACATTAGTGAAAAAGTTTTAAAAAACCTTACTCGTTTAGCTAAAGTAAAGAATCAATCAGCTCAAGAGCTAGCAGAGCAGTTTATACAAGAAGCAATTGAAAATGAAGAAGATATGGCAATAGCCAAACTTGCTATTCAACGTGACACTCGAAATGCAAAATTCATCAGGCATGAAGACATCAACTGGTGATAAGTATTTAATCTGCTATGAGGAAAATGTAGTTCACAAAGACATTCCAAATCTTCCAAAGACAATATGGTCAAGGGTAAAAGAGCGTCTTACACTTTCTCCTGAGAAGGCAGGAGATCCCTTGCTCGGTGAGTTCAAAGGACATCGTAGAATAAGATCTGGTGATTATCGTTTGGTTTATAGGATAAGTAAATTAGAACGTACAGTAATAATTACTGCAATAGAGCATAGAGAATACATCTATAAAAGTTAGAACCTTCCTATAAGCATTGTATATTTCATTATACAGCCCTCCTTCCTCTTCACCTTAGGTGGCTTTGCTCAGCTCAAAAATAACTCATTTTTTGACTATACCCCTATAATTTTACTACTCTACAGACTATAAAATCGATGCTAATAACGAATTAGAGATAAACGTTGCAAAGAATCGCAGTGGCTCAACCGGAAAGGTTACAGTAAGTTAATACTGGAAGGATATTAGTATGGAGCCTCAGACTCGTAAATGTCTTTTCTGCGTTTTATTGAAACACTTCATACTTTGCAGCATTTACATGATACGATAATCGCCAGTTCTCAGTCTTCTGTATCCTTTGAGTTTGTAACAAAACGATTCACCAAAATCAATTGGATTAACTGTAAGTCGCTCTTTTACTATCTCTTCAACTCTTAACTTTATTGTTTTTGGAAAAGCTCTTCTTACCAACATTTTTCAGGAATTTAATCTTATCGCGCTTTAGTCCCACCTATAGTGGTAAGATTATCTACTTATTCTTATATGGGAATTTACCAACTATTAAGACATTAAGTGTAATAAAAATATATTCTAATAGTATGGAAAAATAAAATGAATTTTGAAAAATATGTAAAGGATGGCGTTATAAATTTATATGATTTGCGTAGCAACACAAATAACAAAGAAACACATGAGCTTATCAATTTTATAGAAAAAAGAAAAGATATCAAAGAATTTGGTTTTGGAAGTCATTATACTAGTGTTAATAACATGAAACTTAGGTGCAGAGGTGCAGGAATTGGTTTAGCTGCTGGTCTAGTTGCAGCATGTTGTTTATGGCAAGAAACTTTAGCTCTTATTGGCGGTTCTGGTGTAGTGTTGATTGCATTTGCTATAGTTGGTGCGTTACTTGGAGCTGGAGCGGGCTATGTCGTAGGTAAATGTCTTGATAAAATTGAGGTTAGTAAGTGTGCAATAAGCAGATTTTCTTAGAGGTTCGTATTGAATTCTAGCTTTCTTTCAATACTTAAAGATTTACAATCAGAGCAAACTACCTGGCCACGTGGAACTGATTTCAGCTCATCAGTTGAAACTTTACTTGAGCAGAATATGCATTTTATTTTATCACTTGGGGCGAGTGAGTGATCAACAGCAATTCTATCATCAAAAACAAAACACTCGCCTTCCCAATTACCACTTTTGTTGTGAGTTTTTTCAAGGTAGGAAAGAATACCGCCTTTAAGGTGATAAACATCGTTAAATCCAAGGCTTTTCATATATGCTGTAGATTTCTCGCATCTGATTCCACCAGTGCAGTACATAGCCACTTTCAGATCTTTACTCTCAGAGAAAGACTCTGCCCACTGAGGAAAATCTCGAAAACGCTGAGTATGTGGATTGATTGCATTTTTAAACTTGCCTAGTTTTACTTCGTAATCATTTCGTGTGTCTATCACTAAAACATCAGGTTGAGAGATAAAATCATCCCAATAATCTGGATCAATGTACTGACCTCTAACGGAAGTATCGAGATTACTTACACCAAGATTCACAATTTCTCTTTTTAATCTCACTTTCATCTTACTAAATGGTTGATATTCTGCTGCACTCTCTTTCCATGTAAGGTCCCTTAGTCTATAATCAGAACGTAGAAAATCGAATATTTTATCAATCGCGTTTCTTTCACCAAATACGGTTGCATTAATACCCTCTTCTGCAAGGAGTATAGTACCCTTTAATTCGACATTGTCGCATGCAACTTTTATTTCATCTTTCATGTCATAATAATTAGAGAGTTTTACAAAATGATAGAAAGTTGCAATGACAAAACTCATAATTAATTAGTTTATCGATTTAAAACATAATATATAAAATTATGAAGATATTCAATAGGACGGCTGTTAATTACTGGATATCTTTAGTTTTTGCATATAACATTTTAATATCAAATATAGATTCAAGTTAATGTTTCTGAGAGTATTTAAAAATATATTCTTGTTTTTAGTAAGTGTATTATTTGTCTGCCCTATACTATCGTTAATATCGATTCTATTTACAGAATCAGCAAACTCTGGATGGGTAATTAGTAGACTTTTTCCTGAATATATACTCAATACGTTAATTTTGATGGTAGGAGTAGGGTTAATATCCTTTATATTTGGAGTAATTCCAGCTTGGCTTACTACATTTTTTTCGTTTCCCGGAAGTAGAATTTTTGAGATTGCCTTATTCTTTCCGATATCAATTCCTGGATATATAGTATCGTTTGTTTATGTAAACACGTTAGAGTTTTCAGGTCCGATTCAGAGCTTGTTAAGAGATACTTTTCAATTGGGCAAAGGTGACTATTGGTTTCCCGAGATCAAATCCCTAGGTGGTGGAATATTAGTAATGGGATTTAGTCTATATCCATACGTTTATATGTTGGTCCGCTCAAGTCTAAAGAGCGTTAGTAACTCAGTCACTATTGCATCAACACTTGGGTTTTCTTCATTACAGAGTCTGTTTTCTGTCATCATACCCTCTATACGCCCATCAATTATAGCGGGGTTATCCTTGGTACTAATGGAAGTAATTACAGATTTCGGCACACCACAGTTTCTTGCTATCGATACTTTCACGACGGGAATATACCGTACTTGGTTTTTACTGCATGACAAATATTCAACTACTGTTTTGGCAGTTGCAGAACTGATTTTCGTTGCAACACTAATAGTTATCGAGAAAAAACTACAAAAAAGAGAAATATCTTACTCTTCAATCAATACTAATGCAGATTATCACAATAAACGTAGTATAAACGGTTCTATATCATTGATCTTTTCTTATCTTATGTGTTTATTGCCGATATTAATAGGCTTTATTTTACCAATGATTCCACTTATATATTGGAGCATAGAGAAAGGCTTTTTCATATACGAAGCAAGATTTTACAATATAATAGCAAATAGTGTTGGTTTATCATTTATTACCGCATTAATCTCAATTAGCATTGCGATAATTATTGGATATACAGCACGTAAAAATAAGGTAATAAGCAATATAGCACGTCTCATTTCTCTTGGATATGCAATTCCAAATGCAATTATTGCAATTAGCATAATAATGTTTTTAAGCAGAATATCTTCTTTCATTACTCAATATATTGTAGAAATTAGCTTGGTAGGAACTATTGGCGCATTAGTTTACTCATATTTATTTCGTTTTTTTGCTATATCTTTCAAGGCGATAGAGTCGGGACTCAAAAAAACACCAAATGAAATTGAATGGACTGCATATACTATGGGTCATGGGCCTATTTCCACGTGCCTGAATATTCATATTCCCCTTATCAAGAAAAGTATACTATCGGGATTTCTGCTCGTGTTTATGGATACGGTAAAAGAACTCACGGCAACACTAATTATCAGACCATTTAATTTTGAAACTATATCAACTAGAGTATATGAACTTGTCAGCGATGAGCGTTACAGAGAAGCTGCCCCATTTTCGTTAATGATAGTTATTATAGGTTTAACCTCTACAATAATCTTATTCACACTTGATGATAAGAATCAAAAATAAACTATTTTGCATCTGTTCAGCAGAGTAACAAAATAAGATAGACGAAAAAAGACAACTATAGAAGCAAATGGTCAGTGCTTTCGTGTTTATCAACTTAGTTGGATCTCAGTATCAGCTACTCGGATGACATTATGGAAGCTCAAATGACAAAACAAGAAGCACTGGTTTCAGATGCACTTAAACAAATACACTATCTTGATGATCAATGAGGTCTAGTGTTAACGTATGGACTATCTAAGGAAAAGGGTGGTACCATAACATCAAAGGTTTTTATGCTCTCTTCGTTCAGAAATTCATATTTACCCTGCATTATTCCTGATGGTGTATTTAAGTATGTTCCACTTGTATATTTGAATACCTCTCCAGATTTTATTACAGGTTGTTCTCCAATAACACCAACTCCGGCAATTTCATTTATTTTCCCCTTATGATCTATTATTTGCCAATAGCGACTTAATAATTGAATGGTTGATGAGCTTTTGTTTTTTATCTTAACATTATACATCCATACGTAACAATTTTCATAAGGAATGGATTGCTCTTCAATGTAAATTGGCAAAACTGTAACTTCAACAGAATTAGTAATAAGTGTGTATTTCATGGTCATCGTAAAGTGTTCATGATAAAAGTTTAACACACTTCAATTATACACTTTTTTCATAGATTTTCCAAGCATATTATCGTACTCTAACTAGGAAATATTAATCTACATGATGAACAAAACAGATCCACTGGATAAAAAAGTGATAGGAATAATAGGAAGTGGGCAATTAGGTAAAATGACTGCTATCGCTGCAATAAAACTTGGGCACAAAACGCATATTTTTGCCAGTGCTAAAAACGATCCAGCTTGTTCTGTTGCTGATGATTTAACAATAGCAGACTTCTGTGATAAGAGGGCACTTGAATCTTTTGCACAGAGTGTGGATTTAGTCACTATTGAGTCTGAAAATATTCCATGTAGTGCAATTGATATTGTGTCGCAGCATACAGATTTTTATCCAGGTAAAAAGGCGTTACACATTTCGCAAAATAGGCTGAGAGAGAAAGATTTTATTAGAGATTTAAGCATAAAAACTGCTGATTACAAAAGTATACAAAATTATAATCAGCTACTAGAAAGTAGTGAAACTTTTAGCTATCCAGTGAGGCTAAAAACAACAGAAATGGGTTATGATGGAAAAGGACAATATATGATTGAAAATGATTCTGAACTGAAGCAATTTGCTTCCTTCGATTGGAATAAAGAGTACATTCTTGAAGCAAGTGTTGATTTACTGAAAGAGGTTTCAATAGTCGTTGCAAGAGATAAAAACGGTAAAGTAGCTTTTTTTCCTATAGCAGAGAATCACCACGTTGACGGAATACTTAATACTTCAATAGCACCAGCTAAAATAGATAATAAATTAGCCCAAGAGGTACAAAAAACTGCAGAGAAAATAGCAACTGCACTTGATGTAGTAGGAATTCTAGCTATTGAATTTTTCATCACTCAAAATCATGAATTACTAGTTAATGAACTGGCCCCAAGACCCCACAATTCTTGCCACTGGAGCTTGGATGCATGCAACGTTAGTCAATTCGAGCAGCTAGTTAGGATAATATGCGGGCTATCTATGCAGGAAGTAGTATTACGCTTTCCTTGCATGACAAAAAATATAATAGGTAATGATATATATAATTCTCACAAATATTTGAGCAACGAAAAAGCTAGTTTAACCATATATGGGAAAAAAGAGGTTAGGGACAAGCGTAAAATGGGACATGTCAATATAGATTTAAGCTATTGAGCTATAAATGCTCTTTGATCAAGATCTCCAAGATCTGCACTATATTTAGTGCTGCACCTTTGCGTAGATTATCAGCTACTATCCACATATTTAATCCGTGTTTAACGGTATCGTCTTGTCTAATACGCGATATGTATACGGCATTCTCTTGCACAACATCAATCTGAGTCATATATCCACCATCTTCGCGCTTATCTTGCACTAAAACTCCATCGTCTTCACTGAGCATTTCACGAGCTTCTTCTTCAGTTATATGCTGATCAAATTCTACATTTACTGCTATAGCATGACCAACAAGAACAGGTACTCGGACACAAGTTGCAGTTACTTTTATATCCTCTTCTAAAATTTTTTTTGCCTCCTCTTGCATTTTCCACTCCTCTTTTGTAGAACCATCTTCCATGAACTCTCCTATATGAGGAATGCAATTAAATGCTATTTGCTTAGGAAATATTTCAGGTTTTTTAGCTTCATTCATAAAGATTTTTTTTGTCTGATTGTAAAGCTCATCCATTGCTGCTTTACCTACACCAGAAGTTGATTGATAAGTTGAAGCAACGATTCTCTTTATTTTTGCTTTTTGGTGTAATAAATGTAATGCCAGCAACATTTGTATTGTAGTACAATTTGGATTAGATATTATGTTATGGTTTTTATACTCCGTAATTTTATCTTTGTTGATCTCTGGAATAACTAGTGGCACGCCTTCTTTCATCCTAAAATGAGAGGTATTATCTACGACAATACATCCAGCTTCAGTTGCAATCGGTACGTATCTCTCGGAAACATGAGACCCAGCACAGAAAATTGCTATATTAATTCCAGCAAAATCGTAGTTCTCAAGGTCTAAGACAGTTAATTCTTCATCGCCGAAACTTACCTTTTTTCCCTCTGATTTTTTTGATGCAAAAGCAACAACAGAATCTATTGAAATTTTTCCTTCGTCTTGAAACTCGGCAAGCGCGCTTAATACCTCACGCCCTACTCTTCCTGTTGCTCCAATAACTGCAATCTTACATCCCATATAAATAAACCTCTGATTTTAAAGCTATATTATATTTTTACTGATAAAATTTACAATTACTTTAATATTTTTACCTTGCAATTAACCATAATTTAGTTATAATTATAAGACACTAGTAATATTGCATGGTAGAATGAAATGAGTAAAAAACATGATGACACTAAGGTCAAACCTGCAGTATCTGAATTTCAAAAGCCTGAAAAAGTCAATAGATTAGAGATTCAAAATGTTCTTTCGAAAAAAAGCAAGCCAGCGATAAATTTTGATGATAAAAAGTATGGTGTGAAAATTTCTAAGATAGACCAGCATCTTTCAAACAAGAAGCAAGAATCTTTTGGATTAAGAGATTTTTTAAGTTCAATACCAATAATAGGAAGATTTTTAGTGAAAATTTTCACGCCTGAAAAAGAAGAGTATAAAAAACTGCAATCGCAAATAGGTCTTTCTAATAAAGCAAAAAATGAGATCTACATAGATAATAAACGCACAGAAGAAGTAGGTAGCAAACTTGAGAATGGTAATATTGAACAAGTAGATAAAGAGAAAAAAAATCTTGGCCCATAAATATTAACCATTTAAAGTGTATCTCTCACTACTGAATTTGTTGCACAGAAGTTTTGCAGTACCAAAATAAATAAATGGGTATGCCACTTGCAGTGAACAGGCTCGAAATCAGCAGAGTACCTACAGGGGTTTCTAATATCACCCAACAACAAAAGGTTGTTGCTATGCTACCAATTAAAAGCTTATAACAACTCCTCTCCTGTATAATAACCTTTAGAAAGGCAAAACAGCACGCAAGATAAACGAACAAAAATGAAATTACAGAAAAGTCAATAATCGACGTAATCTGCTGGGCAAAATTGTTGTTTGAAGTGAGAATTAGTAAAATTGCAGTTCCAATTGAACTAACTGTTATTCCCCAAACAGGAGAGCCATGCTTGTTCCTTTTAGCAAAGAATTTTGGCATTAGTCTATCTTCTGCAAGACCAAAAGCAACTTGTCCACTAGATAAAACCCAAGCGTTTAGACTGCCAACACAAAAAATGAATGCAACTATAGAAACAATTAAATGCCAATTACCAGAAAACATAATTTTTATCGCATCAACATATGGTGCTCTTGAACTTGCTAAATTGTTGCCATTGATCAATCCCATAATTGCAAAATTGTTGATAAAATATATAACAGCAACACAAACTGTGCCAAGCACCACAGCTTTTGGTATAGTTTTAGCTGGATTATCAACTGACCCTGCAGGTGCTGTTGCCAATTCAAGTCCAATAAAACACCATAAAGTAAGGAGTGTAGAGCGGGCAAGAATTTGCGATGTTGTAAGACTTAATATTTCTTCACTTATGATAAAATTATTTCTATCGAAAAAAAACAACGCTGCTACAGGTATTGCAAGCAATACAGCAACCTTCACAACCGTGAGCAGAAACTCAACGTGCCCTGCAGTAGCTATTCCCCTTAAATTTATTAATGTAATGATTGTAAATAACAACAGCTCTAACAATAAACGCATACTTTTGATATCTTCATGGAAAAATGGTGTAAGATAGCCAACACCCACAACTATTAAAGCTGTTGTACTAACCCATGAGATTACCCAATATGTCCAACCAACAAAGAACGCTGCGGTAGAACCAAAAGTATGTTTCACATAAACGTGAGGACCTCCTGTTTCTGGAAACTTTGCACATAGCGTAGCAAAAACTAGCGCAAGAGACACAGCACCAGCTCCTGATATCATCCAACTTATAAGGCTATAAGCGCCATATGGAGCAAGGCTAATTGGAAGCATAAAAACCCCAGAGCCGATCTGACTACTAATGACTAAAGCAAAAACAGCCCAAAAACCTATTTTATTTGACACAATACCTCTTAATTCTATTAATGTAAGCCAGTAGTATAGCTTAAGAATTTTAGCAAATAAAAAATTTAAGTTAAGTTTTTAGTTTATGATACCAAAGTAGATAAATAAGTGTTCCGCTTAAAGGGAATAGACTTGATATTAACAATGTTTTTATAGAAGTCTCGTATATTACCCAACAGCAAAAAGATACAGCCACACCTCCAATTAAAAATTTGCAGTAGCTTTTGTCTTGTATATTAACTTTGAGAAAAGCAAGGCTACATGCTAAGTAGATAAACAAAAATGACACCACAGAGATATCAATTATTGAAGTTACTTGCTCAGCAAAACTTTTGTTTGACGTTAGGATAAGTAAAACTAACACCCCCAAAGTACTGAGTATTATTCCCCATAATGGAGCATCATGCTTATTTTTTTTGCCAAAAAATTGAGGCATTAACTTGTCTTTTGCAAGGCCTAAGGTGACCTGTCCATCAGCTAAAAACCAAGCATTTAAATTACTTACAGAAACGATAAAGGCAACAACAGAAACAATTAAATGCCAATTACCTGGAAGCATAATTTTTATCGCATCAACATATGGTGCTTTTGAACTAGCTAGTTCATTACCACTTATCAATCCCATAATTGAAAGACTATTGATGAAATATATCACAGCAACACAGACTGTTCCAAGCACTATAGCCCTTGGTATTGTTTTAGAGGGATTATTGACAGATCCTGCAGGTGCCGTTGCTGATTCAAGTCCAATAAAACACCATAGAGTAAGGAGTGTAGAGCGCGCAAGGACTTGAGACATCGTAAAGTTTGATACTTCCTCACTTACAACAAAATTATTTCTATCAAAGAAAAATAATCCTGCTATGGGTATTGCAAGAAGTGCGATAATTTTAACAATGGTCAGAAGAAGCTCAACATGCCCAGCAGTAGTTACCCCTCTTAAGTTTATTAGCATGATAGCTAAAATTAATGTTATTTCTAAAAGCAAACGTATATCTTGTATATCATTATGAAAAAGCGGGGCTAAATAACCGATACTTGCAATTGTCACAGCTGTTGAGCTTACCCACGAGCTTACCCAATATGTCCAGCCAACAAAAAAAGCTGCTGTAGAGCCAAAGGCATGTTTCACATAAATATGAGGACCACCCGTTTCTGGAAATTTTGCGCAGAGTGAAGCAAAAACTAAAGCAAGAGATATAGCACCAAATCCTGATATAACCCAGCTTATGAGGCTATAAGCGCCGTATGGTGCAAGGCTGATTGGGAGCATAAAAATTCCAGAGCCAATTTGGCTACTAATCACCAAGGCAAAAATAGCAAAAAAGCCTATTTTATTTGACACGACAATGTTTAATTTTTATCTGAATAATTAACAATATAGTTGAAGCTCAGAAATTTCAATTGGTCTTTACAAAATTTGCATTTTTTTAATTTAAGCATATAATAAAAAGTATATTAATAGATTATTAAGAAGCGGGGTATGAATCCAAGGTTAAAAGATTTTTTGATTATTTGTGGGGGTATTTTATTGTTTGTTTCCGCTATTGGAGCAATTTTTTTATTTGAATATTTATTTGATATCTTTATTAATGCGCTTTATGCATTCCTTCTTGCCAAAACTTCAAGTGAAGTATTAGCATTTTTTGGAACACTTGCAATTTTTTTAGCTGTTGGCGTTTCATGCTACGGACTGCATAAGCTCTGTTCTATTTTTACAGAAAAAATTACAAGCAGCTATCAGTCTTTCAAAAATGAAAATAGTGATGATAACATTTTTTCTGAAGTATATAATGATCCAACAGTAGGGTTAAAAGATAAGATTTTATTTTTTTCTATATACTCAATATACTACATTCAATTACCATTTTTGTATTGTGCATCAAAGATATCAGAACTTAGTAGAATGTTATCAGAGAGTAGAGCGCTCGGTCTTAGAATATGTTTAGTGCTTATCAATACTATATTATTGATCCCTGTAGCGCTTCTTGAGTTAATAAAGTATCCATTAATAAAGCTCTTCTCGCCTCTGGGTTTAAGTGTAAAGCAAATGAGCTTTTTGTTTAATGTAAGTGATGTAGGTACTGGTAATCAGAATGTTCATACTAGAAGTTTTGAGCAAAGTGTTATTGAGTGTGCCAAAAAATTAAAGGAAGAATATGGGACTCCGTCAAATGAGCTGGATGAAGAGTTTAAAACTATATAGGCGGTTTGACAAATCAGCAGAAAGAACTGATAGCGCCTTATTTGAAGGTAGATAATTATAGAGAAGGAGAATGGGTAAGGTGGGTAGATTCCAAAACCGGACTGACATTAACACAGGCCATAAATCTAGTTTTAATTGCAGCAACAAAGCAAAATGCAGATGTAGAGCTGTTGAAATCCATATTGCTGGTTCGTTTTGAGGAAAGTAATCGCCAATGTGGTCCTGGAATGCTTAATCGTATCATTTATGCATTAAGTGGCCTTGAAGCAGAAAATAATTTTGCAGCTCAACTAGAGCCTCAGATAATAGGAGAATTGGCCGGTAATGCTACTAAAAGATTTCTTGAGAGATCTGTAGATAAGCACTACTTTAAAATAAAAATTTTAAAAGAAAATTTTGATGACTTATATTCGCTAGGTTCTGAAGTGGATTTGAGCAATGCAAATGATGAAGTAAAGGATGGAATTTCTCATATGAGAAGTGCTATAAAAGAATTTGTATTTAAAGAGTTATATGTGAAGTTTTATAATGACTATGGAGAACATATTCGTAGAGGACAGATAAAACAAAAGCTAAGGGAATTAATAACAGGTGAAGTCGTAGATGCAGCAATATATGGTAAGATAGATGAAGTAGCAATACCTGCAGAACCATCCACTTGCCTTGAAAGAGTGAAAGCATTTTTGGGAAATATAGCAAGGTTTTCTGCTGCTTAGCACGCCTCTAGAGTTTACTAAACTTTGATTGTGAGTTAGGTGTGAAGCTAAAAATTGGTATTTACGATTAACTCACAGCAAACTAAACGATGGCAACCTAGTCACCCTCTAATTTTTCCTTATTGATTCGTAGCAGGTTCTTTGCTATGGTTATGAAAAGAAACCTCATCAGTATACTTTGATAGGTGAGTATTATATATGATAATATTGATAACAAATGATGATGGTTTTGAGAGTGAAGGAATAAGATTACTTAAAGAAATTGCACACAATTTTGCATCGGAAGTATGGATAGTGGCACCAGATACTGATAGGAGTGGAGCTGCAAGGTCTCTTGACTATCCAGTAAAGCAATTTATTAAAATAAGTCAACATAGTGAAAGGGAGTTTAGTGTGTCTGGTACTCCCGCAGATTGTGTCATTATCGCGTTAAATAAAATTATGAATAAAAAACCAGACTTAATATTATCTGGAGTAAATATTGGATCAAATGTCGGCGATGATATTTGTTATTCAGGCACAATCGGTGCTGCAATGGAAGGTGCTGCAAGATCTATACCTTCTATTGCGCTGAGCCAAGTTTATCATGATAAAATAGACTGGAACAATACAAAGATTTTTGCACCAAAGGTTATTGCCAAGCTAATGAAAGTTGGTTGGCCTAAAGATATAGTGATGAGTATAAATTTTCCTGCTACAGAAAAAGTGAAAGGGGTCGAATTTGCTGAACAAGGTGAATATAACATTGATGGTGATTTAACTTTTACTGAAAACTTAAATGGTTCTTTGAGCTTAAATTGGTCTCGGGAACACTCAGGCAGTGGTAGTGTAGATAAAATAAAAGGAGGTTTTATTACTATTACACCGATAAAATTAGATTTTACAGATTATGATATATTAAATGCTATGAAAAATTCTTGTGCAGAGGAATTTTCTTCTATAGCTAACACTCCTATTGCTTCTGATTAGATATTTTCTACGGTTTTATCGCGAGCAATCATTTTTTCTTCACCCGTGTCCATATTTTTAATTTTTAAAGTTTTACTGCTTAGCTCTTCATCACCAAAGATTAATACAACTTTTGCATTTGCTTGATTTGCTTTTTTCATTCGGGTTTTTAGAGTTCCACTATATTCGTAAATCACATATAAACCATTTCTGCGTAATTCACTTGCAAGTGTTAGAGCATGTTCTTCAGCTTCTCCACCGATTGGAATTATATAAATAGGCCTCTCTTTTTTTTCAGCATAGTTGATTAATTCCATTATACGCTCAATCCCCCCTGCAAATCCTATTGCTGGAGTGTGTTTTCCACCTACTGAAGATACTAGATTATCGTATCTTCCACCGGCAAAAACTGCTCCTTGTGCACCTAAATCTTCTGTGACAAATTCAAATACTGTGTGACAATAATAGTCTAGACCTCGAACTAATTTGCTATTTACAGTGTAAGGTATGCCAAGAGCTTGCAGTCCATTTAACACCTGGTCAAAGAAATATGAAGATTCTTTTGTATAATAATCACTGATTTTTGGTGCGTCAGAGATTATTTCTTTATCTGTCTTATCCTTAGAGTCTAATATTCTGAGTGGGTTTTTAATCAATCTATTTTGACTATCTTCTGATAGGTCATTTTGAAACTTTTTTAAATACGATATCAAAGCTTCTCTATACTGAGTTATTGTTTCACTATCACCCAGAGAGTTGATTTCCAGCTTTACATTTTTATTGATGCCAAATTCAGTTAGTAAGTGCTGAGCGAGTGATATCAATTCAATATCAGCTTTTGGATCTTCTATGCCAAAAACCTCAAAATTTATCTGATGAAATTGCCTTTGTCTTCCCTTTTGCGGTCTTTCATAGCGAAATGCAGGCCCTATTGAAAATAATTTTATCGGCGCTTGTAGTTTTTTTTCAATGAGTAACCTAACAATAGCTGCAGTGAACTCAGGACGCAGAGTTATGCTCTTTCCCCCTTTATCAATAAAAGTATACATCTCTTTAGTGATAATATCTGAGCTATCACCTAAAGTCTTTGTAAAGACTTCTGTGTATTCAAATATCGGAGTTTGAACAGGTAAAAAGCCGTATAAACTTGAGATTCTGCTTGCTGTTTGCTCTATGTGTTTAAACTTGTACCATTCATCAAACAGGAGATCTTTTGTTCCTCTAACTGTTTGATTAGTCATAGCATAGTCTCTATACCTGAAACTTCTGGTATGTGATAGCTTAGCATATTCTGCACTCCTTGTTTTAAGGTAATTGCAGCACTTGGGCACCCAGAGCAAGCTCCTTGCAGTTCAACGTAAACTATTCCGTCTTTATAGCCACGGAACTTGATATCACCACCATCTTGAGCAACTGCAGGTTTAATATAACTTTCCATCAATTCTTTTATTCTATTTACAATTTCTATATCATTTTCATTAAAGAATTCTTCCTCTAGCATTTTATTATCACTTACTCCTTCTTTATCAAATGCTTTTCCACCAGAAGTAAAGTGATCCATAATTGTAGTTAAAATTTCCACCTTTACTATATCCCAATTCATTCTATCTGATTTTGTTACCGAAATAAAATCATGACCAAAAAATACTCTTACAACATGTTCTATTTGAAAAAGATTTACTGCTAGTTTGGAGTTCTTTATTTCATCTGCATTTGAAAAATCAGCTGTTTCTCCTTCGCTCAGAATTTCAAAACCAGGAAGAAATTTCAGCGTGTTTGGGTTTGGTGTTTCTTCAATCTGGATAAACATGTTATTTACCATGACAATTATAATTGTTACTATTTAATCATAAAATGATAAAAAAATATACATGTCATTCATCTTCTTCCTTTTTTTGATATTCACAATAATCACGTTTGTTTTACCTAGCGTTGTTGTATTTTTTCTCTTTTTGGCAAAGAGAAATAACATAAGTTTTATGATGCACTCTATATTAAGTAAGTTTTTGAACGAATTTAACAGCAGTAAAAGTTACACCAAAAATTACACTGGTGATAATATGTCCAAAGATGAAGCATTAAAAATACTGGGGCTGAATTCCGAGGCAAGCCAAAATGAAATCAATAAGGCATACCAAAATTTAATGAAACTGGTCCATCCAGACAAGGGAGGCTCGGAATATTTTGCACAAAAGTTAAACGCAGCACGTGATAGGTTGATGAAGACCTAATTTTAACTATTGTTTTCTCTGTAAATTTTGCTTGTACATATTAAGTTGCATGATATAAAACCGGAAACATTATTCTTTAGGAGGTATTTGATGAAAAAACTTGAGAGATTGAGAAAGAATTTATTTGCGGCTATAGATGAGCTTAATATTAATAAAGTTAAAAGATATGTTAAAAAGGCAAGATATATAAATAAAGAAAAAGAGATTATTAATGGTAAAAAAGATGGTATGGCACCTATACATCTTGCTGTTTATAGAGGTAGCTTAGAGATAGTGCGGTTTTTGCTTAAAAATAATGCTAATATTAATGCTGTTAGTGATGGATGTCTTGTTCCTTACTCGTACGTTACTGCCATGAATAGAAAAGCAGAAATAAAAGAAATGATATATCATTGTACTAGTAGTACCACTTCCCAAGTAATGCAAGGTTTTACAGCTTTACACTTAGCCTTTTTTTATTGTCGATTAGATATCGCGAATCTTCTGCTCAATAATAACACTATTAATATTAAAAATGCAAATGGCAAAACGGCATTTGAGGTTATCCCTGGTTATGAAAGTCTTTGCAGTGATGGCTGTGACATAGAAAAAATATTCTTAGCTGTGTTAAAATTTCATAAAAATAATTGTACAGAACTATTACTTTCTGCTAGAATAAATACTAAATTAGAGTTAGAAGCTGGTGATACTCCAGATGCAGCAAGTAGTATAGCAAACCCTTTCTCAACCTCCACCAGGGCAAATACTAAGATAGGATTGGAAGCTGGTGATACTCCAAATCCTGCACCAAGCAGTGCAGTAAAACCTTTTTCTTTTATTAATAGTATATTTAGTTGGGTAACCACTGCCACACTCAATGGCTTATTCAGCAGTGCTCCTACTTTACTTCCTGCACAGCAATTTGTTGATCACTTAGCTGGTAGCCCAATTGGTTCTTCACAAGTTGATTTTAATGCAACAGCTCTACTAGTTGATGTAGTGGTCAAAAAGTTCACAGGGAAAAAGTATTCAAGACTACTGGACAATCCACCTCTGACAAAACTTGATATTATAGAAAAAAAACTCGAGACGGCAATTAGTAGTTGTGAAAAACTTTATCAATGTCCTGAAAGTTCATTAAGCAATTTAACGATATCTAAAAGTATGCATCAAAAGTCCCTTCAAATCAGTTAAAATAAGCTCTCTAATTCGAGTGCTTATTTACAAAACTTATCCCTTATTTCCTCTTCTAAAGCAGATTGCTTATTATCAAGTAATAAAAATTATGAATTAGGGGCTTAAAATATTTTGCAAAAAAGTTACGTGATAGATTGCTGAAGACCTAATTTTTAACTATTGAAATTTTTCTCTGTAAATTTTGCTTGTATATATCAAATTGTGTGATACAAAATCGGGAACGTTGTCTTTTAGGAGATATTTGATGCAAGGGATGCAAAAACGGATAAAAACTGAGAACTTTGTAAATGAGTTATTTATTGCCATAAAAGAGCATAGTCTTCTAAAAGCTAACATATGTATCAGAAGTGCAGTGTACATGAACCTAAGAAAGCAGATTTTTATTGGTGAAAAATACGGTATGAAACCTATAAGTTTTGCTGTGAAAGAAAATAGCTTAAAGATATTGAGGTTTTTGGTTAATAACGGCGCCAATGTTAATGCTGCTAGTAGTGAAAGCTTGAGAGTTGCATTGCACGTTGCTGCTGAATATGGCAGAGAAGATGCAGGACAGCTTCTACTTAGTCGTTATGCTAAGATCAATTTGCAAGATATAACGGGTAAGGTGCCTTTGCACTTAGCGTCTTTCCATTGCCAAGTGGCAATGGTGGAACTTCTTATCAAGCATGATGCTAATATTTATATAAGAGATGCGGGTGGTAGAATACCACTAGATGTTGTTGGAGATGATCCAAAATCTATATGTACTAGTAATACAAGGCAAAAAATAATATCTACATTAAAATGTGCTGATAAAGAAGTTAATTGTCAGACATTAGCTTCTAGAGCAAATCCTAAGGTAATAGAAGCTAGGAATTACTTTAGCTATCATGATAATAGTACAAATGCGTTAAGCAGCGCAGTAAAACCTTCTTCTTTTATTAATAGTATGTTTAGTTATGTGAGAACTTCAATTACTGCTGTACTCAGTAGCCTATTTCAAAGTACCCCTGCTTTACCTCCTGCACAGCAATCTATTGCACATTCAACTGGAAGCTCAATTGGTTCTTCACAAGTTGATTGTAATGGAATAATTCTGCTAACTGCTGTAGCAATAAGTAAGTTCACAGGGAAAAGATATTCAATGCCACTGGATGATTCACTTTTAACGATAAGACAGGTTAAAGAAAGAAAACTTAATTCTCTAGAAAGAGATGTCAAGATGGCACTTAGCAAGTGTGACAAGCTTCATCAGTATCCTGAAAGCTCACTGAGCAACTTCACAATATCTAAAGGCGTGCATCATCAAAAGCACCTCTAAATCAGTTAAACTAAGCACTCTAATTCGAGTGCTTATTTACAAAACTTATCCCTTATTTCCTTTTCTAAAGCAGATTGCTTCTTATTAAGAGCAAAAAAATTTGAATAATGAAGCTCAGCATATTTTGTACAAAAGTTAACGTGGTAGGTTGCTGAAGACCTAATTTTTAACTATTGAAATTTTTCTCTGTAAATTTTGCTTGCACATATTAAGTTGCATGATATAAACCCGGGAGATTCTCTTTTAGGAGGTATTTGATGGAAAAACAAAAAATAATTGAGATTTTAGGAAGAAAATTAGTTTCTGCTATAAGCAGAGGTGATTTTCAGAAAGTTAAAGAATGTATTAAAGAGATAGAGTATGAACAAATAAAAAATGAAGTTTTGAATTATGAAAGATACTATATGAAACCTATACATCATGCTACTCTCTTGGGTAATTTAAAGATATTAGAGTTTTTATGTAACAGCGGTGCTGATGTTAATACTACTATTAGTAATCGATATTTGAGTACTCCCTTGCACATTGCTGCTAGACATGATAAACTAGAAATAGCAAAGTTTTTACTTGATCGTGATGCTAACATCAATGCTACAAATTATAAAGGCTTTACACCTCTGTACTTAGCATCTGACCACTGTCATTTAAATATGGTAAAACTCCTACTCTGCAAGGGTGCTGATGCTAGTATTCAAAGTCAGTATGGCAAAACAGCATTAGATGTTGTTGGAAATGCTAGAAAAGATGAATGTAGTAGTAGTGAAATTCAAAAAATAGAATCTGTATTGAGCAGTTCTACTGAAGCTGACTGTGAAGCAAAATTAACTTCTATAAAAGCAGGTATTAAAGACGCTAACGACAGCACAGATTTTGTAAGTAGTGCAGCGAGTCTTCAATTATCCCCTACCAAAGCAATTAAGATAGAATTGGAAGTTAGTAATACCAAAAACTTGGCAAGTAGCACAGTGAACTCTTCCTCCACTCCTACCAGAGCAGATTTTAAAGAAGCTAGCAGCATCACAAGCGGTGCAGTAAAACCTTCTTCTTCTATTAATAGTATATTTAGTTGGGTAACCACTGCCACACTCAATGGCTTATTCAGCAGTGCTCCTACTTTACTTCCTGCACAGCAATCTGTTGACCACTTAGATCGTAGCCCAATTAGTTCTTCACAAGTTGATTGTAATGGAATAATTCTACTAACTGCTGCAGCAATGAGTAAGTTCACAGGAAAAAAATATTCAAGGACACTGGACAATTCACTTCTCACAATAGAAGAAATTAGAGAAAGAAAGCTTAACACTATAGAAAAAAACTTCGAGACAGCACTTAGTAAGTTTAAAAAACTTTATCAATGTCCTGAAAGTTCATTAAGCAATTTAACGATATCTAAAGGTATACATCAAAAGTCCCTTTTAATCAGTTAAAATAAGCACTCAAGCTTGAGTGCTTATTTTCGTATAATCCTCTTTAAGTTAAAGCTCTTATATGTTGAGAATAAGCTGCTAAGCAATTTAAGCAAACTAAGGAGGCTTATGGTGTTTTGTACAAAAACTAAATGTAGCACGTGATCAAATAACAATCTCTTACGTTGTAAATTTTTTTTAATTTTACATATAAATTTCACTAGCATATGCCCAAATTATGTGGTATAAGGGCAAAAATTTTATCCTTTAGGAGGGTTATGGTTACAAAAACAGAAGTTGAAAAATGGAGAGATGGGTTACGTTCTGCAGTAAAGGAACGTGATTTTCAAAAAGCTGAGGAGTATATTAGAGAAGGAAAGACACATACTACTAATGTTATTAACTCTAAAGATAGAAATGGTAACTCACCTTTATCGATTGCTGTTAGTAAACAAGATTTAGAAATGATGAGGTTTTTAATTGAGAATGGTGCAGATGTTAATATTGAGGACTTTTTTCGTGTGCCTCCTATATACTATGCTGTTACAAAGGGCACCAAAAAAATGATAGAGCTTCTAATCGATAAAAAGGCTAGCATTAGTGGTTATTTTTCATATGCTGGTGAAAAACGTACTCTTATAGGCTGGGCTATAGATAAAAATAGTTCGGAAAAAGTAGAGGTCCTACTTAAACATGGTGCTAGTCCAGATGGCAAATTTGATTTTAATGATTCTTCACAAGATTCGTGTCTACATATTGCCATTCAGAAAGATTACCAAAAAATAGTAGAGCTTCTTATTGAATATCATGCTGACGTCAATGTTCAAAACAGACGGGGGCACACACCTATATATTTGGCTATTAGTTTAAAACGTCCAAAAATAATGAAGCTGTTATACGATAGTGGTGCTGATATTGATAATGTTAAGGATATAAGGAACGAGACACCATCAGATTATGTTAAGTTATTTTATCCCGGTAAAACGATAAAAGAGATTGTTGCAGAAGCAGAGAGTGCCAATGTAAACCCAGGTGATACTACTCTTGCACCAAGTAGTGCAGTAAGACCTTCTTCTTTTATTAATAGTGTATTTAGTTGGATGGGAACTTCAACAACTGCTGCACTCAGTAGCTTATTTCAGAGTGCCCCTGCTTTACCTCCCGCACAGCAATCTGTTGCACATTTGACTGGAAGCCCAATTGATTTTTCGCAAGTTGATTTTAATGGAACAGCTCTGCTAGCTGACGTGGTAATCAGAAAGTTTATCGGGAGGAAATATTCAAGACCATTGGATGATTCACTTTTGACATTGGAGCAAATTAGAGAAAGAAAGGTTAGTGCTATAGAAAGGGATATCAAGATGGTAATTAGTGAGTTTGAAAAACTTGATCAATGTCCTCGAAGTTTATTAAGCAATTCAACAATATCTAAAGGTGTATGTCATCAAAAATCCCTTTAAAACAAGCACTCAAATTTGAGTGCTTGTTTTTGTGAAATCTACTCTTTAAACTTAAACTTTTTATTGTTTATTAGCGTTAAATTGTTACAATACAATGAGTTAAGATGACAAAGCTTTAAGTTATGGAAGATGATAGCAAAAAAAAAATAATAGAAGAAAAAGGTATATTAGGTTGGATAGAGTATAGACTGCCTATATTTTCTTTTCTAAAACATACTGCTTCTTATCAAGTACCAAAAAATTTAAATTATGCTTGGAATTTTGGTTCTTTAGCTGGTATAGCGCTGATTTTACAAATAATAACAGGTATATTTCTTGCCATGCACTACACTCCGCATGTTGATCATGCATTTAATAGTGTGGAGCGTATAATGCGTGACGTAAGTTATGGATGGCTAATACGTTATACTCATGCTGTTGGGGCGTCGCTCTTCTTTATGGTGGTCTATGTTCATATCATGCGTGGATTATATTACGGATCTTATAAGAGACCGCGAGAAATGGTATGGTTTATTGGCATATTTATATTTTTTGCAATGATGGCAACTGCCTTTATGGGATATGTTCTTCCATGGGGACAAATGAGTTTTTGGGGTGCAACAGTTATAACTAATTTATTCTCGGCTATACCTTTAATTGGTGATAAAATAGTTATATGGCTATGGGGAAGTTTCTCTGTTGATAATCCAACGCTCAATCGTTTTTTTGCGCTGCATTATCTTATGCCTTTCATTATTATCGCTTTAGCTATGTTGCATGTTGTTGCTCTGCATAGGTTTGGCTCTAATAATCCAAGTGGAATAGAAGTCAGGTCAGATAAGGATACCATTCCTTTTTATCCTTACTATATAGCAAAGGACTGCATAACTTTTGGTTTATTTTTTATAATTTTATTTGCATTTGTTTTTTATGCCCCTAATTATCTTGGGCATCCTGATAATTATATAGAGGCTGATCCTATGGTAACTCCAGTACATATAGTGCCAGAGTGGTATTTCTTACCTTTTTATGCGATGCTGCGTTCAATTCCAAATAAACTTATTGGTGTACTTACCATGTTTGGATCTATTTTAGTGTGGTTTCTTTTGCCTTGGCTTGATAAATCAAAGGTTAAAAGTGGTTCCTACCGTCCATTATTTAAGAAATTTTTTTGGGTTTTTGCAATAAATTTTGCATTTCTTGCCTGGCTTGGGGGACAAGAAGTTAAGGAGCCTTACATTACTTTAAGTAGGCTCTCAACTCTTTATTATTTTTCATATTTTGTGATAATTTTACCTTTACTTAGTAAGTATGAGAAACCAAAAAAATTACCAAAAACAATAAGCGATTCCGTGCCGGAGATGAAGTGATGCTATTGGTTAAAGTTGCTGTGTTTTGTGTATTATTTTTCGCTAATTCTTTGTCTGCAGAGGAGTTTAAACCTTTACCAAATAAGAAAATCGACTGGAGTTTTGATGGAATTACTGGATCTTTCGATAGAGAGTCAATTCAGCGTGGCTATAAAGTATACAAGGAAGTCTGTGCTGCTTGCCATTCAATGAATAGAATAGCGTTTCGTAATTTGCAAGATGTTGGTTTTTCTGAAGAGGATGTAAAACAAATTGCAGCCTCTTACCAAGTTAAAGATGGTCCGAATGATTTGGGTGAAATGTTTGATAGGCCGGGAGTGTCTTCGGATTATTTTATTGCACCTTTTGATACAAAAGAAGCAGCTGCAGCAAGCAACAATGGAGCAATTCCACCGGACTTATCATTAATTGTCAAAGCAAGACATGATGGTGCAAATTATGTCTATTCACTACTAATTGGTTATCAAAACGGTGAACATGATGAGAACGGTTTATATTTTAATCCATATTTTTCAACAGGCAGGTTAGCTATGGCACCACCACTCTCTGAAGGAATGGTAGAATATGATGGTACAAGGCAAGCCACAGTTGAAAATATGGCATATGATGTGGTAAATTTCTTACAATGGGCAGCAGAGCCAGAACTGGAGCGCCGACATAAACTTGGGCTAAAAATAGTGACATATTTTATAATTTTGACGGTGTTTTTTGTATTAACCAACAACAGGATTTGGAGCAGGCTCTATAAAAAGAAAAAATA
Organism: Wolbachia endosymbiont (group B) of Pilophorus perplexus; assembly: GCF_964028155.1. Lineage (NCBI taxonomy): Bacteria > Pseudomonadati > Pseudomonadota > Alphaproteobacteria > Rickettsiales > Anaplasmataceae > Wolbachia > Wolbachia endosymbiont (group B) of Pilophorus perplexus. The sequence goes on along the minus strand of NZ_OZ034754.1, from coordinate 1,283,353 downwards.
GAGTTTTTTATGTTCATTCTTTCATACCTTATTTACACTAGCAAATGTATTGTATAGTAATAAATACATTATGAAAATATAAAGGTATGGAATTTCAAATAGTTACACATTTTCAGCCAGCTGGAGATCAACCACAGGCAATAGACAACTTAGTTGCAGGGTTAAATAGTAATAAAAGAGATCAGGTTTTACTTGGAGTAACTGGCTCTGGAAAAACTTTTACTATGGCAAATGTTATTGCAAGAACAAACAGGCCTGCGTTAATTATGGCACATAATAAAACTTTAGCGGCGCAGCTTTACGAGGAGATGAGAGGATTTTTTCCTCACAATGCTGTTGGATACTTCATTTCTTATTATGATTATTATCAGCCTGAGGCTTATTCACCACAAACAGACACTTATATTGAAAAAGACTCTTTAATAAATGAAAGAATTGATATGCTACGCTATTCTGCTATATGCTCTCTTTTGGAGCGTAGGGACACGATTGTAGTTGCGAGTGTTTCTTGTATATATGGTCTTGGTTCGCCTGAGAGCTATCTCAGCATGACCTTGACTTTAAGTGCTGGAGATAAGATTCATGTTAATGACTTTCTGAATAATTTAGTTAATCTCCAATATAAACGTTCTGATGTCAGATTTGAGCGAGGATATTTCAGAGTGCGCGGCGATATTATTGATATATTTCCTGCCTATTATGAAAATAAAGCTTGGCGTTTATCATTGTTTGGTGATGAAATAGAGGAAATTTCTGAGATTGATGCCATGAACAGCAATATTATCAGATGCATAGATACAGTCACCATTTTTCCAAATAGCTATTACACTACATCACGTGAGACTCTTTTGCAAGCAGTTCAATTGATTAAAAAAGAACTACATGAACGCCTGGATTATTACTATTCACAGAACAAAATTGTTGAAGCAAAACGCCTTGAGCAGCGTACTAATTTTGATATTGAAATGATGATGGCAACGGGAGTGTGTAAAGGTATTGAAAATTATTCGCGTTATCTTTACGGAATGAAAGCCGGAGATCCACCGCCTACATTGTTTGAGTATTTACCTAAAGATGTAATTTTATTTGTTGATGAAAGCCATGTAACCGTTCCCCAGATAGGTGCAATGTATAGCGGTAATGAAGCACGTAAAAAGAAATTGATAGATTATGGTTTTAGGCTACCTTCTGCTTTTGATAACCGTCCATTAAAATTGGAAGAGTGGGAGGCAATACGGCCACAGACTATTTACGTTTCGGCTACTCCAGGAAAATATGAATTAGAAAAGACTAATCACGCATTTATAGAGCAAGTTATCCGCCCAACAGGACTGACAGATCCCATCTGCACCATAAAACCAACAGAGAGTCAGGTTGATGATGTGATTCACGAGGCGCAAGTAACAATAAAAAAAGGATTTTGTATTCTAATTACCACATTGACAAAAAAAATGGCTGAAAAGCTAGCTGAGCATATGAGTGAGCTCAGTATGAAAGTAACTTACCTACATTCAGATATTGGTGCACTGGAAAGAATTGAAATTATATGCAAATTAAGATCTAAAGAAATAGATGTTCTTGTTGGCGTTAACTTGTTGCGGGAAGGTCTTGATATTCCCGAGTGTGGATTGGTTGCAATTTTAGATGCTGACAAAGAAGGGTTTTTACGATCAGAGACTTCGCTCATTCAAACGATAGGTCGTGCTGCACGAAATGTTGAAGGCAGAGTAATTTTATATGCAGACAAAATTACTAATTCTATGGATCGTGCACTGAAAGAAACTGAAAGGAGAAGAAAGAAACAGACAGAGCATAATACACTGCATAATATTGTACCAAAAACTATAATAAAGCCTATATCAAATACTTTACAGGAAAAAGTGGTGATTGAGAATTTTAGCAAGGATGATCTAAATAGTTTGAAAAAGCAAATGTTGAAGCATGCTGAAAATTTAGAGTTTGAAGAGGCAGCAAAAATAAAAAGTATTATTGAAAGGTTTAATAATAGATCCACTGCATAATTAGAAAAAAGATGAATAATTAATAGCTAAACTGACTTTGATTTATCAACAATTTGAAAAAACATCATCTAAGTGGCAGAAAAATGAGCCAGTTCATGATAATTTCAAATTTTCACCTTTTATCTTATAGGTAATGATTGTTGAACTTATTTCTTTCTTGAGATTATGTACAGACTCTAACAAATTAAATCTCACAACAAATTTGTTGTTTCATAGCTTTTATATCATACTATAATTGCAACTGTTTTAACAATAATCAGAGCCTAAAAGAGGTTTATTATCAATGGACTATTTATAAAAAATCTTATGGAAAATAAAGCTTGGTTCATTTGGCTAATCAGTAACTTGATTGTTGTATTCAGCAATATGCAGATAATCTACACCTTTATAAGCGTGAATCTTGAAAAAGAACTTGGGCTCACGATTGCGCAAGTTGCACTAGCTAATTCAGCATATACTTGGACTTTTGCTATCTCACAATTTTTTAGTGGGGCAATGTTTAATGTTTTTTCCAGCAAAAAAATTTATTTTTTCTCATTGTCAATCATGCTCTTTGGTTTTTTTGTCCTTATCAAGAGTGACAATTTTGCCCATTTAATTTTATCTCAATTTTTGATCGCAATTGGAGCATCGTTTGGTTTTGTTGGCGCTGCTCATGTAAGTAGCACATATTTTCCCCTTACTCAATTTGGACTGATGTTCTCACTAGTGCAGACAATTTCAAGTCTTTCTGCTTTGATGATTCAAATGTGCTTCTCTAGCTTGCTTGCCGAAGGTGCAGATTGGAAAAATCTTATTGTATGCGTAATATTATTTGGCGTATCGATATTCGTACTTATGTTTTTTTATCCGAAAGGACTTTCAAAAAAAAATTTGGGGGAATACACAATAAAGAGCTCTATAAAAACAGTAATATGTTCTGTACTAACAGTGCTAAAATTAAGAGATATCTGGATAACCTCAATAGTGGGTGCTATTACTTTTGGAACATTTTTAGCGCTTAATATGCTGTGGGCACCAAGGTTACTAAGCAACTTAGAACTCAATACAATGGAGTTAGGTGTGGCAACTGCAATATTGTGGCTTGGTCTTGCAGTTGGTGCTCCAATTGCAGATCTAATCTCAAATCTATTTAAAAATAGAAGGCACGTAATCTCTGCTTTTGCCACATTGCAAAGTATTTCAGCTATTATTTTACTATGCGGTAATTTAACAGTTCATATTATATACTTTTGTATGTTAATGTTTGGTTTTTTTGCAGGAGGACATATGCTTAATTTTACTGTTGGTAGTGAGATTGTTGAGCAGAAGTATATTAGCACATCATCATCCATTATCAATGGATTTATGTTTGTTATGAGTGGAATTTTAGTGTCAATTTTAGCACTTTTTTCAGATCATCAAATGGCGCTTTTCACAATATTTGCAATGTTAACATTTGCTAGTATTTTTAATTATGCTACAAAAGAAACATACTATAAAAATAAAGTAGCTGAATCTTGAGTCGATTGTTATATTATATTAACATACTGTAATAAATTATGACAACAAAAGACACAACAGTAACTAAGGCAACAATAGCTGAATGTATAAACCAGGAAATTGGATTATCGAAAGAAGACTCTATTGCAATAATAGATGACATATTGGATGAGATAAAAACGAGCTTAGCAAAGGATGGAATAGTAAAAATATCTTCATTTGGAACATTTTTGGTTAAAAACAAGAAAGAAAGACCAGGAAATATACCAAAGACATCGGAAAGGGTAGTAATTAAAGCGAGAAAATCAATTTCTTTTAGACCTTCAAAAATGATGAAGAAATTAATAAACAACCGATGAATAAGGAAAAATTATTTTACACAATTGGAGAAGTAGCTGAAGAACTACATTTGGAGCAGCATGTTTTAAGATTCTGGGAAAGTCAATTCCATCAAATTAAACCCATAAAACGGAAGGGAAGAAGACTATATGATCATAAGTGTATAGAGGCAATAAAGAAAATAAAATATATGCTATATGACAAAGGATATACAATAAAAGGAGTACAAAAGGAATTTGGTAACGATGTAAGAATTGATCATTATTCAAGAAATTTGTTGAAAGAACTTACCGATTTAAGAGACTATTTGACTGATAAAATAAATGAAGAAAGTAATAAATAGACGAAAAACACTATAAAGTTTTGTGAAAGTTGATATATCTAGAGATAAGTGTATGTGTCGTATAGCCTTGTTCTTTATATTATCAGCAATAATGATAAGCTGTGGCCTGCAAAAACCTGCACCTGTACTACTTAAAGGCGAAGAATTTTATGGGAAAAGAGACCTAGAGTACACAAGGGAGTATCATTTGATTAAAGAAAATGTTGATTCTTCGCTGCGAAAAGAAAGTAGAAAAGCCTTTGTAGATAAGGTATATAACAATAATGCACAAAGCATGTGTAAATTTGTAATACCGGTTAAAGGTGCAGTTACCTCTTCTGATAAAATATGTCAAGATGGCATAAAAATTACTGCTCAAAGTGGAACAAAGGTTATTGCTTCTGCACCTGGCAAAGTAATATACGTAGGCAAAGGCCTGAGGTGGTACGGAAATTTAATTATAGTGGAACATAAAGATAATTACATGACTATGTACTCCTATTTAAAAAACATACAAGTTGAAATTGGTGATAAAGTAAAACAAGGTCAAGTAATTGGATCTGCAGGTAAATCAAGCACACAAGATAAAGATCCGCAGATGTGTTTCACAATAAGGCATAATGGTCAAGCAGTCGATCCTTTAGTACATATAAACTGTGATTGAATTTATGAAATATGATTTTAAAAACGTTGAAAAATTCTACCAAAATAAGTGGGATTTTTCTGTAAGCAAAGATAGTAAAAAGAAGAAATGTTACGTGTTGGAAATGTTTCCATATCCATCTGGTAAGATTCATATGGGGCACCTGCGTAACTATGCAATAGGAGATGTTATAGCACGTTACAAGAGAGCTCATGGATTTGAGGTTTTGCACCCAATTGGCTGGGATGCGTTTGGATTACCAGCTGAAAATGCAGCAAGGGACAATAATATTAACCCTGCAGCGTGGACAAAAGAGAATATAGACAATATGCGTGCACAGCTAAAATCTATAGGTCTTTCCTACAATTGGAATCACGAGCTTTCCACATGTGAGCCTGATTATTACAAACACGAACAGAAATTTTTTCTGGATTTTTTAAAGCATGGTCTTGCCTATCGAAAAGAGTCGTGGGTTAATTGGGATCCAGTGGACCAAACAGTGCTTGCAAATGAGCAAGTGGTTGATGGAAAAGGATGGCGATCAGGTGCAGTTGTTGAAAAACGTAAGTTATTCCAATGGTTTTTAAAGATTACTGATTTTGCTGAAGATTTGCTTCATTGTCTGCAAAGTTTAAAAAATTGGCCAGAAAAAGTCAAAACTATGCAAGAGCGCTGGATAGGAAAATCTGAAGGGGCAACTATAGATTTTGAAATAGTTGGCCTGAATAAGAAATTAAAGATTTTTACAACTTCTCCTCATACTTTATTTGGAGCTTCTTTTCTTGCAGTAGGAGCAGAGCACCCTATTGTACAAGACCTTAAGGACAAAGAAATAAGAGACTTTATTGGTAATATGAAGGCAAAGGGGGAGAATGATGAAAAAATTGGAATTTACACTGGACTGAACGTCAGGCACCCATTTCTCGACAAGGAATTACCAATTTATATAGCGAATTTTGTGTTGATGGAGTATGGAGAAGGTGCGATTTTTGGTTGCCCTGCACATGATCAGCGTGATTTTGAATTTGCACAGAAGTATGGTTTACCGATTATTCCTGTAGTTTGTGAAGAGACCAAAGAGATCTTAAAAGAACCGTACTTCGGTGATGGAGTGATGTTCAATTCTGAATTCTTAAACGGACTAATGATTAATGAGGCAAAGGAAGTAATCATTAAAAAGCTTGAAGAAAAAGGAATAAGCAAAAAAACAGTAAACTACCGTTTGCATGATTGGGGAATTTCAAGGCAACGTTATTGGGGATGTCCTATACCTGTTATATATTGTAAAGATTGTGGAATTGTTCCAGTTCCAGAAAAAGACCTCCCTGTTGTTCTACCAACGGATGTAGAATTTACAAGTGGTGGTAATCCCCTGGACAAGCACCCAACCTGGAAATTTGTTGATTGTCCAAAGTGCGGAAAGCAAGCAGAACGTGAAACTGATACATTTGACACTTTTTTTGAATCTTCTTGGTATTTTGCTGCATTTTGCAGTGAAAATAAATCGATTAATAAAGATACTTGTAATCGTTTTATGCCTGTTGATTATTACATAGGTGGAATAGAACATGCAATTCTACATTTGCTTTACTCAAGGTTTTTCTGCCGTGCTTTAACTAAATGTGGCTATTTTGACATTAAAGAGCCTTTCTCTACTTTAATCACTCAAGGAATGGTCTGTCATGTAACTTATAAAGATGAGAATGGCAAATGGCTCTTTCCCGAAGAAGCAAAAGAGTTGATTGCGAAGGGTACTAAGATCCAAGTTGGAAAAGTCGAAAAGATGAGCAAGTCGAAAAAGAACACAGTTGACCCAAACTTTATCATAGAAAAATACGGTGCTGATACTGCTCGTTTGTTTGTATTATCTGACACTCCTCCGGAAAAAGATATGGAATGGTCTGATGATGGAGTGGAAGGTTGTTTTCGCTACATAAATAAATTGTGGCGTATGGTAGTGCAACTTAGGACCGTAAACATACACTATGATAATGAAAACATTGTAGGTAAACTCCTAGAGTACAGAAAAAAAATCCATAAACTATTGCAAGGACTTACAGATGACTTGGAAAACTGCAGATTAAACTGTGTGGTAGCAAAGTTTCGTGAAATGACAAATTTAATAGCTGAAATAGACGTAAAAACTGGAAAATCTCTTATTGATGAAGGTATATGCATACTAATCAGAGTAATTGAGCCATTCATGCCACACCTGGCTGAAAATTTATGGCAAGAAATAGGAGGTGAAGGCATGCTATATCTAAAGCCTTGGCCACAAGCTGATGAATCACTACTAATTGATAATATGGTGACTGTAGCAGTGCAGATCAATGGAAAGTTACGTGCGACCATTGAAGTGGCAACTGATTTACCTCAAGAAAAATTGAAGAAAATAGCAACAGATTCTGTATCTAACAAAATCGATCAAAGCAAAATTCGCACTATATATGCTGTACCAAATAAGATAGTAAACATAGTTATATAAAAATTTTGAGTAGCATGTCGCTAATTTCGTAGGTATACTTTTTTTGATATGAGGTTATATCTTTTTTAATATAAAGGATATATACTTGTGCATTATATATTTTTTTGTATGGGTAGTTATATGAAAATAAAAGGATTGTGTGTTTTAGCTGTGTTGCTCACTTCATCTCTAGCAGGTGCAGCTAGTAATAAAGCAGCTAGTAATAGTGCAAAAGAGCAGTACTACGCAGGTTTAAACTTTGGTGGTGGATGGGGTGCTGGCTTAAAAATAAAACCTGGCTTAGTTTTTGGTTATAATTATGATAAAAGCTCTAAGTTTGAACTTGAGATTCTCACTGACGTAAGTGATATGTTTGGTGCAGAAGATAAGAAAATGGGAGCTAGTTTATTAGCTAATTACCGTTATTATCCTGACGTTGACATTGATCCTGTGAAACTATATGTCAGTGGAGGTTTAGGTGGATATCTCCAAGTAATACCTTTTGGCTCTGGTACAGCTGAAAATAAACCACCTAAACCTGAAAGTGCAGAATCTAACCCTAAAACTGAAGTTATAAGTTCAGCTGATACTCAAAGTGAAACACTAGATAAAATACTGGGTGCTATTTCGTACAAACTGAAGGTTGGTGTTGATTATGAAGTTGCTCCACAGATAGTTGGTACAGCTGCTTTAACCGTAGGCGGGCAACTGAGTGGTTTAAAAGCAATGACAGTACCGGATATTATGCTGGAAGTAGGAGTACGTTATAGTTTTTAATGCTGGATGGCATTGTGTACATGTTTAGGTGTAACCATAAGCAATGCTCAAAACTTGCTGCTAGCATGTTTGAACACTTATTCCAGTCTGTTTTAAGGAAGTAATGTGTATGAATTATATGAGAACGATGAAAGTGTTCGCTGTGTTGATTGCTTTAGCAAGTACAGCTAGTAATGGTACAAGTGAGTTAGAAGATCAGTACAAAGATCGGTATGAAGACCAGTACAAAGATCAGTATGAAGATCAACACAAAGATCATTGTGAAGATCAATACGAAGATCGATATGAAGATCAGTACGAAGATCAGTACTATGTAGGTTATGTAGGTTTAAACTTTGGAACTCGATGGGGTGAAAGCTTTCAATTGAAACCTAGCGTTGTTTTTGGTTATCATCATAACCAAAATTCTAAGTTTGAACTTGAGGTTCTTGCTGACATAAGTGATATAACTGATAAAGCAAAAAGAAAAGTAGGAGCTAGTTTATTGGCAAATTACCTTTACTATCCTGATCTTGAAATTGATCCCATTAAATTATATGCTAGTATAGGACTGGGTGGATATATTCGAATATTGCCATCTTTTGGTCTTGGTGAGGATACAAATGCAGTTAACACTCCAAATTCAGCTGCAACTGTAGCCGCAGCCGCAGGTCAAAATGAAACACTAGATAAAATACTGGGTACTATTGCCTATAAAGTAAAGTTAGGTGTTGATTGTGAAATTATTCCGCAGATAATTGGCACAGTTGCTATTGCTGCAAGCGGTCAATTAAGTGGCTTTAAACCACCGATGAAAAAACCAGATGCAATCATAGAAGTAGGTATACGTTATAATTTTTAAGCTATGAACACTTTGAATCCTTATACACAGTTATATGCTCGGTGCTATATATGTGCTATTTGTAAAGGTATTCTGTTTATGCTAACATTAAGCTAAACCTTAAGCAATAAAATCAGAAGGATCAACTTCCCGCTGTAAGCAAGCAGCAACTACAGTGTTTATCATAAGAAATGCTATTGTCATCGGGCCAACTCCACCAGGCACTGGAGTAATAGCTTTGACTTTTTCTTTTACTCCCTCAAAGTCAACATCACCCACAAGCTTACTTTGACTTCCTATGTTAATGCTATTTATGCCAACATCAATCACTATTGCACCTTTTTTTATCCAATCTGATTGAACAAAATTTGGCTTTCCAACTGCTGCAACTACTATATCCGCCTTAGAGCAATAATCAGCTAAATCCCTACTTTGTGAATGCAAGATGGTAACAGTGCAATTTTCTTGCAACAATAGGTGAAACATTGGCTTACCCACAATATTTGATCTGCCAATGATTACCGCATTTTTACCGGACAGATTATTTTCAACTGACTGAATTAAATGCAAAGAACCTTTGGGAGTACAAGGTATCAGACAATTTTTTTCACCTTTAACTAACCTGCCAACATTTTCATCATGAAAGCCATCTACATCTTTTTCAACACTTACTGTATTAATTATTCTGCTTGCACTGATGTGCTTTGGTAAAGGTAACTGCACTAAAATTCCATGCACAGATGAATCTTCATTTAATGTATTAACTTTTTCAATCAATTCGTCTTCTGAGATACTATCAGGCAAAACAATAGTTTCAGAACTTATGCCTATTAATTCTGCTTTTCTTTGTTTATTACGAACGTAGACCTGACTTGCTGGATTGCTACCCACAAGAATTACTTTAAGACAAGGAAAAACATTATACTCTTTCTTTAAAATATCAATTTTTTTTGATAGCTCCTCACAGAGATCATTTGCTATTTTTTTACCGTTAATAATAATTGACATTTCCTTGCCACTCCTTGAAGTCAGGTAATGCAATATCAAATAAATTCAATACTTTACCAACAGCATGATTTACAATATCATCCAAAGATTTTGGTTTAATATAAAAAGCAGGCATCGGCGGAGCAACAATTGCTCCCATCTCCGTTAGTTTTAACATATTTCGGAGATGTCCAAGATGTAGTGGAGATTCTCTCACCATAAGAACTAATTTTCTTCTTTCTTTTAGAGTTACATCTGCAGCCCTTGTTAATAGATTGGAAGTCACCCCCGATGCTATTTCAGACATTGTTTTCATAGAACATGGAGCAATAACCATACCTGAGGTTTTAAACGAGCCGCTTGCTATTTTTTCTCCTATTTTTTCCTCAGAATAGTAAAAATCTGCAAGCGATATAATATCTTCAAGTTTTTCTTTAATCTCATGAGCTATAGTTATTTTTCCAGCACTGCTGATCACTAAATGAGTTTCATGATTGGTATTTTTTAGTGCCTCTAGAATCCGTACACCGTAAATAGAACCAGATGCTCCACTTATTCCAATTACAATCCTACTATTCACCTTCGTAATTCATTCCCAATGCACGTTTGTAGGTATCAAGTAATATTTCCTGTTCCTCCCTGTCATCATCATCCATCTTTCTTAGCCTAATAATCTGTTTCATCACTTTTATATCCCAACCTTCATCTGCAGCTTTTGCATATACATCACGAATGTGATCTTGCACATCCCTCTTTTCTTGTTCAAGTTTTTCGATTCTCTCTATATAGCTCTTCAAATCTTCAGCCGTTATTTTTACTGTATCTTCCATAGAACCCAACTAATTAATTGCTACTACAGTATTATCAGTTTTTACTTGTACTTCAATCATAGTAATAATATTTTTATCTTTTTTTAAAATCTTAAAGTAAAAACCGTACATGGAAAACTCTTCATTTTCTTCAGGAATGCGCTCTATCTCGTTTACAATCATACCTGCTAGAGTTGTAGCTTCTTCATCAGGAAGATCCCAATGTAACTGTCTATTAATATCCCTAATAGTAGATTTTCCTTCTATGTGATACATATTATCGGATATCTTTTTTATAAAATTCTCTGTGATCAAATCATGTTCATCTGAAATTTCTCCAACTATTTCTTCCAGTATATCCTCAAGAGTTACGATTCCCTGTAGTGCTCCATACTCATCAATAACAAATGCAAGGTGTTTCCTGTTTTTACGGAAGTTGTGAAGTTGTACACTGAGTGGCGTACTTTCTGGTATAAACCAAGGCTTTGACATAACTTTGGCAATCTCTATTTTATTATCCTTTTCACGCAAGGCATTTATTAGATTTTTCACGTGAACCACTCCAACAATATTATCTGGTTCTTTTTGCCATAAAGGTACTCTGCTATGGCTACTGGTTAAAATCTCTCTTATTAAATCCTCTTTGTTTCGATCTATATCAAGAGAAAATAAGCTTCTCCTGTGAGTCATAATCTGTGATATTTCTGTCTCAGCCAAATCAAGTATACTACTTAGCATATCTAAATCCTGTTGTAACATAGTTCCTTCACTGCGATGAAGAGTAATCATGTTACGCATTGCATCTGCTGCAGATATTACCTCCCTATTCTTATGAAGCCCACATAACTTCAGAATGAGATTGACAATAAACTGAATGCCTAATGTCAATGGAGAAAGAATCTTGACAAAAAACAGCATAAAATAAGAAGAAAGCAATGTAAATTTTTCAGGATTTTGCATGGCGTAAGTTTTTGGTAAAACTTCACAAAATAGCAAAATACAAAACGTCATCATGAATGTTGAAAGAAAGATGCCTTCACTTTCAAAGAAATGTATAAATATTGCTGTAAATAAAGCGGAACAAGTAATGTTAATAATTGTATTGCACAGTAATATTGTTCCTATTGTTAATTCTTTTGTATTCAACAAGCGTTCTATTATCTTAGCTCTTTTATTGCCATCTAGCTTTAGTTTATTAACTCGGGAGCGGCTAATTGAGGTTAACCCTATTTCTGCTCCTGAAAACAAAAACGATAAGATCAACAAGAAGAAAATTGCTGACAATACTGAAATCAATAACCAATCCATTAAAGTATGATGTTATTGCGATATAGAAACAGAGTTGATTTTATATGTTGTAAGAAGCATTTGCAAGTCTATATATCTTTAATATAAAAAAATAAATCATGAAATATATCACACACTGCATTCACATGCATACTCTCAACAACAAGTGGAGGAGTTATTCTTATTACCTTATTATTTAAAATATTAGTCATTATTAAGCCTTTGTCAAGAGATTGTTTAACAATTTTATCAGCCAAAGGTACTCTAAGCTCTATCCCTATCAATAAACCCTCCCCACGAACTTCTGAAATGATCTTCGGAAATTCTTCAGTCAAAGGCAACAACTTTTCTTTTAAATATTTACTGACCTTCTTAACATGGTCAAAAAAGCCTTCCTTTAGCATTACATCGAGTACTGCATTACCAACAGTCATAGCAAGTGGATTACCTCCATAAGTTGACCCATGAGTTCCTGGAGTGATTGCTTCTGCTATATAATCTTTTACTAAACATGCAGCCAGAGGAAATCCATTACCCATAGCCTTCGCACAAGTGAGCATATCAGGTTCAACTCCTATATTTTGATAGTAAAATAGAGAGCCAATTCGTCCATATCCGCATTGCACTTCATCAAAGCATAAAATTATTCCTTGAGCTTTTGTTATCTCTCTTACTTTTTTAAGATACTCTACGTCCAATGGATGTACTCCGCCTTCACTTTGTATGGGCTCTAAAAATATGGCAGCTGTTTCGCTATTGATTTTCTTTTCTAATGCTTCAATGTTATTTCTTGGAACTTTATCAAAACCAGAAAGGAGTGGAGCAAAACCTTCGCGTGATTTTTCATTTCCCCCAGCTGAAATTGCAGCAATACTGCGGCCATGAAAACCTCCTTCAATTGTAATGATGTGACTGCGCTTTTCTTGTCCATTTAAGTAGAAATAGCGGCGAATAAATTTAATTGCAGCTTCTGTTGCTTCAAGTCCACTTGAGCAGAAAAAAACTTTATCGGCAAAGGTAAGTTCTGTTAAACGCTGAGCAAGCCTTTCCTGCTCAGGGATAGTGAAAATATTAGAGCAGTGCCACAATGAGCTTAATTGCTCTTTCAGTTTGTCTGTAATGTATGGATGACAATGGCCTAGGGAGGTTGTAGAAATTCCCGCAGCAAAGTCTAAATATTTTTTACCATCCTTGTCAAAGAGATATACTCCTTCTCCTCTAACTATAGAAGCTTCAGATCTATTATAAGCATTAACAACATGATCCATTTTAAATATTATCTATGCTATTCATGAAATTGACATAAAGCTTTTTCTTCATAACTAAAAGTTTAGTTAATATTCCGTAGTTCAACATAAAGCCTAGAAGGTCTAATTCTGTATAGAAAAGTAAAGCTATACCAATTCACATTCAGCAAAAAAGAAAGCTATTTCCCTACGAGCATTCTCTAGACTATCAGAACCATGAACTCTATTTTCGCTAATATCATGAGCAAAATCACCCCTAATTGTACCTTTGTCTGCCTGTTTTGGATCTGTAGCACCCATGATTTGTCTGTATTTACTGACTGCATTTTCACCGATTAAAACTTGAACTATCACAGACCCAGAAGTCATAAATCCCACTAACTCCTCAAAAAAAGGCCTATCCTTATGAATTTCATAAAACAGCTCTGCTTGTTTTTTTGTTAGCAGCATCATTATTTGTGCTATAATTTTTAGTCCAGATTTTTCAATGTAAGAATTTACATTACCTGTAATATTATTTTTTACTGCATCAGGTTTTAATATCGAAAGTGTTCTTTCAATTGCCATACTATTTCCTTATATTAAGATCGTATATTTACTTTATTGCGAATTTTTGTTCCATCAAAGAGATTTTTTATTTATAGTCAAGAATAAAACATCAAGGGGGTAGTTTATGGTTTACTGTCGTAAGAAACTAGTGAATAATCTTAAATCATCAATTTTCTGCGGAACAAAAGGTTTTTTAACCTTTAATTTGGCATTTTTAAGTTATTTAGAGTATAGCTTACACAATAATACAAAATTAAAAGAAGGTGCCGCTTTTGCGATGAAAAAGAACGTTGTTCCATTTGGCGAAATGATTGCCATACCGCTGTTTGTTTGTCTTGTATTACCGTCTATGATAGGCAGTATAAGCCTTATCGAATGTGCACTTACATGTGCTGCACTGATGGTTGCAACATGTTTTGTTGTAAGAACCTTTCACTTGCGTGAAAAGTTATTGAAAAAAATGACTAATAATGAAAATTATACCAAGAAACAAATAGAGCAGGAATTTAAGAAAGACATTATAAAATTTCCTATCTTTGATAAAAACAGACAGCATATTGAGTATAATTCTCCTAATCAAAGACAACTAATGAAAAGTCCTCCCTCTCTCTTTGTTAGGGTTTTACTTTTTCCCCTTACGATTTTTCTGAAGGCTCTACAAAGCTGTATAATGATATCTTTGGCTGCTGTTGAACTTTTTGAAACAGTGCCAAGTTTTTGTGTTGATGTGGTTTTTGATAGAAACTTTGTATCTACACAGAGTAACGTGAAGAGATCTGGTCATCTATTGTATGCTAGTGTGAGAAATTTAGTGCCTGTAACTAAACTTGATGAGTGTGTAGCTGATTTTATAGGCAAACCTGAAGAAAGGTGCTGTCAGTGAAGAAGGCAGTAATCTTATTTAACCTTGGTGGACCTGATTCACTAAGTGCAGTACGTCCTTTCTTGTTTAATCTATTTTATGATAGAAGAATAGTCAATCTACTCAATCCTTTCCGCTTTCTTTTAGCAAAGTTTATCTCCAAAAGGCGAGAAAGCACTGCACAAGAAATATACGAGCACATTGGAGGTAAATCGCCAATCTTGGAGAATACGAAAGCACAAGCTGATGCTTTAGAACTAAAATTAAATGAAAATGGAAACCATGTATATAAGATATTCATCTGCATGCGTTATTGGCATCCATTTGCTGATGAAGTTGTTAAAAGCGTAAAGCAATTCGACCCTGACGAAATCATTCTGTTACCACTATATCCGCAATATTCAACCACCACAACTCTATCATCCATCGAGAATTGGCAAAAAAATGCCAAACTGGAATGTAACACAAAAACAATTCACCATTATTATGACAATGAAGACTTTATTGAAGCTCATGTTAATCTGACGTCTAAATATTATAAATTAGCTAGCAAAATCGGTAAGCCAAGAGTCCTATTCTCGGCTCATAGCTTACCTCTTAGTATCATTAAAAAAGGCGACCCTTACGCTTCACAGATAGAAAAAACAGTAAAATTAATAGTAAAAAAATTGAATATTGAAGATCTTGATTGGGGAATATGTTATCAGAGTAAGGTTGGCCCTGTAAAATGGTTGGAGCCTAGCACTGAAAGTGAGCTATCACGCGCAAAAGACGATAATATACCTGTAGTTTTATCACCTATATCTTTTGTTTCTGAGCATTCTGAAACACTGGTTGAACTTGATATAGAGTATAAAGCAATTATCAAAGACGGATATTACTTTCGCGTACCAACTCTCAGTACTGATCTCTTATTTATCAAGTGCTTGGCCGATTTATGTTTAGATCACTCTCAAAGTACTGATTTATAGCACTTTTCTTTTTAGATTTTTATAGTATAATATTAAAAAGTTATTATTTTATTATCTACTTATGCCAAAAGGTAAGCCAAATACATTTATAGAAAATATACATGATGCTCACAATCATGATATTAGAAAGATGTATTGTATTGCAGTAGGTTTAACAGGCATATTGTGTAAAATTTCATTGCAATTCTGTTGCGAGTTTATTGATAACAACAGATCCAATATTTGCACTGTATTAGATATTTCTAAGTTCATAAAACTACCAACATCAATAATATTTGCTCTTCATTTTGGTCTCAATTTAGCTGGATATAAATCTAAAAAACTTCAGAATGGTAAAGGGGGAAATGAACCTGAAAAACCAATACAGGTTGTGGGTAGCTTAGCCTTCTTGGCAAACTGTGTCATAGGAATATTGATGCAGACAAAAATCATTCATTTCTTAGCTAGAAACAACAAGGATGTAATAAGTTATATTAGCTTAACATCAGCAGTTCTATTTCTATTTTCAGAATGCATAAACTGTTATTATACATGGAAGAAGTATCTAGATAATAAGGATTCTGAAAAGTCTGCTAAATATGGCAAAGAAGTTATTTTTAGCACATTCACTTTGTCATTGGGCTTGTTAAGCTTCATATTAAAAAGAATGGAACTTCCAACCATACCAATAGACTTGGGTGGTGGCATAATCTATAATTTCAACTTAACTGTTACGGTTAGTTTGATACTAAGTATAGCATATCTAGTATCAAACATCGATAAGTTTGTCAATCAACCTAATAATGGTACTGATCCTTCTACTGGACTTGATGACGCTCACCATATTCAGCATAATGGCAGCATTGTAGAAATTAATTATTAGAGATGAAAAGACTTAATTTCTACTGCCAATGCTAGCACTGCTAATTTGCTAACAATATTCCAAAGTGGCAAAGTTTTATTTTCTTGGCTGATGTCATAAAATTCACAGTCAGTGGAATTCAAGCTAGAATATACATCTTTCCTGCTATTACATCGGTATAAGTAACATGTTGGAGTATCTCCTATATAGTATATTAGCGGTTCTGCAGAACTACTTTTAAATATGTCAATAGTTGGTACACCTTCTTGTATAATAACACTATTGATTGCTATTCCTTCTTTTATCTTTTTCATTTTATGACGCTTTTTTTTATTGAGATTTAATATTTCCTTTCCACTTGTTGCTGTTATAATGCCCATTCCATATGTGCCATTGCTTGCTTTGATAAAAACGTAAGGTTGTGTTTTTATTTCATATTCCTCATATTTTTTTTGCACTAGAGATAATATTTGGTCAACTTTAGTCGCTACTGCTCCTAGTGATGAATCATCATTAAAGTCAACTCCATTACAGCTTTCTGTAAGCACAGAAATAAGCCATGGGTCCATTTTAAATTCGCCACAAAATTCGGACACTAATTTTTGATAGATTTCAAAATATTGAAATTTCTGCCTACTGTGCCAGCCATATAATGGACTTGGCACTATCTCTTGTTTTACGTTTTCTAGCGTGTCTGGAATGTGGCTCGTCATATCACGGTTCAGTATAATAATATCAGGCACAAATCCTGAAGTTGTCTTCAGCAAAGAGTTTTCTTTCACAACAGTTTCATACTGTTCTATTAAATTGTACGTTTCATTATGAAAGAGGCCAATTCTAGTTTCAAAACCTGCGAGTTGCAGTACCTTTTCTATAGCAAATACATTTTCTATATACATTTTATTTCGTGTGTAATTCTCCGGTATTATAAGGGCCTTTTTATATTGTTTTGTTTCGAAGTAGCTTTTTATCAATTTTGCTGCTATCGCTTTTGATACTTCACTTAGGTTATTAAACCCTGCAGGAAATAAATTGGCGTCTACTGGAGCAATTTTGTAGCCTGAATTCCTAAGATCTATGGAGCTATAAAATGGTAATGTAAAACCATTAAATTTTGTTTTGAACCAATTATTTATATCTTTTTCCAGATTTGGATGAATTATGTTTTGCATCTACACTTTAAATGTTATAAGAAAAGTACTATATTATAAGTTATAATCTTAATATAATATAACGAATTAAAATAACAAAAAAATGATTCATCATGACAGCAGTAAAATGTATGGTACTACTATACTGTCAATTAGAAGAGACAAAAATGTAGTAGTAATAGGTGATGGGCAAGTCTCGCTAGGCCATACCGTTATAAAATCTGGAGCAAAAAAAGTTAGGCGTCTTTCTGGTGATTCCGTAATTGCCGGTTTTGCTGGAGCAACAGCTGATGCATTTACTCTCTTCGAAAGGCTAGAATCTAAACTTGATAAGCACCCAGGACAGTTAATGAGGGCATGTGTTGAACTTGCAAAAGACTGGAGAATGGATAAATATCTAAGAAAATTAGAAGCTATGATGATCGTGGCAGACAAGTCCATTTCATTGGTCATTACAGGAACGGGTGATGTTCTTGAACCTGAAGATGGCATTGCAGCCATTGGCTCTGGAGGAAATTTTGCTTTATCTGCAGCAAAAGCTTTGATTGACGTTGAAGGAATATCAATAGAGGAGATTGCAAAAAAGGCTATGAAGATAGCTGCTGATATATGTGTTTATACAAACCATAATCTAATTATCGAAAAAATAGAGGAGTAATATGTCAAGAACTTTGTGTGCCAATTTTTCTAGTCAATCTGTAGTGGGTCAATTTGATAATAATGATGACTATAATGAGAAAAATAGCCTCTATGAAAATGAAGGTACAGGAAGTAGCAGCATTCAAAGCTCACAAGCTTTATTAGATGATCTACCACCACAGAAGATAGTTAAAGAATTAGACAGATTTATAATCGGGCAGAATGATGCAAAGCGCGCTGTTGCTATTGCACTCAGAAATCGTTGGCGTCGAAATAAAGTCCCACTTCCACTACGTGAAGAGATTATACCTAAGAATATACTCATGATAGGCCATACGGGAGTTGGTAAAACTGAAATAGCTCGCCGTTTAGCAAAGCTTGCTGGTGCACCTTTTATAAAAGTTGAAGCAACGAAATTTACTGAAATAGGATATGTTGGACGTGATGTTGACTCGATAATACGTGATTTAGTTGACGCAGCAATAGTTTTAGTTAAGGAAAAAGCACGTAAAGCCTTAACTAAAAAAGCTTTAGGTTTGGCTGAAAAGATAATAGTCAACTCCATGGTTGGTGAAGATGCAACCGAGGAAAGCAAAAAAGTTTTCAGAGAAAGACTGAGAAATAAGGAATTTGAAGATGGAGAAGTTTCTATTAACGTCAGGGAGAGCAAGGGTATGTTACCCACTTTTGATATACCTGGCATGCCAGGTGGGCAAATTGGTGTGATGAACGTAACAGAAATCGTGGGCAAGATGTTTAATGGGAGCAAAAAAACAAAAACTATTACAGTTAAAGTGAAAGAAGCACGTGAAATATTGATTAATGAAGAAAGCGAAAGGTTAATGGATGAAGACAAGATAATCAAAGAAGCGATTGATCTTGTTAGCAATGAAGGCATAGTGTTCTTAGATGAAATAGATAAAATTGCAGCACGTACAGAAATAAAAGGTGAAGTCAACAGAGAAGGAGTGCAGCGCGATCTGTTACCATTACTTGAGGGAACAACTGTTTCAACTAAGTATGGCCCCGTAAAAACAGACTATATATTATTTATTGCATCTGGTGCTTTTCATTTATCTAAGCCATCTGATCTTTTACCAGAATTACAGGGTAGATTGCCAATTAGAGTGGAACTTAAGGCGCTTACTCAAGAGGATCTAATAAAAATATTAAAGGAACCAGAATCTAGTTTGTTAAAACAGTATATAGCGTTAATGAAAACGGAAAATGTAACACTTGAGTTTACTGATGATGGTATAGAGACTATAGCTGAAATAGCATTTACAGTTAATAGAGAAGTGGAAAATATAGGTGCAAGAAGACTTCATACTGTCATGGAGAAGCTTTTGGATGAAATAAGTTTTATCGCTTCTGAAAAAAATAGTGAAAAATTTGTTATAGATAGCAAATATGTAAGAGATAAACTAGAGTCAATTTCAAAGCAGCTTGATTTATCTAAATTTATACTTTAGAGGAAGCCTACTTTAAGTAATATAGAGCATTCAAGAGGTTTTATTTTTTCTTACTTCGTAATTCTTCAAGCTATTTTCCAATAGTAGAATTCAAGCTTAAATCAATTATTGCAATATCACAATCTATGCCTTTTGTTAACACATCAGTTAAAAGATCAGGTGAAGAAAGAACTGTTCTTTTATTACCAGCTCTCATTCCCACAACTCCAAGTTCTATAGCAAGTGGTATTTTTTTGTCACCAACCTTAAACTGCACTATTTGATCTTTGATTATATACTCACCATTATGTCTCTTTATGCTATATTGAACTGATATCTCATCGCCACATTTTACTCGTTTTCCAGTTTTGTTAATTAAGTCATTAAAAATCATTAGGTTATTTACTGAATCAGGATATTTATCTTTTACTTCAATCAGTTTGATGTAATAAGAGTTAAAACTCATTTTGTTGTCATCAGCGGCAATAGTAACTACACGCTCTCCACCTTCTTTCATACCTATTACCCCTAAACTCACTTCTTTTAAGTAATCCTGACCTATTTTCAAATTGACATCAGTCGGAAGTAGCGTTGCTAGGTTGTTGGAGACTTTGTACATTTGTAGCAGAACTTCTTGGCCACAGAAAACTTTACTGCCACTGCCTTCAGTAATTTCATAAAAGTTTATCATCTCTTCTTCTTTTTGCTGTGTTATTTCTTCTAAATATTCTGCTAACCCATGCTTTTCAATATAACGATCAAGAGCTGATTCAAGTATCGGCCTGACCAAATAACTTGCTATCATCTGTGTCAAACCACCATGTGTAGCATTTATTTCGTAAAGCTTTTCCCTTTTCTCTGGTTTATCTTTGTTTATATAAACAATCGTAATTATAAAAGCAGAAGCTAAAGTGAGAATCATTACTACAGAGATAAACATTTGTAATATAATTTTTCTAACCATCTTTTTTTACTTGATTCAATAAATCATATAAGTCACTAGTATTCCCTGAAAGCGTACTTAAATTATCTGAGGCCTGTTTAAAGAGACTATCTATATAGTTTTCCATTTCATTTTTTCCAAGCACGGACATTAAATTGTTTGTTTTATCTTGCTCATAATCTTCGATATCATCCTTGGCTTGAAAAATAAGCCCTAGATTTATTCCATAGTTATATAATGCTTCCCGCTCCTTGTCTGTAGCGCCTCCTATTATAGCCCCTATTTCACATGAAGCTGCAAATAGTTTTGCAGTTTTCATCAAATGAATTTCTTTTATTTTGTCAAAATCTGCACCTATATCTAAAATCTGCCCTCCCACCATTCCCTTCATTCCTATTGCTTGAGAGAGCACTTTTATGATCTCACAATTTAACAAAGATAATACCTCAAAAGCCAGGGTAAGTAATGCATCTCCGGCCAGTACTGCTGTTGCTTCACCAAATTTTTTGTGGCAGCTTGGCTGGCCTCTTCGAGTGTCACTGTTATCCATACATGGCAGATCATCGTGAATTAGGGAGTAAGCATGAATAAATTCAATTGCTGCTGCTGCTGTTATTGCTTTTTCAACCTTTATGTTGAATATCGACGAAGATGCTATAACTAAAAAAGAACGTATATGTTTTGCAGGAGCAAGAAGTACATAACGCATAGCTGATATAAGTTTATTCTCGCTATTTTCAGGTAAGAGCTTATTCACTTCTACAACAAGCAAATTTTTTGTTGTTTCGTCTAGCATTTTTAAATTTATTAACTATCGAGTGCTAAGAGATAGGAAGTTTTTAATAGTTTATATAATCATAAAAGCTATTGCAAACATCAAAATTTCTTATAACATCAGAGAATAGGTTATTTTTTAGTAAGAAATGAACGAATTGGCAAAAAGCACTAGAGAAGATATAGAAGAAAAAGTAAAGAAGATTATACTAGAGCACATCAGTAAGGATGTAGAGGGATTTAGTAGTTCTTCAAAGCTTTCAGACCATGGCACAGATAGTTTAGATGCAGTTGAAATAATCATGGCAGCTGAAGAAGAATTTGGTATAGAGATTCCTGATGAAGATGCGCAAAAAATGGAAACTATGGAACAGATAGTTGAATATGTAGTAAACAAAGCAAACAATTGATGTTGAATGAGCAAAAGAGTAGTAGTTACCGGTGTTGGCTTAATTACTCCACTAGCAGCAGATGTTAATAACACCTGGTTAAAGCTGAAAGAAGGTAAATCTGGCATAAAAGCAATCAGTACAGATAGGTTCAACTCTTCTGATCTTGCTTGCAGGGTTGCAGGACAGGTATCCTACAACGCTGAAAGCTGTTTTAATCCGCTAGATTATATTTCTGAAAAAGACCTAAAAAGAACAGATCGTTTTATTCACTACGGAATTGCAGCAGCTGTTCAGGCAGTAGAAGATTCACTAATTTTGGAAAATAAAAATATTAATAAAGAGCGAATAGGTGTAGCTATTGGTTCTGGTATAGGTGGTCTTCCATCAATTCAGGAAAATGTAATTACCATGCAGGAGAAGGGGCCTAGACGTGTTAGCCCATTTTTTGTTCCTGCAAGTCTAATAAATTTGATATCTGGTCATATTTCTATTAAATACGAATTTATAGGTCCAAATGACTCAGCGGTTACTGCATGTGCAACAGGTGCGCATGCGATTATAAACTCAGCAAGAGCTATAAAACTCGGTGAAGCTGACATTATGATTGCAGGCGGAGCAGAAAGTGCGTTATGCAGAGTTGGAATTGCAGGTTTTGCATCGATGAAGGCGCTATCAACTAAATTCAATGATAAGCCTGAAGAGGCCTCAAGGCCATGGGACGAAGAACGCGATGGATTTGTCATGGGCGAAGGGGCCGGTATATTAGTTCTGGAAGAATATGAACATGCAAAAAAAAGGGAAGCAAAAATATATGCAGAACTCACTGGATATGGACTCACAGGAGATGCGCACCACATTACAGCACCACATCCAGAAGGAAGAGGCGCACTTAAGGCAATGGAACTTGCTTTAAGGAGTGCACAAGTAAGCCCAAGTCAAATTGGGTATATCAATGCACATGGAACTTCAACAAAACTTGGGGATAAAGTTGAAGTAATAGCAATGAAGCAGTTATTCGGTGACTATGCCTATAAAATACCTGTTTCCTCGACTAAATCTTCTATAGGACATTTACTTGGTGCCGCAGGAAGTGTTGAAGCAATATTTAGTATCCTTGCATTAAACAATGGAATTGTTCCACCAACTTTAAACCTACACAAACCTTCAGAAGGGTGTGATTTAAATTTTGTACCACTTAAAGCTCAAGAGCATAAAATTCAATATGCGCTTTCTAATTCATTTGGTTTTGGTGGTACCAACGCGTCTCTCATCTTTGGAAAGGTGTAGTTAATTATGCTATTTTGAATCGACTACGAAAATGTCATTCGAGTAGCTGAAACTGGAATGGCTTTGTTGCATCGCTACCTATGAAAGGCTAACTATACAAGCAACTTATTGAAAATCTTATTTTTTTTGCAGTCAATCTGATCAAATTTAAGAATAGTAATTTATTGTTTGTATTAGTAAATTTAATTCTACTTAAAATAGCTAAAGCATTGAAATTCTTGAATTTTAGCTAGATTAGTGAATGGTAGTAAAATTTCTTTTACTCAAATTTAGATATTCACTGACCGTCCTTACTATAAATGCTAGAATAATAAGCTACTGATATTCTTCATCTTTTTTATCTTTAATCCGCCGTAGATAGCGATGCAACAAAGCCAACTGGAATCCAGTTAAATTGGTCAGCATAAAAGTAATGTTGAAATATAACATTTTGATGATGATGAAGAAATGGATCCCAGTGGGCTTTGTTGCACCACTCAAGGAAAGAACAGGCAGTTACTGATGGAATTTGTTATAAAATAGATATTTAGCCGACAAAGGAAAAATATGCCAATAAGAATGAAAGTCAGTAACTGCAATGAATATAACAAATTTCTTCAAGAAAGGGGAAATGTTTTTCATTATATCAACGATGCCATTGAAAATTGGTACGAAAATAGTCCAAAAGTAGCAGGTGGCAACAATGTCTACAGCGACAAAGTAGTGATTCTAATTCACATAATAACCTATCTATTCAGGATTGGTCTTAGGCAAACAGTGGGATTTATAGAGAAATATCTTGAGCAAATAGGGAAAATTTTGCAAATTATCAGCTATTCGCAGGCTTCAAGAAGGTTTAAAAAGCTTAATATCAAAATCAACGACTGCAGAGTTGATAAGAACGATATGGAAGATATTGAAATTGCTATAGATAGTACAGGTATCAGCATCTACAATAATATTCCAGGCCATAGTAAGGCAAATGGTACAGATAGAAAGTATCGCCGCTATGAGCAAACAAGAAAGCTACATGTAATGCTAGAGATAGGTAGTAAAAAAGTTATAGCTGCAAAATACAGTAGTGGAGTTTATTCCGACCACTATGGAGCCTGTGATCTTATTGAAAGAGTGGATACCAAGTATAACATAAGCACGATATATGCAGATAGGGCATATAATCGAAAGAAGTTATACAAACTGTGCGATGAGCTTGACATAAAGACAAGGATTCCTCCGCAAAATAATGCAGTAGAGCATCCAAAGTTGGATTATATGAATGAGAGAAATTCTACAATCAAGCTCATAAAGTCATATGATGAAGATGGTATGAAGAGGTGGAAAAAAGAGATAAATTATTGGAAGAGATCTTATATAGAAAGTTTTTTCTCGCGACTGAAGCAAATATTTGGATTTAGTTTTAGGAATAAATCTGAGATTAATCGTGAGAAGGAACTGCTACTCAAGTGTTATTTGCTTAACAAATTTACTGAAATAGGCATGGCTAAGTTTGATATAGCTTCATGAATTTATTATACATTACCCACTATCCGAAGAGCTGTGCAACAAAGCCATCCCAGTGTCAGCTACTCGAATGACTGAAGAAGAAAAAGCAAAATTTTGCCTTTTACCGCTAACCTATTATACTTACTTGATAAGTTCTATCGCTTGATTAAATGCATAAAATATTAGTAAGAAGTAACCATAAGCCCTTGATTGGAAAAATCAAGATTAATGGTTCAAAGAATGCAGTCTTGCCAATAATGGCGGCAAGCTTGTTTAGTAATTCTTCAATAACTTTGCATAACGTACCTGATTTAATTGACGTGCATTTGATGTCTGAGCTGCTTAAGAGTCTTGGTGCAGAAGTAAATTTTATATGCAATAAAGACTATAAAGCAAATCATACTTTGGAAATTGACTGTAGCAATATCAATAACCATTTAATATCACATGAAATTGCAAGCAGACTGCGAGCATCTTTTTTAATGCTAGGTCCAATGCTCAGCAGATTTGGTAGAGTTTCAACAGTATTTCCTGGTGGATGTAATATTGGAAAACGTCCTGTTGACATTCATATCAAGGCACTTGAAGCAATGGGAGCTAAAATTGAAATTGATAGCTGTAATATAACTGCAACAACAAAGGGAAAATTGCAAGGCAAAGAAATAACATTTGAAAAAGTAAGTGTTGGCGCAACAGAAAACATAATCATGTCAGCAACACTTGCAGAAGGAGTAACAACAATAAACAATGCCGCAACGGAGCCGGAAGTTCTTGATTTAATAGAGTTTCTGAAGATTATGGGTGCCAATATTGAAGTTAATAATACAAAAATCACAATAGAAGGTGTTGAAGCATTAAATGGGTGTGAGCATAAAATAATACCAGATCGCATAGAGGCCGGTACTTATGCTTTGGCTGCTATCATTACCGACGGCGAGCTAAAGTTAGAAGGAGTAAGTTTGTCTGATATAGAATGTATTGCAAATGAATTGAAGACTATAGGAGCCAGAGTTGAGTTACATGATGATGGTATTATTATTTCTAGAAAAAATGGCTCTATTAAATCTGCTCACGTTGCAACAAATCCATATCCCAACTTTCCCAGTGATATGCAACCACAACTAATGTCTGCTATGTCAATTGCAGGTGGAATATCAATCATTGAAGAGAACGTTTTTGAAAGTAGATTTGCACATGCAAATGAGCTAAGAAAATTAGGTGCTAATATCAGCATCGAAAAAAATAAAGCTACTATAAGTGGAATAAAGAGCTTATCTGGAGCTAATCTGCATGCTAATGACTTAAGGTCAACAGCAGCTTTAATTCTCGCTTCTTTGGTAGCTAAAGGAGAAACTACAATAAATAACTCACATCATTTATGGAGAGGCTATGAAGCAATGGACGAAAAACTCAATTCATGCGGGGCTGATATTTTCGTTTCATCTTGAGGATATATTATGAATGAGACAACTAAGCGAACTACAGTAAAAGAAATAGATGACATTCTATACGAAGAACATAAAGTATTAGATCATGGATTTGTTCGAGTAATTGATTATATGGGCTCTGATAGCGCCATAGTTCAAGCTGCTCGCGTTTCTTATGGAAAGGGAACTAAACAGATAAATCAAGATGAGGCGCTTATAAAGTATTTGATGAGGCATCATCATACAACTCCATTTGAAATGTGTGAAATTAAGTTTCACGTGAAACTTCCAATTTTTATTGCAAGACAGTGGATAAGACATAGAACTGCAAATGTGAATGAATATTCCGGAAGGTATTCGATACTTGATAATGAATTTTATATACCAGAACAGGTTGCAAAACAATCTGATAATAATAAACAAGGCAGCGGTGAAGCTTTTGACTCAAGTACTTCAAAAGAAATAATAGATTCTCTAATAAATGATTCTAATTTAGTATATTCTCATTATGAGAAATTTATTGAACAGGGCCTTGCAAGGGAAATTGCCCGAACTAATCTAACACTTAATTACTATACTCAGTTTTATTGGAAAATAGATTTACACAACCTTCTTCACTTTTTAAGGCTTAGAGCTGATCAGCACGCCCAATATGAAATTAGAGTCTATGCAGAAGTTATGTTGGACATAGTAAAGAAATGGGTCCCGCTGGCCTATAATGCTTTCATTGAATACTCCTTAAAATCAGCCTGTATTTCAAAAACTGGTCTTGAAATAATTCGCAAGCTAATAAAAGGAGAAAATGTTACGAGAGAAGAAAGTGGCATGGGTAAAAGAGAATGGGATGAGCTGATGTCTATACTTGGTAAATAGCCAAAAAGATCGAGTTATGTCCTTTCACAGACTTGCAGGTGTGAGCAACAATTTATTCATACCTTTATCAACTGATATATCAATTATTTTTGAATTTATTCTTTCCATTGTTTCGTAAAGCTTTTCGGCTTTCTTTAACATTAGTGTTGCATTTCTAAGCATAATATAAACTTGGCAATAATCTGCAAAATTTTCAATATACATATCATATGAATAACGGTTTACAGCAAGTTCCATTACCCTACAAACTTCCTCTAATGTAAAATTGGCAGCTCCTGTATCAGGACAAAAGCCAACCGCTCCTTTATTAGAGTCAAAAAATATGTATTTATCATTCTCTGCTTTATACACCAACATAGAATGTCCAGCACCCTTGACATCTGCTCTATTATGAGTAAAACAAAAAGAATTAAATTCTAAGTAGCATCCTATCTCCACATTATTTAAGACATGTTTGATTTGTTCTTGCTCAGTATCGATCCATACTTTTGTTGAAGATAAATCATCACATAATTGCTCATATATTGTTTCATCAGAATAAAATGTATCTCCTTCTCGCTTTTTAATGCTCTGAACATCAAGAATAGGTAAAAATTGCGATAAAAACTTCATCATCAATAACTTAATCGTTTGTTCTTTTCTTCCATCAATATAATTCATAAAATCTTGTTCAGATATAATATTATCAGACTCGAGAAATCCAACAAAATCTTGCCTATTCTCTAATTTTAGAAAAGTAACAAAGTAATTTAATGAGTGACATAACCCTCTTTCGAGAGAAAAACCTAAAATTTCTTCAAATCTATCTTTTAATTCTACAATTTTAGATATACTATCTGACATAAAAGTATTCAAATTAAATTGAATAGCTTTCTCACTTTCAAATAATTTATCATATTGTTCTTCAGCTGATAAATCCGGTGCTTTGTATACATATCTACCATTTTCTCTACGTATACCTTCTATATCTTTAATTATACCTTGTTCTACATTTTTACTGATAGAAATTTGGTGCTTTCCTTTATTGGCAAATTGATTTAAAAACTCCGCAATTTCCTGTTTTGAGAGTCTTGTTTCAACTTGTCCATCTTCTCTATCTTCAGTTTTACAAAACACTTTAACTCTAGGATGTTCCTTATCAGTATAGACTTTTAATACAATAGATTGAGCAATGCGATTAACATATTTTGGCATATTGTTTATTAAGATATTAACTATATATCTTAATAATAGTATAACCTACACCACTTGTCAATTAATATATTAGTAAATTAGTATTATTTATTATATAAAAAAGTAAATTACATAGTGGATGGTCAGTGCTTAACACTGGAATGGCTTTGTTGCACAGCTCTTCGGATAGTGGGTAATGTATAATAAATTCATGAAGCTATATCAAACTTAGCCATGCCTATTTCAGTAAATTTGTTAAGCAAATAACACTTGAGTAGCAGTTCCTTCTCACGATTAATCTCAGATTTATTCCTAAAACTAAATCCAAATATTTGCTTCAGTCGCGAGAAAAAACTTTCTATATAAGATCTCTTCCAATAATTTATCTCTTTTTTCCACCTCTTCATACCATCTTCATCATATGACTTTATGAGCTTGATTGTAGAATTTCTCTCATTCATATAATCCAACTTTGGATGCTCTACTGCATTATTTTGCGGAGGAATCCTTGTCTTTATGTCAAGCTCATCGCACAGTTTGTATAACTTCTTTCGATTATATGCCCTATCTGCATATATCGTGCTTATGTTATACTTGGTATCCACTCTTTCAATAAGATCACAGGCTCCATAGTGGTCGGAATAAACTCCACTACTGTATTTTGCAGCTATAACTTTTTTACTACCTATCTCTAGCATTACATGTAGCTTTCTTGTTTGCTCATAGCGGCGATACTTTCTATCTGTACCATTTGCCTTACTATGGCCTGGAATATTATTGTAGATGCTGATACCTGTACTATCTATAGCAATTTCAATATCTTCCATATCGTTCTTATCAACTCTGCAGTCGTTGATTTTGATATTAAGCTTTTTAAACCTTCTTGAAGCCTGCGAATAGCTGATAATTTGCAAAATTTTCCCTATTTGCTCAAGATATTTCTCTATAAATCCCACTGTTTGCCTAAGACCAATCCTGAATAGATAGGTTATTATGTGAATTAGAATCACTACTTTGTCGCTGTAGACATTGTTGCCACCTGCTACTTTTGGACTATTTTCGTACCAATTTTCAATGGCATCGTTGATATAATGAAAAACATTTCCCCTTTCTTGAAGAAATTTGTTATATTCATTGCAGTTACTGACTTTCATTCTTATTGGCATATTTTTCCTTTGTCGGCTAAATATCTATTTTATAACAAATTCCATCAGTAACTGCCTGTTCTTTCCTTGAGTGGTGCAACAAAGCCCACTAGAATCCAGATTGTTTAGACTGGATCCTATGGTCAAGCCATAGGATGACAAAAGAGTAAACTTTACCTGTGTGAGCTATAGATCCCAGTGTTAGCTACTTTCATGATAAGAAATAAAGCACTGATTTTGTACATTAACTATGCTTTTAAATAGATACCTTATTCTTGGCAACTTTAAACTCAACAACAGACACAAACAGATAATTTCTCAAAAACTTTTACAAGAGATTTTGTTAAATGCTCTATCATTTCATTTGTATGGTAAGGCGTAGGAGTAATACGGAAGCGCTCAGTCCCCTTTGAAACTGTTGGGTAATTTATATGTTGTACATATATTCCATACTCATCAAATAACAATTTTGATGCTTTTTTGGACAACTCAGGATCGCCAATTATGATTGGAATTATATGAGTTTCTGTTTGCATAAAATTCACTCCTGCATTTCTCAGTGAGTCTTTTACTTTCTCAACCACCTGCTTCTGCTTTTCTCTTTCAATGTTGCTTGATTTTAGATGCTCAACGCTTGCCTTTGCTGCTGCTGCTAAAACGGGCGACATAGCAGTAGTAAAAATAAATCCTGGGGCTGAACTTCTTATTACATCCACCAAGCTCTTTGAAGACGCTATATATCCACCCATCACTCCAAAAGCCTTTGATAATGTACCCTGAATAACAGTTATTCTATCCATCAAACCTTCTCTTTCTGCAATTCCGCCACCGCGCGGTCCATACATGCCAACTGCGTGTACCTCATCCAAATAGGTAATTGCATTATACTGATCTGCTAGATCACATATCGCTTCAAGCGGTGCTACATCACCATCCATTGAGTATACAGATTCAAGTGCTATTATTTTCGGCGTTTTTATATCTATAGACTTTAGCAACTGCTCTAAGTGATCAACATCATTATGCCTAAATATGTGCTTCGGTCTTTTTCCTGATTTTATACCTTCTATCATTGAAGAATGGTTTTTCTCATCTGAAAAAATTACCACGCCCGGAATAACAGACGATAAAGTACTAAGTGTAGTTTGGTTGGCAAGATAGCCACAAGCAAAAGTTAAAGCAGCTTCTTTTTGATGCAAGTCAGCCAAAGATTTCTCGAGCTCAACAACTTCCTTTGTTGTACCTGATATATTTCTTGTTCCTCCAGCACCAACAGATGAATTTTGAATAGCAGCAATGACACTATCGTTTTGTGACATTCCCAGATAATTATTACTGCACCAGACAATAACCTCTCTATTTCTTTCATAATCCATAATATAGGGAAGTTTGCCAGGTAATGACGCAAAATGCGTAAATTCACGATAGCGCCCTTCTTCTTTTATATCTTTGATTTTATTTAAGAATATTTTTTCGTAGTCTACCAAGTTTTTATCTATTAACAATCAATATAATTATAATAAATTATTAAATGATAGACTACTATATTTAGTATACAGACCTTTCCTTGAACACAATCTCTGCAGGCTCACCATTCTCAATTAAGCTTTTAGGTCTACAGCAGTATGTAACTGTAGCTGCAATAAGACAACAAGCTGCAACTGCTATTCCTACCGCTAACATTTCCAAGTAAACTGCAACAGCCACCCCTGAAACAATACCAGCTATTGCAAGTGCAGCAGCAGCTACGACATACTTCTTTGTATTTTGTGGATTTTTTTTGAGGCCACTTTTGCTGCTTTGCTCATTAATTCTTGGCAATTCTGTTTTTGGCTGTCCATTTCCGTTAGCAACTTGTTCTACATGCTCAGTAGGTTGATTAACGTTAATATCATTATTAACATCTTCAATTTCAATCGAAAGAAATTCATCTTCATCATCACTTGTTAATTCTACTCTTAAAGTACAAGGAACAGAATTACTAGAAACAGTACCATTAGCTGTTGCTTCAGCTTCCACTGTGTCAATTACAGATATTCTTGTTTGTTCGGTAGAAGCTGTAGCTTTACTCCTCTCGTTTGAGTTTTATTACTACAACTCCCCCTAAAGAACCGTGCTTGCAGATTTCCCGCACACGGCTCATCAATATTAGTTTTCACAGTCGTCCCTCTTATGCATATAAAGAAAAATGTATTTTTGGCTTTGGTAATGGATTTACTTCTACGTAGTGTACAAACTGTTCCCAGGTCATACTCTTTTTCTGACTACGCCGATTTATCCATTTAAATGCTAGCTTTCTTACTGATGTGTAAAATTGTTTCAAACACCAATAATTTCCGCTAATACCAAAGTAGTTATAGTGTCCTGTTAATTTAGCCTTCAGTACTTGCCACCAAGCTTTAAGTCGAATACTTCCGCGGACTATTTTCAACCACTCCTTGATTTCTTTTAGTTTTCTGGCTAGATTTAACTTTGAGGTTTTATGTCCCATTATTAATCTACCACGACGACTTTTTGCACCATAGTGCGTAAACCCCAGAAAATTGAAACTTTCCGTCCTTCGTTTCTCTCTTATCGCTTGTTGCCACTCCCTCTTGCCAAACTTTACTACTCTGGTCTTGTTTTCAGATACTTCCAACCCAAATTTATTTAGCCTTTGTTTCAGTAATTCCAGAAATTCTTCCGCGTCTACCTTACTTTCGCAACAAACCACAAAATCGTCGCAAAACCTTATTAGTTGTATATATCCTCTGGATCTTGGTTTAAATTTCTTTTCTATCCATAAATCCAACACATAATGTAAGTATATATTTGCTAATACAGGACTTACTATACCACCTTGGGGTGTACCTTGTTTTGTTGCTTCATAATTTCCAGCTTCGACTATCCCTGCCTTGAGAAACCGCTTTACTAACCACCGCAAATTTGGGTCAGTTATTCGTTCCCTTAGACATCTCATTAGCCATTTATGCTGTATATTATCGTAGAACTTCTTGATATCCACTTCTACAATGTAGTTTATTGGCTTGTACATAACTGCTTTATCTAGTGCATTTACCGCTTGATGACAGTTTCTTCCAGGTCGAAATCCATATGAGCTGTCCAGAAAGTTTGCCTCGTAAATATTTTCTAGTATCTTCTTCAGCATAATCTGTACTAATTTATCCTCGGTCGATGGTATTCCGAGTCCGCGTTTCTCTTTACTTCCAGCTTTCGGTATATATACCCTCTTTACTGGTTGTGGTTGATATTGCTTCCTCTTCATACTTTCTACTAGCACTTCGAGTTTCTCATTCAGATTTTCTCCGTATGATTCCACTGTTATCTGGTCTACTCCACAAGCCTTGTTACGCTTCAGTTCTTTATAACATCTCGCAAGATTCTCTGTATTTATCAGATGGACTAACGATGTGAATTTTAGTCGCTTATCTTGCTTTGCTCTTACTGCTATCTGGTTTAGTTTATTTTGCATGTTATTCCAACCTCCGTTGTATTGGCCTAGCAATCCCTATTCCAGTTACTATATTGCTGATCGCTTCCCCTTGTACGTGGCTTTCCCACATTCTGAGTACTATCAATCAGTCCGACTTCCCCTGCATCTTCCGCTAGTTCTTGCCTTTGTTGACTTGTTCCAGCGTACCTTTGTAGGAATGCATAGGATCTCCCAAGTTCACTTGAAGTCCATTTCAATACATGGCACGGTCTCAGATCCCGATAGAGTGAGTGATAACTTGCCTTTACGCTATCCTTCATGCTGTCTTCCATGGCCATGAAAATGTCGACCTCTATGTCTTCAGGTATTTCGGAACTCAATCCCTTCACTTTCGTTGTACCCTGCATTGTCCATCCCACTAGCTCTATTACACTCGTTACCTCATGCAACATAGTGGTCTGTTCCAAACTGTTGGCTAGACTTTGTTTGTGTTGGATTTTCACCAACTGTTCTCCAAGCACTTCTTGGCGCACCATACTCTACCTTACTATCTCGAAACTTAAGGGTGAACTCTAAAATAGCATCAACCCTGCATATTTCTTTACCCAGTTGCTTAACAGGCATATTTGGACAATATTTAACGTTTAAAGAATCCTGATCACTACAGACAATCTCTATATGTCTATCATTAGCATCAGGCAATTGCAAACCGTGTCCCAAAAATATAAGAGAGAGCTGCATTAACAAAGAGCCATCATAACCAGCCTGATTGCAACTAGTAATTAATTCTTCTAATAGATTATCATTTGGAATTTCTGCTTTAGCATGTTCAAACATTTTTGTAAAAACATGTTTTGCAATTTGGCGTTGGTCATTTTGATTACATTTATCACGAAGTTGGCTAACGAAATTCTTGTCTATAACTTGACCATTAATTACAAAATCCATCCTGGGTAGGTCTTTGTAAGCTTGCTTGCCAGAATTTGCATCCCTATTATTCTCACTTGCCTTTACTTGACTTAGCAGAGATTGTGTTAGTTGAAACTGTAACGTAATTGGTACACTAGGTTCAACATCAGAATCCCTCACATCAGCTTCTTCTTGACTCTCATCACCTGAATCTCCAGAGTAGCGACGCTCCTTAATTTCTTCTCGCCCTAAAATTTCAAACTCCTCTTCAGTGCCTGAATCTCCAGAATGGCGTCGCTCACTTTCTCCTGCAGTATCTACTGCTGGCGGCATGAGCCCACCAAGTAAATTCCACCCCATGTTTTACCCCCTAATTATTAGCTAAACTAAGTATAGCATTAAATAGAAATTTTGCCAAGCAAGTTATTGAGCCTTTTAGCAAATAGACTTACGTCTTCCATCTCTTCACCTTCCACTATACAAGCTTGATAGAACAATAAGTAAATCATATCTCCAAGTGTTGGATTTTCACCATTTTCAGCGTGAGATTCCATTATGTTTCTTATCAAAGGATGCTTAATGTTAATTTCAAGTACTTTTGGCGTGCGGTAATTTAGCTGCTTCTGTTCACGTAAAAAACGCTCCATACGGAGATCCATAGTTCCTTCATCAACTGCTAGACACACAGGACTATCGGTTAATTTCTTAGAGATCTTTACACTTTTTACTAAGCTTCCAAGAACCTTGGTGAAGTATTCGAGTATAGAATCCGCGTTTTCTTCGCTTTTGTTTTCATCTGATTTATTTTCTTCATCTTTCTTACCTTCTTCTGAAGAAAATTTTTCTAAATCAACATCAGCGCGGGTCACAGACTTAAATTTTTGATCTTTATATTCATGAATCACGCTAGTCCAGAAATCATCAACTGGATCAACAAATAGAAGCACTTCCAATCCTTTGCTGACGAATCCTTCAAGTTGTGGACTGTTTTTTACTGAATCGAGACTATTTCCTGTGAGATAGTAGATATGTTCCTGTTCAGGCTTCATTCTGCTTATATAATCATCAATACTAACTAGCTTATCATCACTGGTGCTATGAAATCTGCAAATGGAAAGCAATGCTTCTCTTTCATCAGTTGGCATAGCTTCGCAAAGACCTTCTTTTAACACCGCACCAAAATTGCCCCAGAATTTTGTATATTCCTCTAAATTCTCTTTTGCTTTTTTGCCGAGCTCTGATATTATGCGCTTAGTTAAAGATTTCCTAATCTGCTCAACAACGCGATTGTTCTGCAGTGTTTCTCTGCTGATATTGAGAGGCAAATCCGGTGAATCAACCACACCTTTCAAAAAACGCAAGTACTGCGGTATAATCTGCACATTATCTTCAGTGATAAACACTTTATTTACATACAATTTTACAGAGCAGCGTCTATCTGGATGAAATAAATCAAAAGGCTTGATAGAAGAAACATAAAGCAAGTTCGTATACTCTATTGCACCTTCATTTTTATTATGAAATATCATCCAAGGCTCACCGCCCACATGTGCAACACCACGGAAGAAGTCGTTGTGCTCTTCTGGAGTAACGTCATTTTTTGGCTTAGTCCAAATTGCAGCTTTGCTATTTAATTTTTCACTTTTTCCTTCTTCATTTACAAACTCAACGGGAAAATTTATGTGGTCAGAGTAAGTAGTAACGATGTTTTCAATACGGAATTTGTCTAAAAATTCGCTTTCTTCAGGACGCATGATGAGCGTAATTTTTGTGCCACGAGAGATTTGACCATCTAATTTGCTGATTGAATACTCTCCATCTCCTTTAGATTTCCACACCCAAGACTCTTCTTCTCCGGCTTTCCTTGATTCTACTATAACTTCTGAAGCAACCATGAAGCTTGAATAAAAACCAACACCAAACTTTCCAATCAGCTCTACAGCTTGGCTCGAATCTTTATTATTCTTAATTGCATCCAAGAATTTTTGCGTACCAGAACTTGCAATCGTGCCAAGATTATCTATTAAATCTTGCCTGTTCATGCCAATTCCATTGTCGGTTATATACAGCTCATTCTTATCTTTACTGGAGCTAATAGTAATCTTCAACTCATCACTTGAATCTAATAAATCAGCATTTAATTGTGATTCATAGCGCAATTTATCACATGCATCTGATGCATTTGATATTAACTCACGCAAGAAAATATCCTTATTAGTATAAAGTGAATGAATTACTATATTTAGTACTTTGCCTACTTCAGCGTCAAATTTTAAACTTTCAGTTTCTTGTATGTTGTGCATTTTGAGCTCCATTATTAGCCTACTACTCTAATAATTTAAGTATTGCACTGCGATCTTTCAAGGTCACACATGCTAAAATTTATGTGGGCCAACTTATGGTTCCAATGCTAAACTGGAATAAGTACAACCATTGTGTCATGCAAATTAAGAAGAAAGTGCTAGAATATAATATCTCTTATTTGCTTCAAAGATTTGTTAGTCTTTGATTCTTTTTTTTTAAAAGTAGTCTCAAGAGAGATTTTAAGCTTTTTCCATTCTTCTTGACCATTTGGCATTAAATCACTCTCAATCTTCTCCAGTACTTTCTGAGGTGATGAATATAATTCCTCGTACAAATCAGTGTTTACTGACTGTAGTATTACTAAAAATGTAAATAAATTCGGATCAAGTAATTCTTCTTTTGCATGGTTCAAAAAACATAGCTTTATTCTTCTTATACAGTATTGTATTGCCTGCAGTGATAATGAGAAGCTTTCTGCATAAAATATAAAGCTATCTATAATTAAGCTCTTTGATTTTTTCGGTAATTCAGAACTTTCAAACAGTTTTCTTATAAACTGCTCTGTTGGCTGTTTTGGCAAATGCAAAGAGAGATCAGTAAAAGATTTTAGGCTAAAATTTGGTCCAAGTATTGTGCTAATTGCTCTTTGCACATTACTCTTATCTTGGCTAACAGAGATAATGAAAACCAGTCCCTCAACATCAAGCATGTACTTTATGGATTCTAAAAAATCGACAATGAATTTAGGGCGACATATATCAAGATCATCCACCATTATATAAATGTTTTTGTCTTTCCTGATTTTATTAACCACATCTGCTAGTTGTATTTTAAAATCTCTAATGTTCTCTTTTCTCCTTTGGAGAAGATTTAACTCACCCAAGACAAAACCAATGTCTTTCTTATCAGCCTCTTTTGCAGCATCGAGAAATACTGAAAGCATAGCAAGTGGAGATTTACTGATCAGCTTTCCTAATGTATTGAGAGAAAATAGTTCTTGGTTTATGTTTTTGAACTGCTGTATAACACTCCTTTTTACTTTGTATGATGCGAATAGATCCTCAAACAAGAAATGCAAAAAAGAAGGCAATGGTTGATCTAGCGCACTAATATCCCATGCGCTGTAATAAGCTGCAATTTCATTTTGCTGCTCTAGATCCTTTACCCATTCTTTCAAAAAAAATGTCTTACCCCACTTATCATATCCTTCTAAGGATACGATCGAAAAAAACTGATCAATTGTCTTAATTATATTACTAAATCTACTTGCAACTTGTTTATAGCCTAAGCAATCATTCTCCCAAGTTGTTACCTTAGGCAATTGCTCCTCTTCTTTTTTTTTTAATGTTATTAGCGATATAAGTTTTTTTAAGCACATACCTTCTTTTGTATTTACTCATACTCTTGTCTTGAAGTAAGCGCTATCTTCAGAGTCCCTTCATCTAGGTAGTCAATTTCTCCACCTATCGGTATACCACAAGCAAGGCGCGATATTTTTACATTCGAATTCTTTAGCAATTCAATTATATATTGCGCAGTAACTTGGCCTTCTAATGTCGGATTGATTGCAATAATGACCTCTTCAATTTTAAATTCTGTAACTCTTTTGGGAATGTTATCAAGATTCAGTTCTTTTGGACCTATGCCATTTATTGCTGATAGCCTTCCACCCAAAACATGATACATACCTGAATATATATTCCCTTTTTCAAATGCCCATAGATCACCCAATTCTTCTACTACACACATTAACTTGGTGTCACGCTTTGGGTTAGTACAAATAGAACACGGCGATTTAGTATCTAGGTTTCCACAAATTTTGCACTCTATTATAAGATCCGCTAGCTCTCTAATCAAAGATGCAAGCGGTAGCATGACTTTCTCTTTATTTTGGAGCAAATGTATAACTAATCTTCGTGATGATGATGGACCTAAACTTGGCAATTTAGAAAAAGCATGAACTAAATTCTTTATATTAATGTTCATTTAACAAATTCAGGATATAGTTTATAAAATGATAACATCAAACCTTTCGTAAAGAAAGCTTAGTTTGATTGGCTATGAAAAAGATTTCCCACTTTTTTTAGAACTGTCTTGAAAAAATTAATGTAATCACAATCTACTGTAACCTAACTCTGATTCAGGTATAACTGAAATTATCTCACACATTTGCGTAGTTACTACGGTACTTCTTTTTTGAAAATGACGTAATTTATTTTTCAACATATTTCTTTCTTCTACATAACTGTCTGACTCTTTATTCAAACTAGAATTTTTTTCTTCATACTTGGAAAGTATTGTATCGATCAAATAATTAAAAAATAATATTAGACCTGTAGTGTTGGCAAGCAATGCAAGAGAATAATATAACATATCTTCACTCACTTCTTCATTTATTATGTCATGGGAATTTCTATACATTCTAAAACAAGAGCCGAAGGCTGCTAAGCATACACAAGTAAGTTTTGTTTTGTTTAGGACGCACTTAATTCGTGCTAGTTTTTTATTATTATCTTCTAATTTTATACGCAACTCACTAATTTTACTACTATAGTGCTGAATAAACAATTCTATGGCCTCTTTGTTATTAGCATAATTATATGCTTTGTAAGATTCCTTATCTATGAGTTCAGTATCTATATCCTTTGATTTGAGAAGCTCTTTGATTGCTTCATTTTTGTTAAGAAGCATAGCTTCGTGTAGAGGTGTGTACTCATTTTCAACATCTTTTCTTCTGTTAATATTTTCACGAGTTAAGTAGTTAAAAAGAGCTGAAATGCATTCTGAATTATTGCTTTCAATAGCCAGAGTAATTGCATCTTTTCCATCCTTGTTATTAGTATTAATAACTTTGAAAAGCGGCTTTTCATTCTCTTGCTTATGTTCAAAATATTTGCGTTTGTAAAACTCACTTGAACAGTATGGTTCCTTAAGAATACACAAAAGTTTTTCTACAAAACAAGTACAATTTCTTTTTATAGCTACATGTAAAGGTGTGTCATGATTCTCCTCGTCTTGCAACAATAAGACATCATACAAATAACCCTCTTTATATAAAAAATTAATCTCTTGATCAAAAGAGATATCTTCTTCTCCTTTACAGATATTTAGTAGCCGTAACCCTATACTTTCTGTAGTACTGTAATCAATTGCAGAGCTACGTTGCACTTTAGATTGATAAAGGGTTACGTCCATACTATTCCTACCTTTAAACAACCCAGCTATACCTCTAAATATTACAGCTATACCTGATTCACTCCGAGCAGCACAAGGTGTTTCATCTGGAATGTTAATCTCAACATTTTCACTAGAAAAAAGTTCTAAAACATGCGAGTTGCTTTTTCTACTGGAAAAAGGCACATCGTTCCTTTTATCTTTAATCTCAGCACTCTTTGCATTCAAAGAATTTAGAGAGTTAGCTAAACAATCAAGATCTGTAGCATTTTTAGACTCAAGGTCTTCTGCTTGAAAATTTGCTGCAGTGTTTATTTCACCTTTCATATTTCTTTATTTTACAGGGATTGCATTTCAGGTAGGGTATCTCATCTTTAAAATTTTTCAACTCTATTTAAATTTTTTTAAAATAGTTTTTGATAAAAATACTTATGAAACTAACTTCTGTGTTAATTTTTTAGAAGATTTTATAGCTAAAAAATTACTTCCGCATATTTTAAATCTGATTACAATTACAGTTAGAGATATTTATTGAGCTCAAAAATCTATCTTCGGTCTGCAGACTTTTAAATCACACTCACTAAAAATGTAGCGTATCCTCTTCAGAGCATATCTGTCGTATGTGCACTGCATTTTTTCTAATCTTTTTTATACAGGGGGATCTTATGTTCAGAATTCCAGATACTTGACCTTTAATTTAGCTAATAAAAACCAACTGGTACCTGCGGTTTTTATAGCTACGTTTTCTCAAATAAGTTTTAAATGAATAGATTTCTTGCATAATAAGATGTCATCCCAGTGCTTGACACTGGGATGGCTTTGTTGCACCACTCAAGGAAAGAACAGGCAGTTACTGATGGAATTTGTTATAAAATAGATATTTAGCCGACAAAGGAAAAATATGCCAATAAGAATGAAAGTCAGTAACTGCAATGAATATAACAAATTTCTTCAAGAAAGGGGAAATGTTTTTCATTATATCAACGATGCCATTGAAAATTGGTACGAAAATAGTCCAAAAGTAGCAGGTGGCAACAATGTCTACAGCGACAAAGTAGTGATTCTAATTCACATAATAACCTATCTATTCAGGATTGGTCTTAGGCAAACAGTGGGATTTATAGAGAAATATCTTGAGCAAATAGGGAAAATTTTGCAAATTATCAGCTATTCGCAGGCTTCAAGAAGGTTTAAAAAGCTTAATATCAAAATCAACGACTGCAGAGTTGATAAGAACGATATGGAAGATATTGAAATTGCTATAGATAGTACAGGTATCAGCATCTACAATAATATTCCAGGCCATAGTAAGGCAAATGGTACAGATAGAAAGTATCGCCGCTATGAGCAAACAAGAAAGCTACATGTAATGCTAGAGATAGGTAGTAAAAAAGTTATAGCTGCAAAATACAGTAGTGGAGTTTATTCCGACCACTATGGAGCCTGTGATCTTATTGAAAGAGTGGATACCAAGTATAACATAAGCACGATATATGCAGATAGGGCATATAATCGAAAGAAGTTATACAAACTGTGCGATGAGCTTGACATAAAGACAAGGATTCCTCCGCAAAATAATGCAGTAGAGCATCCAAAGTTGGATTATATGAATGAGAGAAATTCTACAATCAAGCTCATAAAGTCATATGATGAAGATGGTATGAAGAGGTGGAAAAAAGAGATAAATTATTGGAAGAGATCTTATATAGAAAGTTTTTTCTCGCGACTGAAGCAAATATTTGGATTTAGTTTTAGGAATAAATCTGAGATTAATCGTGAGAAGGAACTGCTACTCAAGTGTTATTTGCTTAACAAATTTACTGAAATAGGCATGGCTAAGTTTGATATAGCTTCATGAATTTATTATACATTACCCACTATCCGAAGAGCTGTGCAACAAAGCCCACTGGGATCCAATAAGAAAAATGCGCTGGAACTTTCGAATTCCAGTTATGCAAGAAATCTAATGTTAAAAAACTCACAGTTATCCTAGTACTGCTTTATTATCTACAGTCTTTTCATACTTGACAGAAGAGAGTTGAGGATTAACAGCTTCTTCTATTGATTTAGCCTGTTTATAGTCTTGACTTAGGAAATATATAGCCACTCCAACTGCTATTCCAGCAACAAGAGCAGATACTGCGAGTGTGCATAATATAATAGTCATTGAAGGGACTAAAGCACTACCAACACCGAGTCCAATGCCAAGAAAAACGCCAGGTATAATGCCAATCAAACTATTACATCTAGCACTTTCTTTTTTCGATTTAGCTTGGTCTTTCATACATTCGATGAGTACTTTTTTTGTATTTCCATGAGCTAAATCTAGTGAAATGTTACCTTCTTCATTCTTTATCAAAGGATTTGCACCATATTTTAAAAGGGCTTCTATTGCCTCAGTGTTATTACTTATAACAGCTTGGTGTAATAATGTATTTTTACTACTTTGATCTTGAAAATTTATCAATTTGTAGAAATACTGAGGAGTAATAAACCTATTCACAGTTTCATCTAAAATCTTCATCACGTCTTGAAATGATAATTTCTCTTTTTTCTCAGATATTGCACTATTGTATTCAATGCAGTGGTGCAAAATAAGATACACCATCTTTTTTCTTATATCTACAGCATCCTTTATAGATAAAGCTGATTTAAATAACTCTTTGTTAATTAATATTTCGTTATTCTCACCAAGAAACCCCTTCAATTCTCTAGTTTTGTCTTCATACCCTATCCCTTTCTTACAGACGATTTCAAGTAAAGTAGTCATATTATTTACCCATTCTAATTATATCAATAATACAATAAATTCTAATAAAAGTCAAATTTTTAATTAAAAAATTAATAGAACTTATTAGCAATTCCTACAAATGTCAAATAAATTCCGACCGCATCAAAAGAAACTCACAGGGTCAACATCTATTGTTACTTCAATATTTGAACTCAAGTTACAGCAATGTTTCAGCTTTTTCTTTATAGACAGACTGTATTTATTGTGTATTTTGAGTAACACTCTATACCGATATTTATTATTTAAGAAATTTATTGCTGCTGGTGATGGGCCAAAAATTTCAAATTCTTTCAATGTCAAGTGCTGAGAGGTAGTTGAAAATTGATTATGCAAAAAGTTTGTTATCTCATTTGCTGCTTTTTGTGTTGCAAATTGATCCTTACCGCAAACTATAAGCGCTATTAATCTACTAAATGGGGGCATTTTAGCTTTGCTTCTTGACTCAAGTTCAATTTCATAAAACAAATCCCTTTTTTGCTGCTGCAATGCTTTTATTATCAAACTTTCAGGATTATTAGTTTGCACTATTACCATTCCTTTTTCATTAAACCTTCCCGACCTTCCTGCAACTTGATGCAATAATTGATATGTCTTTTCTGCTGCCCTAAGATCAGAATTTTCAAGTCCTAAATCTGCATTGATCACTCCAACCAAAGTTAACTTAGGGAAATTATGCCCTTTAGCAATCACTTGTGTACCGATTATAATATTCACTTCTTCTTTGAGCACTGAGTCAATGACGCTACCAAGCGATTTCTGATCGCTGCTGATAATTGCAGTTTTTGCATTTGGTAATAGTTTTACTATCTCTTCAAGTAACCTCTCAATTCCTATACCACAAAGGGATAATGACTGCTCACTTTGACAATTCGAGCATTTTTCTGGAAGTTTTGATTGGTAAGAACAATGGTGACACAAAAGGACGTTCTTTTTCTTGTGGTACGTAAGCCATACAGTGCAATTTGAGCAGGAAATTTTATATCCACATTTTTTACAAACTGCAAGTTGCGCATACCCCCTGCGGTTTAGAAAGAGCATAACTTGCTGTTTTTTCTCTATGGTTTGTTTTATCCCTTCGAAAAGCTCATTTGAAATCCATTGTTTATTATTCA
Organism: Wolbachia endosymbiont (group B) of Pilophorus perplexus; assembly: GCF_964028155.1. Classification (NCBI taxonomy): domain Bacteria; kingdom Pseudomonadati; phylum Pseudomonadota; class Alphaproteobacteria; order Rickettsiales; family Anaplasmataceae; genus Wolbachia; species Wolbachia endosymbiont (group B) of Pilophorus perplexus. The sequence goes on along the minus strand of NZ_OZ034754.1, from coordinate 1,240,472 downwards.
CTACTTTTATGTGCGGCAACTCTGCACCACCGAATCGTTCGGTTAGCTTTACATGGTTGTAATTCCCTTTTTTAACATGATAAATTGTTTCAAGCAGCGGAGTAGCGGATGATAAAATAATCGGAATATTTTCGAGTTTGGCTAAGATAATTGCCATATCTCGAGCATTATATATAATTCCTTGTTCCTGTTTAAAGGATGAGTCATGCTCTTCATCAACGATGATCAATTTTAGGTTCTTATAAGGCAAAAAAAGTGATGACCTTGCCCCAATAATTATCTGCGCACTTCCATTTGCTATATTAAGCCAATTATTTCGGCGAGCTTTGGGAGTAAGTCCTGAATGCCACTCAGCTATATTTCCAGATATCTGACTGTGAACACGATTTACTAATTGTGAAGTTAGGACAATTTCTGGCAGAAGGATCAGGACTTGTGCATCGTTTACGATTTCAATTAACCTTGCAATCACAGAGAGATAAACTTCCGTTTTTCCAGACCCGGTTTCACCGTCAAGCAAAGTCACTGAATACTCATTCAAATTACTTATTATCTTATCGCGAGCTGCTTGCTGCTCAGGGCTTAATTGGTAATCTATTTCACTTATTTCCTGCTTTTGCTTAGTGAAAACTAACTTATCTATCTGATTTACCTTTAATACTCCTCCCATTATTACTTTGGCAAGCATACCGATAGGTATTACATTATACTGCGCAACCCACTCTGCAAATTCGATCAGTTTTGGTCTGATACTCGGTAACTCGATCTTTTGTTCAATGCATTTTAATTCTCGATCACTCTTGCCGCTATATTTCCAAACTATTCCAATCAAACGCTTTCTGCCAAATGGTACCACTACGTAATCTCCAATTGAAGTTTCAGTATCTTTCTCAATTGCATATGAAAATAGCTGATCAATTGGAAGTGGTAGTAATACGTCAACTATTCTTGTCATAAGTTAGCGCTGTTTTTAGATACATAAAGAAGCCTTAATGCTTTTTTCATAGTACACAATTTATAATCATAAATATTGGAAATGTGAGGAAATTCTGTATGTTTAGCGATAAAATAGTCCTAGACTTTGAAATAGAAAAAGGTGACCGAATAGATCGGTGTTACTTCTCTACACGCATCAAACTTACAGATAAGAGCAAGAGTTTTCTATGTGAAAAGCTCGGTAAACCTAACAATTTAGATGATTACTTTAATCTTAATCCTGAGAATTTTTATATTTATTACAACAAATATAGTGGGCACTATGGTATAAATGAGCTGTATGTCAGAGATAATAATGGTAGATATTTAGCTACTAAACTTCCACTTGATCAGAGCGGATTTTCGATAGAGTTATCATTCGACGAGGTGAATTATGGTTTTTATCCTCTGTATGCAATCTATAATCCCACTCAATATGACAAAAAGCAGGAAAAGAGCTTTGAAGATAATGGTGAATTGCAGCCGTTTGTGTCAAGTGTATTGGATTACTTTCTAAATGGCTTAACCATTCAAGATATGTTTTTGCAAATACAAAATGAGCTTGTTGAAAAAGAAACAAAATTAGAAGAAGACAGAAGAAAGGCAGAGGAAGAATTAAATCAAAAGAATGAAAAGTTAAGAGAACTCATAGAAAATGATGAGATTAAAGTACTTAAAGTAATAAAAGGCCATAGTATTGGGAATGGACGTTCAGCAGCAATTTTACAGCTTAATGGTGATCTTGATGCAAGTAAATACTACATAGCAGAGTATGAAAGTAATGAATACTTACATTGTACGAGCTCTGGTTATGACATACTGCTTGACCAGAGCGATTTATTTTTTGTTCTCAATAGCAGCTCTTATCTTGAACTTGAAAGCGGTTTCTACTCAATACTTGCTGGCAACTATGCTAAATATCTCGATACTAAGAATCGGCTTTTCAGCGATGATCAACTATCTCAGCAGTTGTGCAAAAACAAGGTAAAGGCTGAATCTACAGTTAACGCATTTTTCTCAAGACTTATTTATAGTGAAAATTTTTAAGAGGTGGATATGAAATTTAAAACAAATTCTGAATATGATAAATCACAAACTTTGATTAAAAAATTATTTCCAAATAAAGAAAGTATAGTAATAAACGATCAGCTTACAATAGAAGTAAAATATGGGGGATTAGCTAGTTATACCCCTGAGTATATAAAACAAACTGTAAAAGATGCTTACGGAGCCTGGTCTGATAATTTCTATTCACAAAAAAGCGTTCATTCTGGTCCAGTAAAATTGCAGCTTTATGTGCTGAAAAATTACGATGATTACAAAGCTCACATCAAGGAACTTTCAGGTGGTAAGGACCATAGAGAATTATGGGGTGGTGGAACAGTAAGAGCACACGAAGCTGACGGCACGATAGCAAAGACTTTTATTGTTGGAGATGTAAATGGCTTACTTTGTGCAAAATCTAAAATTTTAATGGAAAAAATGAGCGATGCATTTCTTGAGTACTCTACCGGTAATATGGATACAGTACCTGAAGTTTTACGTACCGGTATGAAGCTTTTCATGTGGAGCTATGATGCAGCTAAAAAAGAAAGCACTCGCGATATGCATTATACAAAAGAAGCATACAATAAAATGCATGAATCTGGGCATGATACACCATATAAAATAGCAAGTATGTCTAACGACTATAGAATATCAGATTGCTTAGTGACATTCCTACAAGAAAAACATCCTCAATTCATAAAGCAATTGCTTACTGAAATGTCCTTCAATAGAGTAGAAGCGATATCAAAATTCAAGCATCTTTTGAATAACTCAGAAGTTGAAAAAGAATTTAAGCAGTGGATGGATGTAAAAAGTGGCGATAAAATTGTGGCAGATCTTGTGCCAGATAGTGAAGTTATGACTTTTGGCGAACACAAGCTTCAAATAAATATAAAATATGATGATGAGGAATTAACTCAGAGCAAATTGAGTAGTGTAAAAAATGCCATCGAGAGTACTATAAAAGATTTTGATTCAGCATTTGGCATTAATAATTCTCAGCCTTGGCACAACATACCAAATAAAGTTAATGTTTTCGTATTTAATACAAAGAGTGACTACGAAAATTATCTTAAGGAGTTGAACGTTAACTATAAAGGCGCTTCTGGCTTAACAGTTCAAGGGCGTGGCTCAGAAGTTCATGTTTATTTTTATCTACAAGACCAATTTGATGACTCGTGTAAAACTTTAAAACACGAATTGGGGCACGCCTTAACTATCATTAATTCCTATTATGGTACAGGTGATGTCTTATCTAAGGCCATGCATGAAGGGGTTGCTAACTATATGGCAAGTTTAGAAGATGGTCGGCATGTCAATGACCACGGAGATAAAGAGGCCTTGATTGCAATAAAGAATAAAGGTCTCAAACCAGATGAAATATTGCGCAATAATATTTGGAGTAATAAAGGGGAACATTATCATTCGGATGCTGAACAAGTGATCAAATTTCTTGAAGATAAACATCCAGATATGATTGATAATTTGCTCAAGAGCCTTTCTAAATCTGGTGCAAATAGGTCTCAAGGTAATAAATTATTTGAGGATTTTTTGACTGAGCTGAAAGGTTATGATCAAGAATTTAAACAATGAGTTAAGGCTGAGCTGAGTGGTGAACAACATATGGAATATAATGTTGTTGAATCTAACAGTGTTGAAAGTTCAACAAGCCAACAAAGTGCAGGCAAGGGTCTATATGGTTATAGCCCAGTACATAATGTAAGTGGTGATAAAACCAAGATAGAAAGTGTCAGTAGAGAAGATTCTATGCAACCTGCTAAAAAAGTGAGTGAAGACGAACAAGGAAAAGCTGTTACAACAAAAGTTATGAAGTATAATAAACAGCCTTTCTTAAAGGTGAATATTGATGACAATAATGTAGAAAACACTATAGGAAAAGTAAACGAGATAAATAAGGTAACAGGTGCGACGAGTTTACATTTTGCTGCTTCATTGGGAGATTTAAGCAAAGTAGCAATGCTACTAAAACACAATTCATATACTGATACAAGAGACCATAATGAACAAACGCCACTACATTATGCCATTCAGTCAGGAAATACGGAAGTAGCAAAATATCTTATTGATCATGGAGCAAATCTTAATGTTCATGACAATTATTATCAGAAAACTAATACTAAATATGTGTATTATAAGACACCTTTACACTATGCCATTGAGTCTGGAAATATAGAGATAGCTAAATACTTAATAGATCGTGGTGCAAATCCTAATATTCAAGATGCTTATTCCAAAACGCCATTATACAGTGCTATTTATTCAGGTAATACAGAAATAGTGAAGTATCTATTAGATCATAACGCAGATCCTAATAGTAAAAGTTATTATACTTTTCCGTTACTTGCTGCTATTAAGCTAGGGAATGCGGAAATAGTTAAGAGTTTAATTGAGCATGGCGCAGATCTTGGTATCAAAAACACGTCAGCTCAAACACTGCTGCACTATGCAATTGAGCTAAAACATACGGAAATTGCTAAATACTTAATAGATCGTGGTATAGATGTTGATACCCGTGATATTAGCTCTGGTAAATCTCCACTACATTTTGCCATGTACATGAAAAATATGGAAGTAGTTAAATATCTCATAGAGCATAATGCGGATATTGATATTCAGGATAGCTACGGCTTAACACCTTTGCATCTTGCTGTTGATCTTGGGAATAAGAAGATGATAGAGCAGTTAGTTGAAAAAGGTGCGAATATTAATGCTCAGGATAATGATGGTTGGACACCTTTAGTTCATGCAGTGAGGCATGGAAAGTTAGATACAATAGAATATCTAATAAAAAACAAAGCTGACGTTGACGTTGTAGGCAAAGATGGCAGGACACTTGTTGAACATGCTGAGTTATGGGCAGAAGAGAAAGGACTAGCAAGAGATGTAATAGATAGCAAAGGCGGTAATGATTCTTATTATCGTGAGCTTTCAAAAGAAGCTGCAACTTGGGAAAAAGCTGGAAAGGATATGCTTAGCTATCTCAAAAAAATTACTATGCAAGAAGAAGAATCTAACGATATAGACCAAATGCCAGCAGATCAACCTGCGAGTGAAGAAAGGAGTAAAAGATCGATAAGAGGAGACGAAGAGAAGCAAGAGGAAACAATTGTTATAGATAATGTGAAACAACATCCTTTAAAAATCAAAGTGGGTGAGGCTGTTGAAATAGGGAAATATAAGGTAGAACTGCAAGTTACGTATGATGATGTAAGAAATTTTTATGACACTATACGTGGTAAATATCATGATGGTAGTGGATACAATTATGAGCAAGTAATGGTTTTGTACAATGAAATTGTTAGGCCAGCATCACAGCATCATGATGAACCATTTACTCTTGCTGAGTCCTATATTGCAGATGGGCATCTATTTATTAAAAATCAAGATTTTGGAATTTTGAATGATTTTAATGAGATGTTCTATAAAAGTGATGAGTTTATGTAATGTAAAAGGTGGATGAGAATTAATTGATATAAGGAATTAGATCTTTCACTGTCATCCCAGTGTTTCTTTCCCCTGCCATTCCGGCGTTTCCTTCTCCTGTCATCCCAGTGCCCCGACACTGGGATGGCTTTGTTGCACCACTCAAGGAAAGAACAGGCAGTTACTGATGGAATTTGTTATAAAATAGATATTTAGCCGACAAAGGAAAAATATGCCAATAAGAATGAAAGTCAGTAACTGCAATGAATATAACAAATTTCTTCAAGAAAGGGGAAATGTTTTTCATTATATCAACGATGCCATTGAAAATTGGTACGAAAATAGTCCAAAAGTAGCAGGTGGCAACAATGTCTACAGCGACAAAGTAGTGATTCTAATTCACATAATAACCTATCTATTCAGGATTGGTCTTAGGCAAACAGTGGGATTTATAGAGAAATATCTTGAGCAAATAGGGAAAATTTTGCAAATTATCAGCTATTCGCAGGCTTCAAGAAGGTTTAAAAAGCTTAATATCAAAATCAACGACTGCAGAGTTGATAAGAACGATATGGAAGATATTGAAATTGCTATAGATAGTACAGGTATCAGCATCTACAATAATATTCCAGGCCATAGTAAGGCAAATGGTACAGATAGAAAGTATCGCCGCTATGAGCAAACAAGAAAGCTACATGTAATGCTAGAGATAGGTAGTAAAAAAGTTATAGCTGCAAAATACAGTAGTGGAGTTTATTCCGACCACTATGGAGCCTGTGATCTTATTGAAAGAGTGGATACCAAGTATAACATAAGCACGATATATGCAGATAGGGCATATAATCGAAAGAAGTTATACAAACTGTGCGATGAGCTTGACATAAAGACAAGGATTCCTCCGCAAAATAATGCAGTAGAGCATCCAAAGTTGGATTATATGAATGAGAGAAATTCTACAATCAAGCTCATAAAGTCATATGATGAAGATGGTATGAAGAGGTGGAAAAAAGAGATAAATTATTGGAAGAGATCTTATATAGAAAGTTTTTTCTCGCGACTGAAGCAAATATTTGGATTTAGTTTTAGGAATAAATCTGAGATTAATCGTGAGAAGGAACTGCTACTCAAGTGTTATTTGCTTAACAAATTTACTGAAATAGGCATGGCTAAGTTTGATATAGCTTCATGAATTTATTATACATTACCCACTATCCGAAGAGCTGTGCAACAAAGCCATTCTAGTGTCACGTGCTGGAATGACACCTATTTGTTCCTATAGTTGTCTTTTCTCGTCTATCTTATTTTGCCACCCTGCTGCAATGAGGGGTAGGTAAGACCATTTATTATTTTCACTACGTGACTTTTGCTCTTTTGAATGAACTTTAGTTTATATCTCCAGCAATGACAAGCGCGTTATCTTCCCTTAATCTCCCACCGCTTTCTTGCAGAAAAAGCCTACCGAGTGAAGTTTTATATTTATTAATTCCAGAGTAAATTATTCCATTGTATCTTCCGGCAGCAAGATATGCAAAACCTAGTACCGTTGAGCCAAGGGAGCGTAGATTATTATTGTCAAGTGGTAATTTATTTAACAAATTACCACTTATGTCTATTATTCCCCCTTCACGAGCTTTCATCCGCATTTTTACATGGCGAGATTTGAAATCTTCAAGAAAAGCTCCTTTCTTTTCCTCTGCCCAGAAAGTTTCTCTAAGGGCTGGAGCATCAATCACAGCTGCTACAACTCTGTTTTTATGAATGAGACAAACTGATACTGCAAAATAAACCATACAACTAAAAAGGTTTTCCTTGCCTTCTATAGGCATAATAAACCAAATATAACCGCCGTCTTTTAGATCTTGGCCCACATCGTCTTCAAAAATAAAGTCATAGTTCTGGTTGTAGTTTTTCAAGCAATCGTATATAAGTTGCTTGGATTTTGAATAAGTTTTATTGATAAAGTCTGCTGACTTAACGCTTGAAATTTGCAATTCATTAAAATCACGTATAAGCTGCTTGGAGGCACTGCGTACAGAATCAAGCATCACATTGATTCGTGGTGATGAAATGGCCATTTACTCTTTTACTCTTTCGTAATAGCTGTTATCAGGAGTATGTAATACAATTTTATCCCCTTCTTTTATAAATTGAGGCACGTTAACACGTATTCCGTTTTCCAAAATTGCAGGCTTATAAGAAGCAGTAACAGTCTGACCTTTGATAACAGACTCTGTCTCTTTTACAGTTAGTGTAACGTGATCAGGCACATGTGCAGAAATTATTTTATCTTGATAAGTTACTACTTTAATTTTCATATTATCTTGCAAATAAGCCTTCTTTTCCCCTAATAAGTCTAAATTTATAACAATCTGCTCGTAACTACTTGGATGCATAAGATTTACGATATTCCCTTCAGTAAAGAGATAAACATATTCCTCTTCATCTAAAATTGCCCTTCTGATTGTTGCATCAGAGCGAAACCTCTCATAGTACTTTGCTCCTGTTTGGATATTTTTCATTTCAGCTTGTATATATGCACCACCCTTACCAGGTTGAGTATGCATAATACTTATAACCGAAAATAAACCACCGTTATGTTCTAGTACCTGACCTGGCCTGATATCATTAGCCCTTTCTGCCATAATTACACTTTTAATTTGGTCTGATTATTATAAATAACTTTATACAAATATCAAAATTTTTATTGGCCAATGAATTCTGGCATGTTGATTACTATATACCTTTCCTTCATGTTGATGTATGGAAATACTTCTTTAGTAAAAGATAACATAATGTTTTTTTTTGTGCTGATAACCAAAATTTCTAATATATCCCCCGAGCCGAAATTATTCACAGACTTCACATAGCCATATAATTCATTACTCTCTAGTCTTACTTCCATATTCACAAGATCATCTTGGTAAAATTCATCCTCATCATTTAACTGTGGTAACTTATCTCTTTCTATATATAACTTTTTATTTCTTAAAAGCTCTGCTTCATTACGGGAATTCACACCGCTAATTGTTGCTATTACTAAATTATTACTGACAACAGACACCAAGCTTATTTTATAATTTTCACTTCCGATTATTAGTTCACCATATAGGAAAATATTTTCGGGCTTTTCAGTAAAGGTTTTTATTTTGACAGCTCCTTTGATTCCATGGGGAGAAGTAATTATTCCGAGGCATATATTCATATTAATATGATAGTTGAAATCAGCTTTTTGTCCATAGAATTGACAATTTACTGAATTAACATACAATTAATATTGTAATAATTATAGCGGGTAATGTGTGAGTTCTATCAGTAATCAAGAAAGGCAAAGTATTATAAGTAGCTTAGAAAAAATCAACTGCAAGCTAAAAGGTGAATCTATAAAACTTGATGATACAAAGGAATCTATAATAGTAGCACGTCGTAAATCTGTTGTTAAAGGGATATTGGAACATCTCAAAAACCCTTCCATTGCTAACTGTAATGTTATGATCGATGCAGAAACTGGGTTTGGCAAGACTTACGATATTGGAATGTGGAGCCATGTACTAGCCCAAGCAGGGTTTCATCATCTGGTTGCAGTACCAAACAGTGATCTAGTAAACCAAGCTAAAAAAATGATGAGTAGTGCATTTACTGTAAACATTAGGACACCTAAAGCTGCTGAGGAAATTAAAAATGCACTGAAGGCAACTAAACCTACAACAATTATAGTGACACATGACCTGTTATTACAGCAAGAAAATGATCGGAAATTAAAAGACCAAAATACCAAGTTGTGGATTAGTGTTGATGAAGCAGACAGTATTAATAAGCAGCAGGATTTTGAGAACATGTGCAAGCTTGATGAGAAATATCCTACGACTTACCTCACTGCAACACCAAAGAGAAGGATTTTAAATAGATGCGGAAAAGTTATCAGCCCGACAAGATTGAGTAGACGTTGTATTGCAAACGCCATCGACACAGCAAGTGTTATTGCAAAAACCAATAGGAGAACAAATTTCACTCTAGCATTTGTAGTGAATATTGCTGTTACTATAATACCTATGATTACATTATTTCCTGTTATAAATAGTAATGTTGCTGCTGTAATTGGTCTAACTTCAGATTATTGGCTGTATTCTGCTTTGATTGGAAACTTATATTATACAATTTCTATGTTTATATTTGGTATAGTAATGTTGCCAATTTGGTGGGTACTAACTAAAGCAACTGGTGTAGAGTCAAAAGAACTGCTTTCTAGATTTCTTGCTAACGTGCGTAGCTTATTTACTAGAGAAAAATCGAGCCCAGCTCATGAATATGTTGAAGAGAGCGAAGAAGTTTTTAATTACAATAAGCTTGTTGATACCGATGATTTATTAACTTCTATAAGATGGAATGTGCAAAGCCCAATTGGAGAAAGTGCTCTGCTTTTAGCTGATGATGTAAATAGTATAGTTAATCTTAACTTTGCGTTGCAGGGTAGAGATAATTTAGTATATGAAGGTAGTACACGTTATGAAGTGTATAATAAATTTCAGCCTGAAGGGATGTCTTATCAAGACTATAGGCTCAAGTTACGCGAAGCGAACTTTATAAGCTGCGTTAAAAAGCAACATCCTAGTCTGACAGAAGAGCAGATATCTGAATTAAAAGAAAAGGTGGATTTCAGTAGTACTGCTGAATATCTAAAATATAGAGTAATGCATTCAATGATCGATCTTACTCTCTCATATTTAATGCTCACTTTTACCCACAATTTTGAGAGGTCATGATGTGAAGCATAACTATGCTCTCCTTAAGATTTTCATAGCCCCGCCATAGAGTCATAGCCCCTGGTAAATTATCACTTTTTCTATTCATAAATCCACCTAATTTTCCTAACCAAATAATAGCTTGTTTTATGTTTGGAGGTTCTTCTGGTAATGTAGCTACTTTATGCTCACGTATGAAAAGGGCCTTCCACTCTTCATTGCTTAAAATTTTAGTACAGGTTTCCATGGGATTTGATAAAGCGACTTTTGTTAAATATAAAATTTTAAATGCAATAATGCTCTTTATAGCAATTAATTTCTGTAGCCTTTCCTTTGTAGTTAAACGAGAGCTTTCTATTTTACATCCTGATTTTAAAACCCTGAAATACTCCTCAATTTTCCATCTTAGCTTATACCAATTTATCCTTTCTATAGCATCTAAAGTGCTATTAACTGGTACATTAGTCAACAAAGTCCAATCAATAGCTTCCAATCCTTCAGGAGGATTTGTTTCTTTTGCACTTACCACATATACAGGGATTTTATCACTTATTTTATGCACTCTGTCTTTTGATCCATAAATTGAAGAAGATCTGATAGGTATATAGCCTTTCATATACTTAACTTCAATATTAGCTTTCCTTGATCTTTGGTTTCTACCTTTATTAACTTCTAGAGAAATTTTCTTCTTTACTGGCAGTTGAGTGATGCGTGTTTGCAAATCTGTTTTTCCAATTTCAGTGCAGATAAATCTTCTATTAGTTCGATTACGGATTACATAAAAACTACCTAATGTCTCAGTGATCCATAAAAATTTGAAGATATCTGCCTCTCTATCACCAAGGGTAACAAGTTGTACATTTGCAGGAAGGTTGTTTATGCTTTCTTTGAGAGCTGTTATCCACTTATAACTTTCTTTTTCTTCTATGGAGGTACGGTATTTCCTGTTTGCTTTTTCTTGTGACGTTTCTTTTTCCCTAATAGAACGTGCCCAACATTGTTGAGAAGATAGACCTAAAGGTAATCCGTCTTTGCTGACTATTAAGGCACTGTGCAACAGTAAACCCATTTTATGCTTCGTATAAGCTTTAGAAATACTACCTAGCCTCTTGGTTTTTATATGAGAGTCAAAATCCAAATAACTTGTATCTTGAACTGAAAAAACAAACTGATTTCCTTTCATTCTCTCCATAGTTTCTTTGTAATGGGAAGAATAAATTTCCTTATCCTTAAGCTTTTCATTGCTAAATAATCTGTATGCACCCTTAGCTTCTTTCCATCCACTACAGCTTTGATTAATTGATCCAGACGCCTTACCCTCTATACAATAGCCTGTTTTAATAAGTCTCTTATTAAGTCTTGTATCTCCTAAATTAACGTGTTTTAACTCTCTTTCCAGCCATTTATCCCCTAAGCCATCAGTATATTGCACATTTGTACTTACTTCACTCATTTTAATCCCAAATTTATTTGGTATCCATTTTACTCGCTTTTTTATTTGTGGGTAAAAGTGAGGGTATGAGGGGGGAGAAAAAATAGGAGAGCTTGTTCCTTATCCTTTATCGATAGGAACATATATTGAAGTACGAGATTTATTTTTTGCCACACCAAATAGACTAAAATTTCTCAAAACCGAAAGGGCAGAAACACAAAGCATTGTTGATATTGTAAACAACTTAGCAATGATCAATTATGGAATTGAGTTTACTCTTATCTCCGATAATAAGAAGCTTCTTAAGTATGCTAAGCAGAACTCATTATTTAGCAGGCTATGCGAAGTAGAAGAAGAATTTCATGAAAACTCTTTGCAAATTAGTGAAGAAGAAGATGGCATTAGACTTACAGGATACATCTGTAAACCTACTGTCAATCGTAGCAATTCAACTCAGATCTATACATTTGTTAATGGTAGACCAATTAAAGATAATCTACTTATTGGTGCAATTCGTTATGCGTATCACGACCTTATTCCAAGCAATAGATATCCTTTTGCAGCGCTGCACTTAGAGATACCGTATGATCAAGTTGATGTAAATGTGCATCCAAATAAATCAGAGGTAAGGTTTCAGAACAAGAGGCTAATATATGAAATAGTGAGAAGAGGGCTAATAAAAGTGCTATCAAAGAGAATAGATCTTGCAGAAACTGTATTGGCTCAGAATGGAACAAAAACGAATCATCTATCATCAGATCCTTTTAGTAGGTCTAGTCTTAAAAATGAATTTTATGGAAGAAGGTCGGATCCTTTTGAAAACCAGTTAATGAGAAAATTTACTTCTCCAAATATAGAGACAAAAAGCTTATCAGAACATTCAAAATCGTTTGATTATACTGGTATGCAAAAATCTCCTCCACGAGCAGAAACTACAATTTTGGAAAGGAAACAAACCGATCTAATAAGGGACTATCCACTTGGGTTTGCACACTGTCAAATCTACAATACTTATATTATTGCCGAGGTAAGAGACAAACTAATTATAGTAGATCAGCATGCAGCCCATGAAAGACTAGTATACGAGTGCTTAAAGGAGAAATCAAGTATAAAAAGACAAAAACTTCTTTTGCCTGAAATGGTTGAAATCAAAAGTCAAGCCGGTATGGAAATGATAGAAGTTTATAAGGATAAGCTTTTCGAAATGGGCTTTGATATCGAAATTAAATCAGAAAATGCGATCATAGTAAAAGAAATACCTGCAATCTTAGGGTCAATAGATGTGAAGAAAATGCTAATTGATATAGTGGATAGATTAATAGAAATAGAAGATACTCTACCTATAGAGGATAAAATAAATAAAATACTAGCTACAATTGCTTGTCATGGATCAATTAGAGCAGGTAGAAAGATGAAATTAGAGGAGATGAATGAGTTGTTGAGGCAAATAGAAAAAACACCATATTCTGGACAATGCAATCACGGAAGACCAACCTATATAGAAATGAAATTAAGCGATATTGAAAAGTTATTTGAGCGAAGGTAAGAAATTGTCACAAATGTGTATAGATTATACAACCCTAGTTTCGTCATCTCAAAACTCAGATACACAATTGTTCGAACATTGCAATTTGCAGGTAATTTGTATAGTAGATAATGTCATTCTATTACTTGACGATGATTTATTATGCAGCTACTTGATTAAAATTAAGTTTCCTAAATCCCAGGCATTGTCTTTTATGTTAATAATTAATATACAACTAAAGATACTTATCAAAAACGACAATAAAGAATTCAAAAAAAGCCAGAAATTCTGTAGAATTGACCATATCATATAGAGAAAAAGGAAGTGTATGATCACATCCTTCACTCCGATCATTAATCTGCAAACAAAATAGTTTTGCATTTTTTGATAAGATTAAGTAATATCAGCGTATTAGTTATACAATTAATAATTTTTATGGATGAGCGTAATCCTTGGAATCTTGGAAAGAAACCGTCAGGTTCAAGTAATGAAGATATTTTAAGTAAAGCTGTGTCTGATATAAGATGCTTTTTTAATGGCTTAACCAGAAATAGAGGGAAAAAACCTTATTTCATCATTTTTATTGTTTTGTTGTTTTATCTTTGTACTGGTTTCTATATTGTCCATCCGAGTGAGGAAGGTATAGAACTTACTTTTGGCAAATATTCCAATACAGAAACATCTGGTTTGCGTTATCACTTTCCCTACCCTATTGGTAAGGTTTTTAAAGTGAATGTTAAAGAAGTAAATCGTGAAGAAATTGGGATAAGCAGCTCTTATGGGCGAGATACAGATCGTGGTGAAGGAGTGATGCTTACCGGAGATGAGAATATAGTCAACGTTAACTTTGAGGTCCAGTGGCGAGTTAGAGATGCCAAAGATTATTTATTCAAAGTGCGGGATTATAAACCTGGTTTCAGCGTTAAAAATGCTGCTGAAAGTGCTATGAGAGAAATAATAGGTAAAAATACGATCTCTTTTGCACTCGAAGGTCAAGGTAGGGCTGAAATCTCCAGAGATACTAGAATTTTATTGCAACAGATTCTTGATGGATATCAAATGGGTATAGAAATTTTATCTGTTCAAATGAAAAAAATTGACCCACCAGAAAAAGTGATTAGCTCATTTAGGGATGTACAAAGTGCTCGTGCAGATAAGGAGCGTACTATAAACGAAGCATATGCTTACAGTAATGATATTATACCTCGTGCAAAAGGTGAAGCAATAAAGATAAAATTAGATGCAGAAGCATATGAGAACGAAATAATAAATGAAGCGAAAGGTAATGCAAATCGCTTTTTATCTCTTTATGAAGAATATAGACAAAATCCTTCTCTTGTTAAGAATCGTATTTATCTTGAAACTATGGAAAATATTTTTAGCAAGGTAGATAAATTTGTTATAACAGACGATCTGAAAGGTATGTTCTCTTATTTACCTCTTACAAATCTAGGAAAATAGTCATGAGTAGTAATATTAAAATTGTTTTTGCTTTTGTATTTGTTGCATTATTGATTGCATTATCTAATTCAATCTTTGTTGTTCAAGAAACAAAACAAGCAATAGTTATACAACTCGGTAAAGTCGTAAAAGATGTTAGGGACAGTGGTTTATATTTTAAATTGCCATTTATAAATAACGTAGAATTTCTTGATAAGAGAATTTTAGATCTAAGTCCTGATAAAACTCCAAGGGAAGTGATAACTGCAGATCAAAAGCGTATTATAGTAGATGCTTATGCAAAATATAAAATAATAGATCCTATCACTTTTTATCAGACTGTGAAAAATGAATCAGGGCTAGTTAGAAGATTATATCCTGTCATAGAAGCTCACATAAGGGAGAATATAGGAAGATTTTCATTAATTAGTTTATTGAATGAAAAGAGATCAGAAGTTATGCAATTAATTCAACGTGGAGTTTATTCTGAAGCTGGAAAATTTGGCATAGAGATAATAGATGTAAGAATTAAGAGAGCAGATCTACCAGAAGAAAATAGTTCTGCAATATTCCGCCGCATGCAAACTGAAAGAGAAAAGGAAGCAAAAGAAATTAGAGCAGAAGGAGAACAAGCTGGACAAGAAATTAGATCAAAAGCTGATAAATTAAAAAGGGGAATTGTCTCTAGTGCAGTAAAAGAATCACATGAAATAAGAGGCCGTGGTTATGCTGAAGCAACTAGAATCTATAATGAGGCATTCAAGGTTGATGAAGAGTTTTTTAACTTTTATCGCTCTATGAAAGCTTACAGTAAATCATTTGCTGAGGGTAATACTAAATTTGTGCTTTCACCAAATAATAATTTCTTAGATATTTTGAACAAGGGATGGAAATAGTTTATGAAAAGTAAAGCATTTATTTTATCTATATTTGCATATTTTTTAATTTCATTTGCTTCATATGCTAATCTGTTTGCAAAAACAGTTGCAGATCCTGTATGTAGTTGTAATAAAGGGCTTGCTGATATAGTGGAAGAACTTATTCCCGCAGTTGTAAATATTTCAAGTGAGCAAATAGTTAAGCAAGAAAATAACAGTAGAACTAAAATCCCTTTTACGCCAAGAAATAATTTCTTTGATGACTTTAGAGAATTTTTCGAGCATTTTGATCAATTTTTCGATAGAGCTCCTAGCATTAATAGAGAAGTGACGTTACTTGGGTCTGGATTTATTATAGATAAAAGTGGAACCATAGTAACCAACTATCACGTTATTAAAAATGCCCAAGATATTACAGTTACTATGAACGATAATACTTATTTCAAAGCAGAAGTTTTAGGCTATGATGCAAAAACTGATCTTGCTGTGCTTAAGATTAATTCTGATAAAGATCTTCCTTTTGTTGAATTTGGTAATTCTGATAAAGCAAGAGTTGGTGATACAGTTATTGCAATAGGCAACCCTTTTGGTTTAGGTGGCTCTGTAAGTACAGGAATTGTGTCTGCAAGATCTAGAGACATTAGTATTGGTACTATGAATGAATTTATTCAAACTGATGCTGCAATTAATAGAGGTAACTCAGGGGGACCACTATTTCATCTAAATGGAAAAGTTATAGGCATTAATACTGCTATTTATTCCCCATCTGAATCTGGCGGTAACGTGGGTATAGGCTTTGCTATACCATCTAATCTAGCTATTTCAATTATTGACACATTAAAAAGTGGTAAAAAAATAAAACATGGTTGGCTTGGCGTGCAAGTTCAGCCTATAACAAAAGAATTTGCTGAATCCTTGAGTTTAAAAGATATCAAAGGTGCATTAGTTGCAAGCGTAGTAAAGGGCAGTCCTGCAGAGAAAGGAGGAATCAAAGTAGGTGATATACTATTAGAGTTTGACGGCAAAAAAATTGATAGAATGACGCAATTACCTCATATG
This sequence comes from Wolbachia endosymbiont (group B) of Pilophorus perplexus, assembly GCF_964028155.1. Taxonomy (NCBI): domain Bacteria; kingdom Pseudomonadati; phylum Pseudomonadota; class Alphaproteobacteria; order Rickettsiales; family Anaplasmataceae; genus Wolbachia; species Wolbachia endosymbiont (group B) of Pilophorus perplexus. Next base: position 1,223,933 of record NZ_OZ034754.1, on the reverse strand, counting down.
GTTTCACGAACTGAGCCCGGAAAGAAAGTACAGGTTAAGTTACTTAGAAAAGGTAAAGAAGTCAATATCAAGGTTGCAATCGAGGAATCTACAAATGATGATTCAGGTAATAATCAAGAAGAAAATAAATCAACATCTAGTTATATAAGTGGTTTAACCGTTTCAAATTTGCCAAAAGAACTAAAAAACAATGCACCCACAAAGGGTGTAGTAGTTACTAGTGTAGATAGTAGTAGTAATTCTACACTACGTGTTATTAAGAAAGGTGATATAATTATTCAACTAGATGGAATCGATATTGAAAATACTAATGATTTTCAAAAACAAATTGATTCAGCAGTAAAAAAAGACGGCAAAGATTCAGTAATGCTGCTTATTTACCGCAACGGCAATCAATTTTTCACCTCAATCAAATTGAAGAAGTAGCTATTTATCTAGCTGGTCATGAAAAAATTGCTTGACAAATTTAACTAGCTTCTTTATCCTGAGGGTAAGGGTGTTTCTGTAGATTAATAAAATTTGTCCCTATACTGAAAACCTTTCCAACGAGGTTATGGAAGAACTAGATTTCAGTATCAAGCACTGGAACGATATCATCCATAAGATGAAAGAGCTGGAGTGGTAAGAAGTTCGATAATACAAAGCATTTTTATGCTCAGTTGTAAAAAAACAACTTTCTTTCACAAGTTAATTTATAACTAAATTAGTGTAAAATATAATCATATTTACTTATCATCATTATTAATCAATAATTAATACCCATAAATTAATTATATCTAATCGCAAAGGGAGGTGGAGATGCGTTTTAAACTAGAAAAGGAAGGTATCCTACAAAACGATTGTAATAATAGAACTGGTCGTAGGATACCTGCACAAATAAGATTAAATAACAAAACAACATTTAGCCTGCCTAGTGTATCTTACATTATCATCGACAACAATATTGGCCTGAGTTTTCAAATTTGGGATTTGAAGCATGACGTGGCAAGTATACTAAACAACTTATCTGAATGGCCACAATTAAAGCTAGAAAGGGTAGGAAATGATTACAAATTCGCTTTAGTTACTAACTCTGATCAACCTTATTATTATTACTATGATGGCAAAAATACTATCATAGCTACTATTGATCGTATACCTCATGGTTACACAAATGGTTTACATGTTAAGGCATATAATCGTGAAAGCTGTAGTATTTATTATGAACTGCTAGAAAACAGGAAAGTTTTAATAGATCCAAAAGACATAATTAGTAGCGAAAATGTCAGTCTTATTTTGGAAGATCTTAAAAGTTCACCTGATAAAAGACTCAAAATAAAAATAGGAGACTATTTGTTTAAAGAATCAAGAAATATATACAAATTATATAGGAGCGCTCAGGTATATGATTCAATTGGTAGAAAAGTTGGCATATTGAATGATATCAATTCAGCATTTACTCGTATAAGCAATACATTCGAGTTATTCCCTTTTCATGAAATGGAGAGCTTGAACGCACAAGATACCTATTTTGCAGTAAAAAAGTTAGGCAATAGTTATGTTGGTTGCATATCGTATGAAAATAGAACATGCAAAAATTTTTATAATTTTAACCCTAATTCTTTTGGGTATGAGCACGACAATAGACCAGGTCCATATCCTTATTATTATAACTTAGAAAATTTTGATAACTTTTTGGAGGTTGATGTGAATATTCAAGAACATATAAATTTAGAAGCAGAAATTGAACTTTTAAAAGGCAGAATTGAAAGATTAGAACATACTGGTGTACAAGGTCCTAAAGGTGAGCCAGGTGAAAGGGGACAAAAAGGTGATAGAGGCTTCGATGGAGCGCCTGGTCCTCAAGGTAACAAGGGAGATACTGGATCGTCAGGTGCGCATGGATCAAAAGGCGATCAAGGCCCTAAAGGAGAAAAAGGGAATCAAGGCACTAATGGAGTAACTCCAAGTATTAGTCAAGTTGTTACCGAATTTTCTTCTAACATAGACCATTTATATCCTTTAGCAGCAGCTATAATGACAGAAGATCGGCTTAATCCCAAGGGATTTTCAGAAACAGTAGCACATCTTTTTGGTGAGCGTGTAAAGCAAGAAGATTCTTTAAAAGCGTTAGTTAAAGGCGTACAAGGTCCTCCAGGCCAAAAGGGTGAACCAGGCCGTAACGGTGAAAAGGGGTTAAAGGGTGACCAAGGTTCCAAAGGTGATAAGGGTGACCGAGGTTTTATTGGTCCAGAAGGTTCTGTAGGTAGCACTGGAGCACGTGGTCCTAAAGGTGAGCCAGGCCATTTGGGTCCAAAAGGCGATAAGGGAGAATCTGGTTCTCAGGGTAAGCCTGGTTCTCAAGGCCCAAAAGGTGAGAAGGGAGATGCCTCAAGTGCTACAGAAATCGCAACTGAATTGGTTACTAATAAAAAAGCTGAGCTAGGAGAAGCAGTTCTTAACGCAAATGGTATCAAAGGTGAAAATCTTGCAACTCAGATTGCCGGTAAAATTAATCTTAATTCGCAGGAACTTGTGAATAAAATTGATGTAGCAAAACTTACTGAAGGAGTAGTAAGTAAACTTTCTTTAGAGGAAGCAAAAAACATTATAAAAGATACTGTGAGTAAGATAACAAGCGATGCCACAAAGAAAAATAATCCCGATCCTATAGCCTTCCAAAAATATGAAAAATTTGCAGAAAAGCTTGCTAAACTACTTGTTGATAGAAGCAGTATGAGCGAGATAGAAGCTCACAATCTTATAAAAGGTAAGGTGAGCGATTGGGCACTTGCTAAGTATCTTCTGCTTCATAGTGATTTAAATAATCAGCCAAAGGCTCTAGAAATCGTGAAGCAAGAAATAGACAAGGAAAAATTAGTTGAGTATTTGCTTGAGTATGCCAAATTAAAAGGCGATGTGAATGCAGCAAAAACAATAGTTGAAAATATTGTTCATCAGTTCTTTGACACTCAAAAAGTAGGTGAATTAGGAAGAGCAGTACTAGAAGCAAAAGATGATCAAGATAAAAAAGTGCTGGTAAATGATCCAGTCTTACGTGAAGGAATAGCAGAAGAGTTGAGACAAAATCCAGGAAAGATAAAAGGTCCCAAAGGAGATACTGGTTCTAAAGGTGATAAAGGAGATACCGGAACAGATGGATTGCCAGGTGCACAAGGTCCTAAGGGAGAGCCAGGCATAAAAGGTGAGCCAGGTATAAATGGAACAAAGGGAGATATTGGTCCTAAAGGATTAGACGGAGCCATGGGAATAAAAGGTGATATGGGTGAGAAAGGAAAGATAGGTTCTAAAGGTGACAAAGGAGATACTGGGTCTAAAGGTGATAAAGGTAGAGATGCAAGTCCTGAAGAAATTGCACAAAAATTAATTAATAATGGCACTATTGCTAATCAGGTGCTTGAATATCGTGACCAAGGAGGAGATTTAGTATTAGAGAAGCAAGTTGCAGGAAGAATTATTAGTAATCAAGATATTCAAACAGGAATAGCCATTGCACTAGCTGATAACAGAATGGAAGAGCTAGCAGATGTGTTACTAAGTGATGCTAATCATACATTAGTAGAAAACCTTGCAAATAATACCGGGCTAACACAAAGCATTGCAGAAGAACTAAGGAAAAATCCAGGAGAAGTCCAAGGTCCAAAGGGAGAAAAAGGAGATATAGGTCCTCAAGGATTAGACGGAGCCATGGGAATAAAAGGTGATATGGGTGAGAAAGGAGAACCAGGTGCAAATGGATTGCAAGGTCCAGAAGGTCCTAAGGGAGAGCCAGGTCTGAGGGGCTTCAATGGTACGCAAGGTCTTACAGGTAACAAGGGTGAGCCGGGTATAGAAGGATTAAAAGGAGATATTGGTCCTCAAGGCATAAAAGGTGAGCCAGGTATAAATGGAACAAAGGGAGATATTGGTCCTAAAGGATTAGACGGAGCCATGGGAATAAAAGGTGATATGGGTGAGAAAGGAGAACCAGGTGCAAATGGATTGCAAGGTCCAGAAGGTCCTAAGGGAGAGCCAGGTCTGAGGGGCTTCAATGGTACACAAGGTCTTACAGGTAACAAGGGTGAGCCGGGTATAGAAGGATTAAAAGGAGATATAGGACCTCAAGGTATAAAAGGTGAGCCAGGTATAAATGGAACAAAGGGAGATATTGGTCCTAAAGGATTAGACGGAGCCATGGGAATAAAAGGTGATATGGGTGAGAAAGGAGAGATAGGTTCTAAAGGTGACAAAGGAGAACCAGGTGCAAATGGGTTGCAAGGACCTAAGGGAGAGATAGGTTTGCAAGGACCTAAAGGTCAAGTTGGTAGATCTGGTCTTAAGGGTATGCCAGGTCCACAAGGTCCAAAAGGAGATACCGGAGCTCCAGGTGCGAATGGATTGCCAGGTTCCAAGGGAGAAGATGGAATAGGTGCTACATTAGCTGATCAGTTTTTACGTGAGATAAGAAAAGCAAAAAATGAAACTCTGGATGCTAAAAAAGCAGCAGAGGCAGCTAAAAATGCTTCAGAAGGTTTTACAAACAAAGTCGAAGAACTGCACAATAAAACAGCTATTTTTACAAAAAATGCTAAAAGTTTTAACACTCAAGCTTTGCGATCGCAAAGAGACACAGAGGCGCTCTATCGTCAAACAAAAGATATATTTTGTAGAACAAGTCCAGCAGATCAAATTTGTGGTGCACGTAGAAGAAGGAGGGAAATTAAAAAATCATCAGTGACAAGCGGAGCAAGCAGACCAACTTCATTTATATCTCAAGTAATAAATTTCTTTTACCCTGCGGTAGGACAGGATGAATATAAAGTAAAAAATGAAATACAGGAAGTAGCAAAAATAATAAATGCAGCAGATATTGTAATACAATTTGAAGAAGTATTAGGAGCAACAGCTGTGAAATGTGGCATTTCAAAGAGAAGTCTAAATTTTGATCCAATGGAACTAGTGTGACCCGGAAGTCATGAAATTGTGATGGTTAAATTCCATCCGCCATAACATCTGGCTGAAATTATAGCCCACATTTTAGGAAACTGGCAAACACCTAAGGTGCGAGCATGGGCTAAAAGGGAGTAATGTTAAACCTTATAATAAATTCTCCCAAGAAGAGTCAGGTAAGGTTACGAAAGAAACTTATGTTTGAATTGTCGTTACTGTGAATATGTGAAATAAGGTTGGTACACATAGACCAAAAGGTATGGAGAATAAGGATGATTAGAATTGGTTCGTTTAATCAAGATGTTTCCGATCTCCCGGCAAAAAAAAAATAAGAACCTAAATCTGACGCGAAACGGTTTCATGGAACGGAGTAACCACATAGAAGCTCTTATTATACTTTGTAATAAGCAAGTAGCCAACTGCAAGCTTCTATGTTGGAAGGATTGTCTAAAAAGCTAATGCCTAAAGTAATGCTTAGGATACGCAGACGTGGACACTGTAACTTGGAAGGTAAAGTTATGAATAGTAGTGAATATGTTATGAGCCAACAAAAAGTTAGGTATGAATGGAATGAAGTTCCTTGGCGCAAGCTAGAAAAGTCTTCATTTAAGCTACAAAAACGAATTTACCGAGCTTCTAAATGTAATGATATCAAAAAGATGCATGAGCTTCAGAGATTATTACAAAAATCGACAAGTGCTAGGATGATCGCTGTGAGAAAGGTAACTCAGGACAATAGAGGAAAAAGAACTGCAGGTATTGATGGAAAAGCTAACCTTAATCAAAAAGAAAGATTGCAATTGGCAAAATCCTTAGATATAAAGGAGAGAGCAAAGCCATCAAGGCGCATTTGGATTCCAAAGCTTGGAAAAAGTGAAAAACGTCCATTAGGGATACCAACAATAACAGATCGAGCAAAACAAACACTTGTTAAGATGATGCTAGAACCAGAATGGGAAGCAAAGTTTGAGCCCAACATTTATGGTTTTAGACCTGGTAGATCATGTCATGATGCCATTGAAGCTATATTTCAAGCACTCATCAAGAAAACAGTATTTGTTTTAGATGCTGATATTTCTGGGTGTTTTGATAATATAAATCATCATATACTGTTAGAAAAACTCAATACCACACCAACTTTAAGGAAGATAGTAAAAGGATGGTTGAAAGCAGGTGTGATGGAAAATAGGATATTTCAACCATCTAGAAGCGGTACAATCCAAGGAGGGACAATTTCTCCATTACTGGCATGTATTGCTCTACATGGGTTAGAAAATTATCTGAAAGAAATAATGGCAGAGGAGCTAATTAGCTACAGGAAAACGAAACCTGGCAGAACATGTAGGGAAAATGCGAAAAGATCACTCAGCGTAATCACTTATGCAGACGATTTTGTAGTACTTCATGAAAGTGAGGAAATTGTTTTGAAAGCAAAAACTCTGATTGAAGAATGGTTAAAAACTATTGGATTAGAGTTGAACCCTTCAAAAACAAGAATTTCTCATACTCAAAAATTCCTGAAAGGAATAAAACCAGGTTTCAATTTTCTTGGTTTTACAATACGGCAATATCCAACAAAACACAATAAGATGTCATACAAGTCTATCATCAAACCAAGTCGTAACTCTATAGAACAACACTCATTAGTCATTAAAAGTAAGCTAAAGAAAATGCGTGGTGAATCACAAGAAGCAGTAATAAGTCACCTTAATCCAATTATTCGAGGATGGTGTCAATACTACGCTTCGGTGGTATCATCTAAAGCCTTTGGTGCAATGGATAATACAATGTTTAGAAAACTTTGGAAATGGGCAATGTTTAAACACCAAAACAAAGGAAGATGTTGGATCAAAAGAAAATACTTCAAGAAGTATGGTAACGATAAATGGCGATATATGACAAGTAACGGAATGCGTCTTATTAAACACGGAGATCATGACATTAAACGACATGTCAAAGTGATTGGAGCCAAATCTCCATATGATGGAGACTGGACTTATTGGGGAAAGCGTATGAGTAAAATACTTGATAAATCACCACAAACAATAAAACTTCTGAAGATGCAACAAGGTAAGTGTGATTGTTGTCAACTTTGGTTTAAGAATGGTGATATCTTAGAAATACATCATAAGGACCAAAATAAGCAAAATAATACAATCACAAACTTATCTATGCTACATGGACATTGTCACGATAATTTACACAGAAGTATGCATGAAAAGCACCAAGCTAGAGAGAAGCCGTATGAAGCGAAAGTTTCACGTACGGTTTTGAAGTCGAGTGAGGAGGGGCAACCTTCTTCACTTAGATAACTCAACTGAATATGATCAAATAATTGCACCAAGTAACTCAGGAGGAGAGGAGCTAACAAACTATCAAGAGGGTGACAATAATATTATATAATAGATTTCTTGCATAACTGGCATTCAAAGGAAAATCAGTTGATGTCATGAAAGTAGCTGACACTGGCACCCAGTTAAATTTACGGAGTATAATGGATTCCAGTGGGCTTTGTTGCACAGCTCTTCGGATAGTGGGTAATGTATAATAAATTCATGAAGCTATATCAAACTTAGCCATGCCTATTTCAGTAAATTTGTTAAGCAAATAACACTTGAGTAGCAGTTCCTTCTCACGATTAATCTCAGATTTATTCCTAAAACTAAATCCAAATATTTGCTTCAGTCGCGAGAAAAAACTTTCTATATAAGATCTCTTCCAATAATTTATCTCTTTTTTCCACCTCTTCATACCATCTTCATCATATGACTTTATGAGCTTGATTGTAGAATTTCTCTCATTCATATAATCCAACTTTGGATGCTCTACTGCATTATTTTGCGGAGGAATCCTTGTCTTTATGTCAAGCTCATCGCACAGTTTGTATAACTTCTTTCGATTATATGCCCTATCTGCATATATCGTGCTTATGTTATACTTGGTATCCACTCTTTCAATAAGATCACAGGCTCCATAGTGGTCGGAATAAACTCCACTACTGTATTTTGCAGCTATAACTTTTTTACTACCTATCTCTAGCATTACATGTAGCTTTCTTGTTTGCTCATAGCGGCGATACTTTCTATCTGTACCATTTGCCTTACTATGGCCTGGAATATTATTGTAGATGCTGATACCTGTACTATCTATAGCAATTTCAATATCTTCCATATCGTTCTTATCAACTCTGCAGTCGTTGATTTTGATATTAAGCTTTTTAAACCTTCTTGAAGCCTGCGAATAGCTGATAATTTGCAAAATTTTCCCTATTTGCTCAAGATATTTCTCTATAAATCCCACTGTTTGCCTAAGACCAATCCTGAATAGATAGGTTATTATGTGAATTAGAATCACTACTTTGTCGCTGTAGACATTGTTGCCACCTGCTACTTTTGGACTATTTTCGTACCAATTTTCAATGGCATCGTTGATATAATGAAAAACATTTCCCCTTTCTTGAAGAAATTTGTTATATTCATTGCAGTTACTGACTTTCATTCTTATTGGCATATTTTTCCTTTGTCGGCTAAATATCTATTTTATAACAAATTCCATCAGTAACTGCCTGTTCTTTCCTTGAGTGGTGCAACAAAGCCATTCCAGTGTCAAGCACTGGAATGACAAGAAAGGGAGCACTGACTTGAACATTCCCCTGAACAGATACCTTGATACATTAAAGTTTCTAGGTTTGAGTAGTGAAATCCGATTCAGTGTGAAAATTAGCAAACTCCTTTTTAAGCTGTAGAATAAAATTTTTTATTTTAATGAAAAAATTGCTTCCGCATACTCAAGATGCCATTATAATGATGGTAGAGATATTTAGAGAGCTCAAAATTTATCTTGGTCTGCAGACCTTTTAACCAATTTTTCAATAAAAATTCAGCTACATCTGTTGTGTGTACATTCTGAATCTTTTTTATACAGGAGGATTTTATGTCCAGAATTCCAGATATTTGACCTTTACTTTAGCTAACAACAGGCGCCTGTAGTTTTTAGAATTAGTGTTAACACGGTTTTTCTACTTTTTTTTTCTTAATGTTTTAACTCAATACACACCATCATCATTTACTGCTTCTAAATATATCATTGCTAAACACACGCCGCTGTGTATTTCTATAGATAACTCATTGCCTAAACTTCGATTAAAGCAAGAATTCTTTCCTGGAAAAGCAAGGTTACTATGGCATAGTTCCCATTTTAATCCTTTAGTTGATATTTGAGCTTTCGGTATACCAAGTAAGGATATTTTAGTATTTTTTAGCAAAGAGGAAAAATAGCTAATACCTTTTTGTAAGGCGTACCCCACCATGGGAGGCGAAGGCATATAAAAGATACTATCTGTACTTAAAAAAAAGTTAATATTTTGTAGTATATGATCAATTGCTCCTCCAATAATACCCGTTACTATTGATGGCAATAACTTTACTGTTTTTAAGTGAGCCATTGCTTTAGAAAAGTCGCAATAATCTTGATCAGGTAGATATACTGTATTTAAGTTAGCACGTAAATTCGGATTTATACTATCCAAATCTCCTATTACAAGATCAGGTTTTACGCCAATTGATAGAAGCTTGTTTGCTCCTCCATCTACAGCAATAACAGGTATATCTTGTTTAAAAAACGATGAATCAGGTATTTCTCCATTTAGCACTACAATAGAGCGATATTCTTGCTCCACGCTACAATGTAGCATATGGTTATAAAACGCTCCGTGCAGTTTTTGCATCGTAGTAACATTTTTGAACAATTGATATTATACTGATCACTAATCCAGCAATATTACTGAGTATCACAAAAGCTAAACCCTGACAAATACCGTAAATAAGCCAAGATGATGAACAAATAAGATAACTCACCAACATTAGCATCGATACGTCACGAGTAAGTTTTGTGATATATGCTTTATATACTTGAGGCAATAACCCAATGAGAGATGTAACGAACGCGATGAAGCCAAAGCATTCTTCAATATTTACATACATACATTTTCCTACGTTTGTTTTAACAAGAGTCAGGTTCAAAGGGTTGTACTTTATGTACTCTCAGCTTTTTTAGAGCACCCCTAATGCGTGTAATTTATAACATCATTTAGTCTATTAATCAAGAAATTAACAGTGACTTGCATTCATGAAACCCAATCGGCTTCTATGCTAATTATTATCCAAACTAATAGTCGGCTGTGCATCCTGCTCAGAGATCAGAGCAACTAGCAAATTGTTTATCAATTGAACCTTTTGTTTTCCATCCAATTGTAAGCTTTTATTTTTTTCAAAATGGGCTATTACTTCTTCGATAATTCCTATTGCATTTTGCACTATATGCTTTCTTGCAGAGGTGATGGCATGTGCTTGTTGACGCCTCAGCATTGCTTGTGCAATCTCAGATGAATAGGCCAAATGCGATATTCTTGCTTCTGCAATTTCAATTCCAGCAATATTCAATCTTTGTTGTAGCATTGACCGCAATTCATTTGAAATTTTGTCAGAGTTTTTACGCAAAGATTCTTCATCGTTTTCGCTATCATACGGATAATTACTTGCCAGTTCTCTAATTACCGAGTCACTTTGCACAAAAACAAAATCATGATAATTATTAACATTATAATATGCCTTCGCAGGACTGCTCACTCTCCAAACAATTACTACTGAAATCTCTATCGGACTTCCATTAGCATCATTAACTTTAATTTTTTCTGTATTGATATTCTGAAATTTCAAAGAAACTCTATATTTACTCGAAAACGGAAGCGTTACGCATATTCCAGACTTAAAATAAGTTCCAATATAATGACCAAAAAACTCTATCACTCTTGCTTCATTAGGATCATTAACGAAAAATCCTTGAGAAAAAGTCAATATTGAAACAGCAGCAACTCCAAGTGCAATTGTGCTGTCATACACAAAAAGTACCAATAAAATTAACCCTAGCGCTATTAGTACAGGAAAAGCCCGAATTTTACTTAGATTTCTATCATTTATTGTATTTTTATCTGTACTGTCTTCATCAGATTGCTTTTTCACTTGCACCCTCTCTGCTGATTATTTCATCTACCTTACTTACAAATAATTTAAACTCTCTTAATTCACAATCAGGCAACTTTATCTCATTGCCATGAGCTATCGTAAGCGGATCAATATGTTTACCATTATATATAACTTCATAATGTAAATGAGGTCCTGTTGCAACACCAGTGCTGCCAACATAAGCAATGATTTGTCCCTGCTTTACTTTAGAGCCTAACTTTACATCGCTACTAAATTTGCTTATATGTGCGTAACAAGTTGAATATTTATTGTTGTGCTTTATTTTGATGTAATTCCCATAGCCACCATTCTTTCCTATATATTCTATTACACCTTCTGCAGTGGCGTGTATAGGAGTGCCAAGTTTAGCTGCATAATCTACTCCTTTATGAAAAGCAATTTTACCATGAATGGGATGCTTTCTATTACCAAAATTCGAGGATATACGAAAATCTCCGTTTAAAGGACTTACGAAACTCTTTAAGCTTATCCCCTCTTTATTAAAATACTCTTCTTTGCCGTTTTGTGACTCATAATAATATAAACTTATAGCTTTATTGCTTGTTGTTAGTGAAGTATATAAAATTTTTTCTTCAGCCTTCTGATCACTCTCACACAGAACTTCCAACTTGCTTTTGGGCACAATGTCTTTTTTAAAATCTACACCATAACCTTTATATATGTCGATTAATCTCATTACTGTATTTGGCGCCAAACCTTCTGCGTCAAAAAAAGAGGATTTTATGTCACTGGATATGAATAACAACTTTCTATCACTTTCTGTCACCAAAGCAGCTTTTTTTTTTCTGATCCCGTGCTGAAGTAACGCTGGAAAGTGGTTTAGGTTGCTTTCTGTTATTCCAGTGCTTGAACAGTTTTTTAATCGAAAATGTTGTATAGCGTGCTGTTTACAATCAATTTCCAGTGTCTGGGCACTGGAATGACAATAGTATTTCTGCGCAAATGTTTCAGTTGCATATGCTGGTAAAATACAAAGCAGTGGAAGTATTACCAGCCTCATAGTTTATCAGCAAAAATAAAATTACCTTCAACATACTGCACATCATCATTATCTTCTAGCTCTTCAACTAATATAGATAATTTATCAATTAATTCTTTGTCGCTAACTTCAATCAGGTCCTTTGGTTGCCATGAAAGACGAGCAAGTTCTGGTTCTCCAAATTTTGTATAGAAAGCATCACGCACTCTACCAAAATCTTTCACTTCACAAGTTATAACATATAATTCTTCCTTGTTATTTTCCTCAACATTCAATACTTCTAATTCAATTCCATAGTTAAATAAATCTTCAAAATTTATACCCTCTGCTTTATAGACAATTAAGCCTACATGATCGAAAAGGTAACTCACACATCCTGTTTCTCCCAAATTACCGCCTTTGCGAGAAAAGATATAACGTATCTCAGAAGCAGTTCGGTTGCGATTATTTGTCAGAGCATGGACAATAAGTGCAGCACCAGAAGGTCCGCAGCCTTCATATTGTATTTCTTCATAACTTTCTCCAGCAACGTTACCAGCTGCATTTTTTATTGCTGTTTCTATTTTATCTTTTGGTAGATTTTCCTTTCGCGCAGAAAAGATAGCAGAGCGAAGACGTGGATTAAGCTCGGGATCAGTTAGCCCTTGTTTTGCAGCAACTGTTATTTCCCTAATGAGCTTCGTAAATTTTTGCGAGCGCTTTGCATCCTGAGCACCTTTTCGATGTTTTATATTTGAAAACTGTGAATGACCAGCCATAAGAAAACTAATTCACCCCTTCTACTAACATATTTTCATACTGCTCAGCTTCTAAGTCAAGGCCAAGAGCTAAGTGAGCTGTTATTAAATAACTAATAACTCTAGAAGAATATTTAGAATCTTTATTGCTTATCATATCTTGAAAACGCTTAATTGCTGCTAAATATTCACCACGCTTTAGGTAAAATTCACCAATAGAATACTCTTTTTTTGATATATGTTCTGTGATTAATTTTTCTTTTTCTTTGATCTCTTCTATATATTCGCTATTCGGAAAAAGATTAATATATTCAGTAGCTAGCTCTAAAGTTTTATATGCAATTTGTTGCCCAAGCTGCACTTTATTAATTTGCATGTAATAAGATAATACTCTTAAGTAATATACATATGGCAAATCTTCACCATTTGGATAAACGTATATATAATCATCCATATCACTTGCAGCACTGCTGTAGTTACCCATATTATAGTAAGAAACTCCAGATAATAATTTTGCTTTCATTGCCCAATAAGATAAAGGATACAAATCCTCTATCTTTTGAAATGCTCTAATAGCTTGCTTATATTTTTTCTGATCATAAAGCTTAACTGCCTCCTCATATAGTTCAGTTTCAGTGTGTTCAAGATCATTCGCATATAACTGCGTGAAGGGGCAAGTCAGAAGAAAAAAGCATATGATTAAAGTCTTATACATAAGATTTTTTTTGATCAAAATAAAGTATAGACTAAATATTACCTAAATAAACAAATTTTTGGCATTATCATCGAACGAAAAGCGTCTCTTGGCCACCATTACCTATATTGCTCGCACCACCACCTATTGCAACACCCTTTCCACTCACTTCTACGTTCTCTAGCTTTCTACTATAAGAATGTGTGATCAATCCACTTCCTACCATCAAAAGAGCAATACCTACCAGACCTAAAGCAGGCCCAACAGCAGATGATGCTAATGCTACTCCAGAAATCAATATTATTTTCCTGATTAGTAATAAAGAAGAACCAGCGAGCATTAACTTAGCTGAAGACATATTGCTTGTCTTTTTTTCAAACTTCTCATCAAAGTCTTGCTCTTTTTCTACTTCATATTTTTTACTTTTCTTGTACTCGCGATAGCAGAAAGTAGCACTCGCTACAAAGTAAAATAGACTAGAAATTGAAAAAGCTACGTCTCCTATTATTCCTTGCTCCAATGCTTCACCTACTATGCTAGCCACAATAACTAATGTAACTAAAGCAGCATCAGCATAGTTAAAGTAATCATCAACGGTACAAGGAAGGTCTCTCTTTTCTTTTTCTACTGTTTTCCCACTTTCAATATTCTCCAATTCTCGTTCTTTTTGTGCTATTTTTCTATTATTATAAATTAAATATAGCGTGCAAATAAGGGATAAGACTGTGAAAGGTAATATAGTATGGCCTAATGAGCTGCTTATAAGGCCAAGTAATACCTGATCGCTACATGTTTTTTCGAGCTCAATTGCCATCAATAATGCAAATGGAACCATTGTTACCAATGATACACATTTCCTATGTAGCTCTCTTTTTTTTAGTGTTAATAGTTCTTGTTCGAGCTTTTTGCTTTTTTCTTCCTCTCTTTCTTTTCTGACTTCTTCATCAACTGTTGGCCAAAAATCCCAGAAAAAATCTTCCATTTTAGCACCTTTTTTACCTTTGGATCTTTTTAAAAAAAACTTAGTGCCTGTAATACTAGTCATATGAACAGACCAACTTATGAACTAATACATTATATAGGATTTTAATTACTAAGTCAATGTTATGAAATTATTAACTTTCTTTGTATACTCTTAAGCAATTTAGTCAATCTGTTTGATGCCAGCTAGAACGTAATTATAGCCTGACCACATAGTCATAACAGCCGCAGCCCATAAGCAAACCACACCTATATATTTAGTTGCTTCATAATCACTCATTATTAACGCTACTATAGCAACCATCTGCAAAAATGTTTTAATTTTCCCAGCCTTACTCACAGGTAAACTAACGTTTGTAGCTATCAAGAACTCCCGCAAGCCTGAAACTAATATCTCCCTACAAACAATTATAACTGACGGTATAATTGTAATATCATCTATCTTATGCTTATAAACTAGCATGATTATTGTTGAAGCTACTACTAACTTGTCGGCAATTGGATCAAATAATTTGCCAAAATTCGATTGGACTTTCCATGCACGCGCTAAATAACCATCAAAAAAATCTGTAATGCACGCAAACATAAAGATCAATATTGTTATTAGACTTGCATACTTACTCTCTATATAAAAGCTTGATATTATTGCCGGTATTGCGAGCGCACGAGAAATTGTTAGCAAATTAGGCACGTTTTTCTTAAGCATGTCACATCACCCTACGTAGTAGATAAATTTATACAGAAGTACAATAGAGTTCACAAGCTAATAGTTGAACATTCATAAAAACCCCATATACTTAGGAAATTACTAACAATAAGCTCAAAGCATGAATAATGATTTAGATAACACCACAAAACAAGAAGCACTTAAGTACCATAATAAAAGTGGTAAACCTGGTAAGGTATCAGTTATACCAACAAAACCCTTATCCACACAGCATGACCTATCACTTGCTTATTCCCCTGGTGTTGCAGCCCCATGCCTTGCAATAGCTAAAAATCCTAAAGCTGTTTATGATTACACGGCAAAAAGCAATTATGTGGCTGTCATTTCAAATGGCACCGCAGTGCTGGGACTTGGCAATATCGGTCCTCTTGCTTCAAAACCCGTCATGGAAGGCAAAGCTGTTTTATTTAAGCGTTTTGCTGACATTGATGCAATTGATATAGAAGTTGACACAGAAAACATAGAAGATTTCATCAATGCAGTAAGGTATCTTGGTCCAAGTTGGGGGGGAATAAATCTAGAAGATATAAGATCTCCTGATTGTTTTATAATAGAGAAACGTCTAAATGAGTTGATGGATATTCCGGTGTTCCACGATGATCAACATGGCACTGCAGTAGTTGTTGCAGCTGGTATAGAAAATGCCCTCGATATTGCTGAAAAGAAATTAGAGAATGTCAAGATCATCATGAATGGTGCTGGAGCAGCTGGTATTGCGTGTTTGGAAATACTAAAGTCCATGGGCGCTAAGAACATAGTGCTATGTGACAAACAAGGAGTAATACACAAAGACAGAAAAGAGGACATGAATAAGTGGAAGGAAAAATATGCAATTGACACTAAAGAACGTTCTCTACTTGATGCCATAAAAGGCGCTGATGTATTCATCGGACTCTCTGCAAAGGATGTGCTCAGCGAAGAGATGTTAAAAAGCATGGGTAAAGACCCGATCATTTTTGCTCTTGCTAATCCTGATCCAGAAATAAGGCCTGAGTTTGCAAAGTCTGTAAGGCCAGATGCAATAATTGCAACTGGTAGGTCAGACTATAACAACCAAGTCAATAACGTAATGGGGTTTCCTTATATATTCAGAGGAGCACTTGATGTACATGCAACGACAATAAATGAAGAAATGAAAATTGCAGCTGCAGATGCAATAGCGAAGCTTGCCCGTGAGCCAGTGCCAAATGAGATATCTGCAGCCTATGGCGGTCGTAAAATGAGCTATGGACGTGAATATATAATACCTACTCCATTTGATCCAAGATTAATTTCTATGGTATCTCCTGCTGTTGCAAAAGCTGCCGTTACCTCAGGTGTGGCAAGAAAGGAAATAGAGGACTGGAATGAGTATGCAAGTCAATTAAAATCTCGCCTCGCTAAGGCTCTCAGCACGCTCAATTTATTGTCTTCACATACGTAATTGGATAAATTTAAAAGCGATAAACCAATCCAAACTCTAAGCCATATATGCCAAACCTATTGGTAATTGTTGTAGTTGTTGATTGCATACGTGCAGTTTCATCAACTTCATTGCTTTTACCAGCAGGAATATATTTTTCGCCAGCTAGTATCTTTGCTACTGGCAGAATACCTTTAAATTCGTTACCAAGAATACCAAAATAGCGTAAACCAGCAAACGCTTGAGTGTTTGTTGTAAGTGGATAATTAACACCAAGCTTTGCTTGGTAAGCCAAAGCATATCTGGTTTTTCCTAAAAATTTAACCTTAGTTACACGTGCACCAACTCCAAAATATGGAATGCAGAGGTCAGGTAAGGAAGCAGTATTACTACTACCCCCTCCCTTAGAAACGCAGCATGCAGGTTTCCCCACACTACGCTTGAGCCCCTTATCTAAGTTCTTCTTTTCTAGAACCGGCTTGTCCTTCATGATTCCTCAGGAAACATCATTCTTAATGGTGACACCAACAGTAGAGAACCTTCTCTTGAAAAGGAGCTTGCTAACATTCTTGTTCGTTTCACTCTCTCATCAAAATACTTTTTCCATTTTAAGTCAAGGGGATTTGCATCCGCTCTGATTTTAACATGTCGTCTGATAGGTATATCAATCAGCTTAAGCAGTCTTAAATACCGTATCTCTTTTGGTTTGTTCTTGCATATGGGTGCAGCAAAAACCCATTGGCGTTGACCCATTACTTTGAAGTAACGATTCTTTATCCAACGTAATCCTTTACGAGGATGTCTTTTCTTTGCCCATTTCCATAAACTATGCCAAATTTCATTGTCGATCTTTCTAAACGCTTTTTTAGCACACACATGGTGATAGTAATTTCCCCATCCTCTCAGTAGAGAGTTGAGTGACTTAATTACTATAGCCTGAGTGTTCGCTATATTTGCTTTTATCAATGTACGTGCTTTATTAAGAAGTCTTTTAATACTTTCTTTCGAAGGTTTAATAATTAACTTCTTATTATATCTACGTACATTACAACCAAGAAAGTCAAACCCTGTTGTAATAGATGTAATCTTTGTCTTCTCTTCTGACAGAATTAAACCTCGCTCATGAAGAAAAGATGATACTAAAGGCTTAACTTCCTTTTCCAGTACTTCATGTGTGAAACCTGAAATAATAAAGTCGTCTGCGTACCTGATTACATTCACTCCACTTCTGATTTTTCCTCTTCTTTTGCTACCTAATTTACCAAAGCGACTTTCTAATAACTGTTCAAGACCATCTAAGGTAAAGTTAGCTAGTATTGGAGAAATTATACTTCCTTGCGGAGTGCCAGCAGTTGTGGGATACAGAGTTTTCGATTCTAGGAAACCAGCTTTTAACCATCTATGAAGAATTTTCTTTTCCATAGGAATATGCTTCATAAGCCATTCATGGTTAATGTTGTCAAAGCACCCTTTGATATCACCTTCTAGTATCCATTGTGGTCGATTGCGTCTTGCCAGTAATAAGTGACAAGCAGCAATAGCATCCGCGCAGGATCTTTTAGGTCTAAAGCCATAGGAGTGACGATCACTGATCGTTTCAGCTATCGGTTCCAGAGCAAACAGATATAATGCTTGCATCGCTCTATCTTTTATCGTGGGTATACCGAGAGGCCTTCTTTTGCCATTAGATTTACTGATATAAATTCGTTTGAGCGGAGAAGGTTTATATCCTCTTTGTTTTAACAGCTTTATTCCTTGAAATTTAGCATTGCAAGTTGACCATAGTTGACGATCTACACCTGCTGTGGTTTTTCCTTGGTTTTCAGTTACTCTCTTAACAGCCAAAGCTTTTCCGCTAAAAGAGCGTGTGAGAAGATGTTGTAAAGCTTTTACCTTACCCCATCTTCCTTCTTGGACAGCCTTAACAATACGTCTTTGTAGCCTCACAATAACTTTCTGGCATTTCTTCCATGGCAATTGCTTCCATGCTTCAAAGCTTTCGGTAGATGCACTTACAGGTTTACTTGTAATCATCTGCTTTCCTACCTTAAGTGGTTAACAAAGTTTCTTGTCACGAGGGACCAAATGGAAGTCTGCTCGTTTTCACGCGAATTAATGTTACAAATTCTATCCATTTCGTTACAAAATGGCATTCGCTTTCTCCATTCTCCTTTACCTGCACTTCCATCAGCATTCCTTGCGGTTTGCTTGCCATGTAGGCGAAAATACAGGCTTACCCTGTTTCTCCAGTCATACAACAGTGGGTTAGGTGGCTTCTCTATACCGGTGGAGTTATTATTTGCGTACATCTAGAAATGAAAAATGTAACTTATCCACATTACCTTTTGGTCAGAGCTTATCAGCATCTTTAGCTCTTTCATCGTATCGGTACTTATAAAGCTTCACTTACGTTCACCATACCACTAGCCTAGCCCTCCAACCACATGATGCTTGCAGTTTATGCCCCTCTCACGATTGAGCATCTTCTTTTTCAAGAGGAGGTTCATTGTCCGCATCGCTTGGCACCAACCGGTTGCCCGATTCGCACTGATGCGTAGACTCAGACGGCAAAACATCTGGTTTAATAAGTTTTAGAATCCTTTCAGTTTCTTTCTGAATGAATTCCTCTCCTTTTAAACAATATGACCGAAGACTTTCAGGTCGCACCATTTCAACATAATTGCTTGCCTGTTGAACTAGCATATCTATTACTTCTTTTACAGGCTTTTCTCTATCAACCATGCCAACACTTTGACCGGCCATTAAAGATCCTGTTTCAACATCTCCATCAATTACTGCCCTTCTTAAAGCTCCAGCCCAGAACTTTTCTATTTCAAGCTGCCCATTTTCTTTTGAGATCTTTCCATTTTGATATTTATCGATAATGTCTCTTTGATGCTTCATAAAATCATCACTTGCTTTGTTAACTATAGCTCTTACTGGAATTACAGGGAAATCAGCACTAATCTGCACAGAAGATACAGCATTACGCGCAGCTGATTTGATGAATACTTCTTTAAAATTTTTGTGAGCGATTGACTCATTCGTGCAGACAAATAATGTACCTATTTGACAGCCACTTGCTCCCATTTCTAGGTAGTTCACTATCATTTCGCCTCTTCCTATTCCACCTGCAACAAACACCGGTGTTTTCTCATTTTTAAAATGAGGTAATATCTCCTGTGCGAGAACAGAAGTGCTAACAGGACCGATATGTCCTCCTGCTTCCATACCTTCTATTATTAACGCATCTACTCCCATTTTTACTAACCTTTTCGCGAGGCTTAATGCTGGTGCAAAACACATAACTTCAATGCCCGCACTCTTGATTTTTTCTATATTAGGCTTCGTTGGTAGTCCACCTGCAAGCACTATATGGCTTACTTTCGTTTCAATGCACACATCTATCAACTCACTCAACTTTGGGTGCATAGTAATTAGATTCACACCAAATGGTTTGTTAGTTAATTTCTGTGTCTCTATGATTTCTTTTTTCAGTAAGTCTGGAAACATTGCACCGCAAGCAATCACGCCAAATCCACCAGCATTTGAGATTGCTGAAACTAAATTTCTCTCTGAAACCCAGCTCATAGCGCCACCCATTATGGCAAACTCACTACCGAGAAAATTTGTTCCTTTTTTCCAGAGGCTACTTAACATATAACCTATATCATACGTTTAAAAATGTTTTGTTTATCTATAAATGTGTGTTTTAAAGCACCAATTATATGCAAGGCTATAAAGAGTATCATAAAATATGCAAGTATCGAGTGTAACTGATTAGCTGCACTAGCTAGATCTGCATTATGGTTAATTAATAAAGGGATATGAAAAAAATATTTGATCTCTTTGCTAGAAGCAGAAGACATGACATAACCAGATAGTGGCATTAGCACCATCAAAGCATATAAACCAAAGTGTATCGTTTTGCTCGCATTGATTACAAATCGAGAAAAATTGGCTGGTAATGGCGGAACATAAGTAAAGACGCGAAAAAATATACGTACTATAATTAATCCAAGAACGGTGATACCACAAGCCTTATGAACAGCGTATATGCTGAATTTAATTTCACTGCTAATCGGCAAATTTTTCATGTATAGTCCAGAACAAAGCATGCCAATAATAAAAGCAGACATTAACCAATGAATGATCCTTAAACCTAAACTATATTTATTGTCTTTCATTAATTTTGATTACTCTAAAGTAGAATTTATATAGTAGAAAAACTATTTCTCAATCAAAATTATCTATACATAATTTCGCTGCCTTGATCAACATAAGTGCAATAATTGTATGTGACACATAAACATTGTCTATCAGATCATGAAGAAGTGGTGAAGTTTTTGAGAGTTTTTCTATTGTAACGATGAGTTATAGCTTGTACAAGAAGCCTATTGACTTTAAGCACATTTTACCCTATACAATTCCAATACCTTAAGCTACCAAAGCATGCCTGATCTAAAGACAATGATGCTAAATTTTGGTCCTCAGCACCCAGCTGCACATGGGGTGCTACGACTTGTTTTAGAGATGGATGGTGAAGTGATCGAGAGAGCAGACCCCCATATTGGGCTTTTGCACCGTGGCACTGAAAAATTGATAGAACATAAAACATATCTTCAAGCTCTGCCTTATTTTGACCGCCTTGATTATGTGTCGCCAATGTCACAAGAGCATGCATATTCGTTGTGTGTAGAGAAATTGTTGCAATGTGAAATTCCAATTAGAGCAAAATATTTGCGTGTTTTGTTTTGTGAGCTGACAAGAATACTAAATCATTTACTAAATATCTCTTCTCAAGCACTTGATGTTGGGGCGATGACTCCTCTTTTATGGCTCTTTGAAGAGAGAGAAAAAATACTCGAGTTCTATGAAAGGGCCTCAGGTGCAAGATTTCACGCAGCTTATATAAGGCCAGGTGGACTTGCAGCAGATATCCCAGAAGGTTTGATTGAAGATATTGCAAAATTTATAGAGCAATTTCCAAAGTATATAGATGATGTTGATGAACTTTTAACGGAAAATAGGATATGGAAGCAACGCACTGTAGGAATTAGTGAAATATCAATAAAACAGGCGCTTGATTGGGGCTTTAGTGGACCAATGCTCCGTGCTGCTGGACTTGCTTGGGACTTGCGAAAAAGCCAGCCATATGAGATATATGATCAGTTAGATTTTGATATACCTATCGGCCAAAATGGTGACTGTTATGATCGTTATTTAGTAAGAATGGCAGAGATTAGGCAGTCTGTTAGCTTGGTGAAGCAATGCATAGAGAAAATGCCTGAAGGGCCAATAAAAACTGAAGATAGAAAAATTTCTCCACCGCCAAGAGCAGAAATGAAAGAATCCATGGAGGCTATGATTCATCATTTTAAGCTTTATTCAGAAGGATATCATGTGCCAGAAGGTGAGGCTTATGTGGCTGTTGAAGCGCCAAAAGGCGAGTTTGGAGTATATATAGTTTCAGATGGTACCAATAGACCTTATAGATGTCGAATAAGAGCACCTGGCTTTGCGCATTTACAGGCCTTAGATTTCATGGCAAAAGGACACATGCTTGCTGACATTGCAGCAATTATCGGTTCACTCGACATAGTCTTTGGTGAGATTGATAGGTAATTATTGTAAAATAGTAACTCAACTAATGGTCAATACATCCTCTATTAAAAACTGCACAAATTCATTGCCATTCCAGTAATTCATAGAGATTTTACCCAAAATGGCTTTAACATTACCCTGCATAATAGCAGAGCCAAGCTCAGTATTTGCACAGCGAAACGCAATAGCTTTGACCATAACATTATCGTCAGCAATAAAACATTTTATATGGTCAACTCCTATAACTTCCGGCTTTCTTATCTTTGCTCCTTGAATGATGAATCTCGGTTCAGGATTGCCAGCTCCAAATGGCTCTAAGCGCTGCAGTTGATTCCAAAGGGATAAGTTTATTGCTTTAGCTGTTACTATACCATCAGCTTTTATGATTTTGTCATTTGTAGAGTTTGCAAATCTTTCAGTAAAGAAATCATGTAGATCACTTATTTTATCTTCCTTAATCGAAAATCCTGCTGCCATACTGTGACCACCACCTTCAATGATTAGGTTGGTAAATTTTGCAGAAAGAACCGCAGCACCAATATCTACCCCAGAAATTGATCTGCAGCTTGCTTTTCCTATTCCATTGTTTAAAGATATCACTATCGTTGGTAAGTGAAACTGCTCTTTTAGTCTTGATGCAATGATACCAATTATTCCCTGGTGCCAATTACCACTTACCATTATAAAATTTACACCTAAGTGGGCAAAATTTTCCGCTTGTGTTGTGGCTTCCAAAATAGCCTCATTTTCTAGCATTTTTCTTGCATTATTCAAATCTATTAGTTTTAGCGCGATTGAATGTGCATCATCATCATCATCGGTGGAAAGCAACCTTGCACCGAGCGATGCTTCTCCAATTCTTCCTCCGGCATTTATACATGGCCCAATACTAAACCCTAATCGTGAAACACTTGGTTTTTCAAGGATTCCCAAAGCGTCAAACAAAACACGTAAGCCAACATTTTTTCTTGCTGACATAACTTTTAATCCTTGTAAAACAAAAGCCCTATTTAGGCCTGTAATCTGCATAACATCGCAAACAGTTCCAAGAGCAACCAAATCCAGTAGATCAAATAAATCTGGTTCTTTTTTGTTGGTAAAAAATCCTTGCTCACGTAGGATTCTGTTAAGAGCAACAATTAGCAGAAATGACACTCCAACTGCTGCTAAGTTATTATAAGGAGAGCTCTCATCAAGGCGGTTGGGATTAACAACTGCTACAGCACTTGGTAATTTTTCTGTTCCAAGGTGATGGTCGACAACTATAATATCAAGTCCAAAGACTTTTGCATCTTCTATTGGTTGATATGCAAGCGTACCGCAATCAACAGAAATACATAAATCAATACCATTCTTTTTAAGTTGTAATAAAGCATCTGTGTTCAATCCATAGCCCTCATCAACACGATCTGGAATATAGATTATAGAGTGTGTCCCAATCGCTCTTAGGTACCTATTAATCAATGCTGATGACGTTGCACCATCAACATCGTAATCACCAAATATTGCAATATTCTCATTATTGTTTATTGCTTTTACTATGTGAGAAACAGCTTTATCCATATCAAGGAGGTGAAAGGGATCTGGTAATAGCGATCTGATTAGTGGGTGTAAGAAGTCATGTGCATTTTCTATGTTAACACCACGAGCAACTAATATTCTTGCTAATATTTCTGGCAACTCAAATCTCTGTATAAGAGTAAAAATCTCCCTTTGATCTGCTTCTTGTAACTTCCACAGTGCATTTGTTATGCTGCATTTTTCAATATCAAGTAGCATATTTTTTGTAAATAAAACTACTTTACCAGAACTTTTACGTTTGTTCTATAATTGTGTTAGACTTCTGTATAACCTAAAGAAAGATATAGGAGAGTGTCACTCGAAAGGAATCACATTTATTTTGACAAAGAGCATCTGTAAAATCTGATACTTCTTCTTGCATAACATGCTCTTTAATTAGTATTATATCTATATTAGAATATGAGTGTGAATATTATATTAGTGTAATTACTTTTTGGTATACATAACAAATTTATGCCTGGAAACAGTTTTTGGTTACTCAAACCTTTTCTACCTTTATTTCATATTCTTTAAAGTATTTTTTGCACTTTCTTTATAAAAACCATAGGTACCAATCGGTTTTTAGCTTAAGAATAAAGGTTAAGTATCTGGAATTCTGGACATAAAATCCTCCTGAAAAATTAGAAAGAAAATGCAGCGCATATACAACAGAATTTGAACACGTGCTGAAGAAGATACACTACGTTTTTTTTGAAAAATTGACTGAAAAGTCTGCAGACTGAGATAGATTTTTGAGCTCTTAAAATACCCCTACTGTCAGAGTAAGGAAAGCGAGAAGGTTTGTCAAGCAATCTTTATTGGCTGTTGTACTAGAATTCAGTTTTTCGTATAATTTGCTAGAATTTGTGTGAAGAATTTTAAATATGAAAGGCCTATATATTAAAACTTACGGCTGTCAGATGAACGTTTATGACTCCATTTTAATGGAGAATATAGTTAAGCCTTTAGGGTTCAACGTTGTTAGTGATGCAGAACAAGCTGATTTGGTGATATTAAATACTTGTCATATTAGAGAAAAGGCAGCAGAAAAGCTTTACTCAGAGCTTGGAAGAATCCATTCATCACAAAAAAATAAGGAAATGACCATAGTGGTGGCTGGATGTGTAGCGCAAGCAGAGGGAGAAGAAGTGTTCAGAAGGGCTCCTTTTGTTGATATTGTTGTTGGTCCGCAGAGTATCGCTGTTTTACCGGAGCTGATAGTCAAAGCAAGCAGAAGTAAAGGTCATGTAATAAATACTGATTTTCCAGAAGTTGCGAAGTTTGATAAATTGCCAGATGAATGCTATGGCAATAGCCAGGGGTCTTCTGCGTTTCTTGCCATACAAGAAGGTTGTGATAAATTTTGTACGTTTTGTGTGGTACCATATACACGCGGGGCTGAGTATTCACGACCAGTAAATGAAATATTCCGTGAAACATTGAAGTTAGTTGCAAATGGGGCAAGGGAAATCAATTTGCTCGGTCAAAATGTTAATGCTTATCATGGAGAGTGCGAAGGAGAGGTGTGGGATTTAGGAAAATTAATTAGTCACATTGCTAAAATTGAAAAGCTAGAAAGAATCCGCTACACAACTTCTCATCCAAGAGATATGCACGAATCTCTCTACTTGGTACATGCGGAGGAATCAAAACTCATGCCGTTTGTTCACCTACCTGTGCAGTCAGGTTCGAATAAAATATTGCATGCAATGAATAGAAAACACACGGCAGAGGAATATTTGGGAATAATAGACAGATTGCGCAAATTGAAACCTGAAATCGAATTTTCTTCTGATTTTATTGTTGGTTTTCCTGGAGAAACTGAAAAAGATTTTGAGGAAACTATGAAGTTAGTAGAAAAAGTAAAGTACGCTCAGGCTTATAGTTTTAAATATAGCCCAAGGCCAGGAACGCCAGGGGCGGAAAGAAAAGATCAAGTACCAGAAGAGGTTAAAACAGAGCGTCTTCTTCGTTTACAGGAATTAATTAGCAAGCAACAACTTGAATTTAATCAGAGTATGATAGGAAAAACTATTCCTGTTCTATTCAGTGATAAAAAAGGTAAACACCAAAATCAAATTATTGGTAAAAGCCCATACATCCAATCAGTATGCGTTGATGATCCTGACGACAAATACAAAAATAAAATAGTAAATGTAAGGATATTGGAAGCTAGGCAAAATAGTTTGTTGGGATGCGCTGCCTAATTAGAGAAAAGTGTTCCCATGGTCTCATGTAGAAGCACTTTGTGTGTTTTTATAAGTTTATAAGCTATCTAGATTTAATCCTTAAGGGACTACAACTCTCTGTTACGCAATCATATGAGACTTGATATAATAGATTTGCGGGATTTTTTTTCTTTTCCCACTTATAGTGTACCTTTTTAATCTTTCCAGAATTATTATATTCATAGGAAACTGATTCCCAAACAAAGCTGCTTTTACTATTATTTTTGTTAGCATCATGAAATTTCTGATAAGGCCAACTTCTATTGTCTTTATTCATCTTTAACTTAAGTAAATAAGTCTGATTTATTAATATGCTGTATAATAATGTCAATACCTATCTATGTTTATAGAAACAGAGTTTTTGAATTTGTAATTTTCCAGAAAGCTCTATATTCTTTGATTTTATCCAGTTAAAATGAATATGAAGTATTATCCTGATACAAGCAGCAGTCCTGATTTTTCATTGCTAGAAAAGGAAATCATAAAATTTTGGCAGGAAAATAAAATTTTTGAGCAGTCAGTCGAGAAACGTTCCAAGGATCATTGTTTTGTATTTTATGATGGGCCTCCGTTTGCAAATGGACTTCCGCATTACGGACACTTGCTTACTGGTTTTATAAAAGATGCATTTGCAAGATATCAAACTATGCTGCAAAAAAGGGTTGAACGCAGATTTGGTTGGGATTGCCATGGGCTACCGGCTGAGATGGGCGCGGAAAAGGAACTTAGAATATCTGGTAGAACTGAGATAGAGAAATTTGGCATTGAAAAATTCAATAATCATTGCCGTACTTCTGTGATGAAATTTTCATCAGAATGGGAGAGGTATGTAAATAGACAAGCAAGATGGGTAGATTTTCACAATGACTATAAGACTATGGATAAGTCATTCATGGAGTCGGTCATGTGGGCATTTAAGCAGCTTTATGATAAAGGTCTGGTGTATGAATCAATACGCGTTGTTCCCTATAGCTGGGCGTGCGAAACTCCACTCTCTAATTTTGAAACAAGGCTTGATAATGCATATAGAGAAAAAATTAGCAAAGCTGTAACTGTTGCTTTTGAACTTTTAGAAAATCCAAAGCAATTTAAACAAAAATGTAGATTACTTGCTTGGACTACAACGCCTTGGACGTTGCCGAGCAATCTTGCACTGGCAGTAGGGGAGGATATTGAGTATTGTATGGTGTTAGTAAATGGTGAAGTCTGCATCTTTGCTGAAAGTTATTTAGAGAAATTTGTCAGCCACTGTGAACAAAGCAATATTCAATATGAAAACTGTAATACAAAACTTAAAGCGAGTGATCTTGCAGGTCTTTCCTATAAACCACTGTTTGATTACTTTAAAGATACAAAGAATGCGTTCCGTGTTTTCATTGCTGATTATGTTACAGGAGAAGATGGTACTGGTGTTGTGCACACTGCTCCTGGATTTGGTGAAGAAGATTTTTACCTTTGCCAAAGCCATGATATTCGAGCTGTTTGTCCAGTTGATAACGCTGGAAAATTTACTACTGAAGTTTCAGATTTGGCAGGAGTTCATGTTTTTGATGCCAATGATACAGTAATCAAGAAATTAAAAAGGCAGGGGAGCTGGTTTAAAACTGAGCAATATATTCACAATTATCCACACTGCTGGAGAACTGACACTCCTTTAATCTACCGCACTATGCCTTCTTGGTATGTTGCTGTGACAAAGTTTAAGGGAAGAATGACAGAGCTAAATAAGAGAGTTAATTGGATGCCAAATCATATAAGAGATGGTCAATTTGGAAAATGGCTTGAAGGAGCGCACGACTGGTCTATTTCACGCAATCGATTCTGGGGTACTCCAATTCCTGTGTGGAAATCAGACGATGCAAAATATCCAAGAGTGGATGTGTATGGCTCAATAGCAGAACTAGAGCGAGACTTTAATGTTAAGATAGATGACTTGCACAGACCGTTTATCGATACTTTGACGAGACCAAATCCTGATGATCCAACAGGAAAATCAGTTATGCGTCGTGTGCCTGATGTGTTTGATTGTTGGTTTGAGTCTGGCTCGATGCCGTTCGCGCAAGTTCACTATCCGTTTGAAAATAAAGAATGGTTCGAGAAAAATTTCCCTGCGGATTTTATCACTGAATATATAGCACAAACAAGAGGATGGTTCTATACGCTTTTTGTGCTTTCCACTGCTTTATTTGACAGTGAGCCATTTAAGAACTGCATATGCCACGGTGTGGTTCTTGATGTGAAAGGGCAGAAATTATCCAAACGTCTGAATAATTATGCGGACCCAATGGAAGTGTTTGACAAATATGGTTCTGATGCGCTGCGTTTTCTTATGCTGTCTGGTTCCATTGTCTGCGGTGGTAATTTACTACTCGACAAAGAAGGAAATTTAGTGCGTGATGTTCTGAAAAACGTAATAAAACCTATTTGGAACAGTTATCACTTTTTTACTATGTATGCAAATGCAGATGGAATTAAAGCTGAGATTTGTAGGCATTATCAGAATACTATTGATTGCTACATGATTTCAAAATGTTTTGAAGCTGTGGAAGGTATGCGAGCTTCTATGAACAACTATAACTCTCAGGAAGCTTGCAAAATCTTGACAGATTTTTTTGAAGTGCTAAATAATTGGTATATTCGTCGCAGTCGCGAGCGTTTTTGGAAAAGTGACTTAGATCAAGATAAAACCGACGCTTATAATGTTCTGTACACAGTTTTTTATTACATGCTTCGAGCTGCAGCTCCTTTGTTGCCACTCATAACAGAGACTATATGGCAAGGGCTTCAGTACAAAGAAACATCTGTTCATTTGGCTGATTTTCCACAATCAGATAGATATGACAGTGAACTCATTGCCAAGATGGATTTGGTAAGAGAGATATGTAACTCTGCATTATCCATCAGAAATACGTTTAACATGCGCATCAGGCAGCCACTTGGCAGTATGACCATTTATCATAGGTCTTCCTGCGATTTCCTTGAAAATGAATATCAAGAGATAATAAGAGATGAGGTGAATGTAAAAGAACTAGAAATAGTAAGTGAGTTGAAAGAAGTTGCGTCACTAGAGCTAAAACTAAATTTTCCGCTACTTGGTAAGAAGATTCCAGATAAAATCAAGAAACTAGTTCAATATGTCAAAGAAGAAAAGTGGAAGCAAATTGAGAATGAGCAAATATTTCTGGGGGATGAAACAGAGAACTATACTATAGAAAAAGGTGAATATGAACTATTGTTAAAAGCAAACAGTGAATATTCTTCTGTATTTGATGACAATAAAGGGGTTGTTATTCTGAGCACTGAGCTCAATGACGAACTAATTCTAGAAGGACTCGCAAGAGATGTTGTGAGGCTTATTCAAGAAACTAGAAAGCAGGCTGATTTCCATATATCAGATAGAATCAGAGTAATAATCAAAGCAGAAGATGAGAAAGTTAAAGAGGCAATAAACAGGTGGGATGAGTATATAAAAGAGCAGACCCTTGCCTTATCTTTGGACACTAATAAAGAGATCGAGGCCGATTTCTATTCTAAGGAATACCAAGGTTTGACAGTTGGTATTAAGTTAATAAAGTTGCAAAGTTAGTAATGTTTATGCTATACTTAAATTACCTTAAGTAGGGTGGTGATATGAATCAAGTTGTTGCAGATGGTCATAGAGAAGTTATTGATTTAAATAACAACAGTGATGGTTCAGGTAAAGTAGAATCTATTTCCAATGTTGCTTTGGAAGAGGAAGAAGAGTTTTTTGATGCTATGGAAGATGTTTCTAATGTAGAAGAAGGGAATGATTTAGGTCTTGCTAATTCAGAAGAGGAAGAAGAGTTTTTTGATGCTGTAAGTAAGCAGGATTGGTTAATTAAACAAATAGCTGCTTTTAATGTTCCGCTCAGTATATTCCATTATAAGGATTATGACTCTGACTTTTTTACCTCTTGGTATAATATGTCAAGCGAAATATTGAAAGAGATAAACAGAGCTTGCCCAGAGAAGAAAGTATTAAATTTAGCTCTGTCAGTTTTAATGCTTCCTTATATTGCTTTTACTGCAATGGGGTTAGTCATATATAGTAGATTTAAAGCAGACAGCAAGACACAAGCTGATGTAGGTGAAGATAAGACACAAAAGAGTGAGGCAAGTGTACCAAAAAGACTGGCATATGGCGTTCTTGCTGCAATAGCAATTTTTGTTAATGTGGCTGTGCTAACAGCCTTAGTTATTCCTGCAACAGTTGCTTTGGCTACTTTTTATCTTTTAAATAGAGAGTTAGTCCATTCTTTAGTTACTGTTCTTAAAATAAGTACGGGGCAGTATTCTAATAAGCACCACAATATTGAGGTATCTTTTCATGAAACAGAAGTTCCTGAGCCAAGCATTGAATATGATATGGAAATAAAGTTTCCACCGCAATTTAAACAATTACTTAGAGATTTATGCGATAATGAAAATAATCAGTGGTTTAGTGTAACGCGGGATTCAGAGCGCAATATCGTACTGAAATTGTCAACTAACATCAATTTAAAAAATGGTCTTAAGCCCTTACATAGTGAAATCAAGAATGTGCTTGCAACTTCGATTCAAGAATGCGCAAGAACTATGGAAAAGCTGATGAAGCTAGAAAAGAAAGATATTACACATGATAAACTGAAGGAATTGTTGAACGAATTCAGGCTGAAAGTTGTAGATAGTATAGGCCATCAATTGACAACTCATTTGATAGAAAATGCTTATCAAGTTGCCTTCATACAAGCAATTAAGTTTCAGCAAAATAGACGGGGAGAAGATTTTTCACTGGAGGATGAGCTAAAAAATACTTTAGTGAAACAGAAATTAGAAAGTCAAGGTAAGGAATTACCAAATGAGAAAGAGATGATAATAGGAGATATAAAAAAACTGAAAAATAAAGAGGCACTTGATTTAGCTGATGAAGATGATCGATTAGAAGCATTGGGAAAAGTAGGTGGGATAACAAGAGATATAAGTGATGATGCACTTCCTGTATTTAAAGCAGAGTGGGAACGACTTAAAGAAGAAGGGAAAATAGCTAAGAGTACAATCATTGATGTTTATAAGGATATATATCCTCAAGAAACGAAGAAAGCTCTAGATAACACTAAAAGAGAGATTGAGTGTTTAAAAAAAGAAGGACAGGAAAGATATATTAGGATACATGCAAAATTGAAAGGAATATACGAGATTATAAAAAAGAATAGCTTAGCGGAGGATAATTTAAAAAGAAGATTAGAAGGTCTTTTTAAGTTCGAGTATGATAATCAAGAGGTTAAGCAAAGGCTAGTAAAATCAGTAATGAGAAAAGCCAAAGATAAGTTAAGCCGATTAGGTATATTAAGCCTGATAGAGGAGCAGTTTGTAAATTTAGAAAACAAGATAAAAGCTTCTTTAAGTGAAGAAGCTTTAGATGAAGTGAATGATTTTATAGCAAAGATGTATTTAGAAATAACGAAACGTAAAACGCAAGATTTGTTTAAAAGTCAAGCAAAGGGTATAGAGAATTCATGTAAGCTGTTAGAGGAAAAGGAGCCGGATTTAGTACAGAGGATTAATGTGCACCGAGTGAAAATTGCAGAATGCTTAGATCAACCTATATCGTTAAGAGAAGTAATAGAAGAAAGTGAGGATTTAAATAAGTACTTAGAAGATGAGCGAAAGAGAAAAGGAGAAAAGCATCCAAGTACAAAATTAATAGAGAAGCACTTGCAAAATAACCAAGAAATTCTAAAAGCATTAAAACAGTTAGAATTAGAAAAAGAAGGATTGTTGATAAATAAAAAAACAAAAAATGATTATAGAGAAGAACTAGAATCTCGTGAAAAAATAAAATTTGCAATAATAGAAGATGATTTACTGAAGGCGTTCGAGCATGAAACTTTTAACGAAGAAGCAATTAAGAAGTTACTAGAGAGAGCAGAACTTGAGTACTATTTGGCAGAAAAGTGCATAAAAAGTCCTGTGATTAAGACAAAAGACAATATCAAACATTTTTGTCAAGATTTATTGTCTCCTTTAATAAATAGGTTGGTGGAAAATATAGTAAATAATGTACCAAAAAGTGATAAGAGTTCATGGC
The DNA here is from genome assembly GCF_964028155.1 of Wolbachia endosymbiont (group B) of Pilophorus perplexus. Taxonomy (NCBI): domain Bacteria; kingdom Pseudomonadati; phylum Pseudomonadota; class Alphaproteobacteria; order Rickettsiales; family Anaplasmataceae; genus Wolbachia; species Wolbachia endosymbiont (group B) of Pilophorus perplexus. The sequence goes on along the minus strand of NZ_OZ034754.1, from coordinate 1,191,960 downwards.
TGCAGCCTATAAAAGCTATTAGGACAGGCTTGGGATATATTCAAACAGGTCTTGCCGTTGCAATGCGTGGGGATAAGAGCACAGAAGGAAAAGCGTTGAGTGTGGCACATGATACTCATAAGGAAGTAGAAACATTTCTTCAACATTTTCAATCAAGTTATGAGGAAGTAGGAGTTTTTTTGGGTAATTTATTTTCTGATGATGGAACGACATTTAAAAATGATGTATGGCCTAAAGTAGAAGAGCATTTGCATGGAATGTGGGATAGGTTTTTCAAGGATATTGAATTCAAGATAGGAAATAAATTGGATGAAGTAAACGTGACACAGCAAAATCAGGAAACGGCGATTACGGCTTAATGATGAGCTCTCAAAGTTCCTTCAGTATTTTCACACACTAAGTTGACTATCATATTTGATTCTTTTTGGATTTCCTCTTCAGTTAAAGTGTGAGTTGGAGAGCAGAAAGTAACTGAAAATGCTATAGACATCTTATTCGATTCTATATTGTTTCCATGATATACATCAAATATCAAAACTTCTGTGATGAGCTCTGAGCTTTTTTTCACCATATTGATTATACTGCCTGCTGCTACATCTTTATTTACAATAAATGCAAAGTCGCGTTTTACACTTTGATATTTATAATCGATAAATTTTTTTCTACTTATAGGTAAATTTTCGATATTTTCTAATATCAACTCAAAGCCTACAATTTTTTGTTTGATGTTAAAAAAATCCAATATACTCGGATGCAATTCTCCAAAATAACCAACTATTTTACTTCTAAAAGATAAGGAGCCTGATTTTCCTGGGTGATAATATTCTTTTTCTGCTCTCTCTATTGCTAAATTATCACAATTGACATTAAAAAGTTCCAAAGCTGTTATGAGGTCAGCCTTTGCGTCAAAAATATCTATTTTTCTATCAGTGTTATAGTGGTTTTTCGGCGAATTATTTCCTGATCTAATTCCACTTAAAACGTACTTAGACTGAGCCTCACCATTATAAATTGGTCCAATTTCAAAAATTGCGAGATCAGATATCCCGTGAGCAATATTATCTGCAGTGACTTGCAACAAATTTGGTATGACACTTGGCCTCATTATATTGAAGTTATTATTAAATGGATTATCGATAATGAATAACTTATTCAAGTAACCAAACTTTTCAGCTGTTGATTCACTCATAAAAGACCAAGTTATCACTTCATGAAACCCTCTGCTTGTCATTAAAATGCGCAAATCATCTTGTGTCTCTTCTTCTACTGTAACGTCTTCTGCTAGTTGCTCTTCCTTTATTTTATCATAGCCGTATATTCTTACTACCTCTTCAACTAAGTCAGCAGGTATGGTTACGTCCGGTCTCCAGCTTGGTACTTGTATATTCCAATTACCTTCGGTTTTTTTATCGATACTAAACCCTAGCTTTGTTAAAATATCGAATACCTCATTAGGTGATGCAGATACACTTCCAAGTTTGTTTGCATTCTGATAATCAAAATTTATCTTGGTATAAGCCTTATTCAAATTGCCAGCAGACACTATGCTTGACACTTCTCCGCCACATAAATCCAAAATCATTTTGGCTGCAAGATTGAGTCCATCAAGGGTAAATTCAGGGTCAATTGAACGTGCAAATCTGTAACTTGAGTCTGTGGAGATGCCTAGCTGCCTTGAAGATTTAGTGATGGAGATGGGGTCAAACCAAGCAGACTCTAAAAAGATATCAGTAGTTTCAAGTGTACATTCGCTATACTTGCTGCCCATAATTCCAGCAATTCCATGAACATTTTTATCATCAGAAATAACTCTTATTTCTTTATTTAATGAATATTCTTTACCATTTAAACCAATAAATTTTTCTCCATCATTTGCTTTGCGTACTATGAGCTCACCTTCTATTTTCTTTGCATCATATGCGTGCATTGGGCGGCCAAAAGATATCATGATGTAATTAGTAATATCAACTATTACAGAAATGGAGCGCATTCCTATCGATTCCAATTTATCTTTTAACCATTTTGGGCTTTCTTTATTTTTTACATTGGTGATGTATATTCCACTAATAAAGCTCTCCCCGTCAGTAACTTTGACGTTTACTGGTGAATTTATAGAGCAGGCAAGTTGTGGAATGTTTGAAGCCTTTAACGTTCCAATTCCAGTTGCTGCTAAATCTCGAGCTATTCCATATACGCCTAAGCAATCTCCACGGTTTGGAGTGATGTTTATGTCAATTACAGGATCGCAATTGAAAAATTTATCTCCTGTTTTATAATCATCAGAAAGCTCGATTATTCCTTCACTTTCATCTTGAGTCAGCGAAAGCTCAGAGGCAGAGCAGAGCATCCCTTCACTTAGCACTCCTCGTATTTTTGTAGGCTTAATTGTAAAGTCGCTTTCTGGCAATGTGCTACCAAGAGATGCAAGTACAGTCTTCATGCCTTCTTTAACATTTTTTGCTCCGCAGACTATCTGCAGAACTTTACTTCCATCATTTACTTTACATAATTTTAATTTATCAGCATTTGGATGAGGTGCGACTTCTAATACTTCTGCAACAACAAACCCGGCCAATCTGGAATTGTCGATCACATTCTCTACTTCCAACCCTATGTGAGTTAATTTATCAATAATTTCCTCTAAACTAGCATTGGTTTCTAAGTACTCTAATAACCAAGATAATGTGAACTTCATTTATTTAACAGAAAATAAAAAAGTTATTGTAATGTAAAATATAATGATTTTAAAGCTTGTTGTAGTGAGTAGCTTCTCTAATTGTAAAAAACGAAGGAGAAGCCTACTTTTTCTACAAAGAAAGAATTTTCTTTATATCACCTTTGCAGTCCATTTCCATGCAGAGTTGAATGTTCATATTGTGATCATCTATATGGAAATTATAAATGTAAGCATCACCAGTGAAATTTCCTATAACATCATGGCTTTCATTTAGCATTTCACCTGCCATGTGGAAAAGACCAGTGTCTGAGTTAGAAGAATAATCTGTAAACTTGATGTACCCGTTACCACATTCCTGTTCTAAATTTAAAGGTGGATTAGTAAAATCTATTTCGTTCATAATTGCCTCATATTAAAACTAAATTATAGTTAAAATAAGATGTTAAGTCAAGAATTTAGAATAAGATTGGTAGCTGACTATAATTTGCATTTTAATTGTATATTTTGTTAATATGTTAATAATACAGAGCTCCTTATATTAATTCTTGACTTTATTCTATAAAATTTATACTTTATTTACTGCTGCAGTTTAAGTATACAGGGTCAAAATGGCGTTAAATCCGCTAGAACAATTTAAAGTATATACAATAATAGAACTACCAAAATTATTTGGGTATGACATAAACTTTACCAACTCATCTCTTTTTATGATGATCTCGGTGATATTAATGGTACTGTTTTTGCTCCTTGGAATAAGAAAAGGTGCAGTAATACCAGGATATTTGCAAGCTGCAGTTGAATATGTATATGATTTTGTTGTTTCAATAATAGAAAGTAACACTGGAAGCAAAGGTTTGGAGCACATTCCTTTGATATTTACAGTATTTATTTTCATTTTATCGTGTAATTTAGTTGGTGTTCTTCCTTATAGTTTCACAGTTACAAGTCATGTGATAGTTACCTTCGCTTTATCAATGGTGGTTTTTACTTATATAACGATTGTTGGGTTTAAAGAAAGAGGAGTAGAATTTTTACGCATATTGCTACCAAAAGGAACTCCTTCGTGGCTTGCACCTATAATCATCATTATTAAATTATTTGCTTATTTAGTAAGACCGATTAGTTTATCAATAAGGCTTGCAGCAAATATGATTGCGGGTCATACAATCATCAAAGTGATAGCAGGATTCGTCATAAATATGAACATATTTTTTACACCTGCACCTTTTTTGTTTATAATTGCACTAATAGGATTTGAAGTATTTGTTGCAGTTTTGCAAGCTTATATATTTACTATATTAACATGTGTATATTTGTCAGATGCAGTAAAGTAATTGACTTCCTTGCAGAATATTTTACAATTATATTATAAAGAAATAGTTAAAGGTAATATATGGATTTAGTGGCTTTAAAATTTATAGCAATTGGTTTGGCTGTATTTGGAATGCTCGGTGCTGGTTTAGGTATAGCTAATATCTTCTCTGCTATGTTAAATGGGATTGCGAGAAATCCTGAGTCAGAAGGTAAAATGAAAAGTTACGTTTATATTGGTGCTGCCATGGTTGAAATCATGGGGTTGCTTGCGTTTGTACTTGCAATGTTATTAATATTTGCTGCTTAACAGATGCCACAGCTTGATGTTTCAACTTTCTCTTCTCAAATTTTTTGGTTTTTAATTTTTTTCTCTTCACTTTTTTTTGTAGTCAGTTGTTTGTTTTTACCGAAGTTAGATGAAATAATAAGCACTAGAAGTAAAGAAGTGTTAGATTCATTTAATAGTTCTATTCACCTTTTAAGACTTACAGAAGAGCAAATTGCCAAGTATAATGCAGCTTTAAATCAAGCTAGAGTACGGGCAAAAAAAATCATAGATGATGCATTTGCTCAAGTAGAAGAAATGAGAGCGAATGTTAAGGATATATTGGAAGAGGAAGACAAGAAGATGATTAAACTTGTTGAAGAAAAGGTAGTACAATTTAAATCTAAGTATATTAGTGAATTAAAACAAATGGCTACTAGTATTGCTTTGATTTACTATACTAAGTTAACTAATTCTGAGATTGAAGAGGAATTTGTTGCTGACTTGGTGTCAAAAGAATTTTAGGGTTTTTATGTCTACATTACTAGTTATAAGCCTTGCTTTTTTAGTAGGTTTTATCCTCTCATATAAATTGTTAAGGAAGGTAATAAAAAACGCGCTTAACAATAAACGTAACAAAAGCAAGTTTTCAAGTGAAGAAACTGAAAAATTCAGAAAAGATATGTTGGAGTATTACAAAAAATCTTCTGAAAAATACAAAAGATTAGATGCAGAAGTTAACAAAATGATGAATGAAGCACTTGATAAGGCTAATAGTATTATTAAGCATAATAGACAGCAACTCGATCAAACGTTAGATGAAAATTCCCATTCTAATTTGAAGAAAGTTACTGACCAAGTTGAAAAAGCTCTTGGGGATTTACAAGCTAACACAGCGAGTATAGCTGCTGATGCTGTAAAAAAAATAATGCATGAACGTAAAGATGATAAGTGTAGTAGTGAGGTTATATCTTCGTTTTCACGTGACTTGAGCAAAAAGTTGCATTAAGTTTAATGCCTGTACTTCAAACTGATAATGTAGAAAAAATTAAATTTGATTCTAGTTTATGCAAAGAACAAGAGAAACTTTTCTACTATAGGTTTAATATAATTCCTTGGCAAAAATTAAATGATACTACTTTTTTTATGGTTGAAGACATAAGCCAAGATATCAACCTTTGGGTCGAATCTCATTACGGTATTGAATATGTATTGATAAAAGTAGATAGCAAACAGATTTTAAATCTTCTTAACTCACACTTTGGTATTTCAGAATTCGCAAGTAACTACTTATATTATAAGAATCCTAATTTTTCAGCTAAAAGCATTAGGCTCAGTTCAATCTTTTTTTCCTCTTTCTTTGTTATGAATTCGACTTTAACACTGACAAAAAAATATGCATATTTTGCTTTGGTGTTGATATTTATAATCGGATGTTCTAGTTCTTTATTCAAATTTGTAACTAAAATTTTTGGCTTGCGTAAAATTTCTAACCAAAAAGCAGATTATGATAAGATGAATGAACCTATATATACTATTTTATTGCCTGCTTTTAAAGAGAATGCGGTTATAAAGCAATTGATTAAGAGCATTGAAAGTTTGGATTATCCAAAATCAAAATTAGATGTAAAGCTTGTGATAGAGAGCGATGATCAAGAAATGTTGGCAGCTATAGAAAAATGCACTTTACCACAGTATTTTGAAGTAATAAAAGTGCCTCATTCTCTGCCTAGAACAAAAGCTAAGTCATGCAATTATGCTATGAGCTTTGCTAGAGGAAAGTATGTGGTAATATATGATGCAGATGACAAGCCAGATCCGTTGCAGTTAAAAAAAGCACTAATTGAATTTAATAAGGGCGACGAAAAGTTGGCTTGTGTACAGGCGAAATTAAATTACTATAACTTTGGTTGCAATTTTCTTACAAAATTCTTTTCTCTTGAGTATATGAACTGGTTTCAATATTTTTTGCCTGGATTTCAAAAAATGAACATGCCAATACCTTTGGGTGGTAGCAGTAACCATTTTTCAGTGGAAATTTTAAAGAAAGTGCTTTTTTGGGATGCTTACAATGTCACTGAAGACGCTGACCTTGGTTTGAGACTTGCGCAAATGGGATATAAAACCAGGATTATTGATTCAGAAACATTGGAAGAATCACCAACTACTGTGTTTGCTTGGATCAAACAAAGAGCACGCTGGATTAAAGGTTATATGCAAACTTATATCGTTCATTTAAAAAATATAAAATTACTTTTTAAGCACACTGGGCTTAAGGGAGTTTTGCTATTAAACCTTTTTGTTGGTTCCTCAGCTTTTATATTTTTCACGACTCCTTTTTTGTTACTTTCATTGGTGCTGACTCAAATTTTGAATGAATTATTCTTATATTATTTTATAATAGTATACGGTATTAACTTGATTTTTTTGATAATAGCTATCAGACAACAAAAAATGCCTTTTTATTTTTATATAGTATCAATATTTTTTCCCGTCTATAGTCTACTACATAGCGTTGCAGCTTTTCTCGCTTTGTGGGAATTTGTTATTCACCCTCAGCAATGGAATAAAACTCAGCATGGATTATGGAAGCAAAACCTGTAGCTATTTGGCTTTTTCTCTGCTCTCTCATGGTGATTTGCATGGTGGGAATTGGTGGATTTACCAGACTTTCAAAAGCAGGATTGTCAATCACGGAATGGAAACCAATTACCGGAACATTGCCACCGCTGAGTGAACAAGACTGGCTAAAAGAAAAATCAAAATATGAAGCTACACCTGAATATAAAGCATTTAATTATGGTATGAGTATGGAAGAGTTTCGCACCATATACTTAATAGAATATGTGCACAGGTTAATTGCAAGGCTGACAGGTTTAGTTTTTATCTTACCATTTATATACTTTACACTAAAAAAAAGAATACCTAAAAATGCAGTAATAAGGTTATCTACAGCACTATTATTTGGAATTTTACAAGCTTTTGCCGGTTGGTATATGGTTAAAAGCGGTTTGGTATCTAATCCTCATGTTAGTCACTATAAGCTCGCACTTCACTTACTGCTTGCGTTGGTTATCTTTGCATTATTGTCATATCAATTTTTTGATTACCAAATCAAACCAAAACAGATAATTAAAATTAATAGCAACATTACATGTTACATATGGATAATTTTAATCCTAGTGACAGTACAAATAATCTTCGGTGCATTTGTTGCAGGGCTAAATGCTGGTTTAATTTATAATACCTTTCCACTAATGGATGGACAAATTGTTCCGGAAGATTTATTTTACTTACAGCCTGCTTGGCTAAATATCTTTGAAAATAGAGTAACAGTGCAATTCATACACCGGGCATTGGCATTGCTGATATTAGTTCTGACAGCAATACTCACAATAAAAAATGCCAGTATAAAACCATTATATGTTATGCTATTCTCCGTCATCATTCAGGTAATTCTAGGAATAGTCACTTTGTTGCTGCATATACCAATGGCTATTGCTATAGCCCATCAAATGTTTTCATTTATCTTATTTGGATCAGGTTTATACTGCTTGCGTTATTTAAGAAATCAGATCTAATACCAAATCACCAGCATGTATATTTTTTCCTTCTTTAACAGGGATATTTTTTATCACCATTTCTGATTCAGCACATATTATATTTTCCATTTTCATTGCCTCCACAACAAAGAGAGGTTGTCCTACCTCTACCTGATCTCCAGCATTGACGTGTAATTTAACCAATAAACCGGATATTGGAGATTTTACAGCGTCTACTGAAATCCCTTCTGTTTTGTTGTTTAGCATTAATTTGCTTAGTTCAGCTACATGAGGTTTCAATACACAACATTTAGCTTTCATACCTGCGTGTCTTATAAAGTATTTGCTACCTTGTCTTTCTATTTTAAGTGCTATATTGGTATCATCATTAATTGTGATATATAGTAATCTGTAACTTGATTTCCACTTACCCACCACGGAGTATTTATTGTGGTTATATACTGTTGTTAATGTGTTATCTTGATACTTTGCATTTACGGAGTACTCATTGTCATCTATTTTCACTATGAATGCTTCGTCTGTTGACTTACTGTAATACTTTCCCTCATTTTCTAAGTGAACATACAGTGCAGCAAAAATAAATATTTTAATATATTCCTCTGTGATAAAATCGCCTTGAAACCCACTAGGATAATGGTCTGGAATGAATCTTGTGTGGAGTTTTGCTGCAATAAAGTTTGGATGATGGAAAATGGATTCTAGAAATTCTATATTATTTGTTACTCCTTCTATATAACATTCAGACAATGCTTTTTGCATTCTGCTGATTGCTTCTATTCTATCTTTTCCATAGGTTATAATTTTTGCAATCATTGAGTCGTAGAACATGCTGATTTCTGAACCGCTAGCTACTCCATCATCTATTCTTACATCATCTGGTTTGTCGTAATATTTGATTCTTCCGCTGGAAGGAAAAAATCTCTTTGATGGATCTTCAGCGCAAATTCTGCTTTCTATTGCAGAGCCAATAAGTTTAATATCATTCTGACCAAATCTTAATTTTTCTCCGCAAGAAATTCTGATCATCTCTTCCACTATATCTATTCCAGTGACAAATTCTGTTACTGGATGCTCAACTTGTAATCTCGTATTTACCTCAAGAAAATAGAAGTTTTGGTTCTTATCTACAACAAACTCGACAGTACCTGCTGAAAAATAATCAACTTGCTTTGCCAAAGAAACACATTGAGCATACATTTTTTGTCTTACTTCTTCACTAATAAATGGGCTTGGTGTTTCTTCTATTATTTTCTGGTTATTCCTCTGTACCGAGCACTCTCTCTCCCCAAGACACACTATATTGCCGTATTTATCTGCTATGATTTGTATTTCAATGTGTCTTGGCAGCTCTATATATTTCTCTATAAAAATACTGCCATCTTTAAAACTTTTCTCTGCTTCATTTGTTGCTGATGTAAATGCTAGTTCAATTTCTTTTTTGGAATATACAATTCGCATTCCTTTGCCACCACCACCTGATGCAGCTTTGAGCATAACGGGAAAACCAATCTCTTCAGCAACGATGGCTGCGTGGGCAGCATCTTCGATCTTACCCATATATCCTGGCACTACATTTACTCCAGCTTTTCTTGCCTCTTCTTTTGCCGTTATTTTATTGGCTGTAACTTCTATTGTTTCTGCACTTGGACCAATGAAATCTATGTTATGTTTTTCCAGAGCACGGGGAAAATCTGGATTTTCTGCTAAAAACCCATAGCCAGGATGAACCGCCTCGGCACCTGTTTCAACTGCTACTTCGCATATTTTTTCGATATTTAAGTAACTAAGATAAGCAGGCGAAGGGCCAATGTGCCTTGACTCATCTGCTTGCTTTACATGCACAGAATTTGCATCTGCATCTGAGTACACAGACACACAAGATATGCCCATCTTGTGCGCAGTTTTGATTATTCTGCAGGCAATCTCCCCTCTGTTCGCTACTAAAATCTTACTATACTTCTTTCTTATCATCTTATAAGTATACTTTCTTAAGTTAAGAAAGTAAATTTCTATATTACTACCTGCAAATACTTCACACTGGGGCTAAACCACTATCTAAAAGTTGCATAACATCAGGATCTGTCACTATAGTACTTTCGTTATAGAGGCCATATACTTCATTACATGCCTTAAATAACAGATATGAAGATCCTCCAGAAGCTATTGTTGCTATTGAAGCCAATGCAAGAGATTGAGAAGCCGAAAATAGAAGATACAAAGATACACACATAGCGGTAGCACACACTATAGCTCCTACTATATATAAGCATATATGAAACTTCTTATTACATATAAAGCCACATTTTATATCTGCAATTTGCTTAACTTCCTTCTGCTCTGAAGGATCCAAGAAGTAAAGAGGTGATACTGCCTTATTATCCTTAATATAGCTTTTATCGAGGAGTGCTTCCTTAATATATTTCTTATTATTCTTAAGTTCCTTTTCTAATCTTTTTACTTCTTCCCAGTCTTTTGCTTTTTCAACCTCAACCCTGGTACTTTCTTCTAAATCCTTTATGATCTTCTGTAACGCAGATAATAGAAACCCTTTACTTGCTGCTATATGAAATGGGTTTCCATTTTCATCAATTCTATGCTTAGCTACACAAGCAACTCTTTCCTTGCAAGAATCGACAAATTTATCCACATTCCCTTTTCTTGCAATTTCAAATAAATTATCCATATATACACCTCACTGCATTCACTAATATTAAATTATACAATGCAGTTTGTTAAAAATAAATGTAAATTGATCTTTCAAATTTACTATAGTTCCACGTTGTTGCAAGTACAAATTTTAGTTATCATCGGTTACGTTATCACAATAGACAAATATGCCAGGTATAGTCACTAGATTCGCTCCATCACCAACAGGATTTTTACATATTGGAGGAGCTCGCACAGCTTTGTTTAATTGGCTCTATGCGCAGCGTCATGGTGGCCAGTTTTTACTAAGGATTGAGGATACCGACAGAAAACGTTCAACACAGGAAGCAATTGATGCAATAATAGATGGGTTAAAATGGCTTGGAATAAGCTATGATGGAGAAATAGTATATCAATCAAAAAGAATAGATAGACATATTGAAGTTGCAAATCTTTTAGTTGAAAAGGGTAGGGCGTATCATTGTTACTGCCCCGAGAATGAAGTTGCGGAGAAGAAAATAAGAGCAAGGGAAGAAGGAAAAATATATAAGCATAAGTGTACTCATTCAACATCAAATGCAGAGCCTGTTGTTCGCTTCAAAGTGCCAGACTCAGAAGATATTGTTGTTGACGATAAAATATACGGCCAAGTTACAATAAGTAGCGACCAGCTTGATGACATAGTAATCTTGCGCTCTGACAATACTCCAACATATATTTTTGCTGTAGTGGTTGATGACCATGATGCTGGAATAACCGATATTATACGTGGCTCTGATCATCTCACTAATACCTTCAAGCAATTACTAATATACCAAGCTCTTGATTTTGATGTCCCACGCTTTGCACACGTACCGCTTATTCATGGAGAAGACGGGAATAAGTTATCTAAAAGGCATGGTGCAACAAGTGTTTGCGATTATGAAAAGATGGGAATATTGCCACAGGCAATGCGTAATTACTTGCTAAGACTTGGCTGGAGTCATGGCAACGATGAGATTATTAGCGATGAGCAAGCAATAGAGTGGTTTAATTTAGAAAGCATCGGTCGCTCACCTGCACGGCTCGATTTCAAAAAACTGGAGCATTTGAATAACCACTATATTAGTAATATGAGCAATGAAGATATTCTGACTCTAATGCTTAGAGAAAATACTCTAACTGACAAAAAAAAGGGCTATTTACTGCAGGGACTGACAGAGCTGAAAAAAAGAGCAAACTATTTGACCGAATTATTGGACTTAGCAAAATTTTATATTCAAGTTGATTTTAGTGAAGAAGCTCAGCAAATTGTCAAATCTAACCTCAATGTAATTAAGTTACTTGCATCATTTCTTTCGAGTGTAGGTAGTGAAGATTGGAATAAGAATTTTTTATCTTCTCAGATTAAGGAATTTTCAAAATTACATAATATAAAAATGAGCGATATATACCACTCATTACGCGCCCCAATAACTGGAATAATGGATGCGCCTGGAATCATCGATATCATGGTAATTCTTGGTAAAGATGAGTGTATAAAAAGATTGCAAGCAATTTAAATAAAAAATTACTTGACAGACTCTGGTGGCTTCATTATAGTGGAGAATGAAGATTTTTTAGGATCCAAAATCTATCTTCACCTGCAGGTTTTTTCACCAAATAATCAAATTTCAGCAAAAAATATATAAGTTTATTTTTGCTAGCTCTTTATTCATATAGGAGGGTTTATGTCTAGAATTCCTGATACTTGACTTTTATTTTTAAGTTAAAAAAACAATTGGCGCCTATGGTTTTCACATTAAATCATTTTAAATTGTTAAAGTTAATACGGGCTTTTTTTGCCTTTTTTTATTGGTATTTTTTTCATATTTTATTATATCATTATACTGTGGTACCATATAGACTTCAGTTTCATGATAAGGGGAGCAGGCTCCGTCTCAGCTATGGAATTAAAAAATGACTATGCATAAGATCTAATGGTGTGTCTAATCTATAGATAATTTTTTGTATTGCTAAGTTAATATTTTACATATCTGTTCAGCAAAGTGGTAAAATAAGGTAGACGAGAAAAGACAACTAAATGAGTGTCATGAAAGTAGCTTACACGTAGCTGTAGGAATTTCATTTTTTAAGGTAAATTACACAGCAAATATTGTCATTCAAGTAGCTGACACTGTAATTCCAGCTTCTATAATGTCATGCCAGTGCTCGACACTGGCATCGAGCAAAATTTATCACAAACAAGACAACATTTTCAATTAAAAAATCAGTGTCTGGGTGCTAAGATGACACCTTCATAAGGGAGCCAGCATCAGCTACTTTCATGACACTCATTTAGTTGTCTTTTCTCGTTTACCTTATTTTGCCACTCTGCTGAACAGATATTAAAATAGCAAGCCTCAAGGTCAGAAGCCTGCTATTACTTACTGATTACTTTACATCAATTTTCTTGATGTGTTTCTCTGATTTAGGTATGGTTACATGCAATACCCCATCTAAAAAGTTGGCAGATACCTTATCTTGCTCTACATTTGTTGGAAGTTGAATAGATCTATAGAAAGAACCATAGTACCTTTCTTTGTGGTAAAACTGCTTATCTTTTGATTCATTATCACATGTTTTTTCACCCTTCACTATTAAGTTATCGCCAGATATACTAATGTCTATGCTTTCTTTAGGAATACCTGGTAACTCTAATGATAGGCAATAGCTTTCCTTTGTTTCATAAAGGTCACAAACTGGTAGTAGGCTACTGCCTCTTTTAGAAAGCTCTGGGTTCCATCCTGTAAAAAAGCTATCAAATATGTCATCAACGGCTCTTTGTAACCCTCTTACACTAAAATTATCACGATTATTGTTTTTATTTAAATGAACTATATTACTCATGTTGTACCTCCTTTTACTAATACATGCATTACATAATCACTCCACTTATTAATTTCAATCCTAAATCTAAAATTTTTTAGATGCGAAAAATTTTCCCCGTTTACTATAACTTGATTATGAGAAAAAATCTTGTTTGGATTACCACGAGTAGTTCTATAAACTAGATTAACTGTAAAAAAGGGCAAGTGTATGCAAATTTATTACTTCTCTTTCCACTTCCACAATCAAACAATTTTGAATGTTTCTTATTTGACTTGCCAACAATGAGAATTGGTATAACTGCTAGCTCCGTCTTTCAGCTATGGCATTAAACAATGACATGCATAAGATCTAATAATATGTATAATTTATAAATAATTTTTGAGGTAAATTGTGAAATTGGGCGTTAATATTGATCACGTTGCAACCCTTCGCAACGCACGTGGAGCTTCTTATCCAGATCCATTAAAAGCAGCAAAAATAGCTATTGATGCTGGAGCAGATTTTATCACCGTACACTTACGAGAAGACAGAAGGCATATCAGAGATGAGGATGTATTCAATCTAAAACAAAACATTAGCACTGAGTTAAATCTTGAAATCGCAGCTACGGAAGAAATGCTCAAAATAGCAAAAGAAGTAAAACCCTATTCGATTTGTATAGTACCAGAAAAAAGAGAAGAATTAACAACCGAAGGTGGCCTGAATATCGTGAATATGCACAGTAAACTTTCTGGTATAATAGAGGAAATGCATAGCTTTGACATAAAAGTCTCACTGTTTATCGATCCAAATATTAATCAACTAAAATATCTTGAGAAGCTAGAAAGAAAGCCTGACATAATAGAAATTCACACAGGGGATTACTGTGATAATCCATCAGAAGAAAAATTAAAACTTATTACTAACTCTGCAGAATACATTAATAAGCTAGGAATAGAATGCCACGCAGGGCATGGCATAAATTATAAACATGCTAAAAGAATAAAAGAGATACCTCACATCTCAGCTCTTAATATAGGCCATTCTTTAATCAGCGAGGCTATATTTCATGGCTTACATAGTGTAACTAAAAAGATGAAAATGACAATATCTAAGTAGCTTATACTTTCTCTTTGGTATTTAAAGTACTTGAAAGAGCTTGACTTGCTTTAAACCTTACTCTTTTCTTTTCAGGAACGGTCATAATCTCACCATTTTGAGGATTACGGCATTGTCTTTCCTTACTTATAGCAGTAGAGAATGTCCCTATTCCATGCAAACGTATTTCACCTTTACGATTTAGATCGTTCTTGATTGTTTCCATAAAAATATCATGAAGCTTACCCAAACTAGCTTTTGTTATATCTATACCTTGACTAGAGCACTCTTGACTCAGTTGGTTTACTATATCTTCTTTACTCATAAATTACCTTAATATTGAAAAATTACATAAACAGCATATTATGCTAATGCCAATAGTCAACTAAATTCGTCATAAAAAGAGAAAATGTCATAAAACCTTGTAAGAACTTGTATAATATTTACAAAAAAATACCATTATGAAACAATTATCTCTTAGAAAACTGACATTTTTTCCGAGCTTTATGTTGACCATATTTCTTACGCTCAACAACACGTGAATCTCTAGTTAGGAATCCACCCTTACGTAATATAGAGTGTAGATCTTGACTTATACTACTTAAAGCTCTGCTTATTCCATGAGCTAAGGCACCTGCTTGGCCAGATAGTCCTCCACCTTTTACAGTTGCAAACACATCATACCTATCTAACATAGAAGTTACTATGAATGGCGCTTTAATCATTTGACACACTGATTCTCTTTTAAAATAAGAAATTAAATCATCTTTTTTATTAACACTAAATTTTCCACTTCCTGGCTTTATCCATACTCTTGCTACAGATTCTTTCCTTCGACCTGTGGCATATGAACGACCAAGTGAGTCAATCATTGCCTTTTTTGGCTGATCATTATTATTTATTTTCACTTTTTACTCCATTATTTCTTATTTTTACGATTTAAAGAGGCAAAATCTATTT
This sequence comes from Wolbachia endosymbiont (group B) of Pilophorus perplexus, assembly GCF_964028155.1. Classification (NCBI taxonomy): domain Bacteria; kingdom Pseudomonadati; phylum Pseudomonadota; class Alphaproteobacteria; order Rickettsiales; family Anaplasmataceae; genus Wolbachia; species Wolbachia endosymbiont (group B) of Pilophorus perplexus. Next base: position 1,176,608 of record NZ_OZ034754.1, on the reverse strand, counting down.
TTTCAGGTTGCTGTCCTTGATGCTTATGTTCTGAACCAGAATAAACATACAAATTTTCAAACCGTCTACGTGCCATAGGACCATCATCAAGCATTCTTTTTACTGCCATTTTTATCACACGCTCAGGGAATTTGCCATTTAAAATATTATCTGGAGTAGTTTTCTTTAAACCACCAGAATAACCTGTATGCCTATAGTAGATTTTATCTTTAAGTTTCTTTCCGGTAAAATGTACCTTTTCTGCATTAACAATAATTACATTATCTCCACAATCCATATGAGGTGTGTATTCAGGCTTATGCTTTCCACGCAATAGCGCTGCTACAAACGCTGCAAGCCTTCCTACTACTAATCCTTCTGCATCTATAACAAGCCATTTTTTATCGACTTGTTTCTCTTTTAAGAAAAAAGTTTTCATATATCAATACATAACAGTAGATTATGATACACTGAGTTGCTTGATAGTGTCAACAACATTAGTTACAACATTAGTTATTGATTATTAAAGTAATTTATGCTAATAACTTAAACAACATGCTAGAAAGCAAAATGTTTCGATTGATTATTATACTTATAATTGCTTTTGGTACTATAGGTTGCTATGCAATCGATTTGGAAGAAGCCATAAGCAAAGCTATCAAAAACAGCTCAAAAATAAAGTCTCAGTTTTACCAATATAAGAGTGCTGAAAAACAGCTGAAATCTTCTGGATTGGCTGGATTTTTACCTGACATTAATTTACAATATAATTTCGATAGTAATTTTAATATTATTAACGATCGACAAAACTCTGGAAAGCGTCTAACATTAAGCCAAAGAATAATAGACGGTGGGGGCACTTTTGCTACATTTAGCCGATCAAGTCATCTTCTTAAAGCAGCAAAAATTAGATTTCAGCAGTCAAAGCAAGAAGTTGCACTCAGCGCTGTGAAAGCATATGTTAATGTTTTACAAAAGGCAGAAATATTAAAACTGAGAGAACATAAAGAGCGTGTTTCTTTAGAGCATTTGTCAGCTATGAAAAAACGCTTTTCCCTTGGAGAAGTTACTAATGCTGAAGTTTTGCTAGCAAAAGCAAAATTTTCGTCTTCTATATCCGAAAGAGTTGATGCTGAAGGTAAATTAAAATTGGCAAATATTGCTTATTATCATTTGATTGGCGAAGATGCTGATGAACTTTCTGAAGCTAATGATAAATTACCTTCTGTTCCAGAGCTAAATGAATGTTTACAATTAGCAAAAACTAATAACTTGTCCCTAAAAGCAGCAGTTTATCAAAAAAGAGCAGCCGGAATGGAAGTGATCGCTGAAACTTCCAAGTGGCTTCCTTCTTTGAATCTAAGCGCAAGTAAAAATTTTGGAAAGGACAATATAAAATTGGACACGTTACTAGAAAATGTGAATGTTGTCTTTACTCTTGATATTCCGATCTTTAAAAGAGGAGTTAATGTTTTTGGTGTTAGTAGAGCTAAAATGGATGCAAAACAATCCACTTACGATTATTACGAAGCAGTAAAAAATATAGAACAAGCAGTTATAAATGCTTGGAATAACGTGCTGACAGCAAAAGCTATTATTAAAGCAAGTCAAGAAGCAGAAAAAGCAGCAGCTTTAGCATTGGAAGGAGTTGCGCAAGAAGTAAACTTAAATTTAAAGAGCACAATTGATCTTTTGGATACTGAAGATGAACTATTTAAAGCACGTTCCGATCTAATTCAGGCAAAAAGCAATTATGTAATTAGTGTTTACAACTTGCTTTTTATGATAAATAGTATAAACCTTTAAATTTAATGGTATGAGCGATAATCAATCTGTAAAAGATATACTAGAAGATATAAAAAAAGCTATATCGGGTAAAAATCCAAGTGGTGATAGAGCAGAAATAATAGATGAAGATGATGACGTATTATGCCTTGAAGAGGAGTACCCAGAAGACATCGAAGAAAAAGAAAATAGTGAAGAAGAGAATAATTGCCAAAGTGAGAAAATGAATAACCAATTTAATAGTTACAACTCAGAAGAGAAAAATTTGTATGATAATATCCAAATGAGTAATAACAAAGTGAGCTATCAAGAACAAAGTAACGAGCATTTAGTTTTAAAAGAAAATATGGAGGAAATTAAAACATTGCTTGAAAAGATGCAAAGCGAACTACGGCATAAACAACAAAAAAGAGCGGATCTTACTGTTGAAGAATTAGTTGTATCTCTTTTAAAACCTCAGCTTTCAGAGTGGCTGAATAAGTATCTACATGCATTGGTAAAAGAAGTAGTTGAAAAAGAGCTCAAAGATATAATCAATAATAAGTAGGTTATTAGTATAAAGACCAGAGTAAAAACAGCTAGAGGTAGAAAGTTATCTTCAACAAGATGGCTACATCGCCATTTGAATGATCAGTATGTGCAAAAAACCAATAAGGACGGTTATAGATCGCGCTCGGCATATAAGTTAATAGAAATAGACGATAAATTTAAACTACTCCAACAAGGGCAAAAAATTATTGATCTTGGCGCTTTTCCTGGTGGATGGTCACAAGTTGCATCTAAGAAAGGAGCGAGTGTGATTGCTGTTGACATAAAACCAATAAACGCAATTAGTGGAGTAGAGTGTATACAGTGTGATATTATCAGCGAACTTGAAATTTTAAGAGAAAAATTCAAGGATCACAAATTTGATGTAATTTTATCTGATATGGCACCAGAATCTTGCGGTTTAAAATCGTTAGATCATATCAGAATTATGCTTTTATGCGAAGCAGCGCTCAATTTTGCAAAGCATTTTTTGAATCATGATGGCAAGTTCGTAGTAAAAATTTTTCAAGGAGAGTCTGATAAAGATTTCTGCAATGAGCTAAAAAAAATGTTTAAAACAGTAAGATACTTCAAACCAAAGTCAAGTAGATCTGAATCTACAGAAATGTATTTGGTCAGCTTAGGCTTTATTGGTAGCAACTCTTCTATATAGAAGATACTTACAGAAACGTTGACGAATCTTATCCTATTAAACTGAAGATTAATAACGCTCGCACAAAAGCCCCTTTTTCTTGCTTGAGTGTTTATGATAGTTAATTAAATTCTTGACTTTATTACTTAAGTATACAATAATTAAAGTATATTATTATTTTTATAGGAGAAGTTAATATGTCAAGGTACGAAGATTTAACACAGAAGCAAAAGAAATTATATGATCAGTTAAAGGATGAGATAAAAAGTAAACAGGATATTACTCTTACTCTTGCAAAAATTAAAGAAGAAGGGATATTAAAAGAAGTTCTTACTACTGCAAATATAACTGAAAAGTCATCAGGTGGTACAGAGTATAATCTAACACTGCTTGGCTATGCTATGAATTTCAATAATTTTAAGGAAACAATCAAAGTTATTTTAGAAGAAATTGAAGATAAAGAAAAAGTTCTTACTACTGCAAATATAACTGAAAAGTTACCAGGTGGTGTAGAGTATAAGCTAACACCGCTTGCCTGTGCTATGAATTTCAATAATTTTAAGGAAACAATCAAAGTTATTTTAGAAGAAATTGAAGATAAAGAAAAAGTTCTTACTACTGCAAATATAACTACAAATTTACCAGGTGGTGTAGAGTGTAATCTAACACTGCTTGGCTATGCTATGGCTTTCAATAATTTTGAGAAAATAATCAAAGTTATTTTAGAAGAAATTGAAGATAAAGAAAAAGTTCTTACTACTGCAAATATAACTACAAATTTACCAGGTGGTGTAGAGTATAAGCTAACACCGCTTGGCTATGCTATGGCTTTCAATAATTTTGAGAAAATAATCAAAGTTATTTTAGAAGAAATTGAAGATAAAGAAAAAGTTCTTACTACTGCAAATATAACTGAAAAGTTACCAAGTGGTGTAGAGTATAAGCTAACACCGCTTGCCTGTGCTATGAATTTCAATAATTTTGAGAAAACAATCAAAGTTATTTTAGAAGAAATTGAAGATAAAGAAAAAGTTCTTACTACTGCAAATATAACTACAAATTTACCAGGTGGTACAAAGTATAATCTAACACTGCTTGGCTATGCTATGGCTTTCAGTAATTGTGAGAAAAAAATCAAAGTTATTTTAGAAGCAAGTGAAGATAATAATATGTTAGAAGAAGTTTTTGCTCGTGTAGAAGGAAATAATCGTCAAAGACTTCAGGAGATTTTAAAAACATTAAAAAGTCAAGAGCAAGATGAAGGGCAAGAAACTAAAATTGATAATTGGCTAGCAAGACTTGCAAATAGCATGTCTAATTGTGAAAGTAATGAAAAGCCTTTAGTGTCTGAAAGTAGCGTGCCTAGAACTGAAGAAAATATAGTAAAAACTACTAATAAATCAATAATGATTGGTAGTGTTTGTGGTGTTGTAGCTGCATTAGCAGTTGGTGGTGGATGTTTTGCTGCTGGTGTTGCATTACCAATATTGACTTTAATTGGTATAGCTATTGCTGCTTTCGTACTTACAGGACTTGTTACTGGTGGTATTACGTATGAAGTGTGTAAGCCTTGTAATGAGCTAAATGAAGTTGATTTACAATCAGAAATTTCTTCAAAGTCAAGTGTAACAGTGTAGTTAAGTAGAAGGAAGAAGTCTCTTCTTCCTTTTCAAGTAGCTGACACTGATTTTCATCCAAAATAGTTTCATTCAAGTAGCTGACACTGGTTTCTTACCAAGAAAAACTTAGCATAACTTTTGTGCTCAAAAAAACTTCTGGATTCCAGCAGGCTTTGTTGCACAGCTCTTCGGATAGTGGGTAATGTATAATAAATTCATGAAGCTATATCAAACTTAGCCATGCCTATTTCAGTAAATTTGTTAAGCAAATAACACTTGAGTAGCAGTTCCTTCTCACGATTAATCTCAGATTTATTCCTAAAACTAAATCCAAATATTTGCTTCAGTCGCGAGAAAAAACTTTCTATATAAGATCTCTTCCAATAATTTATCTCTTTTTTCCACCTCTTCATACCATCTTCATCATATGACTTTATGAGCTTGATTGTAGAATTTCTCTCATTCATATAATCCAACTTTGGATGCTCTACTGCATTATTTTGCGGAGGAATCCTTGTCTTTATGTCAAGCTCATCGCACAGTTTGTATAACTTCTTTCGATTATATGCCCTATCTGCATATATCGTGCTTATGTTATACTTGGTATCCACTCTTTCAATAAGATCACAGGCTCCATAGTGGTCGGAATAAACTCCACTACTGTATTTTGCAGCTATAACTTTTTTACTACCTATCTCTAGCATTACATGTAGCTTTCTTGTTTGCTCATAGCGGCGATACTTTCTATCTGTACCATTTGCCTTACTATGGCCTGGAATATTATTGTAGATGCTGATACCTGTACTATCTATAGCAATTTCAATATCTTCCATATCGTTCTTATCAACTCTGCAGTCGTTGATTTTGATATTAAGCTTTTTAAACCTTCTTGAAGCCTGCGAATAGCTGATAATTTGCAAAATTTTCCCTATTTGCTCAAGATATTTCTCTATAAATCCCACTGTTTGCCTAAGACCAATCCTGAATAGATAGGTTATTATGTGAATTAGAATCACTACTTTGTCGCTGTAGACATTGTTGCCACCTGCTACTTTTGGACTATTTTCGTACCAATTTTCAATGGCATCGTTGATATAATGAAAAACATTTCCCCTTTCTTGAAGAAATTTGTTATATTCATTGCAGTTACTGACTTTCATTCTTATTGGCATATTTTTCCTTTGTCGGCTAAATATCTATTTTATAACAAATTCCATCAGTAACTGCCTGTTCTTTCCTTGAGTGGTGCAACAAAGCCATTCCAGCATCAAGTGCTGGAATGACATGGTGAAATATTATTAAAGTAGCCAGTGTCCATTTGGTGTCATTCAAGTCAGCTCTCTTCTTGTCATCCCAGTACTGGGATTCAGAAAACTGACCAGGTTGGTCACGCGCTGGCTCTCTAAAATTACTTTAGCTACAAATATTAAGAAATTTACTAAATAAAAAAAGACAAAGGAATCCCTGTATAGCGAGTTTTAATAATGTAAATTGATAATGTGCTAACAAGCGCGATTTGGCTGAATGTAGAAAAAATAAAAAAAGCTGCTATAATTTTATGTAATTTGCCAATAAACACCTGAATTTTGTCGTTGAGCCCAAAAACAAGGATAAATACTCTTATTAGTATGATAAGAAAAGTGGGAAAGTTTGTCAAGTAATAAAACTATAGGGCTCAAATGGAAGAAGGTAAACTCTAAAGTGTACGTTCAGTAGCACTTTCTATAAGAGAGATTGTATTATCTATCCCATAAAGCTTGATAAAAGATCCCATTCTTGGACCAGTTTTTTGGCCAAGCAGCGTTTCATACAGCAACTGAAACCAATCACGTAAGTTGCTGTAATTGTGCTTTTTTCCAATGGAAAAGACCTGAGATTGAATCTCTTCAGCAGTGGCGGTAATAGGCAAGGAATGTAGGTTATTCTTTAAATCTAGCAACGCTTCTTTCTCTTTTTCGTTTGAGGTTTTATATGCTTTTATTGGCTTGATAAAGTCATGATAATACCTAACTGCAAAATCTGAAAGCCTATCTAGCATTTTGTTGCTTTCTGGTGTAACGTTTGGTGCATAAGTTGATATAAAACCCCAAAGAATCTCTTTATTTTCAGCATTACAAGCTGCTGCCAGGTTTAAAAGTAAAGAAAAATTTATGCCTGAAGTTTCTACGTTTGGAACTTTACCCTGGTGGATGTGCCATACAGGGCTATTTACATCCTTTTCTTTACTTTCATTATAACGCTTAACAAACTCCAAATATTCATCAGTTGATTTTGGTATCACATCAAAATATAAACGTTTAGCTTTTCTAGGGCTCTGAAAGATGTATAACGCTAAACTCTCTGTGGGTGCGTAAGTTAGCCACTCCTCAATTGAAATACCATTTCCTTTTGATTTTGATATCTTCTTTCCTTCTTTATCAAGAAATAACTCATAGCAAAACAAAAGCGGTGGCTTTTCTCCAAGTATTTTACATATTTGACTTGAAAGCACAGCAGATGGAGTCAAATCCTTTCCATGAGCTTCGTAATTAACTCCGAATGCAGCCCACCTCATCCCCCAATCAGGTTTCCATTGCAGTTTACATTTTCCTTTTGTCACTGGAACTTCTATTTTTTCCCCGTTTGGGTCTTCATACGTGATTGTTCCTTTATCTGTATTTGTTTCAATTACTGGAACTTGTAAAACTTGGGAAGTTTTTGGGCATATCGGCAAGAATGGACTATAGGTTTGCTGCCTTTCTTCCCGAAATGATGGAAGCATTACGTCCATCACTTTATCATAATTTTTCAGCAGGAGTAAAAGTTTTTCATCGTAAACGCCAGATTTATAACACTCTGTTGCACTCCTAAATTCGTATTCAAATCCAAACAAATCAAGAAATTTACACAACAACGAATTCATGTGATGACCATAACTCTCATGAGTGCCAAATGGGTCAGGTATCATGGTTAATGGCTTGTTCAGATTCTCTCTTAGCATTTCCTGATTTGGTACATTATCTGGTATTTTTCGCAAACCATCCATATCGTCGGAAACTGCAATGATTTTGGTTTTTATACTAGGAGCTATTTTTTTTAGAGCGTTTGCAATAACTGTGGTACGAAAAACTTCCCCAAAAGTACCAATATGTGGTAAACCCGAGGGACCATAACCAGTCTCAAATATTATCTCTTTTTTATTAGGGAATTCTTGTAGTATTTTTTCTGCTTCTTGAAATGGCCAGCTTATAATCATTGAATTTAAATTAATTATCTTACCTAAAGTGCTATTCATTTCAATAGATTTTTAATTAATGATGTAGTATTAGTGTTAGAGCTCTTATTAGAAGGTTAAAGATATGTCTACTGGCAGCATACAAACGAATCAATTATTTAAAGGTCTTACAAGACCTGCAATGCTCTTTGGTGTGAGTTATATGTTTGCAATATTAAACGTTCTAATTTGCATGCTAATTTTCATTAATACAAATGATCTTAGAGTAATTCTCCTGATGTTACCAGGTATACATGGACTTGGCTATATAGCTTCTGCAAAGGAACCGTTGTTTATTGAGTTATTTATGGTAAAGTTGGGAAAATGTTCCAAATGTTTAAATCGGTTTTATCATGGAGCCAATTCTTATGACATTACTTGATGTTATGCAATGTTGAGATTTAGAGCTATTCAATCAAAGAATAAATCTATTCTAAGTAGAGAGGTTCACGCTGCCGAATTTATACCTTATTCTTGCTATTGGAATAGTACAACCTTGATAACAAAGCAGAATTGGTTAGTTAAATTTATAAAATTAAATGGCTTTGCGTTTGAAACGGCCGATGATGAAGACTTGGTGATACAAAATAATATCAGAAATCAGATGCTAAGAAGCATTTCATCTCCAGCATTTAGTTTGTACTTTCATACCATCAGACGTAAGAAAAATATTTTTTCTGATGAATTTGCAAATCAGAGTTTACCAAATTTTTTTGCTAACCATGTAAATCTAAAATGGAGAGAAAAACACGCAACTAGGCAATCTTTTATTAATGATTTATACATTACGATTATTCGTAGGGCAGATACAAAGGGAGTAGAATTTTTATCACATCTACTGAAAAAATTTGGGCATGTAACTTCAAAACATGCTTGGGAAAGTGATATGCGTGATACCTATGAAGATTTAGAGGAAACGACAAATCGTATAGTAACAAGCCTTAGGAATTATTCGCCTAAAGTCCTTGGAGTAAAAGAAACTCCAAACGGACTGTTTTGTGAAATAATGGAGTTTCTGTCTAGAATTGTAAATTGTGGCTTTGTTACAAATACGCTTTTTCCACTAAAAACTGAAATATCAAGATACTTACCAGTTCATAGGTTATTTTTTGGCCATAAGATGATACAGGTTGTGACTCATAATGAAAGTAAATATGCTGGAATAGTTAGTATCAAAGAATATGGAAATAATACTTCCGCAGGAATGCTTGATTCTTTTTTACAACTTCCTTATGAATTTATTATCACGCAGTCTTTTCAATTTACAAATAGGCAAATGGCAATTGCGAAAATGCAGATACAGCAAAATCGTATGATACAATCTGCAGATAAAGCTATTTCTCAAATAGCAGAAATTTCTCATGCGCTTGATGATGCAATGAGTGGTAAAATTGCGTTTGGTGAACACCATTTAACTATCTTATGTATAGAAAAAAGCCCTAAATCATTGGACAATGCTTTATCATTGGTTGAATCGGAGCTTTCTAATTGTGGTGTTTATCCTGTTCGTGAGAGGGTTAATCTAGAACCAGCATTTTGGGCGCAAATTCCTGGTAATTTTGATTATATAGTAAGAAAAGGTACAATAAGTAGTCTTAATTTGGCCGGTTTTGCATCTCAACATAATTATCCTACTGGTAAAAAATTCAATAACCACTGGGGAGATGCTGTTACAGTTTTTGATACAACATCTGGCACTCCATTTTTCTTCAACTTTCATATAAGGGATGTTGGACATACTATGATAATTGGGCCAACAGGTGCTGGCAAAACTGTTTTAATGAATTTTTTATGTGCTCAAGCAATGAAATTTTCTCCAAGAATATTCTTTTTTGATAAAGATCGCGGTGCAGAAATTTTTTTAAGAGCACTTGGTGGTATCTATACTATAATAGAACCAAGAACTAAGACAAATTTTAATCCTCTGCAACTTGACGATACTCCTGATAATAAAACATTTTTGATGGAATGGATAAAATCTTTAATTTTAGTGTACAACGATAAATTCACTTCAGAAGATGTTGCTAGAATTAATGATGCAATTGAGGGAAATTTTAAATTAAAAAAAGAAGACAGATTTTTGAGAAATCTTGTACCATTTTTAGGACTTGCGGGCCCTGATACTCTAGCTGGAGCAATATCTATGTGGCATGATGATGGCTCTCATGCTGCAATATTTGACAATAAAGAAGATTTGCTAGATTTTTCAAAAGCAAGAGTGTTTGGCTTTGAAATGGCTAGCTTGCTAAAAGATCCTGTTGCTCTTGGGCCGGTCTTGATTTATTTGTTTCATAGGATTAGTATATCGCTTGATGGCACTCCATCTATTATTGTTCTTGATGAAGCATGGGCGTTAATAGATAATCCAGTTTTTGCACCTAAGATAAAAGACTGGTTGAAAGTGCTGAGAAAGTTAAATGCTTTTGTAGTTTTTGCTACTCAGAGTGTTGAAGATGCAAGTAAAAGTGCTATTAGTGATACGCTTGTACAGCAGACAGCAACACAAATTTTTTTGCCAAATCTCAAAGCTACTAGTGTCTATCGAGATGTTTTTATGTTAACTGAACGTGAGTACATACTGATCAAACACACAGATCCAAGTACTAGATTCTTTTTAGTAAAGCAGGGAGTTAATGCTGTAGTAGCTAGAATAGATCTGAAAGATTTGGATGATGTGGTCAACGTGTTATCTGGACGTGCAGAAAGTGTCCTATTGTTACATGATATATTGAAAGAAGTCGGAGATGATCCAAAGATGTGGTTGCCTGTGTTTTATCAAAAGGTGAAAAATGTTTAAAACTAAACTGTCATTACTGTTAGTTGCGATATTTTTGTTAAATATAGATTTTTTGCTCTCATATTCAGTGTTTGCAGATACAGTAAGTGGTACTGACAAAACGGAATTTGTTAGCAGATTTAATTCTACTGGTAGCTTTAGCCGTGCCTCTAATCCTGACTGTAAGGCGTTTGAAACATCTGCAGCAGTTGCTGGGATAGCAATTGCTATTGGTGCAATATTTACTGGTATTGTTTTGATTGTCTCTTCTGCTGGTTTATTTACTGCTCTTGTTATCGTTGGAATGATAGCTGCAATTGTTGGAGTCTGGAAGGCAGTTGGGGGACTTATTGTTTGTCAGCATAGTTTTGTTAGGCATCCAGTTGCATACGATAATGATGGGAGATATAAAAATTTTAAACTAAAAGATACAGGTTATAGTGGTGATACAGATAAAAATTATCGAACAGAAGATGAATATTTTTCTGCATTACAGAAAAGATCAGGAAAAGATGGAAAACAAACAGAGAAAGATATTTTAAACTTTACTGATTGGGATGTTGTGAATGTTGATAGGGAACACTACTACTGGCCAAAAAATGGGGTGCAATATAGTGAATACATAGAAGTATGTCATCGCAATCCTTTAACATTTGGCAATCTTTTCAAGACGAATGACTTTAATTTCAGAGGGGAAGATGGATACATAGACTTTGATATCAGAGAGAAAGATACTGGATATGAAAGTGGGTCATGGTCTCCGAAGGTTGATGGCGATCTAGAATGTAAAGTGCTTAAATCTGGACAGAGCAAAGACATATATGGATCAACGTTCAGGGCAGTGAGAAAAATGGGTAGGTTATGTGTGGAATTGGCTGAAGTTAGGGCAGCTGGAACTGCTTGGCCGCAAGGAATTGATATAGGATGCACGGAATTACCACCTGATCCGATTGCTCCTATGTGTGAACAATCTGTGATATTATTCAAAAATAAAGATGGTACAGGTGGTGAAGAAAGGAGTTTTATCAACAGGGATGACGATTATAAAACTCTTATCAGGAAAAAAGAAAAAGAAGGAAAAATTTTTGTAGGTTATGACAATAAAAGCTGTTTTAGCTCGTATGTCTCTGAAGCTTGCTACAATCAAGCGGGAAGTAAGTCATTATCTCCTATTCCTATAACTTCTATGATAGTGCAATGCATTAAGGAATCGTTAGATAATTTAGTTGCAGGTATTGACTCAAATGGTGATAAGCTAAAATATGAAGATGGAGAAAAAAAAGGACAGGAGAAGGGTAGTTTTTTATCTGTAGCACAAGGAAGGTTGAAAAATACTGTAACTGCTGTTCTAGTTTTAGCTTTAATACTGTTCTCTATAAAAGTTATGTCTGGTGGAGTGCGTAGTCCGCAAGAAATGTACATGTTGATCATTAAATTCGCTTTAGTGATTTACTTTACGACAGGTAGCACTATGTCTCATTATTACGGGGAATTAACAAAACTTTCGAACGGCTTATCAGAAATAGTGCTTAAAGCTTCATCTGAGAGTAAAAATATATGTAATTATGAGGCAGGTAAAGATTATGAATACGATCGTGCAGGGCAGAAGGTATCCTACAGTTATCTTGCACCTTGGGATAGGCTTGATTGCAGAATTTTATTTTATTTAGGTGCCCCTTTAGATGGAATTGGTGGCAAAATTGGTACTGGAGGTGTTGCAACGTTAGCGGTTTTGCTTGGCGCTGCTCCTGTCTTGTTAGTTGCAGGTTCGGTGATTGGTATTATTTTCGCTGGTGGACAAATTTTAGTAGCTCTTGTCTGTATATTTATGGCCATTTTGCTGATGATGGTTATTTTGTGGATGTGCTATGTATTTATTTTATCTCTAGTTGCTTTAAGTGTAATTGTTATTCTATCACCTTTGTTTATTCCTATGGTTTTATTCCAACACACCAAAGGATATTTTGACGGCTGGGTGAAAGAGTTGATTACCTATAGCTTATACCCGGTTATCCTCTTTGCATTTCTATCTTTTATGTTCATAGCATGTGATAAAATCTATTTTAAAAATTTAAATTTTAAACTGGACGAGTCATATAAAAATGAACAACCAGACAAGTCATATGAAAAGAAACAAGCAGAAATCTCATATAGTAAGAAAAAACAGTGGTTTAAATTGAAAGATGGGGAATGTGATAAAAATGAAACTACTCTCGCATGTATGATGCAAAATTATAGCTTTAAAAAGAGCAGCATACTTGGTCTATTCGACTTTAGATACATGGAGTTTGGCAGCTCTCTAATCGGAGAATTATTAAAATTGTGTTTAGTATTATTCCTCTTTTACCACTTTTTAAACGTTCTTCCCGGCATGGCTGCTGAGCTTGCTGGTAATCACAGAGCAGCACTTGGTTCAGGTAGCACTCCTGCACAAATGGTGAATAAAGCTTTATCTGCTGCCAAAGCTGCTGCTGGAGGTGCTGGTCAAGTTGCTGCTGCGGCTGTAAATAAGGCAAGAGGGGCTATTGGAGGAGGTGGAGATGATAATAAGGGATCGGGATCTTCCTCTAGTGAATCTATAAAATCAGGTGGAGAGTGAGCGCAGGTGAGTAACAGATGTTTGAACATTTGAGCAACCAAAATTTGGTTAAGCTATGCATAAGTTTTGTGATACTCTTTTTATTATCTGGGTGCGGGTGTATTAAGCCAGAAGATTCATCAGGCTTGCGTGAGAAATTGGATATAGTGTCAACAGAGCAGAAATGGGTTGATTCTGGAGTCTATATTTCGGATAAAATAAAAGTAACAGAGATTAATATAGTACCTAATAAGGTTAATTTTTGTTCGCAATATAAAGATTTTGCAATTGAACCTGGAGTAAGAAACGTTACATTACCGTTTGCGCTTAAAGCTGGCGATGCGATAAGCTTTAGTGTTGTTGGAAGTAAAATGTGTAAAAACAATAATGGCATGGTCACCTGCAAAAAAATTGACGAAAATTGCAGTGAAGGGGAAAAGGAGTATTTTTCACATGTTTTAAATCAAGAGAAGTGTCAAGGTGAAATATGTCCTAATAAATATGAAATAGGCAATGCACAATGGTTAAATGGAAAAGAGTACTGGTCTTCAGAATTAGATCAAAGTGAAAGAGAGGAAATTAGAAATGTCATCGACTCTATAAAACAGCAAGGGGAAAATGTAGACTGTAGCAAGCTTTCAGAGAGCAGTGCAAGTAAGATAGATACGCGCATTTTAAATTTACTCTGTGGACGTATATGTAAATTTTCTTTCGGCAGCGGAGAAAAAGGTTGCGTATATATTGAATACAATAGTATAGAAGGTGAGATATTCAATACTTTAAATTCTAGAGGTGAATCTGTTATTGCTGAAATTATTGATAACGTATTAAAGGAAAAACGGGTAAAAACTGACATTACACTATTACGTGTTCACATGGATAATGAGGAATTTGAACACATTCCAGGAGGCGGTATATGTATTAACTGTGATCATAAGATAGATCGTAACCATCCAAAACCAGAGTTAACTTTTAGTTTAGGTGATGGTAAGGGCAAGGGTGGTTTCAATATAAGAGTAACGAAGAACCATAGTCTAAAAAACAACTTATATATACATGTTTCTGATAAGTTTCCTGAGCACAATCCTGGTGAAATTCTGGGGGATATACCCGTGGATATCAGTGAAGTTCATAATACTGAGTATATGGAAAGATTAAAAGAAAAGCTAAAAGACAAGAGTGGCACTATATATTACGGAATAAGAGATCATGGCTGTGATTATAAGAAAAATGAGGGTCAGTTTAGTATTAACCTTACAACTAAAGAGCCACCTGTAAGAACTTTTAGTGCGATATATAATTTTTTTGATGAAAAAGTAAAAACTGCATTTTTCGGTTCTAGCTACAAAGACACTAACGCGATTCACTCTGATACTAGCCCTGTGAAGTCTCTTTATCAAAGTTTTGTAGCATCAAATAGAACAAATACCATCAGATCTACAATAGTGTCGTTATTAGTATTATATATAGTTTTATACACCCTTTATTACTTTTTTGGATTGTCTCATGCTTCTATATATGAATTTTTAATTATATGTGTAAAGATAGGAGTTATTACCCAATTGCTGAACGATAACAGTTGGAGTTTTTTTTATAACAATGCATTTTCTATTTTTGTTAATGCTCCAAAACAGTTAATAGAAATAGCAAATTTCAGAGGTACAACATCAAATGTTTTTGAATTTCTTGATTTACCGCTCAATAGGTTTTTATCAGCACACTCAGTGTTACTAATAGTATCTCTTATATTCTCCGGTCCTTTGGGTATTGTATCGTTTTGCTTGGTGATTTGGGGTTTGATAACAGTGAGCTTATCGATGTTTAACGCCTTATTTTCTTTTATCACATCTATAGCAATAGTTGCATTATTGCTTTCCTTGGCGCCTCTTTTTATTATTTGCCTTCTATTTGGATATACTAGACAGATGTTTCACAATTGGGTCAAAAATTTAGCAAGATTTGCAATTCATCCGGTAGTGCTTTTAATTTTTATATCATTAATAAGCCAGGTTATGGATTATATTGTGTATTCGGTCTTTAATTTTGAGGTCTGTCCTACATGTATACTTAATCTTAACTTAAAGATTTTTAATCCTTGTATTATTTATGGTTATGCTTCCAAACATGCACCTAATATCACCGCTATGATGGCTTTTGTGATTTTGGGACATGCTATGAAAGCTTTAGTTGAGGCATCTTCAACAATATCTGATTCGTTGTTTGGTGTTTATGTGGCAAGCGAACCAGGAAGGCAATATCAGCAAAGCTTAATGGGAACAGTAGGTTTAGATGAACAAAGTATCCAAAGAAGAGCAGGTCAGCAATCTGGTACACCAAGTCGAAGACCTCAAATACCACAATCAGCTCAAAGATCAGCACCTAAAATACCGACAAACACAGGAAATCAATGATGAGCAGAAAATCATTATTATTGATACTATGTCTTGTAATTACTGGCTGCACAATGGATTGTGTTGAACCTGGGCTGCAGAGCAGAAATACTAGTGTCAGTATAGATGTTCCAGTTCGTGAAGCTGGCGAAGGAGTTAAAATTCATTGGGTTGATTCTGGTCAAGTAATTAGCAAGGATGAGAAAATCAAATTTACTCTTGGTGGGTCAGTAAATTTTTGTCCTCTTAAAGAAGGGAAAAATCCAAAGAGAGTACTTGTGCCCGCTGTATTTTGTGCTAATGATTTAATACCAAATTACAGTAATAAGTTAACTGATAATGCTAGTCTTGATGAACGAGAAATATGTGGGGATATAGGCTTTGGAAATAATGAATTCTATAGCAATAGACGTTATGTAGATACTGGAATTAAAGCAAATCCTGGTGATAAGTTAAGCTTTAGCTTAGTTCCCAGAGAGATAACGATTGATTATGACAATCCACAAGGAAAAGGTATCAGTTTTGATGATAATTGCTATAGAACTGAAAAAGGGGATGAAAAAGATAGAGCTACAATAAGAGACATGCTAAACGGAGGAAAGTTCTTTTGTGGAGAAAGTGGTAAAAGAACTGTAGTAGAATTTCCGCCGCTGAATAAAGAAGAAATGAATAAAAGAAGAGTGCTAGTTGGCAATGGCTACACTCCATATGATAATAAGGTACATTTTAATAAGGATTATATTCAAAATTCATGGATAAATGGTGCGTTGTTAGATCTACGACGAACTAAAATAGGACTGAATGAATTATGTAATGGGAAAAGGTGTGATTTTAATGAGCTGAACAAATACAGTTCTTATGAACTTAATTGTTACTATCAGAATATATGTTACAACGCAAAAGGTATAGGGGAGAATTGCGTCTCTTCTATAAGGTATGAGAAGTATGATAAAGGAAATACATGTGACATGTATTCTCACCTTAAACGTATTGAGGATGAACTAAAAAAGATTGAAGAAAATAAGAGGGATTCTAAGCAGATTGACATTAATTTAATATCAAATTCTAAATTAAACTTCAAAGAGGACAGAGGAGATATTTCTTGGGCCGAAGCTCTTGTTGCAAAAATTGGCGATTTTGATGATCAGGATACTGCTAAAGGTATTCAATGTTTTCCAAATGAGAAAGGTGCGAAAGGAGATAATGTATGTTCACAGATTAATTATAAATTTGAAGATTACTCTCTGAGATTAAATCATGATTATAAAATAAAAGGTATAACACCTGGTAGTAGTGTGATGCTTGCTATAGCAAGTAATGGCAACTACCAACTTCATAGAGGTGGATATCATGTTGAAGTAACTAGATCATGTAACTTTGATGGTGGTAAAAAATTGTATGTGTACTTAGGTGATAATCCGCCAAGGGATCCATCTGCTCGAAAGACTAATGATTTCAAAAAAGTAAAGAGGTTGGATAAAATAACAGAGGATAATGTAGACTATTACATAATAGATGGAAGTCATTTGGTAAATGAAGAGTCTAAGAAAATATATTTTGGTATTAATGTAGAAAACGTAGAGAAAGATGATATTACGGACAAAGATAGCAAATATTATGAAGATAACAAATACACAGTAAATTTATTTTTAAAAAGAAAAATAAACGATTTTATTTCATCAACTGTAAACAAGATTTTTGATTTCATAACAGACGGGAGTGAAGACGGAATTAAAATTCCATATGAAGGATATAGAAAGGGGCTTCTACAAGGAATAAGAGCTTTGCTTATTCTATACGTTATATTTACTGTTGTTGGCTATATGCTTGGAACAATACAATTAAGTAAATTCGATTTTATTATAAGAATATTCAAAATAGCATTTATAGCTTTTGCTTTTAGTGATAGAAGTTGGGAATTCTTTGGTACAACTTTGTCTGGGCTTTTTGTTGAGGGTAGCATTTATTTAGTTGATAGTTTTTCTGGCTATATAGGAGAAGGAGGTAAAAAATTTGCATTCTTAGATTTAACAGCCGGAGTATTATTTACAGGAGAAACATGGCTGAAATTTTTATCTTTAATGCTATCAGGACCTTTTGGCTTTATTGCATTTTTGGCAATACTTTATGCTACTTTTGTGTTTTTAAGATGCATTATTAGTGCTACGTTTAAGTATGTAATATCTACTGTTTTAGTGGCATTTTTATTGTCATTGGCACCTTTATTTATCGTATTTATTCTATTTCAACAAACTAAAACATTATTTGATAATTGGATAAAAACGCTGGCTCATGTTTCATTGCAACCAGTCATTTTATTTTCATCCTTGTCTCTTTTAAACCAGTTAATGTATTCAGTTCTATACAACCTCACAAATTTTTCTGCATGCTATCAATGCTTAATTAGTGTAAATTTTTTATCGTATGATCTGTGTCTTATGAAATCAATATTACCTCTTGGGTATAGTCCTGGTACTAGTGTTGATGTTGCGCTCAGTACTGGAGAAAGGGCTGGTGGGCACTTTGCAGCATTACCTATAGATCTAATCCAGGCATTTATATATCTCATCATTGCTAGTGCAATGGAAGCTTTTGTTTCTATATCAGAAACTATGGCGCAGGCGTTGTTCAGCTCTGGTTATGGAGTTGCTCAAAGTGTTAGTCATATTTCTAGGAGCGCATCACAAGCTATGCTGTCAACTGTTGGCCTTGATGATAGAACCCAAAATATGATACATAACATCAAGCAGGGAATGAGTAAAGATCGTAGCAAAATTGAAGCTAAATTGCCTGATACACCAAAGCAAGCAGATGGGAAAGGGAGTGCTGGCAGAGAAATGAGCAAATCTGAAACACTAAGCCAGCCAGATAAGCAAAAGGATTCTGATAAAACAAAAGGACAAGTCAAGGAAGATTGATGAGATATATGGAGTAACTAATTAAAAAGATATTTGAAGTAAGGTTTTAGAAATTTATTCTGTATTGGAAAAAGTTTAGGTATGCAATCACGCTTAGGCAAATGTTGGTTTAGGTTATTAATTTTGGTAATCTGTGTTCTGGTTACAGGTTGTAGTAAGAATGATATGCCTTTTCCAAGATGTATATCTGCTGATTATTTTGGTCCTGAACCCATTGCAATTGGTGCTCATTTTCCAATCGGTCATGATGCGTTTTTTCCAGAAGGTGAAAGTGGAGAACCTATTGATCCTGAAACCGGAGAAATCAATTATGGTTTTCACCCTAATCAAGTAGTGAAGTGGAAGGATACCGGCCTTGAAACCAATGGAGATAGTTTAGTAGTACGAGTAAATGGTGCATGGACATCTTGGAGCAATAGTAATAAGAAGAAATCTCAAAGTAGTTATAGTTTGGAAAGTTTGGAGCAGTTAAAATATGCAACCAAATTTGAAAGAGGGAAAGGTGACAACAGTCTGCCTGACTTTCACTTAGTTTGTAATGATTATAAACCTAGCATACAAAAATTTTCAAGTAAGCCTAAAGAAAGTTGCACTGTAAAGTGCAAGTGCATTAATGAAGATGATAGCGCAAATACAGTATCACGTGGTGCTCCATGTTGGTTTACTAACGGCCATGGTGCTTATCTTTTATTTAAAAGGCCTAGCGATTCTAGTCCTAACGAAAATTTAAAATCCATGCGTAACCCTGAGTCTCCTACTGTACATCTAGGTTACAATTCCGTAGCGGAAGATGGAAGTGGGCTTTTTACTTTAGACAGAGATAACACCACATTACAGGACAGGAGTTGTAATACGGTGAGGTTAGAAAAAGGATGGAAAATATATGTAAAGATATTAGATAGATATTATCTAGATAATGCAGGTGGCTACTCTTTTGAATTTTTGAGCGGAGTGCAGAAACCAAGTAACTTTGGATTTTTTGATTACATTTATAACTATCTAAAATGTGTATTATTGATTAACGAAAATTGTAAAAAGCATTTTGATAGCAATGATCCTGCAGCTGCACAGGCGATGTTCGAAAATATAGCTGAAAAAAGTACGAGCTTTCACAATTTTGTTCTTTCCTTGCTTGTTCTATTTATAGTGATTTCATCGCTTCTTTATCTTTTTGGAATGATAAGAGAAACTAAGCATGATATGCTCATCAGAATGATGAAAATCACTCTAGTAATAGTGCTTATATCTCCTGGAAGTTTTAGATTTTTCTATGATCATTTTCTTGTTTTATTTGTTAAAGGTCTTGAACAATTGATAAGCATAATTACTAATTTTGCTCCCAACATGAACACCGGAGGTAATTCAAACGTTGCTCAAGGAAATGAAGCTAAATTGTTTAGCTTCATGGAGGATATGTTTAATAAGTTTTTTGCTTACTCTGTTTGGAAAAAGTTTGCAGCATTTTTACATTATCAAATGTGGGCAAGTCTCCTTATGATACCGGCAATTTTTATAGGGATTGTCTTATATTTCCTGCTGTGTATGTATGCTTACATAATATTCCTTTCTGGTTTTATGGGTATAGCTTTTCTTGTAGCTATAATGCCGCTATTCCTAATCTCTATTTTATTTTCACCACTGAAAAGTCTATTTGAGGGTTGGATAAAATTCTGTATTAGTTTCTGTTTGCAATCAATTATGATATTTACCCTGCTGTCATTACTTGCTGCGATGATAATGAATACCTTTTATAAACAGTTAGGCTTTACTGTGTGCTATAATAAATGGCTTGAAATAAAGTTATGTGCTCCAAAATGGGTATTTGGTGGTTTTTGTATAATTGATAAAGAATACTTTAGCTGGACTCCAGGGCAAATTTTTGTACCTTATGCTATTGGAGAGGCTTCTACATTGAACGTAGATAAGAATATAGAAGGTATAGAAAAACTAAGCAGAATAGGTGGTACAGTAAAGTTTACTGGTGGCGCTGGATATATCCCTCTTCCACCAGATTACATTAATAAAGGTTTTCGTTATATAGATTATCCTTTCTTTAATCCAATTCCTGGAACTAAAGATAATCCAGCAGACCACTATATTGCGGAAAGTGATATGATAGTTAGTAATGGCTGTAGTGCAAAAGATCTAGTACGCTTAACAAATAGTTTATCTCATGCATCAGAGAGGGCTGACATTATATTACTGATCAACAATATAGAGAAAAGGATAGGTGATGTTAGTGAAATAATAAAACGCTACTGTCAAGATATAAATAAATGCAATAGTTATAGGGAAATAATTAATGAAATAAGATCTTTAGTGCGGAGTGCGATAAAAAAACAAGGTTGTAGAATACTGAAACTTTATGATTTATATAAGGATCCCAACAGTGAATACTGTCAGAAATGTAAAGATTGTGAGGATTGCAAAAATTATAAAGAAAATAGTGATTACCAAAGGGTGCAAGACATACAGAGAGGTTATTTAATCAACGCAGGAGAGATCTTTGTATTGTTCTTGCTTTCGTTTTTGATGTTTTCTTTGAAGGAGTTTGTACAACAGATGGGCTCAAGCATTGCCGGTGGTGGGTTTGGTGTTTACAATATATCTAGTATGTATCAAGCATCACCTGTGACTGGTTTAATGCAGGGATTAAAACAACAGATGCAAGATAAAATTGGTGGAGGGCTAGAGTCTTTAGGTAATTGGGCTACTCATGTACCGGACAGATTAGCTGGAGGTACAGCTAATTTGCTAGGTAGAATACCAGGAGTTGGGGGTGTGCTGAAATATGCTATTAATGTGCCACGTAAGCTTGTAGGTGCTACTATTGAAGCAACAAAATTTGCAACATCACCTAAAAATGATGTTGATAAGCTTGAGGAAAAAATCTACAGGGCGTTTGGAATTGATAAAGAAGATATTGCACATAGAAGAATTGATAAATATTTAGAATATTATAAAGGATATGTAGGATCACATTTGGGCTATACAATAGAAGATGCTATGAAGTTTACTTGGGAACATGGTCTCGACTCTATAGGAATTAACCCTGCTACAGGAGAAAAGGATGGTTACCAGCATAATCTACTCTATAGAGCAAAAACATATAGACGGGAATTTCTTGAGAAGCTTCATGACTACACTATTGGCCGCAAGAGAGAACCAGAAGAAGATGAATCATCAAAAGAAAATAAGCCTAATCAATCAAATCGAAAATTAGGTACGGAACCAGAAACCCTAAAAAACACTACAGAAGCTATACGTGCCGGAGAAGATAGAGAGCGTCAAGATAATGAAAGGAATGAGAACATAGAGAATGATGAAGAATCGTAATTTCAAAGGGCTAAGTTATTATGGTCTTCAGCAAGACGAAGATGGTAATATCAAGTTAAACGATTACAATGATGTTTTAAATGCGCGCAGAGCGAGGGTAGATTTGTTACTAGATAGCACTAAGCAAGGTGATGTTAGTCTTTCAAAGCTAAATAAAGCTCTGAATGAGAGACTTATAGATGATAAAGGGCTATCGTCAGAATTTGACAAAGAAGACAAAGAAATTGCACAGAAGGAGCTTAAGATGTTCTCTATTTTAGACGATCTTGATAATCTTGCAAACATTGAAAGTGAAGATCTATTAGAGGTTAGTTTGTTACTATCAGATCTTAGTTTTATAGAGAGAAATATTGTGTTGAATGCCGATCAGAGTTCTGATCTAATAGGGTTCAAAAATCTATTTATAGAAAAAAAAGCATCTGGTGAGGAATATAGTGATGAAGAGTATCACAATTTCCTCGATAGTATAGAGAAAATCAATACTTTAATTAAGTTAGAGTTAGAAAGTAGAATTGAAGGGATGGGTCATGATGAAAAAAACAACCATGATGATTTACAAGACGAGATTGGTCGTGCAATCAGTATAGAAAATAAATCAAAGAAAAGCGATTGATCTTGCGTTCCTCCACAAGCAAACTTCTTTCTATTAGACTGCTGAAGCTATGTTGACATTAAATGTGTATTATAAATAATTAGTTAACTTCGAACTTGTTTTATATGTTACGTGTTATTGCGGGTAAATATCGTGGAAGAAAAATAACTACAGGCAAGAATTTAGCTGCACGGCCCACTATGAGTAGTGTCCGAGAAGCAATATTTAGTATACTTTCTTCAAGAAAACCTATTTATAACCTAAATGTACTTGATTTATTCTGCGGAAGTGGCTCTTTTTCATTTGAAGCACTTTCTCGAGGTGCTAAACATGTATTCATGGTAGATTCAGATTATTACAATTTGCAACTGCCTAAAAAAACAGCAGAAGATTTTGGAATTACGAACGATATCACGTTAATTTGTTGCAATGCTAACGGATTACCAAGACCTATTTCAAAGTGCGATATAGTTTTTATGGACCCACCTTATAATATCAATCTGGTTAACTCAACTTTAGACGAGTTAGCTCACTCAGGCTGGTTAAATGATGATGCGTTAATAATTCTAGAAATGAGGAAAAATGAAGGTTTTGAGTGCAATAAAAACTTCAATATAATTGTGGAGCGTACCTACGGTATTGCAAAAATAATTTTTCTTTCTTCACTCACTTGAATTTCTTTTGTAAACATCTATAGCTAAGCTAAGTAAGATTTTTCCGAGGACTGAAAGAAAAAATCAATTCGTTTTGGTGGGAATACGGTGTGTAACAGCAAATCAATACGAGTTGATATACTAGAAGAAGCAGTATGGAAAGAAATGAAGATGGTACTCAAAGAACCAGAGGCAATGACTAAGGAATATCAGCTCAGACTCGTAAAACATGAAAGTACGCAAGCAAAGGATTAACTTGAAAAGCGTGCAAGTAAAATAGAACAAGGTATAGAAAAATTAGCTTATGTATATGCAAGGGGTCATATAACGAAGGAAAAGTATGACTTAGAAGTTGAGAGCATGGAAAAGGAGTTAAAGGAATCAGAGATCAAAGGGAAGAAGCTATCGATGAAAAGAGTCTACAGAGAGAATTAGATTTTATCACAAACAGTGTAGAAAGTTTTTCCTCTGAGAGAGCTTAATCAAGCAGACTATGAAACTAAACTTGATATAATAAGAAAGTTAGTTCAACGCATTGAAATTGACGATGATAACGTACATATAGTGTTTCGATTGAAAGAACTTACTCTCGAAAGGCAAAAAAAAGTGTTCAACATTGTATCGGGATGCCAGTGTCAGCTACTTGCATGACATCCTCTTGCTTCTATAGGTGTCTTTATCTCGTCTACTTTATTTTGCCACACAGATACAATGGTTTCACATGCACTTGGTAGGCTATCTATTTTGACAAAGAAGGACTACCAACACCTTCAGCGTTTGCATCACTAAACTTACTTGCTACTTTATCAATAGTCCAAACGAGTGGCGTAACAACGAGCGCAGCAGCCCAAATAACAGCACTAACAACATAACTCAAAACTGTGTTAACAAACTGAGCTAATGCACTACTATGGACACGTGCCTTACCTGACAACATGGATGAATAATCTATCAACGATTTTGTACTGTACTTAAGATCACAACCATCTGTTACTTTCGCTAACCCTTTTGCCGGCCAATATGATAGATACGCCAATGCTAGATATAAAGGTTGTAGGGCTATATTAGCTAATGTATAAGTAGTAAGATAAGTCAGAGAATGACACCTCAAACTACCAAAAGCTACATTTTTCACTGGCTCAATAACACTATTAATATAATAAACGGACTTATAGAAACTATTTTGTGGAACTTCGTTACCTTCAACGCTTTTTCTAGGAATATCTCCGAACTTAGCATATCTACTAAAATTCTTGAATAAACTTGACATATTACCCCTCTAAAAATAAAAAATAATTACCTTGTCAGTATAGTTCATTTTAGAATAACTGCAATAAACATCTTACAAATTATGTGTTGCGCAAAAGCACATATTAACATACCATCGAAAATAAAGAGGTCAGCATGAGTTTTACTTTACCTGAGTTGCCATATGATAAAGCAGCTTTAGAACCTTACATATCTGCAAATACATTGAATTTTCATTATGATAAGCACCATAAGGGATATTTAAATAAACTCAACGAACTGGTTGAAAACACAGATTATCAACATATGGAAATTGAGGAATTAGTAACGAAAGTTCATGGAAATAATAATACAGTTCCTATTTTTAACAATGTAGCACAAGTTTGGAATCACACTTTTTATTGGAATTCAATGAAAAAAAATGGTGGTGGTAAACCTAAAGATGATGGTCTTCTAGCAAAAAAAATTCAAGATGATATTGGTGGCTTTGACAAATTTTGTGAAGAATTTTCAAATTATGGAGTAAGCCAATTTGGTAGTGGATGGGTGTGGTTAGTGCTTGAAAAAGGAAAACTCAAAATCACTAAAACTCCAAATGCGGATCTACCGCTAATTTATGGCCAGGTGCCACTACTTACTATGGATGTATGGGAGCATGCATACTATTTGGATTGCCAAAATCGCAGAATTGACTACATAAAAGTTTTTCTTGATCATTTGATCAATTGGGATTTTGTAGAAGAGAATTTAAAGAAGAATATATAAGATGAATATACCACAAGTAACAAAACTAGATAATGGTCTGCGCATAATAACTGAGAGAGTGCATGAAGTTGATTCCGTAGCTTTAAATATACGAGTTGGTGTTGGCAGTAGAGCTGAAAGTGCAAGTCAAAATGGAATATCTCATTTCCTAGAGCACATGGCTTTCAAAGGAACAAAGACAAGAACTGCTTTTGAAATTGCAAAAGCTTTTGACGATATAGGTGGAGCCTTCAATGCCTGCACCGGTAGAGAAAGCACCAGTTATTACGCAAAGGTTCTTAAAAAAGATATAAAGACTGGCATTGATATATTAATAGATATATTAATGAATTCTACATTTCCAGAGGATGAATTGGAACGCGAAAAGGGTGTTGTAATACAAGAGATTTTTCAAACTAATGATTCACCGAGCGATATCATTTTTGATAAGTATTTTGAAGCAGCTTATAAAGATCAACCATTTGGTAGGTCAATCTTGGGTACGCAAGATACTGTCAAATCTTTTACTCGAGCTAATCTAGATAACTACATAAATGAGCATTACTTTGGCGAGAACATTATATTTGCTGTTGCAGGAAATGTTGAACATGAGGAAGTTGTTCAATTAATCAAAGACTTTCTCTCAAAGATTCATTCAAAAGAGCTGAAAAAAAGCGAGAATGCAAGTTATACCGGTGGTGAGTATTTAGAACATCGTAAATTAGATCAAGTACATTTATTAATTGGTCTACCTAGTGTTTCTCGTGATGATAATAGATATCACACATTCAAAGTTCTTGATGCCATACTGGGAAGCGGAATGTCATCACGCCTATTTCAGGAAGTAAGAGAAAAGCAGGGTCTTGCTTACTCCATTTACTCATTCAACTCTAGTTATGCTGATACAGGAATGCTCTCCATTTTTGCCGGTACAGATAGTAGTAATCTAGATAAGCTTTTAAAATCCATAACGACAGAGCTAAAGAAATTGTCCACAGACGATCTGAAGGAAGAAGAAGTAAGTAGAGTAAAAGAGCGAGTAAAATCCCAAATTTTAATGTCACGCGAAAGTGTTAGCTCTCGTGCTGAAACATTAGGATACTATTACGGCAACTATAATAAATACATCAGTAAAAACGAATTAATAGAAAAAATTAGTGCTGTTACTATTTACGATATAAAAAAAGCAGCAGAAGAATTGCTATCTCAGCATAAAAGAATTACTTTAGCTGCGATTGGAGAAATTAATTCATTGCCAAGTTACGATAAAGTGGTTTCTATGCTTAGTGTACTTTAGTTATGTTGCTTATGCTCACTAAAAAGTTCAATGAATGGTTGCAAAATCCTTTCTATAAAAAGTTTGCTTTCTGGTTCATCGCATATACCACTAATCATTTTATTGAAAGTTTTTTCGCTGTTTTGTAAAAATAAATAGCTTTCTACTGATTGCACAATAGACAAGGCAGTTAAAATTCCTCCTATCACTAAACAAGAAGCTATAGCAGATACAGTACCTACTGCAACTCCAGTTGCGATCAATGATAAACCAGCTAAGAGTGTAAAGGCTGAAACGCAAAACGCTATTTGATGTTTTTCTTTATTTTTAACCATAAATGCCTCACAAAATTATATTTCTAGTATACCCGTATATATACGGTACTGTCAAGTTTTTAAGGAAGATTAAAAAATGCAACGCACATGTACAAAATATGAACTAGGTATATAGTTCACAATGCAGCGGTATTTCACTAATCCAATTATTTTTTTCCTGATCTAGCCTATCATTCAATATTGCTTGTCTTATTGATTCCATCAACTTATTCATGAAGAAAACATTGTGAATGGTAACGAGTGTATAAGCCAGCAACTCTTTAGCTTTCAGTAAATGGTGTATATAGGCTCTTGAATGTTTTCTGCAAGTAAAGCACAAACAGTCATTTTCAATTGGGTTATCATCTAGTTCGAATCGTTGATTTCGCAAATTAATATGCTCTTTACACTTTGAAGAAATAGAATCTCTATTTTTTACTTTAACAAGCGCGCCACCATGTCTTGCGAGGCGAGTTGGATGCACGCAATCAAATGTATCAACTCCAAGCTCTACTCCACGAAAAATGTCTACAATTCCACCAATACCAAGCAAATGAGTAGGCCTATCTTTTTTTAAATGTTCCATAGTAAAGGAAACTACATCATACATCTGCTCTTTACTTTGACCAAGTGATCCACCTATTGCTTGACCAAAAAATGGCAAATCATTGATAAAATCACAACTTTCTCTACGCAAATCTTGATACACTCCACCTTGGCTAATTCCATACAGCGCCTGTTTGCCATCATTATTTTTTTCAAACTCATTTAAAGAACGTTCAGCCCATCTATGGCTCATGAGCATCGATTTCCTTGTGTACTCCTTGCTGACGTGAAATGGAGTGCATTCATCCAAAACTAGGATTAAATCTGCGCCTAATTTTTGTTGAATTTGTATAGATTTTTCAGGAGTTAAGCAATAAATTTTACCATTTATGTAAGAACGAAAAATTGCCCCATCTTCATTAATTTTGATCAGAGTTTTTTGTTTCTGTCTTATTCCCTTTATTTCTTCTGAAACTGATCCGTATCCTAAACTAAATATCTGGTATCCACCAGAATCAGTTAGCATTGGTCCATTCCATCCCATCATCTTGTGCAAGCCACCAAGTTTTGCCACAGTATTCTCTCCAGGTTGAAGCATTAGGTGATAAGTGTTGGAAAGTATGATCTGAGTACCTGCTTCTCTGATTCTCTCGATATCTGCAGCTTTAATAACAGCTTTGGTTGCACAAAATATAAATGCTGGTGTTTCTATACTTCCATTTGGAGTTTTAATTGTACCAACTCTTGCAGGACCTGATTGTTTAGCTATCTGAAATGCAAATTTCTCTTTCATCTATTTGCTTGAAAGTTCTGCTATAATATTTTCTACTTTTTCAGGAGTGAGATTTTCATAAAAGTCATTATTGATCTGCACCACAGGGGCATTAACGCATGCACCAAGACATTCAACTTCCTTTAAAGTAAATAGATTATCTTTAGTAGTTTCACCGATATTGATTCCTAGTTTCTTTTTAAAGTTATTTAACACTTCTTCGCTATTGCATAACCAGCAAGGAGTTGTCCTACAAATTTGTATCAAATATTTACCCACTGGCTTTAAATTATACATAGTATAAAAATTTGCCACTTCATACACGCGAATATGTGGAATATGAAGCATGTCAGCAACGTAACGCATGGCAGATTCAGGAACCCATCCGCATTGTTCTTGTACGAGATATAGTAAAGGCATGACAGCGCTACCTTCTCTACCTTTAGGATACATCTCTATAGACTTTTTCGCTTTTCTGAGGTTGTCTGATGTAAAACTAAACTGTTCTTCTTTCTCTTTCATCTAATAAGGTTCGTGTAAATCTCAACAAATTATACTTGAAGAGTTAACAATTGCAATTGTTGGTTTTTTGAGCTCTACAATATTATATCTGTAGAGTGGGTGCACTCAATTTGTGAATTCTTTACTGCTACTCATTTTCCATATTTCGCTTTGCAGATTATAAAGGTATTAATTTCTTAATTTTAGTTAAAATTTTATTGACGTTACATATAGAAATAATCATAATAGCGTTTTATTAAAATTTTAAATATAATTATGTCTATATTAAGTAGATTATTTAGAGTTAATACAACTACACTGAAAGTTAAAGAAGCGATAGGTTTTAACCCAGTAAACGTAGGGTTGATTGAAGGAAATGGAGTTACTTATGGACTCAGCTATCAAGATAACGGCAATGGAAGCAGTAGAGTAAAGTTACTTATTAGTCCATTATATCAATCGAAAACATACGAGTGTGATACATGTGTCAACGTAGCAAATGAATTCAAGGGCCAATTATCTCCCACACTAATAGAAAATTCAGCTGAAGTAGATAAAGTTGGAGTTATTTTTCCTACAGAAGAAACTAACAAAGAAAGAAAGTGCATCAAAGGCTTAACATTCAACACTTACGAAATCAAGCATTCAACTAATGCTCCCTTAGTTGAATACGTAGGAAAAGTAAAATTATACAAGAACATTGATATAAATAATCTTGCAAATGAAGACAATAGTTACTTTTTACCAAAGGCAGTAAAAGTTGGTAACGGTAATGTCATTGTAATCGCTCATAACTTAAAGGATCAAGCTTTAGTCTCTTGGTATTTACAATCAGACACGGATGGAAAATTTAAGGTTTTGCGTGAAAAAAACGGTCTTATAGAAAGAAAATTATTCAAATTTGATAATCCAGGGCAATTAGTACTAGATGAAAATACGATTCTTTATTCGCAAGTGAGAAAAAATAGTACTGAAAATCAAGAAGTAAGAACAAATATTTTTAAATTTGATGTGGCTAAAGTAGTTCAGAATCTGAAAGATAGAAAGGGAGCTAATGACTTTTTGCTTGGTAATAAAAGCGGTCAATTAGATATAGTGTCATCTATTAACTCTAATCCAGGAAAAATAAACTTTTTACAGTATGTGAAACGAACTGAAGGCGATGATCAGATTGCTTTTCTTGAAAATGATCAATCTTCTAATACGCAAAAATTACATTTAGCAAATCTTGTTAAAAGTAGATCAAAATCAAATTTTACTGTTTGTGAATGTGAAGATCCTATAGAACAATTGTATGTTAAAGACAATGGCCAAGGAGGTTTTATCGTCACTGCGGTAAGTGGAGAGAGTATTATAACTTTTAATAGAGAGAGCTCTGGAAAATCTTCTGAAGCAACGATAATACCGACAAGCAGTATCAAAGCTCTCAGTGATTTTGTTAATATCATTAACGGCCAATTGATGCCTAGTATTATTTCCAGCAGTACTGTGGCTCCTATAACTGTTACAGAGACGGTTGTGACTTCTAAGAAAACGACGACTGCTGCAATTACTAGCACAACAGAAACCGACACTGTAAAGACTACCAAATTAACAACAGAAGCATCAACTATCATTGTACCAACTTCCACAATGAGTAAATCTTCAACAGAGTCAACAACTCAGGCAAGTACAGTAACAGTGGAGTCAACAACAGTAGCATCAACTACCACTGCACCTACTTCTACAACGAGTAGGCCTTCAACAGAGTCAACAATTCAAACAAGTACAGTAACAGTGGGGCCAACAACAGTAGCAAAAACAACTACTACTCCACAAGCGACCACAGTTGCTACAACGTCAACTAGTGTGCCTTCGGAAACTGAGACAAGTACTGTAAAATCTACAGCAGCGACTGTTGAGTCAACTTTTACAGCAAGCAGTACTACGATGAGTAAGCCTTTAACAGAATTAACAACTAAGATGAGTACGTCATCAGAACCAACAACAGTAGCTGAAACTATTGCGACCTCACAAGCGACTATGATTACTACAATGCCAACTAATGTGACAACAACAAACTCAGAGGCAACTATACAAACAGTATCCACTATATCAAATACTGGAACAAAGGTAACAACTCCTCTGTTCACTACAACTTTACTTCCTCAAACTACTCCTTCACCACAGCCCGCTCAGCTTGCTATAGAGTCTAATAGGGCAGGAATGATAGGTGGGTCTTTGGTTGGAGCGATAATAAGTATTGCTGGAATTATAGGATTCATAACATACAAATATGTTAAGGGTCGTAATTCTGCCCCTGTGTTAGAACTAACTAATTTCAATGATAGAAGGCGATCATCTTCAAGTGGCAATAGCGATGAAGAAATTTTTATCGCTAATAACAGAATGAGACATATATCTATGCGAACTATGGATCAATCTGAAACAGTGCTAAACAGTATATCGGTGGAGAGTAGTAGTCGGTCAAGAAGTAGCTCATCGTCTTCAAGCGGTGGACCAGGATCTTGACTGACTGAGCTAGAGTCTAAAAGTGAAAAAAGCTTATCTTGGGATAGCGATGATGTACCGGAATATCACCTTTAGCTATTTGTCTGAATGTTTTTAGTATGTAGACTGTTAGGAAATTTTCTTTTGCTTTTATGATTTTAATGTTAAAGTATAATTCCTAGGTGCAATAAGTAGCTGCTGTTGTGTGATAAACACAGCAGAGGAAAGTCCGAGCTCCAAGAAAAGGTAGTGACGGGTAACGCCCGCCGGAGGTAACTCCAGTTATAGGGCTACAGAAAATTACCGCCTAAATATTATTAGGTAAGGGTGAAAAGGTGTGGTAAGAGCACACCATAACAATGGCAACATTGGTAGTCAAGTAACCAACACTAGGAGCAAGATTAAATAGAAGTAGATTTTATGTTTTTCTCATATCTACTCGGGTAAATCGCACGAAGTAAATGGTAACATTTACTCCAGATAAATAGCTACATAAACAGAACTCGGCTTATATTTCACCTAGGCAATGCATGAATGTCAGCCATACTATGTAAATGTATCAAACATTTCACATACCCTCTACGCTCAATTTGACCACCTATATTCCTTTTACTTCTTGGCTTATCTCTTTATTTTATTTCCTTTTGAACTTAACAAAGCTTGAATTTTAACCGAGCTTTTCCTTTAACTAGTCATTCTCTATCTCTAAAGCCTTACTTTCTTACCTATAACTTTTTAGCTCCGCTTCCAACTTTTCTATCTTTTGTTGCAAATCTTTGTAAAGTTCTAAAAGACTGACCACGTTACCTCACTTTTAGGATTAGTTTTTATCTTACTAAATCTACCTTTTCGCTTCTTCAATCAACAAGTAAATAAAGCATTTCATGCGCTGTCCTTGACTTGTTCTGCTTGATAGTCACTACTGCTTTCGCTTATATTAACACTAGAGTATTCTTCATCGTCAACATACTTTAGAACATATCCTCTACCCCAAACGGTTTCTATGTGGCTTATTCCGTCATTTGCACTTTCAAGTTTTTTACGTAATTTACACATAAAAACATCAACTATTTTGTTGTCTGAAGGTTCGTCCAAGCCATTGTAAAGATGGTTTAAAAACATTTCTTTTGTCAACACTGCTCCTTTACGCAATGCCAGCAATTCTATCATGGAATACTCTTTGTTAGTAAGGTGAACTGTTTTGCCTTTTACCTCAACAATCCTGTGATCAAAATTGATATTCATATTACCAATCTTTATCACTGATTCGGGATGGCCTTTAGTACGTCGGACTATGGCCTTAATTCGAGCTAATAATTCGCTCTTGTGAAATGGCTTGGTTAAGTAATCGTCGGCACCATACCCAAGTCCTTTAGCTTTATGGTTGGCAGCGGAGATACACGAAAGTATTAAAACAGGAACTTTGATTTTTGCACTTCTTAATCTTAACAGTATATCATATCCATCAATATCACCAGGCAGGTGTATATCTAGAATAACTAGATCGTAACAGTCTCCACCCGAGGAAACCATATTATTGTTATAATCTTGTGCAGAAGTAACAACGTCGCAAAAATGTCCATCAGAAGTTAAGGCATTAACTACAGTCCTTGCACTTACTTGATCATCTTCAATTAATAATATACGCATATTTTACACCCCATAAATAATTTATAATTTTAGTAATATATATAACCAAGGAAAGTAACAAATCAAATTTTTATTAATGAATAATAGAAATTACACTTATTAATTAATAGTTAATGTGTCGTTCCAAAATTATACAAATAGATCTAAAATACAATAGATATACTATAATAATACTATTTTTAGTAAATATTGAATAGAAGCTATTTTTATTAAAAGAATACTTAGGTTAATAGATATTTAAACTATTTTATACTTTTATGTTATATTTTTAATTTACTTATTCTACAGTTTTAAATTATAAGTAATACTTTCAGGAATATTGAGTGGTAATATCAGTTTTAGGTGCTGGCGCATGGGGTACAGCAATTGCGATTTCATTAAGTGGTAAGAAAAATGTAATTTTGTGGACTCGCAATAAGGCCATATTTGAATCAATTAAAGAGAAAAGAGAAAGTGACAAGCTACCTGATTGTCCAATTTCTGATAATGTATCAGTAAAATTAGCTATTGAAGATGCAGTGAATGCTTCAGTAATAATTCTAGCTGTTCCCACTCAGTCTCTAAGGGAGATATGTCATCAATTGAATGATTGTAACCTAAAAAAAAATGTAGCAATAATTTTGGCTTGTAAGGGAATAGAAAAATCTACATTAAAATTACCTAGTGAAGTAGTCAATGAAGTTTTACCTAATAATCCTCTTGCTGTTTTTTCTGG
The DNA here is from genome assembly GCF_964028155.1 of Wolbachia endosymbiont (group B) of Pilophorus perplexus. Taxonomy (NCBI): domain Bacteria; kingdom Pseudomonadati; phylum Pseudomonadota; class Alphaproteobacteria; order Rickettsiales; family Anaplasmataceae; genus Wolbachia; species Wolbachia endosymbiont (group B) of Pilophorus perplexus. The sequence continues at coordinate 1,143,293 of NZ_OZ034754.1, read as the reverse complement.
TCCTAGCTTTGCTATAGAAGTTGCAAGAAAATTACCATATTCGATGGTTCTTGCATGTCAAAATGAAGTATTAGGTTTAAAATTAGTATCAGAGCTACAGCAAGAAAATATTAAATTGTACCTTAGTAGCGATGTTATAGGAATACAGGTTTGTGCAGCGTTAAAGAATGTTTTTGCTATAGCATGTGGGGTTGTTCTAGGTAGGTTTGGGTTTAATGCTCATGCAGCATTAATTACGAAAAGTATGAGTGAAATTAAGGCTTTATACTCAGCAAAAGTTGGTGACGGCAATGTAGATATAAATACACTACTTGGACCAGCATGCTTAGGCGATTTGGTTGTGACATGCACATCATTAAATTCAAGAAATCTATCTTTTGGATCTAAAGTAGCTAATAGTAATGGTTCTAGTGCTCAGCAGATTTTATCAGAAGGTAAGTCGGTAATTGAAGGTTTTAACACTGCTAAGTCTGCATTTGATTTAGCAGAAAAGCTAAAGATAAAAATGCCCATATGTGAAGCGATCTATAGATTGCTATATGAAAATACTTCTATAGAAGATACTATTTCTGTTCTTGTAAATTAGTTTTATATTTCGGTATATTGTGAAATTTTTATATAAATTAATATCAACATGGTGGCTATCTGGCACGGTAAAACACATGCCAGGTACTATAGGCAGCTTGGCTGCTTACCCAATTGTTCCTATATTACTCAATGACAGAATTTTAGGTACAGCAATTATTTTTTTTTTATTCTTAGTTGGATTATGGTCTACAGGCAATTATATACAACATTACAAAGCTCCGCATGATCCAAAAGAGGTAGTAATTGATGAAGTAGTTGGTCAATTGCTGACAGTACTTCTAGTTTCAATATTATTAGAACAAGAAATGAATAGCTCTGTATTGTTGGTGTGCTTTTTCTCCTTTAGGTTTTTTGATATAATAAAAGTGTGGCCTATAAATTTGATTGATAAAAATACAAAAGGTCCTTTAGGTATTATGCTAGATGATGTTGTAGCTGCAATTTTAGCCTTTGTTTTTATAGGAGCCTTTTATTGTTTATTGTTGGTTTATGCAGAATAAAAAAATTTGTTATTCAAGCTTAATTATTCAGAACCTAAAGGATTATATACTTTATGCAACGAATTTGTCCAAGTGGGAAATACATGACGAATTTGATAATGTTATATTTACAGTAAATGGTACCAGAGAATCGTTATTTAATTTTGTGTTTTGTGAAGATCAATGTACTGAGCTTTCCATATGCAGAACTCTAGATTATCTCAAAGCACGAAATATAGAAGCAACATGGATAATAAGTCCACGTATAAAAATAGGGGGTATTTTAGAAAAATGCGAAATAAAACACGTTAGCACACCAAAAAAAGTTTTACTCAATATAAAAGATTATTTTTTGCCTGATGATGCTGTTCCAAATTTGAAGTTCAATGTTGTAAATAGTAGTGAGCTCTTAGAGCAATTAGATTTACACACTTCTAAAATTTTTTATCATAGAATTAGTATTGTTAGCACATTTTTTCGCCAATTATCGAATTATGATGATAAGAGCTCAAGGTTAAGATTTTTTCTTGTAATGCTAAATAACGAAATTGTTGGAACATGCGGTCTTTATATTCAAGACAGCATAGCTGGTTTTTATAGCGATGGAGTTTTACCAATTTACAGGGGTCGTGGAATAGGAACTCAAATGGTTCTAGAAAGAATAAAGATAGCTAGGCAATTTGAGTGCAAATACATAGTAGCACATTGCATGAAACCTTCTGTAAACCTTTATAAGAGATTAGGCTTTAGGGTATTGGGCAATCTTCACTTATATACCTCTTCAGTACAATCTCTTTGCTGAGAGGTTACAAATTTTTATATTTGTTTTAGAATACTATGTTTTTTTTGTATGAAATAGTTTTACTACTAATTCTAGTATTCTTCTTTTTCTCATATTCTAAATTAAAAATTAGTAATAAAATTAAGGACTTACAACATCAAAATGTTATCATAAATAATTTAATAGATACTGTGAATGATGGATTTTATATTTGGGACGCAAAAAAACGTATAGAAAAATTTTCTCCCAATTTACTAATTTTGCTTAATACTGTTTTTTATTCATTTAATGAGTTTGTAAATTTTTTTGAGCAATCAGAAAGCTTAATTAAAAGTTTTGCTGAGGCAAAGGAAATAAATAAATCTTTTACTCTAGATTTAAAGTCAAAAGACAGTGAGGTTTATTGCACATGTTATGGTAAAAGCATAATAGATTATTCTAATAATGTGATTGGTGTGTTGTTATGGATAAGGAATATCTCCGATTATAAGATAAAAGCTAATGAACTTGAGTTAGAAAATAGTAAGCTTATGCGAGAATTGGAGAACTATAAAAAAATTTTTGACTCTTTACCATTTCCAATACTGAAGTACAATAAGAATAAAAAAGTAAGGTTTTATAACTTATTTTATGATAAATATATAGGCAGCTCTAAAAAATTTACTGTTGCAAGTGGCTCCTATAACGTAAAACCAGGAGAGTGTGTAATAACTTACAAGAACGAACCTAAGGTTTTTAATTTTGTTGAAGTTCCAATGCAAAATTCTAATAGCATAGTAATGTATGGAAAAGATATTAGTGATGAAAAAAAATTACATACTGAGCTAAGCAATTGTTTAGCTGCACAAGAAAGTTTGCTTGAGAAGCTATCGATTGCTGTAGCGATATATAGTAAGAATCAAAAGCTAAAATTTTATAATAATGCTTTTATAAAAACTTTTCAGTTTGATCCAAAATTTTTGGAGTCTTATCCAACTTATCACGAGATTATGCTTCACCTATTTGAATCTAAAAAGCTTTTAGGAAAAAAGGATTTTCAAACTATTAATAATCAAAGACATGAGTTGTTTAAAAGATTACTGGAATCATATGGTGAAACAATACATTTCATGAATGGAAGAACGTTTAGAGTATTAACAATACCCTATGCTTCAGAGGGTCTACTATTTTCTTACGAAGAGTGCCAGAAATAACACTCAAATTCCTTCTCTCTCTACCATAAGCTGTTTTACTTTCGCTATCGCTTTTGCTGGGTTAAGCCCTTTCGGGCAGGTTTTTGTACAATTCATTATTGTATGACAACGATACAACTTAAATGGGTCGTTTAAAGAAGCAAGTCTTTCTTCTTTCTTATTATCACGACTGTCAGCAATCCATCTATAAGCTTGCAGTAATACCGCTGGCCCTAAAAATTTATCACCATTCCACCAATAGCTTGGGCAACCAGTCGAACAGCAAGCACATAGTATACAATCAGACAGACCATCCAATTTTTTTCTATCTTCAGGAGATTGAAAGTATTCTTTATTTTGTAAGGCAGATTTATCTGTTTGTAACCAAGGTTTAATCGATTTGTATTGCTCATAAAATTGGCTTAGATCTGGAACTAGATCCTTTACTATATACATATGAGGTAGTGGATATATTTTTACTTCACCTTTTATATCATGTATAGATTTAGTGCATGCAAGAGTGTTGGTACCATCAATATTCATTGCACAAGATCCGCATATTCCTTCTCTGCAAGAGCGTCTAAAAGTTAAGGTTGAATCTATTTCATCCTTTATTTTTATTAATGCATCAAGTACCATAGGGCCACAATTATCCATATCGATAAAAAATGTGTCTATTCTTGGATTTTTATCATCATCAGCAGACCAACGATAAATTTGAAATCTTCTAATATTTTTTGCTCCAGTAGGAGTAGGATAAACCTTGCCCTTTTTATTAACTTTAGAATTTTTTGGTAAAGAAAACTGAACCATATTGCTTACCTTTTACAGCTAAAACCCCTTTTTTGTAAATAACATATTTTGGTATTATCTACCATACTTTTCCTTTTCAAATTCAAGCAAAGCTAAAATCTTGCTCTCTAAACTTTTCATTATAATTTCTTCATCTTCTTTTTGATGATCATAGCCAAGTAAATGCAGCAATCCATGAACTAACATGTGTGCAGTGTGAGTGAGGATAGATATACAGTACTCATGAGACTCTCTTTCTATTGTATCTACTGCAATTGCTATGTCTCCTAGATCACATTCACTAGATAACTGTTCGCATGGAAATGATAGTACATTAGTTGGCTTATCTATTTCTCTAAACTTAAGATTAAGTTGATGTAGCAAGTTATCATCAGCGAGAGCTATTGATATATTTGGTTTATAATGATCTATTTTTAATTCTTTTAGAGAAGCATTAATAATATTTAATACAAAACTCTGTGGGTCCTTCGTAATACTATGCCACCTCTTATCAAGAATGCTCACTTCTAACATTCGCTCATCCTTATTATTTCATTCCACTCAGTCTCTAAAACTGGAGAAACTGATAAACGTGATTGTTTTAATATAACCATATTTTTCAAAAGTGGGTTTTGTTTTATACTGTTTAACGTCACTTGGTTACTTAAAGGTTTCAAAAATTTTACATTCACTAGTCCAAATTTGGAATTATAAACATGATAATACTCCTTTAATACTTCAACTATTCCAAGTATAACTCTCTCTTTACCTGTATGATAAAAAAATGCAAGATCGCCTAATTTCATAGCTCTCATGTAATTTTGAGCTTGATAATTGCATACACCATTCCACTGCGTCACCTGCTCCTTTCCCATTTTTTGCCACGAGTATTCACTTGGTTCTGACTTTAGTAGCCAAAATTGCATTATTTTTTTCTTCTTAAATAAGCTGGTATATCATAAACATTGCTGCCCCACTTAACTCTTTCATTTGTTTGCTCAGTTGAAGCATATTCTTTTGTTTCTGATATTGGAATTTGATTATAAGGCCATTTAAAAATTTTTTCCTCTGCTGGGATCTTGTTTTGATTAACAGATGAATTGTCGTTACAGCTATCAATGCCAGTTGCAAGAACAGAAACTCTAACTCTTCCCTCCATCGCCTGATCAAAAGTGGCACCAAATATTATATTTGCATTTTCATCCACTTCTTCACGCACTCTATTGGCTGCAGAATCAACTTCAAATAGAGTCATGTCTCCACCACCAGTAATATTAATCAATATTCCTTGCGCACCTTTCATTGATACATTGTCAAGCAATGGATTAGATATCGCAGCCTCTGCAGCACTAATTGCCCTATCTTCTCCTTCTGCCTCTCCAGTACCAATCATTGCTTTACCCATCTCACTCATTACTGTTTCTATATCAGCAAAATCAAGATTAATCAGTCCTGGCATGATCATCAAATCAGTTACTCCTCTTATGCCAATATGTAGAACATTATCGGCGAGTTGAAATGCGTCAGCAAATGTAGTTTTCTCGTTAGCAATTCTAAATAAATTTTGATTGGGAATGACAATAAGTGTATCTACGTATTTTTGCAACTCTTCAAGTCCAAGCTCTGCAATGCGCATACGTCGCACACCTTCAAAACCGAACGGCTTAGTTACAACTCCAACAGTCAGTATCTTTTTTTCTTTTGCTCCTTTATCTTTAACTACCGCTCTTGCTTCTCTGGCTGCTTTTGCAATTACCGGTGCAGCACCTGTTCCAGTACCACCACCCATCCCTGCTGTGATAAAGAGCATATGGCTATCTTTTATATGCTCCATAATTTCATCAATTGATTCTTCTGCTGCACCTTTACCAACATCAGGCAAAGCACCAGCACCAAGGCCCTTAGTTAAGTTAACACCAAGTTGAATTTTTTTATCACATAATGACTTCTCTAACGCTTGAGCATCGGTATTTGCTACAACAAAATTTACTCCTTGTAAATTGGATTGAATCATGTTGTTTACAGCATTTCCGCCAGCACCACCCACTCCCACAACGGTAATCCTTGGGTGTAATACAGGTAGCTCTGGTAAACTAAGGTCGATTGACATTTAAATTTTACTCAAATATTAGTGAATTCACTTGATAACAAGTTACTGCTTTTTTAACAATATGCAAACATTTTTCATTTTGACATACGCAAACAGCAAACAAGATTTACTTATTCTTAACATTATTAATCAGTAGATGTAATAATTATAGACTTTCAAATAACACTGCTTAAGATGCAAAAAAAAATTGTGAAAAAGGGATAGAAGCCTATCCCTTTTGTTGAAAGCATAATTTATCCTTGAGCTTGCACCTGAGCTTTCATCAAGCAAGGCATTCCTTTAAGACTTTCTATTTTACTCTGTGGTTGTTTCTCTTCTTCGTGCACTATGTCTTTTATTTGCTTAATACTTTCATTAAAGGTTTTAATTTCCTCTGATTTACTACCGTTCTTATATGCAAGCACAGGTGCAGTTATTAAAGCTGCTACTGCAGCAAGAACTACCAAACTAGCAATGAGTGGATGAGCAACTGCAAATGCAGACATTGCAGTAATAGCAGGACTAACAAGTGTTGCAGCTTTTGTTCCAACTGTACCAACAAAAGTTGCATAAGCTGGACTTAAAAAATAAGCAGCTGTAAGTGAAGTTACTAGTGCAATTGCTGCAAAAGTAGCAGCTGTTTTATACGGGTGATGACATACATATTGCCAATTTGCGTTAGCAACTCCTTTAGTTACATTCAAAAACCCATTGCCATTATCACTCCACCCTTTTTCATTAGCGACCCAGAAGGAATCATTTTCTAAAACCTGTAATGTCATAACTCTACTCCTAAAATATTAAAATTTCACTAATGGCAGTATATGGCAAAAAAAGTTTTCTGTCAAGCAGATTAATTTATTTATACATTCTTGTTCTGTAATTCAGCGCTTCTGCGATGTGTGCTCTTTTTATTTTCTCACTTTTCGCAAGATCTGCAATGGTTCTTGCAACTCTTAATATGCGTGTGTAGCCTCGATTAGAAATATAATTTTCTTTCAGTACGTACTTTAGCAATTCTAACCCTTCCTGATCTGGCTTAGTTAATGCTTCATCACTTGCCTCTGCGTTACAATGAATATTCAATTCACTATAACGCTCAGCTTGAATTTTTCTCGCTGCTATCACTCTTTTTCTAATGTTCTCAGTGCTTTCTCCTTCTGAAGAAATTTCAGGAGAGAGTATATTAACGTTTGGCATTTCAATGCATATATCTATTCTATCAAGCAAAGGTCCTGATATTTTATTTCTATAATCTGTGCCGCATTTTGGAGCTTTGTTGCACGATCTACTTGCATCACCTAAATAACCGCACCTGCAGGGATTCATTGCAGCTATAAGTTGAAAATTAGCTGGATAAGTAATGTGAGCATTTGCACGTGCAATAGTTACCTTTCTATCTTCAAGTGGTTGGCGTAGAGAATCAAGCACAAGCCTTGGAAATTCAGGTAGCTCATCAAGAAATAACACACCATTGTGAGCCATGGTGATTTCCCCAGGCTTTGCATTTTTTCCTCCTCCTATCATCGCTGGCATGGAGCATGAATGATGAGGTTCACGAAAGGGACGAGTTACTTTAAATGTTTCGTTACCGGCTTTTGTTATGCTAGAGATAATATTCACATCAATCATCTCTTGTTCAGTTAAATCGGGTAATAGCCCTATAAATCGCTTAGCAAGCATTGACTTTCCAGTACCAGGAGGTCCAACAAGAAGCATATTGTGTCCACCTGCTGCTGCAATTTCAGCTGCTCTTTTTGCAACAACTTGACCTTTAATATCCTTTATATCTGGAACTGAATTTTTTTCTTTGGGCGCAGCGCTATAGTTAAAAGTTACCGGCTGAATTAACTGCTCACCCTTAAAATGTCTGATAATATCGGTTAATTTCTCTATAGCTAGAATAGAAACATTCTTTACCCATGAAGCTTCTACTCCATTTCCCCTTGGGCAAATTACTCCTTTATTTGCCTGTTTTGCATTGATTGCTGTTGGAAGTACTCCTGAGATTGGTATGACTCTGCTGTCTAGTGCAAGCTCGCCCATAATTATATAAGACTGAACTTTTTCAACTGGTATCACATTCATTACAACAAGTAATCCAACAGCAATAGCTAAGTCATAATGACTACCTTCTTTAAGCAAATCCGCAGGGGAAAGATTAACCGTAATCCTTTTTGGAGGTAACAGAAGATTGATTGAATTTAACGCTGCTCTGATACGCTCTCTGGATTCTGCAACAGTTTTATCCGGCAGTCCAACAATATTAAAAGCTGGAATACCATTTGCCATGTGAATTTGTGCATTAACATTTACTGTGCTGGTTCCCTGAAGAGCAACGGTATTTATATTTGCAATCATACTATATTATATAAAGTTATTAATATAATATATTGACAAAGTAACGAAGTAAACAGTAGCTGTTAAAAGTGGTTTAATTTAGCAAAAAAGTGTAGTACTCTATCACTTTGCTGATTATATATGTTTATAAGAATAATCGCTTTTCTTTTGCTATATTCAAGCGCAGTTTTCTGTAGTGATTGTAACTTTAACTTACCGTATCGTGGGCTCAGTTGTGATTTGGATCTATCATATAGAAATTTAAGTAATATAAAGAAATTATTGAATAACAAAGATAAGTTTGTTGCACTTACGTTTGATGATGGTCCATCTTATAATAGATCAGGAGATATTATTAATATCCTGGAGAGCAATAAAACAAAAGCGACATTTTTTGTGCTTGGTGAGCGTATAAATAAAAAAACATCTGAAATAGTAAACAAAATCCATAAAGCAGGTCATGAATTAGGTAATCATTCTTGGTCGCATAGGAAGTTGACATCACTTTCAAGTGAGGAGCAATTGCAAGAACTGGAAAAGACAAATGTGGCAATTAAAAATGCAACAGAACAGAATGTAAAATGGTTTCGCCCACCATATGGATGTCATAACGATAATTTGATCGAAAATACTAATCGATTAAATATGTATTCCATATTATGGACAGTCGATTCTCTGGATTGGCAAGGTGATAAATCAGAGATTTTGGTTGAAAGAGTTTTAAGCAATGTACATAATGGAGCGATTATATTGTTCCATGATCACGATAACAAATCAAATACAGTTGAAGCTTTACCTCAGATTATTGAAATACTAAAAAAATCGGGTTACAAACTTGTTACCTTAAGTGAGTGGGAAGAAAGGGTTTGTGATGTAGTGAAAGCTAGAAATGTGCCAATAAAAGGAGGATGAGTGCGTTCTAAAGGAATTCTATGTGGACAAAAAACAAGGTCTTCAACCGTAGGTCATTCATATTAGGTGGTATTCAGCTTACTATTTCTGCTATTTTTAGTTGTAGGTTGTATACTTTACAAGTACGAGATAGACAAAAATATGAAGTGCTATCCAATAATAATAGGATAAAAGTTGTTACTATTGTGCCTAAACGAGGCAGGATTTTGGATAGGAATAGCGTTGAACTCGCAGTAAACAAAATTTCGTATATTGTTTTATTTGATGGGCAGAAAACCTTTACTAGGGAAGTTGACTTGCAGATGTTATCAGAAATTAAACCTGATGCGATAAAATCATCAGAAAGAAGAATAACTGCTCTTTATAAACGTTACTACCCATTTGGTTCGATATGTTCTCATATAATCGGATACACGAAAAGACAGCAAGGCATAAACGAAGCAGGGGTTAGTGGCATTGAATATACATATGATGATATATTAAAAGGCAGGACAGGCAAGTCTGAGCAGGAAATAAATTCTAAGAAGCGTATCATGAGAGAGTTATCTAGCATACCTCAACAAGACGGACAAGATGTACAGCTGACAATTGATGTTGATTTACAGAAAAAAATCGCAGAGATATTTAAAGACCACCAAGGTTCCACAGTGGTAATTGATGTAAATAACGGAGAAATTTTAGCATTGTATAACTCACCTTCTTACGATAATAATCTTTTCACTAGCAGATTATCAAATGAAACTTGGGAAAGTTTAAATATTCCTTCGTTACCGCTTGTAAACCGTGCATTATCATATCAAATTCCACCTGGTTCAATATTTAAAATAATAGATGCGCTTGCGGGTTTAAAAGATGGAATAATAACACCAGAAGAAAAGTTCTCGTGTAGGGGCTATATGAAAATAGGTGAGCGAAAATTTCGTTGCCTAAAAAGCAAAGTCCATGGATATGTATCTTTAAACGAGGCAATGGCCTTCTCATGCAACACTTACTTTTATAATATAGGAAAAAAAATAAATGTAGATTCTCTACTAGAAATGGCTAGCAAATTTGGTATAGGAAGTGGACCATTAATTGGAATGTTTAAGGAAGAAGCTCCGGGATTGTTGCCTGACATGAATTGGCGTGCACGCAAGCTATATTCAGAGTGGTATTTAGGTGATACCATTAACTTAGTTATAGGACAAGGGTATTTACTTACAACGCCATTACAGCTTGCGGTTCTTGCAGCGAGGGTTGCAACAGGAAAGGAGGTAATTCCCCACATTGAGATGAGTAAATCAGGGCAAGACTTTCTTGATATTGATGTGAATCATGAGCATCTTAGTGTGGTTCGAAAAGCTATGTTTGACGTGGTGAATTCTAACTATAGAAAAGGACTAGGCAGTATACAAATTGCTGGCAAAACCGGAACACCAGAGATAAACTCTAAAGGTGAAAGTCATAAATTGTTTATCGCTTATGGCCCCTACCATGATCCGCGCTATGCAATCTCAGTGTTTATAGAACACGGCAAAACTCCACGCCAAGATGTTGCAATTGCTAGTGAGATATTGCAATATATGCTTGAAAAATGAACTTATGAAATTGCCATATATGTTACTTGTAATTTATATATTCAAATCAGAGCTTTGAGGTTAAAAAAAAGAAACGAAAATTGCATAAACCTTTTCAATTTAGTGCTTTAATGTTTCTGATGAAGGGAAGGTATTATCCTTATTTTCTATGGAGCTAGACACACTAATTTCGTTATTATCATCAATTGAAGTAATAGGGTGCATCAAAGCAACTTTTATAACTTCATCAATATTCTCAGCAAAAATTACATTGATTTCTTCTTTTATATTTGCAGGAATCTCTTGCATATCTTTCTCATTTTCACTTGGTATAATCACAGTTTTGATTGATCCTCTTAGCGCAGCAAGCAATTTTTCTCTCAAACCCCCAATAGCCAACACTCTACCACGCAATGTTACTTCACCTGTCATAGCAACACTTTTGTTAACTGGTATATTTGTCATAAGAGAAACAATAGATGTACATACTGCACTGCCAGCAGAGGGACCATCTTTTGGCACAGCACCCTCAGGTACATGCAAATGTATATCATTATTTTGAAATTTTTCGGGTTTTATACCGAAAAATAAACAATTTGATCGCACATAACTATACGCAGCTTTTATAGACTCTTGCATAACCTCTCCAAGCTTTCCTGTGTATTTTATTTCCCCCTTGCCCGGAATTAGGACTGACTCTATCATTAAAATATCACCACCTGTTTCAGTATAGGCAAGACCAGTTACTATCCCTACCAAACTCTCATTTTCTGCAATGCCAAAGGTATACTTACGTACCCCTAGATAATCTTGTAAATTACCAGTCTCTACGGATATTTTCTTATTTTTATCAGTTAATATTGCTTTAACTGCCTTTCTCATGAGTTTTGCAAGTTCCCTTTCCATGCTTCGCACGCCGCTTTCACGTGTATATAAACGTATCAACTCGTATAATGCTTCATTGGTTATTTCCCACTCCTTCTGATGCAAACCATGCTCTTTTTTTAATTTTGGAATAAGGTGATGTGTAGCAATACTGATCTTCTCGTCTTCGGTATACCCAGATAATTGTATAATTTCCATCCTATCACGCAAAGGATGCGGTAAATTTAAGCTATTTGCTGTGGCTACAAACATTACACTTGAAAGATCAAACTCAACTTCCAAGTAATGATCTGTAAAATGTTTATTGTGCTCAGTATCCAAAACCTCAAGTAATGCAGATGCAGGATCACCACGCGAATCAGAACCCATCTTATCTATTTCATCAAGCAGGAAAAGCGGGTTGCATGAATTAGCTTTTTTCATGTGTTGAATGATTTTACCAGGCATTGAGCCAATATAAGTTTTCCTGTGTCCTCGTATTTCAGACTCATCACGTATACCACCAAGAGATATGCGAACAAAATCTCTTCCTACTGCTTTTGCCATAGACTTAGCTAAAGAAGTTTTACCAACACCAGGTGGTCCAACTAAGCAAAGTATAGGACCCTTTATCTCTTTTACTCTCTTTAATACTGCTAAAAATTCTATTATTCTATCTTTTACTTTCTCTATGCCATAATGATTTTCATCTAAGATTTTTTTAGCCGCATTTAAGTTAATTTTTGCATCTTTGTACTTTCCCCATGGCAAATCAAGCAACCAATGCAAGTAACTAGATATAACTGTTGCTTCAGGAGAAATGGGATTCATTTTCTTATATCTCTTTAAGTCAGTTATGGCTTTCTCTTTTGCTTCCTCAGAAAGCTTTGTTTCATTTATCTTTTTTTCAAATTCATTGAGTATATTCCCTTCATCTCCATTTTCAAACTCACCTAATTCTTTCTGTATAGCTTTTAATTGCTCATTAAGGTAGTAAACTTTTTGAGTACTTTCAACCTGTGATTTAATTGTCTTATACAAGCGGTTTTGTGCACTCAAAATACTTATTTCTCTCTCAATAAGAGCAAAAACTTTTTTTAAACGCTCTTTTGGGTTATAAACTTCAAGTATGTTTTGCTTGTCTGATACCTTTATATTTAAGTACGAAGCTATCATATCTACAATTTGATTAACCTCTTTAACTTGATCAATGGGGTCAATAATAATCTCGGGCCGACTTTTCTTGCTTAGTTTACACCAATTGTCAAATGCATCTATAACAGAACGCCTTAAAGCTTCTAAATCAATATTATCTTCATTTTCTCCATACTCATAATGACCATCTAACGCTACTCTGGCCTCTAACAAAGTGTGAGAGCTAATATATTCTATAACTCTTCCCCTTCTTACCCCATGAATCATGACTTTTACTGCATTGTCAGGCAGTTTTATTAATGGTTGTATAATGTTTGCTAACACACCTACTTCATAAAGATTCTCTGGCTCTGGATTATCAATAGAACCATCTTTTTGTGCTATGAGAAAAATCTCGTTTTGGTGACTACTGCTACTTATTGCATACTCTAGTGCATGAACAGATTTTTCTCTACCTACGAATAAAGGCAACATTATATTTGGAAAAATTACTACATCTCTTAGAGGTAATACTGGTAATACAGTAGAATTAAAGTTTACAGCACGTCCAATACTCATAATATATGCCTCAAATTAATCATTAACCGTTATAACACTACCCTTATTATTATGATTAATCGTCACTTTGCCTAATTCTACCATTTTCTTAGTAACCGTTATAGTGCTACCTTCAAAACCTCCGTTGCCGGATATATACATAACATCAAGCAAAAGTGACTCTAAGATAGCACGTAACATCCTTGCACCTGTTTTATAGCTTATAGCTTTTTTAGCAATAGCTGATATTGCTTCATCTGAAAACTCAAGGTTTACTTTACTAAATGCAAGCAATGCTTTATATTGTTTTACTAGCGCATTTCTTGGCTCTGTCAACACATGTATTAAATCTTCGTGATCCAGCTCATCTAGAACAGCAGTTATTGGAACTCGTCCTACAAATTCGGGTATCAAACCGAATTTGATTAAGTCCTCAGGTTGAGCATCGCGTAAAGCATTTTTTTTCTTTTGTGCTTTAGACTGACTTATATCTGCTCCAAAGCCAACTGATGTTCCCTTTTTTCTTGCCTCAATAATTTTATTTAGGCCTTCAAAAGCTCCTCCACAAATAAATAGTATATTACTAGTATCTACTTGTATAAACTCTTGTTGCGGGTGTTTTCGCCCTCCTTGTGGCGGAACATAAGCAACTGTACCCTCCATAATCTTAAGCAGAGCTTGCTGGACCCCTTCACCTGAAACGTCACGGGTTATTGAAGTGCTTTCAGATTTTCTTGTAATCTTGTCTATTTCATCGATAAACACTATACCATGCTGTGCCTTTGCAACATCATAATTTGCAGCTTGTAATAGACGTGACAACACGCTTTCTACATCATCACCTACATAACCTGCCTCAGTCAAAGTTGTCGCATCGGCCATAGCAAATGGCACATCTGAAACTTTAGCAAGTGTTTTTGCTAGCAAAGTCTTACCAGAACCAGTAGGGCCAATAAGCATTATATTTGACTTCTCAATTTCAATATCACTTATAGAATGAAGTTGCACCATGGATTGACAATGGTTATACATAGCCACAGATAAAACGTGTTGCGCATGTTCCTGACCTACAACATGCTTACTAAGAAAAATTTTTATATCTTCAGGTTTCTTTAGTAATAGCTTCATATCAGATATATGATCTGAATTAAAAGCTCTCTCTTTCTTTTGACTTATTGCTTTATGGGATAACTCTATGCATTCATTACAAATGAACACCTTTAAACCATCTGAAGAGTTAGTAATCAATTTATCTACTTCGTTTTGTGCCTTGTTACAAAAAGAACAGTAGTGTAAATCATTATTGTTATCCATTAAACTACCTTTTGTTTAACTTTAATATTTTCAATCTTCATATCTTTACGCTCAGCTATTACTCTGTCAATTAAGCCAGTTTTCATTGCTTCTTCAGGATCCATGAATTTATCTCTTTCCATCATTTCTTCAATTTTTTTTAGTGAATTTCCAGTATGTTTTTCATAAATTTGATTTAATTTTTTCTTAACTCGCAAAATTTCATTAGCATGTATTTCTATATCAGTTGCTTGCCCATGATAACCACCAGATGGCTGATGTATCATAATTCTTGAATGAGGTAGCGAGTAACGTTTACCCTCCGCACCAGCTGTAAGCAACAAAGAACCCATAGATGCAGCTTGACCTATACACAAAGTTGAAACGTCTGGATTTATATACTGCATTGTATCGTAGATCGACAAACCAGCAGTTACAACACCACCTGGTGAGTTAATATACATACAAATGTCTTTATCGGGATTTTCCGATTCTAAAAATAAAAGCTGTGCTACTATTACGCTGGCCATGTTGTCTTCAATAGGGCCAGTTACGAAAATTATTCTTTCTTTTACTAGCCTTGAATATATGTCATAAGCCCGCTCACCGCGACTAGTTTGTTCAACTACAATTGGTATAAGAGTCATACCTTTTCCTATCAAATATTATCAAATAATTCCTTTAATTCTTTCACAGAAACAATCTGTTCTTCTTTACTAGCTTTTTCTATCATATAATCCGTCACTTTATACTCAAGCGCTTGCCCTCTAACTAATTCCTGAAATTGTCCATCTGATTTAAAATGTTTAAATACCCTGTCAAATGATACATCTTTACTGACATATTGATTTACAATAACATTCATAATATCACTTTGAGTTAATGATATTTCATGTTCTTTACTGAACTCCATGAATAGCATTGCAAGCTTTACGCGTCTTTCAGCTTCTTTACACGAATCATCTTTAGCATTCAACTCTCTTTCCACTCTCTGCTGTTCCTGTTTTACTACTTCTATAGGCAAATCAAAACTATAACTAGCATCCAAACAATCAAATAGCTCTTTCTTAATTAAGAGATCTTCCATTTCTTTACACTGATTATCAATTACTTCTTTTACATGATCTATTAGCGAAGAATGATCTTCAAAACCAATTCTCCTAGCTATTTCATTATCACTTTGCAAATCTTTGGCAATCTGAATGTCATTAACTCGAACAGAAAAAGCAGCCTCCTGTCCCGCAAGGGAAATTACCTGGTAATCTTCAGGAAATCTCAACTTAAAGCTTTTTGTTTCCCCTTTTTTCATGCCAATTAATTGATCTTCAAAACCATTTATAAATGTTCCAGATCCTAAATTAACAGTAAAATTTTTGCCACTTCCACCTTGAAAGAGCTTATTTCTAATTCGCCCTTCAAAGTCAATTATCAGTTTATCCTCGTTTTTTGCTTGATAAGAAGCATCATCAACAGAGACAAAGTTAGGAAATTTTGTTTTTATAGAATCAATAAATTCTTTTATGTCTCCCTCTTTGATTTTTGCCTTAACTTTCTTCAAATTTATTTTATCAAGATCTATTACTGGCACTTTTGGCATCGATTCAAAAGATAATTTGTACAGAAAGTCACCTTTTTTATCCTTTTTATCAAGGTTTGGTAATGACATAATATCAACCTTAGGATGGATGTGAGACTTAACTTCGATTTTTTTCATTAAATCACTTGAGCAATAGTCAATCGTATCGTTTATCACATATTCCAAAGCTTCGTTTTTATAATTTGTAATAACAAGATCGTAAGGCATCTTTCCTGATCTAAATCCAGGAAATTTTGCATTCTTCGCTATTTCTTGTAATCTAGAGTTTATCTTTTGTTCTATATAATCACTACTAACTGTGATTTCATACTCATACTTTAGTTTATCTACACTAAGTTCCTTATAGGTATATATATTACTTAATGTATCTGCTTCGACTGCATTTTGAGGTATATTACTAGACATTACAACCTGTTATCAATATTTTATTTATGTTTTAATAAAGCCATTTTACCAGAATTTAAGTTAAATACAATCCTTAAGAACAGGTTCTTATACAAACAAAAGTGTACTTAGTGATTATAAATTTTCTCTTAAAACCTGAGTTACATGACTTTAAGTGCGGATAGAGGGACTTGAACCCCCACGAGCAAGCTCACCAGGACCTAAACCTGGCACGTCTACCAATTTCGCCATATCCGCAAGAACCCTTCATTAACTTATAGATAACCACTTCTGTCATCTTATGCAATTTAAAGATTAGATTTTAGTACCACAGACTGAACTTATAATACTGGTTAACTCCACTATGAGTCTAAGCCTAAATTACTTTAACTAACACTATTAAGATAAGTACTGTCTTAGAAATATTCAAGGCTTATTCAATTTATAGTATTTACACAATAAAAAAAGCTTATTAATATTCTTTAATTAAGGCTCTAAACTCTGGAAATTAATAATGAGATTAATAGCAAGCTTCTTACTCGCAATTTTTCTGATTACACAGAGTGGCTGTACGACTCTTGTAAGTGGTATAGTGGTAACAGCAACTGCAGCGGCTACAGCAATAACAATGCAAGATAAATCCTTGGGAAACATTATTGATGATACAACTATAGTAATAAGAATCAATAAGGGACTCTTAAAACACGGACTGTTCTCATCTATAAAAGTTAAAGTGAGTGAAGGAAGAGTATTACTCATTGGAAATGTTGATAATCATGAAAAGCAACTCACAGCAGAGAAAATAGCTTGGCAGCAAAAAGAGATTAAAGAAGTGATAAATGAAATAAGAGTCACACCAATTAAAATGGCTTCTATGCTAGATGTTACTGTAGATGGTATGATAACAGCAGAGATAAGCACAAGGCTTTTGGGAAAAAGAAATATTAAATCAATTAATTATAGCGTTAATACAGTTGATAGAGTCGTTTATTTGATGGGCATAGCTCAAAATAAGGCAGAATTAAAAGCTGTAATAGCAATTGCAAGAAAAGTAAAAGGAGTAAAGCAAGTTGTAAGTTATGTGAGATATAGACATAGCAAATTGCGCCATTGATGAAAATTTACTTGAGTGTTAGTATCATGTAGCTAAGCCATAAAGCTACTTTACAAATTTCGTCAGTTCACTCTTATGGTATGTATAACAATGCTACAGAAAATAATATCATAGAATTCAATAGAATAATTTCTAGAAAATCTCTACATACTAAAAAAAGTAAAATGCTATTTAAATAAGCTTAAGAATAAATAGCAAACATCTATATCTTGTGCGATATGGCGTTTTATTCCTGAGATTTTTTTACCAGCGTCATAGCCTTTTTCTTCATCAGTGTCTGCGTTCTTTACACTCTGAGCGTCAATTATGCAAAAGCTGGTTTTTTCTTTCCAAACATTGTTTTGTCGGACCACACTAACTATTTTTTTTAACATGCACTCCAAAATACTTTTTTTTATTTCCTTTTACTTTTTCACTCCATTTTTGAAATAATCATAACAATTGCGCCGTTTTGGGAAACTCTTTTGGTAGCATCCTCCACTGATAACCACTTTTTGGGGCGTACAACACTCCGCAAAATATATTCATACAAATCAAGTTTTCTTGGTTTTGTTTTTTCCACAAGACTCCAGATCTGGTGAAATAATCTCAAACTTCTCTCGACTTATGTCACTTGGGTATACACTCCTCATATATCCTAATTTATACACTCTATTTCTTACTTTATGCCTTTCTTGAGATTATGAACAGGTTCTTAGAAAGCTAGCGTTCTACTAGTCATGTTCTTTATCTTGCTTTACAACAATGCATCTTTTCATTCCAGCCAAGTCGTATACGTATTCCTGAAAAGCCAGTCCATATAAGGGTATTATTTTGTCAATATTGCTCTGATCTTCGCCTATTTCCAGTATCGCAAACCCATCTTTTTTAAGGCACTTTTTCAATATTGGAAAAATACTCAGGTAACAGCTCAATCCATCGATACCACCATCAAGAGCAATTCTTGGCTCTTTTTGCACTTCAGCTTGCAGATTTTTTAACTTACTTCTTTTAATATATGGAGGATTGCTTATTATAAGATCAAATAAATCTCTACATTCTGTCCACGAATTTGGAAATATTTTAGCTCTGTTGAGAAGATTATGTTTCTTTGTGTTCTGGCAGGTAATTTTGTATGCTTCCAGGCTTTTTTCAAAACCAACTCCAATAGCATATTCATACTCACTAAGTATGGAGATCAACAAACAGCCTGTGCCTGTGCCAAAATCTGCAATTTTTATTTTTTGCTTCTTATTTTGGTAATATTTTAACACTGTTGAAATTACTGTCTCACTATCTGGTCTTGGATCTAGAACATGTTGGTTAACTATAAAATTTTTACTCCAGAATTCACGATTACCTATTATTTGCGATATTGGATATCTTTCTGCTCTTTTTTTTGTTAATTTCCAGAATAGAAGCTCTTTGTTTCTTGGTACCTGATTGGTGTGATTCATGATTGTGAATGATCTTTCTACTCCAAGTACGTACTGCATGATGATTTCACAATCCACATGTGGTGATTCAATTCTATGTGATGATAGTAGCTTTGACCCTTCTTTAATTAAAGCGCTGATTGTTTTCATTATTCTAAAAACGTGTTCCTTGTATGCAAGAACAGCAAAATTGAGTATAGAATTTTGAACTTAGGGTAGCTGCATTAAATCTAAGTGTCAAGAGTAGGATTGTAAAAATCATCTGGCTTTACTGGTAATTCGGTTAGTATTTTTGCATTAATGTTAGAAACTCTTGGCTCTATTATAAGGATTATTTTCTGCATATTCTTTGATAGCCATCACAGTATATTACTTGTTCCATATCTATATTAATTCGACCACAGCAAGTGATAATTTCTTAATATTAAAACCAATATGCGCTTTAGCATATAATTATCAGTAGCTTTCAAAGCAATTGGGTTGAGATTATTAGAGTAGTAATGTTTATTTTTATATTGACTATTGAGGTTTATTATTTTATAACTAAGACTTAGTTATTTTCAGAGTTTTAAATTTACAGTATATGCCTACGATAAATCAATTAATATGTAAGGGTAGATCAGGGTTAACTCGCAAGAAGAAGGTGCCAGCTTTGGGAAAATGCAATCCTCAAAGAAGGGGTGTTTGCACTAAGGTATATACTACAACTCCTAGAAAGCCTAACTCAGCACTACGTAAGGTAGCTAGAGTAAAGATTAGTGGATACGGTGAAGTGACGGCTTATATACCTGGCGAAGGTCATAATTTACAAGAGCATTCCGTTGTTTTAATACGTGGTGGGCGAGTTAAGGATTTGCCGGGTGTACGTTATCACATAATAAGAGGTGCTCTTGATCTACGTGGTGTGCAAAATCGAAAGAAAGCCCGTTCGAAATATGGTGTAAAGAAATCTGGTTAAAATTTATGGCACGTCGTAATAAAGCAAAAAAAAGAACAAGCCCTGACTCTCGTTATGGTAGTGTCTTGCTTATGCGTTTTATTAATATAATTATGAAATGTGGTAAAAAGTCTATTGCAGAAAAGATTGCTTATAGTGCTTTGTCCTTAGCTGAAAAGAAAATAGACAAAGATGCCTTATCAATTTTTGAAACAGCAGTAGAAAATGTTACCCCTTCTATAGAAGTACGCTCTCGGCGTATTGGTGGTGCAACTTATCAAGTCCCTGTTGAAATTCGTCAAGATAGAGCAATTTCTTTGGCATTAAGGTGGATTGCTAGAGCAACTTCTGCTGCTCGCAAAAAGAGTGGTAGAACTACTGTTTATTGTTTGCAGTCTGAAATATTAGATGCTTATAATAAATGTGGTGGTGCATTTAAGATGTGTGAAGAAAAGTATAAAATGGCTGAAGCTAATAAGGCATTTTCTCATCTTCGTTTTTAATATTAGCTGATTGATTGTGGTATGGAAGTTTTAATATCTAGGTATAGAAATATAGGAATAATGGCTCATATAGATGCTGGCAAGACCACCACAACAGAGCGTATTTTATTTTATACTGGTAAACAAAATAGGATTGGTGAAGTGCACGATGGTGCGGCTTCTATGGATTGGATGGAGCAAGAGAAGGAGCGTGGCATTACAATTACCTCTGCTGCAACAACATGTTTTTGGAATGATCATAGGATTAATATAATAGATACTCCTGGTCATGTTGATTTCACTATTGAGGTTGAGAGATCTTTGAGGGTTTTGGATGGTGCAGTTGCTGTATTTGATGGAGTTGCTGGAGTTGAGCCTCAGTCTGAAACGGTTTGGCGTCAAGCTGATAAATATACCGTTCCTCGTATCTGCTTTGTTAATAAAATGGATAGAATAGGGGCAAATTTTTATCGATGTATCGATATGATAAAAACGAAGCTTGGCGCATCACCTTTAGTTATTCAGTTGCCAATAGGAAGTGAGAAAGATTTTAAAGGCATAATCGATCTTATTTCTATGAAAGCTATTATATGGCAAGAAGAAACATTAGGCGCTAAATTTTCTTATGAAGATATTCCTTCTGATTTGCTTGATAAGGCTCAAGAGTATCGAAATCTTTTATTAGATGCTGCAGCTGAAATGGATGATGAGGCGATAAATACTTACTTTGAATCTAACGATCTGCCAATTGATTTGTTGAAAAAGTGTGTGAGAAGCGGGACCATTAAAGGAAAATTTGTCCCTGTATTATGTGGGTCAGCTTTTAAAAACAAAGGCGTGCAATCACTTTTAGATGGTGTGGTTGATTTTTTACCCTCTCCTATTGATGTTGATGTAATTATTGGAACTGATCCTAAAGATTCAGAAAAGAAAATTGAGATCAAACCTTCAGAAAAAGAGAAATTCGTTGCTCTTGCGTTTAAAGTGATGACGGATAAATTTGTAGGTAGCTTGACGTTTATTCGTATTTATTCCGGTAAGTTAAAATCTAAATCTGCTGTGTTAAATGCTGGAAAGAATGAGACTGAAGGAATTGGTAGAATGTTGCTTATGCATGCAAATAACAGAGAAGATATAAACGAAGCTAAAGTTGGTGATATAGTTGCCTTAGTTGGATTAAAGAAAACAATTACTGGTGATACTTTATGTTCATCTGATTTTCCTATACTATTAGAGCGTATGGAATTTCCTGATCCTGTTATTGAAATTGCTATAGAACCGAAAACCACCTCAGATCAGGAAAAATTAGGTGTTGCTTTGAATAGATTGGTTGCAGAAGATCCTTCTTTAAGGATGTCAGTAAATGCAGAGAGTGGGCAGACTATATTGAAAGGTATGGGTGAGCTGCATCTTGAGATTATTATTGATAGAATGAAGCGCGAGTTTAATGTTGAAGCTAACGTTGGTGCGCCTCAAGTTGCATATCGTGAAACTATCACTAAATCTGTTGAAATTGATTACACTCATAAAAAACAATCAGGTGGTGCTGGTCAGTTTGCTAAAGTTAAAATAAAATTCGAACCTCTTGAGCCTGGTTTTGGCTTTCAGTTTGAAAGTAAAATTGTAGGCGGTGCTATTCCAAAAGAGTATATACCTGGAGTGCAAAATGGCTTAGAGTTGATAAAAGAAGGTGGTATAATTTCCGGCTTTCCATTGATTGATTTTAAGGCTACTCTTCTTGATGGTGCTTTTCATGATGTTGATTCTAGTCCTTTGGCTTTTGAACTTGCTGCTAAGGGTGCTTTTAAGGAAATGGCAAATAAAGCTGGTCCAAAAATGCTAGAACCTATAATGAAAGTGGAAATCATTACTCCTGAAGAATATATGGGTGATGTTATGGGTGATATAAATAGTAGAAGAGGCAGTGTTGTTGATATGCTGGATTTAGGTAATAATAGCAAAATAATTACTGCTTCGGTTCCTCTTGCAAATATGTTTGGTTATATAAATGTTTTGCGTTCTATATCTCAGGGAAGAGCTCAGTATAGTATGCATTTTTCTTGTTATGAACAAGTGCCACAATATGTGGTTGATGAGTTAAAGTTAAAGTATAATTAAAGGTTAGTAATTATGACAGCGATAGTAGAAGCATTTGGAAAGCCGCATGTAAACGTGGGAACGATAGGACATGTGGATCATGGGAAGACAACGTTAACAGCGGCGATAACAAAGCATTATGGTAATTTTGTAGCATATGATCAAATAGATAAAGCGCCAGAAGAAAGAAAGAGAGGGATAACAATAGCAACAGCGCATGTTGAATATCAAACAGAAAAGAGACACTATGCACACGTTGATTGCCCTGGACATGCTGATTATGTAAAGAATATGATAGTAGGTGCAGCACAGATGGATGCAGCGATATTGGTAGTGTCAGGGGTTGATGGGCCGATGCCACAAACGAGAGAGCATATATTGCTGGCAAAACAGGTGGGTGTTGGATATATCGTGGTATATATAAATAAAGCTGATGTTGCTGATGCTGATATGATAGATTTGGTAGAGATGGAAGTGAGAGAGTTGCTGAGTAAGTATGGATTTCCAGGTGATGAAGTGCCTATGATAGTTGGGTCTGCGTTAAAAGCATTAGAGGATGATAGTAGTGAGTATGGAAAGAAATCAATAGATAAATTGATGGAGAAGTTAGATGAGTATGTGGCAGTACCTCCAAGGCCTATAGATTTGCCGTTTTTGTTGCCAATAGAAGATGTATTTTCAATATCGGGCCGAGGGACGGTAGTAACAGGAAGAATAGAGAAGGGGGAGATAAAGACAGGGGATGAGATAGAGATAATAGGTCTGAAAGCGACGCAAAAGACGATATGTACTGGTGTTGAGATGTTTAAGAAGTTGCTAGATAAGGGAAGTGCAGGACTCAATGTAGGAATACTACTAAGAGGAACAAAGAGAGAAGAAGTGGAGAGAGGGCAAGTATTGGCAAAACCAGGGACAATAACCCCGCATAAGAAATTTAATGCGGAGGTGTATATATTGAAGAAAGAAGAAGGAGGAAGGCATACACCATTTTTTGGAAATTATCAGCCACAGTTTTATTTAAGGACAACGGATGTAACTGGGAGCATAAAATTGCTAGATGGAAAGGAGATGGTAATGCCAGGGGACAATGTAAGTATAGAAGTGGAGTTGCAAGTACCAATAGCAATGGATAAAGGATTACGTTTTGCGATAAGAGAAGGTGGTAGAACTGTTGGTTCTGGCGTTGTTTCGGAAATTTTAGAGTAAACTTTGAATTATAGGAGTGTAGCTCAATTGGTAGAGCGCTGGTCTCCAAAACCAGAGGTTGTAGGTTCAATTCCTATCGCTCCTGCATTAATATTATGGTAGAAATGTTAAAAAACCTGTATGTTTTTTTTTGCGATATAAAGCAAGAAATAAGGAGAATTGCTTGGATAAAAAAACAGCAGGTATTGTCATCTTTGTTTATTGTAATAACTGTTATATTATGCTTTTCGATTTTCTTTTGCTTCGTAGATTTTATGTCTCTTTACGTAATTAAGACTTTATTTGGAATTATTTATGGAATATAAGTATAAATGGTATATCATTAAAGTCGATTACGGGTATGAGAAGGATATATGCGAGTTGGCAACCAATACTGTTTACTTTAAGGAGGTGTTTATTCCTTATCAGACAGTATGTGATGTAAAATCTGATATAAAAGAGTTATGTGAAGTATATATATGTATGCATCTGTGTGATGAAAGCAAAAATATTTTGAATCAAATGACTGGGTTTTGTGGTGATGAGTCTGGTCATTTTGAGATGATTTCAGATGATGAGGTAATTTTAAAACGTAAGGAATTTAATAGATATAAGTGGTACATTTTAAGAGTTGCCTCTAATTATGAAGAGAAAGTGCGCCAATATATATTAGAAAATTCTATGAGATTGAATATTAATAATTATTTTAATAGGGTTTTTATTCCTTGTGAAGAATTAAGTGAGATGGATTTAAAATCTAAAAAAAATGCTAAACGAAGGAAGTCCTTTCCTGGTTATGTCTTTTTATACATGAATTTATGCGATGAGGTATTAAATTTTATTAATAATATACCAAAATCTCTTAAGGTTTATGGATTTTTGAAAAATGGTAATGTTCCAAAGGTGATTGAGGATAATGAGATTCGCTCAATGTGTAGTGCGCTTTACAATGCTCAAGAAACGAAAAAGTTGAGTTATGGTTATGAGAAAGGTGAAAAAGTAAAAATTAATGATGGTCTTTTTCAAAATTTTACTGGTAAGGTAGATATGGTAAATGATGAGAAAAAAATTATTAATATTGAAGTATCAATCTTAGGTAAGCCAACAATAATAGAGCTTGATTTGGCTCAAGTAGAGAAAATAGAGGATTAATTATGAGTAATGTAGTTGCTAAGATTAACTTGCTTATGGAAGCTGGAAAAGCAGTTCCAGGACCGAAAATTGCTTCAGTACTTGGCCCGCGTGGTATACCTGTTCCTAAATTTTGTGAAGCTTTTAATAAAGCTACTAGCGCTGCTAACGCTAGTTATAAAGTAGGTGATTTAGTAACAGTGAGAATTTCCATAAAGGATGATCGCTCTCATGATTTTACTGTCAGCGGTCCTCCTGTGGCTTATTTGCTTAAGCAGGAAGCTAAATTAAGTAAAGCTTCTGGTAATTCTGGTAAAGAATTAGTGGCTAAATTATCTATGTCTGCTATCATTAAAGTGGCAAAGTGTAAGATGGTTGATATGAAAGTGGATAATGAAGATTCAGCAGTGAAGATGGTTATAGGCACTGCAAAATCTATGGGTATAGAAGTTGTGGAAGGTTAGGTAAATGAGTACATATAATGATAATTCTAAGCAATGTTTGGAGAAGGTTGTTGAGTCTGCTTCAGCAAAATTTAATGAATCAGTTGATATCGCAGTCAATTTAGGTGTAGATTCACGTAAATCTGAAGAGCAGGTGCGTGGTACAGTAGTTTTGCCTAAAGGTATCGGGAAGAATATTAAAGTAGCTGTTTTTGCTCAAGATAAACATTTATTAGAAGCTGAAAAAGCTGGTGCTGATATTACAGGAGGAGAAGATTTAATTGAAGAGATAAAAAAAGGTAGAAAGTTGAATGTTGATTGGTGCATCACTACTCCTGATTTCATGGCAAAAATCACTCCTATTGCAAAAGTATTGGGTGCTAAAGGGCTGATGCCTAACCCTAAATTTGGTACTGTGACTTCTAACATTGCGGAAGCTACTAAAACCATTAAGTCTGGTCAAATAAAATTCAGGACGGATAAAAATGGGGTTATTCATGGTAAATTAGGAAGTATTAAATTTGATATTGATGATTTGCTGGAAAATTTAAAAGCCTTTCTTAAAGTAATTAGAGACAATAAACCTGCTTCTGTGAAAGGAGTTTACTTTAAAAGCGTTTTTTTAAATTCAACTATGGGTAAAGCTCATAAAATAAACAAAGTAGAAGATATAATTTAAGGGAGCGAAATTGTGAAGCGTAAAGATAAGGATGAATTTATACAAAACATAATGAATGTGTTTGTAAATAATGATTTCTTAATATTGGTAAATTTCAAGTCTATGAATGTTAGCAATTCATTAATTCTTAGGAATAGTCTAAAATCTGTAATGGGTGGGATGTTAGTAGTTAAAAATACTCTAGCTTGCTTGGCTTTGGAAAGGACTGGTAAATTTTCTTATTTATCAGGTAAATTTTCTGGTTCTGTTGCTATTATATATTCTAGTGCTATAGTAGAAGCTGCAAAGTTAATAGTTGATTTTATTAATGCTAACAAAGAAAAAATGTCTGTGATTTGTGCGGCTCATATAAATGAATTGTTAACAGTGGAAGATGTTAACAAATTGGCTAAGCTTCCCTCTCTGGATGAATTGCGTGTTAAAATTATGCGTTTAATATCTTATGATATTCCTGCTCGGTTAGCATTGTCTATTAATTCATCTTCTATGAGGCTTATGAGAGTTTTGGATTACTATAGTTCTAAAAAATAAATTTGTTGTTAAATAAGGTGGTCAGTATGAATAATGTAACAAGTGATTTGGTTGATAAAATATTATCTTTAAATCTATTAGAAGCTTCTGAACTTGTAAAAGTTCTAGAAGAAAAAATAGGGTTGCCTAGTGGTTCTTTTCTTGGTGGAGCTGTTGGTGCTGGGGTGCCTATTAGTGATAATGCTAATGCTCCTGTTGCTCAAGAAAAAGCTGAATATAAAGTTGTAATCAAAGAGATTGATGCAAGCAAAAAAATAGGAGTGATTAAAGCTATTAGAGAAGTTAATTCTACATTGAATTTAAAAGAAGCGAAAGAATTAGTTGAGTCTTTACCCAAAGATTTGACTGCTAATGTTTCTAAAGACGAAGCAGAAAAAATAAAGCAAAAACTTATTGAAGCAGGAGCAACTAAAGTTGAGCTTGAATAAAATGTTAGTATATTAATTTTATGTTGATATAGCTCTTTTAATTAGTGAAGGTATTTTAATGGTTGATTCTTCTTATATGTGTGCTTCTAGTGCTTTTGTTCCTAGAGTTTCTTATTCCAGGTCGATTGATTTAAAAGATTCTTTGTTGGATTTGGTTAAAGTCCAAAAGGGGTCATATAATTCCTTTACTCCTAATAATGAGAGTAATGAAAGACTTGAAGCTATCTTTCATACAATTTTTCCAATATCTGATCCTTTGCATAGGGCTACTATCGAATTTTTGAATTGTAGGGTAGATGATCTTAAGTATAGTGAATCTGAATGTATAAAACGTGGTATAACTTTTTCTGCTCAGGTTATTGCTTCTATACGTCTTGTTATTATGCAGGATGGTGTTTCTCTTGAAAAATATCAAGAGATTAAAGAAGATGATGATCATTCTAAGCTTGCAACTGTTATAAAATCTGCTGAAGAGCAGGAGGTTCGCTTTTGTGAACTGCCTATGATGACTGATAAAGGTACTTTCATCATCAATGGCGTAGAGAAAGTTATCGTTTCACAAATGCATAGATCTCCTGGAGTGTTTTTTGATAGTGATAAGGGAAAAACTTACAATTCTGGCAAATTGATCTATTCTGCTAGAGTTATTCCTTATAGAGGTTCTTGGCTTGATATTGAGTTTGATGTTAAAGATCATTTGTATTTTCGTATTGATAGAAAGAGAAAGTTGCCAATATCAGTTTTATTAAAGGCTTTGGGCTTATCAAATAATGACATACTTAATAAATTTTATGAAAAAATAGAGTATATAAAACATAAAAGTGGCTGGAGAGTACCTTTTTCCCCTGATAAATTCAAGGGAGTGAGGCTTCCTTTTGATTTAAAGAATGTTGAAGGCAATGTGTTACTTAAAGCCAATGTTCGTATTACTTCAAAATTAGCTAAAAATCTATATGATAACGGATTGAAAGAGTATCTAATTCCTTATGATTCTATATGTGGTTTATTTCTTGCAGAAGATTTAATAGATAGTGCTAGTTCTACAAAAGTCTTATCTGCTGGTGAATCTATAAAATTAGAGGATATAAAAAAGCTTGAATTATTATCTATAGATAAAATATCAGTGTTGAACATAGATAATGTTTCTGTTGGACCTTACATATTAAACACACTTTTCTTAGATGAAAACATGTCTTATGAGAACGCTCTATATGAAATATATAAGGTTTTGCGTCCTGGTGAAGTTCCTGTTTTAAAGATAGTAGAGGAGTTTTTTCGTAATCTTTTCTTCAGTTCGGAATATTATGATTTGTCTAACATTGGTAGATTAAAACTTAACTCTTGCCTTGGGTTAAATTATGAGGAAAATTTAACTACTTTAACACATGAAGACATTATTGAAATTATAAGAAAAATAGTATTGTTACGTGATGGTCAAGGATCTGTAGATGATATTGATCATTTAGCAAATAGAAGAGTCCGTTCAGTTGGAGAGTTTATAGAAAATCAATTTAGAACTGGATTATTAAAATTGGGACGGGCAGTAGTTGATTCTATGTCTACTTCTAGTTTAGATAAAGTCTCTCCATCTGATTTTATAAATCCAAAAGTGTTAACCAATGTCTTAAGAGATTTTTTCAACTCTTCCCAATTATCTCAATTTATGGATCAGACTAATCCATTATCTGAAATAACACATAAAAGAAGGTTGTCAGCGTTAGGTCCTGGTGGTTTAACAAGAGAGAGGGCGGGATTTGAAGTGCGTGATGTTCATCCAACTCATTACGGAAGAATTTGCCCTATTGAAACTCCTGAGGGGCAGAATATAGGCTTAATTAATAGCTTAGCTATATACGCTCGTATTAATAAATATGGGTTCATTGAAAGTCCTTATAGGAAAGTAGTTAATAAGGTTGTTACTGATCAAATTGAGTATCTGTCTGCTATAGATGAAGGTTTATATTATATAGCCGATACCAGCGCAAAGCTTGATGAGAACAACTGCTTTGTTGATGATATGTTATACTGTAGGTATGCTGGTACCTTTGTAATGGTAAATAGTAATCAAGTAAGTTACATTGATTTATCTCCTAAGCAGGTAATATCGGTTGCTGCTTCTTTAATTCCATTTTTAGAAAATGATGATGCTAATAGAGCGTTAATGGGTTCAAATATGCAGCGTCAAGCTGTACCTTTATTGAAGCCTACTGCTCCTTTGGTTGCTACTGGCATGGAATCTTTCGTAGCTTCTGGCTCTGGTGCTGTAGTTTTAGCAAAACGTGGTGGCATAGTTGACAGCTCAGATAGTAACTCTATAGTTATACGTGCTTTTGACAAAGGAGGAATTAACTACTTGGATGTAGATATTTATCATCTAAGAAAATTTCAGCGTTCTAACCATAATACTTGTATTAACCAGAAACCACTGGTGCATGTAGGTGATTGTGTTAAGGAAGGTGATGTGATAGCTGATGGTCCTGCTATTAATAACGGTGAATTGGCACTTGGCCAAAACTTGCTAGTCGCTTTTATGTCTTGGCAAGGTTATAATTTTGAAGACTCAATCATTATTTCTAGTGAAGTTGTTAAAAAAGATCTATTTACTTCTATTCATATAGAAGAATTTGAATGTGTTGTACATGACACTCCTTTAGGGTCGGAAAAAATAACTCGTGCCATACCCGGTGTTAATGAAGAAAATCTTTATCACTTGGATGATAGTGGTATAGTAAAGGTTGGTACAAGAGTTGGTCCAGGTTATATTTTGGTGGGGAAAGTTACACCTAAGCATTCTCTTTCATTGCCTCCTGAGACAAAATTGTTAATGACAATTTTTGGTGAAAAGTCATTTGATTGTGTGGATTCCTCTTTATATACATCTCCAGATATTGAAGGGATAGTGATTGATGTGCAGGTCTTTACACGCAGAGGGGAAGAAGAAAACGAAAGGGCGTTTCTTATTAAACAAAAAGAGGCAAACGACTTTGAGAAAGAACGAGACCATATAATCAATGTTATTAATCAATATTTCTATGATGAATTAAGAAAAATTCTTATTAATTCTGGCTCTCAAGATCGAGAAAGTATTAATTTTATTGAACGTGAGGGATGGTGGGATATAGGATTGAAAAACCAATCTATTTCTAAGCAAGTTGAGAGCTTAAAAAAAGATTTTGATGAAAAAGTATCACATGCGATAGCAAACTTTAAGCGAAAAGTAGAAAAATTGCATGAAGGCTATGATCTGCCTCAAGGTGTGTCGATGTCAGTAAAAGTTTTTATTGCTGTAAAACATAGTTTGCAGCCAGGAGATAAAATGGCTGGTAGACATGGAAATAAAGGTGTGATTTCTCGAGTTGTTCCAGTAGAAGATATGCCTTATTTAGAAGATGGTACTCCTATTGATATTATTCTTAACCCTCTTGGCGTTCCTTCGCGAATGAATGTAGGTCAAATATTGGAAACGCATGTAGGTTGGGCTTGTAAAAAATTAGGAGAAAAAGTAGGCAATATTCTTGATGAGATCAATAAAATCAAACGTGCTTTTTGTGAGGCAATTAGATCTCTCAGTGATGATGATTTTGAAAAATTTGCAGCATTATATCTTGATAATAAAAAATTTGAGGATATTAATGATGATGAAATAACGGCTTCTATTTTAGATACGCCTAATAAGGATGAATTAAATAATGAATTGACTACATTAGTAGAGAATTATTTCAACTCTTGTAAAGATGCACACAGTAGTTTACGTCACTTCCTGATTGAGGTTTATAGTTGTGGCAGTAATTTATCTATTTGTAATAACATTCGCGATATTAATGATAATCACCTCATTGAATTTGCGTATAAGTTGCGTGATGGCATTCCTGTTACTGCACCTGTATTTGAAGGTCCAAAAGATGAACAAATAGTAAAGCTATTTGAACTTGCTGGATTGGATAACTCTGGGCAAGTTGTATTATATGATGGTTGCTCGGGTGAGAAGTTTGATCGCAAAGTTACAGTTGGTTACATGTACATGCTTAAGTTGCATCACTTAGTAGATGGTAAAATTCATGCGCGTTCAGTAGGACCTTATAGCTTAGTTACTCAACAACCTCTTGGAGGAAAGTCTCATTTTGGTGGTCAGCGTTTTGGTGAAATGGAATGTTGGGCATTGCAAGCCTATGGTGCTGCTTACACTTTGCAGGAAATGTTAACTGTGAAGTCTGATGATATTAATGGCAGGGTTAAGATTTATGAATCGGTAATAAAAGGTGACAGTAACTTTGAATGTGGAATTCCTGAATCCTTTAATGTCATGATAAAAGAGTTGCGTTCCTTGTGTTTTAATGTGGATTTGAAGCAAAATGACATAGTAATTGAAGATATATCTCATACTAACATCGCGCAATCTTTTAATGAGGTTAGCATTTCCATTGCTAGCCCTGAAAGTATTAAACGTATGTCTTATGGAGAGATAACAGATGTTTCAACTGCAAACTACCGTACATTCAAAGTTGAGAAAGGTGGATTATTTTGTCCTAAAATTTTTGGTCCTGTCAATGATGATGAATGTTTATGTGGAAAGTACAAAAAAAGAAGACATAGGGGCCGTATATGCGAAAAATGTGGAGTAGAAGTTACATCTTCTAAAGTAAGAAGAGAAAGAATGGGTCATATAGAGCTTGCATCTCCTGTTGCTCATATATGGTTTTTGAAGTCACTTCCTTCAAGAATTGGAGCATTATTAGATATGTCTCTTAGAGATATCGAAAGTATTTTGTATAGTGATAATTATGTTGTAATAGATCCTCTTGTTTCCTCTTTTGAAAAAGGTGAAATTATTAGTGAGAAAGCTTATAATGAAGCTAAAGATAGCTATGGGGTCGATAGCTTTATAGCTATGCAAGGTGTTGAAGCTATAAGAGAATTGCTAATACGCCTTGATTTACATGAAATTAGGAAGAATTTAAGACAGGAGTTAGAGTCTGTTGCTTCTGAAATGAGAAGAAAGAAAATTATAAAGAGATTACGTATTGTTGAAAATTTTATCAAGTCTGGAAACAGACCTGAGTGGATGATACTTACAGCTATACCTATTTTACCACCTGACTTGCGTCCCTTGGTATCGCTTGAAAGTGGTCGACCTGCAGTTTCTGATTTAAATCATCATTATAGAACTATTATTAATCGAAATAATAGATTGAGAAAATTGTTAAGTTTAAATCCTCCTGAGATTATGATTCGTAATGAGAAAAGAATGTTACAAGAGGCAGTTGATTCTCTTTTTGATAATAGTCGTCGTAATGCTCTGGTAAATAAAGCTGGCGCTACTGGATATAAAAAGTCTATTAGCGATATGCTGAAAGGAAAGCAAGGTCGTTTCCGTCAGAATCTTTTAGGAAAAAGGGTAGATTATTCTGGACGTTCTGTAATAGTTGTTGGTCCAACTTTGAAACTAAATCAGTGTGGATTACCGAAAAGAATGGCTCTTGAGCTATTCAAGCCTTTTGTTTACTCAAGGCTTAAAATATATGGAATGGCTCCAACTATTAAATTTGCTAGTAAGTTAATAAGAGCAGAAAAGCCAGAAGTTTGGGATATGCTTGAAGAAGTAATAAAAGAGCATCCTGTTTTGCTAAATAGAGCGCCTACGCTACATAGGCTTGGTATTCAGGCTTTTGAGCCAGTCCTTATTGAAGGTAAAGCAATACAGCTTCATCCACTTGTTTGTACAGCATTTAACGCTGACTTTGATGGTGATCAAATGGCAGTACATGTGCCAATTTCATTGGAAGCTCAACTTGAAGCTAGAGTGTTGATGATGTCAATTAATAACGTTTTAAGTCCTTCTAATGGAAGACCGATTATAGTTCCTAGTAAAGATATAGTGCTTGGTATATACTACCTAACTTTACAGCAACTTAAGAAGGATGATTTACCACTTTTTTGTGCTTTTTGTGAAGTTGAGCATTCCTTAAACAACGGTACTCTGCATATTCATTCTCATATAAAGTACAAAATGGAACACATCAATAGCGATGGAAACATTCAGTATAAAACTATTTGTACAACTCCTGGACGTTTAATATTATGGCAGATTTTTCCTAAACATGAGAATCTAAGCTTCGATTTAATAAATCAGGTATTAACAGTTAAGGAAATAACTAGTATTGTTGATTTAGTATATCGTAGCTGCGGTCAAAGTGCTACAGTGGTATTTTCTGATAAATTGATGACACTTGGCTTTGAGTATGCTACATTTTCTGGTACTTCTTTTAGTCGTTGCGATATGGTCATACCTGAAACTAAAGCTACACACGTTGATTATACAAGGGGTGAAATTAAGAAATTTTCTGCACAGTATCAAGACGGACTAATCACTAAAAGTGAGAGGTATAATAAAGTTATAGATGAGTGGTCTAAGTGCACAGATATAATAGCGAATGATATGTTAAAAGCGATATCTCTGTATGATGAAAATAGTAAGTACAATTCAATATATATGATGGTTAGCTCCGGTGCAAGAGGTTCTACTTCCCAGATGAAGCAGTTAGCAGGAATGCGAGGGTTAATGACCAAACCTTCTGGTGAAATTATAGAAACACCTATAATTTCTAATTTTCGCGAAGGATTAAATGTATTTGAATACTTTAATTCTACTCACGGTGCGCGTAAAGGTTTAGCTGATACTGCACTTAAAACTGCAAACTCTGGATACTTAACTCGTCGCTTGGTTGATGTATCTCAAAATTGCATAGTTACAAAACATGACTGTAAAACGAAAAATGGCCTTATTGTAAGAGCTATAGTTGAAGGTAGTACTATAGTTGCATCTCTAGAGAGTGTTGTACTGGGTAGAACAGCTGCAAATGATATATATAACCCAGTAACCAAAGAGTTATTATTAAAAGCAGGGGAACTAATTGATGAAGGTAAAGTAAAGCAAATCAACATTGCAGGTCTTGATGTTATAAAAATTAGATCGCCTTTAACTTGTGAAATAAGTCCTGGTGTGTGTTCTTTGTGTTATGGAAGAGACCTTGCAACTGGTAAAATTGTTTCAATAGGTGAAGCAGTTGGTGTTATCGCTGCTCAATCTGTTGGAGAGCCAGGTACTCAGTTAACGATGCGTACTTTCCATATAGGTGGGGTAATGACTAGAGGTGTTGAATCCTCAAATATTATAGCTTCTATTAATGCTAGAATAAAATTAAACAATAGTAATATAATTATAGATAAAAACGGAAATAAAATTGTGATAAGCCGTTCCTGTGAAGTCGTTTTAATTGATAGCCTTGGTAGTGAAAAATTGAAGCACAGTGTGCCTTATGGTGCTAAACTTTATGTAAATGAGGGTGAGTTAGTAAAAATTGGTGATAAAGTTGCAGAATGGGATCCGTATACACTACCTATTATTACGGAAAAGAGTGGTACAATATCTTACCAGGATTTAAAAGATGGAATTTCAATCACTGAAGTGATGGATGAATCTACAGGGATATCAAATAGAGTAGTAAAAGATTGGAAATTGTACTCTGGTGTAGCTAATTTACGTCCTCGTATTGCACTGCTTGATGATAATGAAAAAGTAATAACACTTTCAAGTGGTGTGGAAGCATGTTACTTTATACCAGTTGGTGCAGTGCTTAATGTACAGGATGGCCAAAAGGTTCATGCAGGTGATGTTATCACAAGAACGCCGAGAGAGTCAGTTAGAACTCGTGATATTACTGGTGGCTTGCCTAAGGTTATAGAATTATTTGAAGCACGTCGTCCTAAAGAGCATGCTATCGTTAGTGAAATAGATGGCTATGTAATGTTCTCTGAAAAAGACCGTAGAGGAAAACGCAGTATAGTAATTAAACCTGTAGATAAGCAAGCTTCTCCAGTTGAGTATTTAGTATCAAGAAGTAAGCATGTAATAGTTAATGAAGGTGATTTTGTGCGTAAAGGTGATTTATTGATGGATGGCGATCCTGATCTTCATGATATTCTACGTGTGCTTGGGTTAGAAGCGTTAGCACACTATATGATTTCTGAAATACAGCAAGTTTATAGATTGCAAGGTGTGCGCATAGATAACAAGCATTTAGAAGTGATCTTAAAGCAAATGCTACAAAAAGTAGAAATTACCGATCCTGGTGATACTATGTACTTAATTGGAGAAAATATTGACAGGCTGGAAATTGATAGAGAAAATGATGCTATGAATAACTCTGGAAAACGACCTGCTCATTATCTTCCTATTCTGCAGGGAATTACTAGAGCAAGCCTTGAAACTAATTCCTTTATTTCTGCTGCCTCTTTCCAAGAAACAACAAAAGTACTTACGGAAGCAGCATTTTGCGGAAAGAGTGATCCTTTGAGTGGGTTAAAAGAAAATGTTATAGTAGGAAGGTTAATTCCTGCTGGTACGGGTCTGATTATGAATAAGGTGAAAGCACTTTCGCTTTGTGAAAATATAGATAAATATGAAAAATATTTTGATATTGAGACTTATGACGAAAAATTGCTGAGTGATAATAGTTATCAATTACATTCTGATGAAGAAGAGAGTGTGGTGGCATCGCACTATGATCAGTCAAATTGAATATATCTAATGAGGTAGTATGTTTAATCTGTTTTTAACTAAAAAAATCGATTATATTTTCTTTCACCTCTGTGCTGTCTATTATGTTATTTACTCTTACACGAAATTCAGATGAGTTTTGAAGCCCGCTACTGTACCATCCTATATGTTTGCGGGCCATCTTTATTCCTGTATCGCTTCCATAGTACTCAAGAATACTGTCATAATGCTTGAGTATTATGCTTAATCTCTCTGAGGCTGTTGGCTCAGAAACTTTATTTCCACTCAAAAAGTTTATTGCTTGATTAATCAGCCAAGGTTTGCCGTAAGCACCACGACCTATCATTACTCCATCTGCCCCAGATTCTTTAAGTGCACTTTGAACATCATTCAAACTCTTAATATCTCCATTTACTATAACTGGAATTTTTACCTGCTCTTTAACATTTCTAACGAATTTCCAATCTGCTTGACCATTATAAAGCTGTGCCCTTGTCCTTCCATGTACAGTAATCATCTTTGCTCCCAAATCTTCTGCAATTTTTGCCAAGCGCGGAGCATTACGATTTTCGTCATTCCATCCAGTACGCATTTTTACTGTAACTGGCACACTCACTGCCTTGACTACAGCTTCTATTATCTCAGCAGCCTTTTTTTCATCACGCATAAGTGCTGACCCTGCGTAACCGTTTACAACTTTTTTAACTGGACAACCAAAATTTATATCTATGATTTTTGCACCCATGCCCTCATTTAACTTTGCAGCTTCCGCCATAACATCAGGCTCACAACCAGCAAGTTGTACAGCGGTTAGTTCATCGACTTTTGCTTTTTGCATGCTCTGGCGAGTTTGCATGATCATAGCTCTGCTTGCAATCATTTCTGAGACTAGCAAACTTGCACCAAGTTTCTTTACAATACTCCTAAATGGATAGTCAGTCACTCCAGACATTGGCGCTAAAATAACTGGAGAATCAATCGTCAAACTTCCTATTTGTAGGGACATAGGCTTTCTAGTCGCTAGAAAATGCATTTTTAACACTATTACAAGCTGCTATTATAACATCTTGCACAAATGAATTTGCTTTCTCTATAAGAGAAGGCTCTACCTCTACCACCTCGCACCTCTCATAATGACCAGGCGTTAAGTATATCGTTTCTTGTTTTTTATCACCCCACAACTCGTCATTTAATTTAT
Organism: Wolbachia endosymbiont (group B) of Pilophorus perplexus; assembly: GCF_964028155.1. NCBI lineage: Bacteria > Pseudomonadati > Pseudomonadota > Alphaproteobacteria > Rickettsiales > Anaplasmataceae > Wolbachia > Wolbachia endosymbiont (group B) of Pilophorus perplexus. The sequence continues at coordinate 1,106,557 of NZ_OZ034754.1, read as the reverse complement.
AACTCTCACGATTAAATATCTGATTTAGTTGATCATCATTTATCATTTGTAGATTTGGCTCAAACTTTTTTTGCTCCTCGCTGTTGTTATCTTTATAGTAAACATTAATTTCAATATTAGCTAAAGAAGCTAATATACTAATTTCTTCAATAAAAATAAAATAACTTTGACTTTTTATTGCTTCAAGATAAGCTTGATAGAGTTCAGGTTTGTTAAGGAATGATTGTGTAATAAATTCACTATTATACTGGGTATTGTATTCATTTTCACCAAGGCCATAAAGAGCTTCTGCATATTCTTTTAAATTATGTATAGCTTGATCGCGTGATATATTAAGTTTACTAACAGCTTTACTCACTAACTTTTCTACATTATCTTCAGCATTTTTAATTTCCTTATTCATTTGTTCAACCAACTTCCTTATTTTATCAGACTTACCAGTTAAATCGCCTGGCTTATTTAAAAACATATTAAAAACCTTTTCTAGCTGCTCCTTTAAAGGAGTTGGCATACTTGAATCACCTAAAGATTTAAATTGACTTAAAAATTTGTTCCATTCCATTCTCATATCTTGTGCTCTTTCAGCCTTATATTGACCGGAGCTGCTATCACCAAACACTGCATGAAAAAAGCAGTTTCCATCACCTGTAGTATTATATCGAACAATTTTTGTTTGTTTAGGTTGCTCACTTTCTATTGAGCCCATACTCACACCACTATCTGTAGATGGAGAATAGGAATTTCTACGTACCCTCTTATCCGAATCATTTGTTTGTCTTGATATAGTATCTAGTCCACTATCCAGTGATTTACTTCTTGTGAATTTTTGCTCTTTTGGACTCTTTTCTTCCTTTACAGTTCCTTTTTCATCAACATAACCTTTTACCAAGTAAAATAAAGGTTCAATAACCATCTTGTATGTCGCTGCAAGCACTATTCCCATTAAGATCCAAGCTATAGGGTTGGAGATGAGCATAGCAAGTGGTAAGGTTAAGAGGAAAGATCCCATTATTAATCCCAAACAGCCAATGGTAAATGTAGTCGCCAAATATATACAAAAAGCGTAGACAGCAAATCTTCCACTAGCCTTAAGTTTAGTGAAGTGAGTACTCTCTTTAGATTTATTGTATCTTTCTATGATGGCTAACATATTATATTTCACGTTTATCAATTCTAGCAAATTATGAAGGTAAAATCAATATTAGCATTTATATGTAAAAATATTGAGCATTCAAAGCTTTTGAAGTAGAGTAATGATGTTAGTAATAGCACAACATATGCATGATATAGAACATATACGCAAAAACCCTAAAGGATTTGAAAAAGCAATAAAAAGCAGAGGGGTGAAAGAATTTACTACAGAAGAAATATTAGAGATTGACCATAAAAAAAGATCACTGACTACTAAATTGCAAGCTTTAAATAAGCAACGAAACGAGGTCACGGAAGAAATAAAGAGGCTTAAAATGAACAAAAGCCCATGTGAAGAACAAGTAAAGTTATCAAAAAGCATCACAAGTGAGATAGAGACAATCAGCCTCAAGGAGCAAACAGAAAAAAATAAGTTAGTGGATATTTTATCTAACTTACCAAATATTTCTGCACAAAATGTACCAACAGGTGAAGATGAGAGCTCCAACGTAGAAATCAGAAAATATGGAAAGAGAAGAAAATTTGATTTTACACCAAAATTTCATTATGAACTCGGAGAAAGGTTAGGCTTGATGGATTTTGAACAAGCAGCAAAAATTTCTGGATCAAGGTTTACAATACTAAAAGGACAGTTAGCTAAGCTTGGACGAGCATTAATAAATTTTATGCTGGAAACACATGTTAATGAATTTGGTTATACTGAAGTGCATCATCCAGTTTTAGTAAAGGATAGGGCGATGTATAATGTTGGTCAACTACCAAAATTTTTTGATGATTCATATTTAACTACCGATAAATTAAGATTAATTCCCACAAGTGAAGTAGTTTTAACAAATTTAGTTGCTGACAAAATAATAGAAGAAAAAGAACTGCCTATTCGTTTTACTGCATATTCAGAATGTTTTCGTAAAGAAGCTGGTAGCGCAGGACGAGATACAAGAGGTATGATAAGGCAACACCAATTTGGTAAAGTGGAGTTGGTAAGCATCACAACTGAAGACCAGTCAAATGATGAGCTTGAACGCATGACAAATGCTGCTGAGGAAATATTAAAAAAATTAGAACTACCGTATAGAATAATGCTGCTTTGTAGTGGTGATATGGGCTTTGCTGCACAAAAGACTTATGATATAGAGGTATGGTTACCTGAGCAAAATAAGTACAGAGAAATATCAAGCTGCTCAAATTGCGGTACGTTCCAGGCAAGAAGAATGAACACTAAATACTTCTTAGAAACTGACAGAAAAACAAAAAAATACGTTCACACTTTAAACGGCTCAGCTTTAGCCATAGGAAGAACAATTGTTGCCATAATGGAGAACTATCAAAATTCCGATGGGTCAGTTACAATACCAAACGTGTTGCAAAGATACATGAGTAATGATACTGTTATAAGCAAACAATAATTTTGACATATAGAAAAGCGAGGAAATAAAGATGAAGGTTCTGGTTATAGGTTCTGGTGGGCGTGAGCATGCTTTACTTTGGGCTTTAAAGAAGTCTCCTACCTTGACTAAGTTATATGTTACTCCTGGTCGCCCGGCCATGGAAAATTTTGGAGTTCTTGTGAATATAAATATTCAAGATTCAGTGGATGTTATACAATTTTGCAAGAAAGAAAATATAGAGCTAGTAATTATTGGTCCAGAGCAACCGATAATTAATGGACTTGCTGATGATTTAGCTGCAGAGGGAATAAATGTTTTTGCTCCAAGTCAAGCAGCTGCAAAACTTGAGGCATCAAAGTCTTTTACGAAGGAACTATGTAAACAGTATGGTATACCAACTGCAAAGTATGAGCGTTTTATTGATGAAAGGTTAGCTAAAAATTTTGTCCGTAGTAATAAAATAAAATTTCCGCTTGTAATTAAAGCAAATGGAATTGCAGCAGGGAAAGGCGTCATAATATGCCACACAGAAAATGAAGCTTTTTCAGCAATAGATTCAATGCTAGTGGAGAAAAATCTTGGTGAGTCAGGTGAAGAAATAATCATAGAAGAGTTTTTAATTGGAGAGGAAGTAAGTTTTTTTGCTCTTATTGATGGGTTGAAGGTAGTAACCCTTGGGTGTGCAAAAGATTACAAGAGAGTTGGTGAAAATAACGAGGGACAAAATACTGGAGGCATGGGGTCATACTCATCACCTTCGATTATAAGTAAGGAGATGGAGCAAAAAATTATCCAAAAAATAATATATCCTACAATTCAAGCACTGACTAACATGGGAACATCCTATAAAGGCGTACTCTTTGCTGGTTTAATGATTTGCAAAGATAGTCCAAAGCTTCTTGAGTATAATGTTAGGTTTGGGGATCCGGAAATACAATCTATTTTACCTAGACTTGATCCAAATTGTGATTTGTTAAAGTTGATGTTGTCAGTTGCAGAAGGCAAGTTAAATACAAAAATGGTGGAGTTTAATCACAAAACTACAGTTTGTGTAGTTGTTGCAAGTAAAGGCTATCCTGGTGATTATCAAAAAGGAGAGGTAATTAAAGGATTGGATAAAATTGAAAACATTCCTGGTGTGCTAGTTTTTCATGCTGGTACTAAGTTGGATGAAAGTGGTAATTGGATTTCCGATGGCGGAAGAGTGCTAAATATAGTAGGAGAAGGAAACACTGTGGAAGAAGCTAAAAGTAAAGTGTACTCAGCGTTAAATTTTCTAGAATGGTCAGGTGGGTTCTTCAGGTATGATATTGGTAGTTAATTTAGCTCATGCAGAAACAAAAAAAGTCACTTTGTAAGCAGTAAACTAAAGAAAAACATGATATCTGTTCAGATTCATGTGAAACCAGTGCTTCTTTTCTTGTCATGAAAGTAGCTGACACTGGGATGACACCATCTATTATGCAAATTACCTGCTAATTTGCAATGTTCGTACAGATGTGGATCACGCGCTGGAATAACACCCTTGGTGGTAACAACTAAAGAAAAATATCAACTAGGTTTATAGTCTATTACTACTGTTTTTGCAATTTTGTCATAAAACGTTTGTTTGCGTTGATCAAATATTGCAAACATTAAAACTAAAGTTAGTATAATAAAAAGGCATCCAGAAACATAGCCAGGCAAAAGATAAGACAGAAAACTATAAATAACCCAAATGCCTTCCCTAAAAATGTATCTTATTGTTGATTGCATTAGAGTAACGTTTTTAAATGTATTTGCATCTTTTATACGTACACTGCACAGTAATCTTCCTGGGGTGCAACCGTACTTTGTTATTGTTAATATATTAAATATTATATATGTTATAAGCAGTGTTGCCATAAGAATTGTCATGTTTTTATCCACATTATCTAGATCAAAAAGGAGTGAAACGAATGCTATTATCATCCATAAAACACCGTTGACCACACATGCTAAAACTCGCCTTAGAATTCCTGCATAACTTATTTTAGTATCCATACACTTTCCATATTTTGCAATGCTATAACCAGTATAAAAGTTCATTATTAAATAACCGTAAATATGCTATTTTAGCAACATTGACCCACTTTATTATTTGAATTAACATTAAATCATTTACAGTTAAGGAAGTTATGTCAACATCAGTCACAGTTGCGTATGGTGATGGTATCGGACCAGAAATTATGGAAGCGGTGCTGTCGATATTGCGTGAAGCGAAAGCAGAGATCTCAATAGATATTATTGAAATAGGGGAGCGTGTTTATAGTAAGGAATGGTCTCATGGAATTTCTCCGAGTGGTTGGGAATCTATCGAAAGGACAAAGATATTACTCAAATCTCCAACAACAACCCCTCAAGGTAAAGGGCACAAAAGCTTAAACGTTGCACTCAGAAAGAACTTAGGGCTGTATGCAAACATTAGACCATGCATTTCGTATCACCCTGTTATAGAAAATAAATTCGATAAATTTGATGTTGTTGTAATACGCGAAAATGAAGAGGACGTTTACACCGGAATAGAGCATAGGCTCACTGGTGACTCGTACCAATGCACTAAAATTATTACTAGATCTGGCTCAGAAAAAATATGCAGGTATGCTTTTGAATATGCGAAAAAACATAACAGAAAGAAAGTAACTTGCCTGACTAAAGACAACATAATGAAAATGACTGACGGCGCTTTTCATGCAGCGTTTGATCGTATTGCAAAAGAATATCCGGATATAAAGGCGGAACATTATATAGTTGATATTGGAATGGCACGTGTTGCCACAGAACCCGAGAATTTCGATGTTATAGTAACTGAAAATCTATATGGCGACATATTATCAGACATAGTAGCACAAACCTCAGGTTCTGTAGGGCTTGCAGGAAGTAGCAATATAGGTAATGAATATGCAATGTTTGAAGCGGTTCACGGCTCTGCTCCTGATATTGCAGGAAAAAATATAGCTAATCCTTCTGGTCTTTTAAATGCCGCAGTACATATGTTGGTCTATATTGGTCAAGTGAGTACTGCAAAACTAATCTACGATGCATGGCTCAAGACTTTGGAAGATGGAGTACATACCGCTGATTTATATAAGAAGAAAAGGAGTAAGCAGAAAGTTGGTACCAAAGAATTTGCAAAAGCTGTTATAGATAATCTAGGGAAAAAACCCACAACGTTATCTGAGCTTATAATTAGCAGTGATTCGGATAGTAAAATAAATAAAGTACAAGACAATTACGAACAAGATTACAAAGTTAAAAAGCTAGTGGGTAGTGATATAACGCTTGCTTGGGACAAATCCAACAATTTTGATCAAATAGTTAGGTTATTTGAATCGAGTAATCTGAAAATGATAGCAATATACTCAAAAGGACTTGCAATTTGGCCAGGAGGCTCAAAGTCTTCAAGTGACCAAATAATCTGCAGGTTTATTGCAAATAATGAAATTACAAATAGTGATGTGAATAACTTGCTAATCAAATTTGAGGAACACAATTTTGATGTGGTGAGAATGGATAAGTTGTATTTGTATGATGGGAAAGAGGGTTTCTTCTCTTAGTGGTTGCTTGATATTTTTATGCTTGTGTGAAACATTAAATATATTATACTAATAGCATCGTGTATTTATGTGAGGTGTAGTAATGGTGCGCCAAGAAGTGCTTGGAGAACAGTTGGTGAAAATCCAACACAAACAAAGTCTAGCCAACAGTTTGGAACAGACCACTATGTTGCATGAGGTAACGAGTGTAATAGAGCTAGTGGGATGGACAATGCAGGGTACAACGAAAGTGAAGGGATTGAGTTCCGAAATACCTGAAGACATAGAGGTCGACATTTTCATGGCCATGGAAGACAGCATGAAGGATAGCGTAAAGGCAAGTTATCACTCACTCTATCGGGATCTGAGACCGTGCCATGTATTGAAATGGACTTCAAGTGAACTTGGGAGATCCTATGCATTCCTACAAAGGTACGCTGGAACAAGTCAACAAAGGCAAGAACTAGCGGAAGATGCAGGGGAAGTCGGACTGATTGATAGTACTCAGAATGTGGGAAAGCCACGTACAAGGGGAAGCGATCAGCAATATAGTAACTGGAATAGGGATTGCTAGGCCAATACAACGGAGGTTGGAATAACATGCAAAATAAACTAAACCAGATAGCAGTAAGAGCAAAGCAAGATAAGCGACTAAAATTCACATCGTTAGTCCATCTGATAAATACAGAGAATCTTGCGAGATGTTATAAAGAACTGAAGCGTAACAAGGCTTGTGGAGTAGACCAGATAACAGTGGAATCATACGGAGAAAATCTGAATGAGAAACTCGAAGTGCTAGTAGAAAGTATGAAGAGGAAGCAATATCAACCACAACCAGTAAAGAGGGTATATATACCGAAAGCTGGAAGTAAAGAGAAACGCGGACTCGGAATACCATCGACCGAGGATAAATTAGTACAGATTATGCTGAAGAAGATACTAGAAAATATTTACGAGGCAAACTTTCTGGACAGCTCATATGGATTTCGACCTGGAAGAAACTGTCATCAAGCGGTAAATGCACTAGATAAAGCAGTTATGTACAAGCCAATAAACTACATTGTAGAAGTGGATATCAAGAAGTTCTACGATAATATACAGCATAAATGGCTAATGAGATGTCTAAGGGAACGAATAACTGACCCAAATTTGCGGTGGTTAGTAAAGCGGTTTCTCAAGGCAGGGATAGTCGAAGCTGGAAATTATGAAGCAACAAAACAAGGTACACCCCAAGGTGGTATAGTAAGTCCTGTATTAGCAAATATATACTTACATTATGTGTTGGATTTATGGATAGAAAAGAAATTTAAACCAAGATCCAGAGGATATATACAACTAATAAGGTTTTGCGACGATTTTGTGGTTTGTTGCGAAAGTAAGGTAGACGCGGAAGAATTTCTGGAATTACTGAAACAAAGGCTAAATAAATTTGGGTTGGAAGTATCTGAAAACAAGACCAGAGTAGTAAAGTTTGGCAAGAGGGAGTGGCAACAAGCGATAAGAGAGAAACGAAGGACGGAAAGTTTCAATTTTCTGGGGTTTACGCACTATGGTGCAAAAAGTCGTCGTGGTAGATTAATAATGGGACATAAAACCTCAAAGTTAAATCTAGCCAGAAAACTAAAAGAAATCAAGGAGTGGTTGAAAATAGTCCGCGGAAGTATTCGACTTAAAGCTTGGTGGCAAGTACTGAAGGCTAAATTAACAGGACACTATAACTACTTTGGTATTAGCGGAAATTATTGGTGTTTGAAACAATTTTACACATCAGTAAGAAAGCTAGCATTTAAATGGATAAATCGGCGTAGTCAGAAAAAGAGTATGACCTGGGAACAGTTTGTACACTACGTAGAAGTAAATCCATTACCAAAGCCAAAAATACATTTTTCTTTATATGCATAAGAGGGACGACTGTGAAAACTAATATTGATGAGCCGTGTGCGGGAAATCTGCAAGCACGGTTCTTTAGGGGGAGTTGTAGTAATAAAACTCAAACGAGAGGAGTAAAGCTACAGCTTCTACCGAACAGTCAACATTTTAAGTTAACTGGTCAGGAGTTTTATGATAGTAATGGTCTGTTTAACGTACTAGAGATAAAAGCTGAACAAATTGTAGGTAAAGATTATCAAGCTCTTAGCAAGTTTCTGAAAAAACAATATAATAAATTGATACTTGTAAACCATCCTGACAAAGGTGGAAACAAAAATAGATTTGATCAGATTTATAAAGCTTATCAAGAGCTAAAAAAGTACATTAAACCTTTGGAGTCAGGAAATCCTTGTGTTAAAGTCAGCGTTGATGCTGAAAGTAATGGACGTTTAACGGCAAGAGAGTTTCACTATAGGAGAAAGTTGTTTAACGAGCTAAAAATCAGTGAGGAAGAAGCTGTAGGTAAAGATTGTGATGGGTTGATTGCTATACTAAAAAGAAATGATTGTTCGTTTGGAGAAGACCTAAAAAGCTATAATGAACTTCAGGCTCAAATAGAGAGGATTTTGCTAAATCCAAATTTAGATAATTTTCAGAGGAGTGTACAAAGTGCAAAGTTAATGCAAGAGTTATATCAATATATAGCAAAGCCAAGCATACAATTATTCAATTATATTTCTCCTCTAAAGGAAAAAAAGAACCTAGTAGATGAGGATAAAAAAGAATTAGCGTTAAGATTTATAGAACGTAAAAATGCCTTACTATTTATTCGGACTCTTAGTGTTCTACCCTTAGGCCTGTTAACTACAGTTACTATAGGTTGCTATTTTTCATGGTGGATCATAGCATTTAACATCGCTATTAGTAGAGCCTCTGGTTTATTAGTGAATTATTATATGGAAAAGTATAAAAATTCAGAAATTTCTACTGATGAATTCATGAGTAAAATGAGCTATATCGAGCTAAGTAGTAAGCTTCTTATCAACTATCCTTTAGCTGCTTTTTCTGTTTATTTAGTTACAATAAATTTCATTGCTAATGGATTAACTGTTGGTGGAGCTGTACTTGGTCCACTATTGTTATTGGCAGTATTAATTGAAATGTTAGCTCCTGTTTTCTCAAAAGGCTGTGAAATATATGCTGACAAGCACACAAAAGATTTACTAGAAGAGGATCCAAGAGATAGAGTGCAAAAGGAGACTGATCTGTTAGGACGGTATGATCCACGAAGGCTATTAATGCCGATAATTATGCCTCTTGTTAGAAAGTGTTTTGCAGAAGTGGCAAGCAAATTTGCTGAGAGGAATTTTGATGAGGTAAAAACTGATATGTCTGATGTTAATACTGAAGGACTATCTAATCCTCAAGCAATTGAATTTGCACAGCAAACAGTATAGTATAAGCTTTTAGCTCTATGCATGGACTCAAAAAAAGTAGAATTAATATTTGAAAAATTTCAACAGTCAAATCCTGCGCCAAAAATAGAGCTAAATTATACCAATCATTTTACGTTATTAGTTGCAATAGTTCTGTCAGCGCGGACGACCGATATAAGTGTTAATAAAATTACAAAGGAGCTATTTAGTATCGCTGATACGCCAGAAAAGATGTTGAATCTTGGGCAAAGTGAGCTGAGAAAATGCATAAGCAGTATTGGTTTATATAATTCCAAAGCAAAAAATATAATCGGGCTCAGCAAAATATTGATTGAGAGGTACAATAGCAAAGTGCCTACTAATTTCGATGATTTGGTATCTTTACCAGGGGTTGGGAGAAAGAGCGCTAATGTGTTCTTAAATTCAGGGCTTGGTATTCCAACATTGGCAGTTGATACTCACGTTTTTAGAGTGAGCAATAGAGTTGGGCTTGTGAAAGAAAAAGATGTACTTAAAACAGAGCAGTCTCTTTTGAATGTAGTGCCAAAAAAATACCTACTTTATGCTCATCATTGGCTAGTTTTACACGGTAGATACATTTGCAAGGCACAAAAACCTTTGTGTGAAGCGTGCACAATTCATGATTTATGTGAGTTTGAATGCAAGAGGTATAAAGTCTAGCACAACACTTCGATATTTCTTACTTTTATCATCCAAGTAGCTGATCTCTATGATGGTGTCAACCGAGTAGCTTACACTGGGATGGCTTTGTTGCATCGCTTATCGGATAGTGGGTAAAGCATAAAAAATTCATGAAACTACCTAAAACTTAGCCATGCCAATATCAGTAAATTTATTGAGTAAGTAACATTTTATTAGCAACTCTTTTTCTCGATTTACTTCAGATCTATTTCTAAAACTAAACCCAAATATTTGCTTTAATCTTGAAAAAAATCCTTCAATATATGACCTTTTTCCATAAACTGCTTCCTTCTTCCACTCTTTCACACCGTCTTTACCACATAATCTAATGGCAGCATTCCTTTCAGCCATATAATCCAATTTTGTATGCTCCGCTGCACGATTTTTCGGTAAAATTTTGTCTTTATATCATATTTTTTGCACAATTTATAAAGCTTGATAGGCTCTGTCTGCATATAATGCTTTTATAGCATGCTGAAAGCTGAGCAAGTCGCAAGCACCATAATGGTCGGAGTAGGCACCATTGCTATATTGTGCAGCTATAGCTTTTTTACTATTTATACTCAATATTACGTGTAGCTTTCTTACCTGTTTATAACTGCGATACTTCGCTATTTTCCTTACTGTGACCAGGTGTATTATCTGATACTTGTACTGTCTATGGCAATTTCAATATCTTCCATATTGTTTTTATCAACTCTGCAATCATTGATCTTAATATTGAAACCTTCTTGAAGCCTGCGAATAGCTAATGACTGCTAACTACTTGCTGCAAATATCCTTTTATAAACCCTACCGTTTGTCTTAAGCCAATTCTAAAGAGACTAGCGACTATATGCACTAAAATCACAACTTTATTACTATAAATATAATTTCCACCTCGCATTTTGGGGCTATTTTCGTACCAATTTTCTATTGCCTCATTAATAAAATGAAAAATATTTCCTCTTTCTTGCAGAAATCTGTTATATCCATGGCAGTTACTGACTCTCATTTTTTGTGACATATTTTTCTTTCGTAGGTTAAATGCCTGTTTTATAGTGAATTTCGTCAGTAACTTCCAGTTCTTTTTATCTGAGCTATGCAACAAAGCCCACTGGAATCCAGTCTTTCTTACCAACAAAAACTTAGAATAACTTTTGTTCTTAAAAAATTTCTAGATTCCAGACTCATGTTTCAATGTTAAACAAGGTACAATAGAATTGAGTAGGGTAATTTCTAGGGAATTATTATATTCTAGAAAAAGTAAAATGTCATCCAGATAGGCTAATGTACAAGGTAAGCTGAATGTCTATAAGGAAAAACAGCAAGGCATTTTAGGATTTGCTATAAATCGCATCAGGAGCTCAAGAGTACAGCTTACAATTACAGATAGGTATAGTTGAGTTTAAAGTAACTACATAAATTTACTACAATTTTCATACCTATAAGCTGCTATGCAACAAAGCCCTGTGTGGGTATAATTTTGACAGGATACAAAGCTTAATGGAGAAAGTTACGAACATCAGTGAAAAACATGGCAATTTTATTCTCATTTGCAGCTGCTATCACGTCTTGATCTTTCAATGAGCCACCTGGCTGAATTATAGCTGTAATTCCATGCTTTGCACTTTCTACTATACTATCTGGAAATGGAAAAAATGCATCTGAAGCAAGCGCTGCGCCTTTACATTTTTCACCTGCTTTTTTTACTGCAATATTCACACTATCTATTCTGCTTGTTTGTCCTGCACCGATGCCAATAGCACAACCGTCTTTTGCTATTACTATTGCATTGGATTTTACATGTTTACATATTTTCCAAGCAAAAATAAGATCTTCCTTCTCTTTTTTTGTTGTAGTGCATTCTGTCACTCGGTTTATTTCTTCTACTTTTACTGTATGGTTATTATTTTCTTGCACTAAGAACCCGCCAACAACATTTTTGATTTGATATTTTGCATTTTGCTGAAGAGATTGATGAATAATCACTCTTAAATTTTTCTTTTTTTGTAAAATTTTTAGTGCCTCATTGTTTACCGATGGTGCTATCACCACTTCCAAAAATATCTCGTTTAATTTCTCTGCTAGCTTTAAATCTATCTCCCGATTGAAAGCAACTATTCCACCAAAACTGCTTATTTCATCACATGATAGAGCTTTTTCATATGCTTTTAAAGCACTATCACTAACAGCAGCGCCACATGGATTATTGTGCTTTATTATCACTGCTGCAGGTTCTTGAAACTCAGAAATTATGTTAAGTGCAGACTCTATGTCGACTATATTATTATAGCTCAACTCTTTTCCATGTATTTTCTCCAGTGGATACTTGCTAAATTGATTGCTATAAAATGCAGCTTTTTGATGAGGATTTTCACCATATCTGAGTCCTTGTGCTTTACATCCATATAAAGTAAAAAACTCTGGTAACTCATTGCTTTTACCCTGTGATAAAAACCAATTGTAAATATTAGAATCATACTGTGCAGTCAGAGCAAATGCTTTAGTTGCTAGATGTTTTCTATATTCTAATGTTGTCTGATTGTTATTTTTGATCATCTCAGCTTTCAGTGTTTCGTAATCTTGAATGCTAGAAATCACTGAAGTGAAATGAAAGTTTTTTGCTGTAGCTCTAATTAATGCTACTCCACCTATATCTATTTGTTCTATGATTTGCTTCTCACTTGAGTTGCTATTAACCGTTTTCCAAAATGGATATAAGTTAGTTATAAGCAGATCTATCGGCTTAATTTCTAGATTCTGCATTTCCTTTTCGTGCCTTTTTCGATCACAGAGTATTCCTCCATGAATTTTAGGATGTAAAGTTTTCACTCTGCCATCTAGTATTTCTGGAAATTGTGTGTAATCTGAAACTTCTTGCGTTTTTATTCCCGCACCTGATAGCACTTTATAAGTATTCCCTGTTGAGAGAATTTCTATTTGTTGCTGCATCAAAAACGATGCAAGTTCAATTATATTTGTCTTATCGTATACTGATATTAAAGCTCTTTTAATTTTCATATGGAAGGTTTCTTAAGATTATATCTAAGAAAAGAAAATTTGTCTATATATAGCTACTACGTCATACCACTGCGGTATCTCGTTGTAGATTCCGCTAACAAGCAGCGGAATACCAAATTGTAGAAGTTGCTTTAGCTCTCCTCACTCTCCTTTCAAAGTAGTCTATTCTATAAATTTTTTTGTTAAACTTGATTTTAAGCCACGAACAAAATCTTTAATATCGCAAGGATTTCTTCCTTCCATTTGTACAACTTTAGGAATTAAAGTACCACCTTTTAAACTTATATGCATATTATCATTAATGATCTCACCTTGTCCTGAAGTGAAGGCTTCAAATTTAGCATCAAGTATCTTGATACGTTTATTCTCTACCTTAATGAATGCTTTTGGATAAAATGCTTTAACCTTTCTATAAGCAATTTCACAGGCGTCACTTGCGTAAATTTTATAGTCTTTTACTTTGTCAGCATAGCACGCATCGTTATCGCTCTGTTTTAAGGGAACTTGCTTTTCAATTTCGTTTAGTACTTTCAGCAGTAAATCACTACCTAATTCAGACAATTTATCATACAACGTCTTATAATTATCGCTTTTTTCAATAAGAAATTTTTTCTGTTTTAAAATAGGGCCAGAATCTAATCCTTCATCTAGCTGCATAATGCTAACTCCGGTTTCTTGATCTCCGGCTAAAATTGTGTGCTGTATCGGAGCTGCACCGCGCCACCTAGGCAGCAATGATGGATGAATATTAATACAACCATATTTGGGAATATTTAAAATTTCTTTTGGAAGTATCAATCCATACGCAGCAACAACTGCAACGTCTGGCTTAAAATTTCCAAACTTTTCTTGCTCTATCGAAGATTTTAAAGAGGCAGGAGTACATACCTCTATGTCACTTTTTTCAGCAACGATGTGTACTGGCGATTTTGTTAACCTCTGCCTACGTCCAGAAGGCTTTGGAGCTTTGGTATATACTGCTACTACTTCACTCTGTAATTTCAATAGTAAGTTTAACGCACCAACAGCAAACCCCGGTGACCCCATGAAAATAATTCTCATGTTTTCAGGTGTGTTTGCTTTAGGAATTTTCTGCTAACTTACTACTTACAGTTTCTATTAATTTAGCAAAATCATCCTTATGATTAACAGCCATCTCAGCAAGAATTTTTCTATTCAAATCAACTCCAACAAGTTTAAGACCATGCATAAACCTACCATAAGTAAGTCCATGTTCTCTTGCCGCTGCATTAATACGTATTATCCACAAACCACGAAAATCACGCTTGCGATTTCTTCTGTCTCTATAAGCATACTGTAGTGCTTTTTCAACCCTTTGTAATGCAATTCTATAACAATTCTTTGCCCGTCCTCTATAACCCTTTGCTAATTTTAATACCTTTTTATGACGAGCATGAGTAGCGGTTCCACGCTTTATCCGAGCCATTTTTATCTTACCTCCATTTTATTAAATACCATAAGGCATATAAAGTTTAACTATACGCGAGTCAGATTTATTGAGAATCGTTGTACCGCGTTGATTACGAATATTAGATTTACTTCTTTTTACCATGCCATGTCTCTTACCTGACTGAGTAGAGATGACTTTACCCTTAGCTGTAAGGTGAAAGCGCTTTTTGACAGAAGATTTTGTTTTTAATTTTATTTTCGTCATATTCTAAACAAATTTACAAACACCACTATTTAGTTCTTTATTAGTAATTAAGTATGAGTATAGATAATTTTATTAAAGAATCAAATTAAAATTGTATTTTAAAGCAGCTTGAATGTAATCACACCCAGTATATGTGTTATACCTTCTTTATCTCCAATTGGCAACAATACTTGCCTCATTTTAACACTTTCACTTTCTTCCTCTTCGTTAATTGAGCATTTACTCTCTATTACAGTCTCAAGTTTATCAATAACTGCATCTATTTTATATAGCCGCAAAAATGGTGCATCAATTGCATATTTATTATCGATGTACATCTTTTTTTCAAAACCATAAAATTCAATAGCTTTTTCTCCTGCATTTTCACAAATATAACCTCGATCTTTAACTTCAATGATAAAACAATGCTGCCATGACTCCATGATTTCTGCAGTGTCTATTTCATGTCTTTCTGGCCATTCTCTATCTGATCCTTTTATATCACTCCAATGTTGAGTAACTATATTCACTATTCTTCTTTCTTTGCCTGCATAATTTTCCATTCGAAATTCCACATATAAAACACAGATATGAGGTAAATTTATCGTGAATGTATTGATTTTTTCTTACTAAAGGATGTAGATTATTGAAAATTCTCATCCTGTTTACACAACAGGTAATGATAAATTAAGTATAATAATTAGAGCATAAAAATTATTAAATGAGGAAACTGTAAAAAAATAATAAAAAAATTCTATTTTTGCAATATTTTGGCTAACGAATAGAATTAGTTCCACTTTCTAAAGTTATTGCACTTAATAAATAACTAGATGGAGTTTCTTCCTTAGCACTACTATGGCTTTTATTTTTTCTATTATAAAACCAACATTTAAATGGTACAGCTGCTACCAAAGCTACTGTTACTGCTAACATACCTACTGTGAACACTATATTATTTTTCTCGTTTGAAGGTGTTTCCAATAATTTAAACTCTCTCAAGTTTGTATCATGAATCATAGGATTACCCAAAATATTCGTCGTATTTTGAACACTTTCTATATTTCGCATTGTAATTCCATTGCTAGCGTTTGATTTTTTCATTTCTTCCATTACTTGTTTTAAGTTTGGTAGTTCTGCTGTTGTATTTTCAATATCACCAGCTTCCAGCTTTTGCAAGTTCTCATTACTCAAAAACTCTTTGAGATACTTTTCATAAAACTCTTTGGCATTATATCTTTTATAACTTCGTATTTTTCCACTCTTGAGATCAGAAACAATATCATCAATCATCACTTTTGGATTTTCTGCATGCACTATTTCTCCTTCAGCAACAAGAATACGATAAGATGTATCGTCAAGCATACATACATACTTAAGTTTTAAATCACCTCCTCCCAATAGAAAATATATTGTTCTGTTTTGTTCTACATCTCGCAATTCTGATTCAATACTAATCCATCTATTCCTTTTTTTCCTTATTGATTGATCTTTTTTTTCCTACAGTATTTTTAAATCTTCTTGACATATATGACCCCCAAGCTGACCAATATTTCCTTATGTATAAAAGATAAATTATTTAAGTCCACATCTTTTCACTAAGATTTTTATATTTTTATTATACTAAATAATACATATATTAATATCTGAATTTCTCATTGCAATTTATTATACCTTAGTAAAAACGATATAAAATTAGAGAAAGAGTTATAAAATTTTTGTAAGACAGGAAAATTTCTTCTCCTTTGGTTCCAGAGCATATAAGTGCTGTAAGAGCTAAGTTGATGGCACTGTTGTGCCATCAAACTCTGGAATCTTACTCGACACTAATCTGAGAAGATAGATGTGCTACCGATGTAGCATTGCTGAGCAAAGATTCTATTTCTGATGTAGATCCGGAATGCTCAAGTTGAGCTTGTTCAGGAAGGTTTTTCATCGCTTTTTCAACATCGTAGCTACCTTCCCTATTTTTTCTATGCCATACAAAGTATCCTAATCCTGCAAAAGCTACTGCTAGCACTCCACCAAATATACCACCAGCAATCCCTGCTATTCCTATATACTGTCCTCCATTTATTTCGGGTAATTTAGGCCCTTCCACATCTGTGCTATTAAATATAGAATGATCTAACACTTCTTGTGAATTACTATCAAAACGGGAAACACTACTTATATCTTCAGGAGTAATTCCATAACTAGCATTTGATTCTTCTATTTCATTTATTACGTCATTAATCTCTTTAGTAGTTACTTTGCTTGATGCAAAATCGAATTCTTGTTTTGTTAAAGAAGCTGATTCGATAGTTACATCTTCCTGCATCTGATAATCAATTTCTTCAGTAGTAGATTCTCTCAATTGGCTATTTTCATCAGTTCTTTCTTTTAGCTTTTTTGAACTATCCTTACCCAATTCATCTACAAGGTTTTTTAGATATATTTTCTTAAATTCTCTATAATTATATTCTTTACTTTTTTCTATTTCTCCACTCTTAAGACCTAAAATAATTCCATCTATTGTCGATTCACGAATTGCTTGAGGAATGTCTATTGAATTTACTATTCCTGTAACCAAGCCTATCTCAGCTGCTCTAGAAGATATAGAGAGGTCTTTTACTGTTAAATTCTCTCCTTTAATTAAAAATTCTACTCTTCTGTTTTGTTTTATACTTTCCAAGTCAGATACAATTCTAATTGTTGGACCATCCATCTCCTGCTTATTTGTTGTTTCTCTCTTTCGCATGCTATTCTTAGTGTTTTGGAATTTTTTTGGCATTTCACACTCCTTAAATTAATTAACAAAAATATTATTTGAATTAACAAATACTTCTCTATGTTAGTGGATAAAATATTTAAACCTATATCTTTTTATTAAAATTTTTATGTAAAAGTTACTTTTATTATACTAAGTAATGTATATATTAATATTTAGATTGATAAATTGATTTTACTTCTGTTACAACTTATTATGCATAGATAACCTCAGTAAAAACGATGAAGCTAAACGAAATTAGAGAAAGATTTATAAAATTTTTTGTAAATAATAATCACGAGCAAGTTCCTTCTTCTCCTTTGATTCCAGAGCATGATCCAACACTCATGTTTACAAATGCTGGTATGGTACAGTTCAAAAACATCTTTACCGGCACGCAAAAAACTGAAATGAAACGTGCCGTCTCAAGTCAAAAGTGTCTCAGAGCAGGTGGTAAACACAATGATCTTGAAAATGTTGGCTATACATCTCGGCATCACACATTTTTTGAAATGCTCGGAAATTTTAGCTTTGGTGATTACTTTAAAGAAACTGCGATAGAATTTGCGTGGAAATTTATTACTGAAGAATTGTCTCTTGATAAAAACAGACTATCCATAACTGTTTACCACACTGATGATGAAGCATATGAAATTTGGCGTAAGATAAGTGGCTTTTCAGATGATAAAATCATAAGAATTACAACAGATGATAACTTTTGGAGCATGGGCAATACTGGTCCATGTGGCCCATGTTCTGAAATCTTTTACGATCATGGAAATTCCGCTTTACATGAAGACGACAGAATTGTTGAAATTTGGAACCTGGTGTTCATGGAATTTAATAAAGATGAAGAAGGTAATTTACAAAAATTACCAAAAAAATGCATCGATACCGGAATGGGCCTTGAAAGAATAGCAGCTGTTATGCAGAACGTTCATGATAACTATGATATTGACCTATTTTCTGCTCTGGTAAGTAAATCGCAAGAGTACTGTGGAAATACGGAAAATAAAGTAGCTCATAAGATTATCGCAGATCACCTTCGTGCAGCTGCATTTCTCATCGCAGAAGGAGTGCTTCCTGGAAATGAAGGAAGAAATTATGTACTACGCAGATTGATCAGGAGAGCAGCACGTTATATCCACCTACTTGGATATAATGATTCTCTATTGAACCTTGTTTTTCCTGCACTCATAGATGGCACAAGTTTGGCTTATATGGGAGATGCTTATCCAGAGCTAATCAGAGTTAAAAGCTTAATAGAAACAACGTTAAAATCAGAGGAAGAAAACTTTAAAGACACTTTAATGAAAGGCATTAATCTCTTGGACAAATTCACTGCAGATTTAAAATCAGGTGACACTCTATCTGGAGAATCAGCATTCAAACTATATGACACTTATGGATTTCCTTTGGATATCACACTTGATATTTTGAAAGAAAGGAAAATAAATTTTGACCAAAAAGGTTTTGATAATGCAATGAAAGAGCAAAAAGAAAGAGCACGTGCTAATTGGACTGGATCTGGTGAAAAATCTGTTGAACAAGTATGGTTTAATTTAATCGATCAGTTTGGCAAAACGGAATTTGTTGGTTATGAACGTGATGAAGTAAAGGATGCAACAGTACTCGCAATAATTTCCTCTAAAAATGAAGTAATTGATTCTGCAAAAGAAGGAGAAAAGATAACTATTATACTTGATAAAACACCTTTTTATGGAGAGTCAGGTGGACAAGTGGGAGATATTGGAAAGTTCCTTCTTGTCATCCCAGTACTTGATACTGGGATCCAGATTCCAGCGTCACGCGCTGGAATGACACCAGATTTAGGCGTAATCATAGTGGAAAATACCAACAAGATTAATGACCTATATTTACACAGATGTATAGTGGAGTCTGGTTCAGTTCGTAAAGGTGATACAGTTACAGCTAGTATTAACAAAAAAAGAAGACAAGACTTAAGAAGAAATCATTCAGCTACACATCTTCTACACTTTGCACTCAGAAAAATCTTAGGTGATCACGTTACTCAAAAAGGTTCTCTAGTCGCACCAAATAGACTAAGATTTGACTTTAGTCACAATAAGCCAGTCACTCAGGATCAGCTGTCTTCAGTAGAAGATATAGTAAACTCTCTAATCAGAGAAAATCTTTCTACGTCCACAAAAGTTCAAGGTATGGATGAGGCAATAGACGAAGGAGCGATGGCCTTATTTGGTGAAAAATATGGTGATAATGTTAGGGTTGTAAAAATTGGAGATTCAAAAGAATTATGTGGTGGTACACACGTGGAGCGTACCGGAGAAATTGGTTTGTTTAAGATAGCAGCAGAATGTTCCGTTGCATCTCGAGTAAGAAGAATTGAAGCTTTAACCGGTCAAGAAGCAATTAATTATGTACGCAATAACGAAATTAGCTTAAAAAAAGTTGCAGAATGCGTAAAAGCACCAGTAAATGAAATAATAAGTCGACTCAGTATTTTAAGCCAAGAGCGCAAAGAATTTGAAACCAAAATAAAAAATCTTTATAAAAAGATTATCAGTGTAGAAAATATAAAAAGTACTGAAATAAATGGAATAAATTTCGTAATCCACACTTTTACTGACGTTCCAGGAAGTATCATAAGGGAATTTGCTCTACAGCAACAAAAACCGAAAACTGTAATAGCCTTCATGGTAACAGAAAAGGATAAAACAGTTTTGATTGTCAAAGTAAGTAAAGATTTAACTAATAAGATCAATGCAAAAGAGCTAGTATCTACTTTAACCAGAAGGGATTGCGGTGGAAATGCCGAACTTGCCCAAACAGGCTGTGATAACAATAAAATAGATGATGCCATTACAGCAATCCATAGCAAAATAACAGCTTGCAAAAACTAATACACCTTACTACCTCGATATCTTTTAACCGTAAACGAAGGTATTATGCAAATAGGGGTAGAGAAGACTTAACTGTCAAATGAGCATATCAGGTAATAAGAACTAGATTACAGCTCCATGCACTGGAATGATATCTAGGTCTAAAGTCTACATAAAAATCGTTTACAATCGGCGTTCAATGTGATAAGTTGAAAGCAGTTTATTCCTCGGTAGCTCAGTGGTAGAGCAGTTGGCTGTTAACCAATTGGTCGCTGGTTCGAATCCGGCCCGGGGAGCACTATTTTATACAATCTGTACATTTCACTTTTAGCCCAAAATTCACTACCTTTTTTTTGTCTCTTAAACAGACAAAACGTGTGAAGTTATATAGTTTTAAAGCCTTTACTGTCAAAATGCAAAGATGTCTGCGCTTCACTTAGCTTGCTATCTGGCTCCTCTCCTATTTTTCTTTTATTACATTTCCTTTTTAATTGAGGAAGGACATTTTTTGGCAATGTTTCATCAATACTGCAATAATTGTAAATGAGCGAAGTAAGACGCACCAAATTTCCACTCGCCAAAGTCTGTACATCTCTGTAATTAATGCTGTTATCATATACTTTAAGTGTAATAAGATTTTTAAGGTTTCCACTTGCTGCTAAAGCCTCTGCACCTTCATTACTGATTTCATTCCATCCTAAACTCAGTAAAATAAGCTTTTGAAGGTTTCCACTTGCTAAAGCTTTTGCCCCCCTATCGCCAATTTTATTATCATATAATTTAAGCTCAGTAAGACTTGTAAGATTTCCACTGGCTAAAGCTTCTACACCTTCATCACCAATTTCGTTTCCTCCTAAATCAAGCGAAGTAAGATTTATAAGATTCCCGCTTGCTAAAATCTTTGCACCTTCTGTACCAACATAACTGCAACTTAGATCAAGTGAAGTAAGATGAGAAAGCTGAGCTAATTCTTTTATAACCTCATAATTAATTTTTGAACATCGTAAAATAAGTCTTGTAATGTTTGTATTGCTTTTTAAAAAGTTTACTAATCTATCAACATTAATTATAGCACCTGATGTTGCTAAAGTATTATCCTTTACATATTGGCTATAACTCATTTGACCTCACTATTAAAGCTATGCAAGTGTTTTAGTAAACACTTCAGCAACTGTCAATCACTTTAATAAAATATTTTATGAAAAACTTCATATACCATTGCCTCCAAGCAGCTTTTTCTATCTCTTATTTTAACACAAAAGTTGTGAGAAGAGTTTGTTTTTGGTACCATTGAGGGTTTCGATGTTAACTTTTATATGAACTTTAAATCAGTCGTTTTATGTATACTAGATGGCTGGGGTAATGGAATAGAAAATAGTAAATACAATGCTATTAGCAATTCAAATCCACCTTGTTGGCAACATATTAGCTCTAATTATCCAAAGTGCAGTTTATCTGCCTGTGGAACTGATGT
The DNA here is from genome assembly GCF_964028155.1 of Wolbachia endosymbiont (group B) of Pilophorus perplexus. Lineage (NCBI taxonomy): Bacteria > Pseudomonadati > Pseudomonadota > Alphaproteobacteria > Rickettsiales > Anaplasmataceae > Wolbachia > Wolbachia endosymbiont (group B) of Pilophorus perplexus. The sequence goes on along the minus strand of NZ_OZ034754.1, from coordinate 1,084,718 downwards.
TGGATTACCAGAAGGCCAAATAGGCAATTCAGAAGTTGGCCATATGAATATTGGCAGTGGTAGAGTGGTAATGCAAAGCCTTCAGCGTATTAATCAAGAAATCGAAACGATAGAAAATAATGCAAATCTACAGAATTTTATTAATGATCTAAAAAGTAAGAATGGCATATGCCATATAATGGGATTGATATCAGATGGCGGTGTTCATTCGCATCAAAAGCACATTTCATCTTTAGCAAACAAAATATCACAGCGCGGAATTAAAGTTGTAATACACGCATTTTTAGATGGCAGAGACACACTGCCAAATTCAGGGAAAAGATGCATTCAAGAATTTACAGAAAGCATAAAGGAAAATGATATAAGAATCTCCACTATCTCTGGGCGTTATTATGCTATGGACCGTGATAATAGGTGGGAAAGAACAATTGAAGCTTATGAAGCCATCGCATTTGCAAAGGCGCCTCGTTATGATGATGCAGTATCGCTTATTGATGAAAATTACCAAAATAATATAACCGATGAATTTATCAGGCCCGCAATAATAGGAGATTATCAAGGTATAAAACCAGAAGATGGATTGCTATTGGCTAACTTTCGTGCTGATCGAATGATACAATTGGCAAGTATTTTGCTAGGCAAAACAGATTACGCTAAGGTAGCAAAATTTTCTTCAATTTTAAGTATGATGCAATATAAAGCGGACTTAAAAATCCCTTATCTCTTTCCTCCTGAATCTTTTGCCAACACTTTGGGACAGATAATAGAAGACAATAAATTACGGCAACTGCGCATTGCTGAAACTGAGAAATACGCGCATGTGACTTTCTTTTTTAATTGTGGAAGAGAAGAACCTTTTTCTGGTGAAGAAAGAATACTCATTCCTTCACCAAAAGTTAAAACTTATGACCTGCAGCCTGAAATGTCAGCCTTTGAGCTCACAGAAGAGCTTGTAAAAAAAATTCATTCTCAAGAATTTGCGCTGATAGTTGTAAACTACGCTAACCCTGATATGGTGGGACACACAGGTAATATAAAAGCAGCCGAGCAAGCTGTGCTCGCTGTAGATGATTGCCTTGCAAAAGTACTCAGCGTTGTCAAAGAAGTGGGTAATACTGCACTCATTGTTACAGCAGACCATGGTAATGTGGAATGTATGTTCGATGAAGAAAATAACACACCTCACACAGCGCACACTCTAAATAAAGTTCCATTTATTATATCTTGTGAAAATTTAAAACTGAGAGATGGAAAATTATCTGATATTGCTCCTACTATTTTACAGCTACTTGGACTCAAAAAGCCAAATGAAATGACAGGTAGTTCGTTGATTGTATAATTTTTCGTATTACTCTCTATTCACAACTGTTGTAGTTTGAGACACCGGAAGGGTGCTATTCAAACAGCCCCTTGTCGTTTAGGTAGCCCATTCGGTGTCATCTCAGTGCTTGACACTGGCTTCTTGATTCCTGGATTCCAGCGGGCTTTGTTGCACCACTCAAGGAAAGAACAGGCAGTTACTGATGGAATTTGTTATAAAATAGATATTTAGCCGACAAAGGAAAAATATGCCAATAAGAATGAAAGTCAGTAACTGCAATGAATATAACAAATTTCTTCAAGAAAGGGGAAATGTTTTTCATTATATCAACGATGCCATTGAAAATTGGTACGAAAATAGTCCAAAAGTAGCAGGTGGCAACAATGTCTACAGCGACAAAGTAGTGATTCTAATTCACATAATAACCTATCTATTCAGGATTGGTCTTAGGCAAACAGTGGGATTTATAGAGAAATATCTTGAGCAAATAGGGAAAATTTTGCAAATTATCAGCTATTCGCAGGCTTCAAGAAGGTTTAAAAAGCTTAATATCAAAATCAACGACTGCAGAGTTGATAAGAACGATATGGAAGATATTGAAATTGCTATAGATAGTACAGGTATCAGCATCTACAATAATATTCCAGGCCATAGTAAGGCAAATGGTACAGATAGAAAGTATCGCCGCTATGAGCAAACAAGAAAGCTACATGTAATGCTAGAGATAGGTAGTAAAAAAGTTATAGCTGCAAAATACAGTAGTGGAGTTTATTCCGACCACTATGGAGCCTGTGATCTTATTGAAAGAGTGGATACCAAGTATAACATAAGCACGATATATGCAGATAGGGCATATAATCGAAAGAAGTTATATAAACTGTGCGATGAGCTTGACATAAAGACAAGGATTCCTCCGCAAAATAATGCAGTAGAGCATCCAAAGTTGGATTATATGAATGAGAGAAATTCTACAATCAAGCTCATAAAGTCATATGATGAAGATGGTATGAAGAGGTGGAAAAAAGAGATAAATTATTGGAAGAGATCTTATATAGAAAGTTTTTTCTCGCGACTGAAGCAAATATTTGGATTTAGTTTTAGGAATAAATCTGAGATTAATCGTGAGAAGGAACTGCTACTCAAGTGTTATTTGCTTAACAAATTTACTGAAATAGGCATGGCTAAGTTTGATATAGCTTCATGAATTTATTATACATTACCCACTATCCGAAGAGCTGTGCAACAAAGCCCACTGGAATCCAGAAATTTTTTGAGAACAAAAGTTATGCTAAGTTTTTGTTGGTAAGAAAGGCTGGTGTCTGGGCACTGGGATGACAGTAGTGTGAGATGGGGCTACTTGGATCTAATTTGCTATTCACAACCAATTATTAACTTGTTTAAAACAAATATTGAATTTTTATTTTAATTATATAATAATTAAATATATCATTTAAGATTAAAGATGAGATTATGACAAGTGATCAATTACTAGCAGAAGTACTGAGTATAATTAACGATAAGACAGATTTAAATGAAGATAATATAATTCAGGAAATACAAGAAGAACTAGAGAAACAGAATCAAGATCTACATGAAGAGTGGAAGAAAGTTAAATTTGATGTAAATCATTTATTTAGTCAAGAACTTACATTGTTGCACGTAGCTGCTAGAGGTGGCTTTGAAAACGTAGCAAAAGTCCTGGTAGCAGGAGGAGCTGATGTTAATAAGAAAGATAGTAAGCGCGAGAAGATTCCTTTACATTTAGCTGCTGAAAATGGTCATGTTGAAGTAGTAGAATTTTTCTTAAATAAAGGAATAAGTGTTAATGTAATGGATAAAGAGGGCAATACCCCTTTGCATTATGCTGCAGATAATGGAAGTAGAAAAACAATATCAATTCTAATAAGAAAAAATGCAGATCCTTGGTTAAAGAATTTTCATGGTAAAACTCCAGTGAATATTTATGCATTCAAGCATCCTAATGGCTCTGGATACTTAATGCAGCTGAAAAAAGCGAAAATTCAAGGTTATATCGTTTTTGGCTCAATGTTGTTGTTAGGTGCTGCTATGGCAACATCAATTGTTGCGGTTAATTTAATTGTACCTGATGTGCCTGTATTAAAGGTGTTATTGTGTGTAAGTATTTTGTATGCATTTGCATCTATAGCTAAATATATTACGTACAAAGCGGCTGAATTGGATGCTAAAAATGAGATTAAAAACGAGCAAGATTCAAACATAATAAATATTGAAGAAGTGAGTGATGAAAAAAAATCGGTTAATAAAGCAACGCGCTCAAAAAAATTAAATGATCTTGTTTGTGCAATAAAAGGCTCTTCTAGAATAGAGATAGTTGATCCAGACAAGCAGAAAAAAGTAACACTTGATGATGTTATTGTTTCAGAGGAAGTAAGAAAAGAGTTAAAAATGATTTGTGGTCATATATCAGAGAAGAAGAAGAAAGCTCTTGAAATGCTAAGTTGCAAAATGCCAACAGGCTATATTTTATACGGTCCACCTGGAAATGGTAAAACTCTTATTGCTCGTGCAATTGCATGTGAAGCTAGTGCTAAATTTATTAGCGTTTCTGGATCTGAATGTATGCAAAAATATGCTGGACACAGCGCGCATTACATAAAAGATCTTTTTGCAAAAGCGAGAGAAAATGCTCCTTGCATAGTCTTTATAGATGAAATAGATGCTGTTTGTACAAAACGTAGTAATAGTGGACGAAGTGATGAAGAACACAACCGAATTGTAAATCAGTTTTTATGCGAGCTTGATGGTTTTAATCCTATAGAAGGCGTGACAATCATTGCTGCAACTAATCGTCTAGAAAGTTTAGATGAAGCAGTAATTAGATCAGGTCGCCTCTCTAAACATATTGAAATTCTTTTACCAGATAAAAGCCTACGTGAAAAAATATTGGGTCTTTATACGGAAAAAGTGCCAATGGCACCAGATGTAAATCTAGCAAAACTTGCAGAAGAAACTAATGGTTTTTCAGGAGCTGATCTAGAAAATTTGGTAAATGAAGCAAAACTTCATGCTGTAGATCAGATTTGCGAAGAAGAGTCAGAAGATGAAGAGCTAAAAGTGACAGTGAACATGGATGATTTCAATAATGTACTTAAAGATCTTAAATCTAAAAAGGTTGAGGTTAAGAATGAGAACGAGGCAGTGAATGATTTTATAGAGTTTTGTAAAAATATTTCAAAATGTACAAGTTCGAGCAAAGATTCTTCTTACTTAGCTACATAGAAAACATATGGATCTCCTTATTGTAAAGCAGGAAAGTGATTCAGCAAATGTAAATGCAAAAGTAGAGATAGAGTACAAAAAAAGCAGGTAAAATTTAGTTGTGTTAGATAGATTTTGACTTTCTGCCCTTTTTCTTACCGTTTATCGCAAATCTCCCTAACGTTTATATCTCTCTTACAGATTCATTCAAACTTAATTAAGTGGGAGTATTGTTAATGCGAAAAGGGTTTAATTAAAATGGTATGGCGTGTGAGGAAGACATACATCAATTGGTAGAAAGTGGATTTGATATTAACTCAAAAGATGTAAGCGGAGTCACTCTCTTGCATAAGTTTACAAAAGAAGGCGATTTAGTTGGAGTAAAATCATTATTAGAGCACGAAGCTGACTTTAATGTTGTGGACAATGAAAATAGAAATCCACTGCATTATGCTATTATGCATGGACACAAAAAAATTGCTAAACTTCTTGTTAATCAACTGACAATTAATTCTAGAGATAAAAATGGATTTACTCCACTTCACCTTGCTACACTACAAGATGACACAGAATTAATGGATTTTTTAATAACAAAAGGCGCAAAAATTAATGAAAAAGATGCTGAGGAAGGCTATACTCCTCTTCACATAGCTTCATTATACGGTTCTAAAAAGAGCGTCCAGATTTTAATTGATAGCGGAGCAAATCTTGAATGTGAAGATAACAACTTTCGTACTCCTTTATTTTTGACCATTTATCAATGTACTACACATTATGAAAGTAGAGCAGAGATTATAGAATATCTGATAAAGAAAGGTGCAAACATAGAAGCAAAAGATGCAGAAAATAATACTACGCTTTTTCTAGCAGCATATAACAACAAAATGCAACTGGTAAAGCTTATTGTAAAGCAAGCAAAAGCTAAGTTAAAAGAGTTTATTTGCACAAAAAATAAACATGGTTTTGATGCACTGGATTGCGCTATTAAGCATAATAATAGGCAAATGGTAACATTTCTTGTTTCAAAGGGAATAGAAGCAGATGACCAAGATTGTAGCGGTAACACCAGGTTACATAAAGCTAGCTATAATGGTGATACTAAAGCAGTTAAGTTCTTATTGGAGCTTAAGGTAAACGTTAATGCCGTCACTAGATGCAACAGAACTCCTCTGCTACTTGCAGCTAAAAAAGGCCATGTAGAAATTGTAAGAATGTTGTTAGCAGTAAAAGCCAATATGAATATTTGTGATCAACAAGGTTTTACACCTCTGCATCTTACTATTCAAAAGGATTATTTTGATATAGCTCAGCTATTAATAGAAAAAGGGGCAATTAATTGTAGTAATGATTATACTGCAATAGATATGTTTATTGACAAGGCTCATAGCAAAAAAAATATTGAAGAAAATTACAAAAAATTTTGTAGGTTTTTGATGCTTTACTTGAAAGAGCTACATAGTAAACACAAAGCCTTTTGTGTACTTTCAATCCTAGCTCTAAGCTTAACAATTATAGGTTTACCATTTATTTTCAAGCCTATTATTAAATATAGAGAAAGAAGTAAAATATATAAAAAAATTAGGGCTATGCTGATTTATATTTAAGTATAACAGGAGAACTAAGCTAATATATGACAATTATCTGCTCGATAAAAATGGAATTAAATGTATCCGTTTAGCAGAGTGGCAAAATAAAATAGACAAAACCATAAAAATAAATGGTGTCATGCAATTTGAGCTTCGGCATAGATCCCACATAAATTTTTTGGTACATATTTTTTCAACATTAATTTCGTATTCCATTCAAAGAATATTAATATTAGCATATAAGTATGAATATTATGCTAATATAATTACTTTTTAGGTATACATGGCAAATTTATGCCTGGAAACAGTTTTTCCTACACTTTCTTTATAAAAATCACAGGCGCCTGTTATTAGCTAAAGTAAAGGTCAAGTATCTGGAATTCTGGACATAAAATCCTCCTGTATAAAAAGATTAGAAAAAAATGCAGCGCACATATGACAGACCGCTGAAAAAGATACGCTACGTTTTTTATTGAAAAGTTAACTGAAAGTCTGCAGACAAAGATAGATTTTGAGCTCTTAAAATATCTCTAATTGTCATTATAATCAGATTCAAAATATGCGGAAGTAATTTTTTTTGACAATAGATTTCTTGCATAACCAAGTGTCATTCCAGCTGGGATCCAACTAAACACTTTACAACGTTTTTTGCGCGAAAAGGCTGGATGCCAGTGTCAGCTACTTGCATGACATCGTCTTGGATGAAAATCAGTACGTGATGCACCAAAAATTGTGCATCAAAAGGGTGTCATTTGAGTAACTTTTTTGTTGTCGTGCCAGTGTCAGCTACTTTCATGACACCTATTTGTTCCTATGATAGTCTTATCTGTCTATCTTATTTTGCTACTCTGCTGAACAGATACGTTTTTTTTACCTTTTTTATTCTGTAAATTTTTTAGTATTTGTATGTTTAACATAAGAACTACACAAGACTACAAATGGTGAATCAGCATTACCTTAAAGAGAGTACCCATATTTTCAGTTAACCTTAAAAATTCACTGAAGATCTTATTCTTCTGTTCATTACTTGCATTTTCCATTAAAGCTTGCGCTCTTTCCTTTATACCAAACAAATATAAAAATTCTCTTTGAGTTAAAATCTCACAATTTAAGTATTTTAATGAATCTTTTAACGCTTGAAAGTTTACAAGTGCAGTAATATCACTGTTACCAATATTTTCAAGAAAATTAGCATACTGATGCTGCCTTATCGATTGCAAAGTGCTCTTATATTCAGGATATACATAACCATAATCTATAATCAGGGCAGCTCCTCCGTTATTGACTATCTTATTCTCAAGTTTCTTTAATATTTCGATTCCGGCTAGGCATACTTCCACTACTGCACCATTGAAACCCCCTGTCATTCCAGTCTGGAATCCAGTTTTTGGTCTGGTTAAGCACTGGAGTGACAATGAAAGACTGCCATCATCTTGTTTTATTACTCTATTTTCATACCACTGCCCATCACGATAAATAAATTGGTCAATTGGAAGGGCGTCAAATAACTCATTTGCAAAAAAAATAGTTGGCTGATTTGGTAAGTTGTCGACATCTGTGTGCCAATTAATATCTAATCCCTTTAATTTTTCCTTTTGTATTTTCTGTAAAATAGGGCTTATCTCAACTAGATGAATGTCCATTGAGCTAAAAAAACAGCTATATTTTTTGGTGACTCTTATTACATCATGAATGAGTGTTCCTTTACCTGGTCCAAGTTCAACTAGAGAAAATTTTGATGGCTTTCCTAATTTTTCCCATGTATTCATTATCCACACTGCAATTGTTTCACCAAATAGCTGACTAATTTCAGGTGCAGTAATGAAGTCACCATCTTTGCCAAGTGGTAATTTATTCATGTAATAGCCGTACTCTTTATGATATAGAGCAGCGTTCATAAAATCACTGATAGATATTGATCCTTGGCTTTTATCAATTAATTCGTGTATATAAGTGAGCATATTATTAATAAACATTTAACTATAGCGTGCCATACTATAAAATAGTGGAGTATTTATATATATAATATAAGTTTAAAAACATATGAGTAGTATTCCTTTGGTTATGGACAATCAAGATACGGATTATGTTACCCTTATACCTCAAGATGATGGTATTGAATATAAATTTAAAGAAGCTATCAATTTTGTAGAAAATAAGGTTGTAAGTGCTGATGGATTAACTTTAGCGGAGGTATTTCAAGCATTGGTTCAAATGTTGAATGGTGATCTAGAGTTAGTAAAAAAAGTGTTAGCATATACTAATATTATGGTAAAGCATGGAATGAGGGTAGCAAAAGAGTCACAGCTAAGCAGAGCCGATGTTCGTCGAGCTTTAGAAGGCAAAGAAAGTGTGTTTAATAGGCAAGATTTTATCAAAAAACCACCTCTTGTATCTTCTATAAAATCGGTTAAAAAGAAAAGTAGAGGTCTTTAAATGGCTGAGTCTATAAAAAAATTTACTGTACAGTGTGATTTCAAAGGACAGAATGCACCTTTTGCAGTATATATAGGAAATCCAAAGGGTGATACTCATCCAATTCACCATCAAGATTCATGGCTTGCAAAGGAGCGTGGAGGAAACATTCCTAATAAAGTTAAAGAAAGTTTGCAAAAATTATACAAGCTGTCTCAAGAAAACGGGATCTCTTTTCCAGAATTATGCGCATATGCCATTACTATAGTTAGTAATAATGATAAAAAAAGTGACGGTAAGTAGTTAGATTCTCAATATTTCATTTATAGAAGTTTTTGATCTCGTCTTCTCGTCCACTTTTTTTACTATAACTGCACAATAGGTTGAGACATTATTTCTAGATCGAGTAGATCCTGGCACGACTACAGAATAAGGTGGCACTTCACCGTAAAATACTTTGTTCGTTTCCCTATCAATGATTTTTGTTGATGCTCCAATAAACACCCCCATACTAAGGACTGATCCTTCTCTTATTATAACACCTTCGGCTACCTCACTGCGCGCTCCAATAAAGCAATTATCCTCTATAATGACTGGAGAAGCTTGAATAGGCTCGAGAACTCCGCCTATTCCCACTCCACCGGAAATATGACAGTTTTTTCCTATTTGTGCACAACTACCAACTGTTGACCAAGTGTCTATCATTGTGCCAGAATCAATGTATGCACCAACGTTGATAAAACTTGGCATTAGAACAACATTTTTACCTATGTAAGCAGATTGGCGGACAAAACACCCAGGAACTGCTCTAATTTTTGAATGGTAAAATTTTTCTTCATTCCATTCACTAAACTTACTACCGATTTTGTCAAACCAGCAATTGGTGTTGTCTATTATTTTGCTTTCCTCAGTGAGGAAATGTAATAATATTGACTGCTTTATCCACTTATGTACTATCCATTCTCCACTTGATAGCTTTTCTGCTACTCTAATTTTACCACTGTCAAGTAACTCAATTACCTCTTTGATTATTAATCTTGCTTCGTGTTTTAGATTATAGTCGTTAAGTTTTTCTTTATCTTTCCAAATATTTTCTATCTCATCTTGTAATTTTTTAGTTGCAAATTTTTCATTTATTATATACATATTGATATCAAATTTATATTATTTTATACGTAAGCACTATGAAAATACAATGTCATAATTGTACTAAAACTTACTTAGTATCTCGTGGGCAAATAGGTGAATCTGGAAGAAAAGTGAAATGTACAAACTGCAATCACATGTGGCATGAGTATCTAAAAGAAATGTCAAGTGAATTGTGCCCTGCTGGTATACAAGAAAAAAAAGCTAACTGGAGGCAAAGTTTAACTCTAGCTTTTGCAACAGTTGCAGGGTTATGCGTTATAATTGTTGGTGGTATCTTTCCAGGAGAGGTAAGTAAGATATATAAAGCAGTTAGTTCATATAAAGATTCAATAAGCCATAAATTAGGATACAAAAAAGTGCAAACGGAAAATTCAAGTGCGAGAGAACTTGTTGTAAATGAGTTTTATCAAGATTACCTTTTTCTATCTAATTTTAGATCTAATTAAATAGGCATAAGTCATCAATGTTATGCAAATAACTACACTTATTCCTTTATGATAGTGTCATTCCAATTTCAGCTACTTTCATGACGCCCTATGATTGTTATTACATCGTTTACTATAGATTTGTTTCAGAAGCTTACATCCAGAAAACTTGTATAGATTTTTTCTACTTCTGTGATATTATAAGCCTGTGATGATAAAATAAGTGGATATGGATAAGTCAGCGTATGAAATCATAGAGCATGAGTATGATGTGGTGATAGTAGGTGCAGGTGGAGCAGGGCTTAGAGCAACACTTGGAATGGCTGCAACTAATTTTTCAGTTGCCTGTATTTCTAAGATTTTCCCTACACGGAGTCATACAGTTGCAGCACAAGGCGGAATTAGTGCAGCCTTGAGCAACATTGCTGAAGATGATTGGCGCTGGCATGCGTATGACACAATAAAAGGTTCAGACTGGCTTGGCGATCAAGATGCAATAGAGTATATGTGTAAAAATGCTGCCAAAGCTGTGATTGAACTTGAAAATTTTGGTGTACCCTTTTCTCGTACGGAAGATGGAAAAATATATCAGCGTGCCTTTGGTGGAATGACAACTCACTTTGGTAAAGGAAAATCGGCTCAGCGTACTTGTGCAGCAGCAGATAAAACTGGGCATGCAATTCTTCATACTCTATATCAGCAATGTCTTAAATTTAACGCTGAATTTTTTGTCGAATATTTTGTAATCGATTTGATTATGGACAAAGGGACATGCTGTGGGGTGATAGCTTGGTCGCTGTGTGATGGTACGTTGCATAGATTTCGTGCACATTCTGTGGTAATAGCAACAGGTGGTTATGGACGTGTTTATTTTTCTGCAACAAGTGCACACACCTGCACAGGTGATGGTAATGGCATGGTGGTAAGAGCTGGGTTGCCACTTGAAGATATGGAGTTTGTGCAATTTCATCCAACAGGAATATATGGCTCAGGGTGCTTGATGACGGAAGGATGCCGCGGTGAAGGTGGGTACCTCGTTAATTCTCAGGGTGAGAAGTTTATGGAACGTTATGCGCCAAAGGCAAAAGATTTGGCTTCTCGTGATGTAGTAAGTCGAGCAATGACAATTGAAATTAGAGAGGGAAGGGGAGTTGGGCCAAAGAAAGATCACATGTACTTGAATATAGCTCATCTTGATCCGGAAGTAATAAAGCTCAGATTGCCAGGTATTAGTGAAACAGCAAAGACCTTTGCAGGAGTTGATGTTACTAAAGATCCGATACCTGTTATTCCAACTGTTCACTACAACATGGGCGGTATTCCAACCAACTATCATGGGGAAGTGATCACGTTGCAAAAAGGTAAAGAAGAAGTGGTAGAAGGATTATTTGCAATAGGAGAGGCAGCATGTGTTTCTGTACATGGTGCAAATCGACTAGGTTCCAACTCGCTTCTTGATCTTGTGGTTTTTGGTAGAGCTGCCGCGCTTAGGGCAAAAGAAAAATTGAAACCTGATACACCACATAAAAAATTGCATTCAGACTGCACAGACTGGATAGTAGATAGATTTAATAAAATGAGATTTGCTTCCGGAGAGTTCAAAGTAGCAAAAATACGAAGTGAAATGCAGCACACTATGCAGAAATATGCATCGGTATTCCGTGTTGCTGAAGTTTTAGAGGAAGGTAAAAAAGCTATAAAAGAAGTAGCAAAAATGATGCCTAACATTGCAGTTGAAGATCGTAGTATGATATGGAATAGTGATTTGGTTGAAGCTCTGGAGCTTGCCAATATGATTCCACAAGCAGTTATTACCATGGAATGCGCAGCTAATCGCGAGGAAAGCAGGGGTGCTCATGCTCGTGAAGATTTCCCTGAACGTGATGATAAAAACTGGATGAAGCATACTATAGCATGGCTTAAAGAAGAGAAAAGCCAAGTTAGTGTAGAAATTGACTATAAAAAAGTTGCTGAAAAAACTCTGAGCGATGAGATTGATTTCATCGCCCCGGAAAAGAGAATTTATTAGTTAACCCATCTGGTTTATTTATAAATTGACGTAGTATTGATACATAGCTCATTTGAGTAGCTGGGCTTTCTGTATGCTCCGATTGATTTGACGATCTTTGTACTTCTTGCTCTGCTGAGTTGTTAGCTAAATTTTGTTGTTCAGTAATATTTTCAGGTTGTTTTGCAGCTAGGTGATCATCTTTACGGCTTTGCTTATCGTTGGTTAATTCCTTAACAGACTTCCTAATGCCGCTAAGTCCCAAAGTGAATATCAGACAGACCACTCCTGTTATAGCTATGATGGGTAACGCTGCTCCAATTGCAATTTGTCCTTGAAAGCAAGAAAGTGTTACCATTGTAATAATAGTAGTTGCTACTGTGATTGCTAACAATACACTAGCTCTCCTGCCCGGATCAATGCATTTCCATACAACAGATGCTCCTTTTTTTACACCAGAACCTAGCTTTTTAATGCCTGATTGACATTTTTTCGAAGCAGTTCCACAGTGGTATTTTTCCTCAAGCTTCTCTTTTAGTTCTTTAGCTTTCTCCTGTGCTTTCTGTGGAGTGCTTGAACAATCTTTTAGATCTCGTAAAGTTAAATAGTACTTTTTAGTATGGAGTTCTGGATCTTCTAACCATAAAGAATCAGGGTTAGCACCGTTTTGTAATAATGCTGCACAAAACTTTGTTGTATTATCATAATTAGTTGCTAAATCAAAAATTGTTTCTTGCGATAGGTATTCGATACTTTTTTTTTCTGCTTTTTTCTTTAGTGCTAATTCTAGAGGTGTATTTCCTTGCCTGTTAGTTGCTTTTATAGCTTCATCTAATTTATCTTCAGATATTTTTCTTTCTTTTACTAAGGCTGATATTAATTTCAAGCATGTAACTTTTTGCTTCCCTCTCAGCAAGGCAATATGGTGTAAAGCATTATTGCCATTTGCATCTTTAAGGTTAATATCTGCTCCTTTTTTCAATAATTCCTTAAAAGATTTTTCATCTTTAATTGCTAAATGTAGTTGATAATTATCATTACTATCTGGAGTATTTATGGTATGGGCTATAACTTCTTCAACTTTTGTTTTTATTTCTGGTTTTCGCTCAGCCAATTTCTCTAAAAATTTAAGATAGTATTCATTTTGCTTTTTAGATAATTTTTCTAAATCCTCTGTAGGTAAGCTTAGCTTGGCTCCATACTTTAACAATTTTGCAAGAAACTTAAGTGTATTATCGCTACTTCTAACTGTATTAGACTCATGTTTCCCTTTTATTATCTTGTTAATTAGTGCTACCTGAAAAGGAGTCTTTCCTTGTTGATTTTCACTATCAACAAGTTGTACTAAATTTTTCTCGTTAGCTATTTTTATCAAGGTATCTAGAAACTTAAGCTTTTGTTTCTTTTTGAGCGATGCAATAAGGTGTAAAATATTATTTCCTTTTTCATCTGTTATGCCACTGACATTTGTGCAATCTTTTAGGTATTTTCTAAATTTCCTGTTGTTTCCATTTTGGATTGCATTTAGTAATTGAACGTCATTATCAGAATCCGATATTCCGTTTATTCCATCTTCAAAATCGCTATCAGAATCTGATATTCCGCTCATTTCATCTGCAAAATCTCTACCGTAGCCACTGTCTTGTTCGCTGTACCTACTAAAACAACTTTTAGTGACTTCAGAAATTACTTGTTTTTTTGTTTCATTTGATATTCTTTTCGATCGTTCTATTACTTCACCTAGCACTGGAAGGAAACATTGGACATAATATCTGTGATATTTTTCCTGTTCTCTAAGCGATTCTTCTAATTTAGTTAATACTTCAGGACTAGCGCCTTCCTTAAATAACCTTTTACATTCCTTGAGTGTTCCATCTCGACTTCTTGGTTTTTCATGCTTATGTTTTTCTTTTTTTACCTTTCTCTCTATAATATTATACAATTGCTTGTCTTTTTTATCTTGTTTTTCATTTTTGTTTATACATTTGTCTAGTTTATTTGCATTACTAACTAATACACTTGAATCTATACTCATATTAAAACCTCAATATTAAAAGCTATTTGGCGTTAACGAATTGTATTAAACTTTTAAATTGAGCTAGATGTTATCGAAATATAGGTGAAAAGGCAGAAAACTAGTTTCTATTAGAAAATCTATTGTCATAGTCAAATCCCCACTTTAGCACTTGTCTACTATTTTAACTATTTTATCTTAAAAAATAATAAATGTGGCTAAACTGTGAAGCGTGAATGCTGCTAAAAGAGATAAACAAATATTTTTATAGATCTTTCAAACTTGATTTTTCTTCTAATTTTTTAAGCATTCCTTTACTTAGTATTGATTTTATCTCTTCTACGCTTTTATCAAGATTATCATTAATTATTACGTAATCATATTTATTACTTTTACTTATCTCTTTTTGCGCTTCGGCTAATCTACGCTCTATTTCAATTTCATCATCACTATTACGCCTTTGTAGACGCAGTCTAAGCTCTTCCATTGAGGGAGGTAGTATAAAAACACTTACAACTTTTTCTCTTAAGATTTCAAACAAATGAAATGCTCCTTGCCAATCTATATTCAGTAAAACACTTATTCCACTGCTCAGGTTTTGTTCTATAAAATCTTTTGGTATACCGTAAAAATTCTCAAAAACTTTGGCATATTCAAGCATTTGACCAGCCTTACATAGTTCGTGAAACTTTTCTTCAGTAACGAAAAAATAGTCTTTTCCGTTTACTTCACCGGGACGAGGTTTGCGTGTAGTCATAGAAACAGACATAACTAAATCAGTTGATTGCTCAAGTAATTTTTCTGATATAGTAGTTTTTCCAGCTCCAGAAGGAGAGGATAGAATCAGTAGTATGCCCTCATTTTTTACGGTCATTTTTCTTTATTTAACAAGTACATTATAGAGCTTTTTTAAGACTTTGTATTTTTTAAATCAAAGTTTAAAAGACTAGAGCCCTCTAAATTAGAATTTGATAAATTGGCATCAATAAGAGAGGAATTATCAAAGACAGTATAACGTAAATCGGCTTTTTCAAGATTTGCCTTATTCAAATTAACGTTTACAAACTTTGCTCTGCTTAATATTGAATTAGAAAAAATAGCATTTTCTAAATTCATATCTTTAAACTCAAAGTAAGAATAATTTACATCAAATTTTTCACCCTGCGATATTTTCTCTTGCAGATCTTTAATTGAAGTTATAGCACTCTCTAGACCTGTAATTTTGCTCTGTCCCTGATTGTCAATCATAATTGAATTATCAAATTTGCAATCTGTTAAATGAATATCAGCAATTGAACTTTTATATATGCTTGAAGAGAGGAAAGAGACATCACTCACTGTTGAATTATTCAAATTGCTAAGAAAAAAACTAGTCTTTCTAAAGGCATTATCATAAAACACGGAGGATTTGAAATCACTTTCAATAAAGTTTGAATTAGTGACTTTTGACTTAGACCAGCTCGAATTATCAGCTAATAATTTGAAGAATATTGAATTTTCTATCTCACTCGAATCCATATTATGGTGGGAAAGAGTACTATTATAAATTTGAGAGTCTTTAATTTTTGTCTTATAAATTGAAGTTCTAGAAAGATCTGAATCTTCTATTTTTGCAGAGGTAAACAATGAATGATCAAAGAACGAACCACTCATGTCAGAATTCACAACTTTAGTATTATGAAACTTTCCATGACAAATGTTAGCGTTATAGGTATTAACTTTATACAATTCACTAAAACTAAAATCAATATTAGATAAATCAGCATCCTGAAGGTCTGCTTCGAAAACATATGCATGTTTTATCTTGGAACCATTTAGTATAGATTTAATGAAGTTTGAATTATCCCCTTTCACATAGGAAATTTGTGAATTGCTTAAATTGGCTTTTTCGAAATTACTGTTGACTATAATGGAAGAATTAAAATAGGCGTTTGAAAGATTGCTACCTGTAAAATCCGATTTTTTTATTTCTGCACCATATATGTTAGCATTTTTTAATGAAGAAAATTGTACCTTGAGCTTATGTGCATCCACTCCAAAGAAACTTGCGTTGTCGAAATTATTTTTCTGCATAACAGTGTCGTTTATTTCACTATCACTAAAATTGATGTAGCTTGCACTTGAGTTTGATAAATTGGAGAAATTCATTTTTACATTCAAAAACTTGGTATGCAAACCAATTATATTACGCATACTTACTTTGTTGAGATTAGAATTGATAAAATCAGCATAACTGATATTAGACTGATCAAATATGATATCTGTTAAATTTGTAGAAGCAAATTTTGAAAAACTTAAATTTGTGCCTTTTATTTTAACGCCATGTAAATTAGCATTGGAAAAATTGGCACCACGCAAATCAACATCGATAAAAGACACATCTGATAAATCGGTGTTAGAAAAATCGGCACCAATTAAACTTACTCCATCAAAAATAGATTTGCTTAAATACAATTGACTAAAATTAGCACCATTTAAATTAGGACCAAAACCTTTCTTAAAATCTTGTGGTATGCTGGCTTTATTACACTGTACTAAAAATTTAGCAAAATCTTTTGTATTGTAAGATATGTATTTTACATCGTGCAGAGCACTTAAAAAATCATTGATTGCATCATCTCCATAGCATAAATGACCAACTAAAATTAATATCAAAAGTCTAATTATCTTTTGCATCGCAGGTACTTTCTTTTGTTTTTATAGCAAAGTTATACATCTCTGAGTCTTCTTCATTGTTTATTTCTTTATCCTCTAAAAGGTATGGCATCATTTCAGCAATTGCATTTATTATATCGATCTTCTTTTTCTCAATTGCTATGTCGATAGGGGACTTAAAATTATTATCAACTACTCTAGGATCAGCACCTTGTAATAAGAGAAAGCGAACTGTGTCTATTTGACCTTGTTTCACTGCATAAATTAGAGGAGTATCACCCAATTTATTTCTAAATCTTAGTATTTCTTGAATTGTTAATCCAATTTTTTCTAGCTTATTTATTACTCCTCTTAGACAAATTAAGTTGCCCTTCTTGATGCAGTAAAAAAATTGCTTACTGTAATCATCAGTAAATATAGTTTTAGGAAGGTGCTCATTTAGGCTATCATATTGTCTTTTATATATAGACTTGCTTTTATGTTTTTTTATTTCTTTGTTTAGCTTTGTCCATTTTTCGCTTTTTTCATTTTTTTTGTTCACAGGTGTTATATTGTCAGGCTGTTCTTCTTTCTTTTTCTCTGTTAATTGGCTTGTTGAAAGTTCGGTGTCTTTTTTGCTAATCTCCTCTTCAGGCTGTAGGTTTGTTTGATTATTGTGACTGATTTTCTTCTCTTCAGGTTCTTCTTTTTTTTCTTCTGATAAAGGACTTGTTAGAGCTTTGGTATCTTTTATATTAGTCTCCTCTTCAGACTGTAGGTTTGTTTGATTACTTGAAGGTACTTCTTCATTGATTACATTTGTTGGGTCTGTGATTTCTTTGAGTTCGCTCAGAAGCGGAGAAGTTTTTTCAGCATCAGTGTTGCTTTTCGATACGTCTTCTTGATTTATACTGCTTTCATTTTTATTTTCTTCAGGCTGTTCTGCAGCAAGCAGGTTAGATATAACAATTAATAGTATGAAGAATGCTTTATATTTCATAAACATTGCAAATATAGGCTTAATTAAAATGATACTATAATCAAATGATTAATCTACAGTAAAAAGTGCTTTAGTTATTGTACAAGTATGATTATGTAAAAATTTATTTTTCTCTTTTATCTAGGTTTTATTTGAAATTGTCATTTGAGTAGCTGACATACAACTGTACGGACATTAAAGAAATCAGTATACAGCTGTATGAACATTGTGGTAATTTGCGTACTAAACAATGTCATCTAAGTAGCTGACACTGGGATGGCTTTGTTGCACAGCTCTTCGGATAGTGGGTAATGTATAATAAATTCATGAAGCTATATCAAACTTAGCCATGCCTATTTCAGTAAATTTGTTAAGCAAATAACACTTGAGTAGCAGTTCCTTCTCACGATTAATCTCAGATTTATTCCTAAAACTAAATCCAAATATTTGCTTCAGTCGCGAGAAAAAACTTTCTATATAAGATCTCTTCCAATAATTTATCTCTTTTTTCCACCTCTTCATACCATCTTCATCATATGACTTTATGAGCTTGATTGTAGAATTTCTCTCATTCATATAATCCAACTTTGGATGCTCTACTGCATTATTTTGCGGAGGAATCCTTGTCTTTATGTCAAGCTCATCGCACAGTTTGTATAACTTCTTTCGATTATATGCCCTATCTGCATATATCGTGCTTATGTTATACTTGGTATCCACTCTTTCAATAAGATCACAGGCTCCATAGTGGTCGGAATAAACTCCACTACTGTATTTTGCAGCTATAACTTTTTTACTACCTATCTCTAGCATTACATGTAGCTTTCTTGTTTGCTCATAGCGGCGATACTTTCTATCTGTACCATTTGCCTTACTATGGCCTGGAATATTATTGTAGATGCTGATACCTGTACTATCTATAGCAATTTCAATATCTTCCATATCGTTCTTATCAACTCTGCAGTCGTTGATTTTGATATTAAGCTTTTTAAACCTTCTTGAAGCCTGCGAATAGCTGATAATTTGCAAAATTTTCCCTATTTGCTCAAGATATTTCTCTATAAATCCCACTGTTTGCCTAAGACCAATCCTGAATAGATAGGTTATTATGTGAATTAGAATCACTACTTTGTCGCTGTAGACATTGTTGCCACCTGCTACTTTTGGACTATTTTCGTACCAATTTTCAATGGCATCGTTGATATAATGAAAAACATTTCCCCTTTCTTGAAGAAATTTGTTATATTCATTGCAGTTACTGACTTTCATTCTTATTGGCATATTTTTCCTTTGTCGGCTAAATATCTATTTTATAACAAATTCCATCAGTAACTGCCTGTTCTTTCCTTGAGTGGTGCAACAAAGCCCACTGGGATCCATTTTCCATCATCATTAGAAACGTTATATTTTAGCATAACTTTTAACTCACAAATTTAACTGGATGCCAGTACTGGCTACTTTTATGACATCTATCATTTTATGTTTATAGTATTTTTTGCAAATAAATATTTGCTAAATTAAGTGCAAAAATTACTTGACACATTTTGTAGTTTGATTATTATTAGTGAAAATGAGGGTATTTTAGAGCTCGAAATTCACCTTATTCAAGTCTGCAGACTTTTCAACTAATCTCTCAATAAAAAAATATAGCACAGTCTACTTCAGTGCATACTTAATTTCTGTCATGAGGTGTGTTATATTTTTCTAAATCGTTTTTTATAGGAGGATCATTATGTCTAAAATTCCTTAAAATTAATTAAAGTTAAACATTTATTAAATAGTGCAGTACTGCCTTACGCGTTGCTAATCCAAACTTTACTTGCTGTAAAATAACACAATCTGCTATATCATTGCTAATCTCAATGCCTCTATTTATTGGTCCTGGGTGCATAACAATTGCATCGGGTTTTGCATGCGATAGTTTTTGTGCATCAAGTCCATACAAATGAAAATATTCTTTTTCTGAAGAATTATTATTCATGCGCTCTTTCTGCAACCTCAAGAGCATAATTACATCAGCATCCTTTATACCTTCAGTTAATGAATAATGAAGTGAATCTACTTCAGGAAGATGCTTACAAATCAAAGCTGGTGGTGCAACTAAGCTTATTTTTGCTCCAAACATTTTTAGCAATCTTATATTTGATCTTGCAACTCTACTGTGCAAAATATCTCCACATATCACAATTTTGAGGTTTTTTATTTGCTTTTTATGACTGATAATTACGAGATAATCTGCAAGAGCTTGAGTTGGGTGTTCACTGCTTCCATCGCCTGCGTTGATTAGCGAGCAATTGACATGCTTTGCCAATGTATTAATAATACCACTACTTTTATGCCTGATTATCATATAGTCAGGATTCATTGCATTTAGTGTTTTTATCATATCTTTTAGATCTTCCCCTTTGTTAATAGAAGAAGATTTTATTGGTAAAGTTATAACATTTGCTCCAAGGCTCTTTGCTGCTATTTCAAAAGATGCGAGCGTACGTGTTGAATCTTCAAAGAATAGGTTTATGACTATTTTATTTTTCAGAACATGACTATTTTCAACTTTTTCTTCAAGGTATTGGTTGGCTAATTTAGTTATATTTTCTACATCACCGATTGTGAGGTCTGAGATATTTAATAAATTCCTTCTCTTGTCCATAGCTCCTTTTTTGAGCTTATTCTACTTTCTTAATTTCAATTACACAACTGTAAAGTAAAGTAGAAGGAAGCTATAAAATTTTATTTCCACTTACATTCATCTGCTATCATAACAGCCTCAAAGAGATGCTTCTCAAGCTCACTTATAGGCAGAGTACTTTGTAGGTAATTTCCCCAAGATTTTAACACATCAGAAGTTTCAATACCTTCAACAATAGGATATTCTTGATTTTTTTTAGCATATAGCTCTTGAGCCTGTTTGCTTACAAAAAACTCCAATAAAGCTATGGCATTTTCTCTGTGTTTTGCGTTTTTTGTTACTGCTGCACCACTAATATTCACCATTACACCATCACTCGGAAAGAAAGCTCCTAACTTTTCTGTGATATTCTTTTTATTTTCTGATGAAAGGATTCTTGCAAAGTAGTAGCTGTTTACTATTGCAACATTGCCTTCACCAGCGGCTACAGCATAAATTTGATCTGTATCACCACCGCTTGGTTTTCTTGCCATGTTCCTTACAATTCCACTCACCCATTCTTTTGTTTTTTCAAAACCATTTTTTGCAATCATAAAAGCGATCAATGATCGGTTATATGGACTTGTGGAAGAGCGTACTAATATTTTCCCTTTCCATTTTTCATTCGCTAAATCTTCATAGGTACTTAATTCCTTAGGATCTACTGATTCTTTATTGTAAACCAATATTCTAGCTCTTTTTGTGAGACCAAACCAATAATCTTCATTATCTCTAAATTTTGCAGGTATGGCATTTTTTAGAGTCTCTGAATCCACTTGAGATAAGAGCCCTCTTTTTTTGGCTAAAATCAAATTCACTGCATCTGCAGTTAAAAACAAATCAGCTTCACCACCATTTTCCATGCGTGAAAGCAATTGGGAATAATCGTCAATGATATAACGTACCTTGATGCCAGTGGTTTTTGTAAAATCATCAAACAAACTATGTACTAATTCTTCTTTACGAGATGAATAAACGTTTACTACTTGTGAATCATCAATTCCGCTATTTTTATATAAAAAATTAACGACTATCAATAAAGCCGCTACTAAAGATATAAATATTAAACCTTTTTTCATAAACAAACCCCTTCCTTGTCATCATCTCAAGCTATCAAAATAGCAAGGTCTTAGCAAGTGTAAATCTTCAAAACGTTGCAGTTACAGTACTGGAATAGCGATAAAAAGAAGTACGAGCCAGATTTAATTAATAATATAAGTAATATCTGGATGGCCACATCGTTCAGCAACTACTTGTAACAATTTTGAACTAATCTTTTCTTCACTCTTTTTGATAGTTCTAATAGCTGTTTCATTGGGCTTTCCACTACTAGCATCTTTTGTATCTAATAACAAGTAATCTTTAAAATCAGTTTTGCTCCAATGATGAATTGTGCAAGCTAAAGTGAAAAGCAGTAGAGTGCCTGAAATTGCAACGATTGGCCAGTAAATAGTAGGATTTGTGTATGAACTTACTATGTTGCTCAAACCACCTGTTGAATAAAGTGCTAAAGGGAAGGTTATGTTTCCAGTAATAAGAACTGTTCCTAAGATAGGAAGCCATATTCTATCATTGATTAATGAATTTACTTTACTCTTGTAATAGATTGGCTGGCCTGTAAGTTCTACGATGTTCGGATTACTTTTTGCTTTTTCTGGAAGAGAGTGAAACGTAAAGTAAACACGATTACCGTTGCTATATTTTAATACCAAAGATTTGATGCATTCCTCGTCTTTTGAAAGTGTATTTGATATCTCATCTAAAACTTCTTGAGTATCTCTTTTTGTGATCTTGTGCTCCTTAGTACGTACTGCTTGCATAAATTCCCACATAATTCCCAAGGCTAAACAAGACGCTAATACTCCGACAAATATAGTAACAGGATTTATGCTGCCGATGAATCCAATGAATTCTCTTTGCTTCACAGCTAAAACGATTGACGTAATACAACATGCCGTAATAAGACCTACGAAAGGCATTGTAACTTTCTTCTTTTGCATCGTATATTTTACTTTCTGTAAAAATCTGTTTGTCTTTTTATTATCTCCAAGCAAAGATTTTTCAGAGCCATCTGTTTGATATGATGGTGGAGGAGAAGGTGATCTGCTAACTGATACACTACCTGAACTCTTTTTTGGAGATTTTGTATTTGGATCTATGGATGCATAAATAGGTTCTGTATTTGCACCATTCGATTCTTCTTGCCTTTCTTCATCAGAACTTGATTCGCTAGCCGAATTTGTTTGTAACGCTGTGTTTCTAGGTGCTGGTGTTGGTTGAGTTGCTGCACTATTTTCACTCACCGTTGTATGAGAAACCAGTGTGACGTTATCTTTATTTCCTGATTCAGGCATATTCGCTCCAAAATTAATTACAATGTTATGTTGATTACGCTATAGTTATTAAGATATAGTGAATACTAATTTAAGAATAAATATTAGTATAAGAACTGCTGATCAAAGATCCTTTCATTCAAAGGGCAATCTTTGTCAAAAAGTAGAGTGACTGTATTTTCGTGATCTTTCTGTATTTTTACCTGCGATATGTCGTGAAATTCCTTGTAATCTGATACTACAAGTGCTGGACGATTTTTCACATCATTGATATCAATTTGCACTATTGTATCATTTGAGATTAGCGCTCCATTCCAACGCCTTGGGTAGTAGCTATTAATGGAAGTCAGTGCAAGTAAATTTGAATTAAGTGGTAAGATTGGCCCACCGGCAGAGAAGTTATATGCAGTGCTACCTGTTGGGGTAGACAATATAATTCCATCTCCTCTGAATTTTTCTACTTTTAGCTTATCATTAATGGTAATATTCATCTCCACTATTTGATTTGCATTTCTAAAGACATACACTTCATTTACTGCGATGTAATGGTGTTTTTTGCCATTTATGTCTTTGGCTTCCATTTTTAGTAAAGTTAGCTGAGTAGGAACTGCATGTTCTATATGATCAATTAGATCTTCAAAGCATTTATTCATCAAAAATCCGACGTTACCGGTATTTATTCCATACACATGTATATCTTTATTTCCTATGACGTAGTTGTGCAGAGTGCGTAGCATAAAACCATCACCACCAACAACTATCAGCAGATCAACTTCATGCTTACCTGCTTCTGCTATATTGATAAAATTGAGTTTCTGTAGTAGTTTAGATACTTCCTGAGACTTGGGTAGCGAAGAAGCAATATAGCCTACATTTTTATATTTATACATGTTAAATAAAGAGGGGAGGAACTAAAAAAGACTCCCGTATTTATCATTAAACTTAGCTATTTTACTATCCTTCTCCCCTGAACCGCTTGTCAAACTTCCAGTCCATGCAGGATGAGTAAGAGGATCTCTATCAAGCTTTATTCTTTGACCTTCTTTTCCATAAGTGGAATAAGTTTCAAACTCTTGACCATCTGTCATAACTATAGTAACTTTGTGATAGTCGATTTCTGCCATTGTTCTTACAAATTTCTTACCAGCTAAGATTTTAGTGAATCTGGTTCATTTGGTCAATCATTATTGTGAAATATTGACAAAAAATAAATAAAGTAGTATTCTCAATGAAGAATGAAAAACTTTTTATGATTTTTGCTTTTCCTGGTCAGGGCTCCCAATTTGTAGGAATGGGAAAGAGCTTATATGATGAATTTTCAGTTGCAAGGAACGTATTTGATGAAGTAGATGACATATTGGGTAGAAAGCTGTCTCATTTGATTTTCAATGGCCCTATTGAGAAATTAACCATCACGGAAAACGCTCAGCCAGCTATAATGGCAGTGTCAATTGCAACGCTACGTGTTATGAAGCACGTATTTGGTGAATCTCTTTACAGCGTTCAGTATGTTTGTGGGCATTCAGTTGGCGAGTATACAGCGCTGTGTGCTGCAGGGGCATTGACGCTTGAGTCTGCAGTCAAGTTGCTAAAAGTTCGTAGCGAAGCAATGCATGAAGCTTCACTAAAATGCAAAGGTGGAATGTTTGCTCTACTTGGAGCAGAAATAAGTGAAGTAGAAGGTATATTAAAATCAGCTCAAATTGATTGTGAAATTGCAAACGATAATGGTGGTGGGCAGGTAGTGGTGAGTGGTACTGCAGAGGCTCTTGAGGTCTTACCTGATTTATTCAAAAACTCAAGTGTCAAGAAAATGATAAAATTACAAGTTAGTGGGCCTTTTCACTCATCTTTTATGAAACCTGCTGATGAAAAACTTCTGGAATTTTTAAAAAGCATCAACATAACTCGCCCTTCGATTCCTTTTGTATCAAACGTTACAGCTAAGGAAGAAAGTGATCCAGAGATCATAAGAGCTTTGCTCGCTAAGCAAGTTGTAAGTAGAGTAAGATGGAGAGAGATGGTTTTATATATGACAAGCCATGGCACTAATAAGTTTGTTGAAGTTGGCCCTAACAAAGTTTTATCTAATCTAGTTAAAAGAATTGACCAATCTATCAGTGTGAAAAATATAGATAGTATTGGTGATATTAATAGCTTCTTTGATGAATCATTAATGTTGACAGCAAAAAATTTAAAAATTGGGTTAAGTTAGCATATCTGATTGGTGTCATTCAAGTAGCTGACACTGGCTCCTTTATGATGGTGTTATTCCAGTTACAACTGTACGAACATTATCTGTAGGAAGATGTCATTCCAGTGCTTGACACTGGTTTTTCATAATCATCAAAACGTTGTATTTAACATAAAGCAGCTACTTTTATACTCGTAAATTTAACTGGATCCCAGTGGGCTTTGTTGCACAGCTCTTCGGATAGTGGGTAATGTATAATAAATTCATGAAGCTATATCAAACTTAGCCATGCCTATTTCAGTAAATTTGTTAAGCAAATAACACTTGAGTAGCAGTTCCTTCTCACGATTAATCTCAGATTTATTCCTAAAACTAAATCCAAATATTTGCTTCAGTCGCGAGAAAAAACTTTCTATATAAGATCTCTTCCAATAATTTATCTCTTTTTTCCACCTCTTCATACCATCTTCATCATATGACTTTATGAGCTTGATTGTAGAATTTCTCTCATTCATATAATCCAACTTTGGATGCTCTACTGCATTATTTTGCGGAGGAATCCTTGTCTTTATGTCAAGCTCATCGCACAGTTTGTATAACTTCTTTCGATTATATGCCCTATCTGCATATATCGTGCTTATGTTATACTTGGTATCCACTCTTTCAATAAGATCACAGGCTCCATAGTGGTCGGAATAAACTCCACTACTGTATTTTGCAGCTATAACTTTTTTACTACCTATCTCTAGCATTACATGTAGCTTTCTTGTTTGCTCATAGCGGCGATACTTTCTATCTGTACCATTTGCCTTACTATGGCCTGGAATATTATTGTAGATGCTGATACCTGTACTATCTATAGCAATTTCAATATCTTCCATATCGTTCTTATCAACTCTGCAGTCGTTGATTTTGATATTAAGCTTTTTAAACCTTCTTGAAGCCTGCGAATAGCTGATAATTTGCAAAATTTTCCCTATTTGCTCAAGATATTTCTCTATAAATCCCACTGTTTGCCTAAGACCAATCCTGAATAGATAGGTTATTATGTGAATTAGAATCACTACTTTGTCGCTGTAGACATTGTTGCCACCTGCTACTTTTGGACTATTTTCGTACCAATTTTCAATGGCATCGTTGATATAATGAAAAACATTTCCCCTTTCTTGAAGAAATTTGTTATATTCATTGCAGTTACTGACTTTCATTCTTATTGGCATATTTTTCCTTTGTCGGCTAAATATCTATTTTATAACAAATTCCATCAGTAACTGCCTGTTCTTTCCTTGAGTGGTGCAACAAAGCCATTCCAGTGTCAAGCACTGATCTTCAATCTCCCTACATCTCTGCGTCACGCACTGAAATGACACCCTGAAGCTTTAGCTATAAATATTAAGCAAGCAAAAAAAGGCAAAAGAAGCCTCATGGAGATAGTTGCTCCACTCTTTTTACTTGATGCTGCTCAAGCAGGTCACTTGGATGTAGTAAAATACTTAGTAGAAATAGCAAACGCAGGTGTTAATTATGTAGTTAGTACTCTTAGTCTACCTCATTTTGACTATGAAAAAACTTCTCTTGGAAAAACTGCTCTAATGTTTGCTGCTAAAAGTAGTCATTTTGTATAGTTTTATCCAACTCAGACGTAGTTTAACCCTAGAATTTATCCTTTGCAATTGTAATAAGGTCTATAAACTACTGCAAATCCAAATTTCTATTTGATCTTACATTCTTATTGTAATAACCTCTATGGATCACACAGCATTAGTCGTGTATCTGAACAGATACTTTTGTACATGGATCAGCTTTATGTGTATCAATTCTGTCTACTTCAAGTTTCCAGCAAAACTACTTTCTAATGTATTGCTTTCAATCAAGTTCTTTGTTAAGCTCACTGTTAGTGGATGTCAATTATCTTAACATAAAAATCAAGGCAGCTTTAGGTATAAATACGAGTAACTCGTATAAGTAAAGAGGCTATAAGAAGTTTCTTACCATTCTATTCAAACGGGTTTTAAACTTTTGAAATGTCATGACATTGTTGATACGTTTGTCAAGAAACGACAGGGTATCTGCAAAATCTTCTGAATAATCATTGATAAAAAAAAGTATCGTACTTAAGTACACTCCAGCTAATATTGCTCTTTTTGTATAGTAGTTAAAATCTGTTGATTGATCATGAATGCCATACCAAATCGCGCTAACAGTTCTGTACAAGAGTTTACTAGAAAAATATGTATTTTGGGGTAATATAGAGAATGATAAAACATTTTTTAAAAACTCTCTGTAATTTTGTAACTTAGCATAGTTTGAAAGGCGTATTTGGACAGCTAACTTTATCCGCTCTCTTACCTTCATATCTTCTAAATTGGAATTCCAAAGTTCAGTTTCCATTGAGCTATTTAAGTCCTCTGCTATGTACTCCAAAGCACTATATATTCCATTCTGAAATTTACAAAAACTATTGGCTAGGTTAAGGTTCGTGCACACTTTCAATAAGGTTGCATCACTTATTCCTTCAAATGGAATAACCTTAATCAGCTCATCTACTATTAACTTTTGTTCCATACAATATTATACTAAACATCACATATAATTGTACCTGAGATTTTCAAACATTCTGCAAAATGCTTCACCGCGCTCTTCAAAATTTTTCCACTGATCAAAAGAAGAACATGCAGGAGAAAGTAATATCGCTACTTCTTCTTTGCTATTTATGGCCTCTTCAAAAGCCAGTTTAAATGCGTTTTCTAGATTATAGCACTTCATATAATCTATTTTGTTCTCCATAATGTTTGCAAAAACTTCAGTTGATTCTCCAATAAGAAAAGCTTTTCTAATCTTGGTGAAATGCTTGCTTAATGATTCTATTCCGCCTTTTTTGCTTTTTCCGCCAACAATCCAATATATGTTTTTATAAGATAAAATTGCCTTTTCGGTCGATTCTGCATTGGTTGCTTTGCTATCGTTGATAAAAAGTACATTATGTATTTTGCCAAGAAATTCATTTCTGTGTCTTAGCCCTGGAAAGGATTTGATTTCATTGACAATAGTGCTGCTATCTACTCCAAGTAACTTGCACACAGCGTGTGCAGCTACTATATTTTCTACATTGGATACTAGGTTTATTTTCACGTCGCTTACTGATAAGCTATGATTCTCTAGTTTCCCAGTGCCTAGGCACTGGGATGACAAAGAGGGTGACATCGAAGCTGAGATTGGAATTTTGTTCCCAGTGAATTTATTGAATACATCAGAGGTAATTTTGTTATCACATCCTATCACGGCAATCTTGCTACCGTTTATCAATTTTAGTTTAGTTGCTATATAGTTATTCATACTTCCATGTCTATCTATGTGGTCTGGTGTGATGTTAAGCAATACAGAAATATCCACATTAATTTCATTCATTAGCTCCAATTGAAAAGAGGAGAATTCAATTACATAAATTTCTGCATCTCTTTCTAAATCCAAAATAGGCATACCTAAATTCCCACCGATAGCTACTTTTTTCCCTGTGGATTTTAATATGTGCCCTATTAGTGATGTGGTAGTTGATTTGCCATTTGTTCCTGTAATGCCTATAACCTTCTGATTTGTAGTTTTAGTTTCAAGAAATAGCTCAATGTCTGATTTTATTTTGCAGTCAAAGCTTCTTGCAAGTTTTACTACCCAATGCGTTGGTATTTGCACTCCAGGGCTCAAAATTAGTGTGCTTATCTCATGCCAATTATACTCATTGGGATGAGTAAAGTTACACTCTTTATATATCTTTTTTGCATTTGCTATTTGCTCTTTATTATCATCCCATGCATATATTTTTGCACTGCTTTTTGTTAGAGCATTAATAACGGACAAACCAGTTTTACCAAGGCCGAAAACCGCAACACTTTGATTTTTGTATTTGTTTAGTTGCACTTCTAGATAACTTATGCGAACCATTTTATAAAGATATAATACAAATTATAATGACTTCTTCCATAGTTTTTGGCAGTGCTTAACTTTATTGTCACAACCTTAGCCAATAGAAAACTCCTTGACACATTTTGCCAACTCCCTTACCATGACAATAAGAGTATTTATCCTTTAGAATTAATTAAGAGAAAATTTTTTCTCGACTTGTTGTATAATTTTATAAAAGTGATCAAAATCTAAGCTTGCACTGCCAATTAAAACTCCTGATAAATTTGGAATACTGAGCAAGTTTTCTATATTTTCTGAACTGACTGAACCACCATATATAATGTGTTTTTTACCAGTACAGGATTTTATTACCTCAGCAATTGCGTCATTATTTGGCACATTTCCTGTTCCTATTGCCCATATCGGTTCGTATGCTATGGTATATTCACCTTGTGTTGGCAAACGGTTTTTGCATTGATATTCTATTACTTCTTTTGTTTTTTTATTTTTATAATCTTCTGAGTTTTCACCTATGCAGATGATTGGGTGTAAGCCTGATTCTATTGCTGTTTCTGATTTCAGTTTTATTTCACTATCTTTTTCATGAGCCCTTTCAGAATGTCCAAGTATTACGTAACTACATCCTAGTTCCTTCAACATTCCTGCACTAATTTCACCTGTGTAAGAACCGAACTCTTTATGATGGCAATTCTGTCCTCCTATTTTAATATTGTTGTTCAACTCTATATTGCTTGGAAATGATGTAAAAGGAGGGCAAATTACTAATTTAGAGGTAATCCCGTTACTCTTGTTATTGAGTTTGTTCATAAAGTCAACAAATGAAGAACGTGTTCCATTCATTTTCCAATTTGCTACTATTAAAAAAGACATCAATTTTTCTTATATGAATGAGAGTGCCGGCTGTCGGACTTGAACTGACAACCTACTGATTACAAGTCAGTTGCTCTACCAATTGAGCTAAGCCGGCATTAAATACACTGACAATATACAATTATTGATGAATTTTCGTCAACTAATTTTTAAAATACTGCATACTAAGATCATATGAGAAAATTTTCACTGAAGCCAAAAAAGAGTCTAGGGCAAAATTTTATTTTATCGAATGAGATAATAAAAAGAATAGTTGCCTTAGCTGGTAGCCTGAAAGATTTTAATGTTATTGAAATTGGTCCTGGGTATGGTGCGTTAACAAGAGAAATATTGGCATATAATCCAAAGTTTCTACTTTCTATAGAAAAAGATAGTAGTTTAGTGAAACATCACGAACAATTGCTAAATGAGCATCAGGGAAAATATAGAATTATAGAAGCAGATGCACTTAATGTTGTAGAAAAAGAGCTGGTAGAATGTCCAGTCAAAGTCATTGCTAACTTGCCTTACAATATCTCAGTAGCGTTATTTTTAAAGTGGTTAAATAATATAAAATTTTTTACGAATTTGACGTTAATGTTCCAAAAGGAGGTAGCAGAGCGTATTACAGCAGAACCTAATTCTAAAGATTATGGTTCCCTATCAGTGCTAAGCCAGTTACTATGCGACATAAAAAAGGAATTTGATATTGAACCTAAGGAATTTTTTCCAAGACCAAAAGTATATTCTTCAGTAATTACAGTAAAACCTTTACCCACTCCAAGATTTGCAGTAAATTTAGAAACCTTAACAAAGCTAACACGTGCTGTGTTCGCTCAAAGAAGAAAGATGCTGAGAAATAGCTTGCAAAGTATAACTAGTGATGTCTCAACTACTCTTGAGAATGCTAAACTGAGTGGAGACGAACGTCCAGAAAGCTTAACTATTGAGCAGTTCTGTTTGCTAGCAAATAATATAATTATGCGATAAATATATTAGGAGCTACATACCTCTTCTATCCTATTTTGATCTAAAAATAGCTGGAGCTAGGCTAATTTTGCAAAAGCTCTATTGCAATTTCATTAATTGGCGTATAAGCTTTAAATAAAGCATATGAAAAAAATGGAAGCTTGTTATTCGTTTGACGATGTACTTCTCTTACCGGCCTATTCTGATGTATTGCCTCGTGATGCAGACACAAGAACTTATCTAACAAATAATATAGAACTAAATATCCCTCTCATATCCTCTGCAATGGACACTGTCACTGAATCAGGCTTTGCAATAGCTATTGCCCAACATGGTGGAATAGGTTGCATACATAAGAATTTATCAATAGATGAACAAGTGTTAGAAGTAAGAAGGGTGAAAAAATATGAAAGCTGGATCGTGTATAACCCAATTACAATTTCCCCAGATAAAACAGTTGCAGAAGCAGTTTCATTAATGAGAGAGTATAATTATTCCGGCATTCCTGTAGTTGATCAACGCAAGTTAGTGGGAATTTTAACTAATCGAGATGTGAGGTTTATTGAAGACCAGAACATGAATATAAAAGTTTCCGAGGTAATGACAAAAGATAAGTTAGTAACAGTTCGAGAGCAGGCAGTAAACAGCGCCTCAGCAATGAAATTGTTGCATGCAAATAGAATAGAGAAGCTTTTGGTTGTTGATGAAAATTCTTGTTGCATAGGTCTAATCACAGTTAAAGACATCGAAAAATACAATAGATATCCAAATTCATGTAAAGACAGTAAAGGTCGACTCAGAGTTGCCGCTGCAATTGGTACTGGTAAAAAAGACGGTATAGAAAGATGTGAAGCTTTGGTCGAAGAAGAAGTTGATGTGGTTATTGTAGATACCGCTCACGGTCATTCCGAGAACGTTATCAGCACTATTAAGGAAATAAAAAAGATGTATCCGAATACGCAATTAATCGGCGGAAATATTACAACAAAGGAGGCTGCTGAAGCGTTGATTGATGCTGGTGTTGATGCAGTGAAAGTTGGAATAGGGCCAGGATCAATTTGTACTACCAGAATAGTTACAGGCGTTGGTATGCCACAATTCTCTGCGATCAAGAATATTGCAGAGGTTTGTAAAACAAAAAACGTCAGACTAATTGCTGATGGTGGAATAAAATATTCGGGAGATGTTGCAAAAGCTATTGCAGCTGGTGCTGATACTGTGATGATAGGTTCAATCTTTGCTGGTACTGAGGAAAGCCCAGGTGAGATTATCATGTATAAGGGTAGAGCATATAAGGAATATCGAGGAATGGGATCTATTAGTGCAATGAAACGAGGGTCAGCTAGCCGTTATTTTCAAGATTCAAAACTTGATTTAGTCCCACAAGGAGTAGAAGCAAGAGTTCCTTTTAAAGGTCCAGCTTCAGGAGTGATCTGTCAGTTAATTGGTGGGTTGCAAGCTGCAATGGGTTACACTGGCAACCGTAATATAGAAGAGATGAAAAAAAACTGCAAATTTGTCACTATTACTTCATCAGGGTTAAGAGAAAGTCATGCTCATGATATAATCATTACACAGGAAGCTCCAAATTACGCTTACCAAGCATCTAATTTATCATCTGATTCAGAGTAAATACAATCCCCTTTTGAGTGGGTCATTTCAACACTGGTACACAATTGATATTAAGAGTCAAAAAGATGTCATCTAAGTGGCTGACACTGGAAAATCGATTGTAAATAAACTGACTACATAAAATTTTTGATCAAAATCAGTGCTATAAGTTGGAATAGCAACTTAAGGTAGATTGCCAGCTTAATATATTTTGATAAATCCAAATTATTTTAGCTATAAGAGAGCTTTGCTTTTTTGCTCCATCAGAATTGGCTTACTTTTAGTGATTCATGGAGTTAAAAAAGTCAGCATTGCTCTTTGTTAAAAGTAATTTGTCACGTAAAAACTCCATTGCTTCAACAGATCCCATAGGGTTAAGTATCCTACGCAATACCCATATTTTATTTAGTATGGCCTTATCAACTAATAGCTCTTCCTTCCTTGTTCCGGATTTTGTAATATCAATAGCAGGGAATATACGTTTATCAGCAAGTTTTCTATCTAGTATAATTTCAGCATTACCTGTGCCTTTAAACTCTTCAAAAATAACATCATCCATTTTTGAACCAGTTTCTATAAGGGCTGTAGCGATGATTGTCAAAGAACCACCATTTTCAATATTACGAGCTGCTCCAAAAAAGCGTTTTGGTCTTTGCAGCGCATTTGAATCTACACCGCCGGTTAGAACCTTTCCAGACGAAGGAATGACTGCATTATAAGCACGTGCAAGACGAGTTATAGAATCAAGCAAAATCACTACATCTTTTTTGTGTTCAACCATTCTTTTAGCTTTTTCTATTACTATTTCAGCAAGTTGGACATGACGGTAGGCAGGTTCATCAAATGTAGAGCTTACCACTTCACCCTTTACAGAGCGTATCATATCTGTCACCTCTTCGGGTCTTTCATCTATAAGTAATACTATTAGTTCTATTTCAGGATGATTTGTAGCTATAGAGTGAGCCATTTGCTGAAGCAATATCGTTTTTCCTGTACGAGGTGGAGCAACTATCAATGCTCTTTGTCCTTTTCCAAGAGGTGTAACTATATCTACAGCACGCATGTTTATATCTTTTTTATTATCTCCGCTACTGTTGTTTTCAAGGATGAGGCTTTTTTCAGGATAAAGCGGAAGCAAATTATCAAAATGGACGTACTTTCTTAATTCACTAATTTCAGTAGAGTTTATACTTTGAACCTTAGTTAAAGTAAAATATCTTTCTTTATCACCAGGTGGCCTTATTTCTCCACATGCCATATCTCCTGTACGTAAATTAAACTTCTTTATTTGGCCATTGGAAATATAAACATCATCGGTACTTGGAGCATAATTTGCACTTGATGAACGTAAGAAACCAAAACCATCAGGCAATATTTCCACTACTCCACTTCCTGTGGTTATGCCTCCTTCTTCACTCATTTTCTTCATTAAACTGAATATCATTTCCTGTTTTAGCATCCTGCCATTGCCTTTACCACTAGTTGAAATTTTTCTTTCTTCAGCTAGCTCTAACAATTCTTCTGCTGTTTTCTCTTTCAATTCGCTCAGGTCCAATGTTTTCTTGTTTTTTTCATCACCTTCACTGGTCATTTGTTTTACTGCGTCAGCATTATGAATTTGTTCGCTTTTTTCAGGTTGACCTACAACCCCTCCTTTTGCTAAGACATCTTCATTGATTGTTGTCATAATCCTCCAAAAATTTTAATTGATGCTTACTAACCTAAAATGTGAATATAAAACAATAAATTAGGCTGAGCTAGTTTTCAGTGCGTATTTAGACTTAATTATTATTAAACTAGATACTTTACTTGCATTATACTGATAAAAACTAACAAGTCAAGTTAATTTAATATTAACAAAGTACAAGAATTTGAGAATCATCAATAGCTATTATTTATATTTTTTAATCTTTGTTTCTTCTCTTCTTCTACTTTCGCTTTTTCTACTTCCGCTTCTAAATTTTCCTGGCTACATAAACCAAGTAGTACAGGATCTTGAGGTTTGATATTGAGTATGTTATGATGAGATCTATCTCTTACCTGCTCAACTGTGTAATTTGTTGTACCAACTAGCTTAGCTATTACATTATTGTTCAAGATAGGAAATTTTTTTACCAAATAATAAATCGCATTAGGTTTATCTCTACGCCTTGCTGTGGAAGCAAAGGCAAGAAAGCTAATCGTCTTTGCCCTTTTTTTCATATTTTTTATAATCAAATTTGGTACACGATTTGGATTTTTTTTGCAATTATCGATTTCTTTTTCAGTAATTATTTCAGAAATAATAGGGTCATACTTTTCAACTTCTATTTCCTCATCAGCTATGTCTTGTACTTTTTCAAGGGATAACTTGCAACATTGTGCTATTTGATCAAAAGTTAAGCTAGTGTTATCAACCAACCAAGCAGCTACTTGCATGAGAAATTGTTCATTTCTATCTTTATTGTCTTTAGAAGATTCCATTGACATCGAAAAAACATCTCCCATTTTAATATTCCTTTGCTGTTATAGAAATAAAATATAAACCATTAAAACTAAAAAAGCATTAACTTTGTCATCCAATGGCTTTTTGGTTTATATTTCTTATCTCTTAGAACCTGTTCATAATCTTTTGAAGAGGAAAGAAGCAAAAGCAAATTTGTAGGCTAGTATTAAATTTACGCTCGCAATTTTTCCAAAGTCGCCTACATTTTTCCAACCAGGCAAAAGAAGATCTCTCAACAACCCATCTTTTTGGCAATACAGCAAAGGTGTGTAATTCGCTTCACCTCAACAGTTGCACCAATAGTTACTTTCATCTGTGTTGCAAAATTTTCTCCAGTGTAGCCTGCATCAACCAGTATGTTTTTAACTTCAGAGAGACTTTCTTTAGCATTTTTAACCATTGTCAAAGCACTGCTACGATCAGTTATTTCTGCCGTTGTTATATGAATTGCTTGTGTCAAACCTTGTGTATCAACTGCGATATGACGCTTTATTACTGAAATTTTCTTGCCAGCATCATAACCTTTTTCTTCAGCAGTATCGGTATTTTTTACACTTTGGGCATCAATGATGCAGAAGCTTGTTTTGGTATTTCGACCACTGTTCTCTCCAACCAATTTTTTTAAAGACAATTTCTAGAACATTTTCTCTATCTTCATTCGTTTTTTTACTCCATTTCTTGAAGTAATCGTAAAAATTTCGCCATCTTGGAAACTCTTTTGGAAGCATTCGCCATTGACAGCCACTTTTTAGTACATAAAGCACACCACAAAATAACTCATATAAACCTAATCTTCTTGGCTTTGTTTTCTTTCGCACGCTTTCTAAAATTAGTCTAATCTTTTCGAATTTTTCACAACTTATGTCACTTGGATATGTATTCCTCATACTTTACCTCATGTCAACTATACCTCATCTTACCATATTCAGAGATCACTTACAGGCTCTTAGGTTAATATAAGCTTCCATTCAATTTAATACACTACAATATTACATATATTAGCTAATTTGTTAATAGATTTACAAATATTAAATTATTGCTATTCTAAATTTAAGTGTTAGTTAACTAAGTTTACAATGAGTATTAGAAATTTTTTTACCAAGGCAATCGTTCTCCTTTTAGTTTGCTTATTAATCTTTATGGGGATTGGCAATCTTTTATCAAATGATGATGAAAGGAAAGAATTAGCTAAAGTAGGAAAGGAAGTTATAACATCAGATGAATATAAATTACTATATCAAAATTATAAAAAGCAAATTTCTGGATCTGATGTAAGTAAAGAACAAGTAAAAAAGCTGAAATATGATTTACTTAACGCACTTATAGAGCAAAAACTATTGTTTAACCTAATTAGCGAACTTGGATTAAAAGTTGGAGAAGAATCTATCAAAAGCCACATAAAAAATACCAAGTACTTTCAGGACGATAAAGGAGAATTTGACCATAATAAATTCCATCAAACTCTAAATAGCCTGCATATAACAGAAAAGGAATATATA
The DNA here is from genome assembly GCF_964028155.1 of Wolbachia endosymbiont (group B) of Pilophorus perplexus. Lineage (NCBI taxonomy): Bacteria > Pseudomonadati > Pseudomonadota > Alphaproteobacteria > Rickettsiales > Anaplasmataceae > Wolbachia > Wolbachia endosymbiont (group B) of Pilophorus perplexus. The sequence goes on along the minus strand of NZ_OZ034754.1, from coordinate 1,048,418 downwards.
GAAAAACTAGAGAAAATCCTGCCTGCAATGATGTTCATGACTTCGTTATTTAAAGATAATTATCCGGTAACTTTTGGTGAGGGTGTTGATGAGCAGATATACAAAAATCGCTACCAAACTAGAGTAGTTGATATTGTTAAAATAACTGAGGATGCAATTACAGACGTTCCTGAACCAGATGATCAAGCCTTACTTGATTTGTATGAAAGAAATAAGTCCAATTTTTATTACCCTGAGTATCGAACTGCGCAATACATTTCTCTGGATCAAAAATATTTTGAAGATCAAATCAGAATTTCAGATGAAGAGGTTGATAGTATAATAGAACATCAGGAACTTAAAAATCAAAGAGACATATTCAATGTGATATTTCCTACCAAAGAAAAAGCTGAAATAGCAAGAAGAGCACTTGAAGAAAGTAAAGCAAGCTTTGAACAAATAATAGAAGAGTTTAATAAAGTGAAACTCGATGAAACCAGAGTAAATAATATAACTAAGGATTTCTTACCTGAAAATATGAGAGAAAAGGTATTTGCTCTCAAAACAGGTGAAGTAAGTGAAGTTTTAACAAGCAATTTTGGATGGCACGTAATAAAGGTAGAAAGCATACATCAAATCTCTGATGAAGACTTGGTTGATTTAAAAAAAGACATAAGGTCAGTTTTAACCAATCAAAAGTCTTTTGAAAAAGTCAATGATTTCATAAATCAAGTGAATTATAAGATATACAATGGTGCAACGATTGAAGAAATCTCCAATAATTACAATTTACCTATACAAACCATTGGTCCAGTAGATGCTAGTGGAAAAGACCAAAGTGGTAATGAAGTAGGAAATTCCAGTGATTTCATTTCTTTCATTTTTTCACGCGAGAAAGATCAGAAGAGTTATTTTAAGGGTGTTGGAGATACTGTTGTTGGTGTAAAAATCAGTGATATCGTTCCTCCTAAATTACAAAATTTTGAAGAAAGTAGGGAATCAGCCATAAAGCTTTGGCGTAGTGAATTTATAAAAGAAAGAATGTTTAAAATGGGACAAGAAGTAGCAGTTCAACTAAGAGAAAAGACAGATTTGGAAGAAATGCAAGGTATAAAATTGGTTAAAGGCCAGCAAATACAACGCAATGAACAAAACTACCCTTTTTCTTTCATAGAAGAGATTTTCAATATGAAAACAACTAATTCGGTAACAGATCCTATTCAATACAATAATGAAATTATAATAGGCGTTCTAAAACAAATGCATTCATCAAATGGTAAATTAAACATGCTTGACACCGGAAAACGTGTGATGATATCGCTAAAGGAACAGTTAATTAGCTATCTAAAATCAAAGTATAGAGTAGAAGTTAATCATGCTATGATTGATGATATATAAAAAAGTTTATTATCTTCCTTTTATGAGTGATTAGAGGGGGCTATATTGTATTTTTAGGTAAAAGAGGTACAATTAGTTTGACTTGAGCTGTTTATTGTATTTAAATTGTAATTAATATATGAATAAAGGTTGACATGGCAGTTAAAATAAGGTTAGCAAGGTTTGGGGCAAAGAAACGTCCTTTTTATAGGATAGTTGTAGCCGACTCACGAGCACCAAGAGATGGGCGCTTTATTGAGAGAATAGGACAATATGATCCAATGTTGCCAAAAGACAATAAAAATCGTGTTGTGGTAAAAGCTGATAGATTAAAACATTGGCTAAGTGTAGGAGCGCAAGCAACTGAAAGGGTAATGTGGTTCATTAAAAAAGGCATAGTAGATTTAGAAACAGAATCGAAAAAAATAGAAAAGAAAAAAGTTGAGAAAGTACAAGGGCAAGAAGCATAAGTCCTCTTAAATGCTAAACACTGATTTAACAAAAAGTAGTAAATTAGATGATATTGTATCTTCTGATTTATTGGCTATGAATGACTTTATCTTCAAAAATGTCAATGATGAAGGTACTAAGCTTGCTACCGATATTACATCTCATCTTATTAATTCAGGAGGAAAAAAGATAAGGCCTAAGCTCATTTTTATTATGTGTAAAATGCTGAATTACTCTGGAGAGAGTAGGGTCAACATTGCTGCATCGGTAGAATTTATACACAACGCTACTTTACTTCATGATGATGTGCTTGATGAAAGTAAGGCACGCCATGGAGTTGCAACAGCAAATAAAATTTGGGGGAATAAATCAAGCATTTTAGTTGGTGATCTATTATTGACCTTAGCATTTAGATGGCTTATAGAATGTGGGAATTTAAGTGTTCTCTCTATTTTATCTAAGGCATCTAATTTGCTTGTCAAGGGTGAGATAAAGCAGATGACAACGCGTTTTGACCCTAACACAATTAGGAAAAATTATTTTAATATCATTGGAGAAAAGACAGCATCTTTATTTTCTGCATGCTCCGAGGCTGCATCAGTAGTATCTGGAGTCACAAGTGACGAAACAGAGAGGCTAAGGAATTTCGGGTTTAATTTTGGTATGGCATTCCAAATAATTGATGACGTGCTAGATTATACTGCTAATCAAGGCACTTTAGGAAAGCAACTTGGAAAAGATTTCTTTGAAGGTAAAGTTACTTTACCTTCTATTATAGCATATGAAAAAGGCAGCCCATCAGAACAAAAATTCTGGGAGAAATCTTTTTCTTCAGCTAGACACAATTTTGACCAAGCATTACAATATATTAATCATCATAATGCCATTCATGTTTCTATGGAAGAAGCTAAACACTATATTAATATGGCGCAAAGTAATATTGATACTTTTTCTGATTCTCTTTATAAAACTGCTTTGATTGACTTTTTAAATGCAAGCATAGAAAGACAAGGATAGCTAACGCTTGATATTTTTGATTGATTGTTATATATTTATTAAGTTTGTAAGGGTGAATGATATGTCAGATAGTAATAAAGAGAAAAAAAAGAAATTTGCAGATATGGTCAGTAAACGAAAAGGGGATGATCAAGAAGATCAGCAAACAGGTGATTTAAGTGAAGAGCTTAATATATTAAAAGAACGTGCAGTTCAGCTTGAAGATCATTTACGTCGCGCTGTTGCGGATAATGAAAACGTTAAACGTATAATGCAAAAGCAAATTAGCGATGCAAGTGATTATGCAGTCACAAAATTTGCACGTGATATGATCGACTCTTGTGACAATTTAAAAAAAGCAATGGAAAACTTGAAAGATGGTGATCCTATTCATGAAGGAATAAAAGTGGCGCACCAAAAGATTGTGAGTGATCTAAAAAAACATGGAATAGAAGAAATAGATCCAATAGGTAACTCTTTTGACAGCAATTTACATCAAGCTGTTGTGGAAAGAGAAGATAATGAAAAAGAGCCTGGCACTATTGTAGAAGTACTACAAACTGGTTATACCATTAAAAATAGGTTGCTTCGTCCTGCAATGGTTATTCTTTCTAAAAAATCTGCTGATTGCGAAAGTAACTAATAAAACACTCAAGGTATGGAAGAAGTTGTCTTCTCAGGTATTCAGCCAAGTGGAGTATTACACTTGGGCAATTATCTTGGTGCAATTAAGCAGTGGATAGGCTTGCAGGATAAATATAAATCTCTTTTTTGTGTTGTTGATCTGCATGCAATCACAGCAAATAAGCTTCCCGCAAATGAATTAAAAAATAATATTTTTAAAGCAGCAGCAACTTATATTGCATGTGGAATAGATCCGGAAAAGTCGATTATTTTCAATCAATCCGCAGTTAGTGGTCATGCAGAATTGGGCTGGCTGCTAGGGTGCTATACACCAATTGGTTGGCTTAATCGTATGACTCAATTTAAAGATAAGGCTGGAAGCGATAGACAAAAAGCTTCTCTTGGGTTATATAGCTACCCAGTACTTATGGCTGCGGATATATTGCTGTATCAAACTAAATATGTTCCTGTTGGCGATGATCAAAAACAGCATTTAGAACTTGCACGTGATATTGCATCAGCTTTTAACAATCATTATAAATGTAGTCATTTCATCATACCTGAAATCTTAACTTTGGATTGTACATCAAGGATAATGAGCTTAAGAGATGGAGCAAGCAAGATGAGCAAATCTGATTCTTCAGAATACTCATGCATTAACCTTGACGATACAGATGACTTGATTGTCAAGAAAATAGAAAAAGCAAAAACAGATTCAATTCTAGGCTTTGATTTTGCTACTTTAAAGTGCCGTCCAGAAGTAAACAATTTGGTAAACGTTTATTCAGTGCTTAGTGATTTAAATGTGGAAAAAGTGTGTGAAGAAGTGAATAAACATGATATGAAACACTTTAAAAAAGAGTTAGCTGACTTAATCATCAGTGTTATATCACCCATACGTGAGAAGTTGAACGGTCTTTTGAGGGATCAGCTCCATTTACATAAAATATTAAAAGAAGGTACAGAAAAAGCAGCAGAGATTGCAAATAACAATATAAAAAAGATCAAGGATATTATAGGGTTTGTTCAATAGGTTACAACTATTTCTTCCCATGGCTTTCAAATCGTGCAGCTATTTTCTTTACACTAACATGAGTGAGAAGAGGTTTTTTACTAACCGGAAGTTTAGAATCGGACTTTGCTGTTATGGGGTTCATTTTAGATCTTTTATTTCCTACCGGAAATGAGTGAGATTGGGAGGCAGTTTCTTGCGATGGTGCAGGATCTTTCTTCATACCGATATCTGCTTGTGTTGCAGGGGTGGCTTTGCTCTTAGCAACTTGATTTTGCTCAAACTTTCCTACTATTGACTTTACTCTACCGTCCTTCTTGCTATTTACTTTTTCTTTTATAATAACCGCTTTTACTTCTGATGATGCTTTATCAGCAGATTTTTTCAGGATTGGTTTACTTTCAGCTGATTTTTGCGAAGTCACTTCTACTATTATTGGTTTCGTGCTCACTTGTTGATCAACAATATCTAGCCTTTTAGGATTTGACAGTATTTCAGATTTATCTTCTTTAGTTTCTTGCTTAATTTCTTGATTGGTAGCGTTTAGCGCTGGTGGCTCTGGAGCCTGTCTCTTTTTATATCCTCTTCTTGTTCCTGCATTTTTCTTAGGTTTCGTTTTGTGAGTTGGCTCCTTTTTAGCTAACTTTGAGTCTTCCGAATCTTTTGTTGAAGATTTACTACTTTTCTCTTGATAATTTGATATTTCCTCATTTCCAGACTCTTCACTTAATGAACTTTCATAGCCTGAATCTTCAGGAGATACATTCTCTATTTCTGGTTTAAAGTGTACCTTTTTTGAGGCAGTAGGAGGTGGCGGAGGTGCCGTTGTTGGCCGTTTTATTTTCTTCATACCTGATTTTCCTGCCGGCTGTTTTCCTTTTTGCAGCTTAGGAGTATCTTCCTTCTGCTTTGATGTCGTTTTATTTTCCGTGCTTACTTCGTATGATTTATGTTCTTTATTGCCTTTTCCACTCTGTTTCGAATCTAAAATTTCTTTAAGTCCTTTCTTGAATAGATTAATTGTACTTAAAATATTTGTGTATTCGGCTGCTTTTTCTATAGTGAAACCTGATAATTCATCACCAACAAAATTTTTTATGTCATTATCATTAGTTGGAATATCTTTTCCCAAGACTCTATCTAATATCCCTTTTAATGTTCCAATAAAACCGAGTGGCTTTGTGCTCAAAGGTTCTACATAATTATTCAAGTCGCTATATATAACAAATTTGGCTACATCTTTTGCGTTGTTTGTAAAATTCTTCAGAGCTTGAGATAAATCTTTCAGTGTTTCATCATATTGTTCATTAATTTTTTTTGTATCCTTCAGCTTTATGACTCTTATCAAAGAATTGAGATTTTTATCATAATTGTCACTTTTAAATAGATCACTCATACCAATTACTGTTTATCGTTTACTTAAATATAAATTCAAAGTATTAAGACCGAGTAAATGTTATATGACTTATCCTCTGACTCATAAACGCTTGCGTTCCTTAATGTGCAAAAAATTTCAATAATCTTCAATCAGCAATAGTATAGAAATCCAAAAAACAAGTAGCTAACACTGGAATCTAGGAATTATGATTGGGCACAAGTTGATGAGTATAGTTGTTTTATGTTGAAATACAGCATTTATGGAAAGATTAGATGTCAGTCTAGAATGACACCCTTTCTGGAAAACTCGGATTACAGTGTTTGTATAACTTAATAATTAGAAACTAAAGGAGTTCTTTTTTAAAAAACTTAAGTTATACTTATAAGTATTTGATATCTTTTGTAGTGATTATGTCGAATTTAAGCTGCCTTTATGGCGATAATGTCGAATTTGTGGAAGAAATTTATAGCCGTTACTTGCAAGGCGATAAATCAATTGGAGAAGATTGGCACAGAATTTTTTCGAGCAATTTAGAAGTTAATAAAGCAGAACCCTGCAGGGCACAGAATGAAGCTAAGGTAGATGTTGATGATTTAGCAAATTTTTTCAGATTTTATGGTCACTTTTTTGCAGACTTAAATCCATTATCACCGCATGTAAATAAGGAAATAGATTATCAAAAATACTTGAATCTTTCTCCTACAAGTGACACTAGAATCTACAGAGATATTTACTGCAAGAATATCGGTTTTGAATTTATGCATATTTCCTCTTATGAGGAAAGAGTTTGGCTGCAGGAGAAAATTGAAAATCAAGTCTATACGCTAAGCCCTCAGGATAAAAAAGAAATACTAAGGCACTTGATTGAATCTGAGATGTTCGAGCAATTTCTCCATATGAAATTTCCTGGATATAAGCGTTTTTCTATCGAAGGTGGGGAGTCAGCCATTGTTGCAATTGAAAGAGTTATTAGTGATTCTGCAGCTTTTGGTATTGAAGAAATAGTTCTTGGTATGGCCCACCGAGGACGGCTCAATGTTCTAACCAAAGTGATGGGAAAAGATTATGCGGCAATGCTGTCTGAATTTCAAGGCAACCTTGCATATCCAAGTGGTCTTGAGGTGTCTGGTGATGTCAAATATCACCTTGGTTACTCTTCTGATCGAGCACTTGCTGGTGGTAAAAAAATACACTTAAGTTTATGTCCTAACCCATCTCACCTTGAGGCGGTAAATCCGGTTCTAGCTGGAAGAGTAAGAGCAAAACAAAATACGAGATCTGTGCTTGGCATATCAATTCATGGTGATGCAGCTTTTATCGGGCAGGGAGTGGTTGCTGAAACCCTGACTTTGAGCAACATTGAAGGTTATAAAGTTGGTGGTATCGTGCATATTGTCATTAATAACCAAGTTGGTTTTACTGCAAATCCTAATTGTGCACGCTCATCTTTTTATTGCACTGATGTAGCAAAATCAATAGAAGCTCCAATATTTCATGTTAATGGAGATAATCCAGAAGCTGTGAGTTTTGTTGCGAATTTGGCAATGGAGTATGTGCAGAAATTTAAAAAGGATGTGGTGATTGACATAATATGCTACCGCAAATATGGCCATAATGAAGGCGATGAGCCAAATTTTACTCAGCCACTTATGTATAAAGCAATATCAAAGCATAAAACTCCAGGCACGCTGTACGAAGAGAAGCTGACTGCAGAGAAAGTGCTAGGTAGCGATGAAGTAAGTAAATTACGCAGCGAATTTAGAACAAGATTGGATAAAAGCCTTACTGAGTCAACGACTTATACTCCGAAGAAAGCTGACTGGTTTGATGGAGTGTGGTTAAAACTCAGGAGAGCAAAGTTGAACGATTTGAGTGAATATTATACGGACTCTGGTGTTTCACCAGATGAGCTAAAAAAATTGGGCGTACACATAAATAGCAATATTCCAAGCAGTTTTAATATCAATAATAAGGTCAGAAAAATACTTGATGGAAGAATAGAAAGTATAAATTCCGGTAGCAACATAGACTGGGCAACTGCTGAAAGTCTTGCATTCGCGTCATTGCTTAGAGAAGGAATAGGAGTGCGCTTGTCAGGACAAGATTCTGGTCGCGGCACCTTCTCGCACCGTCATTCAAGACTTATCAATCAAGCAACGGAGGAAGAGTTTATTCCACTAAACAACATAAGTGAGAAGCAAGCTCGCTTTGAAGTTATAGATAGCGCACTATCTGAGTATGCTGTGATGGGTTTTGAATATGGATATAGCCTTGACTCTCCATATTCACTTGTGCTCTGGGAAGGGCAGTTCGGTGATTTTGCAAATGGCGCGCAAATTATGATCGACCAATTTATCTCATCTGCAGAAACAAAGTGGTTGCGGTCAAGTGGTCTAGTTCTACTTTTGCCTCATGGTTATGAAGGGCAGGGACCTGAGCATAGTTCTGCTCGTATAGAGAGATTTTTGCAACTCTGCGCAGAGGATAATATGCAAGTAGTTAATTGCTCTACTCCAGCAAATTACTTTCATGTTTTGCGCCGACAAATTAATCGAGATTTTCGTAAGCCTTTAGTGGTGTTTACACCTAAATCACTATTGCGTCATAAAAGCGCAGTTTCTAACCTTTCTGACTTTGAAGGAAAATTTCTTACGGTAATTCCAGAGTGTAGAACAGGTTTAGTTGCAAGTGATAAAATACGTAAAGTTGTAATATGTAGTGGTAAAGTTTATTACGACATAATTGAAATGCTTGAAGCACAAAAAATAAACGATATAGCAGTAGTGCGTTTAGAACAATTTTATCCATTCCCGGCCGATAAACTAAACAATGAACTCGAAAAATATAAGAACGCTGAAATTATATGGTGTCAAGAGGAACCAAAAAATATGGGAGGATGGTTCTTTGTCAACCCATTGATAGAAGAGGTATTGTCTGGCCTCAATGCTCAAGCAAAAAGACCTAAGTGCATTGCAAGACCTGCTGCTGCATCTCCTGCATGTGGTTATGCTAATATCCATGCTCAGCAACAAGCAGAAATTTTGAAGCAAGTTGCGCAGGTACAACTGTACAAACACTGAGCGGCTTCAAGCAGACTTATTAATTAGACTCTAGCACTTAGATAACTTACAACAATCAAACCTTTTATATACTCATACAAATATAAAAAGACTTTTATTTTTTTATAAAAGTATAATATTTATTAAGATTTTCATTTATTTTTCTCAAAGTAGTTAATATAGTAAATATTAATATTAATTAATATAAGATATATATGAGGACAAAAACATTTGAGAGGCTAATAGGGCAAACTAGACTACGCAGCGATAGCAAGGCTAAAATCATACGGTTAAATAGAGACAAAAAGGCTTTTATAGATGAGGATAAAAAGTCTATCGAATTAGCTGAGGCTATTTTTGCAGAAAATAATATGTTTCGTTTTCGTAAACCAGGTCCTGCTACGGATGGCTTTGTTGCATCGCTATCTACGGCGGATTAAAGATAAAAAAGATGAAGAATATCAGTAGCTTATTATTCTAGCATTTATAGTAAGGACGGTCAGTGAATATCTAAATTTGAGTAAAAGAAATTTTACTACCATTCACTAATCTAGCTAAAATTCAAGAATTTCAATGCTTTAGCTATTTTAAGTAGAATTAAATTTACTAATACAAACAATAAATTACTATTCTTAAATTTGATCAGATTGACTGCAAAAAAATAAGATTTTCAATAAGTTGCTTGTATAGTTAGCCTTTCATAGGTAGCGATGCAACAAAGCCGCTGCGGATTACATTTTGCACAAACTAATAAATGATAGAAAGCTTCTCGAGGAAATGAAAGATAGAGGTACAAGTATAATACGTCTTTTTTCTTTGCTATCAATGTATCGTGGTCTTCCTAAGTGCTATGTTGTGAGAAAAGAAGGGTGTATTACTGAGTTTGGAATACTTACTTATATTGACGAATGTTTAGAATCAGTACCTTTAGAAGATTTTATACTTATTGAGTCTTCCTCGTACCTAGAGTACATTTTGTTTGATAATGATAATATCAGAAATAGGTTAGCTGAAGATTTGACTGAAGATAAAACAAAATTAGATATTTTCGTAAATGGAATTTTAGCAATAAATAGCTCGGATTTAGTATTATCTTGTATCAACACAATCGAGGCTTTTAATGAGGAAGCTAGAAATTTTGTCAATCACATACAGAAAACCAATAGGATGGACTACCTCTTTAAGGAAAATGGTACAACACTTGTAAAGTTAGTTCTAAAAGAATTATTAAAACTTTCTATTTTACAAGAAAGAGAAAACACTACATTAGAATTTCCTCAAATTTCGAGTGTGGAACATTGTAATGGGCGATAGACTTTAAAATGTGCAAGGCTCATTTAAATATGAGCCTCAGTATCGCTTAACTTTTATGGAGCATACTTTAACTTTATTTCACTTCCACCAAGGGAATATTGTTCCAGCTATTGCTGCCATAGTTATCAATAGAAGCGTTTAGGTAATCTGTATCAAATCGTACTGGTACATCAAATTCGAAGCTTGCGGTGATTATTGTGCCTTTTGCTGGTGGTTTCATAAATGCTATTTCTCCAGTTGAATAATTCACTGAATATTTTTCTGTCTTTTCACCATCTAGGTAAATTTTTATTGTATCATGCACTGGCTTTTTAATAGTTCGTATATGCTTGTCTTTTCCACTTATGTAAGTTTTCATCAGTTGAAAGATCGTTTTTTTATCGTCTCCTATGCCAATTTCTTGATTGATAACTGTAAAGTCTGACCAATCCTTAAAACGAAATCCTATTGCTTTACCTTTTCGTGCCTGAAAAAATGTTATGAGTTCTGTTAGCTGCTCGTTTGACCTGACTCCATAAGCTATGTTATACCTGGCACGTGCACGAGACCAATTGATATTGCGCTGCTCACAACCATTATGAGTTGTTACAACGTCAGTCGAAAATTCCGGTCCTCCAGTAGAGCCATAAGATATATTTTCTGGAAATCTAATTTCTGTAAATGACATATGTCCTCCTGTAAAAATAAAATTGAGTTGATATAGATGAAGTAGGAAAGATCTTAAATTTTTGAAGCTGCTTTATCAATCAGGCTATAAATTTTAAATCCCGTTTCTTCTAAAAAAGTAAAGGTGTTGTTTTCTCCTACCTTACCTTTCAGTTCGTTAATGTCTTGATGACTCTGCGTTAACTGATATGCACAAATACATGCAACAACTAAAGCCACTCCAGCAAAACATGCTAAAGGCATTGGTTGAGTAAAAACAGCAGCTATAGCAGATGCTGTGAATGCTATAGCTGTTATTACAGCAGCTATGCTATAAATAGCTTCTCTTCTGTAACTATTGATTAATTTCTTTTCTATTTCCTCTTGTTGTGTTTCTTGCCCTTGTTGATGAGAAATAGTAATTACTGTATCTGTATGAATTGGCTCACTAGCGCTGGTATTAATTCTCTCTTTTTGTGTTTCATGATCTTGCACAATTGCTGATTTGCTAGTTCTGATATTATATTGTTCTTCTTGCTCTGATTGATCAGAAGCAGAAGCTTCTGTAACCTCACCAAAGATTTCTTCATTAGAAACTGATTGATTTTCTGTTATATCAGAAGGGATTTTGCTAAGAAGTGGCACAAAATGCCTCATGTAATTCACTACTCCTACAGTTTTTTTGCTACTATCTATCTCTAGTTGATTGAGATTTATATCTTGTATAAAAACTTCTGGATCATCATCATGTGCTGTAATTTTAGTTACCGTAACTTTTTGACTATCTTCCTCTATTGAATAAATATAAAGTTCCACTTTGTACTTGTCGCATATCATTCTACCTTCAATGTTTGGACGACCCCATATAGGTGCGTCAGCTGTATGTGTATTAGTAATATACTCTAAATATTTGAAAAAAGACTTCGCCTTGTCTTGCTTATTAAGTCCATTTTCGCTTATTACTTCTCCATCCGGATCTTTTTGAGGTACGAAATACTCTCCGGCATCTCTTATTACCGCTTTATAAACCCACTGATCTGGCTTTTTGTTTGCTCTAGCATAATCTGCGCAGTCTTTTCTTAATGATTTTGCGGTAAAACGATGACCAGGTTTTATATTTAGCTCATTCAATCCTTGAGCCACGGAGTCAAAAAAGCAATCTCCTTCTGATATAGAAGCTCCTATTTTTAGCTTTTCAGGATAAGCTCTCTTTAGCTCATTCAATAAACTACTTCTTTTTGTTTTTTGTGCCCGAAATTTATAAACTAGTCTTTCTAGCCTTTGAGAATAAAAAGAGTCTAGATTCTTAAATAAAAATTGACTTAATTTTGTGCTTTTTTCGACTTGCCGAAAAAGAGCAATTGGTTTTCTGTTGAAATTTTTCATGTTATAACTCCAAAATAATGATTGTATTTTAATAGATTAATCAGCCTAGGAAGGCTAATTACTTAAGGTCGTGCTGTGTTGCAAGCAAACATCACCTACTTTTCTTGAACTAATATGTAGCCTATACATATTGTTACTTAGTATATCTTAACTATACTTAAACTCTCTTATGCTGTCAAGCAGGGAATTTATTAATCTTTTAACTCATCCACTTTTTTGCGTAGCACATTTAAATCAGTTGCTCCTACAAAAAGACTATCTCCAATTATCAAAAAAGGTGTACCGCCTACTCCTAAATTCCTTACTAAAAGTTTGCTGTTGTTTATCATTTGCTCAATTTTGTCTGCATTATTTTTCATAGAGTTATTAAAATCGTTCTCGTTAATCCCTATATTTTTCACTATACCTAATATAGTTTTATCTGAAAATTCTCCTCTGTGATCTAGTGCAGCATAGTGAAAATCTAAGTACTTTTCTTTATCGATAAAATAAGTTGCTAAAGCACCTTTTGCTGCCTTTAAAGAATTGTTACCAAGTATTGGAGCATCTCTAAAGATATACTTAATTTTGCCATCATTGATCAATTGTTTTACATCGTTCTTTATAGCTTTGCAATATCCACAAGAATAGTCAAAAAAACCTACAGCTATGATATTGCTATTTTCATTTCCCGAGTAAGGATAAGTGGAGTCGAATATTTCATTTTTATGCTGAGAAATTTTATTTTTGGTTGCATTAGCATAACTATTTTTAGCTGACTCTTCCTGGAGAGCTTTTAGAACTCTATCAAAATTTTTACTGATGTAATTATCCAATCTCTCACCTATATAATCATCATTTAAGTTCTGACTGCGGTGTGAAAGCCAATTGTTTATTACTGGTAAACTTGCTACTGCAAGTATAAAAATCAATAAAAATGGTATCTTAGACATATACTTAGTTAAAGAATACAAATATTAAAGAAATGCTTAATGTTAAAACATTTTTATCAAGAAATGCAAACTTTATAAAATGAAATTTAAGATATTTTTGTAAAGTTCATCATAAGATTTGGTGATGAAAAATTTTGCAGAGTAAGGCATTTATAAAGATTTAGATAGTCTTTACCACTATTTCTAGCAAATTGTAAGCAAAAAAGTTGATTATCTTGTAATCGCTGCATATAATATCGGTAAGCGCGTCGCTAAGTAATATGAACACACTAAGTCTTACATTTCCGATAGTGTTGTTCGGATATAATAGAATGATTTTTCAATAAATGTAAGTAAAAAATGAGGTTTTTAAAAGCTGTCTTTAACTTAGCAATGTTAGCATTTTTTGTAGCTTCGACAGCTGAAGCAAGGTGGAGTAAGTACGAAGATGCTTCTGTCGAGGTTAAGTTTTCTAATGTTAACATTAATGTTAATAGAGATGGTACCTACGAAACGGAAGTAGAACTACAAGCAAAAATACTCAAGGAATCCGGACGTGATAGGTTCTCTCTATACAGTCTTGTTTACAATGATGATAGTGCAGATTTTACTGTTTTAGAGGCTAAAACAACTTACAACGGAGAAGAATATATAGTAACTGAAGACATGATGGAGGATAAACCGCTGGCTAGCCCTAGCAAAGGTTTCGATCAGTTAAGGCAAGTAACCATCTCATTCCCTAAAATAGAAATTGGTACGGAAGTATATTTAAGATATAAGCAAGTTAACAAAAAGGTTCCCGTTGATAATTTTTATGGCTTGAGCTTTTCGTATTATGGGGATTATTTACAAGCAGAAAATACTAAAATCAATTCTGAATTGCCTCTAGAGATTAAAGTTAATGATCCAAGAAGCGTATTAGAAATTGCTGAGGAAAAAAAGGATGATGTACATTCTATAAGCATTGCTTTAAAGAGAGCAGTTTATGAAAACACAACAAATGAACCACATAATGGAATATTGAACATAAAACACAACACTTGGGTATCACTTTCAAGCTTATCTGAATGGGAGGATTTAGCTAAAAAATTAGCTCCTGGATATCATAGCGTCATCAATCAGCCGCTTCCTGCAACTTTTGAAGCTATAGCAGAATTTGCTGCCAATGAGAGTACCGATGAGGAGAAAATTAATGCAGTTACTTCTTTATTGAATGAAAAAGTTCAGTACATGGGAGACTGGCGTACAGTGTCAGGAAAATATTTCCCGAGAGATTTAGAGAAAATTGCTGATTCTCAAGTTGGGGATTGCAAGGACTTTTCTGCCAGCACAGCTGCTATTTTACAAGAACTTGGTTACAAAGTTCAACCTATTTTAGTTATGAGAGGAACTACTAATACTTCTAACTCTGAAGCATTACCTAATATGGGTAATTTTAATCATGTGATGCTCAGAGTAACAAATAGAGGTGGGAAAATATATTGGATTGATCCAACTAATACCGTCAGTATGGCACAGGGTATTTTTCCAGACATTGCTGATAGAAACGCTTTAGTACTCGATTCTGAGGAAGCGGATTACATAAAAATTCCTGCTGTACAAGGTGAAAATTCAAAAGTGATATCCCATAGTGAATTAACTATAGAAGATAATGTTGTAAATGAATATGGCCAGCTTACCGTGCAAGGGGAAGCAGCCTTAGGCTTAACAGGGGTTGGATTGTATTATTCAAATGAGCAATTAAGGGATTCTGTTTTTCGTATGATTAGTGGAGTATATCTTGATGAAGAAGAAAAGAAGTTCTTAGAATTGCCTGACCTTACTTTACGTAATGTAGAAGATCTTACAATCAAATATGAGTTTCAGCAAAAAAATAAGATTTTTAAGACAAATCTAGGACCTGCTTTGAATTTAGGAGATAATTGGCTTAATGATGTTGTCAATACAGCTTCTGACCAAGTGTCAGATCTTTTTATTGGTGTTCCTAAAACTAAGGAAAGCCATATGATAATAAAAGATATCAAAATTAAAAATTGTGAAAATTTGAATTTTGAAATAAATTCTCCTTGGTTATATGTAAATAGGTTCTGTAAATATCAAAATGATGGAACCGAATTTAGCAATTTAATAACCATAAAGAAAAGCTTTATTACCAATGAAGAATTAAAGACTGCTGAATATAAAAACTTAAAAAGCGAATTGGAGAATAATTTTTCTAGAGCCTCTATAATAATAAGTGAATGAGTTGTGCTGGGAAAAGCACTTCTTAAAAGGCTTAAAATTTTTAAAATATGTACAATAACTTACGCGACTTCATCAGAGCATTAGAAGAAAAAAAAGATCTAATTAGAATTAAAAAAGAAGTTTCAACTATTCTTGAAATGACAGAAATTCATCGTAGGGTTTTGTCAAACAAGGGACCAGCTATCATCTTTGAAAATGTTGTCACAGAAAATGGCAAAAATTCAATTCCCGTTTTAGTGAATTTATTTGGTACTATTGAGAGAATTGCATTCGGACTTGGTATAAATTCTGATGAATTAAGGGATCTGGGTAAACTTCTAGCATTTTTGCGATCACCTGAGCCACCAAAAACCTTCAAAGATGCTGTGAAAATGTTTCCTCTACTAAAAGTTGTATTGTCGATGCGGAGCAAAGTTGTGAGCAAAGCCCCATGTCAAGAGGTGGTGCTAACTGGGGATGAGGTGGATCTTAGTTTGCTACCTATTCAGACATGCTGGCCAAACGAGCCTGCACCGCTTATCACTTGGCCACTTGTGGTAACAAAAGGACCAACAGCAGACAAGCAAGATAATTTCAATCTTGGAATATATCGTATGCAGGTTGTGAATAAAAAAACGACTCTCATGCGCTGGCTTGCACATCGTGGTGGTGCAGGTCACCATAAACGGTGGAAGGAGAGGGGACAAAATATGAAGTTTCCTGCGGCTGCTGTGATTGGTAGCGATCCTGCAACAATTATTGCTGCGGTAACTCCGGTGCCGGAGACTTTATCAGAATACCAATTTGCCGGGCTGCTGCGAAAAAAACCACTTGAGCTTGTAAATTGTAAAACTATTCCTCTTCAGGTTCCAGCTCATGCAGAAATTGTTTTGGAAGGATATGTAAGTTTGGATAATTACCAAGATGAAGGGCCATATGGAGACCATACCGGTTACTATAATGCTGTTGAACAGTTTCCTGAGTTTAACATCACTGCAATTACAATGCGCAAAGATC
The DNA here is from genome assembly GCF_964028155.1 of Wolbachia endosymbiont (group B) of Pilophorus perplexus. Classification (NCBI taxonomy): domain Bacteria; kingdom Pseudomonadati; phylum Pseudomonadota; class Alphaproteobacteria; order Rickettsiales; family Anaplasmataceae; genus Wolbachia; species Wolbachia endosymbiont (group B) of Pilophorus perplexus. Next base: position 1,032,047 of record NZ_OZ034754.1, on the reverse strand, counting down.
CAATTTATCTCAGCACTTTTACTGGCAAACCACCTGATGAACCATCAATTCTTGGTGAAGCACTCAACGAAATCTTTGTGCCGATTCTTATCAATCAGTTTCCGGAAATAGTAGATTTTTATCTGCCCCCAGAAGGTTGTTCATATAGAATAGCGGTAGTGTCGATAAAAAAGGCTTATCCAGGGCATGCAAAAAGAATTGTTATGGGCACACTATCTTTTCTCAAACAGTTCTTATACACGAAATTTATTATAGTTGTTGATTATGATATAAATATACGTGATTGGAAAGAGGTGATGTGGGCAATGTCAACAAGAATGGACCCTGTGCGTGATACAATTACGATAGAGAATGCCCCAATTGATTATTTAGATTTTGCTTCCCCTGAAAGTGGTCTCGGAGGTAAAATAGGGTTTGATGCAACAAACAAACTTCCACCTGAAACCAAACGAGAATGGGGAAGAAAAATTGAAATGAGCGAGGAAATAATAAAGAAAGTTACAGAGAAGTGGAAGGAATATGGGTTGACAGATGATTAAACTATGATGTAGACTACCGCCGTGTATTTAGGTGTGGTTTGTGAGGCTTTTATATCTTTTATTTTTGTCGGCATGTTTTTCTCTGTATTACTATGTGGGTCCTACATTCTCGCCTTGCCCAAAAGCAACAGTTTGCTTCTCACCTGAAGAAGACTGTGCTGTACCGATAATCAGCGAGATAGACCAATCTAAAGAATCTATCTTAGTTCAAGAATATACATTTACTCTTGGAACAGTTGCAAAATCTTTGATTAACGCCAAAGAGCGTGGTGTTGATGTTAAAGTCGTCTTAGATAAATCACAACTCCATTCAAAATATAGTGTCATAAGCGAATTGTTTTCAAATGGAATACCGATTTGGATCGATAATAAGCCAAAAATTGCTCATAATAAGGTAATAATTGTTGATAATCAAAAAGTCATCACAGGATCGTTTAACCTCAGTAAGACAGCTGAAAAGGGAAACGCTGAAAATTTATTAATTATTGAAAATTATCCTGAATTAGTCCAGCAGTATGTGAAGAACTGGGAAATACGAATGTCACAATCCTATCAATATGCTCCCTAGATACTTGATATCAAAAAAAGTCTTTTTATTGATAGATTTAATTTCTTGTGATATAATAAATTAAAAGGTTTTAAGGGGTAGGTAATGGATTACATAAATGATGCTGCCGATAGTTACGCTGCCATTCATGATTTTTTTCAAAATAATGGTGTTGGAGATTACAAAGTTCAATGCAATTATGGTGGTGTACCGTATGCTACTGACAAATATGTACATTCTGGAGACAAATTTTGGAGCAATAATTTTATAGACTCACATTTTGGAAGGGAAATAAAAATGTATCCTCAAAGTGAGCTTTTAGCTAAAGAGTATGCTGGTAATACACTACCGGTTTCAATATCACTAGACAAGGATCTAATAAAAATAAAAGAATGTCAGAAAAAAACTAAATTTGTAGAACTAGAAGGGGAATCAGGTGATATAGTATATGATAAGCAAAAGCATATAAAGTGCTACACGACAAAGTTATCATATGACGATGTTTCTGTTCATAATAAAAACGAAGTTTCAATACTGAATATTAGATATGATGTGCCAAACGATCCAAGATACAGTTTAAACATAGCCTTCACAAAGGTTAATGATAATAAACCAGGGTTTTGGCAAAAGTTTAAAAATATGTTTTAATAGAGTAGCTTCTAAATCAAGGGGATTTTGTTGAAAAATGAATATCTACTTAATAATGAATTTGGTCAGTAGCTACTAAGTTTGTTTCATAGCTATGCAACAAAAGGTTTGTGCCCTCACGTTTATTCTCTGCAACACGAAAAGTTCGTACAGTTGTACATGCTATGTAGTAGATAAACTTCTACTATATTTTTTTATTCAACTTACCTCTTGTCTATTGAATAGATTTTGTATTAAACCTAAAATTCAACGCACCTAAATATATAAGCATTCCCAACAAAATCATAGGTATAGAAAGCAACTGTCCCATAGTTAAATTGAACCATAAATAGCCAATTTGATAGTCTGGCTCGCGGAAAAATTCAACCATAAAACGTGCTACTCCATACAACATAACTGCAACTCCAGTTGTTGCACCATAATACAATCTCATTTTGTTCAAGTAAAATAGTGAATTTACAACTACGAAAAGTAGCGCTCCTTCAAAAAATGCCTCATAAAGTTGGCTTGGATGGCGCAATAAATTATCACCACTTTCTGGAAATACCATACCCCACGGCATAGTTGTAACCCTGCCAAATAACTCTCCATTTATAAAATTACCTATGCGGCCTAGAAGTAAACCTATCGGAACTCCACAAGAAATTAGATCCAGTGTGTAAAATATAGGAATGTTATGTCTTCTACAGGAGATTATTACTGCAAGCAAAACTCCTATAGCACCGCCATGAAATGACATACCTCCTTCCCAGGTCTTTAGTATTTCGATAGGATTGCTTATATAGAGAACTGGATCATATATCAATACGTACCCAAGCCTACCTCCAAGGATAATGCCTATAATAACGGCTGTTAATAACGAATCGTAAAAATTCTTAGTAAATATTTTTTGATTGTCTAGCTTATGTAAATACCAATATGCAAAAACTATACCCAAAACATATGCTAAAGAGTACCAATATATAGAAACAGGACCGATGCTAAAAATAACTGGACTTAAAGACATATTTTACTACAAATTATTCTTAGACAATCTACTTTTCTCACGTTCCCACTCTCTCTGCTTTATGGTTGCTCTCTTATCATAGAGTTTTTTTCCTTTCACAATGGCAATTTTAGTTTTTGCCAACCCTTTATCATTAAAATAGATAGAAAGTGGCACAACAGTTATTCCAGAGGTTTTGATTTGACCAATTAGCTTATTTATCTCTTTTTTATGCAAAAGCAATTTTCGTTCTCTTTTTGGCTTGTGATTCTTTTGGTTTGCAGCTTTATACTCTGCGATATGCATATTGTTTAGCCATATTTCACCTTTTTTTTCAGTAACGTAAGCATCAGAAATGTTTGCTTTTCTTTCCCTTAGTGATTTCACTTCACTACTTAAGAGGATCATACCTGCTTCAAATTCTTCTAAGATAAAGTATTCAAACCTTGCTTTTCTATTTTCTGCAATAACTTCCATATCTAAAGATATCTTTAAGCTTCAATATATTACAGAACTTTTGGTTTAATTCATAACAAAACAATTATCTCAGTAAATGCAAGTTTGGTTAAAAAAGCTCCAATCTTCCTGCAAGTGTAATTTGTTCCACTCTTCCTACTGCCATTTCAGCCCTAGGACTAGCATTACCTGACAAAGAACTTATCACATCTTTGCAGCCCCATTCAATAGCAAAGTGTAAAGGAGCATATCTATTATTGTTCTGTTTACTAACATATGCCCCACTTTCAATTAAAATATCTCTTATACTTTCATGATCGCTAGCAAAATGCAAAGGAGTGCGTCCACAACTATCCCACACATTAACACATGCTCCATGTTCAATCAGAGTTCTTACTATGTTTTCATTATCACTTTCAGCAGCAAAATGCAAGGGAGTGCTTCTATAATTATCCCACGCATCGACGTATGCTCCGTGTTCAATTAGAGCTATTACTATGTTCTCATAGCCACTCTTAGTAGCAAAATGTAGAGGAGTGTGTCCATCATTGTTCTGCGCGTTAACATCTGCTCCACATGCAATTAGAGCTCTTACTACACTTTCATTCCCACCTTCGGCAGCAAGATGTAAAGGTGTACATACATCATTGTCCCACGCATTAACATTTGCTCCACTTTCAATTAAAATATCTAATATGCCTTTGTGGTTCCATTCAGCAGCAAAATGTAAAGGAGTGCATCCATCGCTGTCCCATGCATCAACATATGCTCCATATTCAATTAGAGCTATTACTATGTTCTCATAGCCACTCTTAGCAGCAAAATGCAACAATGTAGTTTCTACAGGATCTAGATCACTATGTGTAGTGAATATATGATTGATATTAAATCCACTATCTTCCCACCTCCGTAAATCAATTCTTTCTAATTTTATTTTTATTCGTTCAACTATGTTGTTCTTGCTTAAACCTGAAGTATCATTTATTTCTTCAAGCATTTTTAGAAAATCATCAAGCGTCATAATCTCCACTACTTATTAAAATAACTTGGTTATTATGTTCTTTGACACAAAAATCAAGAACTTTTTATTTTTCTAAAAAATCATTTAAGTTATACTCCAAATCATGAAAGTCAGGCAAAATATTAAGTTTTTTTCTCTATCATTTGTGATTTTGTCTTCTCTATGGATTACATTGTCTGGTTATTTTGAGCCTTTTTTTATTCTCTGTGGAGTATTTTCTTCTGTGTTCACATTGATTATCTTTAAAAGGTTAATTGATGCTGAAAGTGCCCTTAGTCAAATTCTAAATGATAGTGGTAGGCTGTCACTTTATCAGCTTATAAGTTATATACCTTGGCTAATTTACCAAATTATTTTTTCAAGTATTTATGTAACAAAAAAGGTGCTACGATTCAAATCTACAGTTGAGCCAATTGTTATTGTAAGAGAATGCATAGGACATAATGATAAGACCATTGCATTATTTGCTAACTCGGTTACGATTACTCCTGGAACTTTAACTATCAATGTTGAAAAGAAGCAGAAAACATATTTATCTACCATATGTTTGATAGATAAAGATCTTGAAAGTGGCATTTCTGAAATAGAAGGTAAAGTCTTAAAAATGTTACACCTAGTTAAGTAATTGCTTTAAATAAGTTAACAGCGTCTCTGTATTCTCTTCTTAGGCTTTCAAGCATTTCTTTTGGAAGGCTATCAATAACAGTAGAACATAAATAATTGTACAAATCTTCTAGCCTTGATATGTTATTTTTCTTCTTGCTGTTGAATTTGTACGGAAAAATGCCCTCCATAATTTCAATATCAACAACCTTATTTAAAAATGCATTTTCACTTGTTATGCTTATTCTTGTAAGTATAGTATTAATTTCAGGTTCATTACTCGTATAAATATCTGATAATTCTGCCATTTTAATGACGTATAAAGTTACTACTTTTGATAAACAATTATCAGAATATTCACAATTTTTTATTACCTCCCACTGAGTAACCTGAGACTTGCTTGTTTTTGCATTGCTTGGTAATTTATTCATTGAATTTTCTCCATTTAATTCAGTGTAGTAAATTATACTAATACTTTGTTAAATAAATAATAACGCAGCCATAAAAATATGCATTTATTTACCATAAATTGTATAATATTCCTAAAATGAAATGTTAAAGTTACTTCAAACTGAATGATTTCTTTAATTCCATGTTATTCAGCAGTGTAAAATATTGCTACACAATAGTATTTATTCTAAAATAAACTTTCCTTTTGAGCTATTTTATTAATATCCATTCTTACGGCTGCACTAAAATGAAAAAGATAAAACTCGGAATACTAATTTCAGGTAGAGGATCAAACATGCAGGCTTTAATAGAAGCATGTCAAGATCAGAATTTCCCTGCTGAAACTGTGTGTGTTATCACAAATAATAGTGAAGCTGGAGGCCTTAAAATAGCAAAGCAAGCAGGAGTTTCAGCGTTTGTTGTTGAAGATAAGCCACTTGATACTGATAAAATTCATGAAATACTTGTTCAACATAAGGTTGATTTAATTTGCCTTGCAGGGTTTATGAGAATTATAAAGGCCAATTTCCTGAATAAATGGCATAACAAAGTTATAAATATTCATCCCTCTTTACTTCCGTCATTTAAGGGCCTAAATGCTCAGGAGCAAGCTCTGAAAGCGGGTGTAAAAATTACAGGATGTACTGTGCATTATGTTACTCCTGAAATTGATGCTGGAGCCATAATCGCTCAAGCTACTGTTCCAGTGTTACCAAATGATGATGTTCACAGTCTCTCAGAGCGCATTCTAGCTGAAGAGCATAAGTGTTATGTAAAAGCAGTAAGATCAATAGTAGAAGGTATTAACTATTGACCTTGAGCGTTTCTTCCAACTTCAACAAAAAATAAATTTTCAGGATTCAGTAAAGAACTTGCCAGCTTGTTTACTTTTTCCAATTGAACATCATTAATGATATTTGCATAATTATTTATATGGTTAATATCACGATCATCTATCTGCATACTATCCAGTAACGTTGCTGTATTCGCATTATTGGATAGAAAAGAGAAGATAAGGTTATTTACTAAACTGGTTTTTGCATCCTTGAATAATTGTTCGTCAATTCCTTCCTCTTTTATTCTGCTAAATGTATCTTTTACTGCTGATATAGCTTTGCTAGCAGTGGAACTATCAGTACTCATAAATCCAGATATAATATTTCCATGCTTATTAGGAACATTACGTGCACTAACACCATAAGTAATACCTAGATTTTGTCTCAACTCTTTCATCAGTATTGAGTTTAGACTCATACCACCAAGCGCATTAATCAAAACACTAGCATTATAGTAATTAGGGTCTTCATATGCTATGCCTTTTTGAGCAAAAAGTATTACACTCTGTGGTATATCCATAAAAACGCTCTTACTTTCTGCAGGCCCAAATTCATTTTTTACAGATACCTTCCTAACTTTCGATCTTTTTGATGGTAACTTAGATAAATATTTATCGAGCAGCGTACTAACTTCTTCTTTTGTTGCACAACCAACAATACTAATAACGATATTATCCTTAGTAAAACTACGCTTTATGTATGTTAAAACATCGTCTCTAGTAATGTTCATTATAGTGTCTAGAGTTCCATATGGATCTCTTGAGTAAGGATGTTTTTTGAACAACAATGTATCTAACTCTTTTGCAGCAATAAAATAAGGGTCTTTTTCAAAATTATTAAAGTTTACTTTGGCTTTTTCGAATACTCTATTTAACCCCTCAGGATCAACTTTAGGGCGCATTATAGCATCACTCAGTAGTGAAATTGCATCCTCTAGATTCTCAGATAAAGTGTTTAATGAAACCCTAAATGCTTCTAAACCAGAAGTAAAATTTAAACTAATTCCTTTATCCTCAAGCTTTTTCGCAAAATCTTTGGCATCATTTTTTCCTGCTCCTTCTTGAATTACAAGAGAAGTAAACCAAGCAAGCCCCTGCTTTTCTGCACTTTCATACACACAACCTGCATCTTTGAATGATATATTAAGTGAAACTTTTGGTAGATCATGGTTTTCAACAAATAAAAACTTAAATCCTTTATTAGTAGTAACCTCCTCTATATTTAAGTGACTGCTTGCTTGCAAATTAAAGCCTAGACAGAAAAAAAATAGAAATACATATTTACTTATCTTCATTATTACCTCCTTTTGGTAGCAAACGACCAACTAATTTATTAGTAGAAAAGATAGCGTGAACTTTATTATTTACATCCTCTAGATTGACATCATTAATTTTGCTATATGAAATGTCTATTTCATCAAGTGGAATACCTAGTGCTAGACGTGGTATATAAAACATTGCTATATTAGTTAAATCAGATAGATTATCAAGCTGTGCTGCTTTGTATTTAGACTTTGTACTTTGCAACTCTTCACTTGTTATTCCTTCAGAGTTAAAGTGATTAATAGAATTTTCTAACTCTCTTGCAACAGCATCCAAATTCACCCCGCTTTTTGGAGTTACCCGAATCTCAATGTAACCATTACTAAAAGCTAAGCTATTATAATAAGCAAACACTTCTACTGCTACATTCTTATCTAGAACTAAATCTTTATATAGCTTACTAGACTTGCCATTCCCCAAAACATCAACTGCCAAATCAACAGGAAAAGTTTCACTTATTTGCTCAAATAAAGGAACACTATAGCGAAAGTATAAAACTGGCTCTTTTACTTCAGTGCTTTCTAAAATTACCGATATATCTGCATTATGTATTGAATCTTGGTTCGGATAATGCTTCACTACAGGCTCAGCTTTAATTGCACCATATTTTTCCTTTGCTAATCCCACTACTTCTTCAAATTCTACATCACCAACAACGAGCAGTATAGCATTACCTGGATGATAATAGTTATCATGAAACCTTGTTATGTCATCTTGATTGTAAGTTTTAATATCGCTCTCCCAACCAATAACAGACCTACCATAACCATTACGATAAAATGCACTGTTCATTTCCTCCCATAGTAAAGCTTCAGGATTATTATCAAATCTCATCTTTCTTTCTTCTAATACGATATTTTTTTCTCTATCTATTTTGTCTTGAGTAACATCAAAATTGCCCATTCTATCTGCTTCAATTTCCATTGCTAGTGGTAAATCTTTTTTGAGAACTAATTCGTAGTAGCAGGTGTATTCTTTAGTGGTAAAAGCATTAAATTGGGCCCCAATGCTGCCCAAAGTGGATTCTATGTCTTTAAATTTTCCTGTAGTTTCAAACATTAAGTGTTCAAAGTAGTGAGCCAATCCTGCTTTGCCAATTGGGTCATCCATTCCCCCAACTTTATATATTATTGCATGAAAAACAGCTGGAATTCGGTGATTAGGTACTACATAAACATCCAATCCGTTACTGAGCTTAGCATGCTTTATGATTTCAGCTTCCAAAGAAATCGGACAAATGAAAAAAAACACAGATAGTATAAAAAAACTAAAGAATTTGCGAAGCATTATTTCATTCCTCATTTTGCTTAGAGATAGACCTATCATATATATACCACTTATATAACAATGTACACATTCCACAAACTATAGATAGATCTGCTAAATTAAAGGCTGGCCAATACCAATCATTGATATGAAAATATATGAAGTCATATACAGCTCCCCAATAGATTCTATCAATTACATTTCCGATCGCTCCACCAATCATCAGAGAAAAACTAAGGTAAATTGACTTATCATTAGATTTATATATCAAGTATGCAAGTATACCAATTATTAATATTGAACATGCTGAAAAAAAGAAGCTGCCATGCGGCAGAGTACTACACATTCCAAAGCTAATTCCTGAATTCCAAACTTCAACTAATTTCATAAAACTAGTAATCTCGATTGACTCCCCCTCATCAATCAAAGAGTTTATATACAATTTACTTGTTTGATCGAATGATACTATAATCAATATAATAACTAAACATATCCTTTTCATAAGTTTATCTTTAACTGGTAAGCCTTCATTATATCACGGTCTATCTGTTTTGTTAACTCGTTAATACTATGGAATTTTTTTTCTGCCCTAATAAATTTTAAAAGTTGTATGTCAACCTTAAAATTGTATACATTTTCGTTGAAGTCAAATATATGCATTTCTACTATAGGTTTTTTTAAGTCCTTAAATGTAGGTCTCATACCAATGTTGACTACTCCATATAGCCAACTTGAACTATTTTCAGAAAATGCAACTTTGGCGTAATATGTACCAAGCTTAGGTTTTATCATGTAATCTTCTATCGGAATGTTTATGGTTGGAAACCCTATTTCTCTACCTCTACATGCACCTTTTGTTACAATACCAGAAACTTGATAAGACCTACCAAGCAATTTATTAGCAATTTCTATTTCGCCTTTTTGTAAACACTCTCTGATTGAGGAAGAAGAGCAAATTTTTCTATCGATTATCAATGGCTCTAATTTAGTTAAAGAATATTCATACATCTGAGAATATTTTTCTAGAGTTAATATGTTACCCAATCGTTTGTGACCAAAAGTACAACTTTCTCCAACAGTTATATGTTTAGCACCATACTTCTTTACCAAAATCTTACCAATGAAGTCATCGCAGCTAACCTCAGAAAAACCTCTATTAAAATTAATAATATACAAGTAATCTATACCATAGCTGCTGATTAGTTCCTTTTTTTGTTCTTGGTCTATTAACCTAAAATTGTTCCTACTAAATAAAACAGTTGATGGGTGAGGCTCAAAAGTTAAAACTGCAGAGGGTAATCCTCTTTCTTGTGCTACCTTCTTTAGATTGGAAATTGCAAACTTATGTCCTAAATGAACGCCATCGAAATTTCCGAAAGTTAGTGCCACATTATCTTTTATCCCTTGCTCACAGTTGTAAATAATTTTCATACAATTTGATATTTTATATATATTTTTTATATATAATAGTTGTATTTTATGAACTATGGAGATAAATCGTGAAAAACACTAAAGGAAAAGTTGTAATATATGTGAAGAAGTACTGCCCATTCTGCAAGAAAGCAAAAGAGTTATTGGATGAAAAAGGTGTGAAATACGAAGAAATTGATGTACTTAGAAACTCGGATTTGTTTGACGGTATAAAATCAAAATATAACGTCAGGACAGTTCCACAAATTTTTATTACTGATGAAAATGGTGATTATGTACATCATATTGCTGGATGTGACAAATTGATGGATCTTGAAAAAGAAGGAAAGTTGGATAATATGTTAAATAACAATGAAGATAGCATTAATGCAACAGCTTACACAAGCGGCAGTGATGAACACGAGGGATGTAATATAATACATAATGAAGATTTTATGTGATTTTTTTGTCTTACTGTTGCTGGCATACCCACTTTAAACAATTTTTAATGAATTAAAAATACAATTCATCTAGTGAGTTTTTTTAGTGGGAAAAAATGATAAAAAATATTATAATTGTTAGCAAAAACTTAATTAGTATTGAATTAATTAACAAACAAGATTTAGAGAGTTTCATCAAGATTTTCACAGTGCTTGATAAGCATATAGCAGCTAAAACTCTTTTTACAGAAGAAGTGACAATAGAGTATAAACAACACAATTGCATAGAAGTTGTTGAATTGATAAAAGATACAGGTTTTACATATCATGATGTTGAGAATGTGTTAAATCACCTAAGTAATCATGGAATGAAAGTACCAAGTAGCGTTATAGCAAGCACCCTTTCTTCTTCATACAATCACGCACTTGAGTCTAAGGATGTAGCATTTGCCTGTTCTAAAGGGTTGCCACAATTTTACATCAGGGTAAATAAGAATACCTTTATAATGACTCCTATAAGTGAAGAGAATCTGGAATTGAATTCGCAAAATAGCAAAATGCTTATAGAGTCATTAAAGAGCGAAAAAAGCACTTATGATTGCATAGTGGAAGAAAATATCATCAAAGTTATAGTGCATTCTGAAATACATCAGGCTATAAACTCGATTATAAAATCACTGATAAAGTCTTGCCTTTTAGCAAGAGATGAAGAAGAAAAATTCAAAGAGAAATTGAGACAACTTGCTTTTAAAGATCAAGCTTTCGTTGAGTATTCTAGCATCAAAACCATTCATAGATATCCGAATAACCATCCTCTGAGAAAGCATGAAAGTGTTATTAAAGATATAGAAAATATTTTATGTGATTTCATAATAAATGAGAACAGCGGGTTTGCTATAGAGCGGTTAAATAGACTGGGCTCAGAAGTCTCTCCAAATACTCCAAGAATCATCACTAAAACTATAGATAAGCTTGTTAAGTTTCACTAAAATGTTGTTGGAATGGTTTTAGCCAATGTCTACATATATCTGATTTTTACTGATTGAGTGGAGCAATTGAGCTGCTCTCTGTCATCCCAGCGTTTAACACTGGGATGATTTCGTTGTATGGTATCTTATATAGTGTTTTACAAATTCACATAGCTATTTCAAATTTACCCATATCAATGTCAGTAAATTTATTGAGAAAATATCACTTAGTTCTTTAAATTTATGTTTTTGAATATATATTAATCATTTATTTTCAAAGCCTCAATAAAAGCATTTTGTGGAATGTTTATGTTTCCCACAGAATGCAATCTTTTCTTACCTTTCTTCTGCTTTTCAAGCAGCTTCATCCTTCGTGTGACGTCTCCACCATAGAGCTTGGCTGTTACATCTTTTCTATACGGGTTAATCGTTTCTCTAGCAATAATTTTTCCGCCTACTGCCGCTTGAATCGCGATTTTATATTGCTGGCGTGGTATCAAGTCTTTCAAACGTGCACATATTTCACGGCCTCTTTTTTCTGCCCTGCTTTTATGAACAATGCAGGCTAACGCATCCACAGGTTCTCCATTAACTAAAAAACTTAATTTATCTATCTGACTTTCCTGATAATCGGATATTTCCCAATCTAAACTTGCATATCCCTTGGAAATTGATTTTAGTCTATCGTAAAAATCAAAAACAACCTCAGACAGCGGTAATTTATACTTCAGTAGTGCTGTTGTCGTATTACCAACATAAGATAAATCCTGCTGTTCTCCTCTCCTCTCTTCACACAGAGATAGAATCTCTCCTAAATATTGATCAGGTACCATTATAGTTGCAGTGATCCATGGTTCTTCCACTATTTCAATTTTTGTAGGGTCTGGCATATCGCTTGGGTTATGGATATTTAAAACTTTACCATTTTGTGTTGCAACTTTATATATAACACTCGGTGCAGTTGCTGTTAGATCTAAATCAAATTCTCTTTCGAGTCTTTCTTGAATGACTTCAAGATGTAGCATTCCTAAAAAACCACAACGAAATCCATAACCTAGCGCATTTGACGTTTCAGCATCAAATGTAAAACTAGCATCATTTAAATGTAATTTTTCTAGTGCTTCCCTTAAATATTTAAAATCATCTGTGTTATTGGGAAAAATACTGCAAAATACTACAGGATGTACTTCTTTAAAGCCAGGTAATGCCTTGCTGCACGGCCTTTTCTCTTCAGTAATAGTGTCTCCTACTTTGCAGTCTGCTACTTCTTTCATTGAAGCAGTTATAAAACCAACTTCACCTGCTGAAAGTTCACCAGTCATAACTTTTTTAGGAGTGAAAATACCGATATTATCGACCTGATATGTAGCATTATTAGACATCATAACGATTCTCATGCCTTTTTTTAGTACTCCATTTTTAACTCGCACTAAAATTACTACTCCTAGGTAAGGATCATACCAACTATCAACTAAAATTGCTTGCAGTGGAGCATTTGTATCACCTTGAGGAGCGGGAAGTTTTGTCACTATAGCTTCAAGTACATCCTTTATCCCAAGACCAGTTTTTGCCGATATCAAAATTGACTCAGTTGCATCAATTCCGATTACCTCTTCAATCTGAAGCTTTATCCTTTCTGGATCTGCAGCAGGAAGATCGACTTTATTAAGCACAACTATTATCTCATGATTATTGTCAATTGCCTTGTAGACATTTGCCAGAGTCTGAGCTTCAACTCCTTGGCTGCTATCTACTACCAAAAGTGAGCCTTCACATGCGGCTAAGCTTCGGCTGACTTCATATGAAAAGTCAACATGACCTGGTGTGTCCATGAGGTTGAGGCAATATTTATTACCATTATTTGCAGTGTAATTGAGTTTTACCGTTTGTGCTTTGATTGTAATTCCACGTTCACGCTCTATATCCATTGAGTCAAGTACCTGATTGGTCATTTCCCTTGTCTCAAGACCGTTACATTCTTCTATCAAACGATCAGCAAGAGTTGACTTCCCATGATCTATATGTGCTATTATTGCAAAATTTCTTATATTGTTCATAGATCTACTTATTTAAGTAGATCTATTTTACATTTTAAGTATTACAAGAGCAATTACTTATATCTCTCTTTGCTAAAAACATTAAGCTGTCCTTGCCAATGGACGGCAATGCTCATTAGCTGATGCTTGCTTCACTGTGCTACTTGGATCTTCTTGCTGTCTACACGTTTTTACTGCATCAGCAAGGCTTAGGTAAGCATCACCAACTTTAATCTTTACATCTTTATTTTTTTCTAAATCCGCATCAGTTGGTCTATCACTTATTATTCTAATACTATCATCACTGTTAGCACCTAATGTAATGCTACATTCCTTTCCGTCTACATACCAGTTAAACTTTATTCCATATTGAACTGTGGTACCTATATGATAATATCTAATCCCCTCATGTATTTTACCACTGATAAATTCTTTTTGATCTCCACTTGAAAGAAGAAAACCGGCAATATTGTTTTCTTTACAAAAATCACTATTTAAAAATTCGCTTACTTTAATATCTGTGCTTTTATTGTCTTCTTTTAGCTTAATTATTGTATAAAGAAGATCTGAATTACTATCCCTTTTGATTGACATCGCATCAATAGTGCCGTTTTCTATATACTTGCTAAACTCTGCTTTAGCTTTCTCTTCTAACTCTTTTTTCCTTGCTGCACTTTGTTCTTGTTGTTGCATGTTTTCTAGCACTTCTTTCATTTTTTTTTGGAGTGATTCGATATCCTGGATTAACCCGGATTCATCAAAGTCGAAGATCACGAATGCTTGGCCCAATCTTGTCTTCAATTCTTTAATTATGTTTACTATCTTTAAGATAGACTCTAAGTTTTGATAATGTACAATAATTTTTTGAGCATTTAGGCTACCCTTATTGCCATCCCAGTCAGAACTAATGTTATCAAATATTGAATTAAGTCCTTTATAAATGGTTATCAATTCATTTGATTCCTCTTCGCCTATTCCATTACTTTTAATACTGCTAATACAATTATTGAATAACTCTATCTCTTTAGAATCTGCAAATAATACACCATACAATTTTTTATGTGCTACTGCATCTTGTATCTTTTGTTTTAGTTTCTTTAATTCTTCTAATTCATCACTATTCATACATTTTACCTCATAAAACTATTCAATATTATATACATAAACATTAGGGAATGTTAGCACTTTCTATATGCTTGCGCACTTCCTATTATTCCTTTAACATAGCTGACACTTTTTTTGAATGAGAAATCACTTTATTAATCATATAATTCTCATGATTGTTATCTATTTTAGGCAGCTCATACAGATAATTCACCATTATTCCGGCTGACTGACTAATGCCTTTTTCAGAAGTATCAGCCATCCAGTTGATTTGTTTGATTGATGCACCATTGCTTAAATGAAAGTGTGCTACTGGATCATAAGCACCTCCACCACTGCTTTTAACCTTTAGCAAATAATGTGCACAAAGTTTCAGTAGGGACTGTTTTTCGCATTCAATGTTAGTTTTTATGCTTTCTAAAATTTCTGTACCTGATTGTTTTATATTAAGCTTACCTAATAAAGCTACGTCTTGATTTTTTAGCCATTTTGTAAATCCAGGAACTGGAGAAAGAGTTGCATACACTTTTACGCTTTTAAATTCTTGCGATAGTTTTTCTACGACTCTCTTTATTAAAAAGTTACCGAGGCTAATTCCAGATAAACCAGTTTGAGTGTTTGATATTGAATAGAATATAGCAGTACTTGCACTGCTTGGGTCACTTGAAGGAACTGACTCGTCCAAAACGTGTTGAATACTATCTGCAATCTCATTCATCAGTGCAACCTCTACAAAAATTAAAGGTTCATTTGGTATTTTGTAATGAAAGAAAGCAAAACAGAGATGATCAGAATCTAGTCTGTTTTTTAAGTCACCCCAAGAGGAAATTTTATGTACAGCTTCATATTTTATAAGTTTTTCCAACAATGATGCAGGTGAATCCCAGGTGATTTGATGAAGATCAAGTAGATCAACATCAACCAAAGTACAAAGTATACTTTTTAATTCGTTTTCTAGTGGACTTAGACTTTTATATTGATTCTTCAGCTTGAGTACATCAGAACGCATATCAACAATAAACTTAAGGCCCTCCGGTAAGGAGATAAACTGCTTCAATATTTTAGAGCGTGGTGATTCAAGGACTTTTATTAAGTCTTGTTCAAACTTATAGCTCGACTCAGAATCTTGATTTTTCTTATATACTTTCATTTCTTCATCTATTTTCGTTTTATCCGGATTGAACTTTTCTGCCAGGGTTTGTAAAAATTTTATTTGACCTGCCTCTGATAAACTCAAGTACAAATTACCAAGAGATACGGTGTTCTTACGTGCTGAGACTTCACCCCCCTTTGGGTTTAAGCATTCGTTCATCTTCAAGACTAAACTATCGACATCGCGACTACTACTTAAATCAGGGCCAATATTGCCAACCCATGACCTTACAGCATCTGCTACTTCACCTAATATTTTAAAAAATCCCTTTGTTGCTTTCTTATCTTCAACTTTTACTATATCAGTTTTTGCTAATGATTCTTTTGTCATATGTTCCTTTTATCGTGTATCTATCTTAATTTAAAGAAAAATCTTAGTCTATAAAGAAGGCATATATTTTCATGGTACAACTATTTTACAATCTATTTAAAATTTTCGTAAAGAGAGTTAGATTTTTAATTTCATTATTTCTCTTACAAAAGTACTTTTATTATAAAAATGCCCTTTTGCCTCTTTCTTTTCCGGGTAAGGCTGATTTTTTAATTACCTAGTCGAAGTTACTTAATTTTTACACATCTATTGTAAAGTACAAAATCTGACTTTGGAATGAAAATGCTAGCTGATGCTTGGACTTTATTGATAATTACGCTACTTGAAACTATACTTGGTATAGACAATTTAATCTTTATTTCTCTAGCAATAGATAAGGTGCCAAATCTGCTGAGAGAAAGAGCCCGCCTTATAGGTTTTGGCTTAGCGCTATTGATGCGTTTTGTAATACTATTTTTTACATCATATATACTATCAATGCAAAAGCCTATATTTCACGCTGTATCGCTAGATATCTCAGTAAAGGATTTACTTATGATTGCAGGAGGGTTATTCCTTATTGTTAAAAGTTCTATAGAGTTATGGAGCGAAATTTTTGTACATAAGGAGAACAAAACAAAGGCAAATGTTAAATCACAATTTTTTTTAGTTGTGCTACAAATTATATTAATAGACTTAGTTTTTTCGGTTGATTCAATATTAACTGCCATAGCATTAACTCACAATATGATAATCATTGCCATAGCATTTACATTTTCCATATTAGCGATGCTATTTTCATCAAATTATACCGCTCAGGTAATAAAATCCAACCCAAGCTTAAAAGTAATTGCCATTCTATTTATTTTACTCGTCGGTGTATATCTAACACTTGAAGGGCTTCACATAGAACTACCAAAAGCATATTTGTATTCTTCATTTATGTTTGCAGTGCTTGTGGAAGCTATAAGCAAAATAAAGACAATGCGGCCTTGAAATTATTTTGCACAAGGCAAAAGTCTAATTTTTATTCCGGTGTGTGACGAATATCTGTACGAACATTTCGATGTCATCCGAGTAGCTGACACTGGTTCTTTTTTTCTGGATTCCAGCGGGCTTTGTTGCATCGCTACCTATGAAAGGCTAACTATACAAGCAACTTATTGAAAATCTTATTTTTTTGCAGTCAATCTGATCAAATTTAAGAATAGTAATTTATTGTTTGTATTAGTAAATTTAATTCTACTTAAAATAGCTAAAGCATTGAAATTCTTGAATTTTAGCTAGATTAGTGAATGGTAGTAAAATTTCTTTTACTCAAATTTAGATATTCACTGACCGTCCTTACTATAAATGCTAGAATAATAAGCTACTGATATTCTTCATCTTTTTTATCTTTAATCCGCCGTAGATAGCGATGCAACAAAGCCATTCCAGCGTTACGCGCTGGAATGACATTAAATAGTTTTCCTTAAAATTTGAGTTATGCAACCAGCCTCTTTGGTGTGATTCGAGTAGCTGAAACTGGAATGAAATTATTGCTACTCCCACTCAATAGTTGCTGGTGGCTTGGAAGTTAAATCATACACAACTCGATTTACTCCGGAAACTTTGTTAACAATTATACTACTGACGTCTTGCAAAAACCTCCAAAATACTAACGAATGTTGATCTTTATTTTCAAATGGAAATGCATCAGCTGTCATGCCATCAGATGAAGTCACAGCCCTTAAAGCGCAAACATATCCGTATGTACGATTATCTCCCATAACTCCCACAGTTTTTACTGGTAACAGTACAGCAAAAGCCTGCCATATTTTATCATACAGATCATAATTTTTCATTGTGTTGATATATATTTCATCTACTTCTTGCAATATTCGTACCTTTTCTTCATCAACCTCACCTATGATCCTCACTGCAAGTCCAGGCCCAGGAAATGGATGTTGAAATATTATCTCATCTGAAAGCCCAATTTCTTTGCCAAGCAGCCTTACTTCATCTTTAAAGAGATAGCGTAAAGGTTCTACTAATTTCAGATTCATTTTTTCTGGCAACCCACCAACATTGTGATGAGATTTAATTGTACTAGTGTTTCCTGAAGCGTGCCCTGATTCAACTACATCAGAGTAAATGGTGCCTTGCATTAAAAAATCCACATCACCTATTTTTTTTGCCTCTTCTTCAAATACTTCGATAAAAGTATTGCCGATAATTTTTCGCTTTTCTTCCGGATCAGTTATTCCCTTTAACCTACTTAAAAACAAGTTTGATTTATCAACGTAATTTATTGGAATTTCTTTTAACATAGCAGTGGTCTGGCTCTTACGCAATAACCCAGTATCGATAAAAATACAGTTTAATTGTTTTCCTATAGCTTTGTGTGTAAGAACTGCTGCAACACTTGAATCAACCCCCCCACTTACTGCAGCAATTACTTTTTTCTCCCCTACTAAGTTTTGAATTTTTTCCTTCTGTTTTTCAATGAATGACTTCATTGTCCAATCTCTCTCACAATTTGCAATATCTAAGAAATTAGAGAGAAGTTTACTACCATTTGTCGTAGGCTTAACTTCAGGATGGAACTGAGTGCAGTAAATCTTCCGCTGTTCGTTGGCAATTATTGCGATTGTTTGATTTATTATACCTGAGGCAATAGCAGTAAATCCTTGCGGTATAGTTTCGACACTGTCTGCATGGTTCATTAGCACATCGACTTCGGAATTAACGTCCCAAGTATCCTTTATAATTGGGGATTCTTTTAGTATCTTGATTTTAGTTTTGCCAAATTCCTGATTGAATTCTTTTCTTACCTTTGCCCCGAAATAATGACAAATGAGTTGCTGTCCATAACATATTCCAAGTATAGGAGTGTTTATTGTTTCGTTAAGTTTTATAATTTTATGTGCTACTTCACTTACTTCAGAGCAATTGTCATTTACAGATTGCGGTCCTCCAGAAAAAATAAATCCATTGAATTTTGATACTGTTTCGAAATCGATATTGCTTGGAAATATTTCACAGTAAACGCCCATTTCCCTGATTTGTCTTGCAATAAGCTGTGTAAACTGTGAACCAAAATCAATAACGGCAATTGCTGACAATGTGCTCCTCCATATTATTTAAAGCAATATTTGATAATAAAGAAAACAATAAAGTAAGTAAACTAAGACCTGTTTAAAAACTTTAATATATGACTAAAGTAACTTAAATTTACTGCAACAGATTTATGATTAAGCTGTCTTAATTATCATTCTGATACTCTCTTCTTATCATAATAGCAACCCCAACATCTTTCCTTAAGTTGATGCCATTGCCTGAACGGATACGTTTAATATATATATAAATTCCTATCTTTTATATCTAATAAACCAAGTGTTGGTACGATTGTTGCTTTCAGGAAGATGACGGTTTCTACTGTCTTAGCCAGTTTTTTTGACTTTTGATGCAATAAGTTTTGGTTATCTTTTCTATGCTCTATAAGCCCACCAATTACCATAACTTCGCCGCTCTTAATTTTTAACGTAGAGTGCATTTCTCTGGTTTCAATAATTGGAATGTCACTATTTAATTTCATTTTATTCTGTTGTGCGACATATTCTATATTTGGGTCTTTAGTGTAATTGTTAATTCTTGATAAGGTTGGGTGTATATCCATAAATATTTCGTTAGTATCAATGTTAATGCTTGGGTGGATTATTAACACCACACCTATTGGAGTGCTATTCATCTTGGTAATTAAGGCATGATTGGAGTTTCCGGTATCTTTCTGTATATCGGAAGTAAAATAGATATGGTTTTTAGTAAATGAAATCATTGCTTGCTGATTATTTATAGCATGTACTCTAGGGCTTGAAATTACGGTTGAAGTGCCAAACTTGTCTAAAGTTTTTACTAAATTTTCTAAATCAGAGTTCATTACCAGGCTAGTAATGGAACTATCTTGATTTGTTATAGATTTTGTTTCATTATGCAAATCATTTAAGTTGATACCAGAAAGGTATTTATCGTCTAATACAACTTCAACTATTTTGGCCTCGATCATTACTTGAGAAGACGCCAATTTCTTAACTTTATTAATATATTCTTCAACAGCTTTGTGAATATCTTTTCTAGCATTTAGAATAATGACACCAGCTTCTCTGTTGGATGAAAGAAATTCACCATCATCCACTCCATTAACATCCATTATTGCATTTAAGCCTTTTTCTAATGAACTCCATAAGTCACTGCTATATTGAGACTTTCTAACATTCCTGTCAGCATCGCTGCTTGTAACATTGCCACTAACGACAAAATTGCTTTGAGCAGAGTGTTGAATATTGATGAAGTCTACGTAATAATTTTGTGCATATGGCAAATCTTGTTCAATTCTAATTACACCATTATTCATTGAGTAACGCAATTTGGCGCTGTTGGCTATATTCTGAATTACTTCGTTTATGTTCTTATCTTTTAGCTTTAAAGTAATATTACCTGATATTTTGGGATCTATGTCTAAGTTAATGTCAGAAAGTTTTCCTATTTCAATCAGTAAATCCTTTACTGGTACTTTTTCATCAACATTAATCGAAAGAAACTGATTACTGGTTGTAAGATCGGGAAACTCTACCGGTAAAGGTATCATTTCTGGTATTGCTGGTTCGTTATTCTTCAAAGGAGTATTATATTGTTGCAACGAATAATCGTGCTTATAATTGTCTATATTAACAGAATGTTGCTTGTTAGGTAAATGTGTGCAAGAAATAATGAAAAGGAGTATTAAACATTTTAAAATAGCCATGAGGGCAGCATACAAATCTATACTAATAGTTTTCTATAAAAATGTTAAAAATGTATTTAATTGTATCCGTTCAGGGGAGTGGTTTAAGAAATGATAGATAGGAAATTATGAAAAGGGTTTAGCCGCATGGAAGTGGGATGAAAAGAAGCACTGGTTTCACATGCGTCTGAACAGACACCATTTTACAGCATTTTAAATTTGTCCTGTGCAATGTTTGTACAGTTGCGATAAAAATTACTTGACAAATTTTGACAGCTTTGTTATTTTGATAGTGAAGATATTCTAGAGCTCGAAATCTATCTTCGTCTGCAGACTTTTCAACTTCATTAATTTATAATCTCTAGTTAAAGTATATTGTACTTATGTATAGATAACTTCTATCATAGCTATATACATTTTTCTGAGTTTTTTTGTATTACTTAGGAGGATCATCATGTTTAAAATCATGGATTACGCATATCATTGACATAAATGCCTTAAAAGGACAGATGGTACCTACGTCCTCTTTATATAGATTATGTATTTGTTCAGATACGACTAAATTGTGTCTAGTGTAGAAAAAATTAGACAAATTCAGCCTTATATAGAACCAAATTCAACGGAAGTAGAATTATCCTCATTTCCATAATAGTAAGGATTTGCTTCTTGCGTATTATTAACAGCAGTTTTTAATAGTACTTCCTTATCACTATTCCATGCAACTTTCTCCATAATTGGAATATAATCCTTACACTTTTGATTATCTCCACAATCCTTGATTTTACCATCATCATTTAGATAACGCTTCAATGCATCATAGTATACTTTAGTGTTATTACCCTCTTTATCTATCATTTGTCCTAAGGTATTAACAAGTATCAATGGTGCAACTTGTTTTGCTTTTACAACACTTGTTTCACTGGACTCTCTAAAGAGATTAGGACATGCTCCTCTGGAAAAAAAGCTCTTGTTGAATTCTGGATTACTACGGTAAACGTTCGGGTAACAGAAACTCTTAATCTCTTCTTCTTGACACGCTAACTCTATTTGATCATCCACACATTTTTCACATTCTATATTACCAAGCCAGGATATTGAATTAAGATCCTCTGTAAAGGCAAATTTAAAATTTACTGCACCATAATTACCATTTGCTCCCTCTTCTATATATTTTGCAATCTTAGGATTACTGTACATCTCAGGATATAATTCCTTTAGTAAATCAGATGCACTAAAACCTTGACAACCTATCTTATTATCAACTTTATAAAAATGAGAATATGGCCCACAATTTTCATACTTGGAACAATCTGAGGTTACTTTTCGAGATGTAATTTCTCCATTTTCATTCTCTCCTTCATCAGTAACAGGTTCGCCCGTATCAATTTCACCTTCTCTATCGGTAACAGGTTTATCTATACCACTTCCTTTTTTACATTCTTCAGCTATTTTTTATACCACTCAGTCTCTGCTGATGATTGCTCTACATTTTAATTTCCGTAGCTGTTCACAACATTACACTCTGGAACTATATACCTAATATCGCATGCTGATTTCTCTCTTTATCTTCTGCAAATTAATTAAATGAAGGGCATTAAGTATCCACACTACTAAAAAAAGTGTGGTACAAAATATAAACATTGCAATGAGTGGCAGCAGTAAAGAACCTTCTATTGCTACTCCACCTTTTCTAAAAATACTTGCTGGCTGATGAAGAGTAGACCATAAATTCACAGAAAATTTTACTATGGGAATATTTATAGCACTAAAAATGGCAAATACTGCTGATGATTTCTCTGCTCTTGCTTGATTATCAAAAGCGCTCCACAATGAAAGATAACCAACATACAGAAAGAACAAAATCAGCATTGAAGTAAGCCTTGCATCCCATACCCACCAAGTACCCCATGTTCCTTTTCCCCAGACGCTACCTGTGATTAAGCATATTGCCGAAAAGACTGTCCCTGCAGGAGCAGCAGCATGTGCCAAAACACTAGCAACGCTATTGTTCCACACCAATGAAATGAAACTGAGTGATGCAATGAGTCCGTATATTCCAAGAGCAAGCCATGCAGAAGGCACATGAAGATACATAATTCGTACAATTTCTCCTTGTTTATAATCTCCTGGGGAGAAGAATAATGCCAAGAACATTCCAATTAAAAAACATGCGAAACAAATAACCCCAAGCCAAGGTAGAGCTTTTTTAGTAAAAGAAGTGAAATTTGTAGGCTTTAATAAAAACATTTGTTTTGAGAATAATTGTGTTAAGAATTTATCAATTAGTTTGAGTTTTATCAACAAGATAGTTTTTCTATATTTACGTAGTATAATAAATTAGCACAATTTCAGTAGCAGATTGCTTGCTATTATTTTTAGTATAACGTTGATGACCCTTAAAAAGCTTAACCTACACTTAGTGTCAGATTCAAGTGGTGAAACTGTTATATCAGTTGCAAAATCAGCCCTGAAACATTTTCGTTCTGTAGAAACTATCGAATATGTTTGGTCTTTTGTAAAAGGAGAAGAGCAGATCGATAAAATTCTGGAGGAAATTGAGAGAAAAAGTGATGAGCATAACTTTGTTATATGCACTATTACTGATGATGGGCTCAGAAAATATCTAAAAGATAATTGTATCAAGTTAAAAATTCCATATCGAGCAATATTATCACATATTATTAGAGAAATCTCATCCTATCTTGAAATTGAAAAGGATGAAAAACTTGACCTGTATACTGAAATAAATAACGAGTATTTTCAGCGTATTGAGGCAATAAACTATACCATCAATCACGATGATGGACAAAATATTCAAGATATTGATAAAGCCGATATAATTTTGGTTGGAGTTTCACGCACATCAAAATCTCCCACTAGTATGTATTTAGCTTACCGAGGCTATAAAGTTGCAAATGTTCCTTTTGTTAGCGAGATACCCTTTTACGTCGACTTAGCAAAATTAAGAAATAAACTGACTATAGGAGTAACAATAGACGTAAGAAGGCTAATAGAAATACGCAAAAATAGACTGACTTCAATTAATAATGAAGGTAATAATATATATGCTGACCCTAGAAAAGTAGAAAAGGAAATTAAAGAAGCAGAGGAGTTCTTTAAGCAAAATAACTGGCCAATTATTGATGTTACGCAAAGGTCGATCGAAGAAGTATCAGCAACAATTATACAATATTTTAATAAAATTTAATCAATTGACTAACTCGCTGTAAGTGATAATAATGTAAGGTAATTCTATTCTTACTGTAGATATGAAAGTTAAAGGATCGCTAAAATCTCATCGTAACAGAGATAAAAATTGTAAAGTTGTGAAAAGGGGTGGTAAAGTTTATATTATAAATAAGGTAAAGCCAAGATGTAAAGCGCGTCAAGGTTCTTAGCTTTTTGTTTTCCTTTTTATGTCATATGTTTTTCATATGGAAGCATGGTTAGAAAGAAACAAAAACTGTTGCATAGCACTGCCCATTTCTTCTCTTACATTATATTTTGGTATTAACATGATTACAGGCAGACGTGGCTTGTTAACATTAATTAACTTAAAAAAAAGAAATTAATTACGTGCGTCAACAAGTCCATGAATTTTAGTTCCACCCTAAGCCCTCTTGAGCTTGAGAATTTTTTCTATATATAGGCTGAGCATGAATGACATCTGATCATCAATTATGCAAATCTTGTTGTGCATACTTAAGTCATTTTGCCAAAATTCCCTTTTTGCATCACCTTTTAAACCTCTTGTGTATACTTCTGTAATTGTGGTAAATTTTTGATCATTGGCAGCCACTTCTCCACACTGCTTCCATACATATTCTCAACTTCTTCTCGCTTTTACTGTGTATTCCTTTTGTGCTCTTTAAAACGGTACCTTCTATATATATATTTATTGTCATTAGGCTAAGTTACCGCTTTTTTTCCATTTTTATACTTCCTGCCCTTGATTAATTTGACCTGCTAACATTTTGTTTACAGGGCCTGCTATTAACTCTGCACAATTTATTCTTATGGTAAAAACTTCTTCTTCACTCTTATTTTTCCTTAACTTGACGCATATGGTTTGTTAAATACTCCCGTCTGTCAAGGAATTTCTACTCATGAAGGTTATGGCTTGGAAGATTACTGAAATTTTGAAAAATGTAGTCTACTTCTATATTCAAATATATCAAGCAGTAATTCAAAATTAGCTATTGTACCTTTTGCACTATTATATGCAAGGTTGAGCAATTCTCTGTCCTCATATAAATCAGCAAATTTAAACTCCATGCACCCTGATTGTTTTGTGCCTAGAATATCTCCGCTACCCCTCAGCATCATATCCTTTTCAGCAATATAAAATCCATCTTGTGACTCACACATAATCTTTAACTTTGAATACGAACTTTTACTGAGATTGTCATATAACAGTACACAAAAAGACGGTTTATTTCCTCGTCCTACTCTACCTCTTAACTGATGTAATTGCGATAACCCGAACTGCTCTGCATTCTCTATAATCATAATAGTTGCATCTGGTACATCTATGCCAACTTCTATCACAGTGGTTGCAACAAGCAGAGAAAATTCATTTCTCTTGAAGGAAAACATCACTTGATCTTTCTGCTCTTGAGTTAGTTTTCCGTGTATTATTCCGACTCTATCAAAAAATGTCTTTTGTAGTTCCTGAAAGCGCATTTCTGCTGCGGCAATATTGAGTTCTTCGTTTTCTTCTATGTATGGACAAATCCAATATGCTTTTTCGCCTCTATTTATAGCATTTTTCAGTCTTTGAATAATATCTGATACTTTTTTAACGTTCATAATAACGGTTTTTATTGGCAATCTAGATTTTGGTTTTTCCCTTAAAATAGAACATTCAACATCACCATACATAGCTTGCTGCAAGGTTCTTGGAATGGGAGTTGCAGTAACAAAAAGTATATCGGTATTTTCTCCTTTTCCTACCAACCGATTCCTCTGTATCACTCCAAATCGCTGTTGTTCGTCTATGACTGCGAGTCCTAAATTTTTAAATGTAACGTTAGCTTGAAATAATGCATGAGTACCAATTACTATATTTAAAATACCACTTGCAAGTTCGTTCATAATAATCTTTCTTTCCTTGCGCGCAGTTTTACCGGTAAGCAAAGCAACTTTTATATCAGTACAAGATAGAGCTTCTTCGATCCAATTATAATGTTGCTCAGCCAAGATAGTAGTTGGTGCCATTAGAGCTGCTTGCATGTTATTTTCTACCACATTCAGCATCGCAAAGAGTGCAACTACAGTTTTGCCACTCCCAACGTCACCTTGCAGCAGACTTACCATGCGGTATCTGGATTTTTGTCTTTCTGAGATTTCATCTATCGCTCGAATTTGATCATTTGTTAATTGGAACGGTAATTCATTTAAGACCTGCTCTTTGTATTTACTCAATATTATAAATTCTTTTCCCTCTTTTTTTACATGATTTTCCCTTGCAAGCTTTAGTGCCAACTGGTACGCAAATAGCTCATCATAAGCAAGTCTTTCTCTGCAAACTTCTGCTTCTGCGAGTGAGCTCGGTCTGTGCAATCTTATGATGCTTTCTTTCCAATTCAGCCATTTCTTTTGCTTGATTAATGTTTCATCTATCCACTCTGGCAAATCAGGCAAATCTTTTAGATTAGAACTTATTATGTTTCTAATGCTCTTGTTAGTAATACCGCGACATAATTGGTAAACTGGCTCTATGCAGGCTATTTCTTTAAATTGATTGATATCAGATAACATATAATCTGGGTGAGTAATTTGCCAATGTTCGGCAAACTTTTCAAGTTTACCACTGATTACTATATCTGTTCCAACTGGAAATAATTTATACAAATATTTAACTGAGTAATTAAAAAAAACTATAAATAAATACTGACTTTCACTTTCAACGATTATTTTATATGGCCTACCTCTAACAGTGGGGCGCTGGTGCTCATACACTTTTGCCATAAAAGTTGTAAATTCTCCTACTTGAGCATCAGGTAGTGATTTACTTCTATCCACATAACTGAGCGGCCTATAAAACAGCAAGTCCATTACTCTGTCTCCACCGCAAAGTTTAGGCAATATTGCGGAATGAAACTTTGGTATATTCTCAATTTTACTATTTAGAAAAGTCAGCACACTTGACTGCTCATCAACATTCATACTGTGTAAAACCGTTTATTCATAATAGAGCCTTACTAAAATCCTGTCACCCTATTATGACTGTCTATGTTAAGTATATTATTGACATATTAACTATTTTTATGTATTATTATACTATCAGCAATTCATATCAAAGTATTAACAATGAACAACTCTACACAGGAAAAAAATGAAAATCCAGTCGTTACACTAAAAGCTCAGGCAGAAAAGTTTGATTTCAGTAAGTTAAGAGCTCCAAGAGATAATAAAGCAGCAAATTCTGGTGAAGCTATATATAAAGATTTTGACAGAATGGACTTTGTTATTAAAGACAGAAATATAGACAAAATCTTAATTAAAGCGCTGGTAAACAGAAATAAGGAAGGATTTGATAAGATTTGGGAAGAATATTGTGAAGATCCGGAAATCCCTAGTGATAAAAAAACTGATCAATATAAAGAAGAGATTAAAAGATTTTACGATTTAGGCAAAGAACACACGCATCTATTACCGAAAGAAGGAGATAAAAACAAGAGTTATCGTGCATTTGCAAAAGAAGTTTTTAAGGAAATATTTGAATATGCCAACGCTCAGGTTCCAAGTGACTCTATCTTAGAGGAATTGGTTACCAATTGTAATCAGGCAGGGTATGAAGCTGGTGTATTTATAGAATCTCAATTTGCACTTAGCCAACATTCATTGAAAATACTCTCACCTAAAAAAGTTATAAATATCTATTATGTTGACCAAAATAATGTGAGTGTTAGATCTGATATGACATTACCAATACTCTCCCAAGAGAGTGATGTTCAATTAGGTGACAAGGTATGCGATCTATCCAGCTCACTAGAATTTACACTTGAATCTCAAGATGGGAAAGATGATGTGATATATAAAGATGGCAAATTGTCACTTACTGTGCCTAGAAAATTGAGAGATTACAAAATTGATGGCAGAAGTTTATTTGATACCATTAAAGAATATTTCTACAAATTCTGCGAGAAGTTAGGATTCAAGTTTGAAGTAGAAATAGAACACAATTTTGAAGAAGAAGATTCTTTATATGAAGGTGAGGAGTATAACTTTGAGGGAGCACGTCTTGTGTTTCAAGAACAACCTCAAAACTATATAGAAGATCCAGATGTGGATCCTCTTAATAAAAAACGTGAAATTTCACCTTGATAATATGTACTAGACGCAACTTAATCTGACAGAAAAACTAATGTCAATCTCTATGTTTGATGCTACTAATATTTTTCTAAAAAGCAATATGCTTGCTATCAAGAAAAGTCTGCATAGCAATATTTACCTAAATGAGGCCTTGTCTCAATTCCTAAATATAGCTGTGATTTTCTGGTTTATCATAGCCCATATCAGTCAAAATGCGCGATAATAGCACCATCAAAGAAAGATATATTAAAAAGATTAGCGGCAGTAATTGCAGTTTTCTCTGTTTGCCATAGCAACTCTTGAGTAGGTATCAGTAATAATGATAATCTATATATCTGCTATAAAACCTCGAGATCCGTAGAATAGGGCTGACTAAGGTTCTCATACATTCCTGTATGCTGAGAACATAAAAGCTCTTTTGATTCTATTCCTAAATCCTCAAGTATTTGCTCCTGTTCAGCTATAAGTTCTAATAGCCCTGTTCCACTTTCACTTACTTCACTTCGTTCAAGACACATAAGTTCTGTTAACTCTGCTATGTCTTCTCTAGAAAGCTGATTTTTTTCAGAAAAAGTTGCTTCACTCATATGGTCCTCTTTTTGATATAAAGAGTATCTTATACAAGAGAATAACTAAAATAATCTAAACTCTTGTGTCATATTTGTAGCTTGGTGTAGTTATATGGTACATTTCAGATAAGAGTACTGATTATCTAATTGTAGGAGAAGACCTAGTCAAAATATAAAAAAGCAGTGGAATTTGGGGTGGTAAATTCAGAAGTGTCTGAATAACTGTGTGAACTAAGTTCGGAGGAGAATAGTATCAAGAAAGGAGAAAATTATATGGTCTTACCTTTATTGATGTATTAATTGAGAAGAGTTCTTAAAAGTTAATGTTTTGTTAGTTGTTTCATACTAAAATAGGCATATATAAATAATTAGGAGAATGTTATGCGGTCTAATTCCAATTCACTTAATAAATACGGATATGTATCTGATGCAAATGGATTGTCTCACCAACAAATGGGAATGTATGATGATTTAGGAAGATATGAAGTTGCTGATGAAGATATGATGTACCAAAAAAACTATGGTATTATTGGTGATAGTTTAAAAAAAGTAACAAATCTGACTGGAGATACAGCAAAGAGTATAGCAGATTACCTTATTAAACCTGTTAGTGATCAGGTTGCAAAGCAAATCGTTGTTCCATTAGGAACGGAGATTATAAGTAAAATTGTCGTACCTATTACAAAGAAAGTTGCAGAACAAAATCAAGACATGATAAAAGAGCTAACAGATAAACTCATGGTTCGCGTGGAAGATTTTGCTCGGTTACAAATAGAAAAATTAAAAGAAGACGTAAAGCAAGAGATAACATCAATATCAGGTAAAGTTTTAGAGAAGATAAAACCTTCTTCATGGCTTCCATGGAAAGCAGAAAGTTTGGATGAAGCTTATTCTGACACTTATGTACCAAATGATATAGATGAATTTGCATGGTAGAGCTTCAAGGTTTAGCAAAATGTTTTTTGGTTTATATTCGCTTGAGGTTAACATCATTGGCCTTAAGCTTTTTTTAATGCTAAATGATCTTACTGTATATCTACAAATTCTTCCTGTGATTTTCAACTCTAGAGGTTATGCTTAAATTATAATATCTACCAAAAAAATAGTCATTTTGCTTGGATATTTGATATAATTTAGATCTATTAAAGCAAAAGCATGAATGAAGTAATAACATTTGGTTGTCGTCTAAATTTCTACGAGAGTGAGTTAATCAAAGAAGCATTAAAAAAAGCAAAGAGAGAAAATGTTGTTGTAGTGCATAGCTGTGCAGTGACAAACGAAGCAGAACGCCAAGTGAAGCAAAAAATACGTAAGATCTATAAAAACGACCCAAGTAAAGAAATTATCGTAGTTGGCTGTGCCGTTCAATTAGATCCTAAATCATATAGTGATATTCCTGGTGTAAGTAAAGTGCTAGGTAATCAAGACAAGCTAAGAGCTGAAAATTATCTACTAAATAATGATGAAATCTTAGTCAGTGATAACCAAGTAGAACCTATTCTCATTAATGGATTTGAAGATAAATCAAGGGCATTTATTGAAATTCAAAATGGTTGTAATCATAGTTGTACATTTTGCTCAATTACTGAGGCAAGAGGAAATAATCGATCTGTGCCAGTAAACAATATTATAGAGCAAATTAAGATTTTTATAGAAAATGGGTATCAAGAAGTGGTGTTTACAGGTGTTGATATTACTGACTTTGGTACAGATTTGTTTGGTAAGCAATCACTTGGTTCGATGGTTAGGAGAGTTTTAAAGGATATACCACAGTTAAAGAGACTAAGACTTTCCTCTATTGATGTTGCTGAAGTTGATGATGAACTAATGGATTTAATAGCTAATGAGTCAAGACTTATGCCTCACTTACACTTGAGTCTACAGTCTGGTAATAATTTAATACTAAAGAGAATGAAACGTCGTCACAATAGAGAACAAGTGATAGAATTTTGTCATAAAATGAAAAGCTTAAGACCTAATATAGCATTTGGCGCTGATATTATTGCTGGATTTCCAACAGAAACTGATGAAATGTTTCAGGATACAGTTGATTTACTGAAAAAAATAAATGTAGTTTATCTACATGCTTTTCCATATTCAGAGCGGAAAAACACACCTGCTGCACGGATGCCACAAATATCAGAGAATGTACGTAAAGAACGAGTAAAGCATCTAAGAGAAATAAATAAAGAAATGATGAGCAGTTTTTATCAATCTTTGCTCGGCACTGAGCAAAGCGTTTTGGTTGAGCAGAATAATATTGGTAGAACAGAAAATTTTGCATTAATAAAACTTACATCAAGAGTTCAAGCTAAAAGTATTGTGAAAGCTCATGTTAAAGGAATAGAAAATAATTGTTTAATTGGAAATATTATTTCTTAATTTTTGTACATTAAAGGAATATATGATATAGTAGTTATACTATAAGTGATAATTCATTTATGATAATTAGAATATCTATTGCTTTATTTTTCATCTTCATTCCGTGTGTCTATTTTTTTATTACTTATATCAGTAACAATACACACATTGAGCAAGTGCAGCTCTTAAAATTAGAAACGGACAATAATGAAAGTGTGATACATTCTGAAGAAGTTACTGAAAAAGAAGTGCCAATAAAATGTCAAGAACTTGAAAGTAGTTCACCTTCTGTTTTCCAAGTAGCTAATCAGAAAAATATATGGCCAAGTATTGCAGATCAAGCTGAACCTACAAAGGAAAAATCAAAAAAACTTGATTTCTATGTTAGTGCTAATGGTGGTAAGATATATTCTGATAGCTCAGAAGTATTTGTGGAGGGTATACGTGCAATAGGAAAAAGAATTCTTGCTTTAGCTGAGGGCCGTTATGGTGGTTTTCTTTTAGACCTATTCTTAGGAGATGAAATTAAAAACATAAAAAAATTTAACGGTAAAATTGATTTTCAGTGGCTTAGCAGCATATCTGTAGGTTACTATGCTGGAGAAAATGGCCGAGTTGATTTTGAGACCATGTATTCTAAAGTCAATATTGAAGATAGTAACTCTCCTCCGGTATTTGATAAATCAGCAAGTGTATCTGCATTCTTATTAAATTTTTACTATAACCCTAATGTTCAAAATACTCAATTTGCTCCGTATATTGGTCTTGGTATAGGATCAACAGTTTTTAGATTAAAAAGGATTGATAAATCATCTAAAAATTTAATGCCACTGAATGTTCCTTGGCTTGTTTATCAAATAAAGCTTGGTGTTGATTACTCAGTAATTCCAGAAGTTAAAACCTTTCTCGGCTATCGTTACTTTAATATTCCAACACCTATTGCAGACGATATATCCACTCATAATATTGAAGTTGGTTTGATGTTTAATTTTTAGTAATAATATCTTTTCAATTCTAATATCCTGATTTCCATTCAGAAATTTGATAAATCTATCCATATCTTTAATCTTATGGCCATATCCTTTGTGATAGCCTGAAGATGGTTTCTGTTTCTTTTTTCCTTTTCTTCCACAAATATATTGGTTTTATGCTCACTAAATTGGTGAGCATGTTACAACGTTTTTGACGACGAAAAGACTGGATAGCTACTTTCATGACAACCATTTAGTTGTCTTTTCTCGTCTATCTTATTTTGTCACTCTGCTGAACAGATACTAAAGTACTAGCTTTTGTGGGTTGATGCACAATTCTATCAGAAGTTTTGTGACTATAATTGCAGAAAACATCGAGCATAAAACTCCTATCGATAAAGTGATAGAAAATCCTCTAATTGCTCCGCTACCAATAATGAACATTATTCCTGAAGCAATTAGTGTAGTGAGGTTTGAATCAAGAATTGTTTTTATTGCGTTTTTAAATCCTTCTTCAATGGCACGAGCTGTTCTTTTTCCTGCTCTTATTTCTTCGCGGATGCGTTCAAATATTAAAACATTTGCATCCACTGACATGCCAACAGTTAGCGCAATTCCAGCAATTCCAGGGAGAGTAAGAGTTGCTTCAAGTAAGGTAAGAATGAGTAGTATAGAGATTACATTAAAAACGAGTGCAACAGACGCTAATAAGCCTAATTTGCCGTAAGTAATGATTATAGATAAACCAACGGCTATGATAGAGATTATTGCTGCAATTTCTCCTGCTTTTATTGACTCTTCTCCAAGGCTTGGACCAATGTTTTTTTCTTCAATTATTTTAAGTGGTGCAGGTAGTGCACCTGATTTTAAAAGTATTGCAAGTTCACTCGCTTGTTTTTCAGTGAAATTACCGCTAATTTCTCCCTCTCCATTTAGAATAGGTTCACGTATTGTTGGTACAGTTAAGACTGTGTTATCTAAAACAATTGCAAAAGGCTTTCCTACATTTTCTTTAGTAATTTTTGCAAATTTTTTACTTGCTATGCTGTCGAATTTGAAATGTACTGTTGGTTTACCTAAATTGCCAAATCTAACTGATGCGTTAACTAATGAATCACCGCCTATTTCAGTTTTGCGGAATATCGGGTAGGAATTACCCAAAGAATCCTTGAGCATAATCGTAGTGTCATGATCGATATCTTGCATTTTAGCTACATTGGTGTTTGCCAAATGGAAGGCCAGCTTGGCTGTTTTGCCAAGCAGAGATTTTATCTGCTGAGTGTCTTCTACTCCAGGAACTTGGACTAATATCTTATTTTGTCCTTGTTTTTGCACACTTACTTCCTTAGTACCAAGCTTATCTAAGCGTCTTTGAACATTAACTATTGACTCTGAAACTACTTCATTGATTAATGAATTCTTATAATGCGGTTTATATGAAATGAAAATTGCAGTATTTTTTCTACTCAATTCTAAATTTGGGTTTATTTTATGTATTAACGTTGAAACTTTTTTGTAATCATCAATATTATTTAAAGTTACAACCACTTGTTTATCGTTTTTTGCGCTAAATTCAATCTTTTGTGTTAACAGACCTTCTTTTATTTCATCGGTTAGCATGCTTAGTTTCTCTTTGAAGTAAAAATCTAAGTCTACATTTAGAAGCAGAGATGATCCACCTTTCAGGTCAAGCCCTAAATTTATTCTCTTTTTTGAGGTAAAGAACTTATTATCAATAAAATTTGGCAGTATTATATATAAGGACAGCAAAAAAATTAGTAACACTGAAAGAGATTTAACTATTATCTTGTTTGGCATAAATTTAAACTATATTAGTGCATTGTAGACCGAATAGTTGCTAATCACAAGCACCTAAAAGATTAGGACCGCCTAAAGCCCTGATCTATAATTGATGGTCTGCGTTTGTTTTTCTAAAATATCATTATAAATCCATGAATGAGGTTCAGAGGTAGCTTTAAGATTCTCTATTTGTTTATTTTTTCTAATGCTATCAATCGGAAGGTAAATGCATAAACCAAGTATTGAGAAAGTAACTATGGTAGCTGGTATGTGAATAGCAAGAAATTCACTATAACTTGGATCTTTCCAACCGAGAGGACTAGATAGAGAAGGATGAGAGGAAAATCTGGGAATTGCTACTACTGCACTTAATGCTGTTAGAATAATAGCGACAGTAGTACATACAAGAGGTAAAATATTCTTTTTATTAAATCTGCCATTAGAATCTTTTAAAATATCAAACATACATACTCCTAGATTACTAAATGTTCGTGATACTAAGGGCTAATTGTAAAATGTTCAATAACTAAATTGGAGATAATAAAAAATGGGCATAGAATATAGACATATAATATGAAGGATATATGCTAGTTAAAATAGGTACGAGAGGAAGCGACCTTGCGCTCATCCAAGCTTTGGAAGCAAAACAAAGATTATTAGAGTCTTTTCCTAATCTATCCGTTGAGATCATTAAAATCAAAACTTCTGGTGATAAATATGCTAATGTAACCC
This sequence comes from Wolbachia endosymbiont (group B) of Pilophorus perplexus, assembly GCF_964028155.1. Taxonomy (NCBI): domain Bacteria; kingdom Pseudomonadati; phylum Pseudomonadota; class Alphaproteobacteria; order Rickettsiales; family Anaplasmataceae; genus Wolbachia; species Wolbachia endosymbiont (group B) of Pilophorus perplexus. The sequence goes on along the minus strand of NZ_OZ034754.1, from coordinate 997,442 downwards.
TTGCTGAAATAGGAGGTAAAGGACTGTTCCTCAGGGAGATTGAGGCTGAATTACTCAAAAATAATATAGATATGGCGGTTCATTCGCTAAAAGATGTACCTGCGTTTTTCTCGAAGGACTTAACAATTCCTTGTGTTTTAGAGAGGCTAAGTCCATGTGATGTATTTATTTCTCATAAATATAAGAGCCTAAAAACTTTGCCACAGCAGGCTACAATTGCAACTTCTTCAATAAGAAGAAAAGTTCAGCTGTTAAATCTCAGGCCAGACTTAAATGTAGTGCCACTGCGTGGAAATGTGACAACTAGACTGCAAAATCAGAATTTTGATGGAATGATTTTAGCTGAAGCAGGGCTGATAAGATTAAAAAAATATCACTTAATTACAGAGGTATTGCCACCAAAAGTCATGTTAAGCGCAGTAGGGCAGGGGACAATTTGCATTCAATGCCGAAAGAATGATATAAAAGTTATCGATCTTTTAGAGAAAATTAATAATAATATGTCTTTTATAAGGGCAAAATCAGAGCGCAGTTTCATGAAGACAGTAAATGGTTCATGCTTTACACCGCTTGCAGCTTTAGCAGAATATGTGAGTGAAAACATGCTACATCTTTATTGTATGTTAGCGGGCGAGAGAGTTATATACTTTACTGAACGCACTTCGTTTGTAGAAGATGCAGAAAAAATGGGTATGGATGCAGGATTAGAGTTAAAATCAAAATGCTTATAAGCTTACCTAAAGTATGTGGAATCTACCGTTATAATGTTTCAATGTCTAAAATGACTTGGTTAAATGTTGGTGGCCAAGCTGATGTACTATTTAAGCCACGTGACATTGAAGATCTAATGTGCTTGATAAAAGATGCGGAGTTACCAATTAGCGTTATCGGTGCAACATCCAACATAATAATTCGAGATAGTGGCATTCGAGGAATAACGGTGAAATTAGGTAAGGAATTTGCGTATATTAAATGTAAAGATAATAGCTCCATAGTTGCAGGTGGTGCTGCACTGCTTAGTAACCTTGCCTACTTTGCAGGGGAACAGCAAATTAGTGGGCTTGAGTTTCTTGCTGGAATTCCAGGAACAGTTGGCGGTGGAATAGAAATGAATGCAGGTGCATATGGTAGTGATATTGCGAGTGTTGTAAAATTTATAAGGGCAGTGAATCTAGAAGATGGAAATTTATATGAATTCTCCAGCGAAGAAATGGGATATTTTTATCGTGGACATAGTCTAAAAGGCAGGTGGATTTTTATTGAAGCTGAATTTAAAGGAGTAAGTTCAGAGTATGAGCTTATATTGCAAAGATTGAAAGAAGTTATTGATAAAAAAAATAAAAGTCAACCAGTAAGAGGAAAAACTGCTGGTTGTATATTCAAAAATCCAATAGGCTGCAAGGCATGGAAACTGATTGATGAATCTGGCTGCCGAGGATTAGATAATGGTGTAGCTAAAATTTCTAAGAAACATTGTAATTTTCTACTCAATTACAATAATGCAACTGCACTTGACTTAGAAAACCTTGGCAACAGAGTAAAAGATGCAGTAAAAGATAAATTTAACATTGAACTTGAGTGGGAGATAAGGGTTTTGGGTAGGTAACTTCTAACCTTCTCTAATATGACCTATTTCAATTGAGTACACTTCAATTTAAGTCCAAGGTACACTATTTTGCGAGGATAATTTATGCTTCCTTTGAAGAAAAGCATTCTTTTATTTTTTCAATTACCGGCTCTATAATGTAGTGATTTATTTTCTTAATCATAGGTTCTACAATCATATTTCCAACAATAAGGCCTGTAATTGGGGCAATAATTCCTATTGTCGCACCCATCAAAACTGCTGATCCTGTATTTAACATTACACCAGGAAAAATAGCACCTATAGCTGCACCAAGACCAATCCCGATTGCAGTGCTAGTAACGCCCATACAAAATATAGGGAAAATGCATTCTCGATTTACTTTATCTTCCTTATAATCACAATATGTAAGGTATGCGATAGATAATATTGTAGAAACAGCAGCAATAATTCCACCTATAATGGAAGGTGATAAAATTGCGAAACTTGGACCAAGACCTACAAGCACTCCTATTGAAATATTCATTCCCATTAATATTCCAACAAGGATTAACTCTTCTTTAGTTTTTTTATCCATACCCCTCCTTAACACTTAATTAATAATAAAATGTTACTCATCTTTACTTAACCTGTAAAGTTATCTTAACCTAATTTCAAAAATTATTGTATAATATCATTTTGAGGTTTTATTTTCAATGCGCAAACTTGCAATACTCTTTTCTATACTGTTTGCGGTAATTGCTTACTATTTAAACAATGAAGTAATATTTGAAATAGCAAAGCTATTTAGCGATATATTCATCAGTCTGTTGAAATTGATTAGCTTACCTTTAGTTTTTCTATCTATAGTGTCCACAATTTCAGGGCTTAAAGACTCAATTGAAATTAAAGTATTACTTAAGAAGACGCTGTTTTACACGCTGTTTACAACAATTGTAGCTGCATTTGTTGCGTTATCTTTCTATTTATTCATAGACCCAGTAAGAAAAAATTTCATAAGCAACACAATAGAAAGTGTGAGTGACAGCAATCACAATTACTTTTCATACTTAAAATCACTCATTCCATCAAATTTTGTGCAAGTTTTTCTTGAAAATAACGTTATTGGCAGCATATTGATTGCTTTTTTGATGGGTGGAGCTATTATTTCGCTCTCAAAAGAAAAACAGGATATATTACACCAAATATTCTCTGCACTGTTTGATACACTTCTTAAAATTGCTCAAGGGTTGTTAAAGTTTATTCCTCTTGCTGTATGGTCTTTTATCACATGTTTTTTATACGAGTTAAAAGGTGGCAGCGAATTCCATAGTCTTTTTTGGTATTTTGCTTGCATAATGTCTGCAAATTTCGTGCAAGCATTTGTGATTTTACCACTACTCATGTGGTATAAAGGTATATCACCAATTCAGACGCTAAGGGGAGTTATGCCGGCACTCATACTGGCATTTTTTTCTAAATCATCCAGTGCGACACTACCGACAACCATAGACTGTGTGCAAAATCAGCTAAAAGTGCCAAAGAAATTGTCATCTTTTATTCTACCAATATGTACAACTATCAATATGAATGCGTGTGCTGCATTTATTTTAATCACAGTGATGTTTGTTGCGGAGATGAATGGGCACACATTTTCCTTAAGTGAGATGTTCATATGGATTTTCTTAGCTACAGGAGCTGCAATTGGCAACGCTGGAGTGCCGATGGGGTGCTATTTTATGGCAACTAGTTATTTGGTATCAATGAACGTTCCTTTGTACATTATGGGGCTGATTTTACCTATTTATACAATCATTGATATGTTTGAAACTGCAATAAATGTTTGGTCTGATGTCTGTGTAACGCAGATAATTAATAAAGAATGTAAAACTTAGAATGATACTAGACAATCCGATAATAAAAGAGTTTGAAGAGGCTGGTGCGATTTTGCACGGACATTTTGTACTCTCGTCAGGGCTGCACAGCAACACTTACATACAATGCGCTAAAATTTTTGAAAATCCAAGCAGAGCAATGAAGGTTTGTGAGCTATTGGCAAATAAAATAAGAAAAGAGCTTGTTGAACCCATAGACTTAATACTATCTCCTGCAATTGGTGGAATAATTGTGGGTTATGAGATTGGTAGACAGCTTGGAATCCGAACAATATTTTGCGAACGTGTTAATGGTAAATTTGAATTACGCCGTGGATTTGAGATTAAACAAGGTGAGAAGATATTACTAATTGAAGATGTGATTACCACAGGTAAATCTTCACTTGAAGCAGTAAAATGTGCAGAAGAGAAGGGAGGTAAAGTTGTTGTTGAAGCTTCTTTGATAAAGAGAAGTAGTGAAACAAAACTACCTTTTTCTATTATATCTTTGATTGAACTGAACATTCAAAACTATAGCGAGAAAGAACTGCCAAGTGAGTTAAAACAATTACCCATAACGAAACCTGGGAGTAGAGAATATTTAACAAAGTAATTCTATATAGTATATTTTCTCTTGGTTTAGCTAAGGGTTTTATGGGTTTTTTAAATTTTGCCCATAAAACCCCTTTCATGATTAAAAATACACTAAATCTTGGTTTTCACATGTTTCATCTCGTGCAGCAGAAAACAATAAGTGTGTGATTCATATAGGTCATAACAACTGATTTGTCAGATTAAGTCTGAATTTTAAATAGTTAAGTAACGTTGTGTTTTTGAATTGACTTTAATCTTTGATCATGCTTGTAATTTTGCATGACAAAAGGCTCCTTTGACGGAATGTAATTTTTTTGCACTTCACTTAAACAAGGAATTGTACTTTCTAGCTCTTTATATTTTTCCCATGGAGTTTTCCCTTGAAGAGAGCTATGAGGACGTTGTCTATTATAATGGTTTTCCCAATCTCTGAGTTTAATTTGTAGGTCAGGATCCTTGATGTTAACACTACTGTAAAATTCATCTAAATCTGTACGCTGAGCTCTTTCCACTTTACCGTTTAAATGCGGGGAAAATGGCTTGATAGGACGAAATTTGATTTTCCATTTTTTCAAATATTCTTGCACCCCATAAGCAAAAAATTCCTGTCCTCTATCGGTTTGAATTCTTTGACAATGAAATGGCATTTTTTCTCTTAGTTGTTCAAGAAAATCTAGAGTGTTTTCTGCAGTACGTCTTGGGTACAATGTAACAACTTTATAACGTGTACAATCATCTATAGCGGTATACTGATAAAGTCCAGAAGCTATTTTGCATACATCCATCTGTATACGTTCTCCTGGTACTTTACAGTTGTAACGCTTTATTTGTTTGCGGTAATGACGTTTAATACGTAAAAGACTTACATCATATTTTTTGAAAACTTTGTGTATAGTAGCCAATGAAAAAGAGAGATCATGTAAACGTTTCAATTCAGTTTGAATACGTCTTGCTCCTAATTTTCTAGTTTTTCTTAAGTGGAGAATAAGTTGATCACTAGATATATTGGTTTTTTGTAAAGGTGAGGTTTTAGGCCTGCTACTAAGATTTTCTAATCCTTTTTCACCAAACTCCTTGTAACGTTTACACCATTTGCGTAAGGTAAAGCGTGAAATATTATAGTGCTGACATACTCTTCCTGCATGACCTAATTTTTTATATAGGTTTACCCAATTCAGGCGTAGCTTAACTTTAGAGTCCATTTACTTGCGGCTTTTATTGTTGATATACTTCCCACCATAATTGTAATAAGGTATATAAACTATCACAAGTACAAATTTCTATTTGATCTTACATTTTTATTGTAATAACCTATATGAATCACACAGCTAAACCTTTCTAAAATTGGCTTGTGTTTTAAATTCCAACGTTGCCCTGAAAGTTTATCGTTTCCCAATACAAATTTATTTCCTTCTTCTTCTATGCTATCAACCGGAAAGCACGCATTTGTTTCTCCTAAGTTCCAACTGTCCGATAATATAACTTGCGCTTTCGCAAACTTTATTTCTGGTAATAAGCTCTGTGGTAGTGGATATAGTGCTTTTAAATTGTACCACTGATGATTTCTTTCATAAATGCCTTTATAATCCCTTGTGTGAGGTTCTGTTTCCCCAAGTACTGCTACATCTAAGCGATATATGTCATTACTAAATGCTTGCTCATAATGGTTACGTAGATAACTCTCTATAACCTTAATTGATGTACCACTAAACCAAAAAAAATTTACTCTTCCAAACGATAATACTGGTCCATCTTTTTCAATTTTTATCCCTGAGTAATCCGATAACAAATTTCCAAAAAAGCTTTCATCTAATATAAACCTATCAACGTTATAGTGATCATTGAAAATCCTCATTAGCCGCGATCTTGCTGGTAACGATAGTTTTGCAAGTTCTACTACTGCATCTACAAAAAAGTCATTTGGAACATCTTTTATTCCTATCTGTAATTCAAAAAAGTGCTTGCCAGATGGCTCCTCAATAATTGTAATATCTTCTATATTCGCCCACTTTAGTGCTATTTTGAGTGATGCTGGAGTTCCTCTCAGTCTTTGAAATTTTACTCCTTCTACTACGGCTTTTCTTTTATCCTTTATCCAACGTAGAATTTCCCCCAATTCATATTCCTCAATCAACCACGGCAGTATTTCATCTTTGAGACTAAATTTAAATTCCCTGATGCAACTTGGATTAACTTTGTAGTCGATTGCTTCTACTAGCACTTTTTCTTGCTTTGTTGCGTTTGGCGGTAATAAACTTTTCATTTGCTTTTTCTTGCTCTAACTCTTTTGCTTATATGATACATAAGTAAACAAGAGATAGTTCTGACCTTGGTACGGAAATTTCCTCATTAAAAGTGTATCTGTTACTAAATTTGCTTAACGTAAAAACTGCTTGCCGTTACATTAGACATACTACTTCCAGGCTCATTGAGAGATACTCTGTTTTTTTTATTATCTTCTATTCTATGATTTCTACCACCGAGAGATACAATACCTTTGTTGGCAATGCAAATTATCATATCACCATCAGATTTTGTGAATATCTCTTTCTCCTCGCTTCTAGTATAGTTATGGCTATCATGCAACGCTTTTGCAATACTGTAAATGAGCTTCATATCACCATATGATACTTTTTCAATGCCAGCTCGTGTCAATGCTTTTAGGTCTGAACATATCCTGCTTGCAATTTGGTTAATAATAGCTTTTCTGCCATGCAACCCTCTTTGAATTTCCACAATATCAATCTCAATAATAGCTGTTCTGTCTTCCTTACTAAGCTTGATGTTGGGATGTTCTCTTTGCAGATCGTCAATTTCTTTCTGCTTCAGTTTACTTGAAAAGCACCTGGGTATTGAAAACGCAACAAATCCAGATCCAACTTTCAAGATCTTCATGCCCAACTCTGCACTGCTTCTTAACATTTCTGCGTGTAAACAAACCCTTGGATGGCCATCCACCACTTCTTTTAATGCAACTCTTGCATCTCTTTTAACCTTATCTGATGAATTACACCAATTACATGGATTAAACACATAAACTATTGCATGTAATGGCAAAAGTAGTGCTCTGCCTACAGCCCCGCAAAAGTTTGCATTTGATTGTTGTTCCTGTGCCATTAAAATACCCCCTAATGTTACCTATTTAAGTTTTGTATCCTCCACACATACAATATAATCTGAGGTAATATCGTGTCAATTGATTTACTGCTAATGTAATATATTCAAAAATATTATGAACTTCTTAAAAGTGCTTGCTAGTAAAAGAATACGTTTCAAATCCTATATTTCCTCTAATTTAACATGACTAAGAACTGCACACTCATTACCTAGCACCACAACATCCTCTCTTGGCTCGATTAATTCTACGTTTTCTACTCCTTCCACAAACAAATTCGCTATTATCCAAGATTTTGTAACATTCCATCCCAATCTTTTGCTTGCTTCAAACTTCTTGATGAACTGCTTCTTGATTTCCTCCTTTGATATCACAGGACTTATGCTCATTCTGCTGTGAATATCTATTTCCGTAATATTGCAACCAACTACTGTTACTGTATCTGTTAAAACCCTTATATCATCTCTAGTAACCTGCTTTTTTACAATTTCTAGTAGCTCTTCTGACAATATGCCAGTTTGTGTTGATAAGATTGAAATTTGTACTTTTCCTGGTATAGGTGATTCTACTAGTGCATCTTTTACTCTACTATCTGCTGACAGTGCATGATATTTATAATATTCCTTACTTCCTCCTGTTGACCAACCTGCTATTTTTGCTTTTACCCTCTTTCTAAATCTTTCATCCTCTTCTTCTTTTTCTCTCTCTACTCCATAAAATTCAGCCAAATTATCAAGATCTTCTCCCTTTGCAAATTTCAGTAAATTACTCTTTACTGCTTCGTTCATCCTTTGTCTGAGCAAAAGTTCTCGCCATGCTGCTACCTCCAGAATCTTTATCGCTGGATCACTTTCCACCAATCCTGTAAAGCTTGCATCCCGACTCACTAACTCTTCTTTCATTCTGAAAAATATTTCCTCAAAGTTCAGTGGTTCGATAATATTTGGCTGCTGCATTTTTAAACAACTACTCCATTAATATTTATGAACTTACCTTCTGAAAGATAGACACCTTCTAAATTCAATGTTACTCTCCCTTCTTTTACTTCTGTTATCTTCACTTTCTCTAATTTAAACCTTCTCTCCCATTTTTCCAAAGCTTCTGCAGTTGCTGCATATATCTCAAGTGTTAAATCTCTATTTATTGGCTTATCCACCAATTCAAATAATCTTGACCCATAATCTCTCCTCATTATTCTACTGTTAATAGGAGTGGTCAGTATATCAATTATCGATTGCTTTAAGTGCTCTATTCCCTCTAATTCTTTCCCTGTTTTAGCATCCATTCCTTTCATATATTTTTCATGGATTTGACTTAATACTTGCATGTTTTTCACGTGCTATAGAAATAGCCTTTCTCAACTTCTTTTCAAGAATTTCTTTAGAAGGAAGCTGTGTTAAATACTGTGCAACATGAATATTAGAGCCTTCGAGTTCAAGATATTCTATATCCTCTTGATCCTTATCAGCACATAAAATAATCCCTAACGGTTTTTCTTCACCTGCTTTTCGTTCATTTTTATCTAACCAATTTAAATACCATTCCATCTGTCCTTTATAAGCTGGTTCAAAGCGACCTATTTTTAGTTCTATTGCTATAAGGCGTTTTAATCCTCTGTGAAAAAATAGCAGGTCCAAATACCTGTCAGTTGTTTTAGTACTCATCCTTTTTTGACGTGTTACAAAACAAAAATCATTTCCAAACTCTTGTAAAAATTTTGTCAATTCATCCAAGATTGTATTTTCTAGATCAGTCTCACTATAACTTGATGGCAATTCCATGAAGCTAAGGAAGTATGGGTCATGAAAAATGAATTCTGGTGCTAACATATTTTCTTCACGTAAATTTTTTATACTCCTTCTTATAAACTCTTCAGGTTTTTTTGCTAGCGCTATACGTTCATACAACATAGTATCGATTTTACTACGTAGTGCCCTAACACTCCACCTTTCAATACGACACATTTCTATATAATAATTACGCTTCAGCTCATCAGAAATTGCAATAATTTCTACAAAATGTGACCAACTCAATTGTTGTGACAGTGTCGCGACAATTTCTTGATCAGAAAAGAATTTAGAAAATTGCACCATACGAAATAATGACGCTCTATCAAACCCACGTCCATATTTAATCTGAAGTTCTTTTGCAAGTTGGGAGATGATTTGCTTCCCATAATCTGCACGTTTGTGCTTTAGAATATCTTGATCAATTCTAGAGCCAATTTCCCAGTTTAACAATACTAGAGTAGAATTGAATTGAACAGAAAGATGATTTTTTGCTCTATCTATTAAATTACTAATGTCTCCTAATAGGCTAGTAGTTATATCCATATTCATAACTTTATTTTTGATAAGTATAGCATATTTTATCCTGAAAAAATGTTACTGCTACCACTGATCACCTTGGAACCACAAGAAACCATATCACCAACTCTTCCCACTCCAAACCCATTTGCAAACACTGTTTTTGATCCTTCAGTTAATACTCTACCTTCTGTAAAATTATCTCCTTTCCGGCAAACTGGCTTACCATTTACAAAAACATTGTTACTGCCACTAACGCAAAAATGTAGTGTTGCTTCTGCACAATAATCTCCTACTCGCACAACCGATTTATTCATCAATTAAGCTGTGTGATTCATATAGGTTATTACAATAAAAATGTAAGATCAAATAGAAATTTGTACTTGTGATAGTTTATATACCTTATTACAATTATGGTGGGAAGTATATCAACAATAAAAGCCGCAAGTAAATGGACTCTAAAGTTAAGCTACGCCTGAATTGGGTAAACCTATATAAAAAATTAGGTCATGCAGGAAGAGTATGTCAGCACTATAATATTTCACGCTTTACCTTACGCAAATGGTGTAAACGTTACAAGGAGTTTGGTGAAAAAGGATTAGAAAATCTTAGTAGCAGGCCTAAAACCTCACCTTTACAAAAAACCAATATATCTAGTGATCAACTTATTCTCCACTTAAGAAAAACTAGAAAATTAGGAGCAAGACGTATTCAAACTGAATTGAAACGTTTACATGATCTCTCTTTTTCATTGGCTACTATACACAAAGTTTTCAAAAAATATGATGTAAGTCTTTTACGTATTAAACGTCATTACCGCAAACAAATAAAGCGTTACAACTGTAAAGTACCAGGAGAACGTATACAGATGGATGTATGCAAAATAGCTTCTGGACTTTATCAGTATACCGCTATAGATGATTGTACACGTTATAAAGTTGTTACATTGTACCCAAGACGTACTGCAGAAAACACTCTAGATTTTCTTGAACAACTAAGAGAAAAAATGCCATTTCATTGTCAAAGAATTCAAACCGATAGAGGACAGGAATTTTTTGCTTATGGGGTGCAAGAATATTTGAAAAAATGGAAAATCAAATTTCGTCCTATCAAGCCATTTTCCCCGCATTTAAACGGTAAAGTGGAAAGAGCTCAGCGTACAGATTTAGATGAATTTTACAGTAGTGTTAACATCAAGGATCCTGACCTACAAATTAAACTCAGAGATTGGGAAAACCATTATAATAGACAACGTCCTCATAGCTCTCTTCAAGGGAAAACTCCATGGGAAAAATATAAAGAGCTAGAAAGTACAATTCCTTGTTTAAGTGAAGTGCAAAAAAATTACATTCCGTCAAAGGAGCCTTTTGTCATGCAAAATTACAAGCATGATCAAAGATTAAAGTCAATTCAAAAACACAACGTTACTTAACTATTTAAAATTCAGACTTAATCTGACAAATCAGTTGTTATGACCTATATGAATCACACAACTCATGACTGTTAGATATCGCATTAATCTTTCTGCTGTTACCAGTCTACATTCTTCAACTTTAAGGCCAGATTTTAAAATTTTATGTAAGACTTCTATTTTCCACCTAAGACAATACCAATTAACTTTTTCAATAGCTTCATCAAAAGTATTAACTGAAAGATTCGTTAAAAGCATCCACTCTAGTGGTGTTGATTCAGGAGGAGGATTTTTCTCAATAACTTGAACTACATAGAGCGGTAGGTCAGGTAGCTCTTCTTTATGTCTTAATCTTATATTGCCTCTATCTGGGTTCATAGTAAATTTTCCAAATCTAACTTCTAAAGATGCTATCCTTTTTGGCTTGTTATCTCTAGCCGGAATTTCAACTTCTACTTTTCCAGTACAAGGAACCCTTTCTATAAATTGCCATAATTTTTCTTCTCGAGAATACCTAGATGTTTTATTTACGTTTCGGTTTCTACAAGCTCTTATCAAAACCGCTGAATTAAGACGGTAAGCAAGCTCAAAAAAATCATAAATATCTGCTTCTCTATCACATACCGTTATAGTTTCTGTTTGAGTTGAATCTATAATTTCATTTGTTTTCTTTAAACTTTCTAGCCACTTTATGCTTTCTTTATCTTCAATACTAAGTCAGGTAAGGAAGCAGTATTACTACTACCCCCTCCCTTAGAAACGCAGCATGCAGGTTTCCCCACACTACGCTTGAGCCCCTTATCTAAGTTCTTCTTTTCTAGAACCGGCTTGTCCTTCATGATTCCTCAGGAAACATCATTCTTAATGGTGACACCAACAGTAGAGAACCTTCTCTTGAAAAGGAGCTTGCTAACATTCTTGTTCGTTTCACTCTCTCATCAAAATACTTTTTCCATTTTAAGTCAAGGGGATTTGCATCCGCTCTGATTTTAACATGTCGTCTGATAGGTATATCAATCAGCTTAAGCAGTCTTAAATACCGTATCTCTTTTGGTTTGTTCTTGCATATGGGTGCAGCAAAAACCCATTGGCGTTGACCCATTACTTTGAAGTAACGATTCTTTATCCAACGTAATCCTTTACGAGGATGTCTTTTCTTTGCCCATTTCCATAAACTATGCCAAATTTCATTGTCGATCTTTCTAAACGCTTTTTTAGCACACACATGGTGATAGTAATTTCCCCATCCTCTCAGTAGAGAGTTGAGTGACTTAATTACTATAGCCTGAGTGTTCGCTATATTTGCTTTTATCAATGTACGTGCTTTATTAAGAAGTCTTTTAATACTTTCTTTCGAAGGTTTAATAATTAACTTCTTATTATATCTACGTACATTACAACCAAGAAAGTCAAACCCTGTTGTAATAGATGTAATCTTTGTCTTCTCTTCTGACAGAATTAAACCTCGCTCATGAAGAAAAGATGATACTAAAGGCTTAACTTCCTTTTCCAGTACTTCATGTGTGAAACCTGAAATAATAAAGTCGTCTGCGTACCTGATTACATTCACTCCACTTCTGATTTTTCCTCTTCTTTTGCTACCTAATTTACCAAAGCGACTTTCTAATAACTGTTCAAGACCATCTAAGGTAAAGTTAGCTAGTATTGGAGAAATTATACTTCCTTGCGGAGTGCCAGCAGTTGTGGGATACAGAGTTTTCGATTCTAGGAAACCAGCTTTTAACCATCTATGAAGAATTTTCTTTTCCATAGGAATATGCTTCATAAGCCATTCATGGTTAATGTTGTCAAAGCACCCTTTGATATCACCTTCTAGTATCCATTGTGGTCGATTGCGTCTTGCCAGTAATAAGTGACAAGCAGCAATAGCATCCGCGCAGGATCTTTTAGGTCTAAAGCCATAGGAGTGACGATCACTGATCGTTTCAGCTATCGGTTCCAGAGCAAACAGATATAATGCTTGCATCGCTCTATCTTTTATCGTGGGTATACCGAGAGGCCTTCTTTTGCCATTAGATTTACTGATATAAATTCGTTTGAGCGGAGAAGGTTTATATCCTCTTTGTTTTAACAGCTTTATTCCTTGAAATTTAGCATTGCAAGTTGACCATAGTTGACGATCTACACCTGCTGTGGTTTTTCCTTGGTTTTCAGTTACTCTCTTAACAGCCAAAGCTTTTCCGCTAAAAGAGCGTGTGAGAAGATGTTGTAAAGCTTTTACCTTACCCCATCTTCCTTCTTGGACAGCCTTAACAATACGTCTTTGTAGCCTCACAATAACTTTCTGGCATTTCTTCCATGGCAATTGCTTCCATGCTTCAAAGCTTTCGGTAGATGCACTTACAGGTTTACTTGTAATCATCTGCTTTCCTACCTTAAGTGGTTAACAAAGTTTCTTGTCACGAGGGACCAAATGGAAGTCTGCTCGTTTTCACGCGAATTAATGTTACAAATTGTATCCATTTCGTTACAAAATGGCATTCGCTTTCTCCATTCTCCTTTACCTGCACTTCCATCAGCATTCCTTGCGGTTTGCTTGCCATGTAGGCGAAAATACAGGCTTACCCTGTTTCTCCAGTCATACAACAGTGGGTTAGGTGGCTTCTCTATACCGGTGGAGTTATTATTTGCGTACATCTAGAAATGAAAAATGTAACTTATCCACATTACCTTTTGGTCAGAGCTTATCAGCATCTTTAGCTCTTTCATCGTATCGGTACTTATAAAGCTTCACTTACGTTCACCATACCACTAGCCTAGCCCTCCAACCACATGATGCTTGCAGTTTATGCCCCTCTCACGATTGAGCATCTTCTTTTTCAAGAGGAGGTTCATTGTCCGCATCGCTTGGCACCAACCGGTTGCCCGATTCGCACTGATGCGTAGACTCAGACGGCAAAACATCTGGTTTAATAAGTTTTAGAATCCTTTCAGTTTCTTTCTGAATGAATTCCTCTCCTTTTAAACAATATGACCGAAGACTTTCAGGTCGCACCATTTCAACTATGACTTGCAGCCCATTTTCATCTCTACAAAGAACGTCAACAATGCTTTGCTTTTTAGAGGCAATGTCAGGGTCTTGAATAGTACTTAAAAACTCTATATCCTTTATTGCACTTTTGCCAGTGAAGCCAAGAATATCATTAAGAAAGTGAATAAGGATATCTTTATTTTTTTCAGTACCAAAGATGCGTTTGAATGATATGTCATTCTTAGGATCGAGAAACTTCGAAAGAGCCATGACGAATTAACCTAAAAAGCGTTAATAATTATACACAATTGTGAAGAAATATTCAACGTTTTTGTGCTAAAGCCTATTAAGGTTAGCTAAATTTCAAGAGTCGGCAAAAAACTACCTTCATAAATGACCCTAGAATGCTACCACGCACCTTAATGTTATATTTTATCATCTTTTACAACTCCCTCTATAAACCCCAGCAAATGAATTCATGAGCTATAAAGAGCTTTAAAAACAATTATTTTGGGTATGAGAGACTAACCTCCTAATAAAAATACGAGCCTAAAAGCTCAATTACGATTTACCTAACATCGTGAGATACCGTCTCGTCAGTCAACAAAAAAATTATAAAAATTGAACCTTAAGCTGTATTGTAAAATCACAAAATACTGCCAACTGTTTAGTGGTATAAAGATTATTATAGTTAATGTATATGTTGATAAGTAAATTAGTTTTATATATAAGACAGCAGGAATTTACTTATCAACATATACATTAACCAACTACATTAAACGAATTTATATAAAATACTATTTTATATTAGATGGTAGCATCTTAAATTACTAAAACTTCAGTCAACCTCCTAGCCCTGTAGTTTTTAATATGGTCAGGATTAAAAGCACTTTTGGATCTCAGGATACCAAAAATAGTATGGAGTAGTTTACGCATTGCAGCACCAACGATGGCCATATTATGCTTACCCTTTTCCTTTAATCTTTGGCAAAAGCTCATAATGATAGGATTGTGATTCTTAGCTACTATAGCAGGAAAGAAAAGTGCCTTACATAATGTTCGCGAACCAACTTTACTTAATCTGGGCTTGGCATGTACAGATGAACCTGACGTTATGTTTCGTGGTATAACTCCTGCATATGCTGCCAATTGCCTGGCATCTCTAAAAGCCTTTATGTCAGGAACTTCAGCTAAAATAGCTATTGCTGATTCCTCTCCTATTCCTGGAATAGTTAATAAAAGTTGAAAATTTTCCAACAATTCTTTGTGCTGTTTTAGTAGTTCACGTACAGAGTTTTTTATTGTTTCTATTTTTTGTTCTATGTTCATTGCAAGGTCTTCCCAAGCATTTGCAACTTCTTTTGGCAGTCTCTCTTTTTTTTCTAAGTGGTTATTTACTAATGTCAATTCATCTTTTAACGCAGCCGAGCAGCGATAAAGATGTTTTAGTTTTTTCAATTCAGAAGAAGGCGGTGTCCAGCGAGAAGGTTCCTGTCTTTGGCAATAATCAGCAATAATTTCTGCATCAGTCTGATCATTCTTTTGTCGTACAAGCTTACTCCTCGCATAAGATTTAATACAATAAGGATTTATAACACTAACAAAATGCCCAGTATTGTGCAGAAATTCAGCCAAAGCTCCGCTATAACAACCAGTAGCTTCCATACAAGCTTTCACTTGTTCTACGTTATGTTTTTGTAGAAAGCTCAGTAGACCTTGAAACCCATTATCATCGTTCTTAAAGCTCCTTTTCCTAGCTTCACGTTTTCCTTTTTTGCTTATGAATGAAAGAAAGACATCAAAACGTTCTTTTGAAATGTCTATGCCTAAAAAATTGTTGATCATATATAACCCCGTACGTTACTATTAAAATGAAAAGTAAGGCTTACCTTGTGAATACAGAATTAGAACCACTTAGGTTTTTCTATGATACCGTCCAGCCTATACTTTTGAGGAGGAAGCTCTTATCTCACGAGCAGATTCTTAATCTTGGACAGGTTTCAGAGTTCTTCCTCCTCCATCTAATATTTAAGCTTAAAACATTAGATGCTTTTTTCAAGATACAAGGACAGGTTTGTCAATCTCTCACATCTTACATTTTAAAATATTCAAAAAATAATATCAACATATTTCGGTAGCAAATTTACGTTGAATCTATATCCTGTAAGTATGGGCGAAAAAAAGAAGGTTACAATATATACAGATGGAGCATGTTCCGGAAATCCTGGGCCTGGTGGATAGGCAGCCGTGGTGATGTATGAAAATAAAAGTGTCTTTATCAAGAAACGTATCTCTGGAGGTGAAAACGAATAACAAAATGGAGTTAAAGGCTGTGATTAACGGGCTAAAGATGTTGAAAGTTTCTTGCGAAGTTGTTTTACACACTGATAGTCAGTATATTAAACAAGGTATAACAGAGTGGATCAATAAATGGAAGGTAAATGGTTGGAAGACAGCCGATAAAAAGCCAGTGAAGAACAGAGAATTATGGCAGGAACTAGATGAAGTTGCTTTGCAGCATGATATTAATTGGAAGTGGGTTAGAGCTCACAACGGTAATATGTACAACGAGGAGGAAAATAGACTTGCTAGAAAGGAATCTAAAAAGCTAAAATATAGAGATTGTGAGGTCAAAAAATCACCAAAAAATAGAGGGAACTCTAAGTTTCATAGATTGGGTGGGGTATTATGGCAATAATTCTTTTAGACACAAAAACTATAAATCGTATAGCAGCGGGAGAGGTAATAGAAAGGCCAGCGAGTGTAGTAAAGGAATTAGTAGAAAATGCAATAGATGCTGGAAGTTCAGAGATAGAGATCAAAATAGAAAGTGGTGGGCGCAATCTTATAACTGTGACAGATAATGGAAATGGAATAGAAAAGGAAGATTTGGAACTTGCGTTTATGCGCCACGCTACTTCAAAATTAAGCGATAGTGAGTTAATAGAAATCAAGCACCTTGGGTTCAGAGGAGAAGCTTTACCTTCAATTGCAGCAGTAAGTAGAATGAAATTATCGTCTAAGGCAAGTGGAGCAAAGGAAGCATGGTCTATAAGGTATGAGGGAGGAGAAAAAATAAGAGAGATTACACCTTGTTCTTTGCTACAGGGTACATATATTGAAGTTCGTGACTTATTTTTTGCCACACCAAATAGATTAAAATTTCTAAAAACCGAGAGGGCAGAAACACAAAGCATTGTTGATATTGTAAATAACTTAGCAATGATTAACTATAGTATTGGGTTTACTCTCACTTCCGGTAATAAAAAGCTCTTAAAATATGTTAAGCAAACTTCATTATTTAACAGATTATGTGAAGTAGAAGAAGAATTTCAGAGCAATTCGCTGGAAGTAAAAGAGGAAGAGGAAGGCATCAAACTTACGGGACATATCTGTAAACCAACTATCAATCGAGGCAATTCAACTCAGATCTATACGTTTGTTAATAGAAGGCCAATAAAAGACAATCTACTTGTTGGTGCAATTCGATACGCATATCAAGATTTGATTCCAGTTGGAAGGTATCCTTTTGCAGCGCTGCACTTAGAGATACCATACGATCAAGTAGATGTAAATGTGCATCCAAATAAATCAGAGGTAAGGTTTCAGAACAAGAGGCTAGTATATGAAATAGTGAGAAGAGGGCTAATAAAAGCGTTGTCAATGAGAATAGATACCTCTTCAGTGAGTGATATTGATGGATCTAGGTGTCAAGGTATTGGAGAAGGACTGGGTGGTTCGTCTTTTGATGTTAGTGAAAGTCAAAGGAATAATGAGCGTGTTAATAATGGAAAAAGCAGAGAAGTAAAGGGTCGAAAAGAATTTTACGAAAGAAGGCCAAGTCCTTTTGAGAATCAGCTAATGAAAGAATTCAACTTGCCAAATGCAGGAGAGAAAGGCTTATCAGAACGGTCAGAATCATTTGACTATACTGGTATACAGAGATTACCACGACAAGCGGAGACTATGGTTTTAGAAAGGGAGCAAATTGATTTAATAGAGGATCATCCTCTAGGATATGCACGCTGTCAGGTCTACAATACTTACATTATTGCTGAGGCTAAAGGCAAATTAATTATAGTAGACCAGCACGCAGCTCATGAGAGGTTGATCTATGAGTGCTTAAAACAAAAATCAAGCATAAAAAGGCAAAAGCTTCTTCTTCCTGAAATAGTCGAGATTAAAAACCAAGCAGGAATGGAGATGGTTGAAATGTATAAAGATAAGCTTTTCGAAATGGGTTTTGGTATTGAAATAGAATCAGAAGATAAAGTAAGGGTGAAAGAAATACCTGCAATTTTAGGAACAATAAATGTGAAAGAGATGGTGATGAATATAGTTGATAGATTAATGGAGATAGGAGATACGCTACCTATAGAAGAAAAAGTGAACAAGATACTAGCTACCATTGCGTGCCATGGGTCAATTAGAGCTGGGAGGGCAATGAAGTTGGAGGAGATGAATGAGTTGATGAGACAAATGGAGGAAACACCTTATGCTGGGCAATGCAATCACGGAAGACCAACGTATATAGAAATTAAACTAAGTGATATAGAAAAATTGTTTGAAAGGAGATGAGTTCAGTTTGTCAAAAAGGTTGCCAATTAAGTATACGTAACAGCTCTTCTGATTATGGAGTATAAAATTTGAAAAAAGAGAATAAATGCTCTAATTTTCTAGATTACAAAGTGATAGGACAGGAAGTAAGAAATCGTAGATTAGCAAAGGGATATACTCAAAAAGATTTAGCAAAAAAAATCGGAACAACATATCAGGTAATACTGCAATATGAAAAAGGAACACGCAGAATTTCAATTAAGAAGTTATATGAATTAGCAGAAGCATTATCAACAACTGCTAGAGATCTAGCTTGCGTACAAGAAGTATCAAATGAGGGAAGGTATGAGGGAGAAGAGGTATTAAATCTAGTAAGAAGACATAGAGAGATTAAGGATCAAGAATTACGTGAAACGTTTTATTTATTAACTAAATTCATCCGTATTAGTGAGGAAGAAAGTGGAAAAGCGGTAAAAATAGAAGTAGCAAAGGGTTTGGTTAAGGAAGGAGTTTCTGCTCATGTTATCTCTCAAACGACCAGTTTATCTATTGATGAATATGATAATGATGAGAAAAAAATTTCCATTCCGTATAAAGTAGGTCAAAGAATAAAAGAATGGAGGTTGAGAAGAGGATACACTCAAGAAGATTTAGCAAGTAAAGTGGGTATAATAAATCAAAGAATATATGAATATGAACAAGGACGAGCTGGTGTTTCACTTGAAATGTTAGATGAAATAGCAAAGGTACTATTAATTAGTATTACAGACCTACTTCCAGAAACAACAGAAAATGAGAATAGTGAAGTGGAACTATCAAGGTTAATAGAAGAATACAAAAAGATTAAAAGCCAAGAACTACGTAATGTACTAATAAAATCTCTGTTTGAAAGCATACAAGTTTGCAAAGAGAAAGTGAAGAGAGTAGAAAAGATGAAAATTACAAAGAATTTAGTTAAGGAAGGAATTTCTATCAATATTATTTTAAAAACAGTAGACATCTCTTTGGACGAAATTCAACAAATTTAAAATAAAAAATCAGTATCTATTAATATCTTTACTTTTTGATGAAAAAATAAGTAAAAAAGATTGAAAAATTGATTTGACTTCACTCAAAAGCTATGGCCTTATGCCAATGCTGATAAAAAAACAGCAGTAAATATATAAAAACATTTTGTTATTAGTGAAGGGTAATTTTTATGAATAATAAGAAAGATCGTAGAGAAGAAATAGAATTCAGAGCATTAGAAAGCAACGGTAAAGCTTTACTTGATCGTGAAGTAATAGAAACGTTTCTAAGTGCAGTGCATGACAGGGAAGAAGCTCGAGTTACTGCTAGAAAGCTAATGGATAATTTTGGAATAGGAGGAATTTTAGGTCAGGAAATAGATGACTTGAAAACTATAGAAGGGATAACTGACTCTACAGTAGCAGTAATTTTATGCCTAAAGGAAGCTGCAAAGAGAGTACCAAGAGAAGAGTTAAAGAAAGGACCTGTAATGGATAACTTGGAAACCATCGTAAAATATTTAAGGGTGAGTATTGGTTATTCAGAGGAGGAAAAGATGAAAATAATATATTTTGATCAAAAGTGCCGTTTAAAGGGGGAAGAAGTGTTCACTGGTACAGTGGATAAGGTACCTTTTTACATAAGAGAAGTAACAAGAAAGGCATTAATAAGAAAAGCGACGTCAATAATAATATCGCATAACCACCCAGAAGGAAGGTTAAAGCCATCTGATGAGGATGAAGCTGTAACTAAAGACTTGGCTAAAGCTTGTCAGACTATAGGGATTAGGTTACTGGATCACATTATCATCACAAGTGTTGGGTATTTTAGCTTTAAAGAGCAAGGACTGTTATAAAGCAGATATTTGAAGATTTTCATGAGTTGTTTAACTACTTGAATGAAGAAAGTATTTGCAATCACATTAATCATTGCTTATAATTAATGAGAAAGTATATATTGAATTAATAATAAAGTAATAAAGTAGGTTATAGACTTAGTAAAGTATATTTAATAGCGGAGGCTAATATGGTTAATAAAATAATTGTACCTTTTGATGATCAAGAAGGAGGTGTTTACGAATTAAATGTTGATCTTGATAGATTATCAAAGGGTGAAATATCAAATGCGATTATAGGAATTGGTCGTACTAACACCTTTGTAGGCAAAATTAATAAGGCTAAAAAACCTGGAGAAGTGCCCTCCTCTAATAGAGACGTTCAAATCAACTATGGAAAAGGGCTTGATTATATATATGGTACAAAACCTTTAAACGATCAAGCAGAATATTTAAATCCATTTACTTCAGCTTTGAAAAAAATAAAGCCAAGTGCAAGCGAAAGTGAAAAGTTAAGCTGGTTTAAGAGTTCTGTAGTAGAGGCAAAAAGCGTAAATGAATTGCATAAAGCCATAGACCAAGTATTAGCATCTGGAGGAAGGCTAAATGCATGTAATGATGGGGAGTGGAGCTTTGCTGAGTATGTAATATTGGGTACACATTTTCATAAATTTGATAAGGCTGATCGTAAAAAGCTAATACGTAAACTAATGCTAAACGGTGCAGAGTTTCATGATACTTTATTGGAGAATAAATTGATAGGTGAAATCTATAATGAGCTACAGCCAGAAGTTCAGCCACAGATAGATGAGAGACTAGAAGAACTAGAGAAAGCTGGCGAAAGTGCTCTTCAAGAAGGAGAATTAATAGATATCGAGATAGACAATGCAACATTATATATAGAATTTTCTGAGGACAGTAAAGTAGAGGTTGCCAAAATACTGAGAGATTTAGGAAGTAATATTTTAAAAATTGGCAATGATGCAGTTGAGGTTAAAAGTGAGAAGGGAGGTATAAGAAACTATATCGATATGTCAGATGAAAGCTCTATTATATTAGAATTTCCTACAAGCATTGGTCAGCTAAATATTATATTGTACCACGATGTAAAAAAATATGATCAAGTACAAGTGAGAGTAGAAAACAAAGAAATGTGGGCTGAGTTACAAAAAAGAGGCGAAGAAATAGGAAAAAACTGCCTTTTTGGAGGAGTGAAACTTCAAGAAGCAGTAGAGAAAGGTAATTTCACTAGATATGGCATATGGAGTGAAAAGTATGCTATAAAAGAGGTTAGCAATAATGAAGTATTGTCTCCGTGGGTAAATAGAATACGTAAAGGTAGTAAAGAAACCTTTAGAGAACTTTAATCCGTCTACAGCCAACTTTAAGGTTCCAGAGGTTTTTTCTTGCCGTTATATCTGAGCTATAGTAGAAAATATTATATATGGTTCTTTGTATGGAAAAAAGTCTAGACTATGAAGTAGGGCAAAAAGTGAAAAGTTGGAGGTTAGAGAGAGGGTATACTCAGAAGGATTTAGCGGAGAAGGTTGGTGTAAAGTACTGGGCAATACTGCAATATGAAAAAGGGAGTCGTAAAATTCCAATTAAGAAATTATATGCTATAGCAGAAGCGTTATCAGTAAATGTTAAAGGTCTAGTTTGTGGGGAGATGCTACCAAATGAAAAAAGATATTTTGAAGATGAAGAAATATTAAATTTAGTAAAGGGGTATAAGGATAAAGAATTAAGCGAGGTATTTTATTTATTAACCAAATTTATTCGTTTGAGTGAGGAAAGAAGCAGAAAAGCGGTAAAAATGGAAGTAGCAAGGGGTTTGATGAAAGTAGGAGTTTCTGCTCATGTTATCTCTCGAACAACTAACTTATCTATTGGTGAGTATGAGGAGAACAAAATTCCCATTCCATACAAAGTAGGGCAAAGGATAAAAGAGTGGAGATTGATACGAGGATATACTCAAAAAGATTTAGCGAATAAAGTTGGCATAACAAATCAAGGAATATACGAATATGAACAAGGGAGAGCTGCTGTCTCACTTGAAATGTTAGATGAAATAGCAAAGGTATTATCAATCAGTATCATAGATCTACTTCCCGAATCAGATGAGGATAGTGAAGCGGAAGAAAAGCTATCAAACTTGATAGAAGAATACAAAAAGATTGAGAGTCGGGAATTACGCGATATGCTAATCAAGTCTTTATTTGAAGGTATACATGTTTATAGAGAAAAGGTCAGAGAGGAAAAGAAGATTGAAGTTGCAAGGAATTTAGTGAAAGAAGGAATTTCTGTTGATATTATCTTGCAAACGACAGGCTTATCAAATTATATGATTGAGAAATTTTTGTGATTTCATAAAAACTTAGCCAATAGTGGATTTTTTTGTGATAGAATATATGTTTGCTTCTGTAGGAAAAACAGCTTTTAGAGGATTTATCTATGATAATTCAGAGCATGTTGGCTCAGTAAGCTACGAGCTAGGGAAAAAAATAGAAGGTTGTAGGATAGTACAAGGGTATACTCAGGCAAAATTAGCAAGCAAAATTGGTTTAACACATAAGGAAATACATAACTTTGAACTAGGGTGCAAGGCTATTACAATCAAAGAATCGTATATAATAGCAGGAGCATTGTCAGTTAATGTTATAGATCTACTTCCAGAACCAACAGTACTAAGAGAAAACAGTTGGTATGAAGATGAGGATAAAGAAATAGTCTATCTAACAAAAATACATAGAGAAATTAAGGATCAGGAATTACGCAAGAAGCTGTATCCATTAGTAAGGTTTGTATATATTAGCGAGAAAATTAGCCAAGAAGAAGCGAAAATAGAAGTAGCAAAGAATCTAGTGAAAGAAGGAGTTTCAGTTGATATTATTTCCCAAGTGACTCGCTTATCTACTTACGAATATGATGATATAGAGAAAGAAATTTGTACTGATTCTATACTCTACAAAGTGGGGAAAAGGATAAAAGAGCAGAGATTAATACGGGAATACACTCAGGAGGACTTGGCAAATAAAATCGGTTCAACACCTAAAGAAATACACGACTATGAACGAGGATATACAGACATTCCAATTGAAATATTATATAAGATAGCAAAGACATTATCAGTTAACATTAAAGCTCTTGGACTAACAGAATATGAAAATGAGCCAGTTTTTGGGTTTATAGGTAAATGCGAAAAAATTGAGGATCAAGAATTACTGGATACGGTAGCCAGATCTTTATCTGAAGGAATGCAAACTGGTAAAGAAAAGGTTAAAAAAGCAGAGAAAATCAAGATTGCAAAAGATCTAGTTAAGGAAGGTGTTGCTATTGATATTATTGTGCGAGCAAGTGGCCTAACTGCTGATGAGTGTGAAAATTGAATTGTGTTAAACAATATATTAAGATGTAAGTAAAGATAGTTGTATATTTAATATTTCTATACAGAATTTTTCTATCACTTTCTGATTGTCCTCTATCATTGCCTTTGCCTCCTGTTGAAGAAATTTGATATTTTTTGATGTAATGTTATCCATGTCAGCCGACGCTAGCTTCAATTGCGATTGTATTCTTACGTATCTATTGCCTATTACTTGATTCATCTGATAATTTACGCAGTCCAATCCAGAGGCAAACATCACATTTAACAAAGGTTTTATCCAGCCTATTTTTCCAAATCTCTTTGAATTGGCATACTCTATGCTTCTGTCTGTTCTTCCAGTACCTATCGATAACAGTAGAATATCATCATTTGGAAATAACCTCTTACCACTTGCATATGCACAAGCCGCTGGATTATTGGCAAACACCCCACCATCCACTAATACTCTGTTTATCTGGTTAATTTTTAGATGTTTTGGTATGAAATAAGTAGGTGCAGCCGTTGCAGCTCTGAGTGCATCTTTCAGCTTAATATTACCTTCTTTCCAGCTTTTGAAGAAAAATGGGCAGTTATTGTGAATATCGTAACTCGTAATCAACACATCACTTAAAGTGTTTTTAAGGATATCATCGCCAAAATATTTATCCAGTACAAATTCAATATTTTTATGTGGGTATTGTGTGCAATTAAGCCAAGAAAATATTGATCTTCTCAAAAATGAAGATTTAAAAATATATGACCCGTATTTTTGGTAAAGCTCGACTAAATCATTGGCTGAATATTGAGGGTTTCCTTGTTTATCTTTTTTACATAATCCTGCTACAACAATTCCACCGGTTGAAGTTCCTGCCATTAAGTGAAAGATTTCAGCTATCGGTTTTCTTGTCCTTTGCTCTATTTCTGCTAGAATAATGGCTGGTATGATGCCTCTTATGCCACCTCCATCAACGGATAAAATATATTTAATCATTGTGAATTTGGGTAAAGGTATTAAGATTTAATTTTTCCGCTTAGAACGTGTAATTTAAACTCATCCAATTCCTCAGAAAGATTTTTTACCCTTTCCTCAAGTACTAACACTTTTTCCATTAAACCATATTCAATAAGTTTATCGTGAAATTGTACCCTTGAGTCTAACTTGGATAACCACCATATCAATGCTACGGTTTGGATTAATATGGTAATAATTACCGTAATTGGGATTTTTTGCTTTTTCATGTGAAAGTATTAATCTATTATGGATAGTTTGAGGATTTATATAGAGATCATAGAAAACTTACAGCTTTAGTGATTACTTTTTGTTGATTCGTATTGATCCTCTGCTTTAGCAAGTAGCTTTATGATTTTATCGTAATGTTTGTTATTTTTATTGTGTCGCGATTCCACTACAGCCATATTTCTAGGTCTTCTTCCGTCTTGGGCTGTAGCTGTAGGATTTGCTCCTTTGCTTAGTAAAAACTCAACGATTTCCAAATGTCCCTTATCTGCTGCATGGTGCAAAGCTGTCCATCCCATATACCCACCTGTAGCATTTATATTTGCTTTTTCTTTCACTAAAAACTCAACAATTCTTAGACACCCAGAATCAGATGCATGATGTAATGCTGTTAACTTATTAATCTGTACGCTAGTATCTAACAAATTTTCTACTGAGAATTTAACAATCTCTAAGTTACAATTTTCAGATGCAATTTGTAATATTGTTTTATAATTATCTGTAGCTTTTGCTTTCATATAACAATAAGTAATAATAACACATACTACTGTTACTATAAACCACCAAAAATGTAGCTTATTTCTTGAGTCTCTATTCATATTTAATACCTTTTTCAATATTAAACATTTGTTTTACTGATTTTTCTTTAACGTTGATGCTGATAACACAGTGCGATAACCTGAACTATCTAACACATGTTCTGCTCTGTCGATTACCCATTCACCATCTATGTCTTGATGAAATCCTAACAAGCTAAGTTTTGCCTCTGCAAATAGTTCTGGATTACCAGGCATAGTGACATCCAATACTGCATTATTTCGCTTTAATTGTTTTAACTTAGCATTTGCTGCACTTAATGCTGATTCTACATTAGAGTAAAGCGTTTGTATAGTATAACTTGGACTACCAAACGATACATACGAACTTTTCTAGATAATAATTTCATTATACGCTGAAATCAGCTATATTGGCTCACTTTTACTAAACCTACGTACGAACTGTTTTGCCTAAGCTTATGAAAATAATTTAAATCTTCTATTTTTATAACCTTATTTTTACGCGGCTTGTTCTCACAAATATACGACCCTTTTTGCAATCTTAGGAAGAGTCAATAATTCAAATTTTTGTGGCACTAAAATAGGAATTTCTTTAGTTACAGCAAGGTCTATTTTTTCGTAAGTAAAAGTGTTTTACAATTAATTATTAGAATGAAAATATCATACTTGGCTCTCAAGAAATTTCCTGTTGTGCAGTGGTAAGGTTTGGAGAAAAAGATTGGCTTGGCAACGATAATTTACTAGACTAAAGTTTATATTAAAATACAAAATGGGGTTGCGGGTATGGAATCTGGTTTGGATCACAATTACAATAAAATACTTGATATATTAAAAGGTGCTATTAAAGGCGACGATAATCAAGTTAAAGCAAGAAAACACCTTAGAGTAGAAAGATGGTTGAGGGCTTATATTCAATTAATTGAAGATTTTGATGAGGAAAAACTAATTTTTTTTTCTGATATATTCTCTGATAATTCTTGTTGGGATGGAATAAAATTAAAGAATAAAGCTGTTGGTGAAAGGCTAACTGAAGAAAAAAATAAAAATGGAAAAGAAAATCCGCTTGATCTTGCAGATAGATATTACTTGGCATGTAAATATTGTCTAGAAGATAAGATTCCTGGATTATTTGAACAAGTATTTATGAGATTTAAGAGAAGTGCCTTTGAAGAAGATGGATCTGATGATGATCTGAGAAGAGAATTATTGGAAAATATCGAAGAAACTAGCCCTATAGAAGCTTTCTGGTCTTTTCTTATTGATAAGCAGATTGGAAAACTAAACGAATATAAATCAGTTGAAGGTTTGCAAAAATCCATACAGATAAATTCTAATAAAAACTGGGAAGAAGGTATAGAGTTCTTCTATAATAAATTACACAATGATTCCAGTATTTCTAGTCAAGATAAAGATGATCTGTTAATTGAAGCAGCTTTATCTGCAGTAAAGGGTTACAAAGAAGTAGACACCATAGAGTTTTGCCTGTCTAAAATGGATGATGAGCAAAAGAAAAAATTACTAGATAGAGATTATAAGGAAAATACTTATTATGCAGTGTTGAATGTGCTAGTAGGTCAGTATTACTTTGATTCTTTTATGGAATTAATCCGATTGTGTAGTCAGATTGAATGTGAACGTTACACAACTTTTTTATCTTCATTATCAGATCAAGTACTGAAGAATCCAGATCTGTCTGAAGAAACAAAAAAATGTATGATGAATGTTTGGGAACGTATAATAAAATTAAAAACTCAAGACCGCGGGGAGCAATCTATTTCCTCTATTTTTGTAGACTATTCAGTTACATATACAATAGCAAATTTAATTGTGGATCCAAGTAGACAAGGGGTAAGTAAAGAAGAAATATTAGGGAAGATATTAAAGCACGTAAAAGAAATGAGTGGTGAAGAGATGATAAAGGTTAAAGATTCTGTATTAAGTAAAATTCAGTTATTTCATGGGGGTAAAAAATTGCAGTTAGGAGAACAAGTATTTTCTAAATTAGCTCAAGAAGCTTCTAAAGAATCAATTTTGCGTGAAGCTGGTGATACTTTGCCACAGTCAAGTCTCAGTACGACTGATACCCCATATAATATAAAATCTTTAAGCCATAGCAAATAGGAGTAATATGCCAAGTAATGTCAAGCCGCTTGAGTTGGTACAGCTTCTGTTAATGAGAAATAAATCAAAAGACGAGTTCCTAGATTTTCAAAAAAGGTTCCAATCGTTTATCAATCAATCTCCTTCTTTTTTGCATTCAGTTGGAAAGCCAGGCTTTTTCCCTAGTTTCTTTTTTGGTATGTTTGCTACTGTATTAGACACAGAACTTGCTACTAAAATTGGTATTAAAAAACTTCATTTTCGTTTTGATGATAATAGAACTTTAAAAATAGCTATATTAACTAATGAGGGACTTAAGTGTATAACGATGTCTGATCAAGTTGATGGTAACATGCATCTAAAGTTCTCTCAAGGAGAGTTAGAAAAAATAGCACAGAAATGGAAAATGGGAGCAGAGTTTGATAAACTAGAAAAAGAAGAGCATGAAATAACAATTACAGGAAAAGAAGTAAAGCACGGAAAGGTTGATCCAGCTTTTAGTAAAAAGACTGATTATTCACAAAAAGGTTTTACAGAAATAGAAAAAGATCGTGACCAACAAGACCTAGAGAGCTTAATTTCAAAATTGAGTAATCAAGATTTCGAAGAAGTAAAAAAGAACGCTAGAAGAATGTTTAATTATATTACAAATGTCTATAAGAAATATGAAAAAGAAACTCTATTTAGCGGTAAAGAATCAAGTCATCATGGGTTTTTAGCTGGGTTTTTGATAAATTTTAAGTATCGTTTTCACCTAAAACTTTATCTCGAATTATTTGCTGGAAAAGGTTACGCAGACATTATTTTGCTTGTGCGCGGTTCTGATAAGTCGCTAAGCTCTATTCCTATTATTATTGAGCTTAAAGCAGGTACTGGTGAGATAAGTACAGTGATAAAAGCATTGAAGCAAGCACAAGATTATGTTAAGGGCTCTTTTTCTAACTCTATAAGAATGATTACTATAGCTAATGAAGCTATTTGTGTAGGATTAAATTTTGACATGGTTCATCACGAAAATGTTAAAATTGATGTAGAAAATTTTCTTAGTCGAGAAGGTAATTCTGTAATAGAAAAGTTACTTGGCACTGAAGCAACGAATGCTGAGGTGATAAGAACACAGCTAGAGTATCTTTACTATGGAATTGTTTGGAGCAATGGTGGAAGTGATAATATTAATTATGTCAGCAGAATGATCTTAGGTCAGCTAGTACTTATTTCTAATATTATTAAGCGTGAAAAGTTAGGTAAACATATTTTTATTTATGATCAAAATGATAAAATGGTTACTGGATCACAGAAACGCCCAGAAGCAGCAAAAGAAAGTATTGAGGATTGTGTTACAACTATAGTGCTAACTTTAGGTAAGAAGGTGCTTATACTCAACATAAATGAAAAAAATGAATTTGCATTGAGAGTGCCAGATAATAAAGGAATTCCTATTGAAAATATTAGGAGAATTCAAAACGTCAATGACATAAAGATACAAGAAATAACCTGTAACTTATACAGTACGCCTAGTAATAAGAATCCATTTGATCAGTACTGTAATAAGAATAAGGGAATTACAGTAAATACGTATGACTCATTGGACAAATACAAAAGAGGTAAAGAAATTTTACAAGGTAATTTTACTCGAATTGTGGAAAATAAAAAATTTAAAGCAGCTTTGAGCAAAGCTATAGAATCTGGTAAATATGATGATTACAAAAAACTATTTGAAGAAATTTCTCATATACTACATCCTTTCAAATCATTAATAAGCAATGAGGCTACATTTCAAGCTGTATTGCATGGTTTATTTAGTAGCTACGGAGAAGATAATATAAAAGTTATTACTGAATTTCAAATAGGTGGTGGAGAGAAGTTGGATGTTATGTTGGTTATAAATGCTACTGATCAAAAAAAAGAATACCCCCCAGTTGGAATAGAGCTAAAATTTGCTAAGAAAGGAGAATTGGATAAAAAAGAAAAAGATGCTAAGGACCAGTTGAAAAGATATAAAGAAGGTGAAGCGTATAAGGTAATTACTGATGCTGGCAAAGTGAAACTGATATATGCTGTTTTTAATAAAGGTGCAACAGATGAAGGTTCCCTTATAAAAATTGGTAATGAGTTTGTAGAGGTAGATGTAAGACATAGCTCTGTGGTTGCTTTTGGTCAACAGCCAGGTAGTCTCCAACAACCTTATGTTAAACAAGCAGGTCTATCTCGAGCAGTTAATCAGTGATCTAGTCTTAAGAAATAGTCATCTTAAGTAGGTTATGCTGTCGGGAAGTTTTGTGACAAAGTTATAGAAGGAAAACAAAATGATCCTGATACGAGTACATGGAGTGCTGTTAAAAGTTCGTTTTCCGATACATTTATTACTAAGCATAATATGAATTACATTTATAGTAATCAATCTCCAGTGAATTCCTTAGATAGCTAAGAGCTAAAAGTATGTATTGTGTAAATAGTTACCAAGGCTGGAAGGTTTTGAACTTTTTTTCACAACACTGATGTTCTTGCTAAAATATTTTTGAAAAAGTTAGTTGACTTATAAATAATTCTCTACTAATACTGGCATGTGTTTGTTTATTCTGCTGAAGTGGCTCCGCAGGTTACTGTATAAGCTTCAGCAGTTTCCGTGCTCCTTTAAAGCATCATGCTCTTATAGTAGTGATATCAAGTATAGGTCTTAACCATGTTGATTTATAGTAAAATTAGCTCAAATTTGGAGTCATAAGCAACTTTTAACCTCTCTATATACTCCATTGTTACTCACCATAAAAACTTAACAAAAGCTTAACGACGTGAGCAGTAAAAAGATTATGGTTATTGACTTAATGTTACATATCGCATACAATATATCATATATCTTAGCTTAAGGGGTAAGTATGAGTGAGTCTACTGGGATGGTAAAATCTATCATCAATCTACTAAAGCCAAAATCCAAATCAGAACTATATGATTTCGAATATGAGTCCATTATAGAACATCTATCATCTAAAGAGCATTTATTAAATGAGCTGATGAATGATATGTGGTACTCAGGAGACTTACCATCAGTTAGAAATCATAATGAACTACCTTCTTTAATTGATAGCAAACTTGGACTAAGCGAGCAAATTTGTGTTTGGTTTGCTCTGGACCATGATCTTACGCCAAGTCAAAAAATTTTAAACAAAAAGTTACTTAGTGCTCTAAAATGTTTAGCTTCTAACTGTGGTTCATTTGATAATACTGAGCCCCTTGAAGAATTTTTATATGATAATAAAAACAATAAAGATTTAAAAGTGATTCTTAACCTAAGAAGAGGAGAATCTCAATCAACAGTATTGCATGCGATTGCAGGAGCAAATATTGGTGGATTTCGTCGCACAGGAAATCAGGCTGTAGATTTACTCTTAGAAGCAGGCGCAGATCCTAACATACAGGATAGTAAAGGAAAAACACCATTATACATTGCTGCTGCCAAAGGTCATTACAATAATGCAAACTCTCTTTTCTTAAAAGGAGCTAACCCTAATATAACAAGTAGAAAGGGCAAAACTCCACAACAAATAGCAACTAATAAACTCTGCTATAATATAGAAGAATTATTTCTAACTGATAAACAGAAAAAGTTAAATGCAGAATTGTATGACTTACTTGTACTCGATTCAGACTGCACTAAAAATTTAAAGGAGTTTTTAAGTAAGCATAAAAGAGATTCAGACCTAAAAGTAGTGCTAAATATTCGGCAAGGAATGGGTGAATCAAAAGTGTTTTCGTATGTTGATCGTTTTGCTTGGGACAATGAAGGTCTTGCTCAAGAGTTAAGAAAGATATTTTTAGAAGCAGGAGCATTAGATTATGATATAAATATTTATCGTCAGCAAAAGAAAGGACAGGCCAGTAAATTACTCGTTAATTTAACTTCAAATCAAAAGGAGAAGTTAAATAATTTTTCTGATAAGGTATTTCGAGCTCAAAACATGGCTGAACTTGAAGAGATTGTAAATGATGCTATAAAGTCTGGTGTACGTTTAAATTATTCTTCTTCACAAGATTTTTTTTTAGGTAATGAGTACACTTTTACCGATTATGTGATGAAAAAAATCAGTGAGTTGGAAAAAAATCCTAAAGTTGCTAGTAGTATAATATGTCAATTAGTATCAAAAGGAGCAGTGTTTGGTAATACAGTTGATGCTAACACACTGACATCAGAATTTAAAGAGCATAAAACTAACCTAAAAAAAGCTTATAGAGATTATATTAGCAATTCTCATAAATTTATTGAAATCGCAAAAAGTGCAACCAATAGCGAGCTAAAAGATGCAAGAGTAGACAACTCCGTTTTTTACTTAGAATATTCTAAAGATAGTAAAATAGACATTATAAAGATAACAGATGGGACAAGGGATTTAGGTCTAACCGATGGGGATGTAAAGTGTGGAAGAAATATAGTAAAGATCGGTAAAAGTGAAGTAGAAATTAAAACTGAAGATGGCATAAGGAATTACACAGATCTTACAGAAGGCAGCGATATAGTATTAACCTTCTATACTAGTTTGGGAAATGTAGACGTTAGGCTGTATCCTGACGTACAGAATAAAAGCAAAATTATAGTAGAAGTGAGTAATAGAGAAGAAATATTAGAAAAATTCAAAGGTCGCGAAGAAGAGTTAGGCAATGATTGCGAGCTTGGTAACTACTGGGTCTACGATGCTATTGAACAGGGATATTTTGAAAGATCTGGTGGATTAATGCGTCCTGAAGTAATAAGCGAGTCTAACAACAAATGGACAAAACGTGAAGAGTTAAGAAGGACTTCTGATCCTAGGAGAGAAGTTTCTAGGTAGATTGATTTGCTAAAAAAGTTGAAGATTATTATTTAAATATAAACTACTATAATTTATAGGTTAAGGAGTTCGTACCAATGTCTTCTAAGAATACTCTTTTATGTTGTTTTTAAGCTGGCTACAAAATGAGGATATGGAACATACAATGGCTGGGCTGCCTTTTACACTCCAGATCTACTATTAAAATATGCAGCTAAAATTGGATACATTTTCTACCATTGTCGTATCTAGTCTGTTAAAATCTTCAATATTTATATTGATATCTTCGCATAATTAGGTGTCAACTTTTGTAACATTGATTTACTTTTCTATATCAATCTCAACATCTTTTGGTATGGTCCTTGATTCCTCTATATCAACTGCAGTAGCGGCAATTTGGCTATTTTTCCTATTTCTCAGCAATACCTTTCAATAGTTTTTGGTGTTTTCAGTTTCTCTCCTTTTGTTCTTTTTATAAATGGTGTAATTACGCCCCTAATCCATAAAATTTCTCTAATTGCTCACCCCACAGCATCGGTATTTCTCTTAAATCCACTAACCTCAAACCCCTTGGCTGCCTCCCATTTACTATATCTTCTTTAATTTTTGGTGCTAAATAATTTAATCTTAAAATTTGTTGTATACGTCTTGTACCTATATTAACTTTAGCACTCAGCTCTTTTATATTTGCGTATTTTCCTTCCTCTAGCTGACGTTTCCATAGGTGAGCCCTCACCACTGCTTTCAGTAATGCATTGTTTGTTTTCCCCTCTGGCTCTACTACTGTGCATTTGTTTCCTTTCTTTTTTATTGGTATAAATTCCACCTTATCCTCTGAGCTCACCTCTATTCCATCTTCTTTTACCATTACTCCCTTTATTAACTTTTTCACTACTTCTTTCTGTTTTCCAAAACTTAAATTTTTCCATTCTTCTCCACATTTTTCATATAAATCTTCTGCTCTTTTCATCACTTCTTTTTCCACTTTTCCTGCTACTACTGTTCGATTTACCGATTCACAACTTTTTCCTCTTAAATGGTTATTACATATATAATATCGGTACCTTTTATTCTCTTTTTTTGAGTACGTCAAAGTCATATTTACATCACAGCTTTTGCACTTAATTATTCCCTTTAGCAATGCTTCCTCATATTTTACTTTTCTATATGGTTGATTCTTTATCAATTCCTGCGCTTTTTGCCATTTTTCCTCTTTTATTATTGCTTCATGCTTTCCCTCATACTGTTTGTCATAATGCCTAATTTTTCCCATATATATTGGATTTGTTATTATTCTTCTCACCGTTGCCTTTTTAAAGATACCTGATTTCGTCCGGTACCCTTGGCTGTTTAACTCTCTTGCCAGTTCTGCCATTGACTTCAGCTCTATATACCTCTCAAATATATGTTTTACCAACTTTGCTTCTTTTTCATTTATTATTAATTCCTTATCTTTCACATCATACCCAAGCGGTAAAGTTCCACCCATCCATAATCCTTGTTCTTTTGATGTTGCTATTTTATTTTTTACTCTTTCCACTATCATTTCTCTTTCTAGTTGTGCTGCTCCTGATAACACCGTTTGTACGAACTTTCCCATTGGCGTATTATTATCAAATATCTGCGTTACTGCTACAAAATTTACTCGATGCCTTCTAAAAAATGACGTTACTTCGATGCTGTCTTTTGTTTCCCTTGATAACCTGTCTAGCGTATATACTACCACACAGTCCACTTCTCCTTTTTTTACATCTTCAAATAATTCTTTTATCGCTGGCCTTTCTAAATTTTTCCCTGAATAGCCTCCATCATCGTACCTTTTTGCCAATGCTACCCAGCCTTCTTTGATCTTTATATATTTTTCACATGCTACTCGCTGCGCATCAAGACTGTTAAACTTCTGCTCTAGTCCATCCTCATTTGATTTTCTCGTATATATCGCACACCTTACCTCTTTTAGCATTCTCTCTCCTCAATTTCCACTTTTGTCACGCATCCCGAATAATAAAGGTCCGTTGTAGCTCATTCCCATTATTTTTCCTGCTACTGCTGATAATGACGTATAAAATTCTTCTCTGTAGATTAAACCCTTATCTGTTACCATTACCGCATGCGTCTCTTCCTCTCTCTCTAGTATTAATTCTGTCCCTTCTACTGGTAATTTATCGCTACTTATTCTTTTTCCTTTCTCTAGCCGATCTGCCAGATACTCTAGTCTTTTTGTCCCCTTTCTTGACATTTCTCCATACGATTTTTCCTGCATTCTATAAGCTAATCTTGGTATCAGATATTTCTTTGAGTATCTAGGCGCCTCTTCCCCAAATACCTTCTTCCACGTTTTTCTCAGCTCACCCAAAGGTTTTCTCTCTAAATTCATTACTTTCTTTTCTATTTCTTCCTCCATATCTTTAGCCTCTCATAGAAGGTTTCCCACTTTGCTGTTCAAATAACTTTTCAATTCTTTCTGTTTCTTTCTTCAATATTTCAGTTATCTCTTTGCTGTTTTTCGCATAATCCATCCCTGTCATTCCAAATTTATCTGCTTGCTCTATTTCAGCCCCTGCTTTCACTAGCTCCTCCACTATTTCTTTTTCACCTACCATGCACGCAAGGTGTAGAGGTATGCATTTATTTCCATATTCCTCAGCATTTACGTCTGCTCCTGATTTTATCAATTCCCTCACGGTTTCTAGACGTTTCTCCGTTACTGCTAGGTGCAGTGCTGTGTATCCTTTCACATCTGCTGCATTCACATTCACTCCTTTTTCAACTAATAACTTCACTGTTTTTACTTCTACTGCATAATGCAGTTTCCTTCTCGTCTCTTGCATAAATATTTTTAAATGAGTTCTCTAATAGTGACTCCTCTTTTCCTTTTTTACTGTTCGGTAGAAGCTGTAGCTTTACTCCTCTCGTTTGAGTTTTATTACTACAACTCCCCCTAAAGAACCGTGCTTGCAGATTTCCCGCACACGGCTCATCAATATTAGTTTTCACAGTCGTCCCTCTTATGCATATAAAGAAAAATGTATTTTTGGCTTTGGTAATGGATTTACTTCTACGTAGTGTACAAACTGTTCCCAGGTCATACTCTTTTTCTGACTACGCCGATTTATCCATTTAAATGCTAGCTTTCTTACTGATGTGTAAAATTGTTTCAAACACCAATAATTTCCGCTAATACCAAAGTAGTTATAGTGTCCTGTTAATTTAGCCTTCAGTACTTGCCACCAAGCTTTAAGTCGAATACTTCCGCGGACTATTTTCAACCACTCCTTGATTTCTTTTAGTTTTCTGGCTAGATTTAACTTTGAGGTTTTATGTCCCATTATTAATCTACCACGACGACTTTTTGCACCATAGTGCGTAAACCCCAGAAAATTGAAACTTTCCGTCCTTCGTTTCTCTCTTATCGCTTGTTGCCACTCCCTCTTGCCAAACTTTACTACTCTGGTCTTGTTTTCAGATACTTCCAACCCAAATTTATTTAGCCTTTGTTTCAGTAATTCCAGAAATTCTTCCGCGTCTACCTTACTTTCGCAACAAACCACAAAATCGTCGCAAAACCTTATTAGTTGTATATATCCTCTGGATCTTGGTTTAAATTTCTTTTCTATCCATAAATCCAACACATAATGTAAGTATATATTTGCTAATACAGGACTTACTATACCACCTTGGGGTGTACCTTGTTTTGTTGCTTCATAATTTCCAGCTTCGACTATCCCTGCCTTGAGAAACCGCTTTACTAACCACCGCAAATTTGGGTCAGTTATTCGTTCCCTTAGACATCTCATTAGCCATTTATGCTGTATATTATCGTAGAACTTCTTGATATCCACTTCTACAATGTAGTTTATTGGCTTGTACATAACTGCTTTATCTAGTGCATTTACCGCTTGATGACAGTTTCTTCCAGGTCGAAATCCATATGAGCTGTCCAGAAAGTTTGCCTCGTAAATATTTTCTAGTATCTTCTTCAGCATAATCTGTACTAATTTATCCTCGGTCGATGGTATTCCGAGTCCGCGTTTCTCTTTACTTCCAGCTTTCGGTATATATACCCTCTTTACTGGTTGTGGTTGATATTGCTTCCTCTTCATACTTTCTACTAGCACTTCGAGTTTCTCATTCAGATTTTCTCCGTATGATTCCACTGTTATCTGGTCTACTCCACAAGCCTTGTTACGCTTCAGTTCTTTATAACATCTCGCAAGATTCTCTGTATTTATCAGATGGACTAACGATGTGAATTTTAGTCGCTTATCTTGCTTTGCTCTTACTGCTATCTGGTTTAGTTTATTTTGCATGTTATTCCAACCTCCGTTGTATTGGCCTAGCAATCCCTATTCCAGTTACTATATTGCTGATCGCTTCCCCTTGTACGTGGCTTTCCCACATTCTGAGTACTATCAATCAGTCCGACTTCCCCTGCATCTTCCGCTAGTTCTTGCCTTTGTTGACTTGTTCCAGCGTACCTTTGTAGGAATGCATAGGATCTCCCAAGTTCACTTGAAGTCCATTTCAATACATGGCACGGTCTCAGATCCCGATAGAGTGAGTGATAACTTGCCTTTACGCTATCCTTCATGCTGTCTTCCATGGCCATGAAAATGTCGACCTCTATGTCTTCAGGTATTTCGGAACTCAATCCCTTCACTTTCGTTGTACCCTGCATTGTCCATCCCACTAGCTCTATTACACTCGTTACCTCATGCAACATAGTGGTCTGTTCCAAACTGTTGGCTAGACTTTGTTTGTGTTGGATTTTCACCAACTGTTCTCCAAGCACTTCTTGGCGCACCATTTCATACCTCACAAAACTAGCTTTTCTAGCGCCAGATAAATTTCTTATGTTTACCTGCTGCTATTCAAGTCATGTCCGTTTTAGCATGAGAAAGCAAGTCCTTTTCTTTTTATTTCATACACTTTAAACTATTATTAATATAATATATGAGGATCTAAATATAAGTATTTAACTTATTACACATATTGCTTGACTATTTTTCCAACTTCTGTGCAAATGTCGATGTTCGTGCCATTTCAGTACTCCCGGGTAAAACACTAAAATGTGCTTTTCTAATTCGTGTATTGAGTCTTTTTGCTCTGAATATAAGTCGTTTTTATAGTAAATGTTGTGTTCTGCTAAAACATATTTTCTGACCTTCTGATCTGTATAATTTTCTACTTTGTAACGATGGATAATACTGAATCTTTCTAAAATTGGCTTGTGTTTTAAACTCCAATGTTGCCCTGAAAGTTTATCGTTTCCCAATACAAATTTATTTCCTTCTTCTTCTATTCTACCAACCGGAAAACAGCTATTTATTTCTCCTAATTTCCAGCTATCTGACAGTACAATCTGCGCTTTTGCAAATTTAATCGATGGTAATAAACTCTGTGGTAATGGATATAGTGCTTTTAAGTTGTACCACAAATGATTTCTTTCATAAATACCGTTATAATTCTTTGTGTGAGGCTCTGTTTCTCCAAGTACTGCTACATCTAATCGATATATGTCATTACTAAATGTTTGTTCATAATGCTCTCTTAAATAGTTGTCTACAATCTCTACTAACGGACCTCTAGAACTGAAAAAATTTATTCTTCCAAACGATAACACTGGTCCATCTTTTTCAACTTTTCTACCTGAATAGTCTGATAATAAGCTGCCGAATATACTTTCATCTAATATAAACCTATCAACGTTATAGTAGTCATTAAAAATCCTCATTAGCCTTGATCTTGCTGGTAATGATAGTTTTGCAAGTTCTACTACTGCATCTACAAAAAAGTCATTTGGAACATCTTTTATTCCTATTTGTAATTCAAAGAAGTGTTTACCAGGTGGTTCTTCGATAATTGTAATATCTTCTATATTTGCCCACTTTAGTGCTATTTTAAGTGATGCAGGTGTTCCTCTCAGTCTTTGAAATTTTACTCCTTCTACTATCGCCCTTCTTTTATTTTTTACCCAGCGCAATATCTCTTCTAAACCATATTCTTCTATTATCCATGGTAATGTTTCTTCTTTCAGGTTGAACTTAAACCCTCTGATACAGCTTGGATCAACCTTATAATCTATTGCATCAACCAGTGCTTGCTCTTGCTTTGTTGCGTTTGGCGGTAATAAACTTTTCATTTGTCTTTTCTTTCAAGTTGCTTTAACTTCCTTTATTTAGGTAGCTTATGAGTAAGCAAGAGATCATTGCAGAAAAATAAAGATGTTCTTAATATCGAAAACACTCTCCATAATATTTGACCATATTATCCATACTTTAAAAAACAAGTTACAACTTCTGGAAGAAAATCAATACTTTCGTCTCCCTAACATTGGATCCAGTAAACCTTAAACCACTTATTGCACGCAATCCCCTCACTGGCACAAAACAAAAAAAATACGTTTTAAATCCTATCTAACTTGACGTAGCCAAGCACTGCACACTCATTCCCCAGAACCACAACATCCTCTCTTGGCTCGATTAATTCTACGTTTTCTACACCCTCTACAAACAAATTTGCTATTATCCATGATCTTGTTACGTTCCATCCCAACCTTTTGCTTGCTTCAAACTTCTTAATAAATTGCTTCTTGATTTCCTCCTTTGATATTACAGGACTTATGCTCATTCTGCTGTGAATATCTATTTCCATAATATTGCAACCTATCACTTTTACTGTATCGGTTAAAACCCTTATATCATCTCTAGTAACCTGCTTTTTTACAATTTCTAGTAGCTCTTCTGACGCTGTGGATAACTCTGTGGATAAAATTGAGATTTCTACACTTCCTGGCACTTTTGACTCAACCAGCGCATCCTTTACTCTTCTATCTGCTGAGAGTGCTTGAAACCGATAATGCTCTTTACTCCCTCCTGTGCTTGAGCCAACTATTCTTGCCTTGATTCTTTTTCTGAAGCGTTCATCTTCTTCTCCATCTTGCCTCTCTGCTCCATAAAACTCAGCTAAATTATCAAGCTCTTCTCCCCTTGCAAACTTGAGTAAATTGCTTTTTACCGCTTCATTTATTCTTTGTCTCAGCAAAAGCTCTCTCCAGGCTGCTACTTCTAAAATCTTCATCGCTGGGTCACTTTCAATTAGTGCTGTAAAACTTTTATCTCGACTTATTAATTCTTCTTTCATCCGAGCAAAAATCTCTTCAAAGTTCAGTGGTTCGATAATATTTGGCTGCTGCATTTTTAAACAACTACTCCATTAATATTTATGAACTTACCTTCTGAAAGATAGACACCTTCTAAATTCAATGTTACTCTCCCTTCTTTTACTTCTGTTATCTTCACTTTCTCTAATTTAAACCTTCTCTCCCATTTTTCTAGTGCTCCTGCTACTGCTGCATAAATTTCTAGTGTAAAATCACGATTTATTGGCTTATCCACCAATTCAAATAATCTTGAGCCATAATCTCTCCTCATTATTCTACTGTTAATAGGAGTGGTCAGTATATCAATTATCGACTGCTTTAAGTGCTCTATTCCTTCTAACGTCTTTCCTGTTTTAGCATCCATACCCTTCATTTCTATTTTGCAAAGACGCTTTCACTGCCTTTTATTACTTTAAACCCACATGAAACTATATCTCCTACTCTTCCTACACTAAGACCATTTGCAAACACTATTTTTGATCCTTGAATCATTACTTTTCCTTCACTAAAACTGTCTCCTTGTCTACATATTGACTTACCGTTTACAAAAACATTATTACTTCCGCTAATGCAGAAATGTGGTATAGCTTCTCCACAATAGTCTCCTAACCTTACTATTCCTTTGTTCAATTTAAGTCGATCCTTTCTGCTTTCAGTTTTATTCCACTTTTTGTCATTTCTATGCTCGATTCCCCAGCTTTCAGTGTTATTTTGTCTACTACTTCAATCTCTAAATGATGTTTATCTTTATCGTATGACAACTTTGTTCCATCTTGAAATGTTAAGCTACTCACCTCTTTTTTATTTTCTGGTGCAGAGTACTTTTGTTGATATATTCCAGGAAGTACTACTCCTAAAGATAATTCTCCTAGCGGGGAAAGTATCACTACTTGCTCATCAATACCTGGCGGAGACCAATTTCTATCTTTTCCTGCTTTGCTTGTTATCCATGGCAACCAATCTGTTAAAAATTCGCCTATTTTAATTCTTACTTTTGCTTTTTCATAATCTACTTCTTTTACAAGCCCTATTCGTACAATGTTTGCTAATTTTCTTTGCAGCTCTGAAATAGCAAAATTACTCTCTAACATTTTCTCCTATTGTAATCGTATGTGGTTTAATCTTATTTTCTGTCCATATCGATTTACCTAAATGAAGCTGATGACTCCACTCAACCAACCACAACAAATACGCATCTAATTCGGGTCTAAATCCGTCAATTTCCGTAGAGATAAATTCTCCTGGTGAAACATTTTCCACATTCCAAGTATTTTTATTTACTACTCTTGCTACTTCTGCTGCTAATGTTCTGACAATAATAGGGGCATTTTCTATTGTGCTATCAGTCACAATGCGTGCTTCAAATCTTGCTTTCAGCGCTAATTCCTCTGTTCCAGGATCTTTTCCCGATTCTAAACTCACAAGCTCTACAAATAACGCTGGCGCTAATAATTCTTTTCTTATCGATGGATAAATTTCACAAGTTTGAATTGCTGGTATTTCTCTCTTCAGCGTGGTACAAATTTTATCATGTAAATCTTTCAAATTCATCCTTTATAGCTCAATTCACGTTCAAAAAACTTTGTAAAGACTTCTTCAACTTCATAATTAACAAGATTCCCTATTATCCTTGAAGCCTCTGGTTCCAGTGGTAGTTTTACTTCCTTTATTGGAAATGCTGCTCTTCCTTCACGTTTAAACATACCGCTATTTCCTTTTGGCATAACTGCTGCAAATCCTCCTATAAACTCATGCTTTCCTACTTTCGATCCTCTTTTTGTTTTTTGTATTTTGCCAATTGCCGATGCTCTAATGTCATAGAGATTTGCTCTAATTAACACTTCTAATCTGCTAGTTTTCGCCTTAAAAATTCTTAATCTCTTTCTTATCAAACTTAATTTTATCTTCTTTTCCTCACTGATTTCCTTAGCTGCTTGCGCTTTTAACCATAGTGCTGTTTTGTTTAATGCTCTCACTATTGCTAATTCTATTTTTTTTCTTTTAGCATTTACACTTTCTATTACCTCAACTTCTATATGCACAGACATTTTACACCCCAGATGCTTCGATTCTCCAGATCATTCCAGACTTATCCCTAAGTGGTGGCGTGTGTATTTTGTATTTGCAATCACCTATAACAAAAATATCTCCTACAATTGGCCTCAGTATATCAAAAATGCTTACCTCAAGAAAAAGCATCTCTCCCACAAATTGTCCTTCACCAATCTCGTATAATTTATCTGGCTCTTGCTTTAATACTTGTACCATATATGACTTATCCTTTGACTCATACAAAGCTTGCTGCCCCAGATGTTCGAAGCAATCTTTAAATAATTTTGATATGTTTTTCACCTTCTGCTACTTTTTCAATGGACTGGAGAAACACCACTGAATACCGTATTCATCCTTTACTACACCAAATCTGTAACCCCAATGCATATTCTCTAACGACTTTTCTACTTGCATTCCTTTACTTACTGCCTTATTAAACAACTCGTCAGCATTTTCAACATAGACACATAGCTTAGCAGCTTGTAAAACATTCCCGCCAGCGATAGAATTACTTTGTACATCATCGATATATACTAATGAATCACCTATCTGTATTGCTGCATGCATTACCATATTCTTATTGTTTTCATCAAAGTGAATTTCCAATACTTTTGCATTTAAGGCTTGTTTATATAATTCAATAGCAGACGTAGCGTCTTTTATAATTAATATTGGAATTATTTTTCCTAATAGTTCTGTCATATTTTACCTATAAATAAAAATATACTGCTAAGATTACAATACGTTCACAAATTTACACAGTAATTTTTACCAAAATGGCCGGACGATGGCACATTGGCAGAGGATTTGACTGCGTATGTAAATCGGTCCCTCTATCGAATCTTCTCGGCTCTTGTTTTGCGTATAGTGGCTGTCCAAGAGTATTTACTGTCTCATTAAAATCTGCTGGTGCAAAATATGTTGTAAATGTGCTTGCTGTTCCTACTGGAAAACAGTGCCCTGTATCTTTCTCAATAAATCTTCTAACCGTTCCTTCAGGGTCAGTTGCTTGCCCTCTATATTCCTCAAATGTTATGCCACAGAACGTAAATCCTGACCTCATATCATTCCGAAGTGCTGCTCCTTCTTGCCATCTTTCGTATGCTTCTTTCACTTTACTATGCGAAGTTAATGCATCAAAAAACTCAGGGCTTACCAAAGCATGAATCCCGGTCATATATTCACCACTTAGATTATCTTCAATATGCCGCAATACTTCTAGACATTTACGCTTGACATCGGTTGTCGCTGTTCCTAGTGCAAAATTTACTACTTTTGGTGTTAT
The DNA here is from genome assembly GCF_964028155.1 of Wolbachia endosymbiont (group B) of Pilophorus perplexus. Taxonomy (NCBI): domain Bacteria; kingdom Pseudomonadati; phylum Pseudomonadota; class Alphaproteobacteria; order Rickettsiales; family Anaplasmataceae; genus Wolbachia; species Wolbachia endosymbiont (group B) of Pilophorus perplexus. Next base: position 954,624 of record NZ_OZ034754.1, on the reverse strand, counting down.
TTCAAATTCGTTGTACAGATTTAGTAATTCTGACCCATCAGCATCTAAAATTATTCCTTTCAGCGCTCCCATTCGCAAATGCTCTAATGTTATTGCATGTTTGTTTCTCATTAGCTGTAAATGGTCAGTTATTACGTCTGCTAGCGCTTTAAGTTCACTTTCTGATCCAAATGCCCTTATTCCTTGTACTTCCTCTGGCAGTACTACATCATCATGTGGAATATGTGGAATCGTAAACGTTCTTACCTTTCTTTTTCCTCTTTTTCCTACTGTTGCTGGCGCCCCTGGAACTTGCGTTGGTAGTAAACTTAAAACTCCGTTATGTTCTTCTATTGTAATATGTCTAAATCTTACTGACCTATTTGGAAATAAATTTAAATTTTCAACCCGTCCATAATTTATCGGCAATATATTCATCGCATTTGTTAGTGCCGTCATGCTAAATGCTGTATTTGTAAATGGATTTTGCATTTTTTCTTTTCCCCCTTTGTGTTTTTTATTGTTTAATATAGCTTTAGGCCGCTTTACGGATAATGATTCCTCGTCCTTCAAGTTGCTTTATTGCTGTAGCTTTCTGTTCTTCAGTAATATTTGCTGGCCACACAACTGCATGATCAGCTAGCATGGCACCACGAGCAATAATTACTCCTTTACTATTTTCCTTTGCGTTTACATCGCTTGCTATCACTCCTATCGCCGTTTGTGTACCATCTGTGGCAGTTGGATTTAAAGCTTTAATAAAACCATCTTTAGTATCATAACCAACTACTGTTCCCAGCTTTAGATTTTGTCCCTTGGCTACTGTTATCTGATCTCTTGAATATAAGTTGGACACTTCATATTTCAGAAGATCTCCTAAATTATTTCCTTCAGTTATACTTATCATGTCTTTTTCTCTCCTTTTTTTATTTTTTTACCGCCATATTTGTGGTTGTTATACACGGCGGTTATACACATACTTTAAATGTTTGATTGCGCACGACTTTTCGCTACCTGCATCATCAACTCTTCTCCTGAATTCTGTGGTATTGCACTCAGTATCTCTGTCTTTTTCGTTCGCTCTGCAAGTAATTCCATTAAAACCTCCCTTGCTTGCTCAACACTTACACTTTGCTCAATAAATTCTCCTATCTTTTCTGGCATCTTCGATAAATTACATAAACGTATTAATTCAAGAACTTCAGTACGATACTTGGTTAAATTATCAGTTTCTAGGTCATTTGTAGTTTGTTCATTCATAGTAATACTCCTATTTTTATTAATAGATGAAAGAATTGTCATTCCGTCTGCAAGGCCTATTTCTACTGCTTTCTCCCCAAAATATAGCCCTGCCTCTGTTGATCGAATCTTTTCAATTGAAAGACCTCTGTTCCTTGCTATTAGCTGCAAAAACATTTCATATAGTCGGTCTACTTCTTTTTGTAAGCTTCCCAGACTTTCAGACGTCATTGGCTCATGTGGATTTAAATCATTCTTTCGACTACCAGCAAAGATTGTGGTATACTTAATACCTTGCTTTTCATCAAACCTACTTTGATCTATGTGACTTGCTATTACTCCAACACTTCCTACTCCTGAAGTTCTACTCACAAATACCTTCTCAGTGCTAGAAGCTATAGCGTACGCTGCAGAATATGCATCATCATTTGCTATCGCTATTATCCTCTTTTTTCCTCTTGCACTATAGATAAAATCAGCTAAGTCAAATACTCCATTTACCTCTCCTCCTGGGCTATCTATGTCCAGTAAAATAGTCTCTATACTACTATCTGCTAATGCTTGTGCAATTTGTTCTTCTATTTGCTCATATGATGTCATCCCAAGCATTTCATCAAACGCACCTGGTTTTTTCGTCAAGATTCCATGAATTGGTATAATTGCAGTTCTTTCTACGTTACTTTTGATAGAGTGATTTTTGAAAATTGGCTGTTTTCCTTTGTATAGCGATAGTAGCTCAAAACTCCTTGGTTCAAGCATTAATGGCTTTCCTAAGAGCATCATAATCCTTTACAATCAGAGTCAAACATTAAGTTGAGACTATTTGCACGACTCTGATCTTCTGCTATTTCTTGATCTATTTCTTCTACATCGTAACCCATTTCTGATACTACTTCCGATCGACTTTTGAAGCCATTCCTTACTGCCATTTGCTGTGCTTGTTGATCTTTTAAAGGATCCACCCAATCAAATCCCTGTGGTATCCATTTCACTTCTTCTTTCGCTGCTTTTGCTACTTTTTCATCTATACTTAGTTCTCCACAAAGCACTGCTAATTCTAGCCATCTATTCCAAATAGGTCTACAAAACTGGAACACTATCACGTTATGCTGTAACATTGCACACCTTCTGCGAAACTCTATCAGCCCTGCTCGAATGGATGAATAATTAACACCGGTTAAATCTCCTGTTAGCTGCTCATATGTTATCCCTGTACCAATCGCTATTGCTCTGAGTTGCTGTCTCATAAACGCTTCATAACTTCCTCCAACATCTGATGGCTCTGAAAATTTTATATCTTCTCCTGGGTCTAAAAGCTGCATTGTTCCAGGTTCTAGGCCAGATAGTGCTACTCCTTGCTCATTTGCTTGCTCCTCACCTAAAATATTTGCTTCAGGATCGAGTCTTGTAATAAACCCTGCAAACATCGCAGCAGTCTTTTTTCTTACCAATTCTGCATCATCGTATTGATCAAGTTCATAAAGCTTTAGCAGTATATTAGAAAGCCATGGCTCTCCCCTAATTTGCCCAGGTCTTAGTGGTCTATAGATATGTAAAACATCGTTTGCTGGCACTCTTACTGACTCTCCAAAGGTATTTTCACCAGGGTGTTCTTTAAATAGGTAGTATGCTTCTCTTTGCCCAAGCCTGTTAAACTCAATCCCGTTTCTTATTACATTACCATTTCCTAAAGTTTGATTTGTTTTATTATCTAAATGTTCAGACTCAAGTACTTGCAGTTGTAATGGTACAGAAAATCTATCTTCCAGCTTTCTCGTTCTTAAACGTACAAAACATTCTCCTCCCTCTATCATACTTCTGCATACTAGAGCCTGCAGACCATAAAAATCACTTACTCCGTTACTATCTGCTTCATCTGTCCATTTTAGCCATAATTCTTGCACTTTCTTTCTAAATTCTGCATTCTTTGCTTTTGATTGCGGCTTTATTCCTGTTCCAATAGAGTTACTTACTATTGTATCAATAATATTTGCTGCATATGGATTTTTTCTCACCATATCACGTGATCTACTACGTAAAGTTTCAAGGCTTTGAGACAGCAAATTGTTTATACTTCCTAACTCTGGTTGAAAGTGAAAAAATCTTCTTCCTGACCCTGCTGCATCCCATGCTGAACTTTTGATTTTTGGCTTGCTAAATAGTTGTTTGAAATTTTTCAGCATCATACTAACCAAAATTCTCTTAATTCTTTTAATGTGCCGTTAAATTTATTTCTGTCACATTTTCCGATTCCACTTACTTCATGTGGCTCTGGACCATTTTTACCGTCGGTGTATTGCCATAAAATCCACTTATTCCAGCCTTGCGGTAAAACAGGTTGATCTCCATATCTTGCTATCCATAATGGACATTTAGTCAAAATTGGTGTGGCAAAATCTTTCAAAAATTTAGCACCTCCATACACTAAAGGTGAACGCCCTGTTTCTTCTTGAACTTTTTTAATAAAATCTTCTGCTTGTCTTGGTTCTATATTTTTTCCACTTTCGTTCTCTTCAATATCAAGAGCAACAATTGTATTTTTAGCTTTACCCACTGTATTCAAAAAGTGATTTGCCTGATCCTTTCCATCTTCCCCTACACCGAAATGATATGAACCCCATAATAGACCCAAGTCTTCAGCTTCTTTTCTTCTTTCTTTGTATTTTGAATCTATGTACTCTGTTCCTTGCGTTGCCTTATGAATTACTCCAACTATACCACTCTCTTTAGCTAACTCAAAATCCACATTTTCTTGCCAATGTGACAAATCTATTATTCCATTTACTGAACTCTCTCTATTGTCCCATAGTTTTATGAAAGTTTTTAATTGCTCTAAAAATTCAGAATATTCCTCTTTTACAACTTTTCTCAGAAAATTTTCCCTCATATAACTCCTTTATTTGTTGCAAAAATAATCTTTCGTTTAGGCTTCATACCTGCAACTTTCAGTTCAGCCTTAATACGTTGCCGTAAATTCAGCAAGTCATTTATCTGAACTTCAGCATATCTCACCACATGGTCACCATATGCAATTGATACTACTCGCTCTCCGTTTTGTAGTTTCTTTATCGCTTCTTCGACTTGAATTAAATACTCTTCGCTGTACATCTTACTTCTCATTCAACCATTTGCTTTGTCTCACTTTTTTAGGTTTTTTGCTTTCTGGCTTTTCACTTAAACTATTCCATTTACTCTCTGGCCAACGATCGATTCCAAGCGCAATAGATGCTGCTCTTGCGTAAATTCGGCAGTCTAGCACTTCATTTCTTTCTCTTACCTTTTGCCACTCCTGTTTGGTGTATCCTTTTACTACCTTACTGACTAATTGCTCTGCCGTTAACTGCTTAAAATATTCGGGTGCATACTCAGGAAAATGACAATATCCTGCTGGCACTTTCTCTTCTTCTTTCAAAATATTAAGTAGCTGAAAAAGCTCTGACTTTAATATCGATACTCCTACTGGCCAGAGCTTTATTCCTCTTTTTAGCTTTTGACCACCAACTGTTATATCAACTCTACTTGGGCTGCTAAGTGGCACTAGGGCTTTATTTACACCTTTAACTGCCATTACTCTTCCAGATCCTTGATGACCTCTTACCCAGTTGTATACTTCTTGCGTTGCATATCCAGCATCTACTGCCATCATACTTATCATATATTCAAGCCCATTTTCACCGATAAAATGATGATTGAGGAGCTCCGAAAGCTTTCCCCATACTTCTCCACCTCCTGTATCTCCTTCAAATACTCGGTAGTCTATTGACCAACTTTCACGACTTTTTCCCCATGCTACAACTTCCACCTCTAGACGATCTTTTTGGACATCCACTCCTGCAGTAAGTACCACTTCTCTCCTTGGTACTGTGCCAATCTGAAAAAATTCTCTCCTGTTAAATAATTGCTTCCAATCAGGTACTTCTCCTTTATCTACCCAAGTTTCTCCAAGCGTAGTATTTATCCAAACTTTCAGTAATTGTTCACTTTCCTTTGCATGCAGAAAATCCTCTACTGCTTGTTGCCAACTATACCACCCAACTGGGCTATAAAGACTTGAAAGGTGAAATCCTATTACTTTGCTATTGTGTACTTGATTTGTAGCTCTCCATTCTCCACGTTCAAGCATCTCTGTCTTTTGATGATTTTCTATCTTTTCACCACATTCTATACATATATAGTGTGCTGTACTTGGATTTTTATCTTCCCATTTTATTTGTGACCATTTTAGAATTTGATAGTAATTACAATACGGACAGGGAACAAAAAAATATCTCTTATCTGTTGCTTCAAATTCTTTCTCAATTCTGCTTATTCCATGAATCGTTGGTGTCGATACTAAAAAAATCTTTCGCCTTGCAAATGTATTAGTTCGAGCAATACTGAGCAGTACTGGATCTCCTTCTCCTCCTGAATCTCCTGGGTAGGCATCTATTTCATCAAGAAAGAGATATTTTACTGGCATAGATCTCAGTCCTACACTACTATTCGCTCCAGTTATTACTACTATTCCACCTGGAAACTCCTTACTTTGTACAGTATTCCCTGAATCTCTTGACCTTGGGTCTTTTACTTTACTTTTTAAACATGGTGTACTCTCTATTAACGGTGCAAATCTTCCCTTCGACCAACGTTTTCCCATTTCAACTGTTGGCTGCACAACTAACATTGGACCTGGTGTTTGATCGATAATATAGCCAATCCAATTGTTACCTGCTTCTGTTCCTCCAATCTGCGCTCCTTTCATGAATACTACTTTTTCTGCAGGTGAAGATGGAGAAAGTGAATCCATGATTTCTTTTAAATAAGGAGTTCTTTCTGTTCTCCATTTACCTGGCTCTGATGCTGCAGTTGCTGCTAAAACTCGATACTCATTTGCCCACTCTGATACTTTAAGCTCTGGATCTGGTCTTAAACCTTCAGAAAAAGCTCTAGCGTATATCATTGTCTGCATCTACTCATAATTGGTTCTATCTCAATATTGTTAACAGTAGAGTTTATTCCTCCACACTCCTCCAATTCCATAAACATCTTTTTCTGAAATTCGTTTTCTATATATCTTTTGCTCATCTCACTTATCATTAGTGCTATAATAAGCGCAAATATCCCTGTTGTTGTTGCAAAAATGATTGCACTGCTTATTGTTGTTACTGTTAAACCTATATATGCTGCCATTACTACTGCGCTAACTGTAATACAGATGCAGATAATATTATTATGTTTTTTCATCCTTTTATCTGCTATTTCTCTCTGTGCTATATATTTATTATGAAGGGTTGGAAAATTGATAACGGTATCTCTGCAGAGCAATGCACCATTTTTTTCAGTAAATAAAACTTTAAGTAACTCCAAATTATTTGATTTGATTGCTAAGTGCAAAACAGGTATATAATTTGCTCCTTTTTTCAGTAGTAATTTTACTACATGTAAATGTCCTTTTTCTGCAGCAAGGTAAATCGGTGATAGACCTTTATTATTTACAATATCAATATCGATTTCTTCCTTTAAAATAGATTCTACAATCTCAATTTCTCCTCTTTGTGCAGCTAAATGTAGTAGACTATTCTTTTCAGAACCGTATTTATTACTCATCAAAGCCTTCTTTATCTCAGGTTTAGCGTAATCAAATGGTGTCTTGCCGCTATCGTCTTTTACCAGAGGGTCTATATCTTCTCGCGTTAGTAAAACTTCTATTGTTTTCAGTCTTTCAGCATAATGTAGTGGTGTTTTATTTTCGTAGTCCTGCAAATTGACTTGAGCATTAGGCTCCTTTATTAAGCATTTGAGAATATCGAGACATAAATCTCTTTCATCGTAATTAGTGTTACTTACAGCTATATGCACTGGTGATAATTTCATCGAGTTTTGTCCTACACGTGCGCTATTTACATCTGCTCCTAGCTCCAGTAATAACTTTACTATCTCCAATTTTTTGTTGTTAACTGCATAGTGCATCGGTGTCTGATTTCGTACATCAAAGACATCTATTTCAGCGTTTCCTTCTCTTATCAAAATCTTTACAACTTCTGCATGTCCTATTCCTGCTGCTAGATGTAATGGAGTATGATGCAGAGCATTTCGTACATTAACGTCAACACCTTTTCCTATCAAATATCTAACTGCATTAACTTCACCTATCATTGCAGCTAAATGAAGTAAGTTATCTTGTTCTGATCCGTATTTGTTATTAATTAGCGCTTGTAATATTTCTGCTTTTTTACCTTCTTTGGCGTAATCTAAGGAGGTTTTGCCTTCATTGTCCTCAACAAAAGGATTGATATTCTTTTTTGTGAGTAGCAGATCTACCATGCTTAATTCATCAAATTCTATAGCACAATGTAGTGGTGTCTTTCCATTTAATCCTCTGACATTAACATCTAATCCAGGTTGATTGATTAAACACTTTATTAACTCTAAACTTAAGTTATCAGCCATTTTGTATTCAAAATCTTTTTATATTTTAAATTTAGCGTTAGATAATTCTTCAAGTGAGTTTGTAATCTCTTCAGTTAGCGTCTCGTGAATTTTTTCAGTGTCACTCAGTGATGCAAGCAGTGCTGAAACTCTATTTGGAATATTAAGCAAATTATTACGGACAACTCTTGCTACATTAAATGCTTCGCTCTTTACTTCCTCTACTGCTACAAGTTCACCTATCTCAGCTTTTGCCTTTGCCTCAAGCAGTTTACCTCGTTCCATTTCATTTTTTATTCTAGTTTTTAGCAACATCGTGGAAAGGTTACTTGTATTTTCTGGATTTTTCCTCCTCAGTGGCTGACTTGGATCTCTTATTGCCGCTACTGCTTCATTTGCTTGTTCTCTATTGATCAAACCATCCTCCAACTCAACTATTCCTTTCTTTATTAAATAACAGACATATTGCTTTGAAACTCCTATCTCTCTTGCCCATTCCGTCTGCGTGATTTTTTCCACTCTTTTTGCTCCTTTTTACGAATTTTCTTCTTGAATTTCTGCAAAAGTTTTGTCAGTACCAGAAAGAATTGCCTTCCTACCTGTGTATATTTGCCAACGTTTTATGGTTACATCTACAAATTTTGAATCTAGCTCTATTGTTCTGCAAATTCTTCCTGTTCTCTCACATGCAATCAGCGTACTTCCAGAGCCACTAAATGGATCAAGTACAGTATCCCCAGGTCTGCTGCTATTAACTATTGCTTTTTCCATTAGCTCTACTGGCTTCATCGTTGGATGTAGTGTATTGTGCGTTGGCTTATCATAAAACCACAGATCACTTTGATTTCTACCTCCATGCCACTCACGTTTATTACCGCTTTTCCATCCATAGAGCATTGCTTCATATTGTCTCTGATAATCAGATCTGCCTAGTGTAAAATGATTCTTTGCCCAAATGATAAATGTTGACCATTTTCCTCCTGCCTCCTCAAATGCTTTTTGCAACGTTGAAAACTCTGATGATGATATGCAAATGTAAATTGCACCTTTCGTATATGCTAAAATATGGGAACAGATATCGTAGAGAAAAAGTTCGTACTTTTCACCTTGATTATCGTTTAGTATCTTTTTGTCTTGACTGCTACCATAATCAACGTTATACGGAGGATCACAAACAGTAATGTCTGCCATTTTATCATCTAACAGCGCTTTATATGATTCAACTACAGAGCTATCACCACAATAGATTCTATGATCACCTAAAATCCAAAGATCACCTGGTTTTGTTACTTTTTTGTCATCAATAGCTAAGTCAGAAAGATCTTCTTTTTCACTATCTAAATTATCAAGGAAATGTTGAACTTTTTCTAATTCAAATCCAGTCATTTTAAGATCAAACTGTAAATCTTCTAACTCTTGAATTTCTGCTTTCAAAAGCTCATCATCCCACTTTGCCCAATTAGCTGATTGATTTGCCAGTAATCGAAAAGCTTTAGTTTGTGGTTCATTTAAATTATCACTTAAAACCACAGGAATACTTTCTATACCAAGTTTTCTTGCTGCTTTCAGTCTTAAATGACCATCAACCACAGTTCCATCGCTTTTTGCAACTATTGGTATACGAAAGCCGAATTCCCTGATTGAAGCACACATTCTGTTGACTACATCGTCATTTTTACGCGGATTACGCTCATATTCGACCAGATTTCGAGTAGGATAGTAGTGGATTGCTAAATTCATATAATTACTGTACTAATTAAAAAGTTAATATTCAAAATATCTCTGACGCTAAAGAAGGCCTAGGGTCAGCACCACCAAACCCGCCAGTATGGCTGAAAGGACCCACTTTTTATGGATTTTTCGTCTTGTTAATATTTTTCCATAACATAGAACATCAAAGCTAAAGCATCTGCCTCATTATCATCTTTGGGTAAAAAACCTTTTTCCTTTACAGCTTCAATAACTTCACTCTTACTTGCATTGCCTTTGCCTGTGATAAAGCGTTTGATAGTCTTAACAGGAACGCTCTGATAGGGAATATTATTCTCTTCACACCAAGCAGATAAATGGGCCAAGAAACCTCCGTAGCAATGAGCAGCATCAGTTCCTAAGTGTCTTCTAACCTCCTCAAAATAAACTGTTTCAATACTTGGAAATTTTTCCTTCATTTCATTTAGCCAGCTACGAAAATTTAAGAAGTGCATGCCACCACCACTAAACCGACTAGTATGAAAACTCTCACTTCCACTTTGAATTACTCCGTTGTGAAGAATAGACCAGCCTGTTTGTTTGCCTAGATCTAGCATTAGTATTGACATATTAAAAAACTATAAAAACCCAATTTTGATAACGCAAAGAACTAAACATCACATACGGAGAGCCAATTCTGTACTATAAATTCTTTTTCAGGAGAAAGATTCTCACATATTGAAAAATCTACTTTATTCATCATAAAATTCCCGAATTATTAAATACCTTAAGCTACTGCTTTCATAGCCCGATTTGTTAAGATTAGTATTTGTTAAGTTTGTTATTATGAAACCCTTCAGATCCAAATTTAAATGGCCCCTGTATAATATATACACCGTCGCTTACCAATTCGTCCGCAAATTTAAAAAAATTTTTCATAGTCTGCAGATGTTTTCTATAAATTTTCCAAAAAGCCATTTTTAAAGCCCACATAATATATATACACCGTTACTTGCAAATTCGTCCGCAAATTTAAAAAAAAATTATATGCAAGCTGCTTTTAACTTTCCTAGGAGCGGTCCTTGAGTTTTTGTTCTTCTCTAGTTGTCTTATACTATTCTAGTTCTTTTACATTATTATGTTATTCTAGTATTTATATTATTATTATATTATTATACTCTACCTATATTTAAATATATATATAATATATATAAGGTTTCAGTAATCCGTAACCCCGCTTAATTGGCCGATTTTAGCCACTTAATTTTAGAAACCACTTTTAGGAACAAGATATCAAAAAGACAAGATTATCAAGAGCTTAGTGATTACTGATTTCTAAGCTGTTAATTAGTAATTCAGAAATCAGGTATGAAAAAGCCATTTTTAGAGTAGTTTGATCTCTGTAGAAAAGTAAGTTTCACCTACATAAAAATATAATTCTAATTTTAAAGATCTTATTCTTTTCTGTAAAAAAATTATTACTACTTTTTTATGATAAATTAATCATACACGGACTTGGTAAAAATCTCTATTCATGAAACTTTTGGAGTTTTTATGAATAATTCTTATCAAGGAATCGATCCTATAATTGTTAAGTATGTAACATTTCACGCTTCTAGTCTTAAATCCAAGAGTTGTTTTATTAACGAAAGCCTTGAAGATATAGAGCAGGAGCTTTTCTACCAAGTTTGGCAATATCTTGACCAGTACGATGAGAAAAGAAGTAGTTTTAATACTTTTATTGCTAGATTAACTAATCATCGTGCTCGCAATATGTTACGCGATCAGTTACGCCTAAAACGTAATATTATCTTCGATGACATTAGCGATGATATTCAAGATTCTAGTAACTTAGAAACCGAAGCAATAATTCGCACTGATATAAACAGTATAATTTCAACTTTATCCAAAAGAGATAGAAATTTATGCGAATTACTTAAAACACTTACTGTTTCTGAAGTTTCTGCAATGACCAAAGTATCAAAGGCAAGTATCTATCGTGTCCTAGATAAAATAGTCCGTAAATTCCCATCTTTAAAGTAAATTTCTACTTCTAAGATAATATTTGCTTAAATTTTTTTTTTGCAAATTGCGGACGAATTACATGGGTCACGGTGTATATATATTTAGGCGGTTGAGTTCAGGAGAAAAATGAAAATAATGAACAGCAGTGAACGGCTAAAAGTTCAAACAGGTGTAAAAATGGTCATCTTTGGACCTTACGGTATAGGTAAAACAAGTCTATTAAAGACTATAGATGACCCAACGCTTTGTCTTGATTTTGAAGCTGGTTTGCTTGCTGTTCATAATTGGCAAGGAGACTCTATCAGTATTCGCACCTGGAATGAAGCTCGTGATATAGCTTGTCTTATAGGTGGTCCAAATCCTGCATTAAAATCTGATCAAGCATATAGTCAAAGACACTATGAGCATGTATCGGGTAAGTACAAAGAGCTTTTGCCAGAACTATCTAAATATCGCTGTATTTTCATTGATAGCATTACTGTAGCATCACGTCTATGTCTATTATGGGCAAAAATGCAACCAGAAGCTTTCTCTGACAGAAATGGCAAACAAGATATGAGAGCTGCATATGGCTTACTTGCTCAAGAAATGATGGCTTGGCTTAATCAGTTTCAACATATTCCCAATAAAGACATCATTACAGTCGGTACTCTTGGACAATATCTTGATGATTTCAATCGTCCAACATGGCTACCACAATGCGAAGGAGCTAAAACTGCCAGTGAAATACCTGGTATTGTTGATGAAGTAATTAGCATGGTTGCAATCAAAAAAGATGATGGTACAGAGGTACGTTCCTTTGTTTGTCATACTCTTAATTCTTGGGGATATCCTGCTAAAGATCGAAGTGGTTGCCTTAATATGGTTGAAGAACCGCACCTAGGAAAACTTCTTACAAAAATTAAAACTAAAGCTTTTGCAATTCAACCTGTCACGCCCAACATATAGGAGGTTATTATATGCTACAAAACTTTTTAACTATTGGTCAAAAAATTCCTTTTTTCAGTGTTAAGGAATACTTGGACGACCAATCACCAATACCAGAGGATATCATTCACCCAAGAATTCTAACGCAGAGAGGTTTATTGGTTCTAGGTGGCCCTCCGAAAATTGGCAAAAGTGACTTTTTGATCTCTTGGCTCGTTCATATGGCTGCTGGAATTTCCTTTCTTGGTATGACTCCAAGTAGACCTTTGAAAATCTTTTACATACAAACTGAGATTGAATATGAATACATAAAAGAACGATTACAACAACTTCAACTCAATAAAGAACTTTTGAATATAGCTGCCAATAACTTACTCATTACACCAAGAGTGCATTTATCATTTAATAATGAAGAAATAGATGAAATCAAAGAAATCGGGAAAGAACGCTTTAAACCTGATGTTCTAGCCATTGATCCATTGCGAAACATATTTAGTAGTGAGTATGGAAATGAAAATGATAATAGTGCCATGCTGTTCTTTCTTCAGAAAACACTTGAAAGGTTACGTAATGCTGTTAACCCTAATGCTTGCATAATCTTAACTCACCACACAAAAAAATTATCAAAGAAGATGCTTGAAGAGGATCCATTTCAAGGGCTGAGTGGAGCTGGATCTCTGAGAGGATTTTATAGTACTGGTATGGTTATGTATGGGCAGAATGAGGAGAGTTCCACACGTCAGATAGTTTTCGAACTACGCAATGGCGAACGTATACCAAATAAACTTGTCGATAAGATAAATGGTATTTGGCAAGTTGTTGATCAATGGAGCATTTAACCTTTTTGTTTTTTATGGAGACTTTATGTTAGAAGAGTATTTAACTGATTTTAATACTGCAAAACTACAAAGTAGTTTAATACCTAAAGGTACAATAGTCAAAGTAAAAATGGCAATTAAACCTGGTGGTTACGAAAACTGGTTTACTAAAAGCTATGATACTGGCAGCATCTATTTAAACGCTGAATTTACTGTAATTGAAGGTCCATACGCAAATTGTAAGATTTACCAAATAATTGGTATTAAAAGTGGTAAAGCCGAAGGTAAAGAAGATACTTGGGGAGAATCTGGACGTTCTATGATTCGCAGTATTTTGGAATCAGCCAGAAATATTCATGCAAATGACACTTCAGAAAAAGCAGTTCTTGCGAGAAAAATCAACTCAATTGCAGATTTAAATGGTTTAGAATTTACAGCAAAAGTAAGCATTGAAGCTAATAACACCTATGGAGACAGGAACAGAATTGCTACGGTCATTACTCCTGAAAAAGGGAAAAATTTAGAAGTTGATTGGGTCCCATTTTGAAGTACGACGAAGGAAAGTTGTGGGCTGCTGTTATTACTAGAGCTATTCAGGATGCAGCAGGAAAGAACCTAAAACTGAAAAAAGAGGCTTGTCAATGGATTCGCTCACGATCCTTTGAAACTGTTTGTGAGCTGGCTAATTTTGACTTTCAACGTCTAAAAAGTATGTTGAATAAATTTGGAATAAATCAGGAGGATTCTATGAATTTTTCATCTAAAAACGTTTTGAAAATAAAATTAATTGATAATATCAAAGATTGTGTATCTTATTTGCTACCTGATGGCAAATCTTACCAAAATAAATTTTATATTGGCAGTATAAATGGAAATAAAATAATAATTGAAATAGAAGGAGAAAATGCAGGAAATTGGTACGATCTGATCGAAGAAAAGAAAGGAGATATAGTAGATCTTTGGACTTTAGTTAAAGGTGATGTAGATTCTGCCAAGGCATGGTTGAACACTAAAGGAGATGAAAAAAGCTCAACATTAGAAGAAAAAGCATTTTTCGTAAAGCATTACCTAAATGATAAGTCACCAATGCCACAAGATATAATAGGTCCAAGAATTTTAACTCCAGGTGGTCTTTTGGTTATAGGTGGTACACCAAAGGTTGGCAAAAGTCATTTTCTTCTTTCTCTGTTAGCACATCTTGCAGCAGGATTATCATTTCTTGGTATGAAGTCTACAAGACCACTAAGAATATTCTATCTACAGAACGAAATGGAATATGATTATATTAGAGAACGTATACAACAACTCATCACTAATCAAAAACTTTCTAATTTAGCAACAGAAAATTTAGTTGTGACAAAAAAGATGAAATTGACCTTAAATGCAGAAGGTATAGAAAAGATAAAAAGCATGATAGCAGAAAAATTTGATTTAGTTGATTTAATTGTGATTGATTCTCCCTATATTTCTGTTAGCTATGGTCTGCAACATGGAATAGAAAAACTACGCTCCAGAATTAATCCTATGGCTGGCATAATTATTACAAACCATACCAAAAAAGTATCTACCTCTACGTTGGAAAAAAATCCATTTCAAGCTTTAGTTGGTGCTAACGCTTTAAGGAGTTTTTACACATCTGGAATAGTAATGTTTCAACCTAATAAACGTACAAATATCTTGCAAGTAGTATATGAACTGAGAAACGGTAGATCTATACCAACGAAATTCATCAACAAAGTTAATGGATGTTGGAAAAATGCTAAAGTTATAGCTAGAGCATAATGTAGGTAGGTATGAATATATATTGTGATTTTAATACAGCAACTCCACAAAGAAATAGTAATTATACATTATCGATAGAAAAGGAACGAATAAAAGATCAACTTTTACTAAGCATTAGATCTTGTCTTTCTTATTTACTGCCAAGAGGAGTTTTTCGTGGTGATAAGTTTTATGTAGGTGATGTACAAGGTAATAGAGGAAAGAGTTTAGTAGTAGAGCTATCTGGCAGTAAAGCAGGAGTCTGGCACGATTTTGCAACAGGAGAAGGGGGAGATATATTTGATCTTTGGGCTGCTGTAAATGGAAAAAGTCAATTTACTGACACGATAGAAGATATTGCTAAGTGGCTTGGTTATTCAAGAACTATGCTAGGACATCCAACTGCATCTTGGAATTATTACGATGAAAATAATCAGGTTATTGCTAGAGTTTACCGTTATGATACTGCTTCAGAAAAGCGATATCTGCCTTTTGACGTTAAAAAATCTAGTTTTACTGTACCAGAGATCAGACCTTTATACAATATTCCAGGTATCATGAAATCTGATAAGATGATTTTAGTTGAAGGGGAAAAGTGTGCAGATGCGCTAATAGAGCAAGGTATTGCTGCCACAACTGCAATGTCAGGGGCAAATGCACCAGTAGAAAAAACAGACTGGTCACCACTTAAAGGTAAGCATGTTATTATTTGGCCAGATAATGATGAGCCAGGTAAACAATACGCTGAAAAAGTGGTGAAAAAGCTTACTTGTCTTGGTGTTTTATCACTTGCTTTTCTTGAAATACCTGACAATAAACCAAAAGGATGGGATTCAGCTGATGGTATAGCAGAAAAGATAAATATTGCTGAATTCATTGAAAATAACTCGAAAAAAATCATCGTTAAGCAACTGCTTAATATTCAAGAATGGAGTGTGGAACGTTTTATAGGCCCAGTACCAGAGCAGAAATTCCTTGTTGAAGGTTTATTTCCTTTAGGTGTCACATCTATTTTAGCTGCAATGGGAGATACTGGTAAAGGAATGCTTCTGCTTGATTTAGCACTGAAAGTTGCGAGTAGAAAAGATCAGCCATGTGGGTTTGGTCCTATGGTTACTGAACACGGATCAGTTGTAATTTTTTCTGCAGAAGATGATATGAGTGAAATACATCGTCGTTTAGATCGCCTTGATTCGCAATGCGAGAGATTAAAATATAAGGATAGACTCTTTATTGTACCATTACCAAATGTTAGTGGATCACTTACTATAATAAAGAGTATTTCGAGTAAAATTATAGAGATTTCTCCTGAATTTGAATCTATAACAAAACAACTTCATAAGATAAAAGACTTAAAATTAATCATATTTGATCCACTTGCTTCATTTGTGCACGCTGACTTAAATACTGACCCAGCCGTAGGTGATTATCTTATGTCTTTATTATCTGATTTAGCAGGCAGCACAGGAGCAGCAATAATTACTGCCCATCATATGAGAAAGCCAAAAAGTGAAAAACCTATATCGACTGCTGAGCAAGCACGTGATGCAATTCGTGGTACATCTGCTCTTGTTAATGGTGTTAGGTGTTCATATGCTTTTTGGTCTGTGGAAGATACAGCTAAACTAGTAATTTTCAAATCAATAGGAGAAGCTGCAAGGCAGAATGCATTATTTTATGGAGCAGTTGTTAAGGCAAATGGTTTAGCTGACCGAACTGTACGCACCTATTTAAGAAATGAAGAAACAGGGTTATTAGAAGATATAACCGAAAGATTAAGAATTAAAAACATGAACGAAAAAGACTTAAAGCAGCATCTTATAAACGCAATTACACGAGCAGCAATTTCAGGACATCCATTTACTCATACGGGAAATACAGGAGTGTATAAACAAAGGCACAGATTGCCTGAAGAGTTTCACAGTATAGGAAGAGATAGAATAGAACGTATAGTGCAAGAGCTATTACAAGCACGAAAGCTAGTTAAGGGAATGGCTGCTGGTTCAAAAGAAGATAAATGGCTTGATATTCCTACTGGACCATTTGCTCGTGGTATTGGAAAATTTAACTGTGGAGCTGAGCTATGCTCTTAAAGAAATCTAGCTGATATAAAAAATATTTTGATTTTTGCGGACGAATTTTGAAGTGACGGTGTATATATAATATAGGGAGAAAGTTTTATGTCAATTCTCACACAATCAGGAAGAGCAGCAATAGCAGCAAGCATAAAAGAACAACCCTTACATCTTGCTTGGGGCAGTGGTGATGCAAATTGGGAAAGTAGCCATAGAGTAGAAAAAACTTTTACCAATGGTGAAATAATGCTTGATCACTCTCCAGTTAAGAATGTCAAGGTTTTTACAGGAGAAACAATTTATCAGCCAAGTGTTGACTATTTAGTTGATAGCAATACTGGAATGATTAAATGCCTTGAAAATAGCTCTATTGCAGCAAATAGCATAGTAACTGTAGAATACACTCAGAGTACACCGCCAGAGCTCATTACTTCTACAAAATTATTAAAGGAAGTTGGACGTCGCGTTGTTGATGAGGTACTTTTCTGCACAGGTGATGAAAATGGAGAACTAATTACTCCCTCAGGACGGTTTAAGCCATCAAATGTACCAACTAATAATTTATATCTCAAATGCACTTTTGATTTTACTAATGCTGCAAATCAGGTCATCAGAGAGATTGGTGTTATGGTTGGTACTAAAATAAAAGAAGGATTACCTGAAGGACAGAGATATTTCGAGCCAAAAGACGTGGAAAATCCTGGAATTTTGTTAGTTTTAGAACATACCGTACCACTTATCAGAACATCTGCAACTCGGGAAACTTTTTCATTTGTTGTAACTTTTTGAAACAAAATGACCTTAAATAGTTATTATAACCGCTTTAATCCTGACAAAGAATATGAGAAAAGCTTATTTCTTGCAGGAAGAGGTTTACAGTCTGCAGAATTAAATGAAACTCAGGAGTATGCTCTTTCTAAGCTTAAAGGTATAGGTGATGCAATATTTCGTGATGGTGATGTTATAACAGGAAGCAATTGTATTATAGATAGAGAAACTGGTAAAGTTACACTTGAAGGAGGAAAAATCTATCTGCGTGGTGCAGTTAGAAAAGTCGAAAAAGAAGAATTTATTATTCCACTGAGTACCACAGTGCGTATAGGTGTTTATTATCTAGAATCTACGATTACAGAACTTGAGGACGAAAATCTTCGTGATCCTGCAGTTGGTACAAGAAACTATCAGGAAGTAGGAGCTGCAAGGCTTAAAGTTTCCACCATTTGGGGTTATCAATCTGAGGGTGTGACTACTAATGCTTCAGGAGAATTTTATCCAATTTATAACATTGAAAATGGAGTATTGATAGAACATTCACCGCCACCACAGGCAAATATAGTAACTACTGCGCTTGCTCGCTATGACAAAGAAGCAAATGGTTCCTACGTCGTAAATGGGCTAGAAGTGATGTTCCTCCACAAAGAAGAAAAGGGAGAAGAAGGGGTAAAAAAGGGTAAAAAAGAAATATTTGTGATTAATGAGGGCAAAGCTCATGTTGATGGTTATGAGATTGAACTTCCTCACAGTATTCGTGTTTCTTTTGATGAAGATCCAGATATAAAGTCAGTTGAATCAGAACCACATACTTTTCAGCCAAATAGCCAAAGAGTAATGGAACTTAAAGTTAATGATTTTCCAATAAGTGAAATTAAAAAAGTAGATATAACTGTTCAAAAAACCATTACCGTTACTCATGGTTCATACTCAGGAGCTGTTGATCCAATACCTGACTCTGCAGTACTTGAAATTATTCAAATTAAACAAGGCAATGTTATTTATGAAAATAGTATAGATTACAAATTAAACGCAGGAAACGTTGATTGGTCATTACCTGGTAAAGAGCCAGCTCCTGGAAGTAGTTATCAAATAACTTACCGCTGTCGTACTCATGTAAGCCCTGAAGATATAAGTGAAGAGGGATGTAAAGTAAGAGGTGCCGTTGATAACAGCTTGGTTCTGGTTGATTACACCTGGAAAATGCCCCGCTATGATTTAATTACTATCGATAGCAAAGGAGTAGTAAGGAGAATAAAAGGTATAGCTCACCCTTGGCGACCATCAATGCCTAAAGCGCCCTCTGGACAACTTTTGCTCTGCTACATTCATCAGACGTGGAAAAACGGAGAAAAAGAAGGGGTAAAAATAGTGAATAATGCTATTCATGCTGTACCGATGAATGAGCTTGAAGCAATGAAAAAAGGAATTAATGATCTTTATGCTCTGGTTGCCTATGAACGTCTACGCAATGATGCAAATTCAAGAGAACCTACTACCAAAAAAGGAGTATTTGTTGATTCGTTCTTTGATGATGATATGCGTGATCAAGGAATTTCACAGTCTGCAGCAATAGTAAATAGAGAGCTAGTTCTGCCAATAGATGTAGAAGTTGCAGATATTGAAAAAGGTGGGGAAAGATATCTTTTGCCTTATAAACTTGAACCGGTACTGGAGCAGCTTTTACAGACCAAAGGAGAAAAGATCAATCCATATCAAGCTTTTGATCCAGTCCCGGCGCAAATTACTCTAAATAAAAACATTGACCACTGGACAGAGGTTACCACGAATTGGAAAAGTCCAGTAACTAGAGTGTTTAATACTAGAGAAACAACAGAGCTATTGTCAAGTAATTCTTATGAAACTGAATTTATGCGAGAAGCAGTACAGAATTTTGAGATCGAAGGCTTTGAGCCAAATGAAAAGCTCAAGGAGGTGAAGTTCGATGGTATCTTCATTCAGCCTACTGCGTAAGAGGTAAAAATATGCTCACAGCCAACAACCAGGGAAAATTAAAGGGAAAGATAAAAATCCCAGCAAATATTCCAGCAGGTACTAAATTAGTACAGTTTTATGGGGATAAAGGAAGCTATGGAGAGGCAACTTATACTGGTAAAAAAACAATTACCATAGAAGAAAGAAGAAGAGTGATCTCAGCAAGACGAGTTGATCCTTTAGCGCAAACATTTACTCTAAATGAAAGCAGGCACATAGGAGGTCTAGAGTTATGGTTTATAAATAGAGGCAAAAAACGTGTTGCTGTGCAGATTAGAGAAACAGCAGTGGGAATGCCCTCACAAACTGTCATTGCTGAAAGCTATATTGAGCCAAAAGATATAAAGATAGATGGCACAGCAACACGTATAAAGTGGTCACCAGTGTTTTGCCATGCAGGAGAGGAGTATGCAATAGTACTGCTTACTGATGATCCTGGTACTGCAGTCAAAATAGCAGAACTTGGCAAATATGATGCAGTAAATAGCCGTTGGGTAACAAGTCAGCCATATCAAGTAGGAGTATTACTTTCATCTAGCAACGCAAGTACTTGGACACCACATCAAAATTTAGATCTAACTTTTAGGCTTTTAGCAACGAAGTTCACTGAAAATTCTCACGTTATTGATCTTGGTAAAGTTACTGCAAATAACGTATCAGATTTAATTGTTTTGACGAACGTCGAAAAAGTAGCATTTGATACCAATGTAGAATTTATTCTGACAGATGAAGAAGGAAAAGAAAATTTTCTATCTGATAACTTGCCGCTCGCGCTGCGTGAAAGACTATCTGGAGAGTTAACAGTAAAGGCAAATTTAAAAGGGTCAAAAGAAAAAAGTCCAGTGCTATATCCTGGGTTACAGCTAGTTCTAGGTAATCTTTCAGAGTCTGGAGATTATGTTACAAGAAGTATTACAGCAGGAGCTAACACTAAAATTACCATAACGTATGATGCGCTAATACCTGGCACTGCAGATGTAAAAGCATATGTGCAAAAAAATGTGGATTGGCAATTAGTAAATTTAACATCAGGAAAACCAATTGGGGAAAATTGGGTGGAGAGAACTCATGTACTATCAAATTTTAATGGCAATGAGACTAGGGTAAAATTAGTTTTAAGTGGAACAGTTGTTTATCGCCCTAAGGTAAAAAATCTCAGAGTGATTGTCACATAATGACTGTTGACCAAACCAAACGAGGATATCCACTGCCTCATCCAGAAAATATTGCAGTTCAAGATGTGGTACGTATTCGAAGAGCTATAGAAAAAATAGATGAAGATATTACCGAAAGAGAAGATGAGCATAATCAACTAAAAAATAATTTTAAACGATTTAGATTTGAAACTTTTTTGAATTTTTGGGAATGAAAGAAGCAATAGAAGCGTTACATCAAAGGATAAAGGATTTAGCAGTAAGTAGCACAGCTGATCAACTGGCATATCTTGCAAAATCGCTGGAATTGATAGCAGATAAAAAAGCTATTTCTGATATTGCGCAAATGACTAAAGTAAAAGAAATAATTGATGCACTACAAGAAAGGCTTAGGGATTTAGCAGCAAACAGTACACCAGATCAATTAGCATATCTTGCTAAAGCATTGGAATCAATAGTCGACAAAAGTGCAGTTTCTGAAATTGTACAGATGACTGATGGTAAGCTAAAAGAGCTTCTTGATAGTGCAAAAAAACACTTAACTGATCTGGATAATAAAAAAGCTAGTTCTTTAGCAGTGATCTCTGAATCAGAGAAGCAGTTATTAAAGAGAATTGATGAAAAAGGAACAACAAATTTATCGCTACTTGATACGAGAAAGAATGCCAATATTGCAGCAATAAATAGCATTAGTAATAGTCATAAAGATGGTCTTAAAGGTTTAGTAGAAGATTTTCGTGCTGTTAATAATGTACCACCTGGCTCATCAATTATAGGAGAAATAGAAACTCGAATTAAAAACATCTCTAATGAGGTAAAAACTCGGGATGAACAGTTAAAAGCGTCTCTTATAAATGAAATAAGAAAGCGCAATATGGTTGAATCAGGGTCATTACCTTTCTTATTTGGTGTACTTGGCAGAAAAAATAATTACTTTGGCCACGGAACTTTTACGACAGAGCTTGGAAAGTGGAGTAGTGATATAACAAAAACTGACTATATGTTACAACTACTAGCAGGTAGCCATACGTACAATACAGATTACGTTAGTTTTTATCGGCCAAGACAACTCAGTTTTATAGAGGGAAGTAAAGGAACATTTATTTACGGAGAGTTATGCACAAAAAGTTTTTCTGGTAGTTATGATGAGATATACTATTATCCGTATGCTGCACTTGGAGTAGTATTTGTAAAAAATACAACCAATGTGAACATAAATAAGACAATAGAATTTGTTGGATCATCGTATTCGAGTACGGAGTATGGGGGAGCAGGATTATTTGTGGGAACACCAGATAATACCAATTCTAATAAATCAAGTATTTCAAGAATAATATGGAAAAATGTTTACCAATACACGAGTTCTGATAGCAAGTTAGCTGGATCTGGTAATGTGGAGATTCCAGCAGGAAAAACAGTTGCAATATTACTTTACACATCATCTTACCTGTATTCCAGGACACAAGTTAGTCAAGGTATGCTTGCATCAAATTATGTACATAACTATGGTCAATTTATTCAGTGGGGGATTTATAACATACGTAGCAATGTTCTAACTACAGGACTTGAAGTAGATGTGGAGAGAACGCTAAAAGCTTGGCAATGTCCAGGATTAGAACGAACTAATCAAATATGGCAATGAGGAGGAATTTATGACTATTTATATACGTTTTGAAAACCACAAGCAGATTGAAACAACAACACTTGAAAACAAGCCAACTGGAAATGATTGGTATGAAGCACCAGAAGATTTTGATTGGCAAAAAAGCTATTGTCTAACAGAAGGGGAGAAAATTGTTGAAAGGAATAAGGAAGATATTGAGCTGGAATTATTGGAAAATGCAAAACTTTCTGCACTTTCTAGTCTCCGTACTTATTATAATAACTATACTCACCAATACGCAGGATATTCTCATCAGAAGCTTAAGTCGTACGAAATACAAGCAAAAGCCGCAGAAAACATTCTAGCAGCACCAGAATCTATAGACGAAAAAGATGCAGAAATTATAGAGCCATTAGCAAAAGTACGTGGTATTACAGTTACTGAAATGGCAAGGATAATCGAGGAAAAAGTGAAAAAAGCAGTAAAAGCGATAGTGAAATGCGAGGAGTTGGAAGACATGGCGAAGAGGAAAATTGAAGAAGCCAAGAGTGAACGAGAGCTAGAGAACTTACTAAACGATTTTAAACAAAAGATGCAAAGAAATGGCTGAAGAATTTTTGCACGGAGTAAATGTTATTGAGGTAACCTCAGGGGCCAAAGCAGTACGTACAGCTAAATCATCAGTGATAGGTGTAATTGGTACTGCACCTGAAGCAGATGAGCAAAAATTTCCGCTAAATAAACCAGTGTTAGTTGCAGGAAGCTTAAAGGAAGCAGTAAAGCTCGGAAAGAGTGGAAGTTTACCTTCTGCAGTAAATGGAATATTTTCCCAGATTGGTGTAACAGTTATAGTAATTAGAGTTGAAGAGAGTGAAAACAGCGATCCAAAATTAAAAGAAGAAGAGACGCTGAAGAATATAATTGGCGGTGTTGATAAAGAAACCGGAGAATATCAGGGAATTGAGGCATTTCTCAGCAGTGAAAGCATAGTTCATGTTGCTCCAAGAATATTAATTGCACCTCAGTTTACTCATCAGTTACCTGAAATAGATGGAGTAAATCCAGTAGTGAGTGCTTTAATTTCCATAGCAGAAAAATTAAGAGCAATTATTGTTGCAGACGGACCAAATACTGTTGATGAAGAAGCAATCAAATGGAGAAAAAGTGTAGGCAGCTCAAGAGTTTACGTAGTTGATCCTTGGGTTAAGGTATTTATTGAAGGAAAAGAAGAAATTTTGCCAGCAAGCCCATTTGTAGCTGGTTTAATAGCGAAAGTAGATAGTGAGCAAGGATTTTGGCATTCACCTTCAAACAAAGAGATAAATGGTATTGTTGGAACAAGCAGGCCTATTGATTTTACGCTCGGTAATACAAATTGTAGAGCAAACCACTTGAATGAAAATGAAGTAACAACGATAATTCATCAAAATGGCTATAGGCTTTGGGGCAATAGAACATGTTCAAATGACTCAAAATGGGCTTTTTTATCAGTGAGAAGGACTGCAGATTTAATCAATGATAGTTTACTTCGAGCTCATCTCTGGGCAGTTGATCGAAATATTACCAAAACTTATATAGATGATGTAATTGAGGGGGTGAATTCTTATTTGGCCAATTTAAAAGCACAAGGAGCTATTATTAGCGGAAAATGTTATGCAACACCTGAACTCAATACACCGGCAAATATTGCAAGCGGGAAAGTATATTTTGATTTCGAATTTACACCACCATATCCAGCAGAACAGATTACTTTCAGGTCACATCTTGTGAGTGGTACAATATTATAAAAATGGGAGAAAGAGATGTTACCGAAGATTTTAAAGAATTTTAATGTATTCGTAGATGGTCGGGGTTATGCAGGAAAAATTGATGAGATAACGTTACCAAAGCTCACCATAAAAACCGAAGAATATCGTGCTGGTGGTATGGATATCCCAATAAATATTGACATGGGCATGGAAAAGCTTGAAGCAGACTTTACTTTCGCTGAGTATGATTCAGAACTATTTAGACTTTTTGGCTTGATAGATGGAAATTCAGTATCTTTAACGCTCCGTGGAGGAATGCAAGGAAGTGGTAGCAATGATATTGAAGGAGTAATAATCAATTTAAGGGGCATATTCAAAGAATTTGATTTTGGTAGCTGGAAACCTGCTGAAAAAGCAACGCTGAAGTGTACTGTAGCTGCCCATTACTATAAACTTACTATCGGTGGTAATGAATTAATAGAAATCGATGCTGAGAACATGATCCGTAAGATTAACGGTGTTGATCAAATGGCCTTGCTGCAAACGGTTTTAGGTATTTAGGTTTAGTTTTAAAAAGATTTTAGAATTTTATTTTTTAGGAGAAAGTATGACAACAGTAAAACTTGATAATCCAATAACAGTTGATGGTATTTCTATCTCAGAGCTTACCATTAGACGTCCAAAAGTTAGAGATTATCTAGCTATTGAGAGACTTAATGGTAGTGATCTAAGTAAGGAAGTAACTTTGACTGCCAACCTGACATCAGTTGCAAAAGAAGCAATTGAAGAGTTGGATATTGCTGATTATGTGAAAGTGCAAGAGGTATTAAAGGATTTTTTTTCACCGATTATCCAAAAAACTTGAGATTAGAAATACTAGTACTTGGCTCTATCATAGGTGGTGGAGTTGAGCACATTCTTGATATGGAGATTAGTGAGTTTATTTTATGGAGCAAATTAGCTAGGAAGTTCAAATGTCAGTATTATCGATAAAAATAGGTGCGGTACTTGATGGCAGTTTTAATACTGTAATAAAGGGCAGTAGTAATCAACTTACTTATCTTGGTGAGAATATAAGAAAGCTTGATTCATCTTTAAAATCAGTATCAAAGTTTAAGCAGTTGGGTAGTGATGTTTTGACTAGCAGGAGGTCGTGGAAGGGCTTTGAAGATCAGGTAAAATCTTTAGCTAAACAAATGAAAGCAATAGAGAAACCAAGCAAAACTTTAAAAGCTGAGTTTGATAAAGCTAAGTTTTCTGCAACAAAAGCAAAAGAAGCATATTTGAAAAAGAGAGATGCTTTGCATTCATTTAATGAAGAAGTAAGAAAAAGTGGAAGAAATATTAAGTCATTAGTAAGTAATCAATATAAACTTGGCTCATCTGTTGAAGCGCTAAAAGGTAAGTATGGTAAGCTTGGGTCTGCAATACGTAATCACCAAAGTTTTTTAGCAAGCAAAGCACATTTTAAGTCACAAATTATAGAGACTATTGGACTAGGTCTTTCGCTTGCAGCTCCGATCAAGGTTGCGATTGATTTTGAAAGTGCTATGGCTGATGTAAAAAAAGTAGTAAAATTTGTGCAAAATGATACTAAAGATGAAGCATCAAAGTTTGCTAAAGAATTAAAGAAATTATCTCGTGAAATACCCTTGTCAGCTGCAGAATTAGCACAAATAGCTGCAAGTGGTGGTCAACTTGGTATTGACAAAGATGATTTTATGAAGTTTACAACAGTAGTTGCTAAAATGACCACAGCGTTTGACATGTCTTCAGAAGAAGCTGGTAATGCTATTGCGAAAATATCCAATGTCTATGGAATTAAAGTTGATGGTATGGAAAATGTAGGTAACATAATAAACCATCTTTCAGATAATACTGCTGCCAAAGCTAAGGAAATGGTTCTTACACTGAATAGAATTGGTGGTAATGCTAAACAGTTTGGTTTAGAAATTGATCAAGCAAGTAGCTTAGCAAGTGCGTTCATAAGCTTAGGTAAACAACCTGAAAAAGCAGCAACTGCTATAAATAACTTTCTTAGTAAACTACAGACTGCAAGAGAGCAAAGTCCTGAATTTCATGATGCATTAGATGAGATGGGAACAAGTATAGAAGAGCTTGAACAAACCATTAAAAAAAATCCTCAAGAGGCAATATTGCAATTTCTTGAAACTTTAAAAGAAATAGATGATCAAGAGCGTGCCGGTATTCTTATGAATCTATTTGGTGCTGGGTTTCAAGATGACATTGCTCTTTTAGTAGGAAGCTTAGACATTTACAAGAAAGCTATTGAACATTTAGCTGATAAAGAAAAATATAACGCTTCAATGCAGGACGAATTTAACAATCGGGCAAACACTACAGCTAATAAATTACAATTACTTAAAAATGCAGTATTTGAAGCTGGCATGAATCTAGGGTCAGTGATGTTGCCTACTTTAAATTATGTAGCTGGAAGTTTGAAAGCAATAACAGAGCGTATAGCTTCTTTTGCAGAAAAACATCCAACTTTAACTACGGCAATCATGAGTACTTTAGCAGCTTTGATAAGTTTAAAAATTGCAGCAGTAGGACTAGGATACGGATTTACATTGCTAGGAAGTACGATTTTTGGTCTGAAAGCAAACCTACTTGGAGTATTTTCATTTTTATCAGCTACAGTTTTTCCTGCAGTAATAACAGGACTAAGAGCAATAACGTTTGCTGTAATGAGTAACCCGATTGGACTTTTAGTAGCAAGTCTTGTCACTGGTGCAGCTCTTGTTATCACTAACTGGCAAAAAGTGAAAGACTTTTTCTCTAGCTTTTGGAAATCACTCATTAAACCTATAGGAGAAGCTTTTTCATGGATGGGAAATACAGTAAGTAGTATATTTGCTGAGAATAGTCCGATTAGAAAATTTGAAAATAATGGAAATGTTGTTAATGAGCTTTCTAAAAATAGCATTTTCAGTAACGGAACCTCATTGACAAATAATAGTGCTATTAAACAATTTTCAGAAAATAGCAAAAGCAATTTTGAGAATTTTAAAATTAAAAGTGTTATAGAAGAAAAAAGAGCTATAGAACAAGAAGAAGTTGAGAAAGCATTCAAGAAAAGTAGATATGAAAATAGGGAATCGAAAGTATATAACCAAGCATTCTATCAAACGTTTAATATCAACATTAAGTCTGAAGATGTGCGCAGTGTTGCTGATGCAGTAATAGAAAGGTTTAGAGAACAAGCACGTGGAGCACTTTTTGATATAGTTGAAGAGTTGCATTAATGTTGCTTGGGAAATGTAAGCTTGAACTAACAAGCCTAAGATACATTAAAGAAGAAAGGTGGTATACAATTGAATGTATTGAAAAAACGTCGCTACAAAACATTGGCTCAGGAATTGAATGTATTGATTTGACAGGAGTGATTTATCCACATTATCAG
This sequence comes from Wolbachia endosymbiont (group B) of Pilophorus perplexus, assembly GCF_964028155.1. Taxonomy (NCBI): domain Bacteria; kingdom Pseudomonadati; phylum Pseudomonadota; class Alphaproteobacteria; order Rickettsiales; family Anaplasmataceae; genus Wolbachia; species Wolbachia endosymbiont (group B) of Pilophorus perplexus. The sequence continues at coordinate 927,008 of NZ_OZ034754.1, read as the reverse complement.
AGTAATGGCTTAGAACAGCTAAAAAATATACGTGATACTCAAGAACCACACGTTCTAGTTGATAATTCAGGAAATGTGCTTGGAAATTTTGTCACTACTAATGTAGAAGAAAAACAGATATTATTTTTTCCTGATGGAAAACCAAGAAAAGTTGAGTTTATTTTGAAGTTAAAAAGTTACAGCAAGTGATTTATTATTACACTAAAGAAAACGAAATGTTAGATGAAATTTGCTGGAAACATTATGGATACAGTAGTGGAGCAGTGGAGGAAGTATTGCTTGAAAATCCAGGACTTGTAGAACATGGAAGTTTTTTGCCCGCTGGATTAAAAATTAAGCTTCCTAAAATTCAGAGAATATTGAAAGAATCTGTTATAAATATTTTAGATGAATGACACCAGATTTTGATATAGTAGCAAAAAATAACCCAGTAACAGAGGTTTTAAAAAAGAGTTTAATATCACTACGTGTAACTGATGGATCCGGTACTACAAGTGACGAAGCCGAGATATATATTAGTTATAGCTCTAGCGCTTTAGAACTTAAGGGTAATTTACAAATTTTTCTCGGATATAAAGAAACAGGTTTACTACCTATGGGAGTATATAAGGCAAATCAAATTACAATACAAAGTCCACCACAAACTTTAAGAATAAAATGTGATGCTGCAAGTTTAAGAGGATCATTAAAGGAAAGAAAATCAAAGGAATGGAAGGACATTACCTTAGGAGATTTAATTAAAGAAATAGCACAAAAGCATGGGTATGAAGGTAAAGTCGCTGAAAGATTTGAAAATATATTTATACCACATATCATTCAAGCAGATGAAAGCGACATGAGTTTTTTGGAAGGGTTAGGGAAAAAATATGATGCACTAGTAAAACCAGCAGGAGGATATATAATTTTTATTCCAAAGGGAGAAGCAAGATCAGCAACTGGAAAGATGTTAGGCACAACAGTACTTACACCTAAAGATGTTATAAATTGGGAGGTAAATTTTAATGTGCGTAACAAATATGGATCTGTTATTGCAAAATGGCACAGTTATGAAAAGGGAGAAACTATAGAAGAGAAAGTGGGAAATGAGGGTCCAAGTTATACCCTGCAAACGCTTTACTCTACCGCAGAATCAGCAATTAGTGCAGCAGCAGCTAAGTTAAGACAACTAAAACGTAGTACATCAAACTTAAATGTAACTGTTCCTGGTAATCCAGAATTATTTGCAGAAGCTAAGATCAGCCTTTCAGGATTTTGTCAGGAAATTGAAGGTGAATGGATAATTAGCAAGGCAGAACATATTCTCAATAATAGGGGATATCAAACTATAGTAGAGGCAACAGTGAGCAAAGCTGTTTAAGTGAAACTTAAGCAAATGATTATTTAATTCTAGATGGGTATAATTATTGCAGTACTACATGAGCAGAAATGTAAGAAGGCTTTTTCATAAAAATTCAATTATACGTCAAGGAGAATTTGATGGATTAATTTTTCTTATAGTGCTAACGGTGTGTATTGTGGTTATATATTTTTCCTTGTTTAAAAAAGGAGATGAGAGTTACAGCGCCACATTAGAAATCGCAGCTAAGAACTGTGACTTGGAAACTGTGAAATCCTTGATAAAAGATAATATAAGTATTGGTGAAAAATCATTACGTTATGTTGCAGGAGAAGGATGTTTAGAAATCGTAAGGTTTTTAGTAGAAGATGGTATTGATATTAATGCTACTAATAAATTTAAATGGACAGCGCTACATTCTGCTGCAGATCAAGGCTATTTAGAAATCGTTGAGTTTCTATTAGAAAAAGGAGCGAATCCTAACATAAAGGATAGCAATGGAAAAAGCCCTAGAAGAATAGCTGTAATGGCATCAAGGCACAACAAAGATAAACCTTACAGAGAAATAATAAAGCTACTTGCAGAAGCAGAGGATCGATACAAATCAATAGAAAGAAATCACTAAAGCTGTAAGTTTTCTATAATCTGTATATAAACTTCTAAAACTATCCATAACAAGTTAATATTTTCACATGAAAAAGCAAAAAATCCCAATCACAGTAATAGTAACGATAGTAATACAGACCATAGCAACAATTTGGTGGCTCGCTAAGCTTGATTTAAAAGTACAAATTCATGATCAATTTATAGAACGAAATCACGAACTAATGGAAACAGTTTATCGCCTTGAGGAGCGGGTAAAAAACCTCATTGAAGAAGTTAATGAGCTTGAGCAAAAACACAAATAAATTTCACAGTGGCAAAATACATCCTTTCAGTTGACGGCGGAGGCATAAGGGGCATAATACCAGCCATTATTCTAGCAGAAATAGAAAAAAGAACAAGAAAGAGGGTAGCTGAAATCTTTCACTTAATGGCAGGAACCTCAACTGGTGGAATTGTTATTGCTGGATTATGTAAAAAAGATAAACCTCAATATTCTGCTAATGATTTAGTCGAGTTCTATCGGGAATATGGACCATATATTTTTAAGTCTTCATTCTTTAGGCGATCAATATTATCTTGGTTTAATTGCACACAATACCCACATAAAAATATTGAATTTGTACTGGATAAATATTTTGGAGAGGATATTCTAAAAAACACATTAAGTAAGGTACTGATAACAAGTTATGATATTCACAATAATCGTCCATTTTTCTTTAAAAACTGGAAAGAAGGTAATATTAAGCTGAAAGATGCACTCAGAGCTGCAACGGCTGCACCTACTTATTTCATACCAAAACATCTAAAAATTGACCAGATAGATAGAGTATTAGTGGATGGAGGGGTTTTTGCTAATAATCCAGCGTCTTGTGCATATGCAAGTGGTAAGAGGTTATTTCCAAATGATGATATTCTACTGTTATCGATAGGTACTGGAAGAACAGATAGAAGCATAGAGTATGCCAATTCAAAGAGATTTGGAAAAATAGGCTGGATAAAACCTTTGTTAAATGTGATGTTTGCCTCTGGATTGGACTGCGTAAATTATCAGATGAATCAAGTAATAGGCAATAGATACGTAAGAATACAATCGCAATTGAAGCTAGCGTCGGCTGACATGGATAACATTACATCAAAAAATATCAAATCTCTTCAACAAGAGGCAAAGGCAATGATAGAGGACAATCAGAAATTAATAGATAAACTTTGCGATTTCATATCTTAATTTATACCAAGCAAAATTCAACTGAGCCAAAAAAGTTGGTTAGCAAATTCTGCTGGTTAAATCATTAACTAACTTTACTTATATCTTAAACACATTCAATTTTCACACTCACCCAACTCATCAGCAGTTAGGCCACTTGCTCGCACAATAATATCAATAGCAACACCTTCCTTAACTAGATCTTTTGCAATCTTGATTTTCTCTGCTTTTTTAACCTTTTCTTTACCAGTTTGCATTCCTTCAGATAAAGATCTGGCTACCGTATCCAGTAATTCTTGATCCTCAATTTTTTCGCATTTACCTATAAACCCAAAAACTGGCTCATTTTCATATTCTGTTAGTCCAAGAGCTTTAATGTTAACTGATAATGTCTTTGCTATCTTATATAATATTTCAATTGGAATGTCTGTATATCCTCGTTCATAGTCGTGTATTTCTTTAGGTGTTGAACCGATTTTATTTGCCAAGTCCTCCTGAGTGTATTCCCGTATTAATCTCTGCTCTTTTATCCTTTTCCCCACTTTGTAGAGTATAGAATCAGTACAAATTTCTTTCTCTATATCATCATATTCATAAGTAGATAAGCGAGTCACTTGGGAAATAATATCAACTGAAACTCCTTCTTTCACTAGATTCTTTGCTACTTCTATTTTCGCTTCTTCTTGGCTAATTTTCTCGCTAATATATACAAACCTTACTAATGGATACAGCTTCTTGCGTAATTCCTGATCCTTAATTTCTCTATGTATTTTTGTTAGATAGACTATTTCTTTATCCTCATCTTCATACCAACTGTTTTCTCTTAGTACTGTTGGTTCTGGAAGTAGATCTATAACATTAACTGACAATGCTCCTGCTATTATATACGATTCTTTGATTGTAATAGCCTTGCACCCTAGTTCAAAGTTATGTATTTCCTTATGTGTTAAACCAATTTTGCTTGCTAATTTTGCCTGAGTATACCCTTGTACTATCCTACAACCTTCTATTTTTTTCCCCAGCTCGTAGCTTGCTGAGCCAATATGCTCTGAATTATCATAGATAAATCCTCTAAAAGCTGTTTTTCCTACAGAAGCAAACATATATTCTATCACAAAAAAATCCACTATTGGCTAAGTTTTTATGAAATCACAAAAATTTCTCAATCATATAATTTGATAAGCCTGTCGTTTGCAAGATAATATCAACAGAAATTCCCTCTTTCACTAAATTCCTTGCAACTTCAATCTTCTTTTCCTCTCTGACCTTTTCTCTACAAACATGTATACCTTCAAATAAAGACTTGATTAGCATATCGCGTAATTCCCGACTCTCAATCTTTTTGTATTCTTCTATCAAGTTTGATAGCTTTTCTTCCGCTTCACTATCCTCATCTGATTCGGGAAGTAGATCTATGATACTGATTGATAATACCTTTGCTATTTCATCTAACATTTCAAGTGAGACAGCAGCTCTCCCTTGTTCATACTCGTATATTCCTTGATTTGTTATGCCAACTTTATTCGCTAAATCTTTTTGAGTATATCCTCGTATCAATCTCCACTCCTTTATCCTTTGCCCTACTTTGTATGGAATGGGAATTTTGTTCTCCTCATACTCACCAATAGATAAGTTAGTTGTTCGAGAGATAACATGAGCAGAAACTCCTACTTTCATCAAACCCCTTGCTACTTCCATTTTTACCGCTTTTCTGCTTCTTTCCTCACTCAAACGAATAAATTTGGTTAATAAATAAAATACCTCGCTTAATTCTTTATCCTTATACCCCTTTACTAAATTTAATATTTCTTCATCTTCAAAATATCTTTTTTCATTTGGTAGCATCTCCCCACAAACTAGACCTTTAACATTTACTGATAACGCTTCTGCTATAGCATATAATTTCTTAATTGGAATTTTACGACTCCCTTTTTCATATTGCAGTATTGCCCAGTACTTTACACCAACCTTCTCCGCTAAATCCTTCTGAGTATACCCTCTCTCTAACCTCCAACTTTTCACTTTTTGCCCTACTTCATAGTCTAGACTTTTTTCCATACAAAGAACCATATATAATATTTTCTACTATAGCTCAGATATAACGGCAAGAAAAAACCTCTGGAACCTTAAAGTTGGCTGTAGACGGATTAAAGTTCTCTAAAGGTTTCTTTACTACCTTTACGTATTCTATTTACCCACGGAGACAATACTTCATTATTGCTAACCTCTTTTATAGCATACTTTTCACTCCATATGCCACATCTAGTGAAATTACCTTTCTCTACTGCTTCTTGAAGTTTCACTCCTCCAAAAAGGCAGTTTTTTCCTATTTCTTCGCCTCTTTTTTGTAACTCAGCCCACATTTCTTTGTTTTCTACTCTCACTTGTACTTGATCATATTTTTTTACATCGTGGTACAATATAATATTTAGCTGACCAATGCTTGTAGGAAATTCTAATATAATAGAGCTTTCATCTGACATATCGATATAGTTTCTTATACCTCCCTTCTCACTTTTAACCTCAACTGCATCATTGCCAATTTTTAAAATATTACTTCCTAAATCTCTCAGTATTTTGGCAACCTCTACTTTACTGTCCTCAGAAAATTCTATATATAATGTTGCATTGTCTATCTCGATATCTATTAATTCTCCTTCTTGAAGAGCACTTTCGCCAGCTTTCTCTAGTTCTTCTAGTCTCTCATCTATCTGTGGCTGAACTTCTGGCTGTAGCTCATTATAGATTTCACCTATCAATTTATTCTCCAATAAAGTATCATGAAACTCTGCACCGTTTAGCATTAGTTTACGTATTAGCTTTTTACGATCAGCCTTATCAAATTTATGAAAATGTGTACCCAATATTACATACTCAGCAAAGCTCCACTCCCCATCATTACATGCATTTAGCCTTCCTCCAGATGCTAATACTTGGTCTATGGCTTTATGCAATTCATTTACGCTTTTTGCCTCTACTACAGAACTCTTAAACCAGCTTAACTTTTCACTTTCGCTTGCACTTGGCTTTATTTTTTTCAAAGCTGAAGTAAATGGATTTAAATATTCTGCTTGATCGTTTAAAGGTTTTGTACCATATATATAATCAAGCCCTTTTCCATAGTTGATTTGAACGTCTCTATTAGAGGAGGGCACTTCTCCAGGTTTTTTAGCCTTATTAATTTTGCCTACAAAGGTGTTAGTACGACCAATTCCTATAATCGCATTTGATATTTCACCCTTTGATAATCTATCAAGATCAACATTTAATTCGTAAACACCTCCTTCTTGATCATCAAAAGGTACAATTATTTTATTAACCATATTAGCCTCCGCTATTAAATATACTTTACTAAGTCTATAACCTACTTTATTACTTTATTATTAATTCAATATATACTTTCTCATTAATTATAAGCAATGATTAATGTGATTGCAAATACTTTCTTCATTCAAGTAGTTAAACAACTCATGAAAATCTTCAAATATCTGCTTTATAACAGTCCTTGCTCTTTAAAGCTAAAATACCCAACACTTGTGATGATAATGTGATCCAGTAACCTAATCCCTATAGTCTGACAAGCTTTAGCCAAGTCTTTAGTTACAGCTTCATCCTCATCAGATGGCTTTAACCTTCCTTCTGGGTGGTTATGCGATATTATTATTGACGTTGCTTTTCTTATTAATGCCTTTCTTGTTACTTCTCTTATGTAAAAAGGTACCTTATCCACTGTACCAGTAAACACTTCTTCCCCCTTTAAACGGCACTTTTGATCAAAATATATTATTTTCATCTTTTCCTCCTCTGAATAACCAATACTCACCCTCAAATATTTTACTATGGTTTCCAAGTTATCCATTACAGGTCCTTTCTTTAACTCTTCTCTTGGTACTCTCTTTGCAGCTTCCTTTAGGCATAAAATTACTGCTACTGTAGAGTCAGTTATCCCTTCTATAGTTTTCAAGTCATCTATTTCCTGGCCTAAAACTCCTCCTATTCCAAAACTATCTATTAGCTTTCTAGCAATAATTCGAGCTTCTTCCCTGTCATGCACTGCACTTAGAAACGTTTCTATTACTTCACGATCAAGTAGTGCTTTACCGTTGCTTTCTAATGCTCTGAATTCTATTTCTTCTCTACGATCTTTCTTATTATTCATAAAAATTACCCTTCACTAATAACAAAATGTTTTTATATATTTACTGCTGTTTTTTTGTCAGCATTGGCATAAAGCCATAGCTTTTAAGTAAAGTCAAATCAATTTCTCAATCTTTTTTACTTATTTTTTCATGAATAGGTAAAGATATTAATATATACTGATTTTTTATTTTAAATTTGTTGAATTTCGTCTAAAGAGATGCCCACTGTTTTTAAAATAATATTGATAGAAATTCCTTCCTTAACTAAATTCTTTGCAATTTTCATCTTTTCTACTCTCTTCACTTTCTCTTTGCAAACTTGTATGCTTTCAAACAGAGATTTTATTAGTACATGACGTAATTCTTGGCTTTTAATCTTTTTGTATTCTTCTATTAACCTTGATAGTTCCACTTCACTATTCTCATTTTCTCTTGTTTCTGGAAGCAGACCTGTAATATTAATTAATAGTACCTTTGCTATTTCATCTAACATTTCAAGTGAAACAGCAGCTCGTCCTTGTTCATATTCATATATTCTTTGATTTATTATGCCTACTTTACTTGCTAAATCTTCTTGAGTGTATCCTCTTCTCAACCTCCATTCTTTTATTCTTTGACCTACTTTATACGGAATAGAAATTTTTTTCTCATCATTATCATATTCATCAATAGATAAACTGGTCGTTTGAGAGATAACATGAGCAGAAACTCCTTCCTTAACTAAACCCTTTGCCACCTCTACTTTTACTGCCTTTCCACTTTCTTCCTCACTAATACGGATGAATTTAGTTAATAAATAAAACGTTTCACGTAATTCTTGGTCCTTAATCTCTTTATGTCTTCTTACTAGATTTAATATCTCTTCTTCCTCATACCTTTCCTCATTTGATACTTCTTGTCCGCAAGCTAGATCTCTAGCAGTTGTTGATAATGCTTCTGCTAATTCATATAACTTCTTAATTGAAATTCTGCGTGTTCCTTTTTCATATTGCAGTATTACCTGATATGTTGTTCCGATTTTTTTTGCTAAATCTTTTTGAGTATATCCCTTTGCTAATCTACGATTTCTTACTTCCTGTCCTATCACTTTGTAATCTAAAAAATTAGAGCATTTATTCTCTTTTTTCACATTTTATACTCCATAACCAGAAGAGCTGTTACGTATACTTAATTGGGAACCTTTTTGACAAACTGAACTCATCTCCTTTCAAACAATTTTTCTATATCACTTAGTTTCATTTCTATATACGTTGGTCTTCCGTGATTGCATTGCCCAGCATAAGGTGTTTCCTCCATTTGTCTCATCAACTCATTCATCTCCTCCAACTTCATTGCCCTTCCAGCTCTAATTGACCCATGGCACGCAATGGTAGCTAGTATCTTGTTCACTTTTTCTTCTATAGGTAGCGTATCTCCTATCTCCATTAATCTATCAACTATATTCATCACCATCTCTTTCACATTTATTGTTCCTAAAATTGCAGGTATTTCTTTCACCCTTACTTTATCTTCTGATTCTATTTCAATACCAAAACCCATTTCAAAGAGCCTATCTTTATACATTCCAACCATCTCCATTCCTGCTTGGTTTTTAATCTCAACTGTTTCAGGAAGAAGAAGTTTTTGTCTTTTTATGCTTGATTTTTGCTTTAAGCACTCGTGTATTAATCTCTCATGGGCTGCGTGCTGGTCTACTATAATTAATTTTCCTTTAGCCTCAGCAATAATGTAAGTATTGTAGACCTGACAGCGTGCATATCCTAGAGGATGATCCGCTATTAAATCAATTTGCTTCCTTTCTAAAACCATCGTTCCCTTTTGGGGTAGAGATTCTCCATATTTAAACGTTTCTGGTAAGCTTCGCCTTCTTTCATCTGGTGCATTGAATTCTTTCATTAGACGATTTTCTAAAAGACTTGGCCTCTTCTCATAAAACTCTTTTTGATTTTTTTTCTCTTCACTATTAACCTTCTCTTGACTATCAAACTCTTCAATACTTTGAGACTTAACATCACTTGCTGCGAACGTGCCTATTCTCGTCGATAATGCTTTTATTAGCCCTCTTCTCACTATTTCATATACTAGCCTCTTGTTCTGAAACCTTACCTCTGATTTATTTGGATGCACATTTACATCTACTTGATCGTATGGTATCTCTAAGTGCAGCACTGCAAAAGGATACCTCCCACTTGGAATAAAGTCCTGATACGCATATCGAATTGCACCAATAAGTAGATTGTCTTTTATTGGCCTTCCATTAACAAACGTATAGATCTGAGTTGAATTACCACGACTAATAGTTGGTTTACAGATGTGTCCCGTAAGTTTGATGCCGTCTTCTTCCTCTTTAACTTCCAGCGAATTGCTCTGAAATTCTTCTTCTGTTTCACATAATCTGTTAAATAATGAAGTTTGTTTAACATATTTTAAGAGCTTTTTATTACCGGAAGTGAGAGTAAACCCAATACTATAGTTAATCATTGCTAAGTTATTTACAATGTCAACAATGCTTTGTGTTTCTGCCCTCTCGGTTTTTAGAAATTTTAATCTATTTGGTGTGGCAAAAAATAAGTCACGAATTTCAATATATGTACCTTGCAACAAAGAACAAGGGGTAATCTCTCTTATTTTTTCTCCTCCCTCATACCTTATAGACCATGCTTCCTTTGCTCCACTTGCCTTAGACGATAATTTCATTCTGCTTACTGCTGCAATTGAAGGTAAAGCTTCTCCCCTAAACCCAAGGTGCTTGATTTCTATTAACTCACTATCGCTTAATTTTGAAGTGGCATGCCTCATAAATGCTAGTTCTAAGTCGTCCTTTTCTATTCCATTTCCATCATCTGTCACAGTTATAAGGTTACGTCCACCACTTTCTATTTTGATCTCTATCTCTGAACTTCCAGCATCTATTGCATTTTCTACTAATTCCTTTACTACACTCGCTGGCCTTTCTATTACCTCTCCTGCTGCTATACGGTTTATAGTTTTTGTGTCTAAAAGAATTATTGCCATAACACTCCCTCCAATCTATGAAACTTAGAGCTCCCTCTATTTTTTTGTGATTTCTTGATCTCACAATCTCTATATTTTAGCTTTTTAGATTCCTTTCTAGCAAGTCTATCTGCCTCTTCATTATAGAGGTATTACCACTGTGAGCCTTAACCCACTTCCAGTTAATATCATGCTGCAAGACAATTTCATCCAATTCCTTCCATAACTCAACGTTTTTTACTGATTTTTTATTGGCTGTCTTCCAACCATTTGTTCTCCACTTATTGATCCATCCTGTTATACCTTGTTTAATATACTGACTATCAGTGTGTACAATAACTCTGCAGGAAATTTTTAACATCTTTAGCCCATTAATTACAGCCTTTAGCTCCATCTTGTTATTTGTTGTGTTCTCTTCACCTCCAGAGATACGTTTTTTCACTTTTATTTTCATACATCATCACAGCTGCCCATCCACCAGGACCTGGATTTCCAGAACATGCTCCATCTGTATATATTATAACCTTCTTTTTTTCGCCCATACTTACAGGATATAGATTCAACGTAAATTTGCTACCAAAATATGTTGATATTATTTTTTGAATATTTTAAAATATAAGGTATGATAGATTGACAAACCTATCCTTGTATCTTGAAAAAAGCATCTAATGTTTTAAGCTTAAATATTAGATGGAGGAGGAAGAACTCTGAAACCTGTCCAAGATTAAGAATCTGCTCGTGAGATAAGAGCTTCCTCCTCAAAAGTATAGGCTGGACGGTATCATAGAAAAACCTAAGTGGTTCTAATTCTGTATTCACAAGGTAAGCCTTACTTTTCATTTTAATAGTAACGTACGGGGTTATATATGATCAACAATTTTTTAGGCATAGACATTTCAAAAGAACGTTTTGATGTCTTTCTTTCATTCATAAGCAAAAAAGGAAAACGTGAAGCTAGGAAAAGGAGCTTTAAGAACGATGATAATGGGTTTCAAGGTCTACTGAGCTTTCTACAAAAACATAACGTAGAACAAGTGAAAGCTTGTATGGAAGCTACTGGTTGTTATAGCGGAGCTTTGGCTGAATTTCTGCACAATACTGGGCATTTTGTTAGTGTTATAAATCCTTATTGTATTAAATCTTATGCGAGGAGTAAGCTTGTACGACAAAAGAATGATCAGACTGATGCAGAAATTATTGCTGATTATTGCCAAAGACAGGAACCTTCTCGCTGGACACCGCCTTCTTCTGAATTGAAAAAACTAAAACATCTTTATCGCTGCTCGGCTGCGTTAAAAGATGAATTGACATTAGTAAATAACCACTTAGAAAAAAAAGAGAGACTGCCAAAAGAAGTTGCAAATGCTTGGGAAGACCTTGCAATGAACATAGAACAAAAAATAGAAACAATAAAAAACTCTGTACGTGAACTACTAAAACAGCACAAAGAATTGTTGGAAAATTTTCAACTTTTATTAACTATTCCAGGAATAGGAGAGGAATCAGCAATAGCTATTTTAGCTGAAGTTCCTGACATAAAGGCTTTTAGAGATGCCAGGCAATTGGCAGCATATGCAGGAGTTATACCACGAAACATAACGTCAGGTTCATCTGTACATGCCAAGCCCAGATTAAGTAAAGTTGGTTCGCGAACATTATGTAAGGCACTTTTCTTTCCTGCTATAGTAGCTAAGAATCACAATCCTATCATTATGAGCTTTTGCCAAAGATTAAAGGAAAAGGGTAAGCATAATATGGCCATCGTTGGTGCTGCAATGCGTAAACTACTCCATACTATTTTTGGTATCCTGAGATCCAAAAGTGCTTTTAATCCTGACCATATTAAAAACTACAGGGCTAGGAGGTTGACTGAAGTTTTAGTAATTTAAGATGCTACCATCTAATATAAAATAGTATTTTATATAAATTCGTTTAATGTAGTTGGTTAATGTATATGTTGATAAGTAAATTCCTGCTGTCTTATATATAAAACTAATTTACTTATCAACATATACATTAACTATAATAATCTTTATACCACTAAACAGTTGGCAGTATTTTGTGATTTTACAATACAGCTTAAGGTTCAATTTTTATAATTTTTTTGTTGACTGACGAGACGGTATCTCACGATGTTAGGTAAATCGTAATTGAGCTTTTAGGCTCGTATTTTTATTAGGAGGTTAGTCTCTCACACTGAAAATAAATATTTTTAAGCTCTTAATAGCTCATCAATTCATTTGCTGGGGTTTTAAGGCCTTTTATAAGGCAACTATAAAAAGATGATATCCCCTCTTTCATCTAAAGCCTTAAATGCAATTCTCAGATGATCTCTGACAGACGTTTTTTCATCAACACATTTAAAACAATAAAAAGATTGAACATTTCCTCACAATTGTGTATAATAATTAATGCTTTTTATCTTACTTTCTCATGGCTCTTTCGAAGTTTCTTGATGCACGCAATGATTATGCCTTTAAAAGAATATTTGGCACTGAGAAAAACAAAGATATTCTCATTCATTTCTTGAACGATATTTTAGGCTTTACTGGCTTAGCTGCTATTCACGATGTTGAATTCTTAGCTACCATTTTAGACCCTGAGATTGCCGCTAAAAAGCAAAGTATTGTCGATGTTCTTTGTAAAGACTCTCAAGGTTCAAGATACATTATAGAGATGCAGTTCACTAAGACCAAAGGCTTCGAAAAGCGTGCTCAGTATTATGCTGCTAAAGCCTACTCAAGTCAAGCAGATCAAGGTGATAATTATCATAATCTCAAGGAAATTATCTTCATAGCCGTTGCTGATTGTATTATTTTTCCAGATAAAGCTGAGTACAAATCTAATCATGTCATTTTAGATCAAAATAGCTTTGAACATGACTTGAAGGATTTTTACTTCGTATTCATAGAACTACCAAAATTTACAAAGACAAAAGAAGACCAACTAGAAAATATAGTAGAAAAATGGTGTTACTTTTTTCGCTATGCAGGAGAAACAAGGGAAGAGGATCTAGATAAGATAGTTGGTAGTGACGTAATAATAAAACGAGCTTATGAAGAGATGAATAAGTTTAATTGGTCAGAAGAAGAGTTACTAGCATATGAACAAATGAAAAAACGCATAATGGATGAGGTAGCTGCTTTTGCTCAAAAATTTGATGAGGGTCTTAGAGTTGGTCAAGAAAAAGGTAGACAAGAAGGTAGGCAAGAAGAAAAAATCGAAGTTGCAAAAAACTCACTCAAGGCCGGTGTCTCTATTGATGTTATCGCTCAAATTACCGGTCTCTCTCATTCTGAAATTTCACAACTCAAAGAAAAAACATAATTATTCACTTTAACATTTATAAAAACCTTCTCTAAGTTAGACATATCACCTAATTAAGAATCTAGTGAACTGTCTAAAATGGCTATAAAGATTGCACATAGAATTATATAAATTACTATCATAACGTTACTCAAACTTCTATATCAAAGCTACGTGCTGTAAGTTCAATATGGAAAACACATTAACCACTTAGCATTTAATGTCTACTTCATCCATTTTAGTATTAAGACTATCAAACTTGCTACTGGTTCCCCTAATTATTTTGGCTACCCTCACTTTAAATTTTCCACTACTTGGCATATTATACCTTCCATATTCTCATCTACTTACTCAAAGTATTTCCAAGCTTGGTTACTCCTACATCAGAAAGACAAGTTGATATTTTGTCCTTTGAATGGCTGTGAACTGAAGCATTACTTAAATAACTTTGAGGCTCTAAACTCATCTGCTGTTTTTTTGTACCATCAACTTCTAATCTACCATCTCTGTTGTGTAATATCTGCTCTATTGATTGATTTAGCAGACCCTTATTAAATTGAGCTATAAACTTGTCAAACTTTTTCGGACTTAACTTACCAGGGCATCCTGCTTCTCTACCAGGACATGCTTCTTCTAGGTATGAGTTTAAAACTCCCGAAATCTCATCAAATTTACCACTCATGATTTTTCCTGTAACTTCTTTCTGTATTTCCACAAAATCAATATTTAATCGATGCATTGATACACCACTTTTTAATCCAGCTTGCTCTACTACTTTCTCAAATCCCTCTGTAATATTTAATGCATAGCCCTGTGCTTCTAGTGGGGATATAGACTGATCTACTGTAGAAATATACTTCTGACGTGTAACTTTTCTAATTAATAAATCAAGTAATATTATTGTACCATTAAAATCAACCTGTGATAGATAGTGATCTCCCATTTCTAGTATTGTATTTCCGCCACTCGGTTTAAATTTAACAGGTGTTTGCCTTTCACGCATTTGTTTTATATTTGCATTTACATAACCAATATTATCTCGGGAAAAACCCCCATTTGTAAAATAATTACTTTCTTGTTTTTTATCTGTACCATCAGATGATAGTGTGGTACTTGTTGAGCTACTATTACTTACCGAAGCTTTGGCAAATTGCCCATCAACTTGTGAGATTGAATCCTTAGTGCTTGATATTCCCACAGGTTTAGAACTTAACAATCCACCTATAGAGCTCTTTACCCAACCAAATAAATCATTTATCCATGAAGATGGTCTTGTACTACCACTTACTGCTATCTCAGGTTGATTACTTGAATCTATAGCAAGAAGTTTTCTTGACATATGATGACGAGCATGATCTCCATGGTGATGACGGCGTTTGCGTTGTCTTACACTATCATCAGCTGGGATAACATGATAAATCAACGCTGAAGATGGAACTGCAGACTTGCTCCTTAAATATTCCTTAATTTCTCTATAATTCTGATTGATAGCCAAATCATAGGGTGTTCTACCGTCAGCAGTTAAGGCATTAACATCAGCACCTCTTTCAACAAGACGCTTAACGACATCTAATGAACCCAACTGCACAGCCCAATGAATAGGTGTCCAACCTTCATCATCTTTGACCTTAATATCAGCATTGTTATCTAAAAGAAGTTCAACTATATTAAAATTGTTCTTTTGAATGGCCCAGAACACAGGAGTCCAACCCTGCCTACCCTGAACATTAACGTTAACACCTTGTCTGATACCGTCTCTAACTTTTTCAAGATCTCCTTTTTCTGTAGAAATTAATAATTCTTTATCTAGATCCAATTGTTTTTGTTTCAAAACTTCTACTATATCTTCGTAACCCTTTTGAATAGCTAGGTCTAAAGATGTCTTGCCGTACATTTCTGTAGCCTTTAAATTAGCACCCCTGTCAAGAAGTAGATTTACTACATTCAACCTGTTTGCGTCAACAGCAATATGCAAAGGTTTCCTATTGTATGCATCTTGAGCCTCAATATTAGCACCTTTATCAAGAAGAAATTGAACCATATTTGAATTACCTTCTTGAGCCGCAAAGTGCAAGGGTGTTCCTTGATATGTGATCTCATTATTAAACTTGGCACCCTGAGCTATAAGGAACTTGACCGCATCCCATTTACTTCCCCGAGCGGCATAGATTATAGGTGTCCAACCATTATTACTATCTTGAGTATCTAAGCTAGCACCTCGAACTACAAAATCCTTAACTTCATTAAGATTACCACCTTGTACTGCAGTTAACAACTGCCTATCTAGACCTAATTGTGTTTGTTGTAAGTATTCTACAACATTATTATGTCCTTTATCTCTAGCAAGATCTAGCGGTGTTTTACCATCATTATCTTTAATAGAAAGATTAGCACCTTTCTCTATAAGATGTTGTACTATACTTAAGTGACCATTTCTGGCAGCCCAATGCAGAGGAGTCCGACCAATATTATCTTTAGCATCAATGTTAGCACCTTTATTAATAAGGAGATGAACTATATGCCATTTACCTAAGTAAATAGCAAAAAGCACAGGTGTTCTACCCTTATTATCTTTAGCTTCAATGTCAGCACCTTCATTAATCATAAGATTAGTCATATCAAAACTACCTAATTCTATAGAACTAAACAGCTGCTCTTTTAATAATAAAGTGCTCTTTTCTCTATTAAATTCCTCGATAATGCCTTCTGACTTATAAAATGTAGAAACTATACGTCTTGGATTAGAAATTATCGTATCATTAAAAGCAAAGATCATCTCCCTTGCTGGTTGATAAGTATTCCAATTTTCTACCTTTACAAGGACATCGCCTTCACGTAATAGTAATAAACTATCATTCATAACTTTCATATCGAAATCTAATATAGACTTATCTTTCAAATCAACTAAACCAATATCATTCTTGTTAATAGGTTGATTATGATAAATCTGTAACCCTTGCTCATCTGGCTTATAATACCTGAAAGAACTAAATTCATCAGCTCTTTCTCCAAATTCTTCTGGTTCTATAATTCTATTGTTCAGTTCTACAGATAAATCCCAATTTTTGTGAACAGAAGAATAATAATTTGATATCGATAATGCCCCTTTATCTGATAACAATAGCAAATCATTATTTAGTTTCAAGAAAAGTACTTTGTCTGAGTCAAATGTGAAACAATTATGGTGATTTAATAAGTCAGTACCATTAACACTAAACCTTCCATCTATTTTCAAGCTATGAGAACAATAATCTCGCTCTAATTCTCCATTCTGAAGTTTGTAGTACTCTTGCCCGTCAAATGTAACTGTAACATCTTTATAATTCGGCAACAGGGCTACGTGCAAGCTATTTCTGTTAATCTTTATTTCTCCTTTATTATTTTCTATAAATGGTATATCATCTAACGTACAATTTAATTGGCTAAAATCCAATATGCCATTTGCTTGAGCAATCGTAATATTAGCGTCCCTGTTCTCGAAAAGATAAAGATGACTTATATTACTTGGAGCTTCCCAGTAAAAATTATGATGTTCTTTATCAGGATAAAAAATATGATTGCTAGAACCGCCTATAGTGCTATGATAATTGGCACTTGATAATTGCTTTGTAATATTAAAGCTTGAATTGTCTATCTTTCGTAAATTATCTAATTCATCATCTAACACAATATCACCTCTCAAGCTTTTTATCACATGCAAGTTTGTTACTACGCCAGTCTTATCATCTATTTTCGTTGGTGTTACAAATAAACCATCTGCTGTTTTTACCGATGTTTGTTTATCTACACTTATAGAAGCCCCACTTTTATTATAGATGGTTGTTATGTTATTAACGTGGGTTATGTTATATATATCATTAAAATTTATCGGTAATAATACTAAACCTTTTCCATGAATGGAATCACCAAAATAACCCTTTATTGTAGTAAAGTTTTTTGCTGTTATTACATCATTTCCACCTTTACCATCTACATAATCTACATTGAAGAACTCTAGGTAATTAGTTCTATTACTGCCAATAATAGAATGTATGTTTATTGAATCTGTAGTAAGATTACCTTGTGTTATGACTATGTTCTTTTGTCCATCTGCTCCTAAATCACAAGAAAACTTTCCTGCTATGTGAAAGAAATTTTTACCTGGACTATATACCTTACAACTATCTAATGACTTTTCAAAATAGTACCTATTTTCTATATTATCTCTTCTATCCCGATCACCATTTAAAATATCCTTTTCTTGAAAAACAATATTAACATTAGCATTTTGAGCCGGTATGTAATATATGCTTCCATACCCACGGGAATTCTTATTTCTGTATATAACTGCATTATAACAGTCGCCAGAATGTTCTTGCAAGGACCACTTTTCTAATACTCTATTTAATATCCTACCCCTATGTGGTGATGAATCTCCACATGAAGCTTGACTTGGCAACGTATACAGAATTTCCCTGTTTTTTTCATGTATTGTAATATCATCATCACGTGGTCCACAAGTGACACTATAATTTTCAATAGTACTCGGAACAATTCTAGAATAGTAATTCATATCATCAGCATAAAGAAAGTGCGTAATATTCGTACCTAAGTCAAAACCAAGCCTATTACTAATCACCCTAGTTTGGGTACTACACTTAAATCCGCCTAAAAGTTCTACAATTCCTTTACCAACATCCGATGGCATCATATGCCCCTGTCTTTTATCTCGAAAGTGTTTACTAGTAGCATATTCTTCTTTTGTAACCAGTATAGAAGGCAGTGAAATAGCTATTGTATCGTAGTTACTCTTAAATTGATTTAAGATCTTTGATATATACTGTTTATATATCTCTTCTGCTTGCAGATCATTTCCTATATAATCTGGTACTTTTTTACCAAGAAAGAAATCCCAATACAAGTCATGTTTCTCTTGATCTGTAAGTTTTATATGTTCTCCTAATTTTTCTACTTCAAGTCCCGCTTCTACAAATTGTGCTATAATGATTACAGCAACTGAAATAGCAGCACCAACCGGACCTGCAAATTCTCCTATTATTCCTGCTTCCATACCTATAGCTGACATTGTTTCCGTAACAACCGCAGGGACATCTGCAGCTATAAAGATAGAATTAGTTGCTATGTTTAGATCGGCAATCTTTATGTCTGCAGGATCTGTTGCATTTTGTCTTGCTTTAATCGATTCTGCTAGCCCTAAAAATGCCGCAAAATTACCTATAGCACGTCCCATAACTGGAGCAAACCCCTTCAACATCTGAGAATCAAGCTTTGTTCCTAACTCTAACATTTTTTCAGAGATTTTTTCACCAATCTTTGGCATTACCCAGAGATTTAATGCATCGTAGCCTAACCCCTCTATGTCTCCATTTGCTATATGTTTACCAACCAAAAATGCTGTAAAGGCAAGACCTGCACCTTCTGCTACTTTTCCTATTTTTTCTGCTACTCCGGATCTTCTCAGAATATTTTTCACTTCTTCTTTGTTCTCTATATTATCATTCATTTCTTTCACAATACCCCTAATCTCTGGGTCTATTGAATCCAGATCTATGTCTTTAATCTTTGCTACAAATGCTTCTTCAACATTTTTATCTATAATTTCACCTTTAGATATCTTCTGAGAAACCTTGA
Organism: Wolbachia endosymbiont (group B) of Pilophorus perplexus; assembly: GCF_964028155.1. NCBI lineage: Bacteria > Pseudomonadati > Pseudomonadota > Alphaproteobacteria > Rickettsiales > Anaplasmataceae > Wolbachia > Wolbachia endosymbiont (group B) of Pilophorus perplexus. The sequence goes on along the minus strand of NZ_OZ034754.1, from coordinate 907,792 downwards.
AAAGCTGATCATAAAACTCAATATTCTTTACTTTTTCCACTACCTTGTCAGTGTTAAATAACTCTCTAATAAGTTGTTTTTTTTCTTCCTCTGTAATCTTTTCTTCATCACGTGAATCCACGCAGGCCATATTTATATTACGTTTTTTTCTATTTCCATTACATTGCTGATTAAAAATATCCCTTGACTGCTCTAAAATATCTTCCGGTTGAAGAGGAGGTAAAATATGCATTGAGCTATGACTTACTAAAAAAACATCAAACTTGTCACGCGTTTCAATTAATGATTCAGGCGTGCTAGCACCTTTATGGAACACCGCCCAAAACATCTTTGCCCTTTCGCTATCTGTCAAAGATTTAACATTATTTGGTTGTTTCTTATAGCGATCTAACTGGCTTTCAGCCTCTTTAGCTTTTGTTGTTAATCCATCTGCTATACCCTGGGTTTCACTAAACTTCAACTCTATACCAGTAAACTCTTCCCCTCCAATCACCCCAATATCAATACGTTTACCGCTTCCAGATTGAACTTCCGGAATAACACCTATACGTTTCTTGCTACCTCCAGACATTTGCGAATCACTATAATACATAAATAAACCATGCAGTATAGCTTGAAAATCTATTTCATTATTAATCATTTCCTTAATAGGAAATACAGTGCTACTCACCTCTGTAAACAATTTCTTATAATGTTCTGCATTATCAGATTGTGTACCGATTCCCTTTTTATCTACTGCATTATCCAACATATTTTTTAATTTATTGACATCAATGTCTAATTTAGCAAACTCTCCACTGAAGCTTTGGGTCTTTTTTATGTTGTAGTTATCTAAATTATCACAAGAATTCACTTGAACCTTCCGGCACCAATTTTTAAATTCACCTGCTCTTGCCTTTTTCGTTTCTAGTAATAAATTAACCTCTCTTATTTTGAGGTTCCTATTTCCCCTAATTGATTCATGCATGCCAAGCTTTACATTAACCTCTTCATTTTTTCCAATTACTTCATCTATATTAATTTTCTTACTTCTTGAATCACTTCTAATGATATTTAGTAATACCAATTCATTTTTACCTGAATTCACGAACCCAAATGACGTGATATCATTAGAAACACCCCTATCGTGTTGAAAAATATACTTATTCCATACTTCTCTTGTTGTTCTTACAGGTATCAATTCTCCCAACAGCACCTCACTAGTATACCTATAATAGTTTTCAGCTAAATTTGGTATGGAGTAGTAAGTATACTTCAGTTGTTCGCGTATTTGCGCTGGATCAGCAGATTCTAACACTGATTGCAAAAAAGGCTTAGGATGTTGTTTATCTCTAGCCGCTTTATCTATTTTAATTCTATTGTTAGGCAAGTCAGGATTATATACTGCATAAATAACATTATCGTTATTTGTTATCATCCGCTGTGGACCATACTTAAATGCCTCAGCATATTTTTCTGCTTGATCAAAAGGGGTACCTTGAATGGTTAGCGTCTTACCAGCTTTAAGCTCTATTATTATAGGAATGGCATTATCTGACCTTTCAGGCGATCGGACCAGCACAACAATATCACTAAAACCTTCTCCTAAAGACAATTCAAGGTAGGACTTAAGGTTATAACGATACTTAAATAGCATTACAAAAAAGCCAGCAAACAACCCATGGTAATCAGATTCAAGTTTAAAATGTCCACTTTTTTTAATTATGTTCTCCTGAACCACCGAGTCAAAATAATCAAATACTTTTTTAATGCTACCCTGCACTTCTTTTACATCAGGAAGAGAAGATTTAGAAATTAAATCTTCTAAATTTTCTACTTCTGTTCTTTCCTTTAAAAAAAACAGTGCGTTTACTCCATGAATAGCAAACCTCTGTGGCATGAAAGATCGCCTATTAATACCCTTTATTTCTCTTATTTTTACATTACTTTGGTACTCCGTTGAGCGTAGATGTTCTATTGGAATGGAATAACCTACTTTATCCAACCTATCATACTTGCTACCTAACTTAGATTTTATGTAACTTATTTCTTCTGGTGTAAATTCAATATGTACATCATCAGAAACTACAACAAACAGCAATTTCTTGTTATTTTGTTTCTCTATCGGAATAGCAAATTTAACTCCAGAAATATAACCTGTTTTATCCTTTTCAATGTGGTAATATACTTGTTTAACTCCTAAATCCCTTCCCAATTTAGTATCTGGTAAAGTTAGAAAGCCACCTAACATAAACAGAGAGAAAAAACCTTTTTTATTTGCAGAGCGCTTATTATCTGGAAGCTGATCAATAAACGACTGCAACCTTTCCCGGAAGGTTCGAATATCACCGCTTAATAACATTTCAATTAATTCAGGGTATTGTTCGTTATTCACTGCACCTTGCATATTTATATCTCCTAATTTAAATTAATTGTTTCTGTAACTGCTGAAAAATGAAACACTCGCTTAACATGGTGCTGAGCATATGCTCTTCGTTGCCCTGTACTGCAGACGTACTATTTATATTTACACTTACACTCGAAGTTTGTATATCCTGAGTGTTTTGATCAAGAACTTCAATTAATCTTGGTAACGTCTTTTTAATTTTACCAAATACTATTCTGTCACGATTAAGTGCATCTAAGTGAGCATCGGCAGTTGGCATATATCTATTAAACGCGCTATCCAAGTCATCAATAAAGTTATCAATATCTGCTAACACCATTTCATTACTATTAGCATAGTAAAAAAGAAACTCTTTCAATAGCTCTTGATTGCCACCAATATAAAGTAAACCACAAACCGCTTCACCTTTCCCAGATAAAAAAACATGCTGACGTTCTTTGCTGCTATAAGCTTGCCAGAGTTCCTTAAAACCCTCTTCACAACCATTTTTTGCGAATTCTCTTAATAAATAACTGCGACTGCCACAATCAAATGAAGGTAATTCTCTCCAAAACCTTTCTTTTCCTAATTCAATAATGCTATGTAAAAGCTCTGCACGAGATTTGTTAGACTCCAAACTAATAACTGACAGCAGAGTACTGTAATCCTCTAAAGAAAAAAATTGGGCTCGTAATGGAAATAGCTGACAAACTATGCTAAAGTAACCGTTATCAATTAACATGTACAGAACGTTACATTTGCTGAGAAATTTTTCCAAGTGCTGTTTGTTACCTATTACCTTTTGTAAACAAAAGATAGTAGTATCGACGTCATTATTTCCACTCATAGAATACAATGCAGCCTCTATCAATAAATTTAATTTAACTTCTTCTGATATATTTTGTTTCTCTAGTCTTTCATAGAAAAAAGCAACGGCTTCACGTTCACAATCCTGATAAGCTACCTTGAATCCATAAATGTCAAAGTTAGGATCATAACATTCGGTATATTCCTCCTTTATCTGTTCCAGTTTACCAGTAATAAAATGGCCCCAGAATTTCTCTAACAACCTAGAGCTTTCTTCTAGTACTTCATCTTCAGATAGATTATGCACCTTTTTTGCTTGTTCTTTACATAACTTAAATAAATCGCGAATCGTATCTTCATCTAGACAGTTTAAACAAGCTAATGTATAACAGTCACTAACACCTAGAGAATTATCATAATTACTCTCTGAGCAAATACCTATTAGCTTTTGAATAAACATCCGCCAATCTAGTCTTTTTCCATAAACATCATCATCAATCCAGCAATCATCTTGAGAGAGAATACTTGAGGTTATATCATACTTCACATAATAGATTATCCTACTATTACTGTTAATGTGCCTTCTTAATTGTTTTGCCTTAGAATGTTTAAAAGGATCATCATGTTTTATGACTCTTTCTAAGACTTCTTTGCAGTAATATGAATCATCTAATTTGATTAAGCTTTCTTGCTCCATTATAATTTACCCATTGAAAATTAAATACACTATCTTAAAAACCCTATTACTGTAATAAGGACCACCTTACTAATAGATAAAATAGAACTTCTGAATATTTTGATGCTTCATAATTATCCCCTCCTTAATAAATAAATGAAAAATATTGTACCCTCTTACGTACCATAATGAATCGGCTTCTATTATACTTTAGGTATATTACTCCACCTTTAAAACTTGTCAATCACTATTTAAGAAAAATTTTCTAGCCCAAAGTAGTTTTAGGCAAAGGGCTCTTAATAGGCTCGATATAAGATCTTTTGTCTACTTTTGAATTCTGTTTTTTATAAGTTTATCTTAATACTTATTGTTAAATGAATTACTATTAATTTAATATTATATATCGCTAATGAATTAAATAATATAACCATCTCCATCACTAAAAACCAGCAAGCGTGAGAACTGTTTTTCTTGGGATGCGTTGGTCTACCATGTGATATATGCGAACTTTTTTATATGGTAATTTCATTGTACGCTAAAACTAGCTATATTAGACTACTTTAGCCATATTTACATACGAACTGTTTTGTATAACTTTGTTACAACAATTTCACATTCTTATTTACACAACGCCGCTTTTGTTTAAATTGTTCTCACAAAGGTAGGCACTATTTTTATGTTTTTGAAAAAAGTAAATAATCAAATTTTTTGTGACGCTGATTGATATAGTATCTGCGAGAATACTTTTTAGCAGTTGACCCTACGAAAAGTATATACTACAGTTAATATTTATTCTCTTACCATATTAGAGTGGGTATTTAAATACTAAGGACTTATACAGGCTTCAATAGTAGTTGATCCTATCTTATATGTTTAAGACAAGCTAAAGGGTTATATTCATATTAGATGTAACCTGATTAGGAAATTTTTATAGTGCTGTTTTGGTTAGTTTGTGGGGTAATACGATGGTGCGCCAAGAAGTGCTTGGAGAACAGTTGGTGAAAATCCAACACAAACAAAGTCTAGCCAACAGTTTGGAACAGACCACTATGTTGCATGAGGTAACGAGTGTAATAGAGCTAGTGGGATGGACAATGCAGGGTACAACGAAAGTGAAGGGATTGAGTTCCGAAATACCTGAAGACATAGAGGTCGACATTTTCATGGCCATGGAAGACAGCATGAAGGATAGCGTAAAGGCAAGTTATCACTCACTCTATCGGGATCTGAGACCGTGCCATGTATTGAAATGGACTTCAAGTGAACTTGGGAGATCCTATGCATTCCTACAAAGGTACGCTGGAACAAGTCAACAAAGGCAAGAACTAGCGGAAGATGCAGGGGAAGTCGGACTGATTGATAGTACTCAGAATGTGGGAAAGCCACGTACAAGGGGAAGCGATCAGCAATATAGTAACTGGAATAGGGATTGCTAGGCCAATACAACGGAGGTTGGAATAACATGCAAAATAAACTAAACCAGATAGCAGTAAGAGCAAAGCAAGATAAGCGACTAAAATTCACATCGTTAGTCCATCTGATAAATACAGAGAATCTTGCGAGATGTTATAAAGAACTGAAGCGTAACAAGGCTTGTGGAGTAGACCAGATAACAGTGGAATCATACGGAGAAAATCTGAATGAGAAACTCGAAGTGCTAGTAGAAAGTATGAAGAGGAAGCAATATCAACCACAACCAGTAAAGAGGGTATATATACCGAAAGCTGGAAGTAAAGAGAAACGCGGACTCGGAATACCATCGACCGAGGATAAATTAGTACAGATTATGCTGAAGAAGATACTAGAAAATATTTACGAGGCAAACTTTCTGGACAGCTCATATGGATTTCGACCTGGAAGAAACTGTCATCAAGCGGTAAATGCACTAGATAAAGCAGTTATGTACAAGCCAATAAACTACATTGTAGAAGTGGATATCAAGAAGTTCTACGATAATATACAGCATAAATGGCTAATGAGATGTCTAAGGGAACGAATAACTGACCCAAATTTGCGGTGGTTAGTAAAGCGGTTTCTCAAGGCAGGGATAGTCGAAGCTGGAAATTATGAAGCAACAAAACAAGGTACACCCCAAGGTGGTATAGTAAGTCCTGTATTAGCAAATATATACTTACATTATGTGTTGGATTTATGGATAGAAAAGAAATTTAAACCAAGATCCAGAGGATATATACAACTAATAAGGTTTTGCGACGATTTTGTGGTTTGTTGCGAAAGTAAGGTAGACGCGGAAGAATTTCTGGAATTACTGAAACAAAGGCTAAATAAATTTGGGTTGGAAGTATCTGAAAACAAGACCAGAGTAGTAAAGTTTGGCAAGAGGGAGTGGCAACAAGCGATAAGAGAGAAACGAAGGACGGAAAGTTTCAATTTTCTGGGGTTTACGCACTATGGTGCAAAAAGTCGTCGTGGTAGATTAATAATGGGACATAAAACCTCAAAGTTAAATCTAGCCAGAAAACTAAAAGAAATCAAGGAGTGGTTGAAAATAGTCCGCGGAAGTATTCGACTTAAAGCTTGGTGGCAAGTACTGAAGGCTAAATTAACAGGACACTATAACTACTTTGGTATTAGCGGAAATTATTGGTGTTTGAAACAATTTTACACATCAGTAAGAAAGCTAGCATTTAAATGGATAAATCGGCGTAGTCAGAAAAAGAGTATGACCTGGGAACAGTTTGTACACTACGTAGAAGTAAATCCATTACCAAAGCCAAAAATACATTTTTCTTTATATGCATAAGAGGGACGACTGTGAAAACTAATATTGATGAGCCGTGTGCGGGAAATCTGCAAGCACGGTTCTTTAGGGGGAGTTGTAGTAATAAAACTCAAACGAGAGGAGTAAAGCTACAGCTTCTACCGAACGAAAATACAAATGATAGAGGTAATACACTTCCTTTTATAGCTGGTACTCTTGCTACTCTTACGTTACTTGCGTCTGGGGTTTTTGCTATAGCTCCCTATGTTGAATTTTTATCTCCAATTGTAGTTTTAGGTATATCTCTCCCCATTACTTTGATTATATCTTTGCTTTCTATAGCAGTAATTGCATTTACGTACAAAATAATTAGTAAAAATAAAAAATTAGATGAAGCTTCAAAGCAAACTAATAGTCCTGTAATAAAAGACGAGGTAGAAAAGCGAATCAAAAACCTAGAAGAATCTAATATTCTATTCAATGAAAAGTTAGAAGTGCTTGCTAATACTACAACAACAAGTCAAATGAAAGAAGAGCTGTACATGAAATTTTATGAAAAAGGTGAAGTAAGGGGAAATAAACCTTTTGAGGATTTTATTCTTGAAGAACATAAAAGAGAAGAGTTAAGTAGTATTTGCAAGTTAATAAAGGATAATATTAGTAAAATGTCCTTAGAAAAAACAGGTAATTCAGAAGAAAAAAGAAAAGTAGAAAGAGTAGGATGCATTTTGTACGGTCCACCAGGAACTGGTAAGAGTACAATTGTTGAAGCTATTGCAGATAAATTTAAATCTCTCACTACGTTTATAAAAGTTCCTGGATCTGATTTGCTTAGAAAATCAAGTATAAATGAGGTTTTTAATAAAGCAGAAGAAAACGCCCCTTGTATAGTTCTTATAGATGAAATTGACAGCATCGGTACAAAGCGCACTGATGATAATCAAGTATCTTTAAATTATTTTTTCACTAGGTTAGATGAAGCTAGAAGAGATGTGATAGTGCTTGCTACAACTAATGTCTGTATGGGAGATCTAGACACAGCACTTACTAGGGGAGGTCGGCTAAGCAAAAAAATTGAATTCCATGAACTAAAAGGAGACACGCTTAGGAAAGTACTGAAAGCGGGCCTAAAGAAAGAATTGAAAGGTACAGAATTTGATTCATATATTAAAAACATTTTAGAGGGTACTGCTAATATTACTTTTTCAGCAGCAAACTTGGATAGTTTTATAAACTATGCAGCTGAATGTGCGCAAAGTAGCAAAAAGCCTAATGTTCGTACTATGGTCAAAAATTTTTGTGATAATTATGGTATTCCATTTAAAAATCCAACTAATGCAGAACATAAATTGAAAGTTACAACAGACGTACAAAATCAGGAGAATGATAGTGGTTATTCGAGTGGTACAAATACTCCAAGTCCTTTGAAAGGACAATCTTTAATTACTCCCGTTATTATTAATAAGTTGGAAGAATGCAGAAAATCACTTAATCTGGTAGACAAGAATTAGCTGGCAGAAGAATTGAGGTAGTTATATCAAGTTCCAATGGTAATAGAGAAAGAGTGCTTTTTTTATAACTTGATGCTTAAGCAAACTTATCTATTTACCCTTTTGATTTGAGTTTGTTTTGTGGGTAAATTTGGCCATTTTATATTGGTACTAATATAAGAATATCTACCACGTTAAAGGTTTACGTAAACACTTAAACTTACTACAGAAACTAAAACATTGCAAAAAAATATCATATTAAAATTGGTTTAACTTATCTTATATACATACGAACTTTTCTTTATAATAATTTTACTATACGCTAAAATCACCTATATTAGCCCATTTAATCAATATCTACATACGAACTGTTTTGTGTAACTTTTTTCCAAGGATTTCAAAATTCTATTTTCATAACCCTGTTTTTACGCTCTTATTCTCACAAAGGTAGGTACTTTTTTACGATTTTGAGAAAGTAAACATTCAAGATTTTTATGACGCTAATTTGCAGTATGTTTCTATACTAATCAATCTAAAGTAGCTATTAATAATTTTATATAAAGTATGAAGTCTTGACTTTTTTATTAAAATATTCAATAATTTAATTATATAACTGCTTTAAGTGGAGATACTTATGACTTTAACATTGGAACAGTGGAAAGAGATACTGGATACAGTAAATCCAGACAAGGGTGATATATTGAAACAAATAAAAGAGAACTTAAAAAAAGATCATGACCGTATATATAAAATATTTAAAATAAAGGACTTTGGCATAAATGACGAATTCCCATTAGAAAGTAGACGTGTTTCACTGTTGCATATAGCTGCTAGTAATGGTAAATCAAAGATAGTTGAATACTTAATTGGTAAAGGAGTTGATGTTAATGTAAGAGATCATAATGACAACACTCCCTTACACTGGGCTGCTCGCTATGGTCATTTAGAGGTAGTTCAAGCTCTATTAGAACAAACAGAAATTAATGTTGATGTAAAAAATAACCATGGCGATACTCCCTTAAATTGGGCTGCTCACAATGGTCATTCAGAAGTAGTTGCATGCTTGATTGACAAAGGAGCTAATTTTGATGTAAAAAATTATGATGGCAACACTCTCTTACACTGGCTTATTTGTAATAGTCACTCAAAGGTAGTTAAATATTTTATAAAGAAAAAAGAGGTTAATGTTGATGCAAAAAACAACTATGGCAACACTCCCTTACACTTGGCTGTTCGCAATGGTTGCTTAGAAGTAGTTAAAGCTCTATTAGAAAAGAACGCTAAGGTTGATATAACAAATGATTATGGTGACACCCCCTTACATGATGCTGCTTCTAATGGTTATTTAGATATAGTTAAAGCTCTATTAGAACAAACAGAAGTTAATGTTGATGTAAAAAACAACTATGGCGACACTCTCTTACACTTAGCTGCTCGTAATGGTCGTTCAGAAGTAGTTGCTTACTTGATTAGCAAAGGAGCTAAGATTGATATATCAAATAATGATGGTAACACTCCCTTACACTTAGCTGCTCGTAATGGTCATTCAGAAGTAGTTGCTTACTTGATTAGCAAAGGAGCTAAGATTGATATATCAAATAATGATGGTAACACTCCCTTACACCGGGCTGTTGCTAGTGGTCACTTAGGGACAGTTCAAGTTCTATTAGAACAACCAGGAGTTAATGTTGATGTAAAAAACAACTATGGCAACACTCCCTTGCACTGGGCTGCTCGCTATGGTCATTCAGAAGTAGTTGCTTACTTGATTAGCAAAGGAGCTAAGGTTGATATAACAAATAATTATGGCGACATTCCCTTACATGATGCTGCTTCTAATGGTTATTTAGATATAGTTAAAGCTCTATTAGAACAACCAGGAGTTAATGTTGATGTAAAAAACAACTATGGCAACACTCTCTTACACTTAGCTGCTCGTAATGGTCATTCAGAAGTAGTTGCTTACTTGATTAGCAAAGGAGCTAAGATTGATATATCAAATAATGATGGTAACACTCCCTTACACCGGGCTGTTGCTAGTGGTCACTTAGGGACAGTTCAAGTTCTATTAGAACAACCAGGAGTTAATGTTGATGTAAAAAACAACTATGGCAACACTCCCTTACACTGGGCTGCTCGCTATGGTCATTCAGAAGTAGTTGCTTACTTGATTAGCAAAGGAGCTAAGGTTGATATAACAAATAATTATGGCGACATTCCCTTACATGATGCTGCTTCTAATGGTTATTTAGATATAGTTAAAGCTCTATTAGAACAACCAGGAGTTAATGTTGATGTAAAAAACAACTATGGCAACACTCCCTTACACTGGGCTGCTCGCTATGGTCATTCAATCAACTATGTTTTTTAAAATTTTTTGAATTTAGTCTCATTTGTTGATAATTTTGTATTTTTATTCAATTGAAAAATGTATTTTGGCAACAAAAACCCTAGTTTATACAGAAAGAAATTTATATCAAACAGCAAGCACTGCTTAGATTTTATGGTTAACGAATATGTGCTTTAAATGTGTGTAGACGCACATATTCGTTAACCTATTTTCTATACAGATTTTTTTTATTTCATATTAATTGCTTCTTTAAGTCTTGCATTGGCAATTACTATGATTTTTCGCATTAGAGCTGTTATAGCTACCATCTTCTTTTTACCTCTACCAATAAGATCAGAATAAAAAGCACCAAGTGCAGATTTAGATCTTGCAGCAGCCATAGCAGCTGTGAAAAGCTTTGCACGAACATTGCTTCTACCACCTGTTATCCTTCGATAACCAATAGTTTTACCGCTTTCTTTTGGATGTGGAGCAACTCCAGCAAGACTTGCAACTTCTTTTTTGTTTAGGTGGCCAAGTTCTGGCATTAGACACACAAAAACTTGTGATAACTTGAGACCTATTCCTGGCACTGTTCTCAAGATTTTTTGACGCTTTTGTAACTCTGGATTTTTATCAATAATTCTTTGTATGGCATCGTTGAACTCATTTATCTGACTGGTAAAAAAGTCTATTGTTTTTTGGCAACTTTCCTTTATATAGTCGTTTTCAGGTGCTGCAAGCCTACATTTCTCTTGAGTTCTCATTTGCGTAATGTCATCACGACGTTGACAGAGTGCAACTAAGGCGGTTTGTTCTTTTGACATACGCACAAATAGAGATAGAGCACTATAGCGTTCAAAACCATATTGAGCAAGGGCTCTTGCATCTGATTGATCTGTCTTTGCTAAAGTTCCATGTGATATGATAAAACTTTTTACTTTACGAGTATTAGCTCGATGTACAGCAACATTCTTATCAACAAGAAAATGTGCTAAGCCAAGCTCATATTTTCCAGTGTTTTCTAAAGTTACTAGAGAATTAGGTAGGATATCTGAAAATTTTTGAAACAACTGTTGCCAACCAGTAGCATCATTGTCAAACTTGATAGCGCTCCTTTGGTTATAAGCTGCAGCAACATTTTTAAATTTTCCGATATCAATGCCAATGAAATTTTGATAAGATGTAATCATAATAAATAACCTCGATAGTTTAATTAATTTAAGATTGTAAACGGGTGCATACATATGTCCCATGCAACTATTCAAACGTATCGAGAGATGGGGCTAGTTTACCTTGATGGCTACGGTTGTAATACCAACTTTCATTCGGTCGCACACGCCCGTGATAGCCCTATTCCTATAGTGAGTAGGGTTATCTTTCCCTCTTATCTCTTTTATATCACATTTTTAACTTACAACTTTCAACAAGCTTAGAATAAAATGCACCAAGTACAGATTTGGACTTTGCGGCAGCCATAGCAGCTGTAAAGAGCTTTGAACGAACGTTACTTCTACCACCTGTAATCCTTCGGTAACCAACAGCTTTACCACTTTCTTTTGGATGCGGTGCAACTCCGGCAAGACTTGCTACTTCTTTTCTGTTTAAGTAACCAAGCTCTGGCATTAAACACAAAAAATCTTGTGATAACTTTTTACCTATTCCAGGAACTGTTTTAAGGATTTTTTGGCGTTGTTGTAATTCGCAGCTTTCATCAATAATCTTTTGTATGGTATTATTGAGTTCGTTTATTTGACTATTGAAAAACTCAATGGTCTTTTGACAGCTTTCTTTTATATGATCATTTTCCGGTGCCTCTAGTCTGCATTTTTCTTGAGCTCTCATTTGCGTAATGTCATCACGACGTTGACAAAGTGCAGTCAAGGTTGATTGTTCTGTAGAGGTAGGTACAAATAAAGAGAGAGTTCTATGGCGTTCAAATCCATATTGAGCAAGAGCTCTTGCATCTGATCTATCAGACTTTGCTAAAGTTCCGTGAGATAAAATAAAGCTTTTTACTTTACGAGTATTAGCTCGATGCACAGCAATATTTTTGTCGGTAAGAAAATGTGATAAGCCAAGTTCATATTTCCCTGTATTTTCTAAAGTCACTAAAGAATTAGGTAGAATATCTGAAAACTCTTGAAACAATTGTTGCCAACCAGAAGCATTATTATCAAATTCGACAGCATTCTTCTGTTTGTGAATTGCAACGACATTTTTAAATTTTCCGATATCAATGCCAATAAAATTTTGATAAGATGTAACCATAATAAACCTCGATAGTTTTAGTGAATTTAAGATTGTAAGCGGGTGCATATATATGTCCCAAACAACTATTCAAACGTATCGAGAGATAGGGCTAGTGTACCTTGATACCGACGGTTGTAATACCAATTTCTTCTCGGTTGCACATGCCCGTGATAGCCCTATTCCTAGTGAGCAGGGTTATCTTTCTCTCTTATCTCTTTTATATCACGTTTTTAACTTACATTTCTTCCTTATCTACAGATTCGAAATCATCTTTCTCAAGAAACAACTCATGTATTATTTGTGCTAGTATCATAAAGTCTTTCTTTTTAGGGGACCGAACAAAGCCTGGATATTGCTCATCATGTGCAGTTTTTTCATAAACAGATTGAATGAAAGTAGATATTCTTTTTTCTAATTTTCTCAAATTTTCTACCAATTGCTTTTCCCCTGGTAAAGGTATTTGAAGCTTTTTTTGCTTTAACACCTCCTTTTCTGATATGTGACCAGAATCGTTAATAAACTTACGTGTTATTTGCTCTAACCTTTCCAAGTCTATTTCTGTATTATAATAAGAAAGAGCTGGATAATTTTCATCTTGGCACAGCTTATTCTGATAATCAGAAGCTTCAATAAACTTATTTACTATTTCTTTTAATTTTTGTAAATCATTTAGCTCTTGATTGGAATATTGAATAATTCTTTCTTCTGGATAATGCTTGTTCAGCTTTGCAAGATATTTTTTCAGCTCCACCCACCACTTATATTTAGCAGATTTTTCTTGTTTTTCTATTTTATTGTCCCAAATTTGGGAGAAAAACCCTGGACTTGAAGTCCATCCTTTTAAGAATATAATTTTAAGGTGAAAAATCTGAAAGAATGTGGAATATTATAGAAAAAGCAGTCACTCTGTATATATATCACATAGTGTGGATAACAAAATATCGATATCCAGTACTAGTTGGAGATATTGGAAAGAAAGCTAAAGAAGTTGTACAAGAAGTATGTGCAAATAATCAAGTAGAAATTATCAGAGGTAGAGTTGCGTCAAGTCATGTACACGTATACGTTTCTGTACCCCCATACTTAAGTATTAGTAAGTTAGTGCAGTTAATAAAAGGAAAAAGTTCCAGAAAAATCCAGCAAAACTTTCCAGAGCTAAAAAAGAGATACTGGGTTGTGGGCAGTAGGCTACTTTGTCAGGACTAGCGGAAATGTAACTGACGAAATGATAAAAAATTATATTGAAAATCACTCTAAAAAAGAAGATAAATTTGGTGACTTTCAAGTCGAAAGTTAGCATTCTATGCTCTCTCTCAATCTTTGGATTTTAATCCATAGTGGTTGAATAAAATAATATAGCTTAATTATTAACTATATCTATGAGAAAATCAAGAATTATGTATTTTTTTATATTTTATATAGGATTATTAATATTCACTTTAGTTTCAGAAACATACTGCAAATTAGAATCATAAAAATCTTTAATGTTCATTTTTCCAAAAACGCAAAAAAAGTACCTACCTTTATGAAAACAAGCCTATAAAAATATGGTTGTAAAAATGGAAGCCTAAAATCATTGCAACAAAGTTAGGCAAATTGGTTCATATGTAAATTTAGTGAAAGTAAACCAATATAGCTGATTTCATGGTATAGCAAAATCACTATATTGAAAAGTTTATATGGTACACCAATTGATTCTAAAAAAAATGTTTTCACACTAACTGGTTTTGGGTGCTGGAAGTGACCAAATTACTTAAGTTGTTTAATACTGAATGAGTATAAATTTATTTTCTTCTACTAATCGTACATGGCCCAGAGTGGACAAATGGGAAGATTATACTATTAAAGATCTATAATATTAGAGCTCTGCCTAAAAAGTAAATTCATTAACTTTTATTCCACAACTTTGCAGTATTACTTATTTAATGATGAGATAAGAATTACGTATTAATAAATAATATAGGTTAATATAATAATAGAAATATTGACATATTAATAATATTATTATACTCTTAATATAATTAAGTAATTAAGAGAAGTTATGAGTATTGTATTGTTTTATGAGAAGTTTAATGATGAGGCTTTAGATAATGGTAAAACTCCTTTAAGGGGAAAGTTTAATGAAATAATTAAAGATTTAGAGGAAAATAACAGTACAAGCCAAGGGAATATAAAGTTAATAAAAGGTGATGGGAATATTGAATATTTTCGAGCTAAATTAAGTGATAGTGACAGATTACTCTTTACAGGTATAAAGATTGATAACAAAGATGCTTTTGTTATTTTAGAAGTAATTCTGAATCATGATTATCATAAGTCTAAATTTTTAACAAATAGAGAAAAAATAAAAAACATAGAAATAGTAGATAAAAACAATGAAGAAATTTCTGATAATGTAAGTACATTGGAGATTGAAGATGCTCCACAAGTTAGTTATCTCGGTAAATTTATTACTTTTAGTGCAAAGCAAGAAGATATAGTTGAAAGGGTTAAATTACCTTTAGTTATCAATGGAGCTGCTGGAAGTGGAAAGACATCAGTGGCTTTAGAGAGCCTAAAAAGGATAAAAGAGAAGTTTGAGGGAGGAAAAATTCTATATATTACCAAATCCGAAAATCTTGTAAAAGAATCGAAAAAGTTACTTGAATACGAATACTACGATGATGAGTTCAAGATTGCTGCTCCAGAAGAAATTGATTTCTTATCTCTTCATGAGTTTCTTGAAAAGCAAGCAGAAGATATAAAAAGAAAGAAGCCAATCAATAGAAGTAAGTTTTTTTTATGGTTCAACGAAATATGCAAAAAAGATAAATTTAAAAAGTATAAAAAAGACGGAGATAAAATATTCGAAGAATTTACAGCTGTGATAGGTGGAAGAAGCTTATTAGGAGAAGATGGAAAAGATAGGTATGCTAAATTAGGAGACAGACAATCTATGTTTTCTGTAGACGAAAGGAACAGTGTTTATGATTTTTTTAAAGAGTACAGGAAGTTTATAGAAAAAGATTCAGAGTATTATGATCCTAATCTTGTTACTAATAAGTGCATTACAGAAGGAATGTATGATGCGATTGTTGTAGATGAAGTTCAGGATTTAACTGAGAGCACATTAGATCTGGTGTTAAAGAGTTTAAAAGATGAGAATAAGAGTAACTTTTTACTATGTGGTGATGTTAATCAAGTAATACATCCTAGTTTTTTCTCTTTATCCAAGTTAAAATCTTTTCTTTGTCAAAATAGATATATAGTTGACCAAGGGTCAGAAGTTTTTTATACCCTTGAGAAAAATTATCGTAATAGCGAGCAAGTTATTGAATTTGCCAATCGTATACTACATCTTAAGAATTATTGTTTTGCTTCAGAAGATAAAATAACAGTAGACAACGCTTTTCTCATGAAGAGTGAGACTAAGAACAAAGGGAACGTTGGCTTTATTATTGATGATAAAAAAGAAGAAATAGCAAAAAAAGTAAATGAATCTATAAATTGTGCTGTTTTAGCTCTGGATGATGAAAGTAAAAAAAGTGCACGTCAGTTATTTGATACTCCACTTGTGTTTAATATACATGAAGCCAAAGGCTTGGAATTTGAAAATGTGATTCTTTACAAGTTTACATCATGTAAAGCTTATAATGAAATATGGAATATAGCATGTCCAAATAAAAGTGAGGGGGAGATAGATAATACTATTAATAGAATTCGTGATTCATATAACGAAAGGGAAGTTAACACTTCAAGAAATAAGGATAAGAAAGATAAGTCTTTGGAGAAATATAAATTTTATATGAACGCTCTGTATGTTGGAGTTACTCGTGCTGTTGATAGTGTATATATTATAGATGATGAGAGTAATTTATTGAAAATAATAGAGCCAAGGGAAGAAGGTAATGTAAATATTGAGCAAGAAGAATCTAGTCCTGAAGAATGGAGAAATAAGGCACTAGAGTTAATAGAGAAAGGAAACATAGAGCAAGCAGAACTTATAGCAAGAAAATTGCAAAACGAAGGAAAAAAAGAGTATGCTGAAGAGATTATGAATGTATTGAGAGCTAAGGGGTATCATGAAGAGAATCAGATCTTAGATAAGAACAAGTATACAAATTCAGTGTTAGAGAGTGATATAAGTTCTAGGTCTTCACAAAGCTCAGAACATGAAGGAAAAGATGATGATATTATCAAGCTTCAGAATGAAAATAATCAAAATAAAAAGAAGAAAGCTAAAAAATATCATCAAGTTCAAGGGGTAAAACCACAGCTTTCTTTAGAAGATAGTACTAATAGAAAACACAATAGCAAAAAGCCTCATAATGAAAAGCGTGAACAGAACCAAGGTAATGATCAGGAGAAGGAACCATTAAAGAAAAATAAGGAGTTAATGAGTGTAATATGTAGAGACAATATAAACCAATTTAAAAAAATGGATATATCCCAATATAGTGAACTAGAAATATTCATTTTAGCTTTAGAAAAAGCTAGTTTTAAAATAGTTGAATATTTAGTTAAGGAAAAAAAATCTATTATTGATGCTAGGAATAAGAAAGGTTTTACTTTTTTACATATTAAAGTAAGCATGGGTCATTTGGATATAGTTAAATTTCTTGTGAAGGATTGTGAATTTGATGTTAATGCTAAGTCTAAGGAAGATGTGACTCCTTTACATTTTGCAGCACGCATGGGTCATTTGGATATAGTTAAATTTCTTGTGAAGGATTGTGAAGCTGATGTTAATGCTAGGACCAAGAAAGGTTTTGCTCCTTTACATTTTGTAGCAGGAGAAGGTAAAAATAATGTAGTTAAATTTCTTGTGAAGGATTGTGAAGCTGATGTTAATGCTAGGGGTAAGGAAGGTTTTGCTCCTTTACATTTTGCAGCAAAAAATGGTCACGTAGATATAGTTAAACTTCTTCTCAAGAACAAGGCTGATGTTAATGTTAAAACTAAGGAAGGTAGTACTCCTTTGTTATTCGCACTAGATTGTAGACATTTCGAAGTGGCTGACCTTCTGCTTGCTGATCCAAATATTAATGTTGGTTCTATAAAAGCTGCATCTATTAACAAGGAAAATAAAGAAGGCAAAGAAAAATTTTCTCAAAAATTGCGACAGGATTATAATTTGTTTCAAAAGGTAAAAGAAGCATCAAATGAAAAGGATAAGGGTAAGCTAGATGAATTGCTTGTAGAGATAGAAGAATTGTAAGTTAAAAACGTGATATAAAAGAGATAAGAGAGAAAGATAACCCTGCTCACTAGGAATAGGGCTATCACGGGCATGTGCAACCGAGAAGAAATTGGTATTACAACCGTCGGTATCAAGGTACACTAGCCCTATCTCTCGATACGTTTGAATAGTTGTTTGGGACATATATATGCACCCGCTTACAATCTTAAATTCACTAAAACTATCGAGGTTTATTATGGTTACATCTTATCAAAATTTTATTGGCATTGATATCGGAAAATTTAAAAATGTCGTTGCAATTCACAAACAGAAGAATGCTGTCGAATTTGATAATAATGCTTCTGGTTGGCAACAATTGTTTCAAGAGTTTTCAGATATTCTACCTAATTCTTTAGTGACTTTAGAAAATACAGGGAAATATGAACTTGGCTTATCACATTTTCTTACCGACAAAAATATTGCTGTGCATCGAGCTAATACTCGTAAAGTAAAAAGCTTTATTTTATCTCACGGAACTTTAGCAAAGTCTGATAGATCAGATGCAAGAGCTCTTGCTCAATATGGATTTGAACGCCATAGAACTCTCTCTTTATTTGTACCTACCTCTACAGAACAATCAACCTTGACTGCACTTTGTCAACGTCGTGATGACATTACGCAAATGAGAGCTCAAGAAAAATGCAGACTAGAGGCACCGGAAAATGATCATATAAAAGAAAGCTGTCAAAAGACCATTGAGTTTTTCAATAGTCAAATAAACGAACTCAATAATACCATACAAAAGATTATTGATGAAAGCTGCGAATTACAACAACGCCAAAAAATCCTTAAAACAGTTCCTGGAATAGGTAAAAAGTTATCACAAGATTTTTTGTGTTTAATGCCAGAGCTTGGTTACTTAAACAGAAAAGAAGTAGCAAGTCTTGCCGGAGTTGCACCGCATCCAAAAGAAAGTGGTAAAGCTGTTGGTTACCGAAGGATTACAGGTGGTAGAAGTAACGTTCGTTCAAAGCTCTTTACAGCTGCTATGGCTGCCGCAAAGTCCAAATCTGTACTTGGTGCATTTTATTCTAAGCTTGTTGAAAGTTGTAAGTTAAAAATGTGATATAAAAGAGATAAGAGGGAAAGATAACCCTACTCACTATAGGAATAGGGCTATCACGGGCGTGTGCGACCGAATGAAAGTTGGTATTACAACCGTAGCCATCAAGGTAAACTAGCCCCATCTCTCGATACGTTTGAATAGTTGCATGGGACATATGTATGCACCCGTTTACAATCTTAAATTAATTAAACTATCGAGGTTATTTATTATGATTACATCTTATCAAAATTTCATTGGCATTGATATCGGAAAATTTAAAAATGTTGCTGCAGCTTATAACCAAAGGAGCGCTATCAAGTTTGACAATGATGCTACTGGTTGGCAACAGTTGTTTCAAAAATTTTCAGATATCCTACCTAATTCTCTAGTAACTTTAGAAAACACTGGAAAATATGAGCTTGGCTTAGCACATTTTCTTGTTGATAAGAATGTTGCTGTACATCGAGCTAATACTCGTAAAGTAAAAAGTTTTATCATATCACATGGAACTTTAGCAAAGACAGATCAATCAGATGCAAGAGCCCTTGCTCAATATGGTTTTGAACGCTATAGTGCTCTATCTCTATTTGTGCGTATGTCAAAAGAACAAACCGCCTTAGTTGCACTCTGTCAACGTCGTGATGACATTACGCAAATGAGAACTCAAGAGAAATGTAGGCTTGCAGCACCTGAAAACGACTATATAAAGGAAAGTTGCCAAAAAACAATAGACTTTTTTACCAGTCAGATAAATGAGTTCAACGATGCCATACAAAGAATTATTGATAAAAATCCAGAGTTACAAAAGCGTCAAAAAATCTTGAGAACAGTGCCAGGAATAGGTCTCAAGTTATCACAAGTTTTTGTGTGTCTAATGCCAGAACTTGGCCACCTAAACAAAAAAGAAGTTGCAAGTCTTGCTGGAGTTGCTCCACATCCAAAAGAAAGCGGTAAAACTATTGGTTATCGAAGGATAACAGGTGGTAGAAGCAATGTTCGTGCAAAGCTTTTCACAGCTGCTATGGCTGCTGCAAGATCTAAATCTGCACTTGGTGCTTTTTATTCTGATCTTATTGGTAGAGGTAAAAAGAAGATGGTAGCTATAACAGCTCTAATGCGAAAAATCATAGTAATTGCCAATGCAAGACTTAAAGAAGCAATTAATATGAAATAAAAAAAATCTGTATAGAAAATAGGTTAACGAATATGTGCGTCTACACACATTTAAAGCACATATTCGTTAACCATAAAATCTAAGCAGTGCTTGCTGTTTGATATAAATTTCTTTCTGTATAAACTAGGGTTTTTGTTGCCAAAATACATTTTTCAATTGAATAAAAATACAAAATTATCAACAAATGAGACTAAATTCAAAAAATTTTAAAAAACATAGTTGATGGTAAGAAGAAGATGGTGGCTATAACAGCACTAATGCGCAAAATTATAGTAATTGCTAATACAAGACTTAAAGAAGAATTTAATTTGCATATTTAAAAATTTACACAGCAGTAACTGAAATGAATATTGTGAATAAGTACGTTCACACAGACTTAAAGTACTTATTCACATATTCATTGGCTTAAGTAAAAATTGCTGTGGTAGCTGTTTGATATAGGATCCTATTTCTATGACAAGCGGGTTTTTATTACCCATATAATTTGCAAAATTACACAAATAAAAAAATTTTTAAAAAACATAGTTGATACTGAAAAAGAGCTTTGTGCTTCCTCAATTACTGAGGGTATTATTTTTGGAAAATCAAAAAGATATAAACAAACCTACACTGGTGTTCCTCATATTAAGCTAGGACATACTTTAGAAAGTAAAAATTCATGGAATACTGCAGAAATATTTGATAAAGCGGGATTAGTAACGATAAAGAGCGATGGTCGTGCTGATAAATACTATAGGAGAATAGACGGAAAGAGTGATACTAGCAAATATGGCTATCGTCTTCTTTTGAAGTGGGAGTTGGAAAATAGAATAAAAAAATTCATGAAAGAATACAGTGAAGAAAATCCTCCCAGAGAAGAGTATAGGTATGTTTTAAAGTCAGATGGGAAAACAAATGAAGAATGGGAAGATGAATTATTGAATGAGATTAATAAGCAAGATCCGAAGTTAGTCGAAGAGAGGTTACTAAGCAAATTCAAAGGAGAAATGGAACAGGAAGCTGAAAAAAACTTCAATGAATTAGAGGATTATATAGGTAAGAATTTTAATGAGTTATCAGGTTACATAGAAAGTAATCAAAATGAGATTAAGGGAGTCTTTGATGAATTAATGAGTCAATATCAGGAAGCCAGTAGGCAACGTCACAAGATAGCAGATTCTATTGTAGAAGGAAGGAAAGAAAGTGAAAAAAGTTTCGAGAAAATAGATAAAAAGCTTGATAAGATATATGATGCAGTTGTAGCAAGAGAGCAAGTAAGAAAGCCTATTTGGTTTAATGTGAAAAAGCCAGTAATTTTGTTTGCTGGAAGAAGGGAAGAGTTAATTGACCTACATAATAAGATACAACTTAATTCAGAAAAAGTAACAGTAATATCACAAATAACCTCAATTAGCGGTTTAGGAGGAATAGGAAAAACTGAGTTAGCTAGACAATATGTTCAAGAATATAGTAAAGATTGTTATGACAACGTTATATGGATCAATGCTGAAAGTGAGATAGCTCTTGTTGAATCATTTACTCGATTAGCGAAGGATAAGCTAAAAATTGATACAAAAGATGCAAATGGAAAAGAAAAGGATATAAGATCTATCGTAGAAGAAGTTTACAATTTTTTTAGTAATAGTAAAAGCTTGTTTATTTTTGATGATGCCGAGAAAAGTAATTATTTGAATAAGTTTTTACCAATTCATGATTCATTACCGGGTGGTAATGGACCTTATATTTTAATTACTTCTCGTAATCGAGAGTGGGAAAGGGGGATAGAAGTTATTAATCTGAACGAATTAAAGTCAGAAGAAGCGATAGAATTTGTAAAAAAGGGCTTTAGTATAGAAGATGAATCTCAAAATGAAAAGATAAAAGCGTTGGTAGAGAAATTACAACACTTTCCTTTAGCTATACAGCAAGCAATATCATATATTGAAGATCAAAGAGTTACTAGAAAATTTGATATAGATGATTACCTAAAGGAATATGAGAAAAAAGCGAAAGATTTGCTTAATTATGAAGGATTTAGAGGAATTGATAATAACTATGCAAAAACAACTTTCACAGCTTGGAAGATTACAACCGATAAGATAGCAAGCAATGAAAAGTATGGAAAATTAGCTTTAAGGATTCTTGATGTTATGTCTTATCTTGCACCTGACAATATTAGTAGAGAATTCTTTTTAGATTTGACAGGAAATAATGAAGAGGAATTAAGGTCTGCTGTTCGTTTACTTATAAAATATTCTATGGTTAATGGTGAACAAGAGCAAGGTGTGTTGAGTATTCATAAATTAGTTCAAGAAGTGACAAAAATAGCGTTAGAAGAAGAGGGTAAAAGCGAAGAAGTTATGAAAGAGACTTTCGAGCTACTCAGAGCAAGTTTCCCTTATGGTAGTGATAAACTAGAAGACTATTTAAAAAAACGAGAATTATTACCGCACTTAGAGGCATTTTTATCACGTATAGATAGTTGGTTAAAAAAGAACCCTCAAGATAAAGAAAAAATAGAAAAGGATTATCTTGAAAATTTGTTGACATGGATGAGTGATGGGTATTTTAATTTGGGTAATCCCAAAAGAGAAAAGGAGTTGCTAGAAAGGGTTTTGCCTATTTTAGAAAAGCATTACGGAGAAGATCATTTTGAAGTATTTAAAAGACTAGTAAATCTAAGCAACAGTTATCTAGTTTTAGGTGATTACCAAAGAGCAAAAGATTTGCTAGAAAGAGCTTTAAAAATTGAAAAGCAAGATTATGAAGAAGAGCGTTTTCAATTAGTTAGAACACTGGTAAATCTGAGTATCAGCTATCGAGCTTTAGATGATTATCAGACAGCGAAAGAGTTACTAGAAAGGGCCTTTCCCATTTTAGAGAATCATTATCGGGAGGATCATTCTTCATTAGCTCAAGTACTAATAAACCTGAGTATTGCTTATGGATCTTTAGGTGATTATGAAAGAGCGAAAAAGTCAATAGAAAGAGTATTCTCTATTTTAGGTGACAATTATGAAGAAGAGCACTTTGAGTCAGCTAAAATGTTAGTAAATCTTAGTATTGCTTGTAGAGGTTTTGGTGATTATCAGACAGCAAAAGAGTTACTAGAAAGGGCACTACCTATTTTAGAAAATTATTATGGAGAAGATCATTTTCAGGTAGCTATAGCTAAAACAAATCAAGGTATCACTTATATAGCTTTAGATGATTATGGAAGAGCAGAAGAGTTGCTAGAAAGAGCTTTGCCTATTTTAGAGAAGCATTATGGAGAAAATCATGTTGAAGTAGCTAAAATATTAGTAAATTTAAGTACCATCTATAGATACTTTGATAATTATCAAGGAGCAAAAGAGTTGCTAGAGAGAGCTTTACCTATTTTAGAGAAGCACTATGGGGAAGAGCATTTTGAAATAGGTATGATTCTGGAAAGTTTAGGCACTGATTATATAGCCTTAGGTGATAATCAGGAAGCAAAAGAGGTGCTAGAAAGAGCTTTATCTATTTTAGAGAAATATCATGAAAGAGATCATGTTGAAGTAAGTAAAATATTAGTAAATTTGAGTATCGCCTATAGAGGTTTAGGTGATACTCAGGGAGTAAAAAAGTTGCTAGAAAGGGCTTTACCTATTTTAGAGAAGCATTATGGAGAAAATCATTTTGAAGTAGCTATAACCTTAGAAGATTTAGCTATTGCCGATGGAGCTTTAGGTAATGTTCAGAGAGCAAAAGATTTACTAGAAAGGGCTTCTGCAATATATCAAAGGAGTAAAGTTGAAGAATGTTTGCCGAGTACGAGTTCATTAAGGAACAGAAGAGAAGCAAAAATTGGGAAATGTGAACTGTCTTGGGAAGACGTAGATGAATTCAATACAGAAAAAGATGAGAAAAGAGATTTTAGTAAAATTAAAATAGATAGTAAAAAGTTTATTGACTATATAAAAGATATACCAGAAGAAAAACGTTCTCAGCTAATTGAGCTAGCAGATAAAGTGCAAGTTAAGGGTAGGTTTAGCAATTTGGTCAATAGGCTTACCAGTAATCAGAAGGTCATGAATCATTTAAATAGAGTAAAGAAAATCTCTAGCATAACTATGCATGGAATGATAGCTAAAAATATTTTAGCTGACTTTTTAAACAGAGATTATCAAGGTGTAGCGATTAATGTTGGCTTTATTGCCGGTGGTCAAGGGTTTGCTAAAGTTGCTGAAGTTGCATCTCGTAAAGGATTAAATTTGCTCTCAGAAGAAAAGGTATTACTTGGTAGGTCTTTAAGAGTTGCATCACCTTTTCTTGCTCGAGGTACTTCTGCCTTTATTATTTATGATTTAGTAAATCAGGTAAAAGCATTTAAAAATGGTACAGAAGGAGCATTGGTTGGCGTAGTAGGAGATAGCATTTACCTGGGAGTTGACGCTGCAGAGATTGGGATTGAAGTTGCTGAAGGTTTTGAAGTATTAGAAGGAGTTTCATCTATTACTGGACCTATTGGAGCAGGAGTCGGCACTGCAGTATTTATTTACACTGATATTTATATGGCAGTAAAGAGAGTTGATAAAACTGATGAAATTATTCACTTAACTAGAGGAGAAAAATTTATTGAAGGTTTACGTGTATTTATAGGTATGCAACCTGAACAATATATAGAAGAGTTAATGGAAGAAAAACAACTTTATAACCAATTAGTTAAGCAAGGATTTGAGTATTTAAAGGAGTATAGTGATATTCAAAGCTATGTATTCCCTACTGGTAAATCAGTTGTGAATTCTTGTCGTACAGTGCCACACCAAGTAAGGCAGTGTGGTGGTGCCGGATTTGGAGAGCTATGCATGAGAAGGATTAACGTTACACTTTATACTGAAGAATGCACAACTAAATTTGAGATAGATTTAGACAGTACAGTACTGCTTGACAGAAAAAGAAATGATATAAAATGGAGCAGAGCAAGGCCGAATAATCCAAGTGGTGGAAAATTGTTTTGTTTACCAAAAGGAGATGATGAGCCTGCTCCAAGTTATGGCTCATATTTATGTAAAGATGCAATTGGTTTATCTGATAACAAGACAGAAGGATATACTCTGATTAATTTAGGAGAAGGTGAAGATTATGCAAAAGGATTTAAGGATAGTTCGAACATATTTGTAGTGAATGATGGGTCTAAAGAATATTATGGAGGAAATAAGAATGATATCTTTGTTTTGCAGGGAGATCTGATAGAAGGGTCTTTGTACGGAGAGGATGGAATTGATACCTTAGATCTGACTGAATTTGCTCAAGAAGCTGTAAGTGTGAATGTGTATTTAAATACAAATATTGGCACTATTATGTACAACAGATATGGTTATTCTGGATTTCAAATTAATTCAGTAGAAAGAGTGCTTGGTAGAAAAGCTAAGGCAGATCATATATTTAGTGCATGTGAAACTAAATTCTTGGATGGTAATGGTGGTAAGGAAGATCAACTTGATTATTTGGAAATAAAAGATAATAACTGTGTCTATGATATACAAGTAATAGTTAGAAATTACACTGAAGTAAATAATCTAGCACTCAAAGGTAACTTTAACTATATTGTACCATTTCAAAAAGGTAGTGCATCTGTTAAATTACTTGCTAATTTCGAAAATAACCATAGGTTTATATTCGACTACTTGCTTGCTGATATTCAGAGTATTGATATTAAAGATCACAATAGTATAAAGTTCGATTTTTCCTCAAAAGTTGCAAATAGTAACTTTAGTATATCTATCTCATATAACATAATGAACAATATAATCTATCAATTAAAAGACAGTGCTGAAATAAAAGTAGGTAAGGAAAGAAACTTGTATGCAATACAGAATACTAATAAAACTATTGATGAAATTATAGAAAGCTACCCAGCTATAGCAAATAAACTCAATATGACTATCGCTGTTCAAGATGGTGATGAATCTATACTTGTTGGCTATGGGAAGTGTGAGGTAATTTACAATAATCCAATCTATAACAGTCACTTAATTGGAAATGGTGGTAAAAACATATACGTAATTACTATAGCCTCAGGTGAGCAAAGATATGAACATAATATTTTTTCTATGCCACAAATAAACATCTACAATCCTGATCAAGCAAGTTCTATAGATACGTTAGATTTACGTAACGTGATAAAAATAATACAAGATGATTTGAAAATACATATTAATCTGCCAAGAATTTTTCAAGATGGAAATGATTTGCTAGTTAGGTTAGAAGCAGAAATGGGACAAAGTTTTTTATTAGAAGTGCTAACAGTAAGATTAAAAGACGGTTTGGATTGGTATGAAAATCTTCATATTATCTCAGATAGTGCGCCTATGAAAATAAGTTCTGAATTAGAATTAAAGCCACTACCTTTGATCTTTGAAAAGGATAAAGAAATTATTGTGGTAACGGGTCAAGATGTGGAGAAAGATGCTGAGCTTATCACGCCTAGAAAAGGAGGAAACAATACGTTTGTTCGTAGTAATGGTCATGATCTAATAATAACTAATGCTTTTGATTCGACTATTACTAAAGATGATTTTTGCAGTATTACACTTAGTAAATTCTATAAAACACCTAAGATGAAAACGTTATCAATAAAATTTACTGATAAAGAGATAGTGTTAAAAGATTATGAGAAAGAAATAAGTACAGCAAGAGACGTTAATGTTGTGAAAAAAGAATATAAGGATCAAGTGTACGATGATGTGTTTACAGAAGTCATGTTATCTGATCAACCTCATAGACATAGGCAGCACATTAGAAACCGTAGAATGGTGAGTAGCAGTGCAAAACCATCTTCGTGGATAAATCATTTATTTGGTTGGGTAAAAAGCTCTGTGAGTGGGTTATTAGATTCGAGAGCTGCTCTACCTGAAACTTCAGCAAATTATTCTAATACATCTGGTACTAGCCAATTTAGTAGTGAAGTTTGTATCAGTAACAATTTTGGTTTAGGATTCTTCTTATTACAAAGTTTCCTAGATAAAAAATATCCTCTTCCTAAGTTTTGTTCTGCTACTCATGAAGAAGTGCTGGCTGATACACTTAATATAATGGAAGAATTTAAAAAGACACTTAAAAAAACAGCTAAACAATCTGGTGTATCAGTGAAAGGTTTTGACTTTTTTAAAGTGTATTCAGATATAGCAGGTCATGTAAGGAACGAAAGATATTCTAAAATACCAAGTACATTATATTCAGCCGCAGAAGAAGCCTATCCGGAAAATGAGAAGTTTTTGAGTATTTTAAAAGGCAATATTGAAAAGATGTTTGATAAGCAGCAGATAGTTAATGGTGGATATCAACCTAATGACATTGCTGATAATAAACCTAGAAGCTATTTTAATAACACAACAGTGGACAAAAAGCTACAAACCCCAGTTATGGATTATCCGAGTCAATAAAGCTTAGAAATAGAGGACTTTTTCGACTGCATGGAATACGAAACTAATGTTGAAAAAGTATGTACCAAAAAATTTATGGGGGATCTGTGCCGAAGCTCAAATTTATTTTTCAAACAACCAAAAACTGTCTCAATAATCAATTTTTCTCAATAGAATCTTCTCTTTTAAAGAAATCAGTGCGTTTTTCATGCCTTTTTTCACTTGAGTGACGAGTTTTAGACCTCTATCGAAGAGTTTCTCAAAGAGGTCCTTCTTCTTTATCTCTGAACAAAAGTCCTGTCAATTTTTTAGTCAAATTTGGTGTAGGTTTTCTGTCGTCAACGCTGCCTTTAGTTAGCGTAATAACTTGAACTTCGACTATTTCATTGATTACCAGATGCAATTTAAAACCGAACATAGGTAGTCTTTCCTATATTTGCCAACTCTTTGAAAACTTTATTTTTTGCGATCCTTTTTGTGTGGCAAACAGCGATTGCAGTTGTATCAATATAGAGTGATTTTTGCTTGCTCGCAGAACCACTGCAAAAGCATTGCCAAATACCATAAAACCCTGAGTTTTAGAGCAACAAATCTATGATACGAAGGGAGTTTTGAAAACTCAGAACTGTACAATAATTTAAGATAACTCAAGTAAAAAAACTTGAAATTTTTGCACAGCGATTGTGGTAAAGTAAGATTATAGTAAGTATTTCTGGCACGGTAATTTCAGGTATTCTTTTTGTTTTTTTGCCACTTGATAGAAGCTTTTCTGAAAGTTTTTCATCAGCAATGTGACAAAAATCTTCTATAAAACAGTAAAATATCTTTCTTCATGGATAACCTCTTAATTTTTGCTAAAATACCTGAGTTTACCCTATTCCTCTCTTTATTAATTCTACTTTCTAATCCATAACTGGGGTTAATAAGATTACTGAACTTGCTAAAGGAGTTGGTGCAGAAATTTTATATCTACCTCCTTATTCTCCAGATTTTAACAAAATTGAGCATAATTGGTTTGCTATAGAAAATAGAATTAGGAAAAACATTCCTCTATTCACATCTTTTCGTCATGCTGTCGATTCTTACTTCTTATGATTTTTTTGGACTATTATGGGAAGGGCTATATTTTAACAGTTTTAAAGCTGAAATAAAGAATATAGGTGTAACCACCGAAAAAGACTTTTTCTTATCAAAAAAACACCGTAAAACCCCATCCTTCAGGGCGGGGATATAAGGCGGAAGCGGGTGTTGACACCGAATATGCACAAAAGCATAATAGATTTAGCGGCAGGGCATGCCGTGTTGTGCCTGTGGAGGGGATAGTGCATTTAGCCTCCCGATGAAGCAGGAACCCACCGAGATGATTCAGACTTCGGTCTGAACGTGGTAGGAATCCTTGCCCTTTAGGGCGGGGAGGATGTCAACACACGAAGGCACCTCCCCTTCCTTTTTAATAAAAAATATCTATATACCTATTATAATATACGTAAATGTATATTATGCAAAATATAAGCAAGGTTATGCGCTGCTTAAACTTCTCTAATTAGTGACACTCAACTATAAGAGTAGCTTGCATAGCAAAGAAGATACTAAGTATCTTCTTTTTTATAGTTTCATTAGATTTAGATCTGATGACAACTCAGATAAATCGTTCAGCCCTTCCTGGAGCTGAGACGTAATAGAATTTAATTGATCACTAAATTTTACATCCTGTTCAAAGCTCCAATCACTTTCCCTACATTTACTAATGCATGCACTACGTAGTTCGTTATTATCCTGATGACTTTTAGGACATGCGCGTATGCAATGGTAATATTGTTCATACGCTTCTTCTCTAGTATTATACGCAGCAGCACTTTTTGTATTACTTTTCATAATATTCTCCTTAATTAAAAAACTAGTATAATATTAACATGTAACTATGAATTTTATACTAAATATAGTACATCTTCTTTTCAGAACAACATAAAAAATCAAACTACCCATACCCTCTCCTAGCATTTGGTTAACCAGCAATCATTTATCGCTCTGCCGTAAGAAGTGTAGTCACTGCCAAGTATAGCCCTTCCCAGGTTTTGTTGAATGGCAAGGAATAAGGAGGAGTAATGAAAGGAATTTACGAGGCAAATTTGAAAATAGGCATACCTATATCAGTAAAGTTATTAATAAAATAGCATTTTAAAAGCACCTCTTGAGAGCGATTTACCTCAGATTTATTCTTAAAACTAAATCCAAATGTTTTTTTGAGCCTCAGGAAAAAACTCTCGATACGTGAACGTATTTCATACCTTGTCTTCTTTTTCCAGTGGGTAAGTTTTCCTTATACTAATGTTGTTGTTTCTTTCTGATAGATAATCTATATTGCTGCAGATTTTTGCATTTTTTCTTGGCTTTATGATGGGTTTCAAATTGTATTGATTGCACAACTTATATAAATTATCTGTATCATAAGTTCCATCTGCACGCAGAGACTTAATCTTATAGATATCACCCATTTCCTTTAGTATTTTAGATGCTATCATGTGAAAGAAAATTAGTATATCGAACTGCTATTGCCTTTTTGCTGTTTACGTCCAAAGCAACATATAGCTTTCTTATTTGATCTGTACCATTATACTTCCTTATCTTGGCGTTATCTTTGTTATGTTGAGTACTGTTACTATAAATATGCATTACAGTACTATCTATAGCAATTTCAATATTCTCTATGTCATTTTTATCTGTTCTGTGGTCACATAGTTTCAAATTAAGTTTGACGAGAAGCTTGTGAATACTTGGAGATTCTTCACTATACTTTGTAAATATCCTTTTATAAATCCAACTGCTTGCCTTAAGCCTATTCCAAATAGATTAACGACTATACGTACTGCAATAACAACCTTATCGCTATAAATCTCCAGGAATTTTTTCTGAACTTTCGTACCAGTTTTCTATAGCTTCATCGATAAAATGAAAGACATTTCCTCTTTTTTCTAAAAATTGATTATACTCTTTAATGATTACTGACCTTCATCTTCTTTGGCATATACTCTACACAATGTTCATTTCTTAATAAAGTAACCACTTTCTTTAGATTTTCTCCCTTTTTTCTCCCATCTCTACTCGCTATGCAACAAAGCCAACTCAGGTTACCTTACTATGTTGTCATCATCTTTGAGTAAGTAATGTTAATAAAAAATGAGTAAATGATCTATTTAATATTAAAAAGATGTTGAATATGGATAAATTGAGTCAAGATACAAAAAAAAAGCTGCATTTTTGGTGGCTTATAACATTAATAGTATGTATTATTGCTACCTATTACTACATGAAGTCAAAAGCTGCAGATAATTATAAAACGATATTACGCATTGCTTCTCAAAATTGTAACTTAGAAACTGTAAAATTCTCAGTAAAAAATTTATTAGATACTGATACACACATGCCTAAGTTAACTGCGTTACATTATGCTGCAGAAGGGGATATTTAGAGATAGTTAGGTTTTTAATAGATGAGGGAGTTAACGTAAACATTATTAACAAGTATGTAAGCACAGCACTACATAATGTTGCATATTATGGTGATTTAAGGATTATCAAATTTTTGCTAGAAAAAGGCGCTAATCCTAACATTATAAACGATGATGGAAAAACCTAGAAATGTAGCTGTGTTAAGGTCAAGGCATAACAAAGATAAGCCCTACGATCAAATATTCAACCACTATGGATTTTAATCCATAGTGGTTGAATGCTGAATGACTTTAAGTTTAAAATTGAGAAAGTAGTTGTTATATATATCAGCAAGTATGAGTTAAATTTGTATTATGGACTTGAATAAATTTACCGAAAAAGCAAAAAGCCTAATCCAGAGCGCTCAAATGAAAGCATTGGGAGCTGGGCATCAGATTTTTATGCCTGAACATTTACTTAAAGTAATGCTTGAAGATGAGTCAGGTTTAGTTCAGGATTTGATAGGCGCTTGTGGTGGAAATGTTCAGAATATTTCTGATGCTGTGAGTAGTGCAATTAAAAAGTTTCCAGTGGTTGGAGGACCAGGTAGTGGTGGACTTCAGCTTTCAAGAGAGGTAGCAAAAGTTTTTGATGATTCAATTGGTATTGCGAGGAGAAATAAAGACACATTTGTTACTGTTGAGCGGTTACTGCAGGGCCTTGCTGCACAAAAAGATGAAATTGTAGGTAAAATTTTAGCAGAAGGTGGTGTAACACCGCAAAAATTAAATTCAGTTATTGAAGAAATGAGAAAAGGTGGCAGTGCAGACTCTCCAAATAGCGAGGAAAAATTAAATGCGGCAAAGAGGTATACAAAAGATATTACAGAGCTTGCTATGCAAGGTAAGCTTGATCCTGTAATTGGTCGTGATGAGGAAATCAGAAGAACTATGCAGGTATCGTTGAGGCGAACAAAAAATAATCCAGTACTGATAGGTGAACCTGGTGTTGGAAAAACTGCAATAGTTGAAGGTTTAGCAAACAGAATTGTTGCAAATGATGTACCACTTGGTTTGCGTGATGCAAAAGTTTTAGCTTTGGATCTAGGTGCATTAATTGCTGGAACAAAATTCAGAGGGGAGTTTGAAGAGAGACTAAAAGCAGTGATTAATGAGATTTTAAAAGCAGAGGGCAAAGTTATTTTGTTTATAGATGAGCTTCATACTTTAGTGGGAGCAGGAGCGACAAGTGGTGCGATGGATGCTTCAAATTTGCTCAAGCCTGCTCTTGCGCGTGGAGAAATTCGCTGTATAGGGGCTACAACTTTGGATGAGTATCGTCAACATATAGAGAAAGACCCTGCGCTTGCAAGGCGTTTTCAGCCTGTGTTTATTTCTCAACCGACTGAGACTGATACTATTTCAATACTGAGGGGTTTGAAGGAGAGGTATGAGGTGCACCATGGTATTAGAATCACAGATGGTGCAATAATCGCTGCTGCAACGCTTTCTAATAGATATATAACAGATAGGTTTTTACCTGATAAAGCGATCGATTTAATTGATGAAGCAGCAAGTAGGGTTAGAATTGAAATGGACAGCAAGCCTGAGGTTGTTGATGAGCTTGAAAGAAAGATTATACAGCTGAAAATTGAGTCAGAGGCTTTGAAAAAAGAAAGTGATGAAAACTCTAAGCAACGTTTAAAAAAGATAAATGAGGAAATTGAGAGTCTAAACAGTAAATTTGCTGACTTAAGCAGTAAATGGCAGATGGAAAAGAATAAAATAGCTAAAATACAAGAAACTGCTGAAAAATTGGATAATGCGAGGAAAGAGCTAGAATTGGCTCAGCGGAATGGAAATTTAGGAAGGGCAGGGGAATTGATGTATGGTGTGATTCCTCAACTTGAAAATGAGTTAAAAAATCAGGAAAAAGTTACTGATAGTTTCCTAAAGAAAGAAGTTACTGAGAGTGATATTGCAAATATTGTTTCAAAATGGACAGGCATTCCAGTTGATAACATGATGCATAGTGAAAAGGAAAAGCTCCTTAACATGGAAAATGAAATAGGAAAAAGAGTAATAGGGCAGAGAGATGCAATTGAAGCGATAAGTAATGCAGTAAGGCGCTCCCGTTCTGGTGTTCAGGATACTAATCGACCTTTTGGTTCATTTTTATTCTTAGGTCCAACCGGAGTTGGAAAAACAGAGTTAGCAAAATCTCTTGCCGAATTTTTGTTTGATGATCAATCAGCACTTCTACGCTTTGATATGTCAGAGTATATGGAAAAACACTCCGTTTCAAAGTTAATTGGTGCGCCTCCAGGATATGTTGGTTATGAACAAGGTGGCAGATTAACCGAAGCAGTAAGGAGAAGACCATATCAGGTAATTTTGTTTGATGAGATAGAAAAGGCAAATCCAGATATATTTAATATACTACTGCAGATTTTGGATGAAGGTAGACTAACCGATAGCCATGGCAAATTAATTGATTTTCGTAATACCATACTAATTTTAACTTCTAACCTTGGAGCTGAGATGATGCTAAGAGGAGCTACCGAATCTGTGAAAGATGAGGTGATGAAAATAGTTAAGTCAGCGTTTCGTCCAGAATTTTTAAATAGACTGGATGAAATTATTATATTCCACAGCTTAACCAAAGATGACATTGATAAAATTATAGATGTTCAATTCTCTTATTTACAAAAGATGCTTGCTAAGCGTAAACTGAGTATTAGTTTATCGCAAGAAGCTAAAGAACTAATAGCACAAACTGGATATGACCCTGAATATGGAGCGCGGCCTCTGAAAAGGGTAATACAAGAATGCATTCAAAATAATCTAGCTAAGTTAGTTTTATCTGGGGAAATAGTAGAAGGAGATGAGCTAATAGTGTATACTTCTGGTAACGAAATCTTAGTTAAAAAGATCTAGATTCGCTGTGTATTTTTGTTTTGAAAAATGTGTATAAATCATAATGTTAATGTTGAGTCTTTATTTAAGCTAGTTGATCAAGGGAATAAAAAAGAGAAAGAAAAAATTAAAGAGTTTATACAGTACTTTTATAATTTTGTTTATAATAGTGACCTAAAAGTCAACGATAAATTTCTTTTATACATTGCAGAAGATGCATACAACTTCATTCTTAAAAAAGAAAAAGAAGAAAGTAAATTGGCAGTAAGTAATGTAAATGATATTTCAGGAATAGAAGGCAATTTCACTATAATTAAAATCACAAATTATGACATGCCCTTTTTAGTGGATTCTGTCATTTCCACTATTAAGTCAAACGGTTTAACTATATGCTATTATAGTAACAGCATAATTAATGTTCAAAGAAAAAATAGCCTAATAGATAAAATTCATCTTTTAGAAGAAAGTAATGGAATCAAAGAGTCAGTAATATATGTAATTATTAAAGGCATAAGCGGTAGCTTTGTTGATACACTAGAAGAATCTCTACGAAAGACGCTAAAAGCAGTTAACTGCGTTGTAAAGGACTGGCAATTGATGCTCAAGAAGCTTCTTGAGCATCCGGCATTGGATGCTGGAGGCAGAGATTTTCTAGCTTGGTTGAAAAATAACAATTTTGTATTTTTAGGTTATCAAGAATACATTACTAATAAAGAAGGGAAGCTTGCTCTAAGTGGTAAGGAGAGCCTCGGGTTAATGAGAGCAAGTGAAGAGTACCAAAATTCATCAATTTTTTCTGAAAGCTTGAATTCTTTATACATACTAAGATCAGACCTAATCTCAATAGTTCATCGGCGTACCTATATGAATTGTATAGGAGTGAAAGAATTTAATGATCAGGGTGATGTAATAAGGGAACAGCATTTTTTTGGGCTATTTACTTCTATAGCAGAAGTGCAAGATATTCGAACTATTCCGGTAATAAAGGATAAGGTTACAACAATAGAAAAAAAGGCAGGATTTGTTCCTGGTGGCCATAACAATAAAGCTTTAATTTCCATTTTACAGGCATTTTCTTGTGACGAATTATTCCAATCAAATGAAGACGAGTTATTTGAAATTTGCACCTCGATCATGTCTCTTGCGATTAGACCAAGAGTCAAATTATTTTTGAGAAAGGTAGGGAACTTTATTAGTTGCATAGTATTGATACCGATGCGTTATGCTAGTGCAAGACTAATGTTTAAGATACGCGATATATTGAAAGATGAAACGAATGCAGAAAGTTCAGATATTTATAACAATCACATTATCAATGAATATGATTTGATGAAATTACACGTGGTGCTAAGAACCAAAAGCGCTAGCATTTTTGATGATGAAGTTTTGCGTATCGAAAACAAGTTAAGAAACATTACAGAAAAGTGGGAAGATCGTTTTATAGACAATTTATATAATACTTTTAGCACTGTTGAGGATATATTTATCCGCTATTGCAAGGCATTTCCGATAAGTTATCAAGAGAATTTTGAACCTCATGATGCGTATTATGATATGAAAAAATTGGAGATAGTGAGAAAGAAAAAAGTCAGCGAAGTTGATTTGAGGCTTACTCGTGACAATCTCAACTATCAATTGAAGGTTTACACTCCAAGCAACGGAGGCCTTGAATTGTCAAAGATATTAAAGGTTACTAAGAATTTAGGGGCTAAGATTCTATCTCATAATGGTTATTATATAGAAATCAACGGTGGAATATGGATACATCATTTTGTGTTGTCAAGAGTTGATGAATTAATAGACAACATTACTTTAAAAGAGCAGTTTGAGGTAACACTTGTAAAAGTGTTCAGCAAGGAAATAAAAAATGACTATTTTAACAGCTTGATCATTATTGCTGGGCTCAAGTGGAAGGAAGTGCTTCTGATTAGAGCGCTAAGCGCCTACCTAAAGCAGACATCATTTAGCTATAACCCAGAATATATCCAGAAAGTAGTATCAGAGTATCCAAAAGTAGTAAGGTATTTAGTAGAATTATTTCATTCAAGATTTGATACTAAAATAGATATTGATAGGGCAGAAACTACTAGCATTTTGATAGAAAAAATTGAAGAACTACTAAAAGAGATCAGCAACGTTTCAAATGATTACGTTTTGCGTTCGATATTTAACTTGATAATGGCAATTTTGAGAACCAGTTATTATCAAGATGATAAGCCATACTTATCTATCAAATTTGATTCAAGTAAAATAAATGGTTTACCTGACCCGCGCCCATACCGTGAATTGTATGTTTATTCAAACCTTTTTGAGGGAATACATCTAAGAGGAGGGAAGTTGGCTCGTGGTGGTTTGAGATGGTCGGATAGAACGGAAGATTTTCGCACTGAAGTTTTGGGACTCATGAAAGCCCAGATGACAAAAAATGCGGTCATTGTACCTGTTGGCGCAAAGGGTGGGTTTGTAATAAAGCAAGTTTATAAAGACAAAAACATTTTAAGGGAGAAAGGTGTTGAATGCTATAAGAATTTCATCAGAGGAATGCTTGATATTACTGATAATGTAGTTGATGGCAAAATAACTCCACCAGAAAATGTGATTAGGTATGACGAAGATGATCCATATTTGGTAGTTGCAGCAGATAAAGGCACTGCTTCATTTTCTGATTATGCAAACGAAATATCCTCTGAATGTAACTTTTGGCTCGAAGATGCATTTGCATCTGGTGGATCAGCAGGTTATGACCACAAAAAGATGGGTATTACAGCAAGAGGTGCATGGATTGCAGCACAACGCCATTTTTGGAGAATGAATAAGGATATTTACCAGGATACAACTGTTATTGGAATTGGAGATATGGCTGGCGATCTATTTGGGAACGGCATGCTGCTTTCAAGAAATATGAGTTTAATTGGAGCATTTAATCATATGCATATTTTTGTTGATCCAAATCCTGATGCGGAAAAGAGTTTCGTGGAGCGTAAACGGCTCTTTGAATTACCGTTTTCCACTTGGATGGATTACAATAGAGATTTGATTTCTCATGGTGGCGGGGTATTTGAACGTAGTAGCAAACAAGTAGAAATTTCTCAAGAAATGAAAAAGTGCTTTGATATAACGGAAGATACATTATCTCCAAATGATTTGATTCGATATTTGCTCAAGGCAAAAGTGGATTTCATATGGAATGGAGGAATTGGCACCTTTGTTAAGGCAAAAAGTGAAAGCCATGGCATGGTTGGCGATAAAGCAAATGATGAATTAAGAGTAAACGGTCATGATATTAGAGCTTCTATGTTTATAGAGGGTGGCAACCTTGGTTGCACGCAGCTTGGAAGGGTAGAATACGCTAAAATAGGTGGGTATATCAATGCAGATTTTATTGATAATTCAGCAGGAGTAATATGTTCTGATCTTGAAGTTAACATCAAGATTGCTTTTGTTGCAATTATGAAAGAAGGGGGAATTTTCTTGGAAAAAAGGAATGAAATACTGGCTAGCATGATAGATGAAGTTGCATCTAAGGTACTTGAAAACCATAACAGGATTGAAACAAAAGCATTGCTTCTTGAGTGCTTGCAAGCTAAAGAAAAGTTGGAGCAGCACCATAAATTATTACTCAGTTTAGAGAAATTTGGGCTGCTAAACCGAGATGTAGAATTTCTTCCAGCTGAAGAAGAGGTAGCAAGAATGTTAACTGATGGAGAAGGTTTCTGTTCTCCTCAGCTTTCTGTTCTGATGTCTTATGCAAGAACAGCAATAAAAAATGAAGTTATACACTCTGAGCTACCTGAAAAAGATTTTTTGTGCCGTGATTACTTACTAAATTACTTTCCACAAAGGATGGTAACAGAGTTCAAGGATTCCATATTGAAACACCAACTTTGTAGGGAAATTATTTCTACTTGCATTACAAACGATGTAGTAAATAGGATGGGCTGTATATTTATTAATAATTTGGTTGAGAGTACTGGAATTAAAGTACATGAAGCAGTTAACATATATATCGTTGTTAATCACCTATATAATTTAAGTAGCCTTTGGCAGAAAATTGATGAATTGGATGGAAAAATTGATGTTGATTCATATTTGCAAGTAGTGAGAAGTGTGCAAAAATTTATTGGTAGGGTATCATTTTGGTTAGTAAAAAATCTTGGTAAGCTTAATCTTGTAGAACTAGATGGTGTTACAAAATTTAGGGGTGCAATTGAAACTTTAGGCCATGATATTTTAGATGATCGCCTGTTAAAGATCTATAATCATGGATTAACCTCTTTGGTAGAGCTTAACATAAATAAAGATCTAGCAAAAAAGGTTGCTGATTTACGTATTCTTATTTATGCGCTGGACGTTATATCTATTGCTGAACAGACATCTTTATCAATCTTTGAAGCTGGTAGAATATACTTTAAATTAAAGTCGCTGCTAAGGTTTGATATGATTAGAACAATTGCTGTCAAGATTAAAAGCCATTCTTCTTATTGGGATCGCAGCTTAATTAATGATTTATTAGATGATTTAAGCAATTATCATCATAAGCTAGCTGTTAAAGTTATAAAAGCTACTGATAATCATATAGATAAGGTTCAAACTTGGGCTCTTAATGATAAGGATTATATAGAGCGTTACAATAGCTTTTTAGATGAGATGGTTGCTTCTAAACTTGATTTAAGTAAATTAATACTCATAATCAGGAGAATTAAAGTACTTGCTTCATAGGAAAAATGTTTAATATAGGTCTTTCAGAAATTTTAGTTGTAGCTTTAGTGAGTATAATTGTTTTTGATAAAAGTAAAGTACCTGTATTTCTTAATCTTATTAAAAATATATATAGGTATTTCTGGGTTGTAAAATCAAGAGTTAGGAAATTGTTGAAGGATACCGGAATTAAAGAATTATATGAAGGGCATAACGTTGAAAAAGTCAATTACATAATTGGTGAAGATGGCAAGCTTTATCCTACTTACAATGTAGATAGTACAAAAAATGACAGCAAAAATCCTAGTAGTAGATGATATACCATCTAATGTTAAGCTTTTGGAGGCTCAGCTAAAAGCAGAGTACTATACAGTTATTGTAGCTTATGATGGCGAGGAGGCGATAGATTTAGTAGCGGAACAGCAGCCAGATATTATCTTACTTGATGTCATGATGCCAAAAATGAGTGGTTTTGAGGTTTGTAAGAAGCTAAAGAATGATCCCTTAACGACTTATATTCCAATCATTATGGTAACTGCGCTGCATGACACTCATGATAGAGTGGAAGGAATTAATGCTGGTGCGGATGACTTTCTAACTAAGCCGATAGATGAAACTGCTTTATCTGCAAGAATTAAGTCTCTTGTGCGCTTAAAGATGATAATAGATGAGTTGTGCTTGAGAGGAGAAACTAATGCTGAGATTGGTGGAGTAGCAGAAAGCAGTATTATGGATTATTCTAATCAGATTTTTGATGCTAACATACTTGTTGTAGATGAGGACACCTTTCAAGCAGAGCAGATACACAATGTTCTAAAGCAACGCTTCAGATCAATTAAAATACTGCACGATCCAAAAGAAGCATTAAAGGTTGGTATTAAGGATAATTACGACCTGATTATTTCTGACATGCAGTTTTCAAAAACTGACGGCCTACGGTTGTGTTCTAAGTTTCGTAGTAAAGTAGAAACACGTTATACACCAATTCTGATCCTTTCTGAAGATTATGATAAAAGCAATTTAGTAAAGGCACTTGATGTAGGTGCTAATGATTATTTAACAGTACCTTTAGATGAGAGTGAATTAATAGCTAGGGTTAATTTGCAAGTGAAACGCAAAAGGTATCAAGATGCCTTGAGAATGAATTTATTTAATAATGTAGAAATGTCTATAAAGGATCCATTAACTAACTGTTATAATAGAAGATATTTTGATGCACACTTAAGAAATATTGTTAAGGATTCTGTGGAAAAAGATAGAAGTTTATCTCTTATGATACTTGATATAGATTATTTTAAGATGGTGAATGATAACTTTGGGCATAATGCTGGAGATGAACTTTTAAAGGAAATACAGAAAAGAATTTCTGAAAATATCAGAGTGACAGATTTATTAGCTAGGTTTGGTGGTGAGGAATTTGTTGTTGTAATGCCAGATACCAATGTATCAGATGCGTATACTATTGCAGAGAGAATAAGGAAAATTATTGCCAAAGAACCTTTTATACTTGTGGGTAAAAATACAACCCATAATGTAACTGTGAGCATTGGAATTTCAGCAATGCAAAGATCTGACCTTGATGATGTTAAAAAATTTATAGTACGTGCTGACAAATATTTATATAAAGCAAAAAACAGTGGTAGAAATAGAGTGGTTACTGGTTGAAGTTCTTTCAAATAAGTAGTAACTAAGATTCAAATGATAGCATAAAATTTCTCAACTCCGGAAATTTCGCATTTAACTGCAGAAATAGATATTTATTTAAAAAATACCCTGTAATTTTTAACCCTAGTCTGAATTCTTGATATGAGTAGCTATTTTGTAGGTTGTTATTGTATACATCATGCAACATCTGTGGAAAAGGTAGTAATTTATCTGCATAACAGTCACCTACTTTTTTTGACACTGCTCTACCAGTTTTTGGAGAAATAAATTGTAGATTTTCTTTCACACCTGTTACAGCACATTTTGATAGGTCTAACTTAAATCCAAGTTGCGTAAGAAGCAGAAGCTCTAAGTTAAGGTAATGACTTTGCCAAAACTGGCTATTATGTTTTATTACATCGATGAAGTGTCTAAAATTATCATATAACTTGATGCAGGATTCACTTTCTGGAAGCACTTTTTCTAATATAGACGAGAAAGAAACAATAGCAATGCTTTTTAACCTATCTTGAAAGAAATGATGAAATGGAGATTCAATCAATTCGCACTTTAAAAAACCTAGATTTTCAGGTAGCTTAGCACTCCATTCTGCATGTAATAGATTACTTATTTGAAACTTATAATTGCTATTGTTTGTTAACCTAGTTAATCCTCTGCACTTTCCATGATTTTTTGTAAATAGAGAAAGAATTAAATTTTTATCACCGTATTTTTTAACAGCTATAATAACACCTTCATCTTTCCATCTCATTCAGAGTATATTGACCATATGATATTATAGAGATAATAAAATTAGTGTAGCAAATTTGAGTTTAAGTCAACTGAAATATATTGACTTTATGTGCAATATTAGCTTTAAACCAGTAAAACAAGCTGCTTAACATATGCGCCCTCTCTATTTTAATCATACTCTTCTTTTGTTTCTATGTTGTTTTTTGCTTTTTTCAATGAAAGCCCAAACGGATGATTCGTCAGTTATTCCTATACCACAAAGAAAAAAAGAATTAGTTGAGTTAGTACAACCGAGGCAAATTATTGAAATACAGGAAATTGATGAGGGTATTCCAATTCCCAAAAGAAAAAAGGGTGTAGAAAGAAAACTAAGAGAAGACATCAAAGAGGTGAAAAATGAAATAAGAGATAAGAAAAATATTGAGAACAAAGATGATGAATTGGCTGTAACAGAAATTATTAATTCTATAAGGGATAAACTGACAGAGTGTTGGAGCATTCCTGAGAGCATAGTTTATAAAGAAAATTTTAGTATAAAAATTAACTTATTATTATCCAGTAAAGGCGAGATCGTTGTAGCCAACGTAGCAGATAGTAGTTCTTATCAAAATAATCCTCTTTTTAGATCAGCAGCAGATAATGCAATGCGTGCAGTATATAAATGTAGCCCGTTAATTGGCTTACCTGCTGAGCAGCATCACATTTGGCGCGAAGTCACGTTAGATTTTATTGTCCCAAATTTAGGAGAAAAACACTGGACTTAAAGTCCATCCTTTTAAGAATATAATTTTAAGGTGAAAAATCTCAAAGAATGTGGAATATTATAGAAAAAGCAGTCACTCTGTATATATATCACATAGTGTGGATAACAAAATATCGATATCCAGTATTAGTTGGAGATATTGGATGGCTTTGTTGCATGGCTACCAATGAGAAGGTGTGATGTAAGGGATTTACGAGGCAAATTCGAATAGGCGGGAATGTTCAAAAAAGTGTGTCAAGCCGCATTTTTAGTTCAACTCAATTTTCAATCTGTTGGGAAAGAAGATGTCAAGTTGAGACATAGTTAAAGCCCAATTAGGGAGAGCCATAATCCACTTTTGCTCCACTTTTTTTATAGCACAATATACCAACTTATACAAGGCATTTGTACTGGTAAATGAGCCCTTGGTTTTAATGAATTTCCTGATTCATCTATGCAACCCCTCAATTGGATTGGTGGTATAAATTAGCCTTCTAACAGGGCCAGAATACTTAAAATAACCAGACAAATTTTCCCAATTGTTTTGCCACGATTTTATGACCAAAGGATATTTTTCACCCCATTTTTCTTCCAGCTCAAGCAAATAATTTTCAGCGATTTCTTTACTTGAAGCACGATATATTTTTTTCAAATCATTCATGAAAATTTTCACATCTTTGCTGGATACATATTTCAATGAATTTCTTATCTGATGCACTATACATATTTGTACTTCTGCTTTGGGAAATACACTATTTATAGCCGCAGGAAAACTTTTTAGACCATCAACACATGCAATCAGAATATCCTCTACCCCTCTCTCTTTTAGGTCATTTAACACTCCTAACCAGAACTTCACTTTCGGCTAAATAAAAGCCTAGTACTTCTTTTCTGCCATTTTGATCTATGCCTAATATATTATACATGCATTTACTTACGCAATGCCCGTCCTCCTTGACTTTGAAAAACATGCCATCCATGAATACTATTGGATATACAGATTGCAGTGGACGACTGCGCCATTCATTGATTAACGGCAGTAATTTGTCGGTGATATTGGATATTTCTGCTGCAGATATTTTGTGGTCATACATCTCCTCTACATGCGATGCTATGTCCCTATACCCTTACTATTACCCACAAATGTAAATGGACTTA
This sequence comes from Wolbachia endosymbiont (group B) of Pilophorus perplexus, assembly GCF_964028155.1. Lineage (NCBI taxonomy): Bacteria > Pseudomonadati > Pseudomonadota > Alphaproteobacteria > Rickettsiales > Anaplasmataceae > Wolbachia > Wolbachia endosymbiont (group B) of Pilophorus perplexus. The sequence goes on along the minus strand of NZ_OZ034754.1, from coordinate 865,008 downwards.
TAAATAAAGGATTAGAATATTAAAGTTTGTGAATATTGAGGGTATAAAAATGGCAAACAAGGGTAATGAATGGGCTAGAAATGAATTGGGGGATGCTGCACTTGGAGATAAAAGACTGACAGATCGATTAGTAAATATTGCTGATAGTTTAATAAGTTTACCTGAAAGTTCAATCAATCAAGCATGTGGAAGTTGGTCAGAAGCAAAAGCAGCTTATCGTTTTTTTCAAAATGAGAATGTAAAAGGAAGTGATATCTTAACATCGCATATTGCAAAAACTGTTGAAAGAACAAAAACTCATAAAAGGATTCTTGTGATTCAGGATACAAGTTGCATTTCATATATGGGACATGAAAAAATAAGAGGATTGGCAGTTGTTTCAAAAAAACAAAGTAAAGGTATTATGATGCACACAGCTTTTGCGATTAGTACAGAAGGCTTGACATTAGGAATACTAGACCAAAAGCTTTACTCGAGACCATCTATATCTAAAGAAGACCAAGAGCTAGAAAAAAGAAGACGTTGTAGAAACGTTAGTATTGAAGATAAAGAAAGCATAAAGTGGCTAGAAAGTTTAAAGAAAACAAATGAAATTATAGATTCAACTCAAACAGAAACTATAACGGTATGTGATAGAGAAGCAGATATTTATGATTTTTTTGAGCTTGCTTACCGTCTTAATTCAGCGGTTTTGATAAGAGCTTGTAGAAACCGAAACGTAAATAAAACATCTAGGTATTCTCGAGAAGAAAAATTATGGCAATTTATAGAAAGGGTTCCTTGTACTGGAAAAGTAGAAGTTGAAATTCCGGCTAGAGATAACAAGCCAAAAAGGATAGCATCTTTAGAAGTTATAGCACTTCTCATAATAGTCCAAAAAAGGTAAGATATGGATTTATAGTAGTGATGGTAAGCATGCCAGCAGCATATAGTTATGACTTAAGGAAAAAGGTAATGGAAGCATTGGATGAAGGAGAGAGTGGAGAAACTGTTGCCAAGAGATTTAAGATTGGAAAAACAACTTTATATGAGTGGAAGAAAAGACGTGAGAAAACGGGAGATTTTCAATCAAAAAAGCTTGGAAGCGTGGCATAAAATTACCGACTGGAATGCATTTGCCGAATTTGCAAATGAGCAAGGTGGCAAAACTCAGTCAGAGATGCTGGGGCAATATTAGTAGACAAACAATTCATCGAGCACTTAAAAATATAGGATTCACAAGAAAAAAAAGACCTACGGATATAAAGAAAGAAATGAAGAAAAGCGAGCTCAATTTTCAAAGGTTATAGCAACAAAAGAACCTAAAGAATTAGTGTATATAGATGAGTCTGGCATTGATAACACTGAACCTATGGGTATTGCCAGAAAGGACAGCGGTTTTATGCCCTAAAATCTGGAAAGAAAACTCAACGAATTAGCATGGTTGCAGCCTTAAGTGGAAGAAAAATAATTGCTCCGTTAACCTTTAAAGGCCACTGCAATATGGATATCTTTAATAAATGGTTTGAGCAGTTTCTGACACCGATTTTGGAACCTGGACAAACTGTTATCCTTGATAATGCTACTTTTCATAAGTCTAATAAGATTTGCTAAAGGAGTTGGTGCAGAAATTTTATATCTTCCTCCATATTCTCCAGATTTCAACAAAATTGAGCATTATTGGTTTGCTATAAAAAACAGAGCCAGGAAAAACATTCCTCTATTCGAATCCTTTCGTCGTGCTGTTGATTCTGCCTTCCTATGACCTGTTCGGACTATTATGAGAAATGTTATAACCCCAGCATTAACATGAGTATAAGTGTTGGTAGTGTGTCCAACAGCGAAGCAAGGGTCTCATCAAAATGTAAAGAAGTCTATGAACAAATAGAGGAAGAAATGAAAGCAAGCGAAATTTTGCATATTGATGAAATCAGTCACTACAACAAAGGCAAGTTGGGATGGTGCTGGATGTTTGCCAACAATAACGCAAGTCTTATGAAGTTAGCAGATACAAGAGGAATGAGGTTTTTAAAGAATAGTGCATTTTGTGATTACAAAAATCGTGTAATTACCGACAGATATGCAGTTTACAACTACTTCAGTGATGAAAAACGACAAATTTGTTGGGCTCACTTGTTGAGAAATTTCGAGAGGTTATCTCATAGCTGGAATAGTGAAGTAATGAGACTTGGCAATTGTTTAAAAGATGCAGCTAATGGATTATTTGCATTAAAAAATGCTTTGTCAGAAAATGAAATTAGTATTTCAAAGTTCACTAAGCAATCTAAAGAGTTGCGAAGATTTATGCAGTACTGCATGATAAAAATATCTTATATACTTGAAGCAAAAGGAGCTTCACGAACGGTAAAGGGTATTATAAAATCCGAGCCAATGATGTGGACATTTTTGGATGACCCAAAGAATATCCCATTAACGAATAATCATGTTGAACGACAAATACGGCGTTATGTTGTCTATCGTAAGAATTCATATTTTGCACAGTCAGAGCGAGGGAATAGATTCCTTGAGCGGATAATTTCTCTGTATCTCACTTGGAGACAAAAAAAAGTTAAATCCATTTCAAAACCTTTTATCTATTGTCTCTTAAGCCGCACCTCTGAACGGATACCCGTAATTGGGTTTTAAAGCGATTCTACAACCTCAGGGTACAATTATACCACCAAGACCTAAGTTACTCACGTAGGGTAGCTTAAAACTCGATTATGAGGCATTTCTAAATTATTTCTTGCTTTAAAGTTTTACTTATTATAAAAAAAAACTTATTGTACCCTATCACGCTTTTTATTCGTTGTAAAACATTTTTTTCAAAAAAGTGAAAAGTTTTTGTAATTTCGGTGAAACAAGAGCTGGTTTTGGAGGTCTTATTGAAATATAACGACTTTTATCTAAAATTCTTAAGTTGAGTTTTTAGGTAATCTGTATAAATAATTTGTAGATGAAGCTAAAGGAAAAAAGTTTGGAGTTGCTGCTATGGAAGAAGAAACAGAAGCTACAAAACCCTCTCAATAGTTCAAGATGGAGACAAAGATTTAAATTTATTTATTTACGTCTCCAGTTTTATCGCGTATAACGGAGACAAAGATTTATATTTCGTATTTTATGTCTCCATTATTTATTGGTAGAAAAACTGAGTTAAAGCAATTACTGGAGCTTACAGAAAAAAATACTGCATCTTTTGTAGTAGTCAAAGGAAGGCGTCGTATAGGAAAAAGTCGTTTAATTCAAGAATTTGGTAAGTATTTTGAACAATATTACTCCTTTATAGGTTTGCCACCAGAAAAGCATACTACAATGTCCTACCAACTTAATGAATTTTCTAGACAAGTTGCTAGACAATTTAATACATCTTTTGCTAGGTATGATGACTGGAGCGATTTACTATGGGCAGTTGGTGAACGTCTACTATCAGGAAAAACATTAGTGCTGTTTGATGAAATTTCTTGGATGGGCTCACAAGATCCAACCTTTTTAGGCAAAATAAAAAATTTTTGGGATACGCAGCTAAAAAATAATAACAAGCTAATTTTCGTTGTTTGTGGATCAGCTTCATCCTGGATCGAGAAAAATATACTTAGCAGCACTGGTTTCGTAGGGAGAATATCGTTAACTTTAACACTCGGAGAATTATCACTTTCTGATTGCAATGAATTTTGGCCGAAAAATATTTCAGCATATGAAAAATTTAAGGTGCTTGCAGTAACTGGCGGAATTCCAAAGTATTTAGAGGAGGTAAATTTTAAACATAGCGCTGAAGAAAATATTAAAAGGCTTTGTTTTACAAAAGGTGGGTTTTTAGTTGAAGAATTTAATCAAATATTCTCAGATTTATTCATGCGAAAAACGGCTTTTTATAAGCAAATAGTCAGAGCTCTTTCTACTGGAGCTAAAGAACAAGAAGAAATTTGTGCTACTTTAAATATCGTAAGACATGGACGCATTTCTGAGTATCTATATGAACTTGAGCTTGCTGGTTTTATTGCAAAGGATCATACTTGGAGTATAAAAACTGGTACTGATTCACGACTCAGGAGGTACAGACTTCAAGATAATTATTTAAGGTTTTATCTAAAATATATCGAAAAAGATCTAGGAAAAATTAGTCGTGACACCTATTCTATAGGGTTCTTACCAGAGTGGTATACAATTATTGGGCTTCAATTTGAAAATTTGGTGCTGAACAATAGAAAGAGTATACATAATATCTTAGGAATTGATAGAATAATAAGCGAGAATCCATTTTTTCAGAAAAGAACACGTAATAGTGCAGGTTGTCAAATTGATTATATGATTCAAACGAAGTTTAACACTCTCTACATTTGCGAAATCAAATTTTCAAAAGATAAAATTGGTCATTCAATAATACAAGAGGTACAAAAGAAAATAGATGCACTAAATCGTCCAAAAGGCTTTTCATGTCGTCCAGTCCTTATCCACGTTAATGATGTAAGTGATGATGTTATAGATAGTGGTTACTTTTCACACATAATTGATTTTGGAAAATTATTAAATTGTAAGTAATGGTTTTTCTGACTTTAAAATAGTGTCTTTTTAGTTTTTATGTTTATTCTTAACTTATAGAGGTTGCTTATGACTGATACTTTAACTTTAAAAGAGGGAGATATTGAAACTACTGCTTTTGATAATAGCAATTTTACTAGAGTATTACACGATGGAGAATGGTGGTACGTAATAACAGAAGTAATAGCTTTTCTGACAGGTAGTAAGAACCCATCTGACTATCTAAAAAAGATAAAAAGCAGAGATATAGGGCTTTCTGAAGGATGGGGACAATTTGTCACCCCCCTTGAAATTAAAACAAAAGGTGGTAAACAGAATGTTAATTGTACAAATGTTGAGGGGTTGTTTCGTATTTTGCAGTCTATTCCTTCCAAAAGAGTTGAACAATTTAAACGTTGGCTTGCAAAAGTCGGGTATGAAAGGCTACAAGAATATGAAAATCCTGAGCTTGCACTCAAACGAATCTATGCCGATTATGCTGCAAAAGGGTACCCTCAGGAATGGATACAAAAGAGAATAGAATCGATAGCTGTCAGAAATCAACTAACAAAAGAATGGGGTAACAGAAATATATCTGACCACAATAATAAGTATATTGAAGGTAGGGAATACGCAATATTGACAGACGTAATTTCTGAGGGAACGTTTGGAGTAAAAACAAAGCATCATAAGGAAATAAAAGGCTTGAGGAAACAACCACTAAGAGACCATATGACACCAATTGAATTAATTTTTAACATGCTAGGAGAACAGGCTACCATTGATGAAATAAAAGATAAAGATGCACAGGGCTATAATAAAAATTTAGAAGCGGCAAAGGAAGGAGGTAAGAACGCAGGCACAGCAAGAGAGGCATTTGAAAAAGCTAGAGGTGTGAAAGTCGTTTCTTCAGATAACTTTTTAAAGAGGATTAAAGATTAAAGTTCTCACTGGGAATGTTCAAAAAAGTGTGTCAAATCGAAAAAAAGTAATAAATTGATATAAAAAAATGGAGGTTTGAAAATGAGTCAGAAAATAGTAAACAGAACTAACGGATTGGTAGATTATAAAGAGTTGGAAACAAATATCCTGTCGTCTATACGAGAAGGAAGACCGTTGACAGGAAAGGAGGGAGCATTAACGCCATTTATAAAAAGGCTGCTTGAAGCTAGTCTAGAGGGTGAAATAGAACATCATTTATCTGCTGGAAGTGAAGAAAACAATCGTAGAAACGGGAGGAATGGCAAGACTTTGAAGACAAGCGCAGGTTCATTTGAACTATTGACACCAAGAGACAGAGAAGGAAGTTTTGAACCACAAATAGTGAAAAAAAGGCAAACAAGCTTACATCCAGAGCTTGAAACGAAGATTTTGAGCACATTTGCCAGTGGTATGAGCTATAGAGATATAGCGTCACACGTTGAGGAAATTTATGACCACAAAATATCTGCAGCAGAAATATCCAATATCACCGACAAATTACTGCCGTTAATCAATGAATGGCGCAGTCGTCCACTGCAATCTGTATATCCAATAGTATTCATGGATGGCATGTTTTTCAAAGTCAAGGAGGACGGGCATTGCGTAAGTAAATGCATGTATAATATATTAGGCATAGATCAAAATGGCAGAAAAGAAGTACTAGGCTTTTATTTAGCCGAAAGTGAAGTTCTGGTTAGGAGTGTTAAATGACCTAAAAGAGAGAGGGGTAGAGGATATTCTGATTGCATGTGTTGATGGTCTAAAAAGTTTTCCTGCGGCTATAAATAGTGTATTTCCCAAAGCAGAAGTACAAATATGTATAGTGCATCAGATAAGAAATTCATTGAAATATGTATCCAGCAAAGATGTGAAAATTTTCATGAATGATTTGAAAAAAATATATCGTGCTTCAAGTAAAGAAATCGCTGAAAATTATTTGCTTGAGCTGGAAGAAAAATGGGGTGAAAAATATCCTTTGGTCATAAAATCGTGGCAAAACAATTGGGAAAATTTGTCTGGTTATTTTAAGTATTCTGGCCCTGTTAGAAGGCTAATTTATACCACCAATCCAATTGAGGGGTTGCATAGATGAATCAGGAAATTCATTAAAACCAAGGGCTCATTTACCAGTACAAATGCCTTGTATAAGTTGGTATATTGTGCTATAAAAAAAGTGGAGCAAAAGTGGATTATGGCTCTCCCTAATTGGGCTTTAACTATGTCTCAACTTGACATCTTCTTTCCCAACAGATTGAAAATTGAGTTGAACTAAAAATGCGGCTTGACACACTTTTTTGAACATTCCCGATCGTGGTACAGAGTATTGTGGCAAGCCAGGAAATCATGCGTACCAGTTATATTTGGGAGTAGAAAATATTGATCATTCTAGAACCAAAGCTTACTCTCCACAGACTAATGGTATATGTGAAAGGCTTCATAGAACTATGCAAGATGAATGTTATAATATTATTTTTAGGAAAAAGATTTATAGTACTTTGGAAGAACTCCAGTTAGATATCGATCATTGGTTGCATTCTTACAATAGAGCTAGACCTCATTCCGGTAAATATTGCTATGGTAAGACTCCTATGCAGACCTTTTTTGATAGTATGCATATTGCTTACCAAAAAAATATTGATAACATTAAAACAGATTCTGATATCGGTTTTGACTTCGTCGATTCTTCTGTCAGTTAATTTATGCCTGTCAGATTAAGTCTAAACTATTACATAGTTTCACGCCACCTACCCAGTAAGCAAGTTCTTTGTAGATCTATCCCAGGAGAGATGGGAGCTCCTGGTTTTGACGTCGTTTCAGCCCTTTCGACACTTCATCAGTGGTTCATTTTCATTCGCCTCTCTATTTCGTACATGACACGTATTTGTGCCTTTATCCATAACTCTCACTACCTTGACTCTTTATCAAAGCAGCTTATGGTTGTTTAAAGCCTGCTCTTGCAAGCCGACTGTGAGGGACCTTTCCCTCATCTATTGTGCAGCTTAAGCACTTAGTTTGCTCATTTCTGATCTTTCTTTGTGTCTCTACGGCACACCCCATCCTTGGCAAACTAATTTTATTGTCCCAAATTTGGGAGAAAAACCCTGGACTTGAAGTCCATCCTTTTAAGAATATAATTTTAAGGTGAAAAATCTGAAAGAATGTGGAATATTATAGAAAAAGCAGTCACTCTGTATATATATCACATAGTGTGGATAACAAAATATCGATATCCAGTACTAGTTGGAGATATTGGAAAGAAAGCTAAAGAAGTTGTACAAGAAGTATGTGCAAATAATCAAGTAGAAATTATCAGAGGTAGAGTTGCGTCAAGTCATGTACACGTATACGTTTCTGTACCCCCATACTTAAGTATTAGTAAGTTAGTGCAGTTAATAAAAGGAAAAAGTTCCAGAAAAATCCAGCAAAACTTTCCAGAGCTAAAAAAGAGATATTGGGTTGTGGGCAGTAGGCTACTTTGTCAGGACTAGCGGAAATGTAACTGACGAAATGATAAAAAATTATATTGAAAATCACTCTAAAAAAGAAGATAAATTTGGTGACTTTCAAGTCGAAAGTTAGCATTCTATGCTCTCTCTCAATCTTTGGATTTTAATCCATAGTGGTTGAATGAAGAATCTTTAAACCCTTTTGTACCAAATTTTAATGAAGCAAAAAATTCTTCTAATTCTTCAAAAGGACAACTATTTTTCTCTAATTTTACTTTTATAATATTGCTTAACATTGTAACTCCACTAACCGTTTTATACATGTAGCTTAAGACTATTTTAATAATTTATCAAGAAAGTTTAATTATTAATTATAATATTTAATAAAATAAATAGACTCTTTTACATTTCATCTGCAAGAATCTTTTCCTTAGTTTGTAAATAAAGATTTTCTGAATCTAATTGCCGCAGGTTACGTTTAGTAATATAATCTCATATTAAATAAAACTTTACCTAAGTTTATGCCAGACTCTACGTTAGTTTTAACAACTATTCTTATATTCTTCATCTTTACGTTGTCACTTTTTTTTATAAAAAGGATATTTGGATCAACGAACAAGAAGATAATAAAATCCTTCAGAAAAATTGCTCAGCAGATTAATGCGCTAGAGCAAGAAATGCAGAGCTTATCTGATGAGGATCTTGCTAGTAAAACTGCGGAATTAAAACAAGAACTGAAAAATGGAAAAACACTAAATGACCTTCTCGTACCTGCATTTGCGGTTGTACGAGAAGCATCACGAAGATTCCTTAACATGAGGCATTTCGACGTTCAGCTAATTGGTGGCATGGTTCTCCATAATGGCATGATATCAGAAATGAAAACAGGAGAAGGAAAGACACTCGTCGCAACTTTAGCTGCATATCTAAATTCTTTAGAAGGAAAAGGTGTGCACATCGTAACTGTTAACGACTATCTTGCAAAACGAGATACAGAGTGGATGAGTAAATTATATAATTCTCTTGGAGTTTCTGTTGCATTTATTACAAATAATTTGACAGACGACGAGAGAAAAAAGGCTTATAGCGCAGATATCGTATACTCAACAAATAATGAACTTGCCTTTGATTATCTACGAGATAATATGAAATTTTCTCAAGAAGATATGGTTCAGAGAGGCTTCAATTACGCGATAGTAGACGAAGTAGACTCTATACTGATTGATGAAGCGCGTACTCCGCTCATTATTTCTGGCCCACTTGAGGAAAATAATCAGATATATAAGCATATCAATAAAATAGTAATCAAATTAGTTGATTCTGACTATGAAGTCGATGAAAAGAGTAGAGCAGTGTTCCTCACTGAAAATGGCATTTCACGAGTGGAGGAATTACTAAAATCGTATAACATCATTCCTGAAAATTCCTCGCTCTATGATACTAGCAATATTATACTGACTCATTATATAGATCAAGCACTTCGTGCACATAAGCTGTTTACTGCTGATAAAGATTATATAGTGAAAAACGGTAAGGTGGTAATTATTGATGAGTTTACTGGGCGCATGATGGAAGGTAGGAGATATTCTGATGGTCTTCACCAGGCATTGGAGGCAAAGGAGAATCTTGAAATTCAGCATGAAAGTCAAACTTTAGCATCAGTCACATTTCAGAACTACTTTCGTATGTACAACAAACTTTCTGGTATGACAGGAACAGCAGTAACAGAGGCAGAGGAGTTTCATGATATATATAGATTAAATGTAGTAAAAATTCCAACTAATGTGTCTGTTAAAAGAATAGATGTTGACGATGAAATTTATGGCACAGAAAAAGAAAAATTTAGTGCTGTATTGAAGTTCATAGAAGAATGCCACAAACGCCTACAACCAGTCCTTGTTGGTACGGTAAGTATTGAAAACTCTGAAAAACTTTCTGCGCTTTTGCAAAGCTATTCTCTTAAGCATTCAGTACTAAATGCTCGTTATCATGAACAAGAAGCGTACATAATAGCGCAAGCTGGAATACCAGGCAGCATTACTATAGCAACAAACATGGCAGGACGTGGAACTGATATTCAGCTTGGTGGAAATGTTGAAATGATTGCAAAAATAGAGCTCGAGAAAATAAAAAATGCTGATGAAAGAGAAAAAAAATATCAAGAAATAGTCGAAAGAGTAAAAAAAGATAAGGAAATTGCTATAAAAGCTGGTGGCTTATGTGTTATCGGAACCGAAAGGCATGAAAGCAGGAGAATAGATGATCAACTGCGTGGCCGTTCTGGTCGTCAGGGTGACCCTGGACTTTCTAAGTTCTTTCTATCACTTGAAGATGATTTAATGAGAATATTTGGCTCTGATAGAATGAGGAATTTTTTACAAAAAGTGGGACTAAAGAACAATGAAGCTATTCATCACCCATGGATTAATAAAGCACTTGAGAAAGCACAGAAGAAAGTTGAAGTTAGAAATTATGATGTGCGGAAGTCTTTGCTAAAGTTTGATGATGTAATTAACAATCAACGTAAGGTTATTTTTAAGCAGAGAAATCATATTTTAAACAATGAAATCAATGATTTAGTTGAAGTATATAGTGAAGTAAATGAGGATATAATAGAAGGTATAGTACAAAGTGGTTATTACGAAGATTATGTTGAAGATATTGCAAAAGAATTCCACATAAGATACGGGATAACGCTTAATCTAGCAGAGTTTTTGAATAAACAAGAAGCCTTGGATTATATAAATGACAAAATACAAGAATTTTTTACTGAGAAAGAAAAATATTTCAATAGTCAACAAACTACAGATTTGTGGAATACGATAGTGAAACAAGTGATGATCATGACACTTGATCATTTATGGAGGGAGCACCTTTCGGTCTTAGAGAGCCTAAGACAAAGCATAAATTTGCGTGCCATGGGGCAAAAAGACCCACTGAATGAATTTAAACGCGAAGCTTTCTTAATGTTTGAGTCGATGCTTGAAAAGTGGAGGGAGCTTACCATTCACCGCCTAGCGCACTTTAAGTTGCTAGACAATCAAGAAATAGGCAATAGGTCACGCTCTACTAAAAATAGCAGACTTCCAAAAGTTTCAAGAAATGACAAGTGCCCTTGTAACTCTGGAAAAAAATACAAACACTGTCACGGTGCAGTTGCCGTAGTGAATTAGTTGTTGCAAGCACATTATAGCTGCTATAGCTAACCGAAGTCAGATCTGCTCGAGCACTCTGAAAGACAAAATCAATAGCCGAATTAATATTGGGCCAAAAGGTTTGTAGAGACTTTCTTATGGCGTGCTTGATCAGAACTTCTCAATCGGATTCAAATCTCACTTTTACCCACAAATAAAAAAGTGAGTAAAATGGATACCAAATAAATTTGGGATTAAAATGAGTGAAGTAAGTACAAATGTGCAATATACTGATGGCTTAGGGGATAAATGGCTGGAAAGAGAGTTAAAACACGTTAATTTAGGAGATACAAGACTTAATAAGAGACTTATTAAAACAGGCTATTGTATAGAGGGTAAGGTGTCTGGATCAATTAATCAAAGCTGTAGTGGATGGAAAGAAGCTAAGGGTGCATACAGATTATTTAGCAATGAAAAGCTTAAGGATAAGGAAATTTATTCTTCCCATTACAAAGAAACTATGGAGAGAATGAAAGGAAATCAGTTTGTTTTTTCAGTTCAAGATACAAGTTATTTGGATTTTGACTCTCATATAAAAACCAAGAGGCTAGGTAGTATTTCTAAAGCTTATACGAAGCATAAAATGGGTTTACTGTTGCACAGTGCCTTAATAGTCAGCAAAGACGGATTACCTTTAGGTCTATCTTCTCAACAATGTTGGGCACGTTCTATTAGGGAAAAAGAAACGTCACAAGAAAAAGCAAACAGGAAATACCGTACCTCCATAGAAGAAAAAGAAAGTTATAAGTGGATAACAGCTCTCAAAGAAAGCATAAACAACCTTCCTGCAAATGTACAACTTGTTACCCTTGGTGATAGAGAGGCAGATATCTTCAAATTTTTATGGATCACTGAGACATTAGGTAGTTTTTATGTAATCCGTAATCGAACTAATAGAAGATTTATCTGCACTGAAATTGGAAAAACAGATTTGCAAACACGCATCACTCAACTGCCAGTAAAGAAGAAAATTTCTCTAGAAGTTAATAAAGGTAGAAACCAAAGATCAAGGAAAGCTAATATTGAAGTTAAGTATATGAAAGGCTATATACCTATCAGATCTTCTTCAATTTATGGATCAAAAGACAGAGTGCATAAAATAAGTGATAAAATCCCTGTATATGTGGTAAGTGCAAAAGAAACAAATCCTCCTGAAGGATTGGAAGCTATTGATTGGACTTTGTTGACTAATGTACCAGTTAATAGCACTTTAGATGCTATAGAAAGGATAAATTGGTATAAGCTAAGATGGAAAATTGAGGAGTATTTCAGGGTTTTAAAATCAGGATGTAAAATAGAAAGCTCTCGTTTAACTACAAAGGAAAGGCTACAGAAATTAATTGCTATAAAGAGCATTATTGCATTTAAAATTTTATATTTAACAAAAGTCGCTTTATCAAATCCCATGGAAACCTGTACTAAAATTTTAAGCAATGAAGAGTGGAAGGCCCTTTTCATACGTGAGCATAAAGTAGCTACATTACCAGAAGAACCTCCAAACATAAAACAAGCTATTATTTGGTTAGGAAAATTAGGTGGATTTATGAATAGAAAAAGTGATAATTTACCAGGGGCTATGACTCTATGGCGGGGCTATGAAAATCTTAAGGAGAGCATAGTTATGCTTCACATCATGACCTCTCAAAATTGTGGGTAAAAGTGAGACTTTCATTCGGTCGCACACGCCCGTGATAGCCCTATTCCTATAGTGAGTAGGGTTATCTTTCCCTCTTATCTCTTTTATATCACATTTTTAACTTACAATCTTTCATATGCTTCTTTCACTTTACTATGCGAAGTTAATGCATCAAAAAATTCAGGGCTTACCAAGGCATGTACTCCTGTCATATATTCACCACTTAGATTATCTTCTATATGCCGGAGTACTTCCATACACTTACGCTTGACATCTGTTGTTGCTGTTCCAAGGGTAAAATTTACTACTTTTGGTGTTATTTCAAATTCGTTGTACAGATTTAATAATTCTGACCCGTCAGCATCAAGAATAATTCCCTTCAGCGCTCCCATTCGTAAATGCTCTAATGTTATTGCGTGTTTGTTCCTCATTAGCTGTAAATGGTCAGTTATTACATCTGCCAGCGCTTTAAGTTCACTCTCTGATCCAAATGCCCTTATTCCTTGTACTTCCTCTGGTAACACTACATCATCATGTGGAATATGCGGAATCGTAAACGTTCTTACCTTTCTTTTTCCTCTTTTTCCTACTGTTGCTGGTGCTCCTGGAACTTGCGTTGGTAGTAAACTTAAAACTCCATTATGTTCTTCTATGGTAATATGTCTAAATCTTACTGACCTATTTGGAAACAAATTTAAATTTTCAACTCGTCCATAATTTATCGGCAATATATTCATCGCATTTGTTAGTGCCGTCATACTAAATGCTGTATTTGTAAATGGATTTTGCATTCTTTCTTTTCCCCCTTATATATATTTTAATAGTTTTTTAAACTCCCTTGCGGATAATGATCCCTTGTGCTTCAAGTTGCTTTATTGCTGCAGCTTTCTGCTCTTCAGTGATATTTGCTGGCCATACAACTGCATGATCTGCTAGCATTGCACCACGAGTAACAATTACTCCTTTACTATTTTCCTTTGCGTTTACATCGCTTGCTATCACTCCTATCGCCGTTTGTGTCCCATCTGTGGCAGTTGGATTGATTATCCTAATCATGTTGTCTTTATCACGACTAACAACTGTTCCTAGCTTCAGATTTTCCCCCTTGGCTACTGTTATCTGATCTCTTGAATATAGACTTGATGCCTCATACTTTAATAAGTCACCCAGATTATTTTGTTCGGTTATACATGTCATATTTTCTTTTCTCCTTTTTTCCCTTTAGTTTACCGCCATGTTTGTAGTTGTTGTACCCGACGGTTATAAAAAAACTTAAATACTTGATTGTGCTCTAGCTTTAGCTACTTGCATCATCAACTCCTCTCCTGAATTCTGTGGTATTGCACTCAGTATCTCTGTCTTCTTCGTTCTCTCTGCAAGTAATTCCATTAAAACTTCCCTAGCTTGCTCAACACTTACGCCTTGCTCAATAAATTCTTCTATCTTTTCTGGCACCTTCGATAAATTACATAAACGTATTAATTCACGAACTTCAGTACGATACTTGGTTAAATTATCAGTTTCTAGGTCGTTTGTAGTTTGTTCATTCATAGTAATACTCCTGTTTTTATTAATAGATGAAAGAATTGTCATTCCGTCTGCAAGGCCTATTTCTACTGCTTTCTCCCCAAAATATAGCCCTGCTTCTGTTGATCGAATCTTTTCAATTGAAAGACCTCTGTTTCTTGCTATTAGCTGCAAAAACATTTCATATAGTCTTCCTACTTCTTTTTGTAAGCTTTCTAAACTTTCAGACGTCATTGGCTCATGCGGATTTAAATCATTCTTCCGACTACCAGCAAATATTGTGGTATATTTTATTCCCTGTTTTTCGTCAAATCCACTTTGATCTATATGACTTGCTATTACTCCTATACTCCCAATTCCTGAAGTGCGGGTGAGAAAAATCTTTTCAGCGCTAGAGGCTATAGCGTACGCAGCAGAATATGCATCATCATTTGCTATTGCAATAATTCTCTTTTTTGCTCTTGATTCATAAATAAAATCAGCTAGGTCAAAGACACCGTTTACTTCCCCTCCGGGACTGTCTATGTCAAGTAGAATCGTCTCTATGCTTTTATCTTCTAAAGCACTCTCTATCTCTTCATGAATATTTTCATACGAAGTCATGTCTAAAATATGATCAAAAGCTTCTGTTTTTTTTGTCAACACTCCATAAATACGTATTATTGCTATTCCTTTTGGATTTATATGAAAATGCTTTAAATTCTTAAAGATAGGTTGTTTGCTGTTATATAATGATAGTAGTTCAAAACTTCTTCTCTCTACCATTATTGGTTTATTTATCCACATCACCTTCCTCCCCTTATTGTATTTTATGGCACATTAACGTCACAATCGAAACAAAGTCCAAAAGAATTAGCTCGCTTTTGATCTTCTGCTATTTCTTGGTCAATTTCTTCTACATCATAACCCATTTCTGATACTACTTCCGATCGACTCTTAAATCCATTCCTTACTGCCATTTGCTGTGCTTGCTGGTCTTTCAGTGGATCCACCCAATCAAATCCCTGTGGTATCCATTTTACTTCTTCTTTCGCTGCTTTTACTACTTTTTCATCTATACTCAGTTCTCCACAAAGCACTGCTAACTCTAGCCATCTATTCCATACTGGTCTGCAAAACTGGAATACCATAATGTTGTGTTGCAGCATAGCGCATCGACGACGAAACTCTATTAATCCAGCTCTGATTGATGAATAATTAACACCTGTTAAATCTCCTGTTAGCTGCTCATATGTTATTCCTGTACCTATTGCTATTGCCCTCAGTTGCTGTCTTATAAACGCTTCATAACTTCCTCCAACATCAGATGGTTCCGAAAATTTGATGTCTTCTCCTGGGTCTAAAAGCTGCATTGTTCCAGGTTCTAGGCCAGATAGTGCTACTCCTTGCTCACTTGCTTCACCTTCTCCCATGATATTTGCTTCAGGATCGAGCCTTGTAATAAACCCTGCAAACATTGCTGCAGTTTTCTTTCTCACCAGCTCTGCATCATCATATTGATCAAGCTCATAAAGCTTTAGCAGTATACTCGAAAGCCAAGGCTCACCTCTGATTTGCCCAGGTCTTAGTGGTCTATAAATATGTAAAACATCATTTGCTGGTACTCTTACTGATTCTCCAAATGAGCCTTCGCCTGGATGTTCTCTAAATAAGTAATATGCTTCTCTTTGCCCAAGCTTGTTAAACTCAATCCCGTTTCTTATTACATTACCATTTGCTAAAGTTTGATTTGTTTTATTGTCTAAATGTTCAGACTCAAGTACTTGCAGTTGTAATGGCACAGAAAATCTATCTTCCAGCTTTCTCGTTCTTAAACGTACAAAACATTCTCCTCCCTCTATCATACTTCTACATACTAGAGCTTGTAATCCATAAAAATCACTTACTCCATTACTGTCTGCTTCATCTGTCCATTTTAGCCATAATTCTTGTACTTTTTTGCGAAATTCTCCATCTCTTGCTTTTGATTGTGGTTTTATTCCTGTTCCAATAGAGTTACTTACTATCGTATCAATTATATTTGCTGCATATGGATTTTTTCTCACCATATCACGTGATCTACTACGTAAAGTTTCAAGGTTTTGAGACAGCAAATTGTTTATACTTCCTAACTCTGGTTGAAAGTGAAAAAATCTTCTTCCTGACCCTGCTGCATCCCATGCTAAACTTTTTATCTTTGGTTTGCTAAATAATTGCTTGAACGATTTTAACAGCATTACTTTTCCTTATCTGAAACTTTGGATAACTCAGCCTCTAGCTCTTCTATTGTTGGCAAGGCTGTCTTTACATTCTCTGGTAGATTTTCAGTAATTTTATATTCTGCCAACCCTATCGGTTTATTTATGTCTTTCAGTGTATACTTAGCTAGCACGTTATCCTTTGACTTGCATAAAATTAATCCTATAGATGGTTGATCTGTCTCGTGCTTTAGTAAATCATCAACGGCTGAAAGATAAAAATTCATTTTACCTGCATATTCTGGCTTGAAATCTTTGTCTTTTAGCTCAATTACTACAAAGCAACGTAACTTTAAATGGTAAAACAATAAATCAATATAGAAGTCTTTATTTCCAACATCTAAGTGAAATTGCCTACCTACAAATGCAAATCCTTCCCCTAGCTCAAGCAAAAACTTCTCTACATGGCCTACAAGACCTTTTTCTACTTCTCTTTCATGAGCGTCATCTCCTATACTCAAAAAATCAAAAATATATGGATCTTTTAATGTATAATGTGCTAAATCTGACTGGGGAGAAGGTAACTTATCTTTGAAGTTAGTAACAGCTTTTCCTTGACGTTTGTGCAATTCACGTTCGATTTGCATCACCATTATACTACGTGACCAACCGTGCTCTATAGCTTTTTGAAAATAAAATAGTCTTTCTTTTGGATCTTTTACTTTATCTAAAATAACTACAATATGAAACCAAGGCAATTGTGCAGCAACCTGCTGCGTAAATTCAGTATCTTGATATTCTGCAGCAAATTGACGCATATAAGTAAGATTCCTAGCACTAAATCCCTTCATTTCTGGAAATGCGCTTCTCAAATCCTTACTTAGCTGATCTATGATTTTAGCACCCCAACCATGTTCTTTTTGGCGCCTTAAGATCTCTGTACCAATATAGTGATAAAGCACAATGAGTTTGCTATTTACTGCTAGTGCTGCTTTATAACGACTAGTAGCAATCTGTTCTTTGAGCTGCTCTAAAAATTCTGTATATTCTTTTGCTATAATTTTTGTCATACGGTTCCTTTTAACGATTTTTATCATTATATGATCCCTTTACTCGTTGAAAAAACAATCTTTCTCTTCGGTTTCATTCCAACAATCTTTAGCTCAGCTTTAATACGTTGTCTTAAGTTTAGTAAATCATTTATCTGAACTTCAGCATATCTCACTACATGGTCACCATATGCAATTGATACTACTCGCTCTCCGTTTTGCAGCTTCTTTATCGCTTCTTCGACTTGAACTAAATACTCTTCGTTATACATTTTCCAGCCACTTACTCTGTCTTACTTTCTTAGGTTTTTTACTTCCTATTTTTCCACTCAAACTATTCCATTTACTCTCTGGCCAACGATCAATTCCAAGCGCAATAGATGCTGCTCTCGCATAAATTCGGCAATCTAGTACTTCATTTCTTTCTCTTACTTTTTGCCACTCTTGTTTGGTGTATCCTTTTACTACCTTGCTGACTAATTGCTCTGCCGTTAGTTGCTTAAAATATTCAGGTGCATACTCAGGAAAATGACAATATCCTGCTGGCACTTTTTCTTTTTCCCCGTTTTTTAAAACATTAAGTAATTGAAAAAGCTCTGACTTTAATATCGATACTCCTACTGGCCAGAGCTTTATTCCTCTCTTTAGCTTTTGACCACCAACTGTTATATCAACTCTACTTGGGCTACTCAGCGGCACTAGTGCTTTATTTACACCTTTCACTGCCAATTACTCTTCCAGACCCTTGATGACTTCTCACCCAGTTGTAAACTTCCTGCGTTGCATACCCTGCATCAACTGCCATCATGCTTATCATATATTCAAGATCATTTTCACCGATAAAATGATGATTGAGTAACTCTGAAAGCTTTCCCCATACTTCTCCTCCTCCTGTATCTCCTTCAAATACTCGGTAGTCTATTGACCAACTTTCGCGGCTTTTTCCCCATGCTACAACTTCTACTTCTAAACGATCTTTTTGGACATCAACACCTGCTGTGAGAACCACTTCACCTTTTGGTACTGTGCCTACGGGAAAAAATTCTCTTCTGTTGAATAATTGCTTCCAGTCTGGTACTTCTCCCTTATCTACCCAGGTTTCTCCAAGCGTTGTGTTGATCCAAACTTTCAGTAATTGTTCACTTTCCTTTGCATGCAGAAAATCCTCTACTGCTTGTTGCCAACTATACCACCCAACTGGACTATAAAGACTTGAAAGATGAAATCCTTTTTTCTCCCCTTCTTTTGCCTCTGTAGCTCTCCATTCTCCACGTTCTAGCATCTCTGTCTTTTGATGATTTTCTATTTTGCCGCTACATTCAGTGCAGACATAATGTGCTGTTCTTGAGTCGTTGTTTTCCCATTTTATTTGTGACCATTTTAGAACTTGATAGTAATTACAATACGGACAGGGAACAAAAAAATATCTCTTATCTGTTGCTTCAAATTCTTTCTCAATTCTGCTTATTCCATGAATCGTTGGCGTTGATACTAAAAAAATCTTTCGTCGTGCAAATGTATTAGTACGGGCTATGCTGAGTAAAACTGGATCTCCTTCACCTCCCGAATCTCCTGGATAGGCATCTATCTCATCAAGAAAGAGGTATTTTACTGGCATAGATCGGAGGCCTACACTGCTGTTTGCTCCAGTTATTACTACTATTCCACCTGGAAATTCCTTACTTTGTACAGTATTGCCTGAATCTCTTGATCTTGGGTCTTTTACTTTACTCTTTAAACATGGCGTACTCTCTATTAACGGCGCAAATCTTCCCTTTGACCAACGTTTTCCCATTTCAACTGTTGGCTGTACTACCAGCATTGGACCTGGTGTCTGATCTATGATATAGCCTATCCAATTGTTACCAGCTTCTGTTCCTCCAATCTGCGCTCCTTTCATGAATACTATTTTTTCAGTTGGTGAAGAAGGAGATAGTGAATCCATGATTTCTTTAAGGTATGGCGTTCTCTCTGTTCTCCATTTTCCTGGCTCTGATGCTGCAGTTGGTGCTAGAACTCGATACTCATTCGCCCACTCTGATACTTTAAGCTCTGGATCTGGTTTTAAACCTTCAGAAAATGATGTGGCGTATATCATATTGCTAGCTCTTCACCATCATTAGATGATACTTCAACATCACTTAAATTAGGACTACTTGTTTTCTCACTTTCGAGTTCAATAAACATTTTCTTTTCAAGCGCTTCTTCTATATACTTCTGAATTAAATTACTCATTACTATTGCAGCTATGAGTGCAACTATTCCCACCATTACTGCAGCTATAATGTTAGGGTAAATTCCCACTATCGCTATTGCACATACTGTTATAGAAAAACAGATGATATTGATATATTTCTTTATTTTTTTGTCTGCTATTTTCCTTTCTTCAAAATATTTATTGCTCAATAAATGAAACGTTGGAAAGTTGTCATTTTTTCCAATTCAACCACTATGGATTAAAATCCAAAGATTGAGAGAGAGCATAGAATGCTAACTTTCGACTTGAAAGTCACCAAATTTATCTTCTTTTTTAGAGTGATTTTCAATATAATTTTTTATCATTTCGTCAGTTACATTTCCGCTAGTCCTGACAAAGTAGCCTACTGCCCACAACCCAGTATCTCTTTTTTAGCTCTGGAAAGTTTTGCTGGATTTTTCTGGAACTTTTTCCTTTTATTAACTGCACTAACTTACTAATACTTAAGTATGGGGGTACAGAAACGTATACGTGTACATGACTTGACGCAACTCTACCTCTGATAATTTCTACTTGATTATTTGCACATACTTCTTGTACAACTTCTTTAGCTTTCTTTCCAATATCTCCAACTAGTACTGGATATCGATATTTTGTTATCCACACTATGTGATATATATACAGAGTGACTGCTTTTTCTATAATATTCCACATTCTTTCAGATTTTTCACCTTAAAATTATATTCTTAAAAGGATGGACTTCAAGTCCAGGGTTTTTCTCCCAAATTTGGGACAATAAAACTATATTTTCTTTGCTTAATAACTTTATCAGTTTTACGTTATTTGTTGTTATTGCGTACTGAAAAACATCTGTAGCATCTGCTCTTTTCTTTAGCAGTAATTTTACTATATTAAAATGTCTATTTATTGCTGCAAGATATATCGCTGATTCTCCTTTATTGTTTAAAATATCTACTTCAACTCCCTCTTCTAAAATCTCTTCTAGGAACTCCTCATATCCTTTTTTTGCAGCTAAATGAAGTAAACTGTTTTTATCTTCTCCATATTTACTACTCATTAAAATTTCCACTATATCTTGTTTATTCCTTTCTCTTGCATAACAAAATGGTGTTTTGCCTTTATCATCTCTAATCAAAGGATCTATATCTTCTCGCGTTAGTAAAACCTCTATTGTTTTAAGTCTTTCAGCATAATGTAATGGTGTTTTATTTTCATAATCTTGTAAGTTATAGCACTTCTCATAATAGTCCAAAAAAGGTAAGATATGGATTTATAGTAGTGATGGTAAGCATGCCAGCAGCATATAGTTATGACTTAAGGAAAAAGGTAATGGAAGCATTGGATGAAGGAGAGAGTGGAGAAACTGTTGCCAAGAGATTTAAGATTGGAAAAACAACTTTATATGAGTGGAAGAAAAGACGTGAGAAAACGGGAGATTTTCAATCAAAAAAGCTTGGAAGCGTGGCATAAAATTACCGACTGGAATGCATTTGCCGAATTTGCAAATGAGCAAGGTGGCAAAACTCAGTCAGAGATGCTGGGGCAATATTAGTAGACAAACAATTCATCGAGCACTTAAAAATATAGGATTCACAAGAAAAAAAAGACCTACGGATATAAAGAAAGAAATGAAGAAAAGCGAGCTCAATTTTCAAAGGTTATAGCAACAAAAGAACCTAAAGAATTAGTGTATATAGATGAGTCTGGCATTGATAACACTGAACCTATGGGTATTGCCAGAAAGGACAGCGGTTTTATGCCCTAAAATCTGGAAAGAAAACTCAACGAATTAGCATGGTTGCAGCCTTAAGTGGAAGAAAAATAATTGCTCCGTTAACCTTTAAAGGCCACTGCAATATGGATATCTTTAATAAATGGTTTGAGCAGTTTCTGACACCGATTTTGGAACCTGGACAAACTGTTATCCTTGATAATGCTACTTTTCATAAGTCTAATAAGATTTGCTAAAGGAGTTGGTGCAGAAATTTTATATCTTCCTCCATATTCTCCAGATTTCAACAAAATTGAGCATTATTGGTTTGCTATAAAAAACAGAGCCAGGAAAAACATTCCTCTATTCGAATCCTTTCGTCGTGCTGTTGATTCTGCCTTCCTATGACCTGTTCGGACTATTATGAGAAATGCTATAGATTTGGAAAATTTACTATGAACCCAGATAGAGGCAATATAAGATTAAGACATAAAGAAGAGCTACCTGACCTACCGCTCTATGTAGTTCAAGTTATTGAGAAAAATCCTCCTCCTGAATCAACACCACTAGAGTGGATGCTTTTAACGAATCTTTCAGTTAATACTTTTGATGAAGCTATTGAAAAAGTTAATTGGTATTGTCTTAGGTGGAAAATAGAAGTCTTACATAAAATTTTAAAATCTGGCCTTAAAGTTGAAGAATGTAGACTGGTAACAGCAGAAAGATTAATGCGATATCTAACAGTCATGAGTATTATTGCTTGGAGAATTTTCTTTATTACAACAATTGCAAGAACTGATTCAACACTACCATGTACTACATTATTAGCTGAAGAAGAATGGAAAGTTTTATACGTCAAAATACATAAAGTAAAGTCATACCCAAATATAACCCCTACTATAAAAGAAGCTGTTTCATGGATCGCCCAACTTGGAGGTCATTTAGCCAGGAAAAATGATCCAGAACCAGGTCCCATTACTCTTTGGAAAGGGTGGAGACGTCTTTTTGATTTAGCAGAAGGATGGAGACTTGCTACTGAACTTTATATTTGTGGGTAATAGTAAGAATGAAAGTTGGTATTACAACCGTAGCCATCAAGGTAAACTAGCCCCATCTCTCGATACGTTTGAATAGTTGCATGGGACATATGTATGCACCCGTTTACAATCTTAAATTAATTAAACTATCGAGGTTATTTATTATGATTACATCTTATCAAAATTTCATTGGCATTAATATCGGAAAATTTAAAAATGTTGCTGCAGCTTATAACCAAAGGAGCGCTATCAAGTTTGACAATGATGCTACTGGTTGGCAACAGTTGTTTCAAAAATTTTCAGATATCCTACCTAATTCTCTAGTAACTTTAGAAAACACTGGAAAATATGAGCTTGGCTTAGCACATTTTCTTGTTGATAAGAATGTTGCTGTACATCGAGCTAATACTCGTAAAGTAAAAAGTTTTATCATATCACATGGAACTTTAGCAAAGACAGATCAATCAGATGCAAGAGCCCTTGCTCAATATGGTTTTGAACGCTATAGTGCTCTATCTCTATTTGTGCGTATGTCAAAAGAACAAACCGCCTTAGTTGCACTCTGTCAACGTCGTGATGACATTACGCAAATGAGAACTCAAGAGAAATGTAGGCTTGCAGCACCTGAAAACGACTATATAAAGGAAAGTTGCCAAAAAACAATAGACTTTTTTACCAGTCAGATAAATGAGTTCAACGATGCCATACAAAGAATTATTGATAAAAATCCAGAGTTACAAAAGCGTCAAAAAATCTTGAGAACAGTGCCAGGAATAGGTCTCAAGTTATCACAAGTTTTTGTGTGTCTAATGCCAGAACTTGGCCACCTAAACAAAAAAGAAGTTGCAAGTCTTGCTGGAGTTGCTCCACATCCAAAAGAAAGCGGTAAAACTATTGGTTATCGAAGGATAACAGGTGGTAGAAGCAATGTTCGTGCAAAGCTTTTCACAGCTGCTATGGCTGCTGCAAGATCTAAATCTGCACTTGGTGCTTTTTATTCTGATCTTATTGGTAGAGGTAAAAAGAAGATGGTAGCTATAACAGCTCTAATGCGAAAAATCATAGTAATTGCCAATGCAAGACTTAAAGAAGCAATTAATATGAAATAAAAAAAATCTGTATAGAAAATAGGTTAACGAATATGTGCGTCTACACACATTTAAAGCACATATTCGTTAACCATAAAATCTAAGCAGTGCTTGCTGTTTGATATAAATTTCTTTCTGTATAAACTAGGGTTTTTGTTGCCAAAATACATTTTTCAATTGAATAAAAATACAAAATTATCAACAAATGAGACTAAATTCAAAAAATTTTAAAAAACATAGTTGATGGCAAGAAGGAGCAGCGCTAAGAAACGATATGAGATCAGGATTTACGTTCTGTGGCATAACATTTGAGGAGTATAGAGGGCAAGCAACTGGCCCTGAAGGAACTGTGAGAAGATTTATTGAGAAAGATACAGGGCACTGTTTTCCAGTAGGAACAGCAAGCACATTTACGACATATTTTGCACCAGCAGATTTTAATGAAACAGTAAATACTCTTGGACAGCCACTATA
Organism: Wolbachia endosymbiont (group B) of Pilophorus perplexus; assembly: GCF_964028155.1. Taxonomy (NCBI): domain Bacteria; kingdom Pseudomonadati; phylum Pseudomonadota; class Alphaproteobacteria; order Rickettsiales; family Anaplasmataceae; genus Wolbachia; species Wolbachia endosymbiont (group B) of Pilophorus perplexus. Next base: position 840,972 of record NZ_OZ034754.1, on the reverse strand, counting down.
TGCAAAGCAAGAACCAAGGAGGTTTGATAGAGGGACTGATTTACATACGCAGTCAAACCCTCTGCCAATGTGTCACAGACCTGGGGTATTAGTCAGGGTTTGTTGCAACATAACAACACAGGTAGAGCAATTATAAAGCAGTGTGAGGCAGAAGAATGCTTTACCTCTTCTTAGCATGTAAATGTTAGTATATAACGGAGAAATGTGCAAGAAAATATTAAGCGATTATTTAAAGATTGTTTTGCCCATTTAGGAGAAGTGGCTTTATATAAATCAAAGGATAAGTCATATATTGTACAGGTATTAAAGCAACAGCCAGATAAATTATACGAGATTGGTGAAGGACAATTTGTGGGAGAGATGCTTTTTCTTGAGGTAAGCATTTTTGATATACTGAGGCCAATTGTAGGAGATATTTTTGTTATAGGTGATTGCAAATACAAAATACACACACCACCACTTAGAGATAAATCTGGAATGGTCTGGCGAATCGAAGCGTATGGGGTGTAAAATGTCTGTGCATATAGAAGTTGAGGTAATAGAAAGTGTAAATGCTAAAAGAAAAAAAATAGAATTAGCAATAGTGAGAGCGTTAAACAGAACAGCACTATGGCTAAAATTGAAGACAGCAAAAGAAATTAGTGAGGAAAAGAAAAGTTTGATAAGAAAGAGATTAAGAATTTTTAAGGCTAAGACAAGTAGGTTAGACGTGTTAATTAGAGCAAATCTCTATGACATTAGAGCATGGACAATTGGTAAAATACAAAAAACAAGAAGAGGATCGAAAGTAGGAAAGCATGAGTTTATAGGAGGATTTGCAGCAGTTATGCCAAAAGGAAATAGCGGTATGTTTAAACGTGAAGGAAGAGCAGCATTGCCAATAAAGGAAGTAAAACTACCGCTGGAACCAGAAGGCTCAAGAATAATAAAAGACCTTGTTAATTATGAGGTTGAGAAAGTCTTTACAAAGTTTTTTGAACGTGAATTGAGCTATAAAGGATGAATTTGAAAGATTTACATGATAAAATTTGTACCACGCTGAAGAGAGAAATACCAGCAATTCAAACTTGTGAAATTTATCCATCGATAAGAAAAGAATTATTAGCGCCAGCGTTATTTGTAGAGTTTGTGAGTTTAGAATCGGGAAAAGATCCTGGAACAGAGGAATTAGCGCTGAAAGCAAGATTTGAAGCACGAATAGTGATTGATAGCACAATAGAAAATGCCCCTATTATTGTCAGAACATTCGCTGCTGAGGTTGCAAGAGTAGTGAACAAGAATACCTGGGAAAAGAATGTATCTCCGGCTGAATTTCTTTCTGCAGAGCCTGATGGATTTAGACCCGAATTAGATGCATATTTGGTGTGGATGGTTGATTGGAGTCATCAGCTTCATTTAGGTAAATCAGTATGGGAAGAGGGGAAAATCAAACCACATAAAATAGCAGTGGGAGAAATGCATGTTAGAAAATAATTTTGCCATTGCAGAGTTACAGAGAAAAGTAGCTAATATCATTCGTATAGGAGTTGTAAAAGAAGTAGATTGTGAAAAAGCAAAAGTAAGAGTGAAAATAGGAGATATTGTAACAGATTATCTGCCATGGATAACAAGTAAAGCAGGAAAAGATAGAGATTGGTCTCCGCCAGATATTGATGAGCAAGTAGTTATACTTTCCCCGCTGGGAGAATTATCTTTAGGAGTAGTACTTCCTGGAATATATCAACAAAAGTACTCTGCACCAGAAATTCAACCACTATGGATTAAAATCCAAAGATTGAGAGAGAGCATAGAATGCTAACTTTCGACTTGAAAGTCACCAAATTTATCTTCTTTTTTAGAGTGATTTTCAATATAATTTTTTATCATTTCGTCAGTTACATTTCCGCTAGTCCTGACAAAGTAGCCTACTGCCCACAACCCAGTATCTCTTTTTTAGCTCTGGAAAGTTTTGCTGGATTTTTCTGGAACTTTTTCCTTTTATTAACTGCACTAACTTACTAATACTTAAGTATGGGGGTACAGAAACGTATACGTGTACATGACTTGACGCAACTCTACCTCTGATAATTTCTACTTGATTATTTGCACATACTTCTTGTACAACTTCTTTAGCTTTCTTTCCAATATCTCCAACTAGTACTGGATATCGATATTTTGTTATCCACACTATGTGATATATATACAGAGTGACTGCTTTTTCTATAATATTCCACATTCTTTCAGATTTTTCACCTTAAAATTATATTCTTAAAAGGATGGACTTCAAGTCCAGGGTTTTTCTCCCAAATTTGGGACAATAAAAGAAGAGAATCCAAAGACTTTCTACCACTGGACATTAGGGTTAGGTCAAAAGGCTGAATAATGGAAGCTGTATAAATCGAGAGATTTACGTACAGTTTTGCGAGAGACTGACTGGGGAAGTTCCGCCGGTCTACTCTCCAAGATTTCACTTAATTCTACCAAGAGAAGCAGTACCTAATTCTTTCGCTTTGAATCTTTTATCTTTGCTTAGTAAGGGAAATGAGCTGGCTTTACCTATTATATTAAAATACCTTTCTTGCAGAACTGTATTTAAAGATTTTGGTCAAAAACTACAGGCTAAAATGGATCAAGATATAAAAGAACAAAACGATTCTAAAATTTCTCAGGAGATTGAGTTATGCAAAAAAGACATTTTAAATCTTCTCAATGGTGGTAAATCAGTATTAGACGTTCAATTGAAGCAGCGGTATAAAAAATACTATTCGTTAATAGATAATGAGATTGAAGAGTTAAAGACTCAAATTTTAAAAGAACTAGAAGATTATATTAGCAATACTAACGTTAATAAAATGTATCGAAGCCTTAATAATAAAAAGAAAAACGAAAAATCATTAAAAGAAGTAGCGTTAGGATCTTGTTCATTGGGTGGAATTTGCTTGTTAATATTTTTTTCACTTGGTTTTTTTATTTTTTTAGCAACAACCATTGACCCACCTGCTCATATGAGTATGTATAAAGTAAAGGTTTTTAGGTGTATAGGAGCTTCACCTTTAGTTTTTGCATCATTAGCACTCACAGTAGCAGGTGTAGCTTACTTAACAAGTTGTTATCTAAATCATAGTTTTACAAAAGAAATACAAGACTATATAGAGCAACCAGTAAAATGTATGGATAAAGCAACTAATAATAAAGAATCAGACAATTTTCCTTCTGACAATTATGAAAAAGTACAACCTTCAGCACCGCTTGAGGAACTACTACCTTCATACGAGGAATCGTGTTCATCACCACCGTCATACGAAGAATCGTGTCACAGTAGTTTAGGTTATATTCAACCATCTAATCCAATACAGCAAAATCAGTTGTTGTGATGAAGGTATTAAAGAAAACAAGCAAAATTACATTTGTAATTTTGCTTCCTTTATCATCACTTAGAAATAGCTGGTTATGTTATGCTTGCCTATACTTGATTAAGTATATCAATAGGTAAATAAATCTTAATACAACTTTATTATACTGGTAAATACATTTTATAGAATGAAAGCATGGAAGATTTTATAACGGCAAGAAGGAAAGATGATGCTGTGATATCTGTTTCTCAGGATAATGAGAAAAAAAACGTGTTAATCTTGGGACTCAATCAAGCAGCAAGGAATTTATTAAAATGTGAAGAAGGGAATTTACTTAATAAGCCGTTAATCAATATTTTAAGTGCAAGAGCAGCTGAAGATATGAAAAGCTATTTGGAGTATACTGAAGATGGGCGCGATTTGCCCGATATATTGCCAAAAGTGATAGGCTTTTCTTTAATCGACGCTAAAGGAGAAGATATAAAAACAAAGGTAAAAGTTTTTCGCACAACGCAATTTACTAATAGCAAGATTAATTATGAGCTATTGATACGTGACATTAGCCTGTTTCATAAGCTAGCAATGTTTAGGGATAAATATCTGATGGGTAAGAAATATAGAAAACACAACTTGTTTGATATACCAGACAATGATTCAACGATTTTGGAGTTATATGTCATATTGAATTTTGCCTTTGAATATCAAATTAATGCAGTTATAGGAATAATAGGTTTAAACAGCAGTTGTAATAAGGAAAATGATACACTAAAAATTATCATAGAACATTTTTATAAAAATTGCCGTAGTGATGATTTTTTAGGATGTATTGATGAGAATAAGGTACTTTTTATTTTGATGAACTGTGATGCAAATAACACATCTAAAATAGTTAATCGTATACATTCTTCCATTAACAAGCAGTTATTAAAGCGAAAACTATCAAGCATATCAATTATTTATGGAAATATAATTCAAAAACATAGTGTGAAGAATGCTTAAACGCTTTTGTCATTAATTGGTTTGTAGTATCTAAGTTCTACACAATATAAGGATTGTTTTTTATTTCTGTTAAGCTTATATTAAGAATTTAAGCTTACCTATGAGGTTACTAATCACACTATTTTTATCATTACTTGTGGGAGGAAGTGCTAACGCTAGGGTAATTCTGGATAAGGAGATGTTTTATGTAGAACTAGATGGAAAAGTAGATTTAAGATTTGGCTACGCTTTCAATAAAGATTCTTTTAGCTCTACAAAAGACAAGACCTCAAGCTATTCAGACCTGCGCTTTCTTTATTTGCAGCAAGTTTATCCAAATACACAACTGGGGTTTAATGTTAAGGTAGGAGTTTCTGGTATTGCAAACTTAAAGGCACTAGACATAGAAAAGTTAGAAATGGAGAAGTGGTATTTTATCATAAAGAACCAGGAATTTGGATCAATTGAATATGGTAAAGGAAGTTTAGTTAGTCAGAGTATGTTAATTAACACTTCAAAAATTTACACAGCTGCCGGAGGAATAAATGGTCATTGGACAAATTACTCAAATTTGCGCGGTAATGAAAAAAAAGATAATGATCCTGGGTATGATAAAGATGAGGTATTTTGGGTAAAACCCAATATTTACAGCGACTATAATGGACTAGAGCTGAAGTTAAAACAACCAACGATAAACTATATTTCTCCTGAAATCTATAACTTTCAACTTGGACTCAGTTATGTTCCAGGAAAAAATAATTTGCAATATAACAATCTAATAGCCGCTGGTCTTTCCTATAAAAATGGCTTATCAGATGAAATAAATTTTACTACTGCTTTTACTGGTGAGTTTGCAAGAGAAAATTTAACTGATTGCTCGGATGGTACTTCTGAAAATTATAAATGCCGTAATCAATTGCTACACTGGAATTTTGGCTTGAAGCTAAAACTTTTTGAACTTGATTGCATTTTTTCGTACGGTAATGGCGGTAAATCTGGTGAGAAACGTAGTCCTGAAACAAGTAATATGAATTATATAAATGCAGGTGTTGCTTATCATTCTGATTCTCGTAAAGTGAGCTTAACATATTTTAGTAGTAGCAGGGATATTGTAGGCAAAGGTACAAACGAATTAACATCACAGGCTTTCAGTCTTGAATATCCATTAGCTCTTGGCACTTCATACTACTTCGATATTGTAAAATTTAGTACCAAAGAACCTGAAATCGAAAGTAATAACTCCGGGTATGTGCTTTTGGCTGGGCTGAAGCTAAGTTTTTAATGAAATAACCGGTTTGTAAGTGTTGTAATGTGGTAAATAGTAAGCAATGAGAGTAAAATCGAGTTGTTAATATATGTGCTATTTGATATGATAAAAATAACTATTATATAAGATTTTTAATAAAAAGACATTATGTCACTAATCCAAGTGTAGGCGATTATTAATTAGTAAACCAAATCCTTCACAAAAGAGTACCTCATTTGATTCTCTTTTTTCTTTTTTATATATAGAAAAATTAGATAGTATTGTGAGTGCGGTTTTTTCTGTATTCTGATGCTTCTCAATTCTATAGTTCTCGGGTTAAATTTTCTTTTTTTACTGTTATTTCTCTTTTTCGTCGTAAAAAAGAATAGAAAGCTAAGTGAGGAGAAAGCAAATCTTGAACTTAAATTAGAGCGTGAGCTTCAAGAGGCAAAGCGAACTTTACTGAATAAGGATGAAGAGATAGTTGGGTTGAAAGTCAAAAAAGCAGAGCTTGAAGTAATTCTACAAAAAGAGCGTGAGGAAAAGAAAAAGGAAATAGAATTACTAACAAAAGCAGAGGAGAGGCTTACAAACACTTTTAAAGCTCTCTCTCTTGATGCTTTGCAGGTAAACAACAATAATTTTCTGAATTTAGCGAAGGAAGTAATCGATAGTAAGCTAAAAGAAACAGAAAGTGATTTCAAAAAAAGGCAAGCAACGATCAACGAAGTTGTCACTCCAATAAAAGAAAAGTTAGAAAAATTCGATAGTGAAATACGTGACCTAGAGAAGGAGAGGGTAGGGGCCTATGAAGGTTTAAGGGAGCAAATTGGAGCATTAATGAGTCAAACTTCTAGCCTTGCTAACGCCCTGAGGAAGCCTCACATTAGGGGAAAATGGGGTGAAATGCAGCTAAAAAGAGTAGTAGAAATGGCGGGAATGATTGAATATTGCGATTTTTTGACTCAAGCTTCAGTAATTGATAAAAATGAGGACAATTTGTTGCGTCCTGATTTGATAATAAAAATGCCATCAGGAAAGCAAATAATAATAGATGCTAAAGTACCACTTGATTCTTACATGGATGCTATGTCGCAAAATGATTTACAGATACAAAAGGAAAAATTGAAGAATCATTCTCTGGCAATAAAAAAACATATAAATGATCTAGGCAGAAAGGAATATTGGAACCAATTTGAAAATACGCCAGAGCTTGTGGTACTTTTTTTAACAGGAGAAGGGGTTTTCAGTGCAGCACTAGAATGTGAACCAGCTTTGATAGAAATTGGAATAGAAAAAAAAGTAATTATTGCAACACCAATCACTTTAATCGCGCTACTTAGGGCAGTAGCCTATGGATGGAAGCAAGAGATGATAGCTGAAAATGCAAAGAAAATAAGTGAACTAGGCCATATTTTATATGAGCGAATCTGCACAATGGGCGAAAATTTTGATAATTTACGCAGAAGCTTAAAAAGTGCTGTTGATCATTACAATAAAACTGCTGGTTCGCTTGAGGCAAGAGTGTTTCCTGCTGCCCGAGAATTCAATAAGCTTGGTATACATGCAAAAAATAAAGAACTCACTGCTGCAAAAGAGTTGGAATCTTTACCACGCAGTTTACATGCTGAGAGGTTGAAAGTAGATTAGTATTTCAGGTCTCCTTAACTTACATTTGCTGATTAAAACAACTTTCTAAAAATTTTTTTTATATAGCTCAATTTCTGCACATCATTTGCTGTATAAACAGGTATAGTTTGTTGCTCAGTACCAGGTATTTCTACAAAAATTTTGCCCACTTCTTGACCTTTTTTAATTGGTGCGGGTACCATATCTTTATACTCAATACGCACTTTAATTTTATCATGTAATCTGCGGTTATAAGTTATGGTAACATCGTTTGCAACTGTAACGGGCACCTTTTTATCTTTTCCATAAACAATATTTATTTCTTCAACTACGCTATCCTTAGCAAATATTTTCTTGGTATTAAAATGATTTAAGGAATATTGTATTAGTCTTTTTGCTTCCTCTATTCGCTCTTTCTCGGTATCCAAACCATTCACAACAGCAAAAATTCTCCTATCGTTCCGTTTTGCAGATACTATAATTCCATAACCACCAGCACTTGTATGACCTGTCTTTAGACCATCAACTCCAATATCATGGAAAAGTAAAAGATTTTTATTTTTTTGTACAATATCGTTATATGTCAAATATTGTTCAGAGAATAGATCATAGTATTCAGGAAAATCAGTAAAAATCCTTTTTGCCAGTGTTACCAAGTCTTTTGCGCTCATAAAATGGTTTTCATCTGGCCACCCGCTTGAGTTAACAAAATGACTATCATTAAGATTTAAATCTTGTGCAACTTCATTCATTTCAGCAACAAAATTCTCTTCTGATCCTGCGATACCCTCGGCTAGCGCTATGCATGCATCATTACCTGAGGCAATTGTAATTCCTTCAAGTAGTTCTTTTACCGTAACAAATTGACCTTCTTTCAAAAACATAGAAGAGCCTTTCCTTTCCCATGCTTTTCTACTTACTCGAAATTTATCTTCCATTTTTATTATTCCAGCTTTTAGATAGTCAAAAGCTACATATAAAGTCATTAACTTACTCATTGAAGATGGGGCCATTTTTTCCCTGGAATTGTGTTCAAAAATGAACGAGTCTGAAGCTAAATCTAAGACAATTGCTTGCTTTGCTTTGGTTCTAAACTGATATGAGTATGAGTAAAAAGGAAATATAAAAATTAATAGCAAAGTTACTAATTTGCTTAACATATTTATAATTTTAAATTTATAGTGTACTAATTAATAGTATGATTTTGCACGAGCATTTCAATAGATCTCTCGCATAAAACTTCCTTGACAAACTGCGCCAGCCCCCTTATTATGACAATAAGAGTATTTATCCTTGTTTTCGATCCGCGCGGGTTCAACAACAAAAATTCAGTAAAAAACTCAGATATTTATTGGCAAATTACATAAAAATTATAGCGGCTGCATGTCTTTTTTATTTTTTCTACATTCAGCCAAAACGCGCTTATTTTAAGCGTTAGCACATTATTACAGCGCCAATTTACATTATTATAGGGTCAAAACTCGTTACACGGGGATTTTTTTGCCTTTTTTTTTCGCTTGGTAAATTTCTTAACATTTACAGCTAAAGCTTCAGGCCAGCACTTGATGCTGGAAATTTTTTGAGCACAAAAGTTATGCTAGGTTTTTGTTGGTAAGAAACCAGTGTCAAGCACTGGGATGACATAGAAGGAGCACTGGGATGATATATAGAAGGGACACTGGGATGAGGCTACTTGAATGACAAGAAGGAGGGAGCAGGGGATGACAAGAGAGGGGCTACTTTCATTTGCTGTCTTCAAAAATTTACAATTATGCTTCATGTGTTTTATTAAATATTTTACTTAAAAATTCAATTTCTTATTATAAGAGATAAGCAATTCATGAATAATGAAAGATTACAAAAAAGGTCATAGAAAGCGCCTAAGAGAGAGAATTATTTTAGATAACGGACAATCATTGCTTGATTATGAGATTTTAGAACACATTTTATATTCAGCATATAGTAGAATCGATGTAAAGCCAGTAGCAAAGAGTTTGATAGAAAATTTGGGCAGTTTAAATAAAGTTTTTAATGCCGATTTAGAAGCACTGCAAAATATTGAAGGAGTTAATAATGCAGCCATATCTGCTATCTTTTGTGTGAAACAGGCTTTTGTTCGTTCTGCACGAGAAGAAATAAAGGACCTACCTATAATCAATAACTGGGAAAATTTGCTTGATTATTTAAAAGTAAGTATAGGAAGCCTTAATAAAGAAAATTTTCGCGTCATCTATATGAATAAAAGATATCGTCTAATAGCGGAAGATCTGCAGAACTTTGGTACAGTAGATCAAACTCCTATTTACGTTAGAGAGATCATAAGACGCGCTCTTTTGATTGGCTCAACATCGATTGTAATATCCCACAATCACCCAAGTGGAGATATACAGCCTTCAAGTAGCGATATGTTTCTCACTAGACAGCTTGCAGAAGCTTGCAAAAGCATAGGAATAGAATTAATAGATCATATTATTATCACATTTAGTAGCTATTTTAGTTTCAAGGAAAATAGGCTTTTATTAGAGTAGATCTAAAATTGCTTTTGCCATTTTTCTTATTATGAAAGTAAAGCTATACATGAGGTGGTTGCCAGTGGAACAAAAATTTTCCTTCTGGAAGACAATGTGTGATTTAGGTAGTGGCAAATTGAAAGAAATACATGGTATTTGCCACTATTAGAAATCTCCTATTTTGATAAGACTTATGAGGTCTTTATTGGTTTTTTGAATTTTGTTGAAGCACTCACATGCTTACTCTAATATTTTGTTCACAGAGCCTAGTTAGCTCAATTTCAACGTTGATTTGTGAAGCTCTGAGTTCTGTTAGGGGATTTTCTGGTTGAATATCTAGCTTATTCTGTATGTTCGATAAACAAATTAAAGCCGAATCAAAAATTTCATCATACTGCTCTGCTTCATGCACACAATTGATTATTTCCTTAAATTTTTCCACATCTTGCGGCGTATCTTTTAATATTGCTCTTATTTGGTTTAGGTTTTGACGAATTTTTTCCTGATATCCAGCAATTCTCTCTTGATATATATCAATCATTTTTTGACATGAGGTGCCTCTAAATGGGTGTTCTGCTTTTTCCTTTATGTAGGAGCTCTGAAAATTTTTGCAACTAAGGACTGCTTCTCTACATTTTTTTATGTCACTAATTATACTGGTTATTGACTTACTTGCTTTCTCATGTTCTTCTTTTTTGATTATACATTCATCCTTTGTTTGGCTCATTTTATCATACAGATTTCTGCATTCTTTATATGATACCAGCGGTTGTAGTATTCCTTCCTCTACACCTTTATTATAAAAATTCTTCAACTCATCGCTTGATAGTATTCGTATAGCATCTTCCCTTTTACCTTGTGATTTAGGATACTTTTTGTTCAGTGAACTAATATAATTTAATAGGAAACTCTTAGTTAAATCTTCCTTTTTAACTTCTGATAATTTTTCTAGTGTTTCTATATATTTCAAAGTTTCCGCAAAAAGCTGTGCACCAGATGTAGCAAATCCTGGCAGTGGTTTGCTCTGCGCCTTATAAAAATCGGTTTGTAAAAAATCTTCGGCTTGTTTTTTTATTACTGAAAGTTCATTGAAGGCTTTTTCTGGATTGATTTTTTTTAAAATACTAGTAGCTTTTTTAATCGCTCTTTCTCTCTTTTTATTATCTTGTTTTTCGTTTAAGATTAAGCTTTCAGCTTCAGTAAAAGCATTGCCTTGGGCACTTTTGGCAATATTACAAACAACGTTTTTTACAACTTGCTTAGTTGCTACATAATCTATTTCCTTTGTAAAGCAATCAATAAATAGCTGCCAAATTTTTTTGTTAACGGACTTACTTGTCTTATGTTCTAAATCTTCTACATCTTTGAATCCTAAAATAGTATAGAGATTTTTTTCAATTATTGGTTCAGCATGTTGTTTTGCCACTTTACCTTTTATATTGAATAGAAATTCACTAATCTTAGTTGTGCCCATAATATTACCTCACAATATTAATGTTATATAATATAAAGTATAAAAGCTTAATGCTTAATTTTTACTTACTATTAATATAATTGAAGATTAACTTTGTTCCTATATTAAAACTTTAACTCCCAATTTATTATTAGTAATATCATTATATGAATCTTATGCCTGAATTTGGGAATATATTGTTATTGGTAGCCTGTTTGTTATCTTTAACGTATTTGTTTCTACCGTTTAGTTCTTACCGATTCGTCTCCTCTGCCATATTTTTTTGTGTGTCAGCATCAATGGCTATTTTGATCTACTGCCACATTAAAAATGATTTCTCACTTGAAAACGTATATTACCACTCACACACAACAAAACCTTTAATCTATAAGATTTGTGGTGTTTGGGGAAATAAAGAAGGGTCTATGTTGCTTTGGACCTTAGTGCTTGTCATGTATTTATTACTAATGGATATTTATATACCTTCTGTCATCCCAGTGCTTGACTACTTGGATCCAGACAATTTAATTGCAAATGAGTACATCAAATGGCAGTGTAATAAAAACTGGATTCCAGTGTCAAGCACTGGAATGACACCAGAACGAACTAATGGTAGTAAATTAAAAAAAATATCTCTTATCACCCAAGGCTTGATTTGCTTTTGTTTTTTACTGTTCACTTTACTTGAATCCAGCCCCTTCACTAAAATGCCAGGCATTGAAACAGATGGACTGGGTTTTAATCCGATATTGCAGGATATAGGCCTTGCTATTCATCCACCGGTATTATATTTGGGGTACCTTGGATTTAGCATTCCTTTTTCGCTCTCTATAGCTGGATTAATTTTAAATACTGAAGGAAATGTTTGGGCTAAAATTGTCAGGCCTTGGGTACTTATTTCTTGGTCGCTGCTCACTTTGGGCATCAGCTTGGGTAGCTGGTGGGCATATCGTGAACTCGGTTGGGGTGGATTTTGGTTCTGGGATCCAGTGGAAAACGTTTCTTTGATGCCTTGGCTAATTGCAGTGGCGCTGACACATTTGTTGCTCGTTGTACGAAATTTCAATACTTTAAGGAATTTCGCTATTTTACTTACGCTTACAACTTTTATATTGAGTGTGACTGGAACATTTCTAGTCCGCTCAGGAATACTTACCTCAGTGCACACGTTTGCAGATGACCCAAGATATGGACTGTATATATTAGCTCTACTTGGTGTAATTACAGTCAGTAGCTTAGTAATATTTGTAGTGTTTACGAGAAAGAATCACACATCTTTCCAGTATTCGATATTGGAATCTGAAAAGAAATCTGCTACTCAAGTGACAGAAGGTAGAAGATTCTTTTCACGCCTTACGATGATGCTGATGAACAATTTATTATTCATCACTGCCTTTTTCATCGTGTTCGTTGGCACTTTATACCCTACAGTGCTTGAGTATTTAACCGGTGAATTAATTTCAGTTGGAGCACCATATTACAATTCTTTATTTAACTCTATTGCACTAGCTATTCTAGTACTCACCATGATAGGGCAATACTGCAGTTGGCAGGGAAATAGTCTATTGCCAATATTCCGTGAATATAGATTTTCATTTTGTAGTGCTGCAGCTATTTTGCCGTTTATCTTTCACATGGAGCTAATGATTGTGCTATCAATTACCATCTCCATAGCATTATTAATCTTTGTTTTAGAAGCATATAGTAAAAGAATTTGTTTATTTAAGGTAGCATTTGGTGAATCAATTTTATTAGCAAGAAGAGTTTCTAAGTCCTACTATGGAATGATGCTTGCTCATGCTGGAGTGGCAATTCTAGTGCTTGGTATATCTTATTCCGTTGGTTGGCAGGAGAAAAAAGAAAACTACTTGGGAATAGGAGACAGCATAACAGTCAATAAATTTAAAGTTACTTTACGAAATATTGAGCTAATAAAAGAAAAAAATTTCCATGCAGTGAGGGGTACAATGGATATCAGGAATTTGCTGAATAATAAGATATTAGGTGAAGTAACTCCTGAATATAGATTTTACCTTGCGGAAGGTCAGAAAAATGTTGAAAGCAGTATCTACCACAATTTATTTTCTGATATTTATGTTGTAATTGGAGAGATTGATAAGAGTAAGAGCAAAATCGCAGCTAAAGTGCACTATAAACCTGGAATGTCTATAATCTGGCTAGGATCCTTTCTTATCGCTTTTGGCTCGCTCCTTGCTGCTTTGCCTTCTACCAAAAAAGTAGTTCCTTCAGTATCATAAAGTTTGCATTTTTTGGCAATTTAAACTTAAGCTAAGCAACACTAACCTCGCTAGCGAATTTTCTCTGTGTTCTGTTGTACAATAGGAAATAAAGATATATTTTCTAATGAAGAACTTACATGATATATGGAATCTACTTCCTCAGGCCTTTTAAAATATCCCTGCTTAATAGCGTCGTAGACAGAAGAACCACCAAGCAAGCAGTTCTCACCTAACTCTTCTTTATAATTTTTAAACTTTTCCAATATTTCCTCCTTGTTACTCACTTCTACTATAATTTTTCCTTCATCTTGCACATCAGAATACAATCTAGCATCTACTTTTCCCAAATCAGTATGAAAAGTCAGTACTATATTACCTATAAGGTCAGTATAATTTCTTACCCCACCTTCCGTTAAAATTTCTATCTCGCTTTCACCGATTGCTATCACGTCTCTTCGAAATTCTGTGCTTTCATCTGTTCCATTTATGATTTTTGCAACCTCGACTATACTATTCTTTGAGTATTTCAAGCAGAAAGTGAAGTTGTCCATTTTTGCCTCTTTTACCTTACCAGTAGTTGCGTTTTTTGCAGCTTCCAAAAACCTTAGAGAATAATGTATATAGCTTTTACGTGCTTCTTTCAGATTAGCTTTGTGGTCTTTAAACTTCTCTAGTTTATCAATTACAATTATACTACTTAGAGTTTCAAGTACTGCACCTCTTTTTACCAAATTACATACTATGCGACTAGCAACTTCTATGTCCCTTTCAACTTGAAAAATCTTTAATTCACTAATTCTTCTTATTACATAATCTGTAAAATTATACTTATTCTCATAAGTATTTTCATATATATTTCCCTCACAAGTAAGATTGAACCTTACCCTAGATTTTATAGCTTCATTTACAACCTGTTCTAGCTGATTTATGTCTTGAACTTCATCTAATTTACAAAAATATTTATCTGGATCTTGCTCATCTAGTAGAAAATCATTCCCCCATAGATTTACACTTTTGCGCAAATACTTTTTTCCATTATAGTCAGCTTGTGTTTTTTTACGAAAAGTTCCATAAATAACATCATCAGTTAAAAAGCACTCTTTAATATTAAGGTGGGGGTTATTAACTGCAAATTCTATTGGGGTTTTACCTTTTTTATCCTTTATATCAAGATTAGCTCCTTTCCTTAGAAGCAATTTGATAATTGTATCACAATGACCAGAACGAGTAGCATAATGCAAAGGCGTCCTTCCTGTGTCGTCCTTTTCATTAGGATCAGCACCTGAATTCAACAGTAAATCTATGCATTCTTCTGAATTGCTACATTCCATACTTGATAGAATATGCAGTATTGTCAGTTTAGATTCTCCTCTTTTAAGGTTGAGAATGGTTTTTAGATCTTGATTACTTTTATGATCTAGTAAAAATTTTTTAATTTTTTCAACATCGTTCTTATAATCCTTATAAGTAACATGTGGAAAGTCTTTAAAAGTACTTAAGAATTTTTTATTCAATTCCTTCTGACTCTCTGTTAAGTTGGACATGTCAACAAGCCACGTAGATATCAGCTTGCCAAATGCACTTCTTTCGACAACATCCGTTAAGGAGCAGTCATTGCGAAGTAGCAACGAGTATTTAATCAATTCATATTCATCATCTTCTTGTTGCTGTGTTTCTTCTGCTTTCTTAGAGTGCTTAAAATCATTTTTTATTAATTCAATCAAAAGCTTTAATGTGTTAAAACTTTTATGTCCCAATAAAGGATCTGCTTTGTTTTCAAGTAGAATTCTTGCTATTTCTGAATAGCCATTTCTAATAGCCCAGCATAACGGAGTACGCCCGTATTCATCCGCTACGTCAACATTAGCCCTTTTCTCTAATAGGAGTTCTACTATTTCTTCATGTCCATTGATAGTAGCACAATGCAAAGGAGTACACCCATTTTGATTTACTGCATCAACATTAGCCCCCTTGTCTAATATGAGTTCTACTATCTCTTTATTTTCATTGTGAGCAGCACAATGCAAAGGAGTAAACCCATTTTGATCTGCTACATTAACATTAACCCCGTTTGCTATGAGAATCTCTACCACTCCTATACTGCTACTTGCAGCAGCAAAGTGTAAAGTATTCCATCCATCTTGATCTGCTGTATTAACATTACCCCCTTTTTTTATTAAAAGCTCTGCTATCTTTACAAGATCATTTCTAGCAGCTATATGTAACAATGTACTTTGATCATCGAATGTATAATTTATGTTAAATCCATTATCTTGCCACTTTTTATACGTGTCTGGATCTTCTTTTTCCAATTCCTCTTTTACCCTTTCGATTATATTGTTCTCATTTAAGTCACTTATTGTCCTTAATATTTTTAACAACCGTTCATATTCCATAATTCTACCTCAAACTATTTGTTTTTGTACTATAGCTAAAAAAAATTATTGATCCATAATAAAATAACCAACACCAGAGTAAGTGGTTTGCTGCTAACATATTTAAAAATGTTATGAACTTAATAAGAGAAAAAAATACCCCTGTAATGGAGCAATATTTAAATTTGAAAGCTCAATACACGGATCATCTATTGTTTTATAGACTGGGCGATTTTTATGAATTGTTTTTCGATGATGCTATTAAAGCTGCGAAATTGCTGAATATAGTGCTAACCAAGAGGGGCAATTCAAATGGGCAAGAAATACCAATGTGTGGAGTGCCAGCACACAGTAGCGAATCTTACCTACACAAGCTAATAGATTTAGGATTCAAAGTAGCAATCTGTGACCAATTAGAAACTGCTGATGAAGCAAAAAAGAGGGGCTATAAATCCATAGTAAAGCGTGATGTAGTGCGAGTTGTAACTCCAGGTACAATTATAGAAGATTCACTACTGGAGGATAAAAGCAATAATTATCTCGCATCCATAGTTGAACAAAATGACGAATATGCTATTAGTTGGCTTGAATTATCGACGGGAAAATTTTTTCACACTTTAACGAGTTTGAAAGCTCTAGATAGTGATTTATTGCGTATATCACCAAGAGAATTATTAATTTCTGAAAAATTCACTGAGGATGAAAAAATTAGATCGATTTTAAAAAATTATAAAATATCAATTACGCAACACGCACAGAGCTTTTTTGAGTATAGTAAATCTCACAGAACATTATGCGAGTTTTATAAAATCAGGGAACTTGGGAGTATAGGAAATTTCAGCAAAGTAGAAATCATGGCGTGTGGTGCACTGCTTGAATATGTCAGAGTAACGCAAAGGGGCTCCATTCCAAGGCTTGAATTCCCAAAAACCTATAAGCAACAAAATTTCATGCTTATTGATGCTTCAGCAAGGAGAAATCTTGAGTTGTTTTCAACTCAATTTGGTGAAAAGAAAGGTTCACTAATTTCAGTTATTGATCATACAGTTACAGCTTCTGGTGGACGCCTGCTCAAACAAATGCTAGCTTCACCCCTTGCTTGCTCTAAGGCAATTAATTTGAGGCTCAGCACCGCTCAATTTTTTGTAAATAATCATGATTCACGCAGAAAAATACGAGAGATATTATCTAACATTCCGGATATTGAAAGGTCTTTATCGCGCTTAATACTAGGGCGTGGTTCACCAAAGGATATGAACCTATTGAAAATAGGCCTAGGAAAGACTTTAGAATTGTCTGAGTTTCTGTCTACCTTGCATAATTATTGTTTAAGTGAAAAATCAGAAATTAACTCTCAGATGTCATTCCAGTGCTTGACCAGAGAAAAGGAACCAGTTCAGGTGATAAGTAGTGACGAGAGTGAACTAAGCACAATACATAAAAGTCTTGGTAATCATAAAGATCTATTCGAGCTTCTAAACAGCGCTATACTTGATAACAACCTCAGTTCCGTAAAAGAAGGAGGATTTATCAATCCAAAATACAACTCAGAATTATCTGAGTTATCTTATATATTGAACAACAGTAACAAGTTGGTAACTAAGCTCCGTGAATCTTATCGCGACCTAACTGGCATTGCTGCACTCAAAATATTACACAACAATATACTTGGTTATTACGTTGAAGTGTCGGCAAATCACAAAATAACTTCGGATATATTTATTCATAGACAAAGCTTAGCAAATAGCATGCGCTACACTACTAATGAATTGAAAGAACTAGAAAATAAAATTCTTACGGCACGTGATGCTGCAATCGGCTTAGAAATGAAAATTTTTAGTGAACTGTGTAGTGAAGTCGCTAAAGAATCTGAAAAAATTGCTCTTGCTGCAAATGCTTTGGCAAAACTTGATATTAGAACCGCATTTGCAGAGCTTGCAGTGCAAAATAATTACGTAAAACCCATTATTGATGACAGCAAAGAGTTCAATATCTGTAGCGGAAGACACCCAGTGGTTGAAGTTAACGATAAATTCATTGCAAATAGCATCAATTTAGCTGGTATACATCTAATTACTGGTCCTAATATGGCTGGAAAAAGCACTTTCTTGAGGCAAAACGCTCTCATTGCAGTTTTAGCTCACATGGGGTCATTTGTGCCAGCAGAGAGTGCGCATGTAGGAGTGATTGACAAGATATTCAGCAGGGTTGGCGCAACGGATAATATAACAGCTGGTTATTCTACCTTCATGGTAGAGATGATCGAAACAGCAACGATAGTAAATCAGGCAACGGACCGTTCCTTGGTGATACTTGATGAAATTGGTAGGGGCACAGGGGTGTATGATGGATTATCTATTGCACAGGCAGTGATTGAACATATTCACAATGTAAATAAGTGCCGCGCCATTTTTGCAACTCATTATCATGAATTGACTAAAGTAGGTGAATACTTAGAAAATGTGAAATGTTTTTGTATGAAAATAAAAGAATGGAAAGGAGAAGTCATCTTTTTACATGAAGTAATTGAAGGCATTGCAGATGAGTCATATGGAATACATGTAGCAAAACTTGCTGGTTTTCCTGATTCTGTTTTAAACAGAGCAAGAGAAGTATTTGAGGAGCTAAAGGCTTGAGGAAAGTAACATTATATTACTCCACAATTATGGATTTTAGCAATCTATGGCGCTTTAATTTTAGTCAGCTTTCTGAGTAACTGAATTAACGTAGCATTGATCGATTGCCACATTAGTCAAGATTCCAATTCCACCACCTACAACTGCACCTACAGCTCCTAATGCTAGTTGAGTACCAATTCCAGCAGAAGACCCAATGATTAATGGAGCAAGAAAATATAATGCTAAAGCGCAAGTTATTGCAGCTACACTTATAACAGCCAGCTTTCTCGGACAAAAATTTTCTGGTGCCTCAGCACTAGATATAAATGATGATTTTACTAGATTTTTTCTACTTTCATGATCTAAAAAGCCACTCACTGTTCTCATTATAGGACGGGTAGAGCCGTCACCAGTCAAGTCAATTCTATCTCCCACTATATCATGAAGCTCTTTAACTTGAGCTTTATATTCATCCCAATAGTTTGATAACTCTTGTTGGTCATTGAGAAGATCTGGTTTATTTGAAGTTGTTAACCAGTGTGAGTCATGTTCCAAAATATATCGAATTGTAGCTTTCCCTATATCTATATGCCCTTCAGTAATTGCATACTTTAAAACACCTTCTGCTTTTTTCCTTCCAACATTAAGATCAGCACCAGCTTTTATCAATAATTCTACTATCTTTGGAGAATTATGAAATATAGCAATATCTAAAGGGACCATCTCATTACAATCTTTGATATTTAAGTTTGCTTTGTGTTCTATTAAATAACTTATAAATTTTAAGGTTTTATCAGATTTTTGATCGTCTATGTCTTTATGTCTGTAATATATTATAATTGCAAAATTCAACACAGTTTGACCCTTTAACGCACTACCACCAATAATTAAGTTCTGATAGCTTTTTACCTCTTGATTTATTAAGTTAACATCCGCACCGTTTTCTATTAAAGCCTTAGCTCCTTCGAAATTGCCTTGTGCAGTTTGCAGATGAAGTAAGTAACGACCAAGATGATCAGTTGCATTAGGATTTGCACCTTGTTCAATCAAATACCTTGCAATTTTATCATTAAATTTGTGATCATAAGTTGCAGATTCTAGTGGCTCAGGATTTTGCGATAACTCATCTTTAGCTATTAAGCTGTTAATCTGACAGATTGATTTTACTGACTCTAAATCTCTTCTTTTAACTGCCTTTGTGACTGCAGCGCTAAAGCTTATACCCTTTTCTATTAGATATTCGGCCATTTTGTTATTAGTAGAACACTTTAATAAATTTGTACCGCTTTGGGAATTAACCTCAGTGACAACATCTCGAATAATGGAACTATTTTCCTCAAAAATTGACTTTACTTTTTCTAAATCATTTTTGGTGACAGTATCAACAAGATCTTTTATTACAGCATTCACCCTCTCTATTTTTAGCTAAAATTTCTTTTAATTCTTCAGGGTTCATAAATACACCTCAACACACATAATAAAAAAGTATATCTAAATCAGAATTGCTTGTAAAGGATCTTTAGATATTATCTTGCCCAAAGGTTAATTTATTTTATAATCTTTTTGTATTCTAGAAATTTCAATTAAATGAACTGTTATAAAACTCACGAGTGTAATGAATTAAGGAAGAATGATGTAGAAAAGGAAGTTACTCTCTCTGGGTGGCTGTACCGTAAACGTGACCATGGTAACCTAATCTTTGTTGATTTAAGAGATTTTCATGGGATTACTCAGTTGGTATTCAATAACGATAAAGATTTTTTTGATGAAATTTCGAATTTAAAATCAGAAAGTGTGATTACTGTCACAGGAATAGTCAAAGCTAGAACTGAAGATACGGTAAATAGCTCTATTTCCACAGGAGAAATTGAAGTTATAGTTAGTAATTTACAAGTTGAATCTGAAGTTGAGTTCCACTGTGATGAAGAAATAGCAAAAGAAGAAAGGAGTATATTAGCAAGTATCGCCGGTGAGCAAGAATACCCAGAAAACATGAGATTTAAATATCGTTTTCTTGATTTAAGACGTGAAAAGGTTCGTAATAACATTATTCTACGTTCACAGATCATTTCAGAGCTCAGGAGGCTCATGATAGAGCAAGGATTCTTAGATATTCAAACTCCCATACTTACTGCCTCTTCTCCTGAAGGAGCACGTGATTATTTAGTGCCAAGCAGACTAAATCCTGGTAAATTCTATGCATTACCACAAGCTCCACAGATTTTTAAGCAGTTGCTTATGGTTTCAGGGTTTGATAAATATTTTCAAATTGCACCTTGTTTTCGTGATGAGGACGCAAGGGCTGACCGTTCTCCTGGGGAGTTTTATCAGCTAGATCTTGAAATGTCTTTTGTAACTCAAGAAGATATATTTCAGGTTATTGAATCTACCTTATATAAAGTGTTTGCCAAATTTTCTCGCAAATCAGTTGATAAAGATTTTCCACGTATTACATACAAAGAAGCAATGCTCAAATATGGATCTGATAAGCCAGATCTGCGTAATCCATTATTAATCAGCGATGTTACAGAGATTTTCCGTGATTCAGAGTTCAATATTTTCAAAAGCAATATCGAGCGAGGTATGGTAGTCAGAGCCATCCCTGCTCCTAAAACAGCAGAGGAACCACGCAGTTTTTTTGATAAAAAAATAGAACATGCGCAAAAAGAATTCGGTGCTAAAGGTCTTGGATATATAACGTTTGATAAAGATGGCATCGCAAAAGGGCCAATTGCTAAATTCCTCGATGACAATAGGCTAAATTCCATAAAAGAAATAACGAATGTAAAGCCCGGAGATAGTGTATTTTTTGCTTCTGATAAGGAAAATGAAGCAGCAACAATTGCAGGGAAAGTGCGCACTCTTTTAGGTTCAGAATTGGGATTAATAGATGACGATATCTTCAAATTCTGTTGGATTATTGATTTTCCATATTTTGTATATGACGATAAGAGCAAAAAAATAGATTTCTTTCACAACCCATTCTCTATGCCACATGGTGGCTTGAAAGATTTAGAAGAAAAAGATCCGCTGGATATCCTTGCTTACCAATATGATCTTGTTTGCAATGGAATAGAGCTGTCAAGTGGAGCAATTCGTAATAACAAACTGAATATTATGTACAGAGCTTTTGCCATTGCAGGCTACAGTAAAGAGGAAGTTGATACAAAATTTGGCGCGCTTGTGCGTGCATTCAGGTTTGGAGCGCCACCTCATGGTGGAATAGCGCCAGGGGTTGATAGAATGGTTATGCTACTTGCAGATGAGCCGAATATTCGTGAAGTAATCTGTTTTCCTATGAATCAGCAAGGAGAAGATGTTCTAATGGGCGCTCCTTCTAAAGTAGATGATAAGCATTTACGTGAGTTGTCTTTAAAGGTTGTTGAATAAAGTTGTATATAACTTGAGTTTAGGTGGGGAAAAAACAAGAATATTGAATTCTGTTAAAGTAGTGCTAGGCCCTAGCACTACTTTATAGTTTTAGGATATCAAAAAGTTTGGTCTAGCGGGACTTGGCCCTCTATTCCGTTTACTTCTCCTTGAGAGGTGTAATTCCAATAAGTATAGTTTTTACCCGCATCCTTCCAATCTTTAGGTAATTCAGGCTCCGATCTTCCTCTCCAATCAGCAACCCATAATGGGTAGTGAGAAAAATTATGTTCTTCTTGTGTATAGTAATCATTCCACGTTTTTGGTGAAGCATATACAATTGGACTGTATCCTTTTTCATTCAATTGAGTCAATAAAGAATGAAGTTTTTCGGCTCTCTGTGTGTTAGTGTGTTTTGTAGGATCATCACATTTTGTTGTTCTTCCTTCGCAAATACCAGTTGTAGCACTAACAGCTAACTTATTTGTACCTGGCTCAAAATTAGCTTTTTTAAGTTCGTTAACTATGTTATTCAACTGACCTTCAGGTGTTGAGGTCATCCTAAATACGTGATATGCCCCAGCTTGCACATTATTATCTTTCATACTTTGAAAATTTTGTCCAAATTTAGTGTCTTGAAAAGTTTCTCCCTCAGTTGCTTTGGCAAATGCAAACCTTACCTCATCCTTTGCAACTTTCAACCAATCAATCTCTCCATTCCAATGAGATACGTCTATACCTTTTTCACTCATACTAACCTCATAATTACAATAAATGTTGAATATAGAATATAATAGTGAAAATTTAATGAATATCTTGTGAGCATATTGTAAACAATTTTATACTAAAACAGTTACAAAGTTCTAAACTACAATCTATAGACAAAAATACTTGTTATTAGTAAGTTAAATTATAGTGAGTTAAAAATTATGAGCGATATTCAAAAAGCAATACTATCAAGTATAATCTGCAATATGATTATATGGTATGAAATAACTCTGTTTGGAGTTTTGACGCATATAATAAGTGACGTTTTTTTTTCATCAGAAAGCGACTACATAAAAAAAATCAAATTCCTTGGCAGTTTTGCAATTGGCTTTGGATTTAGACCACTTGGTGCGTTTATTTTTGGTTACATTGGAGATAAGTATGGCAGGAGGAAAATTTTACTGACTTCCGTAATATTAGCTTCGATATCGTCTACTGCAATTGCGGTTATACCTAGCTTTAGAGAAATAGGAATATTTTCTCCTATACTGCTTCTGTTTTGTAGGATAGTACAAGGAATGGCAGCAGGTGGAGAAACAAGTGTTAACTCTGCTTTTTTAATAGAGCATTCAAGCGATAAAAAAAATCTAGGATTCTTAGGGAGCATGAAAGCGTTTAGTGGTGCTCTCGGTTCTATCACATGCTTTGTAATGATAGCTATTTGCAAAAAGTTTACAGGTGAAAATTATGAAATTTGGGGCTGGAGGTTGCCCTTCTATTTCTGCTTCATTATGGGCATAATAGGCTTTTTAACAAGATATATAATGGAAGAGAGCTTAGCATATAAAATTCATGATCAAAATAGAAGCTTATCTGATTCTCCATTTTTAGAATTAATCAAAACCTACAAAAAAGCATTTATATTAGCAATTGGGCTTGGTATCGCTCAAAATGCAATCGTTTATTCGGTAATAATGTTTTATAACATATCTGTAAAAGCGCTTACTCTGTCAGGTATTGATATTAAAAATGTAGTAAGGATTATAGTTGAAATTACATTTGGAACGTCCGCAGTGCTATTTGCAATACTGTCTGATAAAGTTGGAAGAAAAAATGTAATGATTCCTACATTAGTAGCTCTAGCTTGCGCCGGTTTGCCGGTACTTTCGCTATTATCAAATGATAACCACTATATTGTCACGCTCTCTTTTCTGTTGATAAGTGTGCCGATAGGTGCATCTTTTGGAATATATAATTCTCTTGCCTGCGAGTTATTTCCAACAAAAGTTAGGTGCACCGGCTTTAGCCTCGCACATAACATATCTGCAGGTATTTTTGGCGGCCTTTCTCCATCGATATGCATGTGGCTTATAGAAAAAACCGAAACAAAACTTGCCGCAGGGATTTACCTTACTGTTTGTGCATTGATTAGCCTAATATCTGTACTTCAAATTAAAGCCAAAGACAAAAAAATTGATTGGTGAAATCGCTTTAGTCAAAAGATAGCGCTTCAATAGATTTTTCGATATGTTTAGGGACAGGAGCAGTAATAGTGACTTCTTTATTATTTGGCAATTTTAAAGACAAAGAATATGAATGTAGGTGAATCTGATTTGCTACTCCATCAATAAAAGCTTTTTTACCGCCATATTTACCGTCACCAAGAATAGGACAATTTATATGAGCTAAATGTGCACGTAATTGATGAGTTCTGCCAGTAATTGGTTGTAATTTTAAATAAGCAACATTATGTTTTAACCTTGCTATAATTAAAAAATGCGTAGTGGCATTTTGAGGTGAATCTTCATCAACGACTACTTTTTCTTGCCCTGAAATATATTTTTTCACCAACGGATAGTCTATTGTTCCATTATCTTTGCTCGGTATACCAAAAGTTAATGCTAGGTAAGTTTTTTTTATCCTCCGTCCTTTAAATTCTTCCATAAGGTATTTGGCAACGCTGGCATTGCGTGCGAATATTATTACTCCGCTTGTATCCCTATCCAGCCTGTGAACAATTTTAAATATTTCTCTCTCTCTTATTTGGTCAAGTAAATCACTAATGCTAATTTTTACCTTTATGCCGCCTTGAACAATGACCCCTGCGGGTTTGTTTATAGCTAGTATATATTCGTCTTCATATAATATGTTCTCTCTTAGTAGATTCACTAACTTTTCATTATATTTGC
Organism: Wolbachia endosymbiont (group B) of Pilophorus perplexus; assembly: GCF_964028155.1. Classification (NCBI taxonomy): domain Bacteria; kingdom Pseudomonadati; phylum Pseudomonadota; class Alphaproteobacteria; order Rickettsiales; family Anaplasmataceae; genus Wolbachia; species Wolbachia endosymbiont (group B) of Pilophorus perplexus. The sequence goes on along the minus strand of NZ_OZ034754.1, from coordinate 816,325 downwards.
AGTCAGAATTAGTGTTCTCAATATAGTCTAAGTATCTTATCATTATAGTTTGCCCAGAGCTTACCCTATCGCTGGATTTTGCCGTGCAATTATCAACCTTGATTAATCCTTTCCTTAAAGACTTCTCAATTGCAGATTGTTTCAAATTGGGAAAAATTCTTCTAATGTACCTATCGAGCCTAACATTATTGTCTTCTACTAATATGGTTTTGATACCTTCTGACATCTTACTTATAAAAATTTTATTGTGTAAACTAAAATCTAACATACCTAATGTACTTCTCAGTTTCAGCTACTTGCATCGAGTGCTACGTGCTGGAATTTAGAGGATTATTTAACTATTTATAACGGCTTCATATTTTCCTACAGCTGAGTAAAGTGGTAACAATGATAGTTTCTCGATCATAGAGAGGTGAGTATTAGGCTCTTTAGTACTAGGGCCTTGACACGCTTCAGTGTTAGGCCCTAACTTCATACACTCAATGCCGTTAGCTAAAGATGTTACTCTTCTTACATTAACATTTTTAGTGCGATATGACCACCTGCAAGGACTATGTAATATTTGTTCTTTTACTCCATCCATTTCAGCTGAACACGCTTTAGTGTTAGTCTCTAACTGCACACATTTAATGTGGTCAGTTATAAATGCTACTCCTTTTTCATTAAGTTTAGCGTTATACTGTAATTGTTCAATTTGATTAGCTTGATCTCTTATCATACGTTCAAAGCTGATAGATAGATTATGTGATTCTATTTCTCTCAACATATGTGATTCTATGTGTTGCACTGTCATTAATTTTTTGTTTCTGAGTATACTTGATTCTAAGTTAAGCCGCGTAAGTATATCTAGTGCTCTTTGTTCTGCTTCCACTAGAAGATTACTTATGCCTTGATGTTCAGCTAAATCTCTTACAGTTTCACCACAGTGATCAGGCAATAAAGTACTTGCGCCATAACATAGTAAAGTCATTACTACTATCCAGTGTCTATGTTCGAAAGCATAAGCTAAAGGAGATTGCCCTGAGCTATCCTGTGCATTAACATTTGCTCCATATAAAATTAAGGTCCTTACTACTTCCGCATGGCCACCTTTGGCAGCTTTATGTAAAGCAGTTGATTCTAAATCGTCACGTGCATTAGCATTTATTCCAGATTCTAATAGAGCATGTACCATTAGTGTATCACCATGTCCGGCAGCACAACGTAAAAACTCAGCTACCATCAATTTCATCACATCCTTCCATATTCCAAGTTGTGTTATAGTAGTTACTGCTTCTAGATAATTATATGGACAAATAGAAAGTAATATTTTCTGTGGATCATTTGTCTCAATACTTGCTCCATGGGCTATTAGATAATTCATTACTTTTCTATTGCCTTTTGCGGCAGCACAATTAAAAGGAGTCCATCCCCATGCATCCTTATGGTTAACATTTGCTTCATAGTTTATTAAGAGCTCTACTGCTTCCACATTATCATTCGTAGCAGCAATATGTAAGGGAGATCGCCCAATTAACTTATCCTCTATATCAACACTTGCTCTATATCGTGATGTGGCCTGTAATAGGATCTCTAATATTAATGTATTATTCTTTGCAGCAGCCCAATATAAAGGACTCCATCCAAATACATCTACTATCTCAATATTTTCAACAATATTCTTATCATTTTTTATTATACAATTCACCATTGCTTCATCAACATTTGCAACAGCAATATGTAAAGGAGTAAGTTTAAGCGCTCCATTCTTCTTAACATCTGCTCCATTCTCCATTAAGTACTTTGCTACTTCTTCATGGCCATTATCGGCAGCCTTATATAAAGCAGTCAATCTCGCTAGATCCTCTGCATTAACATCTGCATTATTTTTTACTAAGATTTTTGTTATTTCTATATCGCCATTTACAGCTGGCTGATATAAAGTAGTTCGTTGAGATGAATCCAACTGATTAACATTTGCCCCTTTTTCTATTAGCTTGCGTGCTACTTCTGTGTTCCTATCTTCAACAGCCCAATGTAAAGCAGTCCATTCGGAAAACGGACTTGGTGCATTAATATCGATTCCTTTTACTTTAAGCATAGCATTTATTAAATTGTTCAGCTTAAAATCAATAGCTAAATACAATAACGTGTATGAAAAGCGTTCATGCAAACAATCTACTTTAAACCAATGATTTACATCAAACTTATTTTTCTCCCACTCTCTATACACATTTTTACTTGCTCTCTTTAGTGCCTTTAGTGTCTCTAATATCTTTCCTACATCTAGCATCACTGGTACCTTTTCTGAGATCTTTCGTGCATTTAGCACATCCTCTAGCGCCACTGCTTTTGATTCTTCTGATGTCTCTTGTACACCTAACCTTTTTAGCATTCTTTTTACCATCTGTTGAGCATTTGATACCCTTGACTCCTTTAGTATCTTTTTTGCTTCTTCTTTTGTCTGCGGTACATTTACCACCTTTAGTCTCTTTTTTAATGGCTCTTGTGTCTCTTGTACTCTTGGAATCTTGCTTGGTACTTCTAATCCATGCGATATCTCTTCTAACATTCTTAATATTTCTGCTTGCCCTAGTATCTTTACTTCCTTTAATAGCTCTTTTATTCTTTCAATTACATTGTCTTCACTTAAATTTACCTCTTGATCAATTACACCTAATATTATGTTCCACTGTTCATATGTCATTACCATGGCTTTACCTCATACTATAGAGTATTTTTTGATGCTATATATTATGGTAGAATAGTCAACGCATTTTCCATAGCGTAACTTGAGAGTCTAAAAGGACTGTTATTAACTTACAGAAAACCAAGCTTGCCTGAAATCACTTAATTGATTATAATCATAGCTTTTAAGGCAGTAAAATGACAGCTTTTTTTCCTTTGGTTATTTTTTTAATCTTATACCTTGGAAGTGGTGTCTATTTTTTCTTTATTGGAATTGATAATCCGCTTCGCCAAGTTTCACCGGTAATTTGCCTACTACCGGCGCTATTTTTTGCTGTTGCATGCAGTGCAGGTAAAATTCAACGTCACATCGATACTGTCATCGAGGGTATGGGCGATAAAAACACCCTTACTATGTGTTTAACTTTTCTATTTTCTGGAGCATTTTCTGTGGTGACTCAATCAATTGGTAGTGCAGATACTGTTGCTGATTTAATTCTCAAATTCCTTCCAGCAAGATTACTACTGCCTGGAGTATTTTTGGCTTCCGCTTTTATATCAACTGCAATTGGTACGTCTATGGGAGTTGTTGTATTAATGGTACCAATAGCTGTTAACTTAGCAAAAAATGGGGCTTTTGGTCTTGAAATAGGAACTGCAACTGTAGTTGGAGGTGCCGTATTTGGTGATAATCTTTCAATGATATCTGACACTACTATTGCATCTGTTTCTTCACAGGGGGCCACGATAAAGGATAAACTTAAAGTGAATTCTAAAGTAGCATTTGTTGCCAGCATTATAACGCTTGTCTATCTGGTAATTATGGCAGATAGTACAAAAATTATTCCTACATCAAATTTAGATTATTTATCAGTAATAAAGATTATTCCTTATATTTCTTTAATAATCATGGGGTTATTTGAAGTTACTACTTTAGTAACAATAACTATAAATATAATTGTTGCTAGTGTATTAGGGATGACTTTTTTTGACTATACTATCATTCAACTCTCTCATGACATATATGACGGTTTCAAAAAAGTAAACGAGATAGTGATATTTGCTCTATTTATTGGCGGATTGAGTCATATAATGTACAAGCAGGGTCAAAAGGCATTACACAAACTTATCGATGAAAGCAATATCACAAAAACTAAAGCTGAATTTGTAATAGCGGGCATAGCATCTATGTTTACTGTTTTAGTTGCTAATAATACCATTGCTATTTTATTAAGTGGCGATATTGCAAAAAGGCTCGCGCAAAAGCATAATATTCCGTCATACCGTAGTGCATACTTGTTAGACATTTTTGCTTGCGTTACAAAAGGCATTTTGCCTTATGGTTCCCAGCTGCTGCTAGCAGGTAGCATTGCTTCTGTCTCACCTATTTCTTTGTTAACACAAGTTTATTACTGCTTTATTTTAGCAGCAGTTACAGTAGGTGAAATAATCATCAATGGCAGACGTTGCGCGGCTACAACTTAATGTACGAAGATTTCTCTTCATATTACATTTTTGTGCCCATAAGAAACGAGTTGCCATTTTCATCAGCTACTTGGATAATAGATATATTCACAAAATTGTTCCATTTTTCTCAATAGATTTTGGTTTTCTTTTCCCCTTATTAGCAGAGCATAAAACTTAGCTTTTTAATAAATCTCATTTTAACTCCAATACACTAACTATGAAACAATCTATATTGCCATCAAAAACGGAATTTATATTGCCAACTTCATGTCCAGTCCTTAAATCCTTTACCATTTGATATGGATGCATAACATACGATCTGATCTGACTGCCCCAACCTATATCGCATTTCTTGCCATATTCTTCGGCCATTTTCTGTTCTTTTTTTTCCAATTCAATTTGATATAAACGTCCTTTAAGTAGTTTAAGTGCTTCATCTTTATTTTTATGTTGAGAACGACCATTTTGGCATTGAGCTACAACGCCTGTTGGAATATGCGTAATACGTACCGCGCTTTCAGTCTTATTGACATGCTGACCACCTGCTCCAGAAGCACGGTAAGTGTCGATCTTTAAATCCTTTTCATCCACAACAATATCTATTGAATCTTCAATCACTGGAGTTACTCCTACACTTGCAAAACTGGTATGACGTTTACCATTTGCATCAAATGGTGATATTCTAACCAATCTATGAACTCCACTTTCGCTTTTTGCCCACCCGTAAGCTTTTTCTCCGATGATCTTTATTGTTGTAGATTTTATACCAACTGCATCACCATTTAATTTTTCTACAACTTCAACTTTAAAATTGTGATAAATTTCTGCCCATCTTGTATACATGCGCATGAGCATCTCAGTCCAATCATTGCTCTCTGTTCCACCGGCTCCTGAGTGGATTTCTAAAAAGCAGTTATTGTTATCTGCTTCACCAGTAAATAAGGATTCTGTCTCTTTAAGTTTGATTAATTTCTCTAGCTTTACTAACTCACCTTTAACTTCAGAAAAAAATTCTTCATCATTCTCATCAATAGCAGATTTCATCAAGCTGATAGAATCGTTGTAATCGCTTTCTAGCTTTGAAAACGATTCTATTTCATGCTTAATTTTAGAGCGTTCTTTTAAAATCTCTTGTGCTTTTTGATTATCTTGCCACAGATTATCATTCGACGCTTGAGAATCCAGCTCTTCAAGACGCAACTTCAATTTTTCTATGTCAAAGACACCTCCTGATAAGAGAAATACTTTTATTTAAGCCTTGAAAGTATTCAAGGATTTCTGGATGGGTTTTCATTATACTTTAGACTTTAATATATTTATTATCACTAACAATAACAGCAAACAAAATAGAAATTTAACCATATAATAGTTAATTCAAAATAATTTTATTATACTTGAATGTTCAATAAAATCAAGTGTGTATATTTATTAAAAAAATAAGGTAAAGTAATGAATATTAAAACAAGTTCTCATTATGGTTTAGACAAAAAGGCTATTGATGATTTAATAGAGTCTCTCGATAATCAAGAATTAGAGAATGTTCGTAATATTGTAAAAACGATAGATAGCGTTCAGTTAGCTTATTTTTTATCTACTTCGATCAATGATCACAGGGAGAAATTAGTTAATATCCTCGATCAACATTTGTTAAGTGATGCCTTAGTACATGTAGTACCAGATTTACAAGTAGAGATCATAGAAATATTGGGAATAGAAAATACAGCAAAGTTACTAATGCTTCTTGATATAGAAGACATAGTAGCTATAGTGAAAGATTTAGATAGAAAGTCTATAGAAAATATACTTAACTACTTACCCAATGCAACTCAAAAATTAGTAGAGGAATTGTTATCATACCCAGAAGAAAGTGCAGGAAGGTTGATACATAAAAATATGGTTATAGCTCCATATTATTGGACGATAAATCAGCTAATGGAATTCTTGCGCAACTATAAAAAAATACCAGAAACATTTTATCAAATTTTCATCATTAACTCAAAATTAGAACCCATAGGCATTTTCAACTTAAATAAGGTAATATCTCACTCAGGAGAAACAATAATAAAAGAGATAATGAGTCAAGATATAAAAATAATTAAAACTGGAATGGACCAAGAAGAAGTAGCAAGAATATTTAAAGATTACTCTCTATTATCAGCTCCAGTAGTAAATAAGAATGGTAAAATTATAGGTGTAATCCTTATTGAAGATGTAATCAAAATTGTTCAACAAGAAGCAGAAGAGGATGTGCTTAAAATAAGCGGTGTATCTTCTAAATCTGATATAAATGCCCCTATACATAAAACTATAATTAAAAGACTACCTTGGTTACTGTTTAACCTCTTAGCTGCAACAATATGTTCTATAGTAGTTGGCTTTTTCGATAACGTAATACAAAGTTTTATAGTACTGCCAATAATTATGCCAATCATTGCATCGATGAGCGGAAATGCAGGATCCCAAACAGTAACACTAACTATCCGGGCAATCGCAACAAAATATCTAACTGAGCAAAATGCAAAAAGAATACTGATGAAAGAATTTTTAATAGGTCTTATAAATGGAGTGATTTTATCTACAATTTCGCTCGTAGTATTAGCAATAAGGTTCCATAGTTTAAAAGTAGAGATCATTTTCGTAGTTTCCATGATTGCAATGTCGATCATTGCAACATTTATCGGCACTTTTATTCCTATAATGCTTCATCGTTTAAGATCCGATCCTGCTGTTTCGTCTTCAATCTTAACATCAGCAACAACTGATATTCTCTCAGCTCTTATATTTTTTGGTCTAGCCACGATCTTTTTATTAAATAGCTGAATCTTGCTATATAAAAATTGCTTTACAAGCTTTAACTGCCACGTTATCATTACTCACAGGTGCATTGAAGAAGAAAAATAACAGTCGATAAAGAAGTAAAAGTACATGAAACTGAGCTGCTTTAGTTTTAAAATAAAAACTAAAATAAGATGCTAAAGTATGCAAAAAAATTCTTGCTTTGCTAGATCTTTTTAGCTACAATGCAGTCTAACGTAATGAAAACATGAGGTGTGAGTTAGATGCATTGTATTATGTATATCACTCAGAAAGCAATTCTCGATTTTTTAAGAGTATATCTAATTTAGTCAGAAGTCAAAAGAAAAGCACACTGTTACTCAGCAATTAAAGTTACCTGGGGTTACCGTGAGGTTTCTACAGTAAATTTGTAGAGCAGTTTAGTACAGCTGTATAAGAATCAAATGAATTAGATATTAAAACCAATCTTCAGAAAAGAGATTTACGGTAAAATAATCAAGTATGAATATTAAAATATAGGGGGTTTTATGTTAGGTAAAGGAAATAAAGGAGAACAAGTAGCAGATGATCGAATTGATTATGTAGATGATGAGTCAACAATAGGAGCAAAAGGAGGTCTTGATCATGAAGATAGATTATCTAGTGGAGAACTTCAGTGTGGACCAAGTCAAGAGAGTCTTGGAGTAACAAGATCTTCATCTATAAGCAGCGGTAGTGTATGGTATAGCGCATCGAATGATACAGCCAATGTTATAAGTCTTACAGATAATGAAGTAGTGGAAAAAGCAACTTTTTTTGTTAAGACTTTTGTTAAAGAATTCGAGGAAAAATTATCTAAATATTTTGAGGAGGCAGAACCAGATTCAAATATACAAAAAATAAGTAAAGTTTCAGCCAGCTTTAATTCTATTTTGAATAATACTATTCCAGCAAGTCCACTAAAATTATTTAGTGTTAAAGTTAATGAGAGTATCAATTATTGTGTTATAGGAAAACAGCATAAGAAAAGAGCGAAAAATATTTTTACAATAATTATACCTTGCTACAAAGCTGAAATGAGAGAGATTTTAGTAAAAGCTGGCTTAGAAATTTTTCACAGGTTTGAGGAACCATTCATAAAGGTTGTAGATATCAATCCCTCTTTTTATCATAGGAGAGTTAAGAAGTTAGCAATAGATGCTGTACATAGAACAATGAATTACCTTTTAACTTCTGAGGAACAAGACTTTTCTGTTGATCTTATAACACAAGGTGTTGTTCTAGATAAGTCAAAAAAGAAAGGATATTTTACGCGTCCTGGATATGAAATAAAAGATGAGCAAGGTGGTGAAAGTTTAGTAACCTCAGAATTGTATGAATGGGTAGGAATAAAGAAAAAAGAAGAAGATGAAACTGTTAATTATTATCAATATAATTCTGAGGAACATAATCTAGAGGAATATAGATGTGCTGAAAAATACGGCTATCGGCTTCCCTTTGAATGGGAGTTAAGAAAGTGGGAAGAGGTAAAACAAAAGTATGTATCCATTAAAGCACCCATAGAAGGATATGTGTATATTTTAAATGATGAAAAAAAAGAAGAATTAGCTCGTTTTATATTAAAGGAGATTAATGGACAAGATCCTGTGAAAAGGAAAGATATAGAAGATGTAAAAGAACATCTTAGAAAACAAGATGAAGATAGGCGTCAATTTTCCTATAGTTTTGGCAAGACACCAGAAAATTTCATTGAAAGAAAAGAGGTGGTAAAAAATTTGAACCTAAGGTTACACAGTAGTAGTCAAGAAGTAAAAATGTCACGAGTAGTCTTAATTAGTGGGAAGTCTGGAATAGGGAAAAGCGAACTTGCTAGAGGCTATGGGTTTAGTGAAAGGCGTAAGGGTACTTGGGCAAGGATTATGTGGATAGATGCCTCGTCATATAACAAGCTTTCAAATTCATTTCATGGGTTGGCTGAAAGGTTAGGGATTTCTAGAAAAAGTGAGCAAAGGAGAGAGAGAAACATTAAATCTATTGTCGAGGATGTATATGAGTATCTTCAAGACACAAAAAGTTTGTTTGTTTTCGATGATGCTAGTAGTTATAAGGAGATTGAAAATTTTTTGCCATCAAGCTTTCCTGTTTTTTCTAATAGAGAAAAACCTTACGTTTTAATTACTTCTCCTAACAAGAATTGGAAAGAAGAAATAGAAGATATAGAAGAAATAAAGTTGGGTAATTTAAAAAAAGAAGAAGCCGAGGAATTTACTCGAAAAGCCTTAGGGGAAGATGAATCACAAGGTAAATCTATATCAGAGTTAATAGAAGAGTTTAATTGTTTTCCATTAGATTTGAAAGCAGCAACATCATGCATTAAACAAAAAGGTCTTAGTATTAGAGAATATCTGGAGGAATATAGAGTAGCTCAGCAATCAAAAACTGATTTTTTGGAGACACAAGTTGTTAATAAAAAATCTTTTAAAGCTTTGAAGGTTAACATTGATAAAATAAAAGAAGAAAAAAATGTTGGACAGCAAGCATATGTTATTTTAGTATTGTTCGGTAGAAGCTGTAGCTTTACTCCTCTCGTTTGAGTTTTATTACTACAACTCCCCCTAAAGAACCGTGCTTGCAGATTTCCCGCACACGGCTCATCAATATTAGTTTTCACAGTCGTCCCTCTTATGCATATAAAGAAAAATGTATTTTTGGCTTTGGTAATGGATTTACTTCTACGTAGTGTACAAACTGTTCCCAGGTCATACTCTTTTTCTGACTACGCCGATTTATCCATTTAAATGCTAGCTTTCTTACTGATGTGTAAAATTGTTTCAAACACCAATAATTTCCGCTAATACCAAAGTAGTTATAGTGTCCTGTTAATTTAGCCTTCAGTACTTGCCACCAAGCTTTAAGTCGAATACTTCCGCGGACTATTTTCAACCACTCCTTGATTTCTTTTAGTTTTCTGGCTAGATTTAACTTTGAGGTTTTATGTCCCATTATTAATCTACCACGACGACTTTTTGCACCATAGTGCGTAAACCCCAGAAAATTGAAACTTTCCGTCCTTCGTTTCTCTCTTATCGCTTGTTGCCACTCCCTCTTGCCAAACTTTACTACTCTGGTCTTGTTTTCAGATACTTCCAACCCAAATTTATTTAGCCTTTGTTTCAGTAATTCCAGAAATTCTTCCGCGTCTACCTTACTTTCGCAACAAACCACAAAATCGTCGCAAAACCTTATTAGTTGTATATATCCTCTGGATCTTGGTTTAAATTTCTTTTCTATCCATAAATCCAACACATAATGTAAGTATATATTTGCTAATACAGGACTTACTATACCACCTTGGGGTGTACCTTGTTTTGTTGCTTCATAATTTCCAGCTTCGACTATCCCTGCCTTGAGAAACCGCTTTACTAACCACCGCAAATTTGGGTCAGTTATTCGTTCCCTTAGACATCTCATTAGCCATTTATGCTGTATATTATCGTAGAACTTCTTGATATCCACTTCTACAATGTAGTTTATTGGCTTGTACATAACTGCTTTATCTAGTGCATTTACCGCTTGATGACAGTTTCTTCCAGGTCGAAATCCATATGAGCTGTCCAGAAAGTTTGCCTCGTAAATATTTTCTAGTATCTTCTTCAGCATAATCTGTACTAATTTATCCTCGGTCGATGGTATTCCGAGTCCGCGTTTCTCTTTACTTCCAGCTTTCGGTATATATACCCTCTTTACTGGTTGTGGTTGATATTGCTTCCTCTTCATACTTTCTACTAGCACTTCGAGTTTCTCATTCAGATTTTCTCCGTATGATTCCACTGTTATCTGGTCTACTCCACAAGCCTTGTTACGCTTCAGTTCTTTATAACATCTCGCAAGATTCTCTGTATTTATCAGATGGACTAACGATGTGAATTTTAGTCGCTTATCTTGCTTTGCTCTTACTGCTATCTGGTTTAGTTTATTTTGCATGTTATTCCAACCTCCGTTGTATTGGCCTAGCAATCCCTATTCCAGTTACTATATTGCTGATCGCTTCCCCTTGTACGTGGCTTTCCCACATTCTGAGTACTATCAATCAGTCCGACTTCCCCTGCATCTTCCGCTAGTTCTTGCCTTTGTTGACTTGTTCCAGCGTACCTTTGTAGGAATGCATAGGATCTCCCAAGTTCACTTGAAGTCCATTTCAATACATGGCACGGTCTCAGATCCCGATAGAGTGAGTGATAACTTGCCTTTACGCTATCCTTCATGCTGTCTTCCATGGCCATGAAAATGTCGACCTCTATGTCTTCAGGTATTTCGGAACTCAATCCCTTCACTTTCGTTGTACCCTGCATTGTCCATCCCACTAGCTCTATTACACTCGTTACCTCATGCAACATAGTGGTCTGTTCCAAACTGTTGGCTAGACTTTGTTTGTGTTGGATTTTCACCAACTGTTCTCCAAGCACTTCTTGGCGCACCATGGCTTACCTGGACCCTAATCAAATTAATACAAAAGAAATTTTTTTCAAGAGGGAATCAAAAGAAAATCAACAAAGGGTTTTGAATGCACTTGATCTACTTAATCAGTTCTCATTGATTGGATTAGAGAAAGGGATAGCAAAAATTCATCAAGAAGTACAAAAAATTATAAGGTTAGAGCAAAGAAAAGAAAAAAGAGAAGAAGAATTTTTAAGAAAAATAATGACATCATTGATGAATAATAACTGTAAAAATGTAAGCCATATCATATCCATTTGGAATTATGCAAGTGAATATAAAAAGTTAGTTAATGAATTTATTGAATCTGATTATTATGGAATGAATATCTTACATTTTCTGGCCATAGATGATAATGAAGAAGTTATTAAGCTTATATTCGAGAATGTAGATCTAAGTAAATTAAGTAAAATTGTTAATATCGGTGATAAAGATGGATCTACTCCTTTAGAATATGCTGTTATATATGGTCATTTAGCGTTAGTTAAATACTTTATAGGAAAAGGGGCTAATTTAAAGGTAAGTGATGACCCGAGCCTTACCCTTTTAGACTGTGCTGCTCTCCATAATCGACTAGAAATAGTTAGGTATTTTATTGATAACGAACATTTTCAGTTTGATAGTACTGTTTTATACTATGCTATTGAAAATAATTGCTTAGAGGTCGTTAGATACTTTATAGAGGAAGAAGAGATTTGTATAAATTTACAAGATGGAGAAGGTAAAGGTTATTTGCACTATGCTGTTGAACATAATTCCTTGGAGATTTTTGAGTACCTTCTAGCGTACGGGGCTACAGTAGATTTACAGGATGAGGATGGTATGACTCCTTTGCATTTTGCTGCTATGTATGGTTACCTAGGAATTGTTCGCTACCTCGTAGAGCATGGGGCTGATATAAATTTACAGGATGAGGATGGTATGACTCCTTTGCATTTTGCTGCTATGTATGGTTACCTAGGAATTGTTCGCTACCTCGTAGAGCATGGGGCTGATATAAATTTACAGAATGAAGATCATACGACTCCTTTGCACTTTGCTGATATATATGGTCACTCAAGCACTGTTCGCTACCTTGTAATGAATAACGTTAATACGAATCTAGAGGATATTAGTAATAATATTTCTCAGAACTACGATGTTAAGTTTCATTGCTACGACAGCGCTAGGTCCCTTTTTTCTTTAGAACAAGGAGCTAATGTGAAACTTGAACTCAACGATGATTTGTACCATTATACTAACAATTATTACCCAAGTAGTATTTGTTGCTATCAACCTCAATCTACTGTGTACTCAGCTCCATACTTAAAAACACAATCACATAAAAGAAACCTAGAGACATTTGATGAACATACACTACCTAAAAAAAGAAAATTAAAAAATATAAGTGAAGCATTGCAATTTGAAGATAAAAGCACAGTTAACTTAACTCATAGGTCACCTATATCTTCATTTAACAGCGTCTCTGTACAACCTGCAAACAAGGACTTAAGACTATAATTTTACAGTAAGCTATTTAATTTTATGAGGGGAATTTCAAAAAAACAGAGAAATAAAGTAATAAATTGATATAAATTCGCGTAGAACAAGTGGTAGACCATCCCATCCCAAAAAAAATACTTCTCACGTCTCTTGGTTTTGACCATTGGAAATGGTTATATTACTTAATTTATTAGCGATATATAATATTAAATTAATATTAATTCATTCAACAATAAGTATTAAGATAAACTTATAAAAACAGAGTTTAAAATAAACAAAACGTCATGTATCTCTCATATTAAGAGGCTTTTGTTGGGAGTTATTCAAGTCTAAAAAATTTTTCAAATTGAGGATTGACAAAACTTAGAAACGGGATATCTTACTTAAACTGGTATCAAGTTACAAGTGTATGTGAGGTGTAACAGTTTCCATGTTTTTCCATTGATAGAGGGGTGATTATGCTGCGTTCAGATATTCCAAAGGTCCTATTTTCTTGTATTAAAGAAGATGACCCCTATAGAGCGTCTAAGCTTTTTCAAATTGAACGCTGGTGCTATGCAAATTGGCGTTTACACCAAAAAAGTGGCCAGAAAGGACGTAATTTTCTTGCACAAGTGCTATCTAGTGAGGATTGTTGGAAAAAAATAGACAATTTACACGGAGTTAAGCTTGATAGGCAAGTAGTAGGCAAAAAATTGATTGCGCAAGGTTCAAATAATCCATTTAGCTCTGAAAAGAGATATGAGACAGCTTGTCGTTATTGTCTAGAAGAGGATATTGTTGCTTTGTTTGAAGAGAGGAAAAATAAACTATCAGCTCAAGGTAAGAGCAGTCTATTGGAGTATTCTCACTTAGTTAAGACCTTATCAGGGAACCTTTTAATAGTTTTTTGGTCACATTTTATTAGTGGTTATATCTCTAAATTAAATTTAGATGGCTGTCATCCATATGAGTACGGGCTTAAATGTGCTATGAGTTTTAAGCAAGAGCAGGCAGTAGAATTCTTCTGGAATAAAATAAAGTCATTACCTGAAAGTGAGATGAGCGAACAGAAAAAAGATGAGATCTTGATGAAAACAGTAGTATATGCAGCAGGTAGTCGTTGTAATAGTTATCCTGAAATATTTGAGTTTTGTTTTAGTCAGATAAATCCTGATAAATATCCAGAACTTCTAAAAAGAGACTTATCTGAAAATGGTTATTATGGTAGTCTAAACACGCTACAGGGTGCACTTCGCTTTGATCAATTTCAAAGATTGTTTGATTGCTTAGGGCCAAATGATGTCTCAGAAGACGATTATAATATCTGGTTAGACATGGAAATCAAAAAACATTCAGAACCTTATGTAAGTGAAAGTGTAAAGCTTTTTATGCATATGTGGATGAAGGAAGGATTTGACAGTCATCGTGCTTTAGTGATAAGAGAGGAACTAGAGGATAAATCTCCTCTTTTCTGTACAGTTTTGTTAACACCTTTAGTAGAAAAAGGTTGTATGGAGCCAGTATGGGCGTTATTAAATAAAGCTAATTCTGATCAGATAAAAGAGTTTATGGATTCTAAACAAGCAGGTTACATACGATCTATGTTGGAAAAAAGAGACACTGATTCATTAAATAAGTTTCTAGCATATGGGAAATCTGCATCTGAAGAGCTTAGTAGAGGTACTGGCTTAACTGAGGTTAAATTAAGTAAAGCATGCGATCAATTAGGGTTGGGTAATTAGGAGGTATTATGAGGGAATTCTATAAGATAGGTGGTAATTCTTTGTTTTGTGCTACTGCTCCAGCTTATTTAATTTCTATCAAAAAGATTTTGGACTGTAATACCAATTTGTATACTTAAGTTAATGTGGCTAGATTCAACAGTTAACACTATGTAGTCTTTATCTTTTTAAACTTTTGCATAGGTAAGAATAGTTTATATTGTTGATATCTCTAATTGTTGTATAGTGAATTGGTAATAATAAAGGGGGCTTTATGTTCAAGATGCAATATCCAACAGATCATCTAAAAAAAGAAAGTGTTAGTTCAAAAGTTACCGAGCTATTAGATGAAATTCAATATGTAGAGCAAGTTAAGAAATTTCCTCAATTTAAACGTCATCGCAGGTCTGATTCTGGTTCTGAGAATGGAATTCAATTTAGAAAAGTTGATGTTCTAGGGGATGGTAGTTGCTTATTTTGGTCTGTTACTATGGCTTACTTAATGCCTGTCAGAAATGACGATGCTTTATTTCGACAAAGATATGAAGCTTTGTTTGGAAACGAAGGAGCTGTAACCCAAAACTTAGGTCATATCAGGGGTTTGGTCAGGAATTTAGGTGCTGCCAATTATGATGATACATTTGCAAACTTAGTGAGAAACGTATTTCGCAACCGAGTAGTTGATCATATAAGTTCTCACGAGAACGAGTTTAGAGGTTTTGTTACAGGCAGTTTTGAGAATTATTTAGAAAACATGAGGAAACCCAATACTTGGGGAGGTGAGCCTGAAATAAGAGCAATGAGCGAGATGCTTAGCGCAAGGATTAGTGTTTCTGGTGCAACTAGAAGTCAATATGACAACGGGAATATTCAAATACAGTTATTTCATGTTGGCGTCCCAGGTGCACGAAACCATTATAATTTTGGTCTTGAGAGGGGTATTGTCTCTAATGATATGGAGCTTGCGAAAGGTTTAAAAAGAGTGATGGGTAAAGGAAGGCCACAAGATTTTGAATTAATACAGTTATTGATAGAGGAAGCAGGTACAGAAGCTGGTACAAGCCATCAAGAGGAGGGATTTAAATCTTTTCAAGCAAGATTTCAATCATTTATAGATCAAATTCCATCCTATTTACACTCTGTAGAGAAGGCAGGATTTTTTACACATTTTTTCCTAGGGAGCTTTTCTACTTCGCTGGATACAGAGGTAGCAAAAAAGTTAGATATCAAGGAGATTTATTTTAGCTTTGACGGTGCAAAGACTTTGAAGGTAGCTATTATAAAAAATGGTGAAATGAAGAGTCAAAAAGATGTGATCGATAAAGTAAAATTATTTGTTATATCAGAAAGTGGTTCTCATTCTTACACTCAAGAGTTTGATCAAGGTGAATTGAAGGAAGTATTAGGCAAGCATTACTCTTTTATTGAAGATCATTTAGATAAAATTAAAGTTAAATTAATAGAAATTATTAAGGATGCCGATTATCAGGAAGAAATAGTTATTGACGTAAAAGATAAAGAAGTGGACATAGAACATAATTCTGAAGTCCAGTTTAAAAAAGTGAGAAAAGGGTTATGGAGGGATCCCGAAGTCGATATAGCGAAGCTTGCTATTTCCAATCAGCGAACAGTTAAGGCGTCTTTAAGGAGAATTCTTGATAAGATTTACACAATTCACTCTGAGTATACAGACTCACTAATCTATGCTAGTAGAGCACGTGAAGCAGCACATCATGGATTTATGGTAGGCGTTTTCATGAATTTCCACTATAGGTATAATCTTAGAGTTTACCCAGAGCAATTTGCAGGAAGGGGTTATGCAGATATTATCCTGCTAGCTCGTGGTCCTGATCGTGCATTAAACTCTATTCCCATTATTATTGAATTAAAAGCAGGGGCAGGTCCTAATGCCACTCCAGATAGGGCTTTACAGCAAGCAGAAAAGTATGCACAAGGGTTTCAACCAAATGTTCAGCGAGTTTTAACTACTGCAGATAACATTTTATGTGTTGGTATCAATTTTGATAATCCATCTCCTATCTCTGATATTAAAGTATCAAGTCGTGGAAAAGAAATAACTCCTCTTTTTCAAGAAATATTAGAATCTACTAAGGATTGGGACACGCAGACAATTGGTAAAAGGGAATTAAAAGAACAGATAAAAGATAATATGGAACGTATTTATCATACCTTTCCTGGTACATCAGAGAAGGGAGATAATCATTATTTTAGTAGGTTTTTACTAGGGCAATCATTATTATTAAGTGAAGATTCAGGAACAAGTTTTAAAAAATACATTTTTATCTATGGAGACAATATACCTACTGAAGTGCAATCTGATTCTGGTAGACTTCGACGTCCAGCAGCTGAAAGAGCCAGAGAAGCACTGTCAGCTGGTCTTGACAAAAGCCATGCAGTTGTAACAATAGTGCTTATTCCAAAAAGTACTAAAAAATTAGTTTATGTAATAAATATTATTGAAGCTAACAGAAAAGATGTGCTGAATAGGCTAGATACAGTGCTTCCTCTTGATAGATTAGATGAGAAAATAGGAAATAGAGAAATAGTTGAACTAAACTTTAATTTTGATACTAGATATAAGTCAAATTTTGAAAGATATCTTACTGTTGGGGCTGAAAAATATACTTCTTTAGAAGAATACAGCAACGGAGTTGGCAGATTTGAAGGTACTTTCAAAGAAGCTCCTTATCCTAATAAGTTAAAAGAAGCATTTGATAAAACCCTAGATTCTCAACGTATCCAGTCTTTATCAATAAATGAATATAATAGATTGTTAGAAAAAATTGGAGAGGGGATATTCCCTTTTAAAACTCTCGTTAATAAAGAAGCTCACTTTCAGGGGATATTGCATGGAGTGTTTAGCTATTATAGTGACTTAAAATTACAGGAATCGCAAGAAACTAGAGCATTAGTTTTAACTGAGTTTCAAACTGGTAGAGGAGAACGTATTGACATGCTAGCCCATGGTATTAAGTTCGCGGGCCAAGATAGAAATGCTGAAGAATACACTCCTATAGGATTGGAACTTAAGGCGTCAAGGCAGGGTAAGGGAGCTCAAGCTTTATTGAGGGAAGCAAATGATCAAATAAATGAAGAGTACAAAGAAGGTGTTACCTATAAAACACTCACAGATGGTGACGAGGTAAAATTTATCGGTGTTGTTTTCAATAAAGGAGCTAAAGATAAAGATTCTCTTATTCTAACAAGCAGAACAAGCGAGGAAGGATTTATTTCTGTTGAGGTAGTTCATAGTTCACATCATATGCTACCTGTCAAGCAATGTTCCGAAGGAAGGAAAAGACGCAGTATAGGCGTGGCCTGCATAGATTCACGTGATGAAGAAATGATTACAGAGAAGGAAAAAGAACGACTTATTAAAGAGTTGTTTGGTATTAATAATGTTAAGGATCTTAATGCTGAGATTGAAGCTTACGGCAATGAAATTATAACCGTGGATTCTAAACGAGTGCATACTATTACTAGTAATAGTGAAGAACATAGGACTGAAGTATACGTTACGGTGAGAGATGATAATGGTAATGATAAAAAGTTGATAATAGATGATGTTGCAAAAATGCGGCGTATAGAAAATTATATGGTAGTAAGTAATAATGATAATTATGGAATTTGGCTAATAGATAAGAGCAAACATTATGTCATAACAGAAAAGATAGAAGGGCAAAATATTGAGTATTATTTGGACATTGATGGCTATAAAGTAAAACTTAGTAGTATAGTTAAAGATTTTACTACAGATGCAGAAAAAAAAGCAATTCATGATAAATTGCATCAACTATCAAACGAGATAGAGTTATTTGAAAATAAAAAATACATTGAAGATATAGGTGGTGCTAGAGATATTGAAGTAACTAATCAAGATTATGATCATATTATAAATGAGATTAAACAGAATTTATTGAAAAAAGGAGTAAGTGAAAATGCTTTTGATCAATTTAAAAGTCATTTTGATGATCTTAATGAAAAAGTTTTTGCAGAGTACATTGGCAATGTAGAAGGAAATCTTAAGAAACAAAGAATTGAATTTGATCATAATAAATTTGACTCAGCAAAAATAAAAGGGGCGAAAGGTGGAAAATTTTTCTCCCTTATGGCTATATATGATTTATTTGATAGCATAGGTGATACAGCAACGCTTGGACGGTATGATAATGATGCTTTAAAGCGAGTGTTTGGTATAAATGGTATACTGGATGCTATGGATGATGTTAGAACCAGTGTAAGTATTTCTCATACTAGTAAAGTAGGAAAATTGATTAGTAAGATACCGCAGCCTATACGTCAAACTTTTGTTAAGGTTATCAGTAACCCCGTAGTTCAAAGTATTACATTTGCAACTATTGCTTATCAATTTGGATACAGTATAAACGAAATAGCTCAAGGTAATAATCATCCACTAAATTATTATTGGACAACAAGTAGTGGTGTAAAACTAGCAAGCATGAGCATAAGGCCTATAAGTGCAGGGGTTAGTTTTACGATAAAAAGTGTAAGTGCTACTACTAAGATTTTAAGGGGGTTATCTGCTGCAGGCAAAGTTTTAGGTAGGGCAGCAGTAGTTACTATGGTTGCTGATGTATTGATAACAATGGGCGTAAAAATTCATGAAAGAATGGAGTATACTAAAGCGATAGCAGAGCAAGTGCCTCTATTACCTGGTGGTGAACAAGCGGAAGTATTTTTTGCAGGGGTGATTAAGTTTTTTACAGGAAGAGATGTAGAAAAAGAATATGAAGATACAATTAGAATAAAAGGTTATTTAACTTACGTAAAAGAAGCAGCTATTAAACTGTTAAATGACAATTATGACATAGATGCGGTTGTGCAATACGTAATCTCCATTGAAGAGAAATATAGTGAGGTGATTAAAAATATGGGTGCACAGCCTATATGTATTATGCCATCACCGTATGGTCCTGGTTGTGCGACGCAGATGAAGTGGACATGTGATTTAGAAAAAAAATATAAAGATATCTCTTTTGACAAGATTAATATAGCTTCTAGTGTAAAAAGAGATTTGTCTTCTATTGATATCTCTAAGATATTGACTATGACACCTTATACTTTGGTTATGAGTGAAGGTTGGGAAAGGTTTATCTGTGGTATAAAGAATAGTCCTCAATGCTATCAAGAGATTGAAGAAAAGAAAGTTTATGTTGTTAATACGGATGCAAAACATATCCCTCATCTAACAAAATATGAATATGAAAATCTTGGTTTAAGAGTTGTAGATGCACCATTAACAAATCCGATACAAAAATCTCAATGCAGCAAAATAATCAATACAAAGCACACAGGTGACGATGCGTTCGCTCCATGTAACAGTGGCAAAATTTATAGAAACTGTCAAGAGAGCTTTACTCTCTCAGGCGAACCTTTTATTTTTACTAATCCGAAAAGGAAAGATCCTGGCAATACAAAAAAGCAAACATTTCCTAGAGGATCGATATTATATATTTCATGGCCAAAAACGTTAACAGCAGCAGCAAATTATCCAGCAGTAATGCATATTCCAGAGGGTAGTAATATACGTTATATTGGCTCTAAAAACAATGAAACTATTTTTATTATTAATAATTCTATGTCTGGTACCCTCAAAGGTGGAGCAGGAAAAGAAAATACTCTAGTAATGAATGTTAAAGCTAATAATATCGCTGCAAATTTGCATAGTGGAACTATACGTTATGGTAATAGTAATAACATAAGATTGGTTAACACATATAACTATGTATCTAACTCTGACAACAAGCAAAATATTACTACTCACTGTGAAACGAGATTAATTAATGTAAAAAACGCGGAAGTTTGGCAGAATTCATCTAACTGCACAGATAAAGATTATGAAGCTAGAGTAGTCAACAAAGAAAACGTGCATCACAGGGGATTAAAGCAAACAATATTTATCGTTAATGAAGACAGTGATAATGCTAGGATAATAAGTGATTTAGGCAGTACAGGAGAAATGAAAGGAAATATTGACGTAATAAGGGTTCAAGTTGCTAATATTACACAGTGGGGAGTAAGTAAAGATACAGAAAAAGACAGCTATAGCTTAGATCTTTTAGCTAATGATACACAAAGTATTGCTTCAAGTACTACAATCGATGATTTTAAAAATCTAGTAATTCAAGTAAATTGCCAGGGGATAACAGAGTCTGTTACAATACAAGATAAGTCTTTGTCTGATACAATAGAAGATATTAGGTATCAAAAGTTGAGAAATTCAGGAAGTGATACTGACAGAGAAATCATACAAAATAGTGAAAAAAAGTTAAAAGCATTTATACAAGCAAGTATTCTAGATCAAGAGTTACTTGATACTTATCAAATTGCAAAAGGTATTGCTGATGACAATAATTTTGACATACCAATATCTCAAATAGAAGTCATTAAAAATCACATGGGAATACCTAGTGAAAAAGTGATAATTGCTTGCATGTACTCAGGTCAAGTCATTGTTGATTTTAGCTATAATAATTCTGACGTTACAAGTAGTTATCAAAAATATCAGGATAATAGAGGAAGCTATGATTATGCTCACTATATGATACTATGTAATTACTATCAAGACGTCACTGTGGAGGGGAGAGAAGGACAACATCAGTATATTATCAAACTACCAGATACATTAAATAGCGAAGTT
Organism: Wolbachia endosymbiont (group B) of Pilophorus perplexus; assembly: GCF_964028155.1. Taxonomy (NCBI): domain Bacteria; kingdom Pseudomonadati; phylum Pseudomonadota; class Alphaproteobacteria; order Rickettsiales; family Anaplasmataceae; genus Wolbachia; species Wolbachia endosymbiont (group B) of Pilophorus perplexus. The sequence goes on along the minus strand of NZ_OZ034754.1, from coordinate 795,052 downwards.
TCATCGTCGCCGATAAGGATCAATCTAAAAATAAAAAACAAAGCAGCACCTTATCAAAGTATGTCTTACAATATTATTGACTTTGCTGAGTTGAATGTAACAGATGTTGATAGTATAAGCATACAGAAAGGTAAAAGGAGTTATACAAATGAATGTTATAACCAATCGATCTCTGACCTTACAGAGGATAGCTTAGAGATAAAAGATATTACAGTACTTGGTAGTGAAGGTACTAGATGGTCTTTATCCGTTGGTTTAGTTGATTATTTTCAAAGTCCAGAGCATCAGCAAATTGTATTACAAATGAACAATAAGCTTTATAAAATTGACAGTACAAATTTAAAGCTTGAGCATGTAGAGATGGATCCTAACTCTTTCAGATACTATCAGCCAGATGAACAAGGATTACAGATTTATCATAATCAACCTATTGACAAGAATGAGGTTGGGTTGGTTGATTTTAGAGATAAGTCTATGTTGGGTTTTGATATGGGGATTGCTGATGATAGTTTAGTGCTATCATATGGAAATAGTACCATTGCAAAAGTGGAGAATTGGAGTAATTATCTGCCTGCAAGAGAAATGATGTTCGCTTTTAATGATACAATGGTTTCTAATCTGAAGTGCATAGTCTCCGCTTGTAATTCAGAAGGTATTATAGTGGAATTTAATCAGAAGAAAGTAATTTTATTAAAGGAGGAAATGTTTGATGCTATAGTACAAAATGGTACCAATGAAGCTAATGATTTAATTAGAAAAATTGAAACTATTGAAGGTAAAAGTGGATTAATACCTTTATACGTTGCTATTCAAGCAGGTAGATTGGACATAGTAGAAATTCTTTTTGAGAGAAAGCATTTTAGTGTTAAAGATAAAGACATCCATCCCCTGCACTGGGCTGCTCAGCAAGGCAATTTGAATATAGCTAAGTTTCTTGTGGATAAAGGTGCTGATATTGGAGCTAAAGATAATGATGGTAGAACATCTCTTCGTATAGCTGCTTGCAATGGTAGCTTAGATATGGTCAAATTTTTTCTTGATAAGAATGCTAGTATTGAAGCTAAAAGTAACGACCCATATAAGATGATGGAGATAGTTGAAAGTGCAAAGAAGGAAATTATTAATCAAGCAGATACTGCACCTAATATAAAAAGATGGGCAGAGTTTTTTGTAGAGAAGTTAAGATATTCAATAAAAAATGTAGTACAAAAGAAGCTAAAGGATGGTATGTTGCATGATCTTTATGATTCAGTTAGTGGCTTCGCTGATGAAATTTATAGATCAGATGGAAAGTTGTTTGATGATATAATTAAAGGAGTTATAAATGAGGTGTATGGGAAAGTAGATACAAAAAAAATATTAAGTTTTGTACGAAATCATGGTTATATTGCTCAGCTTATTTCAAGTTACGTAGCTGTGTTTGATGCAATGCAAGAGAATGACGATTTAAATACTGGTGCAGTATTTGAGTTAGCTTACTATATAAAAGAAACAATGAATTTTGATAACTATGCTGATGTCCGATCAGAAAAAAGATCTGACCTTGAGGGACTAAAAAGCAGATTGCCAGAGTCAGTAAGGAATATAGTATTTGCGTCAGAAGTATGTATTAAAAGTGTTGAGTCTAGAAGGTATTTGTACTCACCTAATGATTATAAGGATTTTCAATTTGGCAGTGACAGGCGGTATGTGTTTACCTGGCCTTTAGTAGGATATAGTGGTCAAAGTTGGAAGATTGAGCCTAACGGTGATAATGTGTATCTAAAGAATGTTGATTATGGAAGGTATTTGTACTCACCTAATGATTATAAGGATTTTCAATTTGAAAGTGACAGTCGGTATGTGTTTACCTGGCCTTCAGTAGGATATAGTGGTCAAAGTTGGAAGATTGAGCCTAATGGTGATAATGTGTATCTAAAGAATGTTGATTATGGAAGGTATTTGTACTCACCTGATGGTCGTTGTATGAATCACTTTCAAGATTGTGACCCGGACAGGCGGTATATATTTACTTCTTCTCAAAATCTAGAGACTAATCAATTTAAGTGGAAGATTGAAGATTGTAGTTCTACTGTAAGAAAACGTAGAAGCCAGGTTGCAGGTGGAAGTTTTAATCGAAGTATAATAGAGCCTCCTGTTTGCAATGCTTCCGTAAATAGTCATTTTGAAGAAGATGTTGAGATTAATGCTCAGGATGTTTTTGGTAGGAAACCCATACATATTGCCACTGTAAACAATAATAAAAATGCTATAGAACTTTTTCTCAGTAAGAAAGTGAGTATTGATGATACTGATGAATATGGTCTAACGCCACTATACTATGCGTCTTGGTATGGTCATTTAGATTTAATAAAGTACCTTGTAGAAAATGGTGCTGACATTAATGTTCGTGGTGAAGGTGGTGAAACAGCTCTAGATGCTGCTATTGATAAAAAACATGATGATGTAGAAATGTATTTAAAACAAGTGCAATTAGATGAGAGATTATTAATTGCAGTGCAATATGGTAATTTTGATGAAGTTAAGGATTTTGTAAGTCAAGGGGCTAGCTTAGGTGCTAAGTACAGTGACGGCCGGGCTCTTATGCATTGGGCTACCTATGGGGGTAAGTTAGATATAGTAAAGTACCTTGTAGATAAGGGGGCCAATATCAATGCTAAAGATAAGAATGGCAGAGTTTCTCTGCACTATGCTACTTACAATGGTAAGCTAGATATAGTAAAATATTTTATAGATGAAAAGAACATTAATATTAATATAAAAGATAGTGATGGTCTGGTGCCTCTGCATTTTGCTTCTTCGGGTGGCCATCTTGGTATAATAGAATACCTTATAGGTAAGGGAGCTAATATCAATGCTAAAGATAAGAATGGTCAAACACCTTTAGATTTTGCTGTTCAAAAGGGTTACGCAAATATAGTACAAATAATAGAACAAAGATTAGGGTTAGATAAAGAATTGTTGATTGCAGTGCAAGAAAATAATCTTGATAAAGTTAAAGATCTTATTAATCAAGGTGCTAGCATTAACGCTAAAGATGAAGATGGTAAAACCCCTCTACATTATGCTTCACAGTCTATTTATTCTTTAGATATTGTGAGGTATCTTATAAGTAAAGGCGCTGATATCGATGTCAAGGATAACAGTGGTAGCACTCCCGAAAATGAGGCAGATGGTACTCATTCTAGTACAATGAGGCAAGTTTTTATGCAAGCACACTTAGATAAAGAATTGTTACTTACTGTAAAAAATGAAAAAGATCTAAAGACAATTAGTGATCTTATTGTGAAAGATATTGATGACAGAACGCATGGCGGGTTCTATTATACTTGGAGTGGTAATTTAGGTACAGTAGAGTTTCTTGTTAGTAAAGATGTGAGTGTTAATGCGACTGATAAATATGGCTGCACATTACTACACTGGTCTGCATTGAAAGGTCATTCAGATATTGCTAAGTTTTTAGTTGATAGGGGAGCTAATGTGAATGCTAAAGATATACTTGGCAGAACTCCCATGCACTTTGCTGTTATGAATAATCACAAGGATATTCAAGATGTATATGGTAGAGGTCCTACATACACTACTGCTGAGAGCAATGATGAAGAGATTGTACAACTTTTTCTCATGAAAGGAGCAAGTGTTAATGAGGCTGATGAAAATGGCGAGACGCCACTACACTTGGCTTCTTGGGATGGTCATTTAGGTATATTGCAGCATCTTATAAATAATGGGGCTAATATTGGTACTAAAGATAGTAGTGGCAAAACACCGCTAGATATTGCTAGAGATAAGGGACATAATAATATTGTACAGTACTTACAACAAACACAGTCAAGTCTAAATAGGGAATTGTTAACTGCAGTACGAGGTGGTGATCTTAATAAAGTTAAAGATTTTATAGGTAGAGGTGCTAGCCTAGATGCTAAGGATGAATATGGTCGGACATTACTACATTGGGCTTCTTGGAATGGTAATTTAGATGCAGTAAAATACCTTATAGGTGAAGGTGCTAGTATTCAAGCTGAAGACAGGGATGGTAAAACACCACTAGATATTGCTATTGATCAAAGGCATGACAGTGTCGCAGTGTATTTACAACAAACACAATTAGATTTAAATAAACAATTATTGGTTGCAGTGCGAGGTAATGATTTTAATAAAGTTAAAGATCTTGTAAGTAAAGGTGCTAGCGTAGATACTAAAGATAGTGATGGTTGGACACTACTACATCATACTGCAAGAAGAGGTTATTTAGAAGTTGCAGAGTTTTTGATAGAGAAAGGTGCTGATATTAATGCTGAGGATAAATATGGTAAAAAGCCTATACAGCGTGCTGCTGAGGACGATAATAAAAATATTATAACTCTCCTCCTCAGAAAAGGAGTGAATATTAATGATACTGATAAAAATGGTCGGACATCGCTATATTGGGCTTCTTATAATGGTAATTTAGATGCAGTAAAATACCTTATAAGTCAAGGTGCTAGTATTCAGGCCGGAGACAAGGGTGGCAAAACACCTCTAGATATTGCTAGAGATAAAGGATATAATAATATTGTAAATTATTTAGAGGAAGAGCTTAATAAAGAGAGGGAAAAACCTGCACAACGTAAACGCCGTCATTTGCCAAGTGAATCCCTAGATTCAGTAGCAAGTAGTGGTACAAGATCATTTTCATGGATAAATAGTTGTATTTCTTGGGCAAAAAGCTTAGCAGCTAGCACTTTCTCTATAATTCCTGGATTACCCTCTCAATACAACATTGCAGACAAGAATAATGTAAAAAGTGATAATAAAAACATACCACAAAGTACATCATCTGTTGGTTGGAATAAATTCCTAAATAATGAAAATATTGCTCTTGCGAGTTGTGTTGCCGATGCATTAGATAATACTCCAAGTAGGCGCTATCAAGGTTTAATGAGTAAAGGAGTAGAAGTTGTGCCAAGCAGCAGAGTTGCAGTTGAATTTGCTCTTAAAAAATTTAATTCATTTGTAGAAGATAAAATAAGAAACCTAGAATCAAAAGAGCAAGCTAGAATACATGTTGAACTTAAAGATGCATATCCAGAAATAATAGCAAGCTTGGAAAGAGGAGTTGAATTTAGTGGTAATGTTGGGTTAGATAATGTTTTAGAAAAGTCCAAGAAGCGCTTTTGTGCAAATGTCCTACAAAAGGATAAAGTATCAACTTGTCTTTCTGGTGTGGGAGTAACCAAGCTTGAAAATAATTTGAGTAGGTAAATGAGAATATGAAAGATATAATATGCCAAGTAGTGGAAAATTTAAAGTGAAGGTAGCCAAAATAATTAGAGATACCAGACCAAGTTTGATGGTCCTAATAGTAAAATGGATGAAGTAGACATTAACTGCTAAGTGGTTAATGTATTTTCCATATTGAACTTACAGCACGTAGCTTTGATATAGAAGTTTGGGTAACGTTATGATAGTAATTTATATAATTCTATGTGCAATCTTTATAGCGATTTTAGACAGTTCACTAGATTCTTAATTAGGGGATATGTCTAACTTAGAGAAGGTTTTCATAAATGTTGAAGTGAATAATTATGTTTTTTCCTTGAGTTGTAAAATTTCAGAATGAGAGAGACCGGTAATTTGAGCTATAACATCTATAGATACACCTGCCTTGAGTGAGTTTTTTGCAACTTCAATTTTACCTTTTTGATGGCCGATTTGGATGCCTTCTTGTCTACCTTCATGTTTAGCATCATCGAGTTTTTGAGCGAGGACAGCCTGTTCATCACGGATACGCTTTATCTCTTGTTCATAGGCAATAAATTCTTTTTCTGACCAATTGAACCTATTTAGTTCTTCATATGCTCTTTTAATTATTAGATCACTTCCTATTATTCTCTCTAGCTCTTCTTCACTAGTTTCATCTGCATATCTAAAGAAGTAGACCCATTTTTCAACTATACTTGAAAGCTGATCTTCTTTTGTTTTTGGAAATTTAGGCAACTCAATAAATATAAAGTAAAAATCTTTTAGATCATGTTCATTAGTATCTTCATCGCGAATAGTGTGCTTTGATTTGTACTCAGACTTATCAGGAAATAAAATACAATCTGCTATAGCAATAAAGATAATTTCCTTAAGGTCATGGTATTGATCACCTTTATCAGCCTGTCTTGAGTAAGCTTTAGCAGCATAGTATTGTGCACGTTTTTCAAAGCCCTTAGTTTTAGCGACCTGGTCAGGTAAGGAAGCAGTATTACTACTACCCCCTCCCTTAGAAACGCAGCATGCAGGTTTCCCCACACTACGCTTGAGCCCCTTATCTAAGTTCTTCTTTTCTAGAACCGGCTTGTCCTTCATGATTCCTCAGGAAACATCATTCTTAATGGTGACACCAACAGTAGAGAACCTTCTCTTGAAAAGGAGCTTGCTAACATTCTTGTTCGTTTCACTCTCTCATCAAAATACTTTTTCCATTTTAAGTCAAGGGGATTTGCATCCGCTCTGATTTTAACATGTCGTCTGATAGGTATATCAATCAGCTTAAGCAGTCTTAAATACCGTATCTCTTTTGGTTTGTTCTTGCATATGGGTGCAGCAAAAACCCATTGGCGTTGACCCATTACTTTGAAGTAACGATTCTTTATCCAACGTAATCCTTTACGAGGATGTCTTTTCTTTGCCCATTTCCATAAACTATGCCAAATTTCATTGTCGATCTTTCTAAACGCTTTTTTAGCACACACATGGTGATAGTAATTTCCCCATCCTCTCAGTAGAGAGTTGAGTGACTTAATTACTATAGCCTGAGTGTTCGCTATATTTGCTTTTATCAATGTACGTGCTTTATTAAGAAGTCTTTTAATACTTTCTTTCGAAGGTTTAATAATTAACTTCTTATTATATCTACGTACATTACAACCAAGAAAGTCAAACCCTGTTGTAATAGATGTAATCTTTGTCTTCTCTTCTGACAGAATTAAACCTCGCTCATGAAGAAAAGATGATACTAAAGGCTTAACTTCCTTTTCCAGTACTTCATGTGTGAAACCTGAAATAATAAAGTCGTCTGCGTACCTGATTACATTCACTCCACTTCTGATTTTTCCTCTTCTTTTGCTACCTAATTTACCAAAGCGACTTTCTAATAACTGTTCAAGACCATCTAAGGTAAAGTTAGCTAGTATTGGAGAAATTATACTTCCTTGCGGAGTGCCAGCAGTTGTGGGATACAGAGTTTTCGATTCTAGGAAACCAGCTTTTAACCATCTATGAAGAATTTTCTTTTCCATAGGAATATGCTTCATAAGCCATTCATGGTTAATGTTGTCAAAGCACCCTTTGATATCACCTTCTAGTATCCATTGTGGTCGATTGCGTCTTGCCAGTAATAAGTGACAAGCAGCAATAGCATCCGCGCAGGATCTTTTAGGTCTAAAGCCATAGGAGTGACGATCACTGATCGTTTCAGCTATCGGTTCCAGAGCAAACAGATATAATGCTTGCATCGCTCTATCTTTTATCGTGGGTATACCGAGAGGCCTTCTTTTGCCATTAGATTTACTGATATAAATTCGTTTGAGCGGAGAAGGTTTATATCCTCTTTGTTTTAACAGCTTTATTCCTTGAAATTTAGCATTGCAAGTTGACCATAGTTGACGATCTACACCTGCTGTGGTTTTTCCTTGGTTTTCAGTTACTCTCTTAACAGCCAAAGCTTTTCCGCTAAAAGAGCGTGTGAGAAGATGTTGTAAAGCTTTTACCTTACCCCATCTTCCTTCTTGGACAGCCTTAACAATACGTCTTTGTAGCCTCACAATAACTTTCTGGCATTTCTTCCATGGCAATTGCTTCCATGCTTCAAAGCTTTCGGTAGATGCACTTACAGGTTTACTTGTAATCATCTGCTTTCCTACCTTAAGTGGTTAACAAAGTTTCTTGTCACGAGGGACCAAATGGAAGTCTGCTCGTTTTCACGCGAATTAATGTTACAAATTGTATCCATTTCGTTACAAAATGGCATTCGCTTTCTCCATTCTCCTTTACCTGCACTTCCATCAGCATTCCTTGCGGTTTGCTTGCCATGTAGGCGAAAATACAGGCTTACCCTGTTTCTCCAGTCATACAACAGTGGGTTAGGTGGCTTCTCTATACCGGTGGAGTTATTATTTGCGTACATCTAGAAATGAAAAATGTAACTTATCCACATTACCTTTTGGTCAGAGCTTATCAGCATCTTTAGCTCTTTCATCGTATCGGTACTTATAAAGCTTCACTTACGTTCACCATACCACTAGCCTAGCCCTCCAACCACATGATGCTTGCAGTTTATGCCCCTCTCACGATTGAGCATCTTCTTTTTCAAGAGGAGGTTCATTGTCCGCATCGCTTGGCACCAACCGGTTGCCCGATTCGCACTGATGCGTAGACTCAGACGGCAAAACATCTGGTTTAATAAGTTTTAGAATCCTTTCAGTTTCTTTCTGAATGAATTCCTCTCCTTTTAAACAATATGACCGAAGACTTTCAGGTCGCACCATCTCAATCACGTACCTTGCCCCAGTAGAATCCCTGCACAGGACATCAACAATACTCTGCTTATCAGAAGCAATTTCAGGGTCCATAATGGTGCTAAGGAATTCGACTTCTTGTATAGTATTTATTTCAGTAAACCCTAAAATATCATTCAAAAAGTGGATAAGGATATTCTTATTTTTTTCAGTACCGAATATTTTTTTAAATGTTAAGTCTAATTTTGGATCGAGAAACTTCGAAAGAGCCATGAGAAAGTAAGATAAAAAGCATTAATTATTATACACAATTGTGAAGAAATATTCAACTAAAATGCAAACATAGAAGTTTTTGTATATCTTTATTTGATAGTATTAACCTATATAATATTTATGGCAAATATCTCGATAAGGTATCAGATAGCACAAAAGGTAAGGAGCTGGAGGTTAAAGCGAGGTTATACTCAAAAAGATTTAGCGGGAAAAATCGGCGTAACGTATCAAATAGTACTACAATATGAAAAAGGAACACGAAAAATTTCGATTGAGAAGTTGTACGCTATAGCAGAAGTGTTATCAATTGGTATTATAGATCTCATTCCTGTATCAAATGAAAAAATCTGTTTTGAAGATGAGGGAGAAGAAATATTAAATCTAGTAAGAGAATATAAAAAGATCAATGATCAGGAGTTACGTAGGATGTTTTGTTTACTAACCAAATTTGTCAAAGTTAGTGAGAAAAGTAGTAAAAAATCGGAAAAAATAAAAATTGCAAAAGGTCTGGTTAAAGCAGGAGTTTCTGTTGATATTGTTGCAAAAACAATTGGCCTTTCTGCTAATGAATGTGTTGAAGAAAAAGTTGGTTCTATCTACTACAAAATAGGAAAAAAGATAAAAGAATGGAGACTAGTGCGGGAATATACTCAGAAGGATTTAGCAGAAAAAATGAGTACAACACGTGATGAACTATGAGCAAGGACGTGTGGCCATTCCACTGGAAAAATTGTATGCAATAGCAGAAACATTATCAATTAGCATTACAGATCTGCTAATAGAGGAAAATGAGATAGTAGAAAATGAGTTACCTGATTTAATAAAAGAGTACAAAAAAATTGAGAGTCAAGAATTACGCTATGCGCTAATAAAATCTCTGTTTGAAAGCATACAAATTTGCGAAGAAAAAGTGAAAAGAGCAGAAAAGATCAAAGTTGCAAAAGACTTAGTAAAAGAAGGAATTTCTACCGATATTATTTTGCAAATAACAGGCCTCTCTTTAGGCGAAATTCAACAGATTTAAAATAAAAAATCAGTATATATTAATATCTTTACTCTTAGATGAAAAAATAAGTAAAAAAGATTGAGAAATTGATTTGACTTCACTCGGAAGCTATGGCTCTATGCCAATGCTGATAAAAAAACAGCAGTAAATAATTAAAAAAAGTTTGTTGTTAGTGAAGGGTAAATTATATGAATAAAAGTAAAGAAGAAATAGAATTCAGAATATTAGAAAGCAAAGGCAAAGCACTACTTGATCGTGAAATAATGGAAACGTTTCTAAGTGCAGTACATGAAAGGCCGCAGGCTCAAGAAATTGCTAAAAATCTGGTGAATACTTATACGGGAGTAGGAAGGATTTTAGGCCGAGAAATGGATGACCTGAAAGTTATAGAAGGAGTGACTGATTCTGCAGTAGCAATGATTATGTGTGTTAAGGAAACACTAGAAAGGGTGCTCAGAGAAAAGCTCAAGAGTGAGCCAGTAATGGACTTACAAGGTCTAGTAGAGTACTTGAACGTAAGCATAGGTCACTCAGAAAGGGAATGTGTAAAAATACTGTACTTGAATAACAGGCGCCAATTAATCGGAGAAGAACTCTATATTGGTGAAATGGAAAAAGCACCGGTGTACATAAAGGAAATTATAAGAAAAGCATTAATAAAGAATGCAACATTCATAATAATGTCACATAACCACCCTGGGGGAAGTTTAGAACCATCAGAAGAAGATCAAGAAGTAACGAAGAGCTTAGCAGCAGCATGTAGTACTGTAAGCGTAAAATTGTTTGACCATATTATCATCACAAGTGGAGGCTATTTCAGCTTTCGAGAGAACGGATTGTTATAGTAGAAAGTATTTGCAAATCTACTCATTATAATTTATACTGAGTAATATAATGTATAAATAAGATTTATATACTTAAAAAGTATTTTTAATATGGGGGTTATATGACTAGTAAAGACAAGTTATTGAAGAAAATATTTGGTGCTCTTGAAGGCGTTGATATAAAGCAGTCTAAGTTTGTGAGCAAAATTGATAATCAGAAGGAGATAAAACCGGAAGATACAATGCCTTTCCCTAGCAGAAACGTTCGCGAAAACCATCAACTATGGGAAAGGATTTGACTATATTTATGGCACAAAACCTTTGAGTAATCAAGCAGATTATCCAGAAGGGTTAAATCCATTTACTTCAGCTTTGCAAAAAATAAAGCCAAGTATAAGCGAAAGCGAAAAGTTGAGCTGGTTTAAGAGTGCTGTGGTAAGAGCAAAAAGTCCAAATGAACTGCACAAGGCTGTAGACCAAGTACTAACTTCTGGAGCAAGGCTAAATGCATGTAATGATGGCGAATGGAGTTTTGCAGAATATGTAGTATTAGGTACACATTTTCACAGATTAGAAAGAAGTGATCGAAAAAAGCTAATACGTAAATTAATGCTAAGCGGTGCAGAGTTTCATGATACTCTACTACAGAATAAACTGATAGGTGAAATCTATGATGAGCTACAACCAGAAGTTCAACCACAGATAGATAAGCAACTAGAAGAACTAGAGAAAGCTGGCGAAAGTGCTGTTCAGGAAGGAGAATTAATAGATATCGAGATAGATAATAAAATGCTTTTTATGGAATTCTCTGAAGATAGCAAGGTAGAGGTAGCCAAAATACTGAGAGAGTTAGGAAGTAATATTTTAAAAATTGGCAATGATGCAGTTGAAGTTAAAAGTGAGAAGGGAGGTATAAGAAACTATACTGATATGTCAGATGGAAGATCCATTATATTGGAATTTCCTACAAGCGTTGGTAAGCTAAATATTATATTGTACCATGATGTAGAAAAATATGATCAAGTACAAGTCAGAGTAGAAAACAAGGAAATGTGGGCTGAATTACAAAAAATAGGAGAAGAAGTAGGAAAAAATTGCCTTTTCGGGGGAGTAAAACTTAAAGAAGCAGTAGAGAGAGGTAGTTTCACTAGATGTGGCATATGGAGTGAAAAGCATGCTATAAAAGAGATTAGCAATGATGAAGTATTGTCTTCATGGGTAAATAGGGTATGTGGAGGTAGTAAAGAAACCTTTAGGGAACTTTAATTCATTTATTTTAAGGTTCCAGAGTTTACTGGAGCCTTTGAGCTATAGTAGAAAATATTATATATATGGTTTTTTGCGTGGAAAAAAATCTAGACTATGAAGTAGGGCAAAAATTGAAAAGTTGGAGGTTAGAACGAGGGTACACTCAGAAAGATTTAGCAGAGAAACTTGGTGTAAAGTACTGGGTAATACTGCAATATGAAAAAGGGAACCGTAGAATTTCAATCGAAAGGCTGTACGCTATAGCAGATGCATTGTCAGTAAGTATTACGGATCTCATTCCTGCATCAAAGGAGAAAATCGGCTTTAAAAATGAGGAAGGAGAAATATTAAATCTAGTAAGAGAATATAAAAAAACTAACGATCATGAGTTACGTAGGATGTTTTGTTTATTAACCAAATTTGTTCAAGTTAGTGAGAAAAGTAGTAGGAAAGCAGAGAAAGTAAAAATTGCAAAGGGCTTGATTAAAGCAGGAGTTTCTGTTGATATCGTTGCAAAAACAATTGGTCTGTCTGCTGATGAATGTATTGAAGAAAAAGTTGGTTCTATATACTGCCAAATAGGAAAAAAGATAAAAGAATGGAGGCTAGTGAGAGAGTATACTCAAAAGGATTTAGCAGAGAAAATGAATACAACACGTGACGAAATAAGCAACTATGAGCAAGGGAGGACTGCTGTTCCACTTGATAAACTATATGAAATAGCAGAAGCGTTATCGATTAATATTACAGATCTACTAATAGATGAAGGTAGTAAAGTAGAAAATGAGCTACAGGATTTGATAAAAGAATACAAAGAAATTGAGAGCCAAGAACTACGTAACGCATTAAGAGAGTCTCTGTTTGAAGGTATAAGGATTTGTGAAGAAAAAGTAAGAAAAGCGGAAAGAATCAAAGTTGCAAAGAATTTAGTAAAAGGGAGAATTTCTATTGATATTATTTTGCAAGCGGTAGGTTTACCTGTTGATATAGTTTTAGATGGGTAGCTCATGAAAAAATTATAGCAATAAAGTTTTTTTCTTAAATGGAGGTATATGTGTTTGTTTCTGCAAGCAATGTTAGTTATGGAATAGGGCAAAAAATAGAAAATAGTAGGTTAATGCGAGGTCATACTCAAATAGGATTAGCAAGTGAAATAGGTTTAACATACCAAAAAGTAAACAGTTATGAAAATGGATATAGCCCTATTCCAATTGAAGTACTATATGTAATAGCAAGAGTATTATCAGTTGATGTTGTAGATTTATTACCTGAATCAGTAATAGTAAGGGAAGACAGCTATGAAGACGAGGAAATACTCTATCTAACAAAAATATACGAGAATCAAAAGTTAGGCAAAATAGTACCTTCATTAGTCAGGTTTGTTCATATTAGTGAAAAAATTAATCAAGAAGAAGCAAGATTAGAGGTAGCAAAAAATCTAGTAAAAGAAGGAGTTTCAGTTGACATAATTTCCCAAGCAACCGGCCTATCTATTTACGAGTATGATAATACAGAGAAAGAAGTCTGCACTGATTCTATATACTACAGAGTAGGGCAAAGAATAAGAGAATGGAGATTGATAAAAAGGTATACTCAAAAAGATTTAGCAAACAAAGTTGGTTTAACACTCAAGGAAATACACGAGTATGAAATAGGATACACTGCCATATCATTTGATAAATTATATCAAATAGCAGAAGGATTATCAGTGAATATTAAAGTTCTGCTACCTAAAACAAATGAAGATAGTGAACTACTTAATTTACTAAGAAAAACTGAAGAGCAAGAATTAGTGAAGAAATTTTTATCTAGGGATATGAAGAATAGCAAAGAGAAAGTTAAAAAAACAGAAAAGATCAAGGTTGCGAAAAATCTAGTGAAGGCAGGTGTTTCTAATGATGTTATTTTGCGAGCAAGTGGTCTAACTGCTGATGAGTTGAGTGATTGTGAAAATTGAATTGTATTTAAGATATAAGTAAGAGTAGTTAATATATTAACTATTCCAAACCCTTGTTTAGCTCTGCAGAATTTGCTAACCAACTTTTTTGGCTCAGTTGAATTTTGCTTGGTATAAATCAAGATATGAAATCGCAAAGTTTATCTATTAATTTCTGGTTATCCTCTATCATTGCCTTTGCCTCTTGCTGAAGAGATTTGATATTTTTTGATGTAATATTATCCATGTCGGGTGACGCTATTTTTAATTGCGATTGTATACGTATATATTTATCAGCTATAACTTGATTAAGTTGATAGTTTACTGCATCTAAACTTGAGGCAAACATCACATGTAGTAGTGGTTTTATCCAGCTTATTTTTCCAAATCTCTTTGAATTGGCATATTCTATGCTTCTGTCTGTTCTTCCAGTACCTAGTGATAACAGTATAATCTCATCATTTGGAAATAACCTCTTACCACTTGCATATGCACAAGCCGCTGGATTATTTGCAAATACCCCGCCATCCACTAATACTCTGTTTATCTGGTTAATTTTTAGATGTTTTGGTATGAAATAAGTAGGTGCAGCCGTTGCAGCTCTGAGTGCATCTTTCAGCTTAATATTACCTTCTTTCCAGCTTTTGAAGAAAAATGGGCAATTATTGTGAATATCGTAACTTGCAATCAGTACCTTATTTAAGGTGCTTTGTAAAGTATCATCACCAAAATATTTATCCAGTACAAATTCAATATTTTTATGTGGATATTGTGCGCAGTTAAACCAAGATAGTATTGATCGCCTAAAAAATGAAGACTTAAAAATATATGGTCCATATTCCCGATAGAACTCGACTAAATCATTAGTAGAATATTGAGGTTTATCTTTTTTACATAATCCTGCTATAACAATTCCACCAGTTGAGGTTCCTGCCATAAGATCAAAGATTTCAGCTACTCTCTTTCTTGTTCTTTTTTCTATTTCTGCTAGAATGATGGCTGGTATTATGCCCCTTATGCCTCCGCCATCAACTGAAAGGATATATTTAATCATGTTTAGATATTTAATAATTTTATTAACTTGTTCTCTTTTATCAGGTTGTGTTTCTTGTCCTAGTACTACTGTATGTTTTACTCCTAGAGAAAATTGCACCAACCTAATAATTGATTCCGTGGATCATGCTAAAAGTTCTGTGTTGGTTCAGGCATACCAATTTACCTCAAAGCCTATTGCTGAATCCTTGGTTCAAGCTAAAAAGCGTGGAGTTGATATTAAGGTTATTCTAGATGAATCACAAACTAGTTCAAAACATAGTGTAATTAACGAATTATTTGAGCACAAAATTCCGATATGGATTGACTTTAAACCCGCTATTGCTCATAGCAAGGTAATTATTATTGATGAGCAAAAAATCATAACTGGGTCTTTCAATTTTTCTGATGCCGCACAGAAAAAAAACGCTGAGAATCTACTAATTATAACAGGAGATCCTCCATTAGTCGAGCAATACATCAAAAACTGGAAGGATCGTCAATCTCAATCTGATGCTTACACACCAAAAGTAGAAGAATAATTACTTTAAATCAGCTTTAAGTTCATCCAATTCCTCAGAAAGATTTTTTACCCTTTCCTCAAGTACTAACACTTTTTCCATTAAACCATATTCAATGAGTTTATCGTGAAATTGTACCCTTGAGTCTAGCTTGGATAACCACCATATCAATGCTACGGTTTGGATTAATATGGTAATAATTACCGTAATTGGGATTTTTTGCTTTTTCATGTGAAAATATTAACTTGTTATGGATAGTTTTAGAAATTTATGTATAGATTATAGAAAACTTACAGCTTTAGTGATTACTTTTTGTTGATTCGTATTGATCCTCTGCTTTAGCAAGTAGCTTTATGATTTCTCTATATGTTTTGCCTTTGTTTTTATCATATCGCAATTCCACTACAGCCATATCTCTTGGTCTTCTTCCATCTCGATCTGTAGCTATAGGATTTGATCCTTTATCTAATAAGAATTTGACAATTTCTAAATGTCCATTATCTGCAGCATAATGTAGTGCTGTTCGCTTAAATTTATTGGCAGTATTTATATCAACATCCTTTTCTACTAAAAATTTTATAATTTCTAAACATCCTTTTTCTGCAGCATAATGCAATGCTTTTTCGCCAATATTTACATTATTTTGTATCAAGAGCTCGATATTTTCTAGGTCACAAGTTTCAGATGCAATCTCTAATTTAGTAATGCTATCTTTATATCTCTTTTCAGATAAGGAAATACATACGATTACAATACATACTGCTAGTGCTATTAATAAAATTAGTCTATTTTTATGTACGATCGAATTTATGCTCATGTATTATACATTTATTTGGAATTAAATAATCATTTGCTTAAGTTTCACTTAAACAGCTTTGCTCACTGTTGCCTCTACTATAGTTTGATATCCTCTATTATTCAGAATATGTTCTGCCTTGCTAATTATCCATTCACCTTCAATTTCCTGACAAAATCCTGAAAGGCTGATCTTAGCTTCTGCAAATAATTCTGGATTACCAGGAACAGTTACATTTAAATTTGATGTACTACGTTTTAGTTGTTTTAACTTAGCTGCTGCTGCACTAATTGCTGATTCTGCGGTAGAGTAAAGCGTTTGCAGGGTATAACTTGGACCCTCATTTCCCACTTTCTCTTCTATAGTTTCTCCCTTTTCATAACTGTGCCATTTTGCAATAACAGATCCATATTTGTTACGCACATTAAAATTTACCTCCCAATTTATAATATCTTTAGGTGTTAATACTGTTGTACCTAACATCTTTCCAGTCGCTGATCTTGCTTCTCCCTTCGGAATAAAAATTATATATCCTCCTGCTGGTTTTACTAGTGCATCATATTTTTTGCCTAATCCTTCCAAAAAACTCATGTCGCTTTCTTCTGCTTGGATGATATGTGGTACAAATATATTTTCAAATCTTTCAGCGACTTTACCTTCATACCCATGTTCTTGTGCTATTTCTTTAATCAAATCTCCCAAGGTAATGTCTTTCCATTCCTTTGATTTTCTTTCCTTTAATGATCCTCTTAAACTTGCAGCGTCACATTTTATTCTTAAAGTTTGTGGTGGACTTTGTATTGTAATTTGATTTGCCTTATATACCCCCATAGGTAATAAACCTGTTTCTTTATATCCTAGAAAAACCTGTAAATTACCCTTAAGTTCTAAAGCGCTAGAACTATAATTAATACATATCTCAGCTTCGTCACTTGTAGTACCTGATCCATCAGTGACACGTAGTAATATTAAACTCTTTTTTAAAAGCTCTGTTACTGGGTTATTTTTTGCTACTATATCAAAATCTGGTGTCATTCATTTAAAATGTTTATAACAGATTCTTTCGGTATTTTTTGAATTTTAGGAAGCTTAATTCTTAATCCAGCGGGCAAAAAGCTTCCGTATTCTGCAAGGCCTGGATTTTCAAGCAATACTTCCTCCACTGCTCCACTACTGTATCCATAATGTTTCCAGCAAATGTAATCCAACATTTCGTTTTCTTTCGTGTAATAATAAATCACTTACTGTAACTTTTTAACTTCAAAATAAACTCAACTTTTCTCGGTTTTCCATCAGGAAAAAATAATATCTGCTTTTCTTCTACATTAGTAATGACAAAATTTCCAAATACACTTCCTGAATTATCAACTAGAACGTGTGGTTCTTGAGTGTTACGTATATTTTTTAGCTGTTCTAAGCCATTACTCTGATAACGTGAATAAATCACTCCTGTTAAATCAATACATTCAATTCCTGAACCAATGTTTTGTAGCGACGTTTTTTCAATACATTCAATTGTATACCACCTTTTTTCTTTACTGTATCTTAGGCTTATTGGTTCAAGCTTACATTTTCCAAGCAACATCAATGTAACTCTTCAACTATATCAAAAAGTGCCCCACGTGCTTGTTCTCTAAATCGTTCTATTACTGCATCAGCAACGCTGCGGACATCTTCAGACTTAATGTTGATATTAAACGTTTGATAGAATGCTTGGTTATATACTTTAGATTCCCTATTTTCATATCTACTTTTCTTGAATGCTTTCTCAATTTCTTCTTGTTCTATAGCTCTTTTTTCTTCTATAACACCTTTAACTTTAAAACTCTCAAAATTGCCTTTACTATTTTCTGAAAATTGTTTAATAGCACTATTACTTGTCAATGGGTTTCCGTTACTGAAAATGCTATTTTTAGAAAGCTCATTAACAACATTTCCATTATTTTCAAATTTTCTAATCGGACTATTCTCAGCAAATATACTACTTACTGTATTTCCCATCCATGAAAAAGCTTCTCCTATAGGTTTAATGAGTGATTTCCAAAAGCTAGAGAAAAAGTCTTTCACTTTTTGCCAGTTAGTGATAACAAGAGCTGCACCAGTGACAAGACTTGCTACTAAAAGTCCAATCGGGTTACTCATTACAGCAAACGTTATTGCTCTTAGTCCTGTTATTACTGCAGGAAAAACTGTAGCTGATAAAAATGAAAATACTCCAAGTAGGTTTGCTTTCAGACCAAAAATCGTACTTCCTAGCAATGTAAATCCGTATCCTAGTCCTACTGCTGCAATTTTTAAACTTATCAAAGCTGCTAAAGTACTCATGATTGCCGTAGTTAAAGTTGGATGTTTTTCTGCAAAAGAAGCTATACGCTCTGTTATTGCTTTCAAACTTCCAGCTACATAATTTAAAGTAGGCAACATCACTGACCCTAGATTCATGCCAGCTTCAAATACTGCATTTTTAAGTAATTGTAATTTATTAGCTGTAGTGTTTGCCCGATTGTTAAATTCGTCCTGCATTGAAGCGTTATATTTTTCTTTATCAGCTAAATGTTCAATAGCTTTCTTGTAAATGTCTAAGCTTCCTACTAAAAGAGCAATGTCATCTTGAAACCCAGCACCAAATAGATTCATAAGAATACCGGCACGCTCTTGATCATCTATTTCTTTTAAAGTTTCAAGAAATTGCAATATTGCCTCTTGAGGATTTTTTTTAATGGTTTGTTCAAGCTCTTCTATACTTGTTCCCATCTCATCTAATGCATCATGAAATTCAGGACTTTGCTCTCTTGCAGTCTGTAGTTTACTAAGAAAGTTATTTATAGCAGTTGCTGCTTTTTCAGGTTGTTTACCTAAGCTTATGAACGCACTTGCTAAGCTACTTGCTTGATCAATTTCTAAACCAAACTGTTTAGCATTACCACCAATTCTATTCAGTGTAAGAACCATTTCCTTAGCTTTGGCAGCAGTATTATCTGAAAGATGGTTTATTATGTTACCTACATTTTCCATACCATCAACTTTAATTCCATAGACATTGGATATTTTCGCAATAGCATTACCAGCTTCTTCTGAAGACATGTCAAACGCTGTGGTCATTTTAGCAACTACTGTTGTAAACTTCATAAAATCATCTTTGTCAATACCAAGTTGACCACCACTTGCAGCTATTTGTGCTAATTCTGCAGCTGACAAGGGTATTTCACGAGATAATTTCTTTAATTCTTTAGCAAACTTTGATGCTTCATCTTTAGTATCATTTTGCACAAATTTTACTACTTTTTTTACATCAGCCATAGCACTTTCAAAATCAATCGCAACCTTGATCGGAGCTGCAAGCGAAAGACCTAGTCCAATAGTCTCTATAATTTGTGACTTAAAATGTGCTTTGCTTGCTAAAAAACTTTGGTGATTACGTATTGCAGACCCAAGCTTACCATACTTACCTTTTAGCGCTTCAACAGATGAGCCAAGTTTATATTGATTACTTACTAATGACTTAATATTTCTTCCACTTTTTCTTACTTCTTCATTAAATGAATGCAAAGCATCTCTCTTTTTCAAATATGCTTCTTTTGCTTTTATTGCGGAGGTTTTGGCCTTGTCAAATTCTGCTTTTAAAGTTTTGCTCGGTTTCTCTATTGCCTTCATTTGTTTAGCTAAAGATTTTACTTGATCTTCAAAGCCTTTCCATGACCTCTTGCTAGTCAAAACATCATGACCTAACTGCTTAAACTTTGATACTGATTTTAAAGATGAGTCAAGCTTTCTTATATTCTCACCAAGATGAGTAAGTTGACTGCTACTTCCTTTTATTACAGTACTGAAACTGCCATCTAGGACTGCTCCAATTTTTATAGATAACGTTGACATTGTACCTTCCTCGCTGCTTCATGCCATAGAATAAATTCATTAATTTCCATATCAAGCAAAGGCTCAATTCCACTACCAATAATAGAACTGAGCTCGATTACTTCTGACCTCAAGTTTTTTGGATAATCGGTGAAAAAAAATCCTTTAATACCTCTTGTACTTTTACATAATCAGCAATATCTAACTCTTCAATTGCTTCTTTTGCAACTGATGTCAAATTGGCAGTCAAAGTTACTTCCTTACTTAGATCACTACCATTAAGTCTCTCAATAGCTATATAATCTCTAACTTTTGGACGTCTAATGGTAAGCTCTGAGATAGAAATACCATCAACTGTTATTGGATTATCAAGTTTTACTGTTGTCATACTTTCTCCTAAAAAATAAAATTCTAAAATCTTTTTAAAACTAAACCTAAATACCTAAAACCGTTTGCAGCAAGGCCATTTGATCCACACCATTTATCTTTCTAATCATATTTTCAGCGTCGATCTCTATCAGTTCATTACCACCTATCGTAAGTTTATAGTAATGGGCAGCTACAGTGCATTTTAGAGTGGCTTTTTCAGCAGGTTTCCAGCTACCAAAATCAAATTCTTTGAATATGCCTCTGAGGTTGATAATTACTCCTTCAATATCATTGCTACCACTTCCTTGCATTCCTCCACGGAGCGTTAAAGATACTGAATTTCCATCTATCAAGCCAAAAAGTCTAAATAGTTCTGAATCATACTCAGCGAAAGTAAAGTCTGCTTCAAGCTTTTCCATGCCCATGTCAATATTTATTGGGATATCCATACCACCAGCACGATATTCTTCGGTTTTTATGGTGAGCTTTGGTAACGTTATCTCATCAATTTTTCCTGCATAACCCCGACCATCTACGAATACATTAAAATTCTTTAAAATCTTCGGTAACATCTCTTTCTCCCATTTTTATAATATTGTACCACTCACAAGATGTGACCTGAAAGTAATCTGTTCTGCTGGATATGGTGGTGTAAATTCGAAATCAAAATATACTTTCCCGCTTGCAATATTTGCCGGTGTATTGAGTTCAGGTGTTGCATAACATTTTCCGCTAATAATAGCTCCTTGTGCTTTTAAATTGGCCAAATAAGAATTCACCCCCTCAATTACATCATCTATATAAGTTTTGGTAATATTTCGATCAACTGCCCAGAGATGAGCTCGAAGTAAACTATCATTGATTAAATCTGCAGTCCTTCTCACTGATAAAAAAGCCCATTTTGAGTCATTTGAACATGTTCTATTGCCCCAAAGTTTGTAGCCGTTTTGATGAATTATCGTTGTTACTTCATTTTCATTCAAGTGGTTTGCTCTACAACTTGTATCACCGAGCGTAAAATCAATAGGCCTGCTTGTTCCAACAATACCATTTATCTCTTTGTTTGAAGGTGAATGCCAAAATCCTTGCTCACTATCTACTTTCGCTATTAAACCAGCTACAAATGGGCTTGCTGGCAAAATTTCTTCTTTTCCTTCAATAAATACCTTAACCCAAGGATCAACTACGTAAACTCTTGAGCTGCCTACACTTTTTCTCCATTTTATTACTTCTTCATCATTGGTATTTGGACCATCTGCTACTATTATGCTTCTCAGCTTTTCTGCTATAGGAATTAATGCTGCAACCACTGCATCTTCTGGTAGTTGATGAGTAAACTGAGGTGCAATTAATATTCTTGGAGCAACATGAATTATACTTTCACTGCTGAGGAATGCCTCTATCCCTTGATACTCTCCAGTTTCTTTATCAACACCGCCAATTATATTCTTCAGCGTCTCTTCTTCTTTTAATTTTGGATCGCTGTTTTCACTTTCCTCAACTCGAATAACTACTACTGTTGCACCAATTTGGGAAAATACTCCATTTACTGCAGAAGGTAAACTTCCTCTTTTTCCAAGTCTTGCTGCTTCCCTTAAGCTTCCTGCAATTAACACTGGCTTATTCAGTGGAAATTTTTGCCCATCTGCTTCAGGAGCAGTACCAATTACACCTATCACTGATGATTTAGCTGTACGTACTGTCTTTGCTCCTGAGGTTACCTCAATAACATTTACTCCGTGTAAAAATTCTTCTGTCATTTTTTTCCTTGCACGCTGATTTTTGAAAAGAATTTAAGTTTCTAGGTTTTGCATTTTTTGTTTACAATCATCTAGCAAAGTTTGCAGTTCTTCTTCACTTTTAGCTTCTTCAATTTTCCTCTTCGCCATGTCTTCCAACTCCTCGCATTTCACTATCGCTTTTACTGCTTTTTTCACTTTTTCCTCGATTATCCTTGCCATTTCAGTAACTGTAATACCACGTACTTTTGCTAATGGCTCTATAATTTCTGCATCTTTTTCGTCTATAGATTCTGGTGCTGCTAGAATGTTTTCTGCGGCTTTTGCTTGTATTTCGTACGACTTAAGCTTCTGATGAGAATATCCTGCGTATTGGTGAGTATAGTTATTATAATAAGTACGGAGACTAGAAAGTGCAGAAAGTTTTGCATTTTCCAATAATTCCAGCTCAATATCTTCCTTATTCCTTTCAACAATTTTCTCCCCTTCTGTTAGACAATAGCTTTTTTGCCAATCAAAATCTTCTGGTGCTTCATACCAATCATTTCCAGTTGGCTTGTTTTCAAGTGTTGTTGTTTCAATCTGCTTGTGGTTTTCAAAACGTATATAAATAGTCATAAATTCCTCCTCATTGCCATATTTGATTAGTTCGTTCTAATCCTGGACATTGCCAAGCTTTTAGCGTTCTCTCCACATCTACTTCAAGTCCTGTAGTTAGAACATTGCTACGTATGTTATAAATCCCCCACTGAATAAATTGACCATAGTTATGTACATAATTTGATGCAAGCATACCTTGACTAACTTGTGTCCTGGAATACAGGTAAGATGATGTGTAAAGTAATATTGCAACTGTTTTTCCTGCTGGAATCTCCACATTACCAGATCCAGCTAACTTGCTATCAGAACTCGTGTATTGGTAAACATTTTTCCATATTATTCTTGAAATACTTGATTTATTAGAATTGGTATTATCTGGTGTTCCCACAAATAATCCTGCTCCCCCATACTCCGTACTCGAATACGATGATCCAACAAATTCTATTGTCTTATTTATGTTCACATTGGTTGTATTTTTTACAAATACTACTCCAAGTGCAGCATACGGATAATAGTATATCTCATCATAACTACCAGAAAAACTTTTTGTGCATAACTCTCCGTAAATAAATGTTCCTTTACTTCCCTCTATAAAACTGAGTTGTCTTGGCCGATAAAAACTAACGTAATCTGTATTGTACGTATGGCTACCTGCTAGTAGTTGTAACATATAGTCAGTTTTTGTTATATCACTACTCCACTTTCCAAGCTCTGTCGTAAAAGTTCCGTGGCCAAAGTAATTATTTTTTCTGCCAAGTACACCAAATAAGAAAGGTAATGACCCTGATTCAACCATATTGCGCTTTCTTATTTCATTTATAAGAGACGCTTTTAACTGTTCATCCCGAGTTTTTACCTCATTAGAGATGTTTTTAATTCGAGTTTCTATTTCTCCTATAATTGATGAGCCAGGTGGTACATTATTAACAGCACGAAAATCTTCTACTAAACCTTTAAGACCATCTTTATGACTATTACTAATGCTATTTATTGCTGCAATATTGGCATTCTTTCTCGTATCAAGTAGCGATAAATTTGTTGTTCCTTTTTCATCAATTCTCTTTAATAACTGCTTCTCTGATTCAGAGATCACTGCTAAAGAACTAGCTTTTTTATTATCCAGATCAGTTAAGTGTTTTTTTGCACTATCAAGAAGTTCTTTTAGCTTACCATCAGTCATCTGTACAATTTCAGAAACTGAACTTTTGCCGATTATTGATTCCAGTGCTTTAGCAAGATATGCTAATTGATCTGGTGTACTATTTGCCGCTAAATCCTTAAGTCTTTTTTGTAGTGCATCAATTATCTCTTTTACCTCAGTCATCTGCACAATGTCAGCAATAGCTTTTTTATCTGCTATCAATTCCAGCGATTTTGCAAGATATGCCAATTGATCAGGTGTGCTACTTGCTGCTAAATCCTTTATCCTTTGGTATATTGCTTCTTTCATTTCCAAAAATTTAAAAAAGTCTCAAAATTAAACCGCTCAAAATTACTCTTAAGTTGATTATGCTCATCTTCTCTTTCGGTAATATCTTCATCTATTTTCTCAATTGTGGTACGGATACGAACAACATCCTGCACAGCAATATTTTCTGGATGAGGCAAAGAATATCCTCTACTTGTTTTATCATCTGACATTCTGCTAAGTGATAATGATTCGTAGATTTTTGACTTTAGGGCGATAAACAACTGTTCCACTTAAAACCAATTTTATCCTTGTATCATTACCATTAAAATTTGATAGCACATGAGTTCTCTCTACCAAATTTTCTCCAATTGGTTTTCCTGATGTTAAATTTACTAATTGCCAATCCACGTTTTTTTGTACATATGCTTTAACATCTGCAGTGCCAGGTATTAGCGCATCATATGTTATGGTAATCTTAGTGTTAGCTCCTGCTGTAATACTTCTTGTAACATAATCTCCAGACTCTAAAAGATTACCTAGAACTAGCTGTAACCCTGGATATAGCACTGGACTTTTCTCTCGCCCTCCTTTTAGGCTTGCTTTTACCGTTAATTCCCCATTTATTCTTTCACGCAGTGCAAGCGGCAAATTATCAGACAAAAAGTTTTCTCTTCCCTCTTCATCTGTTAAGATAAATTCTACATTGGTATCAAATGCTACTTTTTCGACGTTCGTCAAAACAATTAAATCTGATACGTTATTTGCAGTAACTTTACCAAGATCAATAACGTGAGAATTTTCAGTGAACTTCGTTGCTAAAAGCCTAAAAGTTAGATCTAAATTTTGATGTGGTGTCCAAGTACTTGCGTTGCTAGATGAAAGTAATACTCCTACTTGATATGGCTGACTTGTTACCCAGCGGCTATTTACTGCATCATATTTGCCAAGTTCTGCTATTTTGACTGCAGTACCAGAATCATCAGTAAGTAGCACTATTGCATACTCCTCTCCTGCATGGCAAAACACTGGCGACCATTCTATACGTGTTGCTGTGCCATCTATCTTTATATCTTTTGGCTCAATATAGCTTTCAGCAATGACAGTTTGTGAGGGCATTCCCACTGCTGTTTCTCTAATCTGCACAACAACACGTTTTTTGCCGCTATTTGTGAACCATAAGTTTAGGCCTCCTATGTGTCTGCTCTCATTTAAAGTAAATGTTTGGGCTAAAGGGTCAATTCTTCTTGCTGCGATAACTCTTCTTCTTTCTTCTATGGTAATTGTTTTTTTACCAGTATAAGTTGCTTCTCCATAACTGCCTTTATCACCGTAAAACTGTACTAATTTAGTACCTGCTGGAATGTTTGCTGGCACTTTCACCTTTCCCTTTAATTTTCCCTGGTTGTTAGCTGTGAGCATATTTTTACCTCTTACGCAGTAGGCTGAATGAAGATACCATCGAACTTCACCTCCTTGAGCTTTTCATTTGGCTCAAAACCTTCAATTTCAAAATTCTGTACTGCTTCTCGCATAAATTCAGTTTCATAAGAATTACTTGACAATAGCTCTGTGGTTTCCGTAATATTAAAACCTCTTGTCACTGGACTTTTCCAATTTGTGGTAGCCTCGGTCCAGTGATCAATGTTTTTATTTAGAGTAACTTTTGCGGTTACTTTATCAAAAGCTTGATATGGATTAATTTTGTCACTTTTAGTCTGTAAAAGCTGTTCCAATACCGGCTCAAGTTCATACGGTAAAAGATAAGGTTTTGTGCTCTTTTCAACATCAATAATTTCTACGTCTATCGGTAAAATTAGTTCCTTATTTACTATTGCTGCAGATTGCAAAATTCCTTGATCACGCATATCATCATCAAAAAACGAATCAACAAATACTCCTTTTTTGGTGGTAGGTTCTCTTGAATTTGCATCACTGCGTAAACGCTCCTGTGCAACAAGAGCATAAAGATCATTTATTCCCTTCTTCATTGCTTCAAGTTCATTCATTGGCACAGCATGAATAGCATTATTCACTATTTTCACCCCTTCTTTTTCTCCGTTTTTCCACGTCTGATGAATGTAGCAGAGCAAAAGTTGTCCAGAGGGCGCTTTAGGCATTGATGGTCGCCAAGGGTGAGCTATACCTTTTATTCTCCTTACTACTCCTTTGCTATCGATAGTAATTAAATCATAGCGGGGCATTTTCCAGGTGTAATCAACCAGAACCAAGCTGTTATCAACGGCACCTCTTACTTTACATCCCTCTTCACTTATATCTTCAGGGCTTACATGAGTACGACAGCGGTAAGTTATTTGATAACTACTTCCAGGAGCTGGCTCTTTACCAGGTAATGACCAATCAACGTTTCCTGCGTTTAATTTGTAATCTATACTATTTTCATAAATAACATTGCCTTGTTTAATTTGAATAATTTCAAGTACTGCAGAGTCAGGTATCGGATCAATGGCTCCTGAATATGAACCGTGAGTAATGGTAATAGTTTTTTGAACAGTTATATCTACTTTTTTGATTTCACTTATTGGAAAATCATTAACCTTCAGTTCCATTACTCTTTGGCTATTTGGCTGAAAAGTATGTGGCTCTGATTCAACTGATTTTATATCCGGATCTTCATCAAAGGAAACACGAATACTGTGAGGTAACTCAATTTCATAGCCATCAACATGAGCTTTGCCCTCATTAATTACAAAAACTTGTTTTCCTCCTTCTCCCTCTTCCTTTTGCAGGAACATTACTTCAAGACCATTTACGACGTAGGAACCATTTGCCTCTTTGTCATAACGAGCAAGCGCAGTAGTTACTATGTTTGCTTGTGGAGGTGGTGAATGTTCTATTAATACTCCATTTTCAATGTTATAGATTAGATAAAACTCTCCTTCAGAAAAACGTGGAGAAAGACCTTCTGCTTGATAACCCCAAATGGTGGAAACTTTAAGTCTTGCAGCTCCTACTTCCTGATAGTTTCTTGTACCAACAGCAGGATCACGAAGGTTTTCATCCTCAAGTTCTGTAATCGTAGATTCTAGATAATAAACACCTATGCGAACTATAGTACTCAGTGGAATAACAAACTCTTCTTTTTCGACTTTTCTAACCGCTCCACGAAGATAGATTTTTCCTGATTCAAGCGTAACTTTACCAGTTTCTCTATCTATAATACAATTGCTTCCTGTTATAACATCACCATCACGAAATATTGCATCACCTATGCCTTTAAGCTTAGAAAGAGCATACTCCTGAGTCTCATTTAATTCTGCAGACTGTAGACCTCTTCCTGCCAGGAACAAACTTTTTTCGTATTCTTTGTCAGGATTAAAGCGGTTGTAATAGGCGTTTAAAGTCATTTAATGCTAGAAAAATTCAAAAAGTTACAACAAATGAAAAAGTTTCCCTGGTTGCTGCAGTTCTGATAAGTGGTACGGTGTATTCTAAAACTAACAAAATTCCAGGATTTTCCACGTCTTTTGGCTCGAAATATCTCTGTCCTTCAGGTAATCCTTCTTTTATTTTAGTACCAACCATAACCCCTAGTTCCCTTATCACTTGATTTGCTGCATCCGTGAAATCGAAAGTAAATTTAAGGTACAAATTATTGGTTGGTACATTTGAGGACCTAAACCTCCCTGTTGGAGTCAAAAGCTCTCCATTCTCATCACCTGTGCAAAAGAGAACCTCATCTGCAGTACGTCTGCCAAGTTCATTCAAGAGCTTTATAGAATTTATAGGTTCAGGTGGTGTGCTTTCAGTATACTGTACAGTAACTTTATCACTTACTGGAATAGAGCTATTTTCCGTAAGTTTTATTACACCAGTACTGCCATTAACTGTATAGTCAATACTTGGCTGATAAGTTGTTTGCCCTGTAAAAAGCTTCACATCTTTAATAGGTTGATGATCAAATTTTATTTCACCCTTAACGAAAGTTTTTTCTACTTTGTGGCTACTTTCCCAACTTGAATCACCTGTTCCCCAAGCAAGATGGATAGATTGCTCTTTTATGCTGGCTGCTATTGCTGCTCTTCCTGACTGTGTGAGTATTGACATTTTTAATTAAGCCCCCTATATTATATATGTACGGTGAGTTCAAAATTCGTCCGCAAAAATCAAAATATTTTTTTATATCAGGAAAATTTTTTAGGAGAATAGCTCAGCTCCACAGCTAAACTTTCCAACACCGCGAGCAAATGGTCCGCTAGGAATGTCAAGCCATTTATCTTCTTTTGAGTGTGTAGCCATTCCTTTAACCAACTTCCGTGCTTGTAACAGCTCTTGAACTATACGCTCCATTCTATCTCTTCCTATACTGTGAAACTCCTCAGGTAGTCTATGCCGCTGTTTATACACTCCTGTACTTCCTGTATGGGTAAATGGATGTCCAGAAATTGCTGCTCGTGTAATTGCAGTTATAAGATGCTGCTTTGAATCTTTTTCGTTCATATTTTTTATTCTTAATCTTTCAGTTATGTCCTCTAACAATCCTGTTTCTTCATTTCTTAAATAAGTGCGTAAAGTGCGATCAGCCAAACCGTTTGCTTTAACAATTGCTCCATAAAATAATGCGTTCTGTCTTACAGATTCTCCTATTGATTTAAAAATTGTCAGTTTAGCTGTATCTTCCACAGACCAAAAAGCGTATGAACACCTAACACCATTAACAAGAGCAGATGTACCTCTAATGGCATCACGTGCTTGCTCAACAGTCGATATAGGTTTTTCACTTTTTGGCTTTCTCATATGATGGGCAGTAATTATTGATGCTCCAGTGCTACCTGCTAAATCAGATAATAAAGACATCAAATAATCGCCTACGGCTGGGTCAGTATTTAAATCAGCATGCACGAATGATGCAAGTGGATCAAATACGATTAATTTTAAGTCTTTTATTTTATTAAGTTGTTTTGTTATCGATTCAAATTCAGGAGAAGTCTCTATAACTTTACCTGAAACACTCTTTATGATTGTAAGTGATCCACTAACATTTGGTAATGGTACAATAAAGAGCCTATCTTTATATTTTAATCTTTCGCATTGCGAATCAAGACGCTCTAAACGACGATG
Organism: Wolbachia endosymbiont (group B) of Pilophorus perplexus; assembly: GCF_964028155.1. Taxonomy (NCBI): domain Bacteria; kingdom Pseudomonadati; phylum Pseudomonadota; class Alphaproteobacteria; order Rickettsiales; family Anaplasmataceae; genus Wolbachia; species Wolbachia endosymbiont (group B) of Pilophorus perplexus. The sequence continues at coordinate 765,877 of NZ_OZ034754.1, read as the reverse complement.
TATTTCACTCATATCATCTTCTGCTGAGAAAATTACCACAGATCCATGTTCAGTAACTAAAGGACCAAAACCACATGGCTGATCTTTTCTACTCGCAACTTTCAGTGCTAAATCAAGCAGAAGCATACCTTTGCCAGTATCTCCCATTGCAGCTAGAATAGATGTCACTCCTAAAGGAAATAACCCTTCAACAAGAAACTTTTGCTCCGGTACTGGACCTATAAAACGTTCTACGCTCCATTCTTGAATATTAAGCAATTGCTTAACGATGATTTTTTTCGAGTTATTTTCAATGAATTCAGGAATATTCATCTTTTCTTCTATACCATCAGCTGAATCCCATCCTTTTGGTTTATTGTCAGGTATTTCAAGGTGCGCCAAGAAGTGCTTGGAGAACAGTTGGTGAAAATCCAACACAAACAAAGTCTAGCCAACAGTTTGGAACAGACCACTATGTTGCATGAGGTAACGAGTGTAATAGAGCTAGTGGGATGGACAATGCAGGGTACAACGAAAGTGAAGGGATTGAGTTCCGAAATACCTGAAGACATAGAGGTCGACATTTTCATGGCCATGGAAGACAGCATGAAGGATAGCGTAAAGGCAAGTTATCACTCACTCTATCGGGATCTGAGACCGTGCCATGTATTGAAATGGACTTCAAGTGAACTTGGGAGATCCTATGCATTCCTACAAAGGTACGCTGGAACAAGTCAACAAAGGCAAGAACTAGCGGAAGATGCAGGGGAAGTCGGACTGATTGATAGTACTCAGAATGTGGGAAAGCCACGTACAAGGGGAAGCGATCAGCAATATAGTAACTGGAATAGGGATTGCTAGGCCAATACAACGGAGGTTGGAATAACATGCAAAATAAACTAAACCAGATAGCAGTAAGAGCAAAGCAAGATAAGCGACTAAAATTCACATCGTTAGTCCATCTGATAAATACAGAGAATCTTGCGAGATGTTATAAAGAACTGAAGCGTAACAAGGCTTGTGGAGTAGACCAGATAACAGTGGAATCATACGGAGAAAATCTGAATGAGAAACTCGAAGTGCTAGTAGAAAGTATGAAGAGGAAGCAATATCAACCACAACCAGTAAAGAGGGTATATATACCGAAAGCTGGAAGTAAAGAGAAACGCGGACTCGGAATACCATCGACCGAGGATAAATTAGTACAGATTATGCTGAAGAAGATACTAGAAAATATTTACGAGGCAAACTTTCTGGACAGCTCATATGGATTTCGACCTGGAAGAAACTGTCATCAAGCGGTAAATGCACTAGATAAAGCAGTTATGTACAAGCCAATAAACTACATTGTAGAAGTGGATATCAAGAAGTTCTACGATAATATACAGCATAAATGGCTAATGAGATGTCTAAGGGAACGAATAACTGACCCAAATTTGCGGTGGTTAGTAAAGCGGTTTCTCAAGGCAGGGATAGTCGAAGCTGGAAATTATGAAGCAACAAAACAAGGTACACCCCAAGGTGGTATAGTAAGTCCTGTATTAGCAAATATATACTTACATTATGTGTTGGATTTATGGATAGAAAAGAAATTTAAACCAAGATCCAGAGGATATATACAACTAATAAGGTTTTGCGACGATTTTGTGGTTTGTTGCGAAAGTAAGGTAGACGCGGAAGAATTTCTGGAATTACTGAAACAAAGGCTAAATAAATTTGGGTTGGAAGTATCTGAAAACAAGACCAGAGTAGTAAAGTTTGGCAAGAGGGAGTGGCAACAAGCGATAAGAGAGAAACGAAGGACGGAAAGTTTCAATTTTCTGGGGTTTACGCACTATGGTGCAAAAAGTCGTCGTGGTAGATTAATAATGGGACATAAAACCTCAAAGTTAAATCTAGCCAGAAAACTAAAAGAAATCAAGGAGTGGTTGAAAATAGTCCGCGGAAGTATTCGACTTAAAGCTTGGTGGCAAGTACTGAAGGCTAAATTAACAGGACACTATAACTACTTTGGTATTAGCGGAAATTATTGGTGTTTGAAACAATTTTACACATCAGTAAGAAAGCTAGCATTTAAATGGATAAATCGGCGTAGTCAGAAAAAGAGTATGACCTGGGAACAGTTTGTACACTACGTAGAAGTAAATCCATTACCAAAGCCAAAAATACATTTTTCTTTATATGCATAAGAGGGACGACTGTGAAAACTAATATTGATGAGCCGTGTGCGGGAAATCTGCAAGCACGGTTCTTTAGGGGGAGTTGTAGTAATAAAACTCAAACGAGAGGAGTAAAGCTACAGCTTCTACCGAACGCTTTCTAATATACTGCTAAAGCTTTATGAACTTGATCAATACGATGATGCAGAATTAGTAAGAAAAAAGACAGCAGCGATGTTTGCAGGGTTTATTACGAGACTTGATCCTGAGGCAAATATTTTAGGTGAGGCGCAAGCAAATGAGCAAGGAGTAGCATTATCAGGTTTAGAGCCAGGAACAATGCAGCTTTTAGACCCAGGAGAGGACATAAAATTTTCAGAGCCATCAGATGTTGGAGGAAGTTATGAAGCATTCATGAGACAGCAGCTAAGGGCAATAGCAATAGGTACAGGGATAACATACGAGCAACTAACAGGAGATTTAACAGGCGTTAATTATTCATCAATCAGAGCTGGATTAATAGAGTTTCGTCGTCGATGCGCTATGCTGCAACACAACATTATGGTATTCCAGTTTTGCAGACCAGTATGGAATAGATGGCTAGAACTTGCCACTTTATCTGGAGAGCTTCCTACAACAGATAATCAAATATTTAAAGATGTAAAATGGATACCGCAGGGATTTGATTGGGTGGATCCGCTAAAAGATCAGCAAGCACAGCAAATGGCAGTAAGAAATGGATTTAAGAGTCGATCGGAAGTAGTATCAGAAATGGGTTATGATGTAGAAGAAATTGACCAAGAAATAGCAGAAGATCAAAAGCGTGCTAATTCTTTTGGACTTTGTTTCGATTGTGACGTTAATGTGCCATAAAATACAATAAGGGGAAGAAGGTGATGTGGATAAATAAACCAATAATGGTAGAGAGAAGAAGCTTTGAACTACTATCATTATATAACAGCAAACAACCTATCTTTAAGAATTTAAAGCATTTTCATATAAACCCAAAAGGAATAGCAATAATACGTATTTATGGAGTGTTGACAAAAAAAACAGAAGCTTTTGATCATATTTTAGACATGACTTCGTATGAAAATATTCATGAAGAGATAGAGAGTGCTTTAGAAGATAAAAGCATAGAGACGATTCTACTTGACATAGACAGTCCCGGAGGGGAAGTAAACGGTGTCTTTGACCTAGCTGATTTTATTTATGAATCAAGAGCAAAAAAGAGAATTATTGCAATAGCAAATGATGATGCATATTCTGCTGCATATGCTATAGCTTCTAGCGCTGAAAAGATTTTTCTCACCCGCACTTCAGGAGTTGGGAGTATAGGAGTAATAGCAAGTCATATAGATCAAAGTAGATTTGATGAAAAGCAAGGTATTAAGTACACCACAATCTTTGCTGGTAGTCGAAAGAATGATTTAAACCCACATGAGCCAATGACGTCTGAAAGTCTGGAAAGTTTACAAAAAGAAGTAGACCGACTATATGAAATGTTTGTGCAGCTAATAGCACGAAATCGAAACCTTTCTATAGAAGCAATCAAATCAACGGAAGCAGGGCTATATTTTGGGGAGAAAGCAGTAGAAATAGGTCTTGCAGATGGAATGACAATTCTTTCATCTATTAATAAAAACAGGAGTATTACTATGAATGAACAAACTACAACTGACCTAGAAACTGATAATTTAACTAATAAAATCAAAAATGACAGTTATCATGCTGAAGTTCTTGAATTAATACGTTTATGCAACTTATCACGAATGCCAGAGAAAATAGGAGAATTTATAGAGCAGAATGTTAGCAGCAAACAAGCACAAGAAATATTAATGTCGATACTTGCAGAACGAACAATGAAGACTGAAATTTTAAGCACATTACCACAGAATTCGTCAGAAGATTTAATGATGCAGGTAGCAAGAAGTCGTGCACAATCTGGCATTTAGAATATTCGTAGTATAACAAAAGTAAAAAATAAAGGGGAAAAGCAAAATGAGTACTATAACAGAACAAAATAACCTTGGGGATCTTCTGAAATACGAAGTTTCAAATCTATATTCAAGAGACCAAATAACAGTAGCTAAAGGTCAAAATCTTAAGCTTGGTGCAGTAGTTGCCAAAAAGACGGAAGATGGTTTTATTAGAGTACTTAATCCCACTGGAACAGACGGCACACAAACAGCAATAGGTGCAATAGTAAGTGATGTAAATGCGACAGAAAATTCCAAAGCAGTAATTATTACTCGTGGTGCAATACTAGCAGATCATGCAGTTGTGTGGCCAGCAAATATCACTGAAGAACAGAAAGCTGAAGCAATAAAGCAACTTGAAGCACGAGGGATCATTGTCCGCAAGGGAGTGTAACTTAAATTAATAAGGGGGAAAAAGAATGCAAAATCCATTTACAAATACAGCATTTAGCATGACGGCGCTAACAAATGCGATAAATATATTGCCGATAAATTATGGACGAATTGAAAATTTAAATTTGTTTCCAAGTAGGTCAGTAAGATTTAGACATATTACCATAGAAGAACACAACGGAGTTTTAAGCCTATTGCCAACGCAAATTCCAGGAGCACCAGCAACAGTAGGAAAAAGAGGAAAAAGAAAGGTAAGAACGTTTACGATTCCGCATATTCCACATGATGATGTAGTGTTACCAGAGGAAGTACAGGGAATAAGGGCATTTGGATCAGAAAGTGAACTGAAAGCGCTGGCAGACGTAATAACTGACCATTTACAGCTAATGAGAAACAAACACGCAATAACATTAGAGCATTTGCGAATGGGAGCGCTAAAAGGAATAATTTTAGATGCTGATGGGTCAGAATTATTAAATCTGTACAACGAATTTGAAATCACACCAAAAGTAGTAAATTTTGCACTAGGAACTGCAACAACTGATGTAAAGCGTAAGTGTATGGAAGTACTCCGGCATATAGAAGATAATCTAAGTGGTGAATATATGACGGGAATTCATGCCTTGGTAAGCCCTGAGTTTTTTGATGCACTAACTTCGCATAGTAAAGTGAAAGAAGCATACGAGAGATGGCAAGAAGGAGCAGCGCTAAGGAATGATATGAGATCAGGATTTACGTTTTGTGGAATCACGTTTGAGGAATATAGAGGGCAAGCAACTGATCCTGAAGGAACCGTAAGAAGGTTTATAGAAAGAGATACAGGACACTGTTTTCCAGTAGGAACAGCGAGCACATTTACAACATATTTTGCACCAGCAGATTTTAATGAAACAGTAAATACACTAGGACAGCCACTATATGCAAAACAAGAGCCAAGAAGATTTGATAGAGGGACTGATTTGCATACGCAGTCAAACCCTCTGCCAATGTGTCACAGACCTGGGGTATTAGTCAGGGTTGTTGCAACATAGGTAGAGCAATTATAAAGCAGTGTGAGGCAGAAGAATGCTTTACCTCTTCTTAGCATGTAAATGTTAGTATATAACGGAGAAATGTGCAAGAAAATATTAAGCGATTATTTAAAGATTGTTTTGCCCATTTAGGAGAAGTGGCTTTATATAAATCAAAGGATAAGTCATATATTGTACAGGTATTAAAGCAACAGCCAGATAAATTATACGAGATTGGTGAAGGACAATTTGTGGGAGAGATGCTTTTTCTTGAGGTAAGCATTTTTGATATACTGAGGCCAATTGTAGGAGATATTTTTGTTATAGGTGATTGCAAATACAAAATACACACACCACCACTTAGAGATAAATCTGGAATGGTCTGGCGAATCGAAGCGTATGGGGTGTAAAATGTCTGTGCATATAGAAGTTGAGGTAATAGAAAGTGTAAATGCTAAAAGAAAAAAAATAGAATTAGCAATAGTGAGAGCGTTAAACAGAACAGCACTATGGCTAAAATTGAAGACAGCAAAAGAAATTAGTGAGGAAAAGAAAAGTTTGATAAGAAAGAGATTAAGAATTTTTAAGGCTAAGACAAGTAGGTTAGACGTGTTAATTAGAGCAAATCTCTATGACATTAGAGCATGGACAATTGGTAAAATACAAAAAACAAGAAGAGGATCGAAAGTAGGAAAGCATGAGTTTATAGGAGGATTTGCAGCAGTTATGCCAAAAGGAAATAGCGGTATGTTTAAACGTGAAGGAAGAGCAGCATTGCCAATAAAGGAAGTAAAACTACCGCTGGAACCAGAAGGCTCAAGAATAATAAAAGACCTTGTTAATTATGAGAGTGAGAGAGAGTTTGAGAAATACTTTAAGCATGAGCTAAACTATATTTTAAAGATATGACAAAGTTCTGGACAGATTTACATCAAACAATTTGCAGCACACTGAAGGAAGAAATTGTAAGTTAAAAACGTGATATAAAAGAGATAAGAGAGAAAGATAACCCTGCTCACTAGGAATAGGGCTATCACGGGCATGTGCAACCGAGAAGAAATTGGTATTACAACCGTCGGTATCAAGGTACACTAGCCCTATCTCTCGATACGTTTGAATAGTTGTTTGGGACATATATATGCACCCGCTTACAATCTTAAATTCACTAAAACTATCGAGGTTTATTATGGTTACATCTTATCAAAATTTTATTGGCATTGATATCGGAAAATTTAAAAATGTCGTTGCAATTCACAAACAGAAGAATGCTGTCGAATTTGATAATAATGCTTCTGGTTGGCAACAATTGTTTCAAGAGTTTTCAGATATTCTACCTAATTCTTTAGTGACTTTAGAAAATACAGGGAAATATGAACTTGGCTTATCACATTTTCTTACCGACAAAAATATTGCTGTGCATCGAGCTAATACTCGTAAAGTAAAAAGCTTTATTTTATCTCACGGAACTTTAGCAAAGTCTGATAGATCAGATGCAAGAGCTCTTGCTCAATATGGATTTGAACGCCATAGAACTCTCTCTTTATTTGTACCTACCTCTACAGAACAATCAACCTTGACTGCACTTTGTCAACGTCGTGATGACATTACGCAAATGAGAGCTCAAGAAAAATGCAGACTAGAGGCACCGGAAAATGATCATATAAAAGAAAGCTGTCAAAAGACCATTGAGTTTTTCAATAGTCAAATAAACGAACTCAATAATACCATACAAAAGATTATTGATGAAAGCTGCGAATTACAACAACGCCAAAAAATCCTTAAAACAGTTCCTGGAATAGGTAAAAAGTTATCACAAGATTTTTTGTGTTTAATGCCAGAGCTTGGTTACTTAAACAGAAAAGAAGTAGCAAGTCTTGCCGGAGTTGCACCGCATCCAAAAGAAAGTGGTAAAGCTGTTGGTTACCGAAGGATTACAGGTGGTAGAAGTAACGTTCGTTCAAAGCTCTTTACAGCTGCTATGGCTGCCGCAAAGTCCAAATCTGTACTTGGTGCATTTTATTCTAAGCTTGTTGAAAGTTGTAAGTTAAAAATGTGATATAAAAGAGATAAGAGGGAAAGATAACCCTACTCACTATAGGAATAGGGCTATCACGGGCGTGTGCGACCGAATGAAAGTTGGTATTACAACCGTAGCCATCAAGGTAAACTAGCCCCATCTCTCGATACGTTTGAATAGTTGCATGGGACATATGTATGCACCCGTTTACAATCTTAAATTAATTAAACTATCGAGGTTATTTATTATGATTACATCTTATCAAAATTTCATTGGCATTGATATCGGAAAATTTAAAAATGTTGCTGCAGCTTATAACCAAAGGAGCGCTATCAAGTTTGACAATGATGCTACTGGTTGGCAACAGTTGTTTCAAAAATTTTCAGATATCCTACCTAATTCTCTAGTAACTTTAGAAAACACTGGAAAATATGAGCTTGGCTTAGCACATTTTCTTGTTGATAAGAATGTTGCTGTACATCGAGCTAATACTCGTAAAGTAAAAAGTTTTATCATATCACATGGAACTTTAGCAAAGACAGATCAATCAGATGCAAGAGCCCTTGCTCAATATGGTTTTGAACGCTATAGTGCTCTATCTCTATTTGTGCGTATGTCAAAAGAACAAACCGCCTTAGTTGCACTCTGTCAACGTCGTGATGACATTACGCAAATGAGAACTCAAGAGAAATGTAGGCTTGCAGCACCTGAAAACGACTATATAAAGGAAAGTTGCCAAAAAACAATAGACTTTTTTACCAGTCAGATAAATGAGTTCAACGATGCCATACAAAGAATTATTGATAAAAATCCAGAGTTACAAAAGCGTCAAAAAATCTTGAGAACAGTGCCAGGAATAGGTCTCAAGTTATCACAAGTTTTTGTGTGTCTAATGCCAGAACTTGGCCACCTAAACAAAAAAGAAGTTGCAAGTCTTGCTGGAGTTGCTCCACATCCAAAAGAAAGCGGTAAAACTATTGGTTATCGAAGGATAACAGGTGGTAGAAGCAATGTTCGTGCAAAGCTTTTCACAGCTGCTATGGCTGCTGCAAGATCTAAATCTGCACTTGGTGCTTTTTATTCTGATCTTATTGGTAGAGGTAAAAAGAAGATGGTAGCTATAACAGCTCTAATGCGAAAAATCATAGTAATTGCCAATGCAAGACTTAAAGAAGCAATTAATATGAAATAAAAAAAATCTGTATAGAAAATAGGTTAACGAATATGTGCGTCTACACACATTTAAAGCACATATTCGTTAACCATAAAATCTAAGCAGTGCTTGCTGTTTGATATAAATTTCTTTCTGTATAAACTAGGGTTTTTGTTGCCAAAATACATTTTTCAATTGAATAAAAATACAAAATTATCAACAAATGAGACTAAATTCAAAAAATTTTAAAAAACATAGTTGATGGCTATGAAAACACTGCTCTGAATTATGCTACTAGAAACGGGCATTTAGATGTAAAAGAATATCTGAAAGGTTACATACAAAAAGAACTGCGGAAGAAATACGTCTGCATTGGCGTTAGTGGTACAATAGGTTATGTTGCAGGTATGACAATATCATGTTCTGCGGGAGCAGCGATTGCAGTTTGTGCAGCATCAGCTACCATTAGTTTAGCGTTAGGTGCAATTTTTGGTTATACAATTTTAGAAGTAAAAAAAGAGAAAGCAAACAAAGGTATAGCTTCTGCGCTTAAAGATGTTTTCACTATTCAAGCTCTAAGTAGAATAGCCTTATAGAGAGTAAAGTAGGTTTATTGCTTAAGGTTGCATGATTGCCTTAATAACAATAAAAAAGTAATAGGAAGCAAAAGATACGGCTTGAAAATTTTCTACGGTCTGGACTAAAAATGTCTCAACTTGACACTGAAATACAATTTGATTTAACTAATCATATATGTAGGTAATGTCAAACACTAGAATGAGGAAATATGGATAAAAAAGTTAGAATAGAATCAGATAGCTTAGGAAAAGTAGAAGTACCAAGTGAACATTACTGGGGAGCGCAGACTCAACGTTCTCTGGAAAATTTCAAAATTGGTACAGAGAAAATGCCAGAGTCCTTGATTAAAGCGCTAGCAATAGTAAAACTTGCAGCAGCACGTGTTAACATGAAACAGGGTAGCATAGATAATAGAGTAGGGGATGCAATCTGCACAGCGGCACAGGAGGTAATAGACGGTAAATTTAATAATCAATTTCCGCTTGTTGTTTGGCAAACCGGGTCTGGAACGCAGACCAATATGAATGTGAATGAAGTGATCAGCAATCGTGCAATAGAAATTTTGGGAGGTGATTTAGGTAGTAAGTCTCCAGTGCATCCAAATGATCATGTAAACTGTGGTCAGTCATCAAATGACACTTTTCCAACAGCAATGCATATAGCAGTAGCAGAACAAATAGACCGCTTGCTTATTCCCAATCTTGAAGAATTATATAAAGCGCTAAATAATAAGGTTCATGAATTTAAAGATATAATAAAAGTAGGGCGTACTCATCTGCAAGATGCAACTCCTCTAACACTTGGGCAGGAATTTTCTGGCTATGCAGTTCAGATTCAAAAGGGAATAGAGAGAGTAAAATCAACTCTGAGCAATGTATATGAACTTGCACAAGGTGGCACCGCGGTTGGCACGGGAATCAATACTAAAAAGGGTTTTGCTGAGGATTTTGCTAAAGAAGTGGCAAAAATCACTAATTTTCCATTTATTTCAGCAAAAAATAAGTTTGAAGCACTAGCAGCAAATGATGCTTTAGTTGAGCTCAGTGGAGCACTCAATACAGTAGCAGTAAGTTTGATGAAAATTGCAAATGATATAAGGCTACTTGGTTCTGGTCCAAGATGCGGAATTGGAGAAATAATGTTACCAGAAAATGAGCCTGGCTCTTCAATCATGCCGGGTAAGGTGAATCCAACTCAATGCGAAGCAGTGACTATGGTATGTGCTCAAGTTATGGGAAATCATGTTGCCGTGACAATTGGTGGCTCAAATGGTCACTTTGAATTGAACGTGTTTAAGCCGGTGATAATTTACAATGTTTTGCAGTCTATAAGACTTTTAGCTGATGCAAGTTTAAATTTTGCAGAGAAATGCGTAGTTGATATTAAAGCAAACGAAGAAAGAATAAAGGATTTACTAAATCAGTCGTTAATGCTAGTTACTATATTAAATACGCATATAGGATATGACAATGCAGCAAAAATAGCGAAGCTTGCTTATAAAGAAAATATCACTCTAAAAGAAGCAGCAGCAAAACTTCAACTGCTCACTGAGGAGGAGTTTGAAAGGATAGTGAAACCAGAGGAGATGGTAGGTTAATCTACCACCTTTTTTTGTCCCTAGTTAATTGTGGTAATATGTATGGAACTTTGCTGGTTGCTCTACATATACCTCTTCTAAATCACTTAGAGCGTGGTCATTGTGATTAAAGCCATATCTCTTAACTATCTCATCTAGCGTAACAGAGCTTAGAGAGAAACTGAACTCTGGCAATGGATTCACATTTGAGGATTGCAGACTAGTTACTCCATTTATCAAATAGTTATAATACTCTGGGGATAATTGCTCACCTTCTAGGCTATCTGATATATGCTCATTCGACGTTAAACTACTACTAACTGTCGAATTTTCTGTTACAGTATTGCAGAATTGATTATCGAATTCAGCAAAACCCAGAAATGGAATTACTGTTTGGCTACATGATTGATTCTCTTTGTCAGAAGAAAGTTCTAGTCTAGTATCAAATGTATGTTCAACAACTGTTTCCTCGAACGCAGGAGATATAAGAGAGAAATGTGCTGCTGGCAAATCATCTCTGTTTTGTACTAACGGTTCATTGGAGTTTTCAGTACTTAAGTTGCTTGAACTCTCTTTATTGCTTAAGTAAAAATTCTTTAGGACAAGCTTAGCTTTGACAGTTGATTTTGTCTCTAAATTTACTTTATAATCTTCTTTTTGTTGGGGATTCAGTTGATTAAATAGAATTTTAAATAAAGTCGATGTGGGATTAATACAATCGAGTGTATTGAAAGCAAACTCTTGAGGTAACTGATTAAAGATAGAAGGTGCTTCTTCCTTGTCTAGTGCATTTAGTATGCCGGACATAGCTTTAGAGCCTTGAGGCTTTGCTTTAACATGCTCTATATATTCATTTTATGGTTAGTGCTAAGGTTATTAAATGCCTTTCTAAGTTTATTTGTTTGGTGAGAGTTAATTAACTTGTTTAAATTTTTCACCACTTCGTTGCTTATACTACCATGCATTTCTTTACCACCATCAAAGTTAATATATTAATATTAATATGAGATTTAATGATAAAATCAATATAAAATTTTTAAAAATTAATTATTTTTATTATAAAAACAGGAATTCTATTAATTTTTTTCCTGATTTGTGTCTGTTTTGCTTTCTATAGCTAACCCAAATTAGGTTTACCGGAACAAATTTTATAAATAATTTAAGTTAGCGCGTGAAGCTGGAATGGCTTTGTTGCACCACTCAAGGAAAGAACAGGCAGTTACTGATGGAATTTGTTATAAAATAGATATTTAGCCGACAAAGGAAAAATATGCCAATAAGAATGAAAGTCAGTAACTGCAATGAATATAACAAATTTCTTCAAGAAAGGGGAAATGTTTTTCATTATATCAACGATGCCATTGAAAATTGGTACGAAAATAGTCCAAAAGTAGCAGGTGGCAACAATGTCTACAGCGACAAAGTAGTGATTCTAATTCACATAATAACCTATCTATTCAGGATTGGTCTTAGGCAAACAGTGGGATTTATAGAGAAATATCTTGAGCAAATAGGGAAAATTTTGCAAATTATCAGCTATTCGCAGGCTTCAAGAAGGTTTAAAAAGCTTAATATCAAAATCAACGACTGCAGAGTTGATAAGAACGATATGGAAGATATTGAAATTGCTATAGATAGTACAGGTATCAGCATCTACAATAATATTCCAGGCCATAGTAAGGCAAATGGTACAGATAGAAAGTATCGCCGCTATGAGCAAACAAGAAAGCTACATGTAATGCTAGAGATAGGTAGTAAAAAAGTTATAGCTGCAAAATACAGTAGTGGAGTTTATTCCGACCACTATGGAGCCTGTGATCTTATTGAAAGAGTGGATACCAAGTATAACATAAGCACGATATATGCAGATAGGGCATATAATCGAAAGAAGTTATACAAACTGTGCGATGAGCTTGACATAAAGACAAGGATTCCTCCGCAAAATAATGCAGTAGAGCATCCAAAGTTGGATTATATGAATGAGAGAAATTCTACAATCAAGCTCATAAAGTCATATGATGAAGATGGTATGAAGAGGTGGAAAAAAGAGATAAATTATTGGAAGAGATCTTATATAGAAAGTTTTTTCTCGCGACTGAAGCAAATATTTGGATTTAGTTTTAGGAATAAATCTGAGATTAATCGTGAGAAGGAACTGCTACTCAAGTGTTATTTGCTTAACAAATTTACTGAAATAGGCATGGCTAAGTTTGATATAGCTTCATGAATTTATTATACATTACCCACTATCCGAAGAGCTGTGCAACAAAGCCCACTGGAATCCAGATTTTTAGCTATGGTCAAGCCATAGGATGACAAATTAGACCCCAGACTATGCAAGAAATCTAAGGCGAATTATCTTTCATGGTCTGTCTTTGTTTGTTCTACTTTCGTGACAGGAGTTACCAATGGATTATCAATTTGCTTTAAACCTTCACTTGCGCTTTGGTCTTGATTTGAAAGGAGCTTATTTTGTTGTTGCCCTTCATCATTTGAAGTGCTTTTTTGAGTAGTTCTTTTTATATCCTCTACACTCTTTTTATCTTCACCAAAAAGTTTTTTGAATATTTTCTTCAGAAAACGTACCAAAAAGCCTTCTTCTTTTTGATTTTCTTTCGGTTGAGCTATATTTTTCTTTTCACTCAACTGAGATTTTTTATTATTAGATTTTTTTTCTGTAGCATTCCTATCCACTGAGACTTGTTTTAACGAAATTTTAGGCTTTTTATCGCTCGGTTTATCTTTTATAGGATCTTTGCTTACTGAAGGTTGTAACTTAGTTACTGTATCTGTTTGAACAGAAATCTTTTCTTGTTGAAAGTTTCTATCTTCTGAAACAGATCTTCCAGAAGTATTTATTTCGCTAACTGAGTCACGAATTTTGTCTGTTTGCACAGAAATCTTTTCTTGTTTATTTTGATCAGAAATTTTGCCTTCTAATGTAGTTTGAGATTTTTTATTACTTTCAAACTCTGCAACTTTTTTACTTGTAAAAACGTCTTTTCCTTCGAATTTTTGTTTAAATCCAGCAATCTTTTTAAAATCTTCAGCTATTTTTTTGGCTGCACGATCCATTCGACCTTCAAGATTATGAATCAATTTTTTAATAATCTTCACTTCATCTTTACGCCCTTTTTGAGCTTTAAGCTCCCGGTGCAATTCAACAATAATTTTTACTTTATCTTCCAATGAAGAATTTTCTGGAAAAACATCTTTAAGTTCCCGATTCAATTCGACGATCTTTTCAAAATCTTTAGCTACTTTTTTAGCTGCACGGTTCATTCGATCTCTAAGACTACGATTTAATTTTGCAATAGTCTTGATTTTATCTCCCAGTGAAGAATTATCTGCTGCAGAAATATCTTTTAACCTTTTCCCGGGATTTTCTTTGGTTACTTGCCTTTTGTAAGCTTTAAGTTCCTGGCGGAAATCATTGATAATCTTCACTTTATCTTCCAGCGACGTACCTTCTGGAAAAGCACCAGCAAAGACATCCTTGAATTTCTTCTCAATATCTTGTGTATCTTTAAGCTGTGTCATACCCAACTAAATAAAAGCTTATACTAAAATCAGTATATTAGTTAATTATGTAAAAATGGTTAAGACACAAGGAGCACCTCATTTATGCTTTTTTCATCAAAATATCATTTACTTATTAACTTAAAATACGTCACAATATAAAAATGAAAAATAGCCCGTTAGCAGTAGTATTCGATTGGGATAATACCTTAGTTGACACTCAAGATAATATTTCTAATGCTATTAAGCATACTTTAGATTTGATGGGATCTGGCAGTAAAGTTGTTGATAGAAATTCTCATGAATCAAGAAAGAGCTACATGGTCAATTTGTTTGGTGATCAGTGGAAAAAAGCGAACCAGATATATCAAAAATACCTAGATAGTGCACTGTTACAAAATATTACTCTGAACGAGGGAGTAGAGGGAATGCTCCAGACGCTGAAAAGCCACAATATTTACCTAGCGATAGTTAGCAATAAGAAAAATACTAATTTACGTCAAGAAGTTGCCTACTTTAAACTAGATTCTTACTTTGAAAGAATAGTTGGATCATGTGATACTGCAGAAGATAAACCATCTGCAACTCCACTGCTATTTGCACTAGAGGAGAGTACGCTACCTGTAAATAGAGAAAATGTGTTTTTTGTTGGTGACAGCATCACAGATATTCTATGTGCACAAAATGCAAATTGCTTACCTATTGTATACGGACAATCAATAAGAGGTTATGAAGATTTGTTATATTTTCAACATTTTAATAAACTTACAGAATTCATAGTAAAGTATTTGAAAGATAGGTGGTAATGACAGAGATCGCTAGTGTACACAGGCGCTTTTGCGCATATTTAATAGATGTAGCAATTTTATTAATTCCAACCTTACTAATTGTGTTGTCATTAGGGGATTTTCCATTAATTTTACACCTGTCATACATGTGTATAAATTGTGGATACTTTACATATTTTATATCTTCAACAGCTCAAGCAACTCCTGGTCAACAGTTAATGAATATATATACTATCACTTTAGATAGTTCTAAAATAGGTTTGAGCTTAGCATTTGATCGCACTATCTCTCAGTTTTTCCTTCCTATGCTAAATAATTCAATTATCACCTTTATCAAACTTTTTCAAACATCAGTAAATGCTTTAAGTATACTAGAAGTGATTATAGTGATGCTTACCTTCAGTTGGTATTTAGTTGCTTGCTTCTCTCAGAGGAAACAGGCATTTCATGATGTGCTATTTGATACGATTGTTGTGAGAAAAATGAATTGATGTTGCCTTGATTGTTATGTAGATTACATTGGTATATTAGCTAAAGAAAGGTTATGAATAAAGAAATAGTAGAACATTTAAATAAATTACTTACAAATGAGCTGACTTCTGTACGCCAGTATCTTTTGCATTCTGCGATTCTTAAAAATAGCGGAATTAATAAACTTGCAGAAAAGATGAAAAACGAGCTTAATGAAGAACTTGAGCATGCAAATAGGTTGGCAGAAAGAATTTTACTGCTTAAGGGCATGCCAAATTTTCAAGATACAAATAAAATCTCAAAGTATGAAGGAAAGTTCACAAAAGATACAATGCAGAAAATCTTAGAAGATAATTCTAACTTAGAAGAAGAAGGTATCAAGGGCATCAAAGAGGCAATTTCCGTTGCTGAAAAAGAAAAGGATTTCGTGAGTGTAATGTTATTAGAAGGACTACTGAAAAATGAGGAAGAGCACTTACATTGGATCAAAGAACAGATTGACCTTATTGAGCTTATGGGTATTGAAAATTACTTGAGAACACAAATATAGAGTGTTAAGAAAAACAGTATTTATTTTCATTATACCTTTTTTACTTCTTTTTTCACTCGGGTTATGGCAGTTATTTAGATTGAGCTGGAAGAATAATATTATCAAAAATATGGATCTTCCAGTTATTCATCTACTGCCTAGTGATAATCTTTCAAAGTTTAACTACAGAAACGTTAAAATCGACGGAATTTTAAGTGATATAGAACTATATGTTTTCGCAGGTCAACGTGGCTATCATGTGCTGTCTCCTATGTTGCTTATCAATGGACATTACATGTTAATAAATAAAGGAATAGTCAGAGAAAAAAAAGAAGAAAAAGCAAAAATTGAAAAAGTAGCTGCTGATGGCGTTTTGTATTGTGATGGTAGCAAAAATTGGTTTATCAAAAATGATATTGCTTCAAATACATGGTTTACCCTAAGTACAAAAGAGATCTCCAATGAACTAGGTATTAAGCTAGAGAAATGTATATTGTGGCAAGATAATTTTGGTGGCAAATTGACTATACAGCCAATAAAGCATCTTGAATACGCAATTACTTGGTTTGCACTTTCCTTGATTTGGCTCATTATATGCCTATTTTACTATAGGCAAAATATATATAAGTCGTAGAGATACAGTTTGGAAAAAGAAAAGCTACAAATAGAAAAAATGCAACAAAGTGGAAGAAAATACTTATTACAAGGGTTAGTGATATGTCAGTGTTGCAAATCCGTTTATTATGGAATGAGTAATGCTAAGGGAGGAAGAAGTTACTATCGTTGTCCTGGAAAACGTTTTGGTGAATGTAACAGCAAATCAATACGCGCGGATATACTAGAAGAGGTAGTATGGGAAGAAGTTAAGATGGTAAGAGAGCACATAACGAAGGAAAAGTGTGATTTATCAGAGGCAGATTGGGAGACTAAACTTAATATAATTAGAAAATTAGTTCAACGCATTGAAATTGATGATGATAATGTACATATAGTGTTTCAATTAAAAGAACTCTCTCTCGAAGGACAAAAAGAAGATATTCAACCTTGTACCAGAATTATAAAGAATGTAGTGCTATCAAATGCAATAGGAATGCATAAAGTTAGCAACGCCCTGGCTGCAATATCAGCTGCAGTGAAACTTGGAATTAGTGATGAAGAGATTAAAAAAGGTCTTTTGGAATTTAAAGGAGTAGCAAGGAGATTTTCTTTAATTGCCAATATTAAAGGTGTTAAGTTAATTGAGGATTATGCTCACCACCCAAATGAAATACAGGCAACCCTGGCAGCAGCACGTTCGATTGCTAAAAGAAAGGTAATAGGAATTATCGAGCCGCTTCGTTTTGCTCGTATTCGTAATTTTTTTGATGAGTTCGTACGAATTTTCATGATGTTTGATTATGTAATTCTCACTCCTGTCCATCCTCCAGAAGATAAGCCTATTCCTGGCTGTGGAATTGATGATATACAAAAAGCCTTGATCAGTAATGGGTTTAATGATGTGAAGATTATGAATGATGCTTTACTCATTTCACATTTTATTAGTAATTCGACAAGTTCAGGAGATGTAGTATTATTTATTGGTGCTGGTAGTAATATAGCTAAACTAGCGAAAGAAACTGCAAAGCTGCTGCTAGTAAAATAAACTTAAGCATTGGTGATTTATATGATAAAATTGTGTAGTAAAACTGGATCCCAGTGTCTAGGCAAACAACTGTACAGACATTGTGATATGGGGATAGCTTCCATTAAGAATGGTGTCATCCCAGTGCCCAGACACTGGGATCCAGAAGACTTAACTTTAAATAAGTGGCTGTATAATAAAAACTGGATTCCAGTGGGCTTTGTTGCACCACTCAAGGAAAGAACAGGCAGTTACTGATGGAATTTGTTATAAAATAGATATTTAGCCGACAAAGGAAAAATATGCCAATAAGAATGAAAGTCAGTAACTGCAATGAATATAACAAATTTCTTCAAGAAAGGGGAAATGTTTTTCATTATATCAACGATGCCATTGAAAATTGGTACGAAAATAGTCCAAAAGTAGCAGGTGGCAACAATGTCTACAGCGACAAAGTAGTGATTCTAATTCACATAATAACCTATCTATTCAGGATTGGTCTTAGGCAAACAGTGGGATTTATAGAGAAATATCTTGAGCAAATAGGGAAAATTTTGCAAATTATCAGCTATTCGCAGGCTTCAAGAAGGTTTAAAAAGCTTAATATCAAAATCAACGACTGCAGAGTTGATAAGAACGATATGGAAGATATTGAAATTGCTATAGATAGTACAGGTATCAGCATCTACAATAATATTCCAGGCCATAGTAAGGCAAATGGTACAGATAGAAAGTATCGCCGCTATGAGCAAACAAGAAAGCTACATGTAATGCTAGAGATAGGTAGTAAAAAAGTTATAGCTGCAAAATACAGTAGTGGAGTTTATTCCGACCACTATGGAGCCTGTGATCTTATTGAAAGAGTGGATACCAAGTATAACATAAGCACGATATATGCAGATAGGGCATATAATCGAAAGAAGTTATACAAACTGTGCGATGAGCTTGACATAAAGACAAGGATTCCTCCGCAAAATAATGCAGTAGAGCATCCAAAGTTGGATTATATGAATGAGAGAAATTCTACAATCAAGCTCATAAAGTCATATGATGAAGATGGTATGAAGAGGTGGAAAAAAGAGATAAATTATTGGAAGAGATCTTATATAGAAAGTTTTTTCTCGCGACTGAAGCAAATATTTGGATTTAGTTTTAGGAATAAATCTGAGATTAATCGTGAGAAGGAACTGCTACTCAAGTGTTATTTGCTTAACAAATTTACTGAAATAGGCATGGCTAAGTTTGATATAGCTTCATGAATTTATTATACATTACCCACTATCCGAAGAGCTGTGCAACAAAGCCATTCCAGTGTCAAGCACTGGAATGACACCATCTGCTACTCAAATTATCTGTTTATCTGTAGGTTGCAATGTTCGTACACTGAAATGTTACAGCGCTGGGGTGACATTTCCCGAACGTGAACACAATTGTGAATCTAGTGGAGGTTTAGCATGATGAAAAAGACGATCAGCAGTGTATTTGCAAGAGAAATTTTAGATAGCAGGGGTTACCCAACAATTGAGGTAGAAATAGAACTATGTGATGGAGCAACAGGTAGAGCCGCTGTCCCTTCTGGGGCTTCGACCGGTAAACTAGAAGCATTGGAGCTGAGAGATCAAGATGAAAAAAGGTATTGTGGTAAAGGAGTGCTGAAAGCTGTTCAATCTGTGAGTGGAGTGATAGCAAATAAAATCATTGGCATGGATGCAGCAAACCAGAGTGCAATTGATAAAGTTTTAATTGAACTAGATGGAACAAAAAATAAATCTAAACTTGGAGCAAATGCAACTTTGGGTGTGTCTCTTGCTGTTGCAAAAGCAGCAGCAAACAGCTTTAAAATGCCGTTATATAAGTATTTGGGAGTAGGGGAAGAGCAGATGCCAGTTCCGCTAATTAACGTCATTAATGGTGGAGTACATGCAGATAATAAACTCGATTTTCAAGAATTTATGATTCTTCCGGTTGGTGCTGAAACTTTCAGTGAAGCAATCAGAATATCTGCAGAGGTATTTCATAACTTGCGCAGCATTCTTAAGAAAAAAGGTTATAGCACAAACGTAGGAGATGAAGGTGGTTTTGCACCAAACATTGGAAGCACTGAAGAAGCTCTTAATTTGATAATTCAGGCTGTTGAATCTGCTGGTTATTCGATGAAAAATCACTTTGCACTGGGTCTTGATGTTGCTTCATCTACTTTTTATGAAAATAGAGTTTACAAATTTGAAAACAGAGAACTTACTTCAGAGGAATTGGTTCAGTATTATTTTGACCTTGTAGGCAAATATCCAATAATTTCTATAGAAGATGCAATGAATGAAGACGACTATGAAGGTTGGAAATTACTTACTGCAAAATTGGGAAGTAAAATTCAATTAGTCGGGGATGATTTATTTGTTACAAATTGTGAACTAATAAGTAAGGGAATAGAGGAAAAAATGGCAAATTCTGTACTAATTAAACCAAATCAAATAGGAACGCTTACGGAAACTTTTGCTGCTATTGAAATGGCAAAATCAAATGGCTATAGGGCTATTATTTCGCATCGCTCAGGTGAAACAGAAGATACAACGATATCCCACATATCAGTTGCGTCGAATTGTGGGCAAATAAAGACTGGCTCGCTGTCGCGTTCTGATAGGCTTGCAAAGTATAATGAATTGATGAGAATAGAAAGTTCATTAGGAGAGAATGCTAAATATTATCGCGGGTTAGCATGGATTTCATAGACGAAGTTAAATTATATTTAAAAGCAGGTGATGGTGGCGATGGCTGCGCTAGTTTTCGTCGAGAAAAATTCGTTGAATTTGGTGGCCCAAACGGTGGTAATGGGGGCAGGGGAGGAGACATAATTTTCGTCAGTGATGCAAATCTCAACACTTTGCTTAATTTTCGTTGTCGAAGACATATTAAAGCGAGTAGTGGAAAAAGTGGTACGAGTAGAGATAAATCTGGCACAGCAGGAAAAGATATTATACTTAAAGTTCCAGTTGGCACACAAATAATCGATGAAGAAAGTGAGGAAATAATAGTAGATCTTGATAAACCTGACATGGAATTTCAAGTAGTGAAAGGTGGAAAAGGTGGGCTTGGAAATACTAACTTTAAATCTGCTACTAATAGGGCACCAAGACATTTTACTCATGGTCAGCCTGGCGAAGAAAGAAATATAATATTGAAGCTAAAAGTTTTATCTGATGTTGGCATTATTGGTATGCCAAATGCAGGTAAATCTAAATTTTTAACCCGCTGCTCAAATTCTGATACGAAAGTAGGCGATTATGAATTTACTACTATAAGACCACATTTAGGTGTAGCAAAAGTAGATTATAGCGAAATTGTGATAGCAGATATTCCTGGAATAATCGCTGATGCTCATCTTGGAGTTGGGCTCGGACACAAATTTTTAAGGCACATAGAAAGGTGCAAAATTTTACTGCATTTAATTGATGTAACTCACGATGACATTATTTCAGCTTATAATTGTACACATAATGAACTGAAGCTTTACAATAGTGACCTTATCAAGAAGGAAGAAACTGTCGTGTTAAACAAATGCGACTTATTGGAGGAAGCAGAAATTCTTGAGAAGAAGAATCATTTAGCCAATTATCTTGATAGAGAAGTACTGTGCTTATCAATCGACGATGATTTACAGCCCATTCTGAGGTTATTGAGTGAGAAAATGAAAAAAAGCGACCCTAAAAAAATTGATGTGTATGATCCTTTTAAGACATAGATTCAGTATACAGATGGCTAATCTAATAATTGCAGTTTTAAATTATATTAATACCTATAGCATAGTAGTCATTACATAGAATGTTTTCGTCCTCATATCTTGCTTTAATGCTATAATTAGTATTTATTCTTAAAAATCGGAGAACATTATGAGTAACACGTCGATATTACAAAAAATACTATATAGGATTGATAATGATGACAAAATAAGTGCATCTAACATAATTGAAAAATTAAAAAGTGAGCTGCAGCAGCATGTTAATATGTACAATGCATGGGAAGAAAGTGGATTTGACATAAATGCTAATTCATTTGATGGAAGTAACTTACTATGTTTAGCATCTGGAAGTGGCTGTGTAAAAGTAGTAGAGTTTCTTATAGAGAAGGATGCAAATGTTAATATACAAGATAATGAAGGAAAGACTCCTTTGGATTATGCTATTTCTAGTGGAAGGGAAGAAGTAATAGAAATTCTTACAGGAAAAATTCTTTTATCTGATGAAGGACTGACATCACAGATGTCATCAGAACAAGAAGTAGAGATTGATTCACAAGATCAATACGAAACTCTTCCTTCATATCCGTTTTTTTCTAACAAGTAGAAAGTTAGAAAGTACACTGAATTGATTTAATTCTTGAGGAGAAAAACTAATTTATAGTCTAGTTACACAGGCAATTTTCCACATTTGTCTGCATTTTTTGTTCCACAACTTATCTTTTTTTCGGCTTGTGCCATTTCTCACACTGTCTCTTGCTTTCTTGAACTCAGAAATTCAATAGCTACAAAAGCATTTGAGTAGTTTTTTGTTAAGAATTAGGCATAGAATCCCCCATATTTATTAATAAAGAACAGAAAAAATGTAACGCACATGCGACAGAGATTAAGCATATGTGTGCACCCATTTGCGCTGAAGAAGATACGCTACATTCTTTACTTAGTTTGATTATTTGATAGAAAAGTCTGCAGACGAAGATAGATTTTGAGCTCTAAAAATACCTCTACTTTGATTATACTAAGATTAGATAAATAGGCGAAGTAATTTTTATATTAGTTTTTTAGTTGCCAATCAATTTGGAGTTCAATAACTTGACATTTATTCAATACTACTGTATAATAAACATGTGTATTTTTTATACACTATGGCAATAAAATTACCTTGTAATAGGTGTATTGGACCCGAGGGCAGTACTCGGCGCCTCCACCATATTTTTGATACGGGGGCGAATAAGGATCGACATGCATAGTAAAGATGGTACCTTTGCTCGGTTAGATACCACCGCTAAGAGTTCATAATTTAGATGCAAACGATAACTTTGCTGCCGAAGACAATGTTGCATTAGCTGCTTAATTTAGGCACTATAACTTCATTGCTATAAGCACGGTTTAGGGAACGCCGGGTAACAGAAGTTCCCCCAAACATGTAAGGGTTATATGGATAAAACAGATTATCAGAAGTCGCTTAGTTATGCTAAATTTCAAGTTATCAAAAAGGCTTTGAATACTATATTAGATAATGTTTTTACTCCTCACTTAGAAATAGTATTTTTTACGCGCTTTAATGGTGTTGTCATACCAGACTACTTGAAAGAATCATACCCTACTCAAATGCTTATTATATTACAGCATCAATTTTTTGGTCTAAAAGTTCTTGAAGATAAGTTTAGCGTCAGTTTGAGCTTTCGTGGAAAACAAGAACAAGTCACTGTACCGTTTTTTGCTATTAGTGAGTTTCATGATAAAATTTCAGGAGATATTTTAGTATTTAGCGTTGATTCTGATAAAGAATACGAAAGTGAAAAATGTGCTGAAAAATCATCAAATGGTAGTATTATATCTATAGATCAACTTTACGATAAGTAGTTGCTTAATTTTATAAATAAAAAATATTGTATCTGTTCAGGATATCGACAAGACCATAGAGTAAAAGTGAGTTTATAACAAATGGTATCATTTGAGTAGCTGACATTAGCTTTCACATCAAAAACGTTATAAAGCGCTTTCATGTTTACCAACTTAGTGCCAATCTGGATCCCAGTGGGCTTTGTTGCACAGCTCTTCGGATAGTGGGTAATGTATAATAAATTCATGAAGCTATATCAAACTTAGCCATGCCTATTTCAGTAAATTTGTTAAGCAAATAACACTTGAGTAGCAGTTCCTTCTCACGATTAATCTCAGATTTATTCCTAAAACTAAATCCAAATATTTGCTTCAGTCGCGAGAAAAAACTTTCTATATAAGATCTCTTCCAATAATTTATCTCTTTTTTCCACCTCTTCATACCATCTTCATCATATGACTTTATGAGCTTGATTGTAGAATTTCTCTCATTCATATAATCCAACTTTGGATGCTCTACTGCATTATTTTGCGGAGGAATCCTTGTCTTTATGTCAAGCTCATCGCACAGTTTGTATAACTTCTTTCGATTATATGCCCTATCTGCATATATCGTGCTTATGTTATACTTGGTATCCACTCTTTCAATAAGATCACAGGCTCCATAGTGGTCGGAATAAACTCCACTACTGTATTTTGCAGCTATAACTTTTTTACTACCTATCTCTAGCATTACATGTAGCTTTCTTGTTTGCTCATAGCGGCGATACTTTCTATCTGTACCATTTGCCTTACTATGGCCTGGAATATTATTGTAGATGCTGATACCTGTACTATCTATAGCAATTTCAATATCTTCCATATCGTTCTTATCAACTCTGCAGTCGTTGATTTTGATATTAAGCTTTTTAAACCTTCTTGAAGCCTGCGAATAGCTGATAATTTGCAAAATTTTCCCTATTTGCTCAAGATATTTCTCTATAAATCCCACTGTTTGCCTAAGACCAATCCTGAATAGATAGGTTATTATGTGAATTAGAATCACTACTTTGTCGCTGTAGACATTGTTGCCACCTGCTACTTTTGGACTATTTTCGTACCAATTTTCAATGGCATCGTTGATATAATGAAAAACATTTCCCCTTTCTTGAAGAAATTTGTTATATTCATTGCAGTTACTGACTTTCATTCTTATTGGCATATTTTTCCTTTGTCGGCTAAATATCTATTTTATAACAAATTCCATCAGTAACTGCCTGTTCTTTCCTTGAGTGGTGCAACAAAGCCATCCCAGTGTCTGGGCACTGGGATGACAACAAAGGGGCTACTTGAACAGAGGCTATTTAGGTAACAAGAGGTGACAAGAAAAGAAGCGCTGGTTTCATACGTACCTGAACACTTATCCTGCATGTAATAAACATGATCAAAAAGCTATTCATACAGTACACATCTCTCCGTTAATTTATCAATAAGTTTTTTATCCACGTGGAATCAAAGGGTATAATATCTTATAGCTTATTGTTTACACCTATTTCAGCATAAAAATTATTGTGGGGCTTGATTTTATACATATCACTACACATAATAGGTTTTAGTGTAAATTAGTAATATGCATCCAATCATATACTTACTTAACCTGTTACTTGATCTTTACAGCTTCGTTCTAATATGCTCAATTGCTCTCGATTTGTTGATTAAATTGAATGTAGTTAACATGTATAATGAGATTGTAAGCAGCATAATGCAAACTTTAAACAGACTCACTTATCCTCCACTAAAGGTTATCAGAAGGTATATACAACCATTCAATGGATTAGATTTATCCGTGATGATATTGATAATAGCAATTCACTTTGTAAAATATACAATTACTTATTACTTTAAGTAGATGTTAAAAAAACAGCTAAAATCAGCGATATACTTGTCACTATTAATGTATATATATATATCGGTTTTTAGCTATAATTATAAAGATCCATCCTTAAATACAGCTACAAATCAGGAAGTAACAAATTTGGGCGGAGTAGTAGGTTCATATTTAGCTGATATATTGGTTCAATTTCTTGGACTCGCTAGTATTACAATAGCTACAACCATAGTTTACTTTTTAATTTTCAGAGCATCATTGCTGAAAATTATCTACCTAACGTTAATCAATGTAGCAATATATGCTATATTGTCGCAACTTTCGCTTGGCATTACTGCTAGATACATGCACGGTGGAATAGTCGGTAATGCTCTAATTGACCACTGCCCGTTTTACATATTCACAGTAGTAGCATCAATAGGTATTGTAGGATTGATTGGTTGGAAGAGAACGGTTTATTCTTTGCTTTTCCTATGTAAAAAAATATTTTCCCTTTTTACAAAGGTTCTGTTTTTCAGGTTACGTAAAACTACTGATTATTCAATAGCACCATTAGTAGTAGAGG
The DNA here is from genome assembly GCF_964028155.1 of Wolbachia endosymbiont (group B) of Pilophorus perplexus. Lineage (NCBI taxonomy): Bacteria > Pseudomonadati > Pseudomonadota > Alphaproteobacteria > Rickettsiales > Anaplasmataceae > Wolbachia > Wolbachia endosymbiont (group B) of Pilophorus perplexus. The sequence continues at coordinate 740,094 of NZ_OZ034754.1, read as the reverse complement.
AAAAATATATAACCACTAAACAACAACCGAAAGAAAGAAAGAAAAAAGCTGCCGAAGAAATTGTTAAACCACCTTCTAGCGAGTTTGAGTTTCCAAGCATTCACTTACTTTCCAAAGCAGAAGAATCTTTGCAGAGAAAACAGTTGAATGCATTAGAGAGCAATAAGAATTTATCTCTGCTCGAACAGGTTCTGAGTGATTTTGGCGTGCAAGGAAAAATTATAAGTGTATGTTATGGACCGGTTGTGACTTTATACAAACTTGAACCACAAGCAGGTACAAAATCTGCAAGAGTGATTGGTCTTGCAGATGATATTGCACGTTCAATGAGTGCACTTTCTGCACGTATTTCAATAATTCGTGGACAAAATGCCATGGGAATAGAATTGCCAAACAAGGAGCGAGAGATTGTAATGCTGCGTGATTTACTTGAATCGCCAGAATACCAAAATGCAAACTTAAATCTTCCAATTGCGCTTGGCAAGGAAATAAGCGGAAAACCAGTTATTGCAGATCTGACTAAAATGCCCCACTTGCTTGTTGCCGGAACTACAGGGTCAGGTAAGTCGGTTGCAATTAACACGATGATTCTGTCGCTTGTTTATCGACTAAGTCCTGATGAATGCAAGATGATAATGATCGACCCCAAAATGCTCGAGCTTTCAATATATGATGCAATACCGCATCTAATAACGCCAGTGGTAACAGAGCCAAAAAAAGCTGTTATTGCTCTTAAGTGGATAGTGAAAGAGATGGAAAATCGCTATCGCATGATGTCATATTTAAATGTGCGCAATGTAATAAACTATAATCAAAAAATTACAGAAGCGATGAATAGCGGAATAGAGTTGGAGCGCGTTGTACAGATTGGCTTTAACTCAACAACGGGTAAACCTTTATTTGAAAAAATACCACTTAAAATGGAGACATTTCCGTATATTGTGGTGATCGTAGATGAAATGGCAGATTTAATGCTTGTTGCTGGCAAAGATATAGAATGCTCTATTCAACGTTTAGCTCAGATGGCTCGTGCTGCAGGAATACACATCATAATGGCAACACAACGCCCATCTGTAGATGTGATAACAGGTGTGATAAAAGCAAACTTTCCAACGAGAATTAGTTTTGCTGTTACTTCTAAGATAGATAGCCGTACAATACTTGGTGAACAAGGGGCCGAACAGTTACTCGGTATGGGTGATATGCTTTATATGGCCTCTGGTGGTAAGATTATTCGAGTGCACGGTCCATTTGTAAGTGATGATGAGGTGCAAAATATAGTTGATCATCTGAAAACGCAAGGTGAGCCAAACTACATGGAGGAAATCACTCAAGAAGATGAAAATTCTTTCGCGGAATCAGAAGGTGAAACAGAAGATGAAGAGAACGATCTATACAAGCAAGCAGTGGCCATCATTCAGAGAGATCAAAAGGTTTCAACTAGTTACATTCAAAGGCAACTTAGAATAGGCTATAACAGAGCTGCAAATATTGTTGAAAGAATGGAGAAAGAAGGTATTGTCAGTGCTCCGAGTTACTCAGGAAAGAGAGAGATATTGGTAGAATAACCCTTAACTTAAACCAAAGAAAGTTATTTTAAGATCAATAGATCTCTTGCATAACTGGAATTCAAAAGTTCCAGCGCATGACCAGATATTTCTTATTGGATCCCAGTTGTATAGTGTTTAATACTAAATTAACTACTAAAAACGTACAATAGTAATATATTAATTAGCTAGGGGGTTAAAAATGGGTATAACCAAATTTGTATTCGGTTTTGATAAATCGGATGTAACAGCATTGCAGGAAAGTCAAAATATTGATGCTAAAAAGTTTCAAGAAGTATTTAGCGCATTAAAAGAATGGCAAGAAGCTCAAAAGATAGATGCTAAACAGTTTGAAGAGGTATTTAGTGCATTAAAAGAGTGGCAAGAAGCTCAAAAGATAGATGTTGAGCAGTTTGAAAAAGTTTTTGGTGCATTAGAAGACAAGATTGGTACTGAGCAGTTTCAAGCTATGCAAGAGCACTTAAGCGGCTTGCAAGAAAAATTTACAGGCTTAGAAGAAAAAGTAGAAACATTTGCAGACATGGTAGGGGGACAAGAACAAGCAATACTAACTTGTGCCATAGTCAGTGCTGTTGCTGCAATAGCTGTAACTAGTTTTGTTGCATTCTGTATCTATCAGGGAGTTAAGCTTGATAAAGAGAAGAAAAACGACTTGTCTCAAGATATGCCAAGCGGAAAGTTTAATAATGTGAATGATACCGAAAAACTGAAGAATAACTTACAGCAAGGAAGAGTGTAATGCTCTTCTTGAAAGGGTGTTACGTAAAATTTGTAACACCTTAAATTTCCTTTAGATTATGTAGGTTTTGGTAGTAAATTTTTTAGAAAGATGTTTGTATTATAAAGTTGGTAGAGATTCTGATTTACTTGAAGTTTGTTAATTGGTATCTTTTAAAGCACAATATTCACTATAGTATGCTTAAGATCTTTTCTAAAGTTTTATTTATATTAATACTTTTGGTTTCTAGTTTCTTTACTGTACATAATGTTGAAGCGAAGTCTAAGGTAAAGTTCAGTAAGAGGTACATACCTCCTGGTAACCCTGGTGGTGCAAACTTTCATGCAGACGAGGATTTTGCTGAGTCATATAAACTGTATGAGAAGCGTAGGGAGCTCCTCAAGAAAAAAAAGTTACAAGATCTAGCTATGAATAAAGAAGATCTAATCAAAAAATTAAAAGAAAAAAAAATTGCTAGCCTTGATAACGAGCCAAACAACGTGGGAGCTTGCATAGTTGAAGATGGGGAGGATGCTATGATCAATCAGCATGGTATTAATCTTGCACGTTTAAAGGGTGCTGTATTTATAGATCAAGAGCCAGTTTCTCAGTATGAAAGTAAGCAGCATAAAAGTGAACAACAAAAAGGGAAAAAAGTTACTTCAACACGAGAAAAAAAAGTTTCCCCTATAAATGTTACTATAAAAGAAAGTCCATCAAGAAGAACGTGCTCTCATGATTCTATTACTGATCTAAATAGAACAACACAGCATAGTTTAAATGGTTCAAGTTCATTTGGCAGTGTAGTTGACACAGTAAAATAGTGTCACGATTAATAATATGCTAGATAGAGACCTGACATTGAGTGATGATGCATATGAGTCATCGCCGGTTTCCAGGCATAAAACTCATACTGTAAAAGTTGGACAAGTGAAGATAGGTGGAAATAATCCTATAGTTGTTCAATCCATGGCACTTGGTGCACATATAGATTCTGACAACATAAAAAGCAGTGCTCAGAAATATGCAAAAGAAGTAATAGAACTAGCGCATGCAGGTTCAGAATTGGTGCGAATTGCTTTGAACTCAGAGGAAGTAGCAAAAGCAATACCTTATATAGTAGAGAAAATAAATAAAGAAGGCTTTGATGGTAAGATATTAGTAGGCTGTGGACAATATGAGCTCTACAGGCTGATTCAGGATTATCCAGACAACATTAAAATTCTGGGTAAAATTAGGATAAATCCAGGTAATATAGGCTTTGGTGATAAACGTGATGAAAAATTCGAAAAAATTATAGAGTATGCAATAACGCATGATCTTCCTGTCAGAATTGGAGTAAATTGGGGTAGTCTTGATAAGTACCTTTCACAAAAATTAATGGATGAAAACTCCTTATCTAGTAATCCAAAAACTTCTGATGTTATATTACGTAAGACGCTTGTAATGTCTGCTCTTGGTAGTGCAAAAAAAGCTGAAAAGATTGGCCTTAATGCAGAGAAAATAATCATTTCATGTAAAGTCAGTAGAGTGCAGGATTTAATTTTAGTTTATACGGCACTTGCAAAATCTTCCAATTATGCGCTGCATTTGGGTTTAACCGAAGCTGGTATGGGTAACAAAGGCGTAGTAAATACCACAGCAGGGCTTACTTATTTATTGCAAAATGGTATTGGAGACACTATCCGGGCTTCTTTAACTCAGCGCCCTGGTGAATCACGCACTAATGAGGTGGTAGTATGTCAGGAAATACTGCAGTCTATAGGTTTGCGCTACTTTAACCCTCAGGTGAGTTCATGTCCTGGTTGTGGACGCACAAGTAGCGATCGTTTTCGTATATTAACTGAGGAAGTAAATGGCTACATAAAAACTCATATGCCGGTATGGAAGAAAAAGAATCCTGGTGTAGAGTATATGAACGTTGCTGTTATGGGATGCATAGTAAATGGTCCTGGAGAGAGCAAACATGCAAATCTGGGGATCAGCCTGCCTGGGTATGGAGAAAAACCTGTTTCAGCAGTCTACAAAGACGGCAAATATTTCAAAACTTTACAAGGTGATAATATTTTTGAAGAATTTAAGGAAATTATTAGTGATTATGTGGAGAAGCATTACACGTGACAGGTTCATGATTACTGTAAATCTGATGTGAAAAATGAATTTTATGAGAGGGGATTAAATTTTTCTAAAAACCAGCTAATGGAAAAATTTGCTTTTCTAGATTATCGGGAATTACTTTATTTTATATCATAGATATTATATAATAAACTATATATATAAATTTATTAAAGAAACATTATGGCCATAAAAAGAGACGAGGCTTTAAAAATATTAGGTTTTCAATCAAGCTATGCGCCTAGTGAACAAGAAATTAAATCAGCGTATAGAAAATTAGCCTTGAAATATCATCCTGATAAACATTCAGAAGCTGTAAAGAAACAAAATGAGGAGAAATTTAAAAAGCTAGGTACTGCATATGAATTTCTCACTAAGGAAAATATAGAAGGGGTTAAAAATCTAACTGACGGAAATTTAAATGGAATTAATGCGCCTGAAGATTTGAGGTTTTACTTAAGTAGGGCTCTCTACAATCAGGATATAAAGTTTCTTGAAAAGCTTTTTTCCAAATTCAAAAGCAGTAAAGATGGAAGATTTGGTGATTACATCAATGAAGAACTTATTTGTATTTACTTTCCATTATCTATTGCTTTAATGCAAGCTAAAGATTCAAGAAATTATAGTATTCTGAAACTTCTTTTAGAAAATGGTGCTGATCCTAATATAAAGCTATTACATAATGAAGCTTCGTTACACTATTATATGGTTCTCGATGACAGCAGAATTGTAGAGTTATTGTTACAATATGGTGCTGATCCTAATATGTTAGATAGAAATGGTAAAAATCCGTTGTTTGAAGCGTTTTTGTGTGATGATGATTATACTATGGAAATACTTTTGAAATATGGTGCTAATCCTAATATGTTAGATGAAAATGGTCGAGGTCCATTATATCAAGCAATCAATTGTGACAACGATAAACGCGAAAAATATGTAGAGTTGCTTCTAAAGTATGGTGCAGATCCTAATCAGAAGGTTAATGGCTCCAGAGTTATAGAGTGTGCTCCATATTTCACTAATAATTGTGTAATGAATTTGATTAAAACGCTTACTCTGCCATACGGCAGCAATAACAAAGTTAGAAAATTAATGGCCGAGTATGGTGGTGTTGATAGACAGTATATTATGCTTCAAGCAATATTTACTTGTTGTTGCTTAACAGTAGCTTCTGCTACTTTTTTTAGTATAGCTTCTCCTTGGTGTTATATACCAACAGCAATATTTGCACTTGCCGCGTGTTTTTTCATTAAAAATGCTGTACATGCTGCATTTTTTGCAAAAGAACCTTCTACTGAGTTTACCGAAGCTAGAGCTTGTCCAGAGATTAGTAAAAGGCTATAATATCTAAAGTTTTAGTGCTGGGTAAAGATGAGAAAAAAGCATCCAGCAGACCTAAGTCAAAGGGAATGGACAAGAATAGAAAGCTACTCCAGAGTATCATACAGGAAAGGAGGAAGGTCGTCAAAGTATAGCAAAAGAGAAATATTAGAAGCAATTTTCTATGTATTGTGTATAGGTGTAAATGGCGGTATTTACTATGTGATGGGATACCAAGGAGAAAATTTAAAAAATCATATAAAGGAAGAATATGGTATGGATATTGAGATTGTCAAAAGGCCTTCATGTAGGTTCTAAGTCAACAAAGACACACCGCCTTAGCTACTACCAATGAGGGGTTTAAAGTGCAGCCAAGAAGGTGGGTTGTAGAAAGGACTTTTGCTTTAGGAATAGAAGACTATCGAAAGAATAAGATTTATTCACTGAAAATTTCATATATCTGGCTATGAGTAGAGTTATGTTAAGGAGAGAAATATGCTTGAATTTGCGAACAAGTTCTAATCATTAATGTTATACACGTTCTTTTCTTTTTCTATTCTCTCTTGTTCTTCAATACAATACATAGCAAGCGGATTAGCTTTAAGTCTTTCGACTCCTATTTCTTCTCCCGTTCCATCGCAGTAACCATAAATGCCTAATTTTATTTTTTCCAACGCCTCCTTAATTTTTTCTTTTCTATCTTTTCGGCGCTTAATTAATTCTCCATTTTCACTATCAGAATAAATACTACTATCTTCTAGATCTTGTTTCTCCAGTTCAGAGAGTATTGATTGTAACTTTAAGCTAAAGTATTCCAGTTGTTTTACGTTCATATATTCTTCATTTTCTGAAGGAACGTAATCTTCCGGTAACTTTATTTTTATTAATTTTTCCATAGCATTATCAATAAAATATATTAAAACTTATATAACTTGTAAACACAAAAAATTATACTACCCTCAAAGTAAACACTATAATTTATAATAAACATTTAAAATCCTGGTATGATTAGTTTGGTAAAAAAATTAGTAATAAATGATAATAATCTTACTTATATAGTATGTATTTTTATTATAATGTTAAGTTTATCTTCATATACACTTGAAAACAACAGTAAACAAGAAGTCATATTAACATTAACATGGATATGTGCTACATTTGTTTTGCAGATCTCTACAAATAATTTATTTACATCTGATTATCATGATGGAATATTAGAGCAAATCTTTTTACAGCCACTCTCTTCTAGGCTGATAGTTGCTTATAAAATCTTCGCTCACTGGTTGTTATTTGGGTTACCGATTTCAGTGATTTCTTTCATGTTCAGCTTTGCAATTCTAGGCAATAATATTGAACATTCAATAGCAGTTGGAGTGTCTTTATTATTTAATACGCTGATAATCATTAATATTTCAGCTACTGGAAATGCATTGATGATTGGTCGAAATAACTTAGCATCAGGAGTGTCGCAAATTCTTGTTTTGCCAATGATAATGCCAACTTTTGTATATTTCAAATTGCTAACTCAATTTGAAAATTTATCCTTGAATATTTATACACTACTAATCACCATCTTAGTTTTTGTCATTTTAATTGTTAACAGCACTATAACTACTCACATAGCATTAAAATTTGCTGTGGAGCAGGATTGAAAAAACTTACTAGTTATAGCCCTTCTCATAATAGTCCAAAAAGAGTAAGATATGGATTGATAGTAGTGGAAGGTAAGGATGCCAGTAGCAAATAGTTATGACTTAAGAAAAAAGGTAATGGAAGCATTGGATGAAGGAGAGAGTGGAGAAACTGTTGCCAAGAGATTTAAGATCGGAAAAACAACTTTATATGAGTGGAAGAAAAGACGTGAGAAAACGGGAGATTTTCAATCAAAAAAGCTTGGAAGCGTGGCATAAAATTACCGACTGGAATGCATTTGCCGAATTTGCAAATGAGCAAGGTGGCAAAACTCAGTCAGAGATGCTGGGGCAATATTAGTAGACAAACAATTCATCGAGCACTTAAAAATATAGGATTCACAAGAAAAAAAAGACCTACGGATATAAAGAAAGAAATGAAGAAAAGCGAGCTCAATTTTCAAAGGTTATAGCAACAAAAGAACCTAAAGAATTAGTGTATATAGATGAGTCTGGCATTGATAACACTGAACCTATGGGTATTGCCAGAAAGGACAGCGGTTTTATGCCCTAAAATCTGGAAAGAAAACTCAACGAATTAGCATGGTTGCAGCCTTAAGTGGAAGAAAAATAATTGCTCCGTTAACCTTTAAAGGCCACTGCAATATGGATATCTTTAATAAATGGTTTGAGCAGTTTCTGACACCGATTTTGGAACCTGGACAAACTGTTATCCTTGATAATGCTACTTTTCATAAGTCTAATAAGATTTGCTAAAGGAGTTGGTGCAGAAATTTTATATCTTCCTCCATATTCTCCAGATTTCAACAAAATTGAGCATTATTGGTTTGCTATAAAAAACAGAACCAGAAAAAACATTCCTTTATTCAAATCTTTTCGTCATGCTGTCGATTCTTCTTTCTTATGACCTTTTTGGACTATTATGGGAAGGGCTATATTTACTTGTATCTGCTTAGTTAAGGGTGTTAACTTAAGTAGAGATGGAGACATTAGACTTCTTGCATGAATTACAGCGTGTGAAACCATTATTGGATTTCAGACTGGCTGGTTATGCAAGAAATCTAATATCTATCGAAGAGTCAGAAACTTTTATAACTTACCTTTAATCAACCTAACCCATGCGTGCCAATCTCTCTCACCAAGATTGCTTTCGAAAGACAGAAGATCCTTTACGGCTTTTGAGCAAATTTCTTCACTTGGAATTGACAACTCCCTATTCATTGCTAGCATCAGGCATTGAGTTTTACAAGCTTGTTCTAAGTGATACGTATAAAACATTGCTTCTTGTATAGTCTGACCACATGTTATAGATCCATGATTGCGCATTAACATCACAAAATTTTCTTTCAAATCAGCTATTAATCTTTTTCCTTCTGTATCATCAAGTGCCAGGGAATTATAATCATGGTAAGATACCTTATTATAAAAGTGCAGCGCCCACTGACTTATTGGGAGTAATCCATCCTTGAGAGAAGAAACTGCTACAATAGAAGGTGTATGTAGATGAAAAATTGCTTGAATATCTTTCCTTGCTTGATAAATGAAGCCATGGATTACATAGCCAGTTTTATTATATTGATATTCTTTGCCTTCAATTATATTCCCATCAAACGATACTTTCATCAATGAACTTTCATCTACTTCATAAAAACGTATACCAAACGGATAAACATAAAATGACTTTTTATCTTCAGAACGTACAGAGAGATGAGTATACGTATGATCATCTAATTTAAGATAAGATAAAATTTGATAGGCGTTAACTAGGTCTCTTTTCAACTCACTATTTGTTAATAACATAGCTCTTGACTAAAATTTTCTAAAGATTTATACGTAAAAAAAAGTTTATTACAAACTAAAAGGTGAACCTACGTTAAAATACTAAGCACTTTTACTTGCCTTAGGTGATTAGAGTTTACATTTCTAGATTACATAGTATTTTAACTATAAAAGCGACTTTTTATGTAATGTTTCATATGTTTTAAAGCCTTGTTTTTATGTTATTATAATTGTAGGTTTTAATATTAAAAATAATATGATAAACGTTGAGATAAAAAAACAGCTAACAAAATTTTTCATATATATCACTGGTCTTCCAGGAAGTGGTAAACTTTCTACAGCAATAGTATTATCTAGTATGATAAATGCAGTAATTGTAAGTGGACTTGAATATAATCAAACTTCCAAAGAAGCTCGAGATAGAATATATAACACTACACATGTTATGTTTCAGGCAATAGAAGCCTATCCTATTGACTCAAAAAATTATATATTTGTTGATGAATTAATTAAAAATAATGATTACAACATAAGAATATATAACTCAGTAGTAGAACTTAGTAAAAAAATGAGCACAAAAATCCTCCCTATAGTACTTAGGTGGTCAGGTAAGGAAGCAGTATTACTACTACCCCCTCCCTTAGAAACGCAGCATGCAGGTTTCCCCACACTACGCTTGAGCCCCTTATCTAAGTTCTTCTTTTCTAGAACCGGCTTGTCCTTCATGATTCCTCAGGAAACATCATTCTTAATGGTGACACCAACAGTAGAGAACCTTCTCTTGAAAAGGAGCTTGCTAACATTCTTGTTCGTTTCACTCTCTCATCAAAATACTTTTTCCATTTTAAGTCAAGGGGATTTGCATCCGCTCTGATTTTAACATGTCGTCTGATAGGTATATCAATCAGCTTAAGCAGTCTTAAATACCGTATCTCTTTTGGTTTGTTCTTGCATATGGGTGCAGCAAAAACCCATTGGCGTTGACCCATTACTTTGAAGTAACGATTCTTTATCCAACGTAATCCTTTACGAGGATGTCTTTTCTTTGCCCATTTCCATAAACTATGCCAAATTTCATTGTCGATCTTTCTAAACGCTTTTTTAGCACACACATGGTGATAGTAATTTCCCCATCCTCTCAGTAGAGAGTTGAGTGACTTAATTACTATAGCCTGAGTGTTCGCTATATTTGCTTTTATCAATGTACGTGCTTTATTAAGAAGTCTTTTAATACTTTCTTTCGAAGGTTTAATAATTAACTTCTTATTATATCTACGTACATTACAACCAAGAAAGTCAAACCCTGTTGTAATAGATGTAATCTTTGTCTTCTCTTCTGACAGAATTAAACCTCGCTCATGAAGAAAAGATGATACTAAAGGCTTAACTTCCTTTTCCAGTACTTCATGTGTGAAACCTGAAATAATAAAGTCGTCTGCGTACCTGATTACATTCACTCCACTTCTGATTTTTCCTCTTCTTTTGCTACCTAATTTACCAAAGCGACTTTCTAATAACTGTTCAAGACCATCTAAGGTAAAGTTAGCTAGTATTGGAGAAATTATACTTCCTTGCGGAGTGCCAGCAGTTGTGGGATACAGAGTTTTCGATTCTAGGAAACCAGCTTTTAACCATCTATGAAGAATTTTCTTTTCCATAGGAATATGCTTCATAAGCCATTCATGGTTAATGTTGTCAAAGCACCCTTTGATATCACCTTCTAGTATCCATTGTGGTCGATTGCGTCTTGCCAGTAATAAGTGACAAGCAGCAATAGCATCCGCGCAGGATCTTTTAGGTCTAAAGCCATAGGAGTGACGATCACTGATCGTTTCAGCTATCGGTTCCAGAGCAAACAGATATAATGCTTGCATCGCTCTATCTTTTATCGTGGGTATACCGAGAGGCCTTCTTTTGCCATTAGATTTACTGATATAAATTCGTTTGAGCGGAGAAGGTTTATATCCTCTTTGTTTTAACAGCTTTATTCCTTGAAATTTAGCATTGCAAGTTGACCATAGTTGACGATCTACACCTGCTGTGGTTTTTCCTTGGTTTTCAGTTACTCTCTTAACAGCCAAAGCTTTTCCGCTAAAAGAGCGTGTGAGAAGATGTTGTAAAGCTTTTACCTTACCCCATCTTCCTTCTTGGACAGCCTTAACAATACGTCTTTGTAGCCTCACAATAACTTTCTGGCATTTCTTCCATGGCAATTGCTTCCATGCTTCAAAGCTTTCGGTAGATGCACTTACAGGTTTACTTGTAATCATCTGCTTTCCTACCTTAAGTGGTTAACAAAGTTTCTTGTCACGAGGGACCAAATGGAAGTCTGCTCGTTTTCACGCGAATTAATGTTACAAATTCTATCCATTTCGTTACAAAATGGCATTCGCTTTCTCCATTCTCCTTTACCTGCACTTCCATCAGCATTCCTTGCGGTTTGCTTGCCATGTAGGCGAAAATACAGGCTTACCCTGTTTCTCCAGTCATACAACAGTGGGTTAGGTGGCTTCTCTATACCGGTGGAGTTATTATTTGCGTACATCTAGAAATGAAAAATGTAACTTATCCACATTACCTTTTGGTCAGAGCTTATCAGCATCTTTAGCTCTTTCATCGTATCGGTACTTATAAAGCTTCACTTACGTTCACCATACCACTAGCCTAGCCCTCCAACCACATGATGCTTGCAGTTTATGCCCCTCTCACGATTGAGCATCTTCTTTTTCAAGAGGAGGTTCATTGTCCGCATCGCTTGGCACCAACCGGTTGCCCGATTCGCACTGATGCGTAGACTCAGACGGCAAAACATCTGGTTTAATAAGTTTTAGAATCCTTTCAGTTTCTTTCTGAATGAATTCCTCTCCTTTTAAACAATATGACCGAAGACTTTCAGGTCGCACCATTTCAACAATGATTCAAAATAATGTTGTATCGCAAGATATTATGAATAATTGGACATACATTTTAACATTGCTTGGCCTTGCTATATATAGAAATAACAATGAATATGTTAATTCTATTTTAAGACAAGCTCAAAATAATGGTAAGCTGCAAGAAGTTCTTACTGCTAAAAATACTTTGTATTCTTCAGATGGTTGGAAGTACAACTTAACACCACTTGGCTTTGCTATATATGAAGGTAATCATGCACATATTAATTCGATTTTAACTCATGCTCAAGATAGTGGTATATTGCAAGAAGTTCTTACTGCTAAAAATACTTTGTATTCTCCAGATGGTTGGACGTATAGCTTAACATCACTTGGCTTTGCTATACATGAGGGTAATCATGCACATATTAATTCGATTTTAACTCATGCTCAAAATAGTGGTATATTGCAAGATATTCTTGCTAATCACAATGCTGTAATATCTCCAACTGGTCAGACGTACAGCTTAACGCCACTTGGCATCGCTATACATAAAGGTAATATTGAATGTATTAATTCTATTATAGTACGAATTAATGACATACCACAATATATCTATGCCACTTTTCAACCAACTGCAGCGATTAATGAAAGGAATACTAGGATTAGTAGTGCATTAGATAATGTATCTATTCCTCCTAGACTACAAGTAAATAGAATTACTTTCTGATCACCTTGTCCTTCCTGAACGCTCAGGTTCATAAGGAATTTTTTGCACAGAGGTTACTTCTACTCATCAAAAATCCTTTAATATCACTCTGGTGTATATTGAAACATTAATTTTAATAATTAAACTACATTGACTTTAAAGCGAGGTTACAAAAATATGCTAAATCATCAAATTTACATAATACTACTTATCTTGATAGTATAAACATAGCAAACGCTCTCATAGAAAAAGGTGCAGATGTTAATGCAATAAATATATGGAGAAGGACTCCTTTACACTATGCTGCTTTATTTCGCAGTATGGCCATAATAGATGCTCTTGTAGAAAGAGGTGTCAATGTTAATGCAGTAGATATGTGGGGAGAGACTCCTTTATACTATCTTAATTGTCCAGCAATTAAGAAAGGGTGGATTGCCGGTGGAGTAACTGCATTATTAGGTACTGCTATATCTATAGCACTTTTTACAGCCGGAGCAATTACAGCTGAGTTAATACCTATAGTTATAGCAGTAGTTGCAATTACAGCAACAGCATTAATAGTTGGCAATGCTATATATAAATTGTCAAAGCCTGACACTCAAGTTGATAAACCAATCTCAGCAAATCGACAGCAAGAAACTGCTAGCGATAGTAGGGTTGCCTAGCGATTCTGCCACAGTGTCAGCTGCTTTAATGATATCCATTTGTTCCTATAATTGTCTTTTCTTGGCTACCTTATTTTGCTATTCTGCTGAACAGAGACAAATTTACTTTCTTACTTCACTCACTAAAATTTTAATATGTCGTTTCTTTCCTGCAGATAATTTTATAAATGGCTGACCTTTAAAGCTTTCAGAGTTTATTGTATAGTTAACATCGTTTATAGTATTATCATTAACTTTGCATCCATTGCCTTGTATTAAACGCTTTGCCGCACCTTTTGAAGGTTCAAAACCGGTGTCATACAGCAGGTCTATCAAGGGTATACCATTTGCAATTTGTTCTTTTGTAATAGTGTAACCAGAAAGCAATGAACTGTCTTCATTTTCAAAAGCAGAGATTGCAGCAGATCGTGCAAGTTCGGCTTCTTTGCAACCGTGACATATTTTCGTCACTTCTGTTGCCAAAACCTTTTTTGCTTCGTTTGTTTCTTGATCCTTCAAGGACTCTAGTTTTTTAATTTCATCAGTTGGTAAATCAGTGAAAAGTCTCAAGAAACGACCAACATCTTGATCATCAACATTGCGAAAATATTGCCAGTAATCATAAGAATTTAGCATGCTGCCATCAAGCCATACTGCCCCACTTTCAGTTTTGCCCATCTTTTTTCCTTGTGCGTTTAATAAAAGAGGTGTGGTAAGACCAAACAGCTCAGGTAAATTTAACTTTTTGCTAAGTTCAATTCCGTTTACTATATTTCCCCATTGGTCTGACCCTCCAATCTGGAAACGACAGCCATACTTTTTATTCAACTCGACAAAATCATAGGCTTGTAACAACATGTAATTAAACTCGAGAAAGCTTAGATTTTGCTCCCTATCTAGCCTAATTTTCACACTATCAAAGCCTAACATGCGATTTACAGAAAAATGTGTCCCTATATCACGCAAAAAGTCTATATATTTTATGTTATCTAACCAATCTGCGTTGTTTACTATGATTGCACCAGTTTTTCCATAATCGAAAGATATCATCTTCTCGAGGGTTTTCTTTATACCAAGTATATTTTGATTGATATCTTCTATCGGCAAGACGCTTCTTGCTTTGTCTTTACCAGATGGGTCACCAATTTTTGTTGTGCCACCTCCAAGTAGAACTATTGGCTTATAACCGAATTTTTGTAGGTGACGGAGCATCATGATTTGAATGAGACTGCCAATATGCAAACTTGGTGCCGTACAATCAAACCCAATGTATGCAATTATATAATTATCTTGTGATAATAGCTGGTCTAACCTATCAATGTTTGTACATTGATATAGGTATCCTCTTTCTTGAATGAAGTTTAAAAACTCGGATTTATGTTTCATAATATGTTATTTTGTGTGTAAACGGTGTTGTTAACGATGGTGTCATTCCAGTGCTTGACGCTGGAATCCAGTTTATTATGAAATTTCATCAAAAATGTTGTATAGTGTGCTCGTTTATGATTAAGTTTTCTAGATTCCAGCGTCAAGCACTGGAATGACACCACCAACTTCATCAGGGTTGCCTTCAAAATTACAACATTTGAAAGTGTATACCAGCTACCTGGATAATCAATTCCATAACTCTTCTATCTTATAATATTCTCTTACTTCTGGCCTGAATAGGTGAACCATTATACCTTGAAAATTCACAATCACCCAGTTACCTTCATCCATACCTTCTACATCTATTTTATCATATTGCTTGAGATTTTTCATCACGTGCTCAGCTAATGCTTTTACATGGCGGCTCGAATCACCGGATGCAATGATCATATATTTTGCAATGACAGTTTTATTCTGTACATCAAAAGTAACTATATCTTGACCTTTGTTTTGATCTATTACATCTACAATTGTATTTTTTATTGATTCTGTATCACCATTCATTATTCTAAATTATATAATTTATCTGTAATGATACACTCAAAATTTCTGAATATGAACTATTTTTGATATGTTTCTAGTGTAACGTTTATAATACATATATTTGTAATATATGATAGTTTTCTGATGGTATGATCATTTACTTAATCGGATTTCCGGGTAGTGGCAAACTTACGATTGCAAAAGAGCTGTGTAATATTATTGATGGGGTGATAGTAGACAATAACCTGTTTAATAATATTATATTTGATATGATTGACTTCAGAAATGCTGAGGTTACAAGTGAAATATGGGAAAAAATTTTTGTGATTAGAGAGAATATGTTAGCAATATTGGAAAAATACCATATAGAATCAAAGCATTATATATTTACAAACGAATTGATAAAAGGTGATTCCTATGATCAAAAAGTATACAACTCAGTGGTGAATTTAAGTAAAAAAATGAACGTGGAGATTCTCCCTGTGGTGTTATATTGTAATAGTGGAGAACTAGTAAAGCGCGTTCAATTAAAGGAAAGAGAGCAGGAGAGAAAAATTACTGATTCAGATTTTGCTATGAGAAGAATTAAAGGAAAGAAACTATTTGTCCCTCAAGGTTCACTTGAAATTGATAGCTCAAACTTAAGCGCAAAAGAAGTTGCAAAAAAAATTGTTGAAAAAATGAATAGTAAAAAAGTAGTTGGAACTTCTATGATAGATAATTTAGCAACAGAGAGTATTTGTGATTAGTGAGGAGAAAGAGTATCGCCCTTGTGTTGGCATAATGTTATTTAACAAACAGGGAAATATTTTTATTGGAAAACGTTTTGATAGTGACTCTTATTGGCAGATGCCACAAGGAGGAGTTGATGAAGGTGAAGAGCTAGAGCAGGCAGCGCTACGTGAGCTATTGGAGGAAGTTGGTACTGATGAAGCAGAAGTTGTGGCTCAAAATAAAGAGTGGATATATTACAACTTACCCGAGGAAGTTATACCGATATGCTGGAATGGGAGATATTCTGGCCAAAAGCAAAGGTGGTTCTTAATGAAATTTTGTGGGAAGGATAAGGATATTAATATTAACTATACTGATCATCCAGAGTTCAAAGAGTGGCGTTGGCAAAATGTGGATGATTTGGTAGCCAGTGCTATACCGTTCAAAAAAGAAGTTTATAAAAAAGTGATAGAAGAGTTTTCTTCTATCATAAAAGGATCTATTTATGATAGTTGATTCTCATTGTCATCTAATTTATTTTTCTGATGATGAAATACCAAAGGTAATTTCAAGAGCAGAGCAAAATGGTGTGAGAATTTTGCATAACATATGTATAAGCATTAATGATATCCCTAAATTATTAAAAATCTCTTCATCCTATGATCAAGTCTACTGCTCCGTTGGTATACATCCGCTTGATACTACTGTGGAAAAAGGTGAGTGTATAAATGCTGATGAATTGATTGAATTTACTAAGGGTAAAAAGGTAATTAGTATCGGTGAAACCGGATTAGATTTTTATAAATCTGATAACAAAAGCAATCAAAAAAAAAGTTTTGCATCACACATAGAAGCGGCAAAAGTAACAGGATTACCTTTAGTTATTCACACTAGAAGTGCTGATAGTGAGATGATTGATATGTTAAATTCAGAAATGAAGAAGGACGCTTTTAGTGGAGTAATGCATTGCTTTGCTTCTTCTAAAGAGCTTGCTTATAAGGCTATGGACTTGGGATTATACATTTCATTTTCTGGAATTATTACTTTTAAAAATGCGAACTTACTAAGAGAAATTGCACAAAATGTGCCACGTGAGCGTGTTTTAGTTGAAACTGATGCACCTTACCTGTCACCTGAGCCTTACAGAGGAAAAAAAAATGAACCAGCAATGGTGAAATACGTTGTGAATTGTTTAGCGAAATTATGGAATGAATCGCCAGAAGAAGTAGCAAAAATAACTACAAATAATTTTTTTAGACTGTTTTCGAAGCTTGAGCTCAAAGAAATTCTATAGGGCAATTAATTTAGCTGACAGAGCTCTTTTACTGCACTTACAGATTTATAAAACATCTCTTGTTCACTATCGTTCATTTTAACTTCTAGAACTTTCTCAACTCCATTTTTGCCAATAATAGTAGGAACACCAATGAATAAGTCTTTCACACCATATTCACCATTAAGATAAGCAGCGCATGGTAATATACGCCTTTTATCTTTTAAGTATGATTCTAGCATGCTTATGGCTGAAGATGCAGGAGCATAGTATGCAGATCCAGATTTAAGTAGATCAACTATTTCTTTTCCACCATTACGAGTGCGCTCAACTATTTCATCAACTTTTCCTCGCGTAATCACACCCATCTCAATGATTTGGGTAAGTGGAATGCCAGCAATTGAAGCATAATTGATTAGTGGTACCATAGTGTCACCATGTCCTCCAAGCACAAAAGCAGATACATCTTCGACAGAAATATTTAACTCACTTGCAAGAAAATAACGAAAACGAGCAGAGTCAAGCACTCCTGCCATACCAACAATCATATTAGTTGGCAGGCTTGAAGATTTGTATACTACTGAAACCATAGCATCTAAAGGATTGGTAACCACTATTACAAATGCGTTTGGAGAATGTTTTTTAATATTTTCCCCAACCTCTTTCATTACTGCAGCATTAGTTTGCAGAAGGTCATCTCTGCTCATTCCAGGTTTTCTGGCAATGCCAGCAGTTATTATAATTGCGTCAGAGTTTTTTATATCTTCATACCTATTTGTACCAGTAATATTGACATTAGATCGATCAATAGGAGATGATTCTGTAATGTCAAGTGCTTTACCTTGTGGTATTCCATCGCTTACATCAAGCAAAATAACATCTCCTAGCTCTCTTAGTGCAATCATATGGGCAAGAGTCCCACCGATATTTCCTGCACCAATCAAAGATATTTTTTTTCTTTGTGCTGTCATTTTCTACTCCTTTATATTTACTTTTGTGGCTTTACTACCTTCCCAAGGGGATAAGCTGTCAAACATACGAAAATCTTGCGGTAAGTCTATAGGATTATATACAACCTTTTTTGCCTCTATATCGTATCTTACTTCCTCGTAGCCAGTGAGAGGAAAATCTTTTAACATTGGATGACCTTTGAATCCATAATCCGTTAAAATCCTACGTAAATCTGGGTGATTAGAAAACTCTATTCCATACATATCAAATACTTCACGCTCAAACCACGAAGCTGCGTTAAATATCTTTGCTGCACTTAGAGGTATATCACCTTCACATAACTGAAGCTTTATGTGCACTCTGATATTGTGCACAAGGCTGAGCAAATTGTATATTAGCTCGAAACGTTTTTTTCTATCTGGGTAATCAACTCCAAAAACGTCAACTAATAACTCAAGCCTACACTTTTCATCATCACGTAGAAAGAGTAAGTGATTTTCAATGTCATTCAAAGCTGAATATATTACAATAGTGCCATCATTTTTCTGAATACATTCACATTTAGTCTTTTTTTGTATGTATTTTGCAGTTTTATCCATGCTATATATTCTTAGTTCGTTTTATTTTATTTTGTAGACATAGCATTCCATATAGCAACGCCTCAGCAGTTGGAGGGCATCCAGGAACATATACATCAACTGGCACAATTCTATCGCAACCACGGACTACTGAGTAAGAATAATGATAATAGCCACCGCCATTTGCACAACTTCCCATAGAAACGACGTATTTGGGATCTGCCATTTGATCATAAACTTTACGCAATGCTGCTGCCATTTTATTAGTTAACGTGCCAGCAACAATCATAACATCTGCTTGCCTTGGGCTTGCACGAAAGATTATGCCATATCTATCAAGATCATAACGACTGGATGCAGTGTGCATCATCTCTACTGCGCAACATGCAAGACCAAATGTCATTGGCCACAATGAACCAGACCTTGCCCAGTTCATTATATAATCTATTAAATCACCAAATTTAGTGATAAGAAAACCTTCTTTTTTGTAACGATTCCAGTCGCCATTAGATAAATTTATTCCCATTCCAACGCACCTTTACACCACTCATAAATAAAGCCTATAGTAAGTATTGCAAGGAATATCATCATAGACCAAAATCCGCAATAGCTTATTTTAGATAAAGAAACGGCCCAAGGGAAAAGAAAAGCAATTTCTAAATCGAATATTATGAACAATATTGCAACTAAGTAAAATTTTATGTCGAAACTTTTTCTGGCTCTTGATAAAGGATTAAAGCCACACTCATATGTAGAAAGCTTTTCACCATCTGGGTTACTGACTGCAAGAAACATAGGTAATACACCTAAAGTAAAGGATACTACAATTGATACACAGATAAAAATTAATATGGTTAAATATTCACTCATTTAAAAAACATATAACACTATGAATTTACATGCTTTCCTAATCTTTTACCACCTAAAATATGTATGTGAAAGTGCGGTATAACTTGCTCTCCATCTTTACCGTGATTAGTAACTAATCTATATCCTGTTTTTTCTAAGTTATATTTATGTGCTATTTCTCTAACAGTTTTAAAAAAACTTACTATTTCCTCTTCGGAAGCTTTCAGAACAAAATCATCGTATGAAACGTATTGAGCTTTTGGTATAACTAGAATATGAACTGGTGCATCAGGATACTTATCACGAAAAGCCAGCACATTTTCATTTTTATGTATTTCCTCATAAGACAACTCACCTCTTAATATCTTAGCAAAGATATTAGTGTCATCATAAGCTGTACTACCCATACTTTATTAAATTCCTGGTCCTCTTCTATTTTGCTTATGATTTGGTGTAGAAGGTGGGCTTATTGCTGCTTCGCTAGAAGCATCTTCAAGACTTGAAACGTCGTCTTTTAGCTGTATATCTTGTCCACGCAAAATTGACCCATAGTCCATTTGGTGTCTTTTTGAAAAAGTTTCTATTCTATTTGCCCTTCTTGCAGCAATAACTTCTGGTTGTAAATGATACATATCTCCAGGAACAGTTAGGCTATGATACCTTTCCTCTATTTGAACTTCTTTCATAACACTCTCCATAATTTATTTCCCCCTACCTCTTATGCTTTCGCAACTTTCAAAATCTTGTTTAATAGCTTTTTGCCAATTATTTAAAATTTTCTCTGATGACTTTTCTTTATCCATAGGCCTTACAACTTCCTGTGACTTCTGCTTTTTACTATCATATCCACTATACAACTTTTCTGCAATACCATACAGCAATTTCCGATCTGTGTGAACTTTAAACTCTCCACCAGTAATTTTTGCCAAATTTTTAAGATCACAATCAATCTTATTATAAATTCCTTCAAGAGCGTACTTTTTCATTACTTTTTCATCCATACCTAGATTTTTATCTTTTATTTCTTGGATAATTTTTTCAACATCAACTTCAATTACAATTTTGTTTTCTTCTCTAAAAATAGTTATATTGGGCAGATCTTCCCTTATTTCATCTAATTTCTCTGGACTCAAGTAAGGTATATCCCCCGTTAAAGTTCTTGACGCTAAAAAACTTACCTTACCTTTTTCTTGTTTTGTTATTTGTATGCCGAGGTACTTACTAGCTTCTGTGGTTTTTATAGGTGGGTCATATTTCTCTTCTTCTTTAGGTAAATCACTCACAGCGTTTTTTAATGAAACTTTAGCATCATGCTTCATTTCATCAATTGAAGCAAACGGTTTCTTTATAGGATAAATAAGTGCTTTAGGCACAAGAAAAAACACGCCTTTTATCTTAGCCAAAATAGACTTTTTATTTGACTCATCTTTTGCCATACATACCTCCAAGTCACTTTCTACAATCAGATAGTAAAACACACTCAATTATAGACGAAAATATTTAAGCTTGTATATCTATTATAAGATGAAATTATAGAAATAGCAATCATTATTTGTACATTACCAAAGTATGTAGTATTTTTGCTGCTTTTCTTGTTCAAATTACCTTTAAAGATAAATTATGTTAAAATGGAACGCAAATAATATTATAGATGCTACTGGCGGAAGAGGGGAGGGTGTTTGTAATTCGGTGTATAGCTCAAATATTTCAACGGATACAAGAAGCATAAAAAAAGGTGATTTATTTATTGCTCTCAAGGGAAAGAAATTTGATGGGCATGATTTTCTACATGAAGCATTTTTAAAAGGAGCTGTTGCTGCGGTAGTAAGCGAAGATAAATATAGAAATTTTCCTCTAATTATTGTGCAAGATACTCTAAAAGCTTTGCATAATATGGCATCATATTACATTAGAAATATTCTTGTTAATGCTAAAGTTATCACAATTACAGGTAGTGTTGGGAAAACCACTACAAAAGATATGCTTAACACTGTTTTGTTGCATTATGGAGTATCTCATGTAAATGAAGGTAACTTGAATAATAATATAGGATTGCCTTTTACGATTCTAAAAGCGCCAGAAGACTGCCAGTATTTAATCCTTGAAATAGGAATGAGTAGAGCTGGTGAAATAAAAGAGTTATCGAAGATTAGCAATCCGGATATTGCAGTTATTACCAACATTGAACCTGCGCATGTTGAAAACTTTTCATCTCTACTTGATATTGCGCAAGCGAAATTAGAAATTCTACATGGTATGAAAAATAATGGTACTTTGGTTTTGAATAAGGATAATGAACATTATGATTATCTCTTATCAAATGCTAACAGAAATGTAGTAAGCTTTGGTAAGAATGAAAGTGCTACTGTTTGTTTGTTAGAACTAATAAGAGACGATAACGGTCTAAATTTAAAAATCAAACTGAACAGTGGTCAAATTATGAACTGTAATTTACCTGTAAAAGGCGAACATTTTGCATACTCTGCATTAGTTGTTACAGCAGTTTTGCAAAGTCTCGAACTTGATTTATCTAAATTACCACTAGCACTTGAGAATTTTACTGTAACAGAAGGTAGAGGTAATGTTCATCAAGCTAAATACAATGGAAAATTAGTACATTTGATTAACGACTCCTATAATGCTAACCCTACTTCAATGAAGGCTGCAATAAGAACTTTAGGTACATATTCTAATTTAAGAAAAGTGGCACTACTTGGCGATATGTTAGGACTTGGTAATGAAAGCATAGTATTTCATACAGAATTGCTTGACTCTATAGTAGAACAAAATGTGAATAAAGTTCATACAGTTGGTAAATTTATGTTAGAATTGAATAAACTTTTACCGGAGAATATAAAAGGCATGCATTTCGATGATTCTAACCAATTGAAAAGTAATTTAGCTAATATTGTTCAAGGTAATGATGTAATTTTAGTTAAAGGTTCTCATGGAATGAGAATGGACCTTATAGTGCAGGAATTCACAATAGAATATTAAATAAAACTATTGTATTAATTTAAAGTTAAGTTATTGGAAGTTTTAACTGTGATAAAACGTATAATTATTTTTGGTGGAACGGGATTTATAGGAAAACACATCGTAAGACGCTTGGCAGCGGCGGGGTATTTAATAAGAATATTTACTCGTGATCAGGAAAAAGCTGCTTGTCTGAAGTTATGTGGAAATTTAGGACAAATATCAATAATTGAAGGAGATTTTTTTAATGAAAGATCAATTTTAGAAAGTATGGAGGGGTGTGATGTTGTTATAAATTTAGTAGGAATATTATATGAAAAAAGAAAATACGATTTCTATGACGTTCATGTTAGAGTAGCTGAAAGAATAGCAAAAGCTGCGCAAATAAAAAGTGTATACATGATGATACATTTTTCTGCCATGGGAATAGAAAATAGTAAGCTGTCAAGATACGCCCACAGTAAATTAGAAGGTGAAAAAGCTGTAACTTCAGCATTTCAGGGAGCAATAATAATTAAGCCAAGTCTTGTATTCGGTAAAGAAGATAGTTTCTTCAATAAATTTGCAAGATTAGCAACAATTCTTCCTTTTTTGCCGTTAATCGGTAGTGGAATAACGAAGTTTCAGCCGATATGTGTAACAAACTTAGCTGAAGTGGTATACCGTATTATCAGCTTTAATAAGCAAGATAAAAAAATTTATAATATAGGTGGACCAAAAGTTTACTCTTTTAAAAGCTTATTAAAGTTTATTCTGAATGTGACTAACAGAAAGTGTCTACTGATCAATGTACCTTTTCCAATGGCAAGATTGATAGCCTTTTTCTTAGAAAGTAAAGTTGTTTCTGTACTGTTAAAACCTATAACCGGAGATGCAAGCCCTATACTTACTCGAGATCAGGTGAAAGTTATGATGAGTAGTTCAATCGAAAAGTCAGATGATCTCGGAACAATGAAAATTAGACCACTAGCAATTGAAAATGTGGTACCAGAATACTTGAAAATTTATAGAAAGCATTGATAGAAGAATGTGCCCGGTAGGATTCGAACCTACGACCCACAGCTTAGAAGGCTGTTGCTCTATCCAACTGAGCTACGGGCACACATCATATATAAAATGCTTCTTAGTACACGTGAAGTCAAGTATTTCTTGTGAATATAATGTTTGTGATAATATCTCAAAACTTTGTCAGTACAGCATGTAACGATAAAACTGAGAAAAAAGAAGCGTGGGTAATAGGAAGTCTAATAGCGCAGTAACACAGAACCCCAGGTCAGGCCTGCACCTATTGAAATCAGCAGTACCAGATTTCCTGATTTTATTTTTGATTCTTGTATTGCATAGTCTAAGGCCAGTGGAATTGATGCTGCTGAGGTGTTTGCATGCTTATCAACGGTATTAATCACTTTCTCTATAGGAAAATCTAATTTCTTTACTACTGCTTCAATAATACGAATGTTTGCTTGATGGGGAATTAACCAGTCAATATCAATGATTTTCAAATTATTGCATTTCAGAGTTTCCTCTACTGAGGCTGTTAACTTATCCACTGCATGTTTAAACACTTCTCTTCCATTCATAAGTATCTTTCCAGAATCACGAGTAGAGGATACCCCTCCGTTCGTACATAGTATGTCCACATTGCCATCAGAGTGTAAGTTTGTTGATATGATGCCGCTGCTACCCATTTCTGATTTTATTATCACTGCACCAGCACTATCACCAAAGAGTACACAAGTTGACCTATCTTCCCAGTCAACAATCCTAGACATTATTTCAGCACCAATAACGAGCGCATATTTTATTCTATTGTGAGATTTTATGAGCGAATCAGCAACTGTAACTGCATATATAAAACCAGAGCATGCTGCTTGTACATCAAAAGAAAATGCATTTTTACATTTTAACTTACTTTGTACAATCGTTGCACAGCTAGGCAAAGTTTTGTCAGGTGTTGTTGTTGCAACTATGATCAAACCAATTTCATCTATTGAAATTTTCGCTTTTTCTATAGCATTTTTTGCTGCATTAACAGCTAAATCTGACGTTAGTTCTCCTTCATCTGCTATATGTCTTTGAACTATTCCTGTTCTTTGCCGTATCCATTCATCGTTTGTTTCAACTATCGATGCAATTTCGTTATTACTCAAAATTTTTTTTGGTAGGTAAGAACCAGTGCTCAATATGAAACTTTTATTCAATATGACTTACCCCGTTAATTATCTTCTGGTTCAAATTTTCACTGATTGCATTTACTGCAAATTTTATAGCGTGAGCAAAAGAAATAGCATCAGAATTTCCGTGGCTCTTTATAATGATACCATTTAGCCCTAAAAACATAGCTCCACTTCTAATTTTAGGATTAAAACGCTCTAATGCTTTATTTAGCTTGGGTTTTAACAATATGCCGACAAGCATTTTTGTCATCCATGAATTAAATACTTCCTGTTTTATTAGACTGATAAAAGTACCAGCAGTTGCCTCAGCTGTCTTGAGCATTACATTACCAACAAAACCATCAGCAACAATTACGTCTATATTACCATCTAAAAATTCACTTGCCTCTATATATCCTTTGAAGTTAATACTTGGAGCATTTTTGAGTAACTCAAAAGCTCCTCTTACTGAGTCAGTACCTTTCACTTCCTCTGTACCAATGTTTAGCAAAGCGACTTCAGGATTTTCAACTTTTAATGCTATTTTTGCAAATATACTCCCCATTAATGCAAATTGAAATAATGAGTCAGTATTACAGTCAACATTTGCACCAAGATCAAGCAATGCAAAGCTTTTTGTCTTAGTTGGACAGACAGATGCAATAGCAGGACGATAGATATTGGGTAATGTTCCTAAAATAAATCTGGAGATAGCCATCAATGCTCCAGTGTTGCCTGAAGACACCATCCCAAAAGCTTTACCTTTTTTCACTGCTTCAACAGCTGCCTTCATACTTGAATCTTTGCGATGTCTAAGTGCAAAAGAGGGTTTATCATTTGGAAGAACATTATCAGAGCAATGGGTAAATTCGGAGTTATCGCTTACTTTTTTGTATTTTGGAAGCAAAGGAGATATTTCTTTCTGATCTCCATAAATATGAAAAAAAACTTCAACACCTGGGTCAACAAGATTATCCAAGAAAAAACTAGCACCTTGAATTACGGAAAGAGGTGCAAAATCCCCTCCCATAGCATCAAGTGCGATAACTATGTTGTTGTTGACCGTGGGTAACATATCATGAGTTACTCCGCCTTTTGTTTAATGAAAACACGTTTTCCTTTGTAACTATTGTCAACTGCTATGTTGTGAGGCAACATGAATTCTCCAGTTGTTGCACATACTACAATATTCTTAGGCTTAATAGCATGATGAGAACGATGCATATTACGCCTTGACTTTGACTTTTTTCTCTTCGGAACTGCCAAAACTTACTCCAATTCAATTATATAACACAATTTATTAGTAGCATGTTTTTTACAAGGAGTAAATAGCAAAATAAATAAGGTTTTCTTATACAATTCAGTCTTATAAACTTAAACTCAAGCATTTTGATCAAAGTATATTGAACTTAAGACATATCTTGACTATACTCTGGCGAAGTTAATAAAAATTTTAATAAAATCAGTAAAACTAATTTTAGCTAAGATAAATGTAAAGTGAGTTCCTTTAATATAGACAGCGTTAGAATAATCGGTAGATGCTTTATGAACTTTCTGTTGAGGATTGGTAACGCATTTGTATTTTTTATTCAATCTCTATACCACTGCTTTATTCCTCCATATTATTTTAGCAATGTGGCAAGACAAATTATAGAGATAGGCTTTTTCTCTTTGCCAATTGTTGGGCTCACTGGAGTTTTTATAGGAGCAGTGATAGTTTTACAGAGTAGCTTAAGTGGTATATTGATTAATCAAGAACAAGTAGTACCTAAACTTGTTACGATCACTATCATTAAAGAGTTAGGGCCAGTTTTGATCAGCTTAATAATGGTAGGAAAGGTTGGGTCCTCAATTGCAGCAGAAATTGGCACGATGCGCATCACTGAACAAATAGATGCACTTACAACTTTGGACATCAATCCTTTCAAATATTTAATTGTACCAAGAATTCTAGCGTCAGTTATAGTATTTCCAATACTTACAGTATGTGCAGATCTAATAGGAATATTTGGAGGGTATGTCACCGCAGTCTTTGAATTTAACCACAATTTAAATATATACATAAAATATACAGCTCAATTCTTTAATATGTACGATTTTATTGTTGGGCTAATGAAAGCGACTGCTTTTGGAGCCATAATTTCTGTTTCAAGTTGTTATTACGGTTACCATTGTAGGGAAGGTGCACGAGGAGTAGGTGTTGCTACAACATCAACTGTTGTTTTTTCGTCCATATTGATCATTTTAGCAAACTACTTGATTACTTTGATACATGTATAGCCCCATAATATCAATATTGAACCTAAGCTTGTCTTTTGATGATAGAACGATATTAAACAACATAAGTTTTAATATATCGAAGGGGGAATCATTAGTCATACTTGGCGGCTCAGGAAGTGGTAAATCTGTATTAACAAAAATAATCATTGGATTGCTAAAACCAGACTCAGGGTCTATTAAAATAAATAGTGAAAGCAAAAATAAATTTGGAGTCTTATTTCAAAATTCTGCTTTATTTGACTACGTTACAGTGTGGGAAAATATATCTTTTAATTATAAAAAGCGCTTTAATATCAGCGAAAAGGAGGCAAAACAGCTAGCAATCGAGAAGTTAAATGATGTTGGACTGGAGGAAAGCATAGCAGATATGTTTCCAATCGAGCTATCAGGCGGAATGAAAAAAAGAGTAGCACTTGCAAGGGCGATTGCGCACAATCCAGAAATTATTGTATTGGATGAGCCAACTTCAGGATTGGACCCAATTATGTCAGATATGGTAAACGAGATAATAATAAAATTATCTAAAGACTTTAACCCTACAATTATCACGATTACACATGATATTCATAGTGCATTTAAAATAGCTGATAAAATAGCAGTATTATACGAAGGGAATATTATCTACCACGGAACTGTCCAAGAAATACAAAATACTAATAACGAATATATAAAAAAATTCATTCATTATATATAGCTATAGGTTTACAAACGATATTGTGAATGCCACATCTAGCATAACTTGAGCTACTGACAATTGTCGTTCTGTTACTAGTGTAGTGCCACGGTGGTATGGTGTGTTAGCTATAAAACAACGCATTAAATATAGCTAAAGTAACTTATATCAATTTTTATTATTATGCCAATTCCAACTGCGGAAATTTATTGAATTTGTTACTTCACTACTCAACAGCAATTACAACTGATGATTTTATTTCATTCTACTACCTGCTGATTTATTTTCTGCTCAGCATATCCATTAAATCAGATTCTTTGAGTTTATTATGATCAACTTTACTGAATTTATTCACCATAGAGCTCATTTGATTATACTGCTTAATTAGAAGATTAACGTCAGTTACACTTGTTCCGGACCCCTTAGAAATTCTAAGTCTTCTTTTGCCATTTAAAATATCTGGATTTTGCCTTTCTTTTTCGGTCATTGAGTTTATGATGGCTATATATTTTTTCACTTTATTGTCGTCTGGCACACTGCTACTTAGCTTTTTTGTGAATGAACTAGGGATGAATTTCATTATGTTGCTAATGCCATCCATTTTACTCAGAGTTTTTAACATTCCCACTAGGTCGTTTAGATCGAATTTACCCTTTTTTACTTTCTTTTGTAACTTATCAATTTCTTCCTGACCAACAATCTCAGCAGCTTTTTCAACCAATGATACAACATCACCCATGCTAAGTATCCTTTTTGCAATTCTATCGGGATAAAAATCATCGAGGTCACTTAATTTTTCACCACAAGCAATAAATTTAATTGGACAATCGGTGATCATTTTCATAGAAAGAGCAGCACCACCACGTGCATCACCATCAACACGGGTGAGAATAATGCCGGTTACACCTATTACCTCATTGAATGATTTGGCAATGTTGACCGCATCCTGGCCTATCATTGCGTCGGCTACTAAAATAACTTCTGCAGGTGAAGCTATTTCCTTTACGGCTTTCAACTCATTCATCATATTATTGTCAATATGAAGCCTGCCTGCGGTGTCTAGTATTAATACATCATAATTATCGTTCTTTGCTGCTGCCAGTGCCCTTTTTGTAATTGCAATAGGCTCCTCATTTATTACTATAGATAAAGTTTGTACGTCTATCTGTTTACCTAGCACCTCAAGTTGTTTCTGGGCAGCCGGCCTATAAATGTCTAAAGAGGCAAGCATCACTTTTTTCTTTTGCTTTTTTAGCTTGAAAGCAAGCTTTCCTGAGGTAGTTGTTTTACCTGCACCTTGTAAGCCCACCATCATAATCACAGCAGGGGGTTTAACTGCTAGATTTAAGTCACTTTTCTCTGATCCGAGAACTGCAACTAAATTATCCTGCACAATTTTAATTATCATTTGTGCTGGAGAAACACTTTTTATGACTTTTTCCCCAATCACTTTATCTTTAATGTCGTTGATGAATTTTTTTGCAACTTCAAGTGAAACGTCAGCTTCAATTAAAGCTATACGTATTTCACGCATGGCAAGATTAAAATCATCTTCAGAAATGATCGACTTTCCTCTCAGTTTACTAAATACAGAATTTAAACTTTCAGTTAACGATTTAAACATAATAGCATTAGTAGAATACTCATTAAAAAGAGAGAAGAAGCTGAAACAAAACTCACTGAGTTATAACTTAGCACTTCTTTAAGTTTAGTAATATTATTAAAGTATAAATTAGTAAGTGAATTAGTCAAGTTTTGCAGTACGTTGGCAGACATTTCTCTCACTTTAAAGACCAATTGATTGAACAGCAAGACAATATAGGGTACGAAAGCTCTAAAAATCCAATCAATATCCATTTTAAAATTTATTCTTGGGTAAAATAACTTGCGTAAAGGAATAAACAATAAAGTGGTACATAATAACAAATTAAATTGCGACAAAATATTTTTTGTGTTGTACACAAAATCGAAAATCGAAGGGTTATTGTAAATAGGCAAGTAAGGGTTGCCAGCAATTATACATATGAATGCTAAAATAATCATTGTTATTCTACCTTCTTTCCCTTCTGAAGGTTTGGACTTGCTTTTAGCGATAAATATGTAATAGAAAAACTTGAGCCCCACGCTTAAATAAAGCAGTAAATTTAGAATCTTGTATAAATTTTTATACACTTCTAAATTAGCACCACTTGCTTCAATCTCGGCTGTAATGTATGATTTGCTAATAAATCCAACGGTTCCAGGAAATGCAGCCACTGTGAATATCGCAATTATAGCACACATGCCTTCGACTGACATCAATTTACCCACTCCATTAAAACTAATTGTTTTTGTCCGCGAAATAATCGCATTGCTAACCACAAACAATAATGATTGATAAACAAGAGAGAAAATTATGTGTAGCATCAAAATTGGTATTGCCTTTTCCGAAGGGCTGAGTAAACCTCCTGCAATAATCAGCAAGCCCATTTGTCCTACAACATTATAGCATAGAAATCTACGAATATTTTGCTCAAGAGAAGCAAATATAATGCTGTAAATTACAGTGATGGCGCCTACAAGTGCTAATATTTCAGTACAATCTTGCCATAGGGTGTAAGTGTGTAAAAGCATCACTAAAAAAGAGACTTTAGTGGTAAATAAAGAGAGATATGTAGTGCCATGTAGTGATGCAGCAGGATATGCATCAACAACCCAAAACGAAAAAGGAAAACAAGCGCAGTTTATCAATAAACCCAAAATTATCAGGTTAGTGCTTTGAAGTGCCAATCCTGCTGTCAATATAACTCCAACCAAAAAGTGTACACAAGCGTACCTTATTGCAGATCCACTATCTCTACAGCTAGCTGCGATAATAAAAAATGCACTGATGGTCATTAATTCAAAGAATATTATAACCAACATTATCTGCTTGGATAAAATTGCACAGAGTGAGCAGGTAGTATAAGCAAAAAAAGATAGCATCTCTGAAAAAGTCAAATTTTGTGTTGGTAGAACAGCTAAAAATGCAACTGATAAAAAAGATATTAGTACGATACGAAAAGATAAATCAAAATTTAGAACTGGATGAGAGCAATTCAGTGTAGTACCTAAATTTTCAGGTAATATTAGGACTATCACTATTAATGTAGTCAACAGAAATAGCAATAAAAATTTATAAAGTTGCACAATGATGTAAAACAGTATGGTTTATGCTACCTCAACATACAAATAAAATCAATTTGCATATTAACCACTAGTTAAGCTAATTACCATATAATTATATCAGGGTTTAGAAGGTTATAGAGAAACCGGTCAGATTAGGTTTTTAATCTAATCTGACCGATAGCTTTAATAGTGAGGTAAGCTTTAATATAGCACTCCTAATTCACAGTGCTACACTCGTGCATAATTTATTTTTAATTTGTGCACGAGCGTTAGTAAATTATTTACTTTTTGAAATAAAATTTGGCATCACTTTAATATCCAGACTTAGTAAACCTCAGTAGGGCTGCCAGTTGGACCCATAAGAATTACTTGTTCACCTTCTTTAAAACATTTACATAAATTAGTGGAACCGCCAGTTTCAAGCACAATAGTGGAAATAATTCCTTTTTTTTTGTCTACTTCAGTGCCGGTTACAGCTATACCTTCCATAGCAAGGGTTGTATTATTGACTTTTCTGCTATTGATTGCAAAATTTTGCAACCTAAAGAATTGTCCGGGTTTAAAATTTTTTGCCGCAAGTGGTGCTTTGATCACTATTTCCACAACTTTGTCAGTTAAATATTGAATTTTTATAATCTTTGCGGTGAATTGCTCTTTGATTCTATTAAAAAATTTTTCGTTAGCCAGGTGTTCTGATATTATTCCAGCGCGTGACGCTTTAGTGTACAAATGCTGCAATTTGTAGGTAATTCGCATAGTAGGTGGTGTTATGCAAGTAGCTGACACTGGAATCCAGTTCTGACTATACAACCATCTGATGTACTCATTCAAAATTAAGTTTTCTGGATCCCAGTGTCTGGGCACTGGAATGACATCTTTTTTGGTGAAAGTTACTCTTACATTACAACATTCATACAAGTGTGCATATGACTCCGAGATTCTAGCTGGAGTGGGAGAAATGAAGCTAACTCTATTCAAAAGCTGAGAAATGATAGGGTAGCCGTTCTTAGCACTTGCCATAGCTTTCACGACGCTGCCGCTATACGAAGGGTGAAGATCACCAAAAAAGCTAATTGTTTTATTGTCTTGCTTATATACCAATATCCTGTCTTTATCCTGCATCTTAGGAGAAAATACAGGATCTATTTCTTTTCCTAATGAGTTTAAATGAATAAAATATCCATTACTTAGTTGAAAATGCTTTTTATCTTCTGTTGCAATAGCCGTGTTTGGTTCAGTGCCTGCTGCTATGAGAATAGAGCGTGCTTTGATACATTTAATTTCGTGGGATTTTGTATCAATCAGTTTTATCAACTCAGCATGATTATATTTGTCTGTAACAATTTCAATAGGCTCTAAGTTTTCAATGAAGTAGATTCCTTCTGACAATGCATTTTGCACCTCTTCGCTATTTAATCGATAGCTCGGTGAATCTTTTAGCTCTTTTCTGTATATAATTTTCACTCCCCCGAAGCTCTTAGTTAGTTCCAATATTTTTGCTTCTCTATTCTCTTTTTTTGCTAACTCTTGCTCTGCTTGGATCAATTTTGCGTGCGATATAAGCTCATTTGCAATTTCATATTCTTCTTCCGTCCAATCTTTTTCAACATATTTCTTTCCATACTTATCAACTAATATCTCATAACGAAGAAGAAATTTTTCTACTTGAATTGGATAATATGCTAAAGCTTCAGTGGCAGTATCAATTGCAGTGAGTCCTGCACCTATGACAACTATCGGCATGCGAACTTGCAGATTTGCTATGGAGTCGAACTTAAGAGCACCGGTAAGTTGTAATGACATCAGAAAATCAGATGCCATGCGCACTCCGCGAGCCAGCATATTCTTTATTTTGATCATTCGTGGCTTGCCAGAGCCAAGTGCTAGTGCGATGTGATCAAAACCCAAGTTGAAGGCATCATCAACATTAATCGTGCCATCAAAACGAATGCCTCCATAAAGTGCGAAATTCTCACGCCTTTCCAGTAGTAATCTAATAATCTTTAAGTAATTTTTATCCCATCGGGAAGTAATGCCATATTCTGCCACCCCACCAAACCCATCTGCTATGCGTTCACTCAATTTTTCGTGTTTGAAATCTTTAATTAGCTGAAAATTATCGATCAAAGGTTCAATCTTTAGTCCATCAATGGCGATAACGTTATGCCCATCGTTTAATAAATGATGAGCTAAATTAAAACCCGCAGGACCAAGTCCTACAACTAGAACGTTTTTTCCAGTATTTTCTTTTGGCAATGGACGCTGAAAATTTAAAGGATTCCAACGGCTAAGCAGAGAATATATTTCAAATCCGTACGGCAAATTGAGTACGTCGTCCAAAATCCTTGTTTCAACCACTGGCACATTTACAGGCTCTTGTTTCTGATATATGCATGAGTTTATGCAATCATTGCATATTCTATTCCCAGTAGCTGCACATAATGGGTTATCTATCATCACAATTGCAAGACTTGCTATGCTATATCCTTCGCTTTTTACCAGATTCATTTCTGATATTTTCTGCTCTAGTGGGCAGCCGTGCAGCTCAACTCTAAGTGGAGACTTTTTGAAAGTGTTGTCATCATTGATTAGCCCCTTTGAGCAGCTGTCCTTACTTTGCTTATGACAAAATATGCAGTAGTGAGCATTATCTAGTGCTTTATTCAAACTCACCTTTTTGCTTGTTAGATCAAAACCATATCTTCTTTTCACCTCATTTGAATACAGAACCTCAACCTCGTCTACTTCTTTTTTCAAGAATGATACGAGATTTTCGTAATCAATTTTCTTATGTATGCTAAATAGTATACTCTGTTTATTTTTTACTCTCCAAACTGCATATTGAGCCGCAAGTTCTATTTCTTCTTTGTGATCCTCTTTATTTTCAAGCCAACTCATTACCTGCTCAGAAAAGTTTTTTTCTGTTGTCGGTAAAGTAATGAAACTATTTAATTTGTTAGTGACATAATCAATATTTGCTACATCAGTGTATTTCTTCAATGCATAACGCTGAACAAATAATCTTTTGCATCTGTATATTACAGCAAAGTCATTGTGTTTTTCCTTTAACTCTTCTACTTCTTTTTCAATATTGAAAAATTTTGCAATAAATTCATCAAGTAAATGTGAGAGATCCATTATTAACTGGCTATTACAACCATCTTTCATCCAAGCTGGAATCCATCCTTCTTGTTTTCTGGATCCCAGTGTCAAGCACTGGGATGAACACTGGGATGACATCGAAGAAGAAGCTGCTTTTTCTCTTGCTTCAACTAATGAATAAAACAAGCTTTCATCGCACGATTTTATGTAATCCAAAAACGCCTTATCTAACTTTATTAATTCACTACGAGTGTATAAGTTTGAAAATGAGATTTTGAAATTCAGTTGCATCTTTATACTATACAGTGTACATACTGTTTCTTACAAATGAAGATTTTATTTATTTTTTAATGCTGCTGAGATTATTGCTTCTGCAACTTTTTCTTCCTTAACATATGCAACACACTCAAATTTGTGTAGACCTAAACGCACACTTTGAATATTAGCTTGAAGAATCAATACGTCTCCTGGAGTAACTGGCTTTGTGAATTTTGCATTTTCAATGGATCTCAAGTAAACAACTTTATTTTCTATTGTTTCTTTACCGAGGACACATATAGCAGATGCCTGAGCTAAAGACTCAATTATCAAAACTCCTGGCATTATCGGATGGCCAGGAAAATGACCAATAAAAAATTGCTCGTTGAAAGTCACATTTTTGATTGCTTTTATACTTTCACCAGGTTCGCATTCTATAACCCTATCTACTAAGAGAAAAGGATAAGAATGTGGTAGTATTTTTATAATATCACTGATATTACATTGCATAAGTCTATTCAATGTTTTGCAAAGCAAATTCGGGTATTTCCTTGTTTACATTTTTTAATACTACATCCGATAAATCTACTTCATCCATAGAGTATAAAACTTGATTCTTTTTTGAAATAAATAGTACCAAATCTATGTTGTTTTTTTCTGCTGTTTTTTTAGCAACTTCTTTTATCTTGTTAAAGACACTTTCTACTGCTTCTCTATAATTTTCTTCTAAATGTGACATTTTCTTAGCGTAATTATCCCTAACACTTACAGTATGCTTACTAAATTGTTCTGTCTTTTCTTTTTTTGCTTCTTCTGACAAAAGGTCAAATTCTTCTTTCGATGGCTTAAATTTTTCTAACTCATTTTCAAATTCCTTCTGTAATCTAGAATTCTGCTCCTTTATTTGTTGTTGTATATTTTGCAGAGCCAGAGATTCATTGATAACCTTATCACTATCAATAATGGCAGCCTTTGTATTAAGCGTGCTCTGAGGTTGATACCCTACAAACTTATACCCCACAAATAAGGAAATAATTAAGGCAATAACTGATGTAAATAACTGTATATATTTCATTTAAATCCCCGCTTCAATAGAAATTTTAACGTTTGTCGATGGTATTATGTCATAAGCTTCCTTTACTAAAGGAAACCCAAAATCTAATCTAATTCTACCAAAAGGAGAAGGCATTGAAAAGCCAAAACCTGGTGATACTCTTATAAGCTTACTATCGTAATATTTCCCACTATATCCCTTCTTTTCATCTAAACCAAAAAGTGTTGCATAGTCAACAAATAGTGAGCCTTTGATACCAGCATAGTCGTATAATTTAGATAGTGGAAAATCTACTTGCTGTGTTAAATTAAAATAAGTTTTGCCTCCCAATGAGCTTTGATTTTTGTCTTCTGCTCTTGGTCCAATGCCGGAAAGGTCAAATCCTCTAATCTCATTGCCACCTTTAAAGAAGTGCTGGCCAATGTTTAGATCTTCATCGGTATAAGAAAAAATATGACCTGCTGCTACTTTAAAGCGCAGTGTTATATCATCATCAATTTTGCTTAATATAGGATGTGTATAAAAAGATAAGAATTCAGATTTTAGGAAATTTACATTTCCCCATAATCCTGAAATATCCTGACTTAAACGCAATAAATATCCCTCTTTAGGAGTATAGAGGTTATCCAGTTTATTGTACGCTAACGTGTATCCCACTGATGAAACCTGATACTCACCTTCTTGATCTCTTATTATCTCAGAGATATCCTCATCTTTTCCACCCTTATTGTCCATGTGTATGTGATTATACTTATAAGAATATTGAAAGGAATTGGTTAGATTTTCTGAGATTTTATATGATACTTTTGCTATTCCTCCCCAGTTGCAGGTATCGAAAGTAGTGTTTGGTTTGTCTTGTTTTTCATAAAAAACACCCATGCCTAGTGAAGTATCAGAGTCGTTAAAATTATTTTCAACAGCGTCTATACTAGTAGAAAGAACATATTGACTTTTTTCAAGAGCAAAAGATACTTCTTTACCACTACCAAATAAATTACGATCTGTGAAATCGGTTTTAACAAATACTCCACCAGGAAGAGACATACCACCTGTTAAAGATAACGAGGCAGTTCTTTTTTCTTTAACATTTAAATCAAGATTCACTGCATTGTCATCCACTGTATAACTATTTATTTTTACTGTTTCAAAGAAATCACTATATATCAATTTTCTACGTGATTTTTGGATCTCAGATGTGTTATATGCGTCACCTTCTGCCATGCTAAGTTTTCTTCTAATTACTTTATCTAAAGTGCGGTCATTGCCATCAATAGTAATTTGGTTTATATAAATCTTTTTACCTGGTAGCACTTTGTAAGTTACATCCACAATATTGTTATGTTGTGTATATTCTGGATTAACTTTTGCAAATATATATCCTTTTTCGCTTAAATGTTTACTTATTTTTTCTGCTGTATTGTTAATTTTAACTCTATTAAATATTTGATTATTTTCCTCTTTGATAAATTCTAATATTTCTTCCCTTAAACTTAAATCCTGAATCTCAGTTTCAATATCAACTTCATTATTTCCAAATAAGTATTGCTGCTTTTCATCAATCAAAAAAGTTAACTCTATTTGGTTATTATTATCAACCTCAACAATTGGTTGGATATTATTTTGAATATATCCCTTAGATGAATAGAAGCGATCAAGCAGTTCTGTGTTAATCAGTAGATATTGAGGTGAATAATGAGTTCCGCTTTTAAAAATGGCTCTAAATAACTTACTAAATATATCATTGCTATGCCTTTTGATAACTTGCTCTAACTCATTTGCTGAAAAGTTTTTATTACCTATAAATCGTAAACCCTTAATTTTAGAAGTTCTTCCTTCTTTTATCTTAAAAATTAGGTTTATCCTATTGCTACCAAGCTTATCTAGCTCATATGCAATTTTAACACCAATTTTACCACTGTTCCTATAAAGAGTAGCTAGATTTATTAAATCGTTTTGTAATTTTGTTTCAGTGAAAATAGTTAGTGATTTTGACTGGATAACGTTATTTAGCAACTCTTTACTGTTAAATAACTTATTGCCTTTCAATATTACTTTGTTAATCAATGGATTCTCATGAATTTTTACTACTAAGTTTTTTTCATCATCGATATAGGCGTTAATACTAGCAAATAACTTTGTTTTATATAAATCTTTTATAACTGAATCTACATCATCATCATTTATATGATTACCTGGTTCTAATTTTGTATAAAACCTTATTGTTTGATCACTTACTCGCTCATTGCCAATATACTTAATATTTTTTATCTGTACTTTTTCCTTATTTTCTAGAGCAACAAGTAGAGTGGGAAAAGAAATAAATATTATTATTAGTATGTGAAATAACTTTTTCATATGTATCTTAAAAAAGATGCCTAATATCATTTGTGATTGCAACTGCCATCAACAAAAACAGTATGGTAGCACCAAAAGTGGCTGCATATTTTTGATATTTCAAACTCAAATCTCTACGTATAACTGCTTCTATAATATAATGAAATAAATGCCCACCATCTAGTAGTGGTATTGGCAGCAAGTTAATTGCAGCTAAATTCGCTGAAATAATTGCCATAAAATATAGAACCATAATAAGTCCCTTTTTAGCTGATTGCCCTGAATATTTTGCAATTTTTATTGGCCCACCTATTTCATTTATACTCCTTTTACCAACAACAATTTGAAAGAGTGCTTTGATTGTTAAACACATAGTGTGGTAGGTTTCATTCACTGATAGGCTAGCAGCTCCAAGAAAAGATGACTGTTTTAACCCTATCATATTAATTGAGGTAATTCCTATAGTTTTTCTTTCTATTATGTTACCAAAGACATCTCTATCCTCAACTGTAAACGGAGTTAGAATAGTTCTGTACTCTTCGTTATTTCTGCTATACTTAATTTCTATTCTTGTTTCAGGGTTGGACATTATCACGCGTGAAATATCTTCAAAGTATTTTATTTTGTACTCATTGATCTGTGTAATAGTGTCACCTGGTAATAGGCCAGCTTGCTTTGCTGCACTTTCTTCAATTACATTACCAATTACTGGTGGAGTACGATAATAACCTGCCACGCTGAAAAATATTGTGAAGGCTATAACGGTAAATATCATGTTTGCAAAAGGCCCTGCAAAAACTATTGCTGCTTTTTGATATCGAGGTTTTGTATGGAATGAGTATAATTTTTCTTCTTCAGTTAATTTTTGTTGATCAACAGGAACGCTTGCTGCATTAGTATCCCCTAACATTTTAACGTAACCACCCAATGGAAAGGCACTTAATTTCCATCTAGTTCCAGACTTGTCGTTAAAACCAAAAATTTCAGGACCAAAGCCTATAGAAAAAGATTCAACTTTAACCTTGCATGCTTTAGCGACAATATAATGCCCACATTCATGCACGAATACTATGATAGAAATTATTAAAGAAAACGATAAAAAATAATATATTCCAGCGCTAAGTTGATGAGAAATTAATTCCACCTATGTTTTAAATCTTAATCAAACGTTGAGTATATTAAAATGCGCCTTGCTTGACAAGTATTTAGTTTAGTCTTTAAATTAAAAAAAAGTTTAATGACAATGATAGATATCTCCTTATTAAGAAGAAAACTGATGTATAGGAGTTGGCATAGGGGTTGTAAAGAAACTGATATACTTTTAGGGCATTTTGCATTGAAATATCTTGATAAATTTTCCTTAAGTGAACTAATTGAATACGAAAAAATAGTTGATCTTGATGATTGCGAATTATATTGTTACATAACTCGTAAGAGACTTCTCCCCCCTGATTTGAGTAGTGAGGTAGTCGATTTGATTGCTTCCTTTAATCACTTATGCACCCAATAATCTTGTTTACCCTATCTAATACTTCAGCATATTCTACTCTTTTTTCCTCCTTATACTTTTTGCATTCTTGATTTATTTCGTCTAATCGCTTTGTTAATTCTAAAATTTTGTCTTCGAGAGTCAATGCTGCAAGTAAGAAATTTAATGCATCTGAGCCCTTACCTCCAGTTCTTTGAGATATGGAGCTAACTAGCTTGTTGAAGCTATTAGCAAGTTGTAATAAATGGTCCTTCTTTTTACTTTCGCAAGATATTTTATATGTGTTATTATGTATAACTATTTCTACTACTTGCATATGATGCTATATTGTACAACTTTCAAATTTACAATATAGATTTTCATTCATTTATCAAGAGGGATAACTTTTTACTGCTACGAAAATAAGTTTTAAAGTATTGATGTTTTGCAACCTTCTGTGACGTCAAATTACTTGCTTCTTTCAAGTTATAGCTTCTAATTGAAAAAGAACCAAACCCCCTGATTTCAACTCTATTATGATATTTTAACGTGTTTGAAAACACTCGAAAAAAACTATCAACTATGGCTGCTATAATAACCTTATCTAACAAAAGGTTTTTTTTTGCCACTTTTGCTATTATATCAGATTTCGTTGCCATTTATATGAAGCACAAGAAGTTATTTGGCAGATAATATTATATTATATTTTTCAACACCTACTACTTCAACTTGTATTTTTTCTGATATAGAAAACTTTTTATTTTCTGGTAAATGCTCTTGATCTACTAAAAGGGTTACATTGTTCTCAATTTCAACGATTAGACCATTTTCCTCTCTCTTACTTACAGTAACCTGAATTTTATCCCCTACTTTAACTTTCTCTATCAGTTCTTCAAGAGGATCATACTCTATTTGTTTTACTCCAAGATAAATTCTTGTCCGATCTACGTTAGCCCTTATCACTTTTGCTTCTATTTCATCACCTACATTATACTTTTTTATCTCATCTGAATTGTTTTTCGACCAACTTAGATTTTGCATATAAATTGTTCCTTCTACGTCCTCAGATATCTCAGAATTATCAAAAGTCACAGATATTTGTGAACCATTGTTGCTTTTAACTTTACCAGAAACAATAGAACCAAGAGGATATTTATCAATAAATACTTGCCAAGGATTCTCTACGCACCTTTTTGTGCTTAAACTCATCTTATTTTTAATAATGTCAATACCGAGAATTTTTACATCCACTTCTTGTCCTATTGTTACAAAACTACTAATTGGTAAATTACTCTTGCTCCAAGTTATTTCTGATGAGTGTACCAAACCCGCAATCCCAGGTTTAATCTCAACAATGAATCCACAATCTTTTATACCCGTTACGCATCCTTTGTGTACGCTGTTAATTGGGCATTTTGACTCTAGATCTTGCCAAGGATTGTCTCCTAATTGTTTTACACCCAGGGAGATTTTTCCATTTTCTCTATCTATTTTTATAATTTTAGTTTTTATATGCTGACCACAAGAAAAAATTGCAGATGGATGACTTACATTACTCCAAGAGATATCTGTAATATGTAGCAGTCCATCTATAACTCCCACTGTATCTGATTCATGAATGCCAACAAATGCACCGTAGTGAGTGATGCTTTTTATTTTGCCTTCTACTACATCACCTTCATTTAAAGATTCTAAAAACTTAATTTTTTCACCAGCATGCAACTTCTCTAATACCAGCTTTCTTGATACTACAATATTCCCCTGCTTCTTATCCATTTTAAGAACGATGAATTTTTGTTCAGTTTCAATAAGGTGATTAGCATCTTTTATTTGCTTCAAATCCACATGACTCAGAGGTAAAAACGCACTTATTCCATCACCAAGATCAACAATAAAACCGCATTTAATTGAGCGTTTAATGATTCCTGTTACTTCATCTTTTGTAATTGCGCTTTCTTCCAATTTATTCCATTTTTCGTCTCTGATTGCTTTCTCACGACTAAGAACAACATTACCATGGTAATCTTCAATTCTTTCAACATAAACTCTAATTTTCGAGCCAACA
This sequence comes from Wolbachia endosymbiont (group B) of Pilophorus perplexus, assembly GCF_964028155.1. Lineage (NCBI taxonomy): Bacteria > Pseudomonadati > Pseudomonadota > Alphaproteobacteria > Rickettsiales > Anaplasmataceae > Wolbachia > Wolbachia endosymbiont (group B) of Pilophorus perplexus. Next base: position 698,927 of record NZ_OZ034754.1, on the reverse strand, counting down.
GTGATATCATCATTACAACTGAGCTCCTTAATCAGAATTCTTCCGTCTGACTTTAAACCAACATCAACCACAATATCATTAGAATTTCTTCTTGTGATTATACCTTCTACCACATCTCCTTCTTTGATTTTGTTAGCAAAAGAATCTTCACAAAAGTTATTGTCTTGATTATCAAATTGATCTTGAAATATCTCTTCTATGAACCTATTTGATGATAGCCTCTTGATAGCAACTGTACTTTCCATACCTTTTAATTTTAACTTCATTAGAACTCATATATTATATAATATTAATAATTAGTGACAAGTAAATTCTCATTAATTCATTTCGAGAATTGTTTAAGCTATAAAAGATTAAGTTATGTAAGATATGTTATCTAGGAATAATAATTGGATTAGGTCATTTTCCAGAAGATCTAGGTTGAAGTTGAATGTTTTGGAGAAGTATTCTATTAAAAACAGCAAGGAATCTATAAAAAAGATCGTAGACTTACAAAAAAGAATACGAGTAGAAATAGGTTTCGGTAATGGTGAAAATATGCTCCATCAGGCATTCAATGAATCTGATCTATTATTTATAGGATGTGAGCCTTATTTAAAGGGGGTCTCTTCCTTGCTAAAAAGCATAGAAGCACACAGCATAAAAAATATTTTAATATGGACAGAAGATGCAAGAGAATTAATTGCCAATTTTCCTGACAACAGTGTTGAAAAATTCTTTATTCTCTTTCCAGATCCATGGCCAAAAAGAAGTCACAACAAAAGACGGTTAATTAATACGGAATTTTTAAATTTATTAGCAAAAAAAATACTTGTCACAGGTGAAATATTTATTGCAACTGATCATCAGGATTATGCAGAGTGGATAGAGTTACATATAAAGCAGTGTAATTTTTTAACCTATAAGGAAGATAGTTTTGCAAATTATACCCCAACAAAATACCACAGAAAAGCGCTAGAATATCAGCGTAAAATAAAGTTTTTTAAAGTAAATGTTATATCTAAACTGACTTAGATTTACCTCTGCTTGTTAGTACAGATGTGTACATGACACTCTATAGTGCAAGTAGCCTACCATATACTGGGAATAACAGTTTACTGAATTCTTTAATCTCACAAATAGAAAGATCAATAAACTTGATAAACATCAACATTATCAGCCAGCATTGCTTTTGCAACTTCAATTCTACCTTTTTTATGATCGGTTTGGATAATTTTATAACCTATAGCATTTTGTCTAGCAACCAATCTGGTGCTTCTCTACCTTTTTCCCACTTAGCAAATCTCATCTTTTCTTTTAGGTAATATTCTCTATATGCTTCTATTGGGTTATTACATTTATATCGATCAGGTAACGCTTGTGTAAAAGCTTGTATATCAGCTGATCGAAATATTAGCAAATCCTTGTTATTATCGCACCAATCTATAACTTCTTCGGATTTATGCGTTCTTTTGTATCGCAAGCTATATTCTATACACAATTCTTTTCCATGTTTTATTAACCAATCAAAGTTTCCTTTTGATTGTCTAGCCCATAAAGAACAAGGATGGTTTTTGTGAGTAAGTTTATATGGAACTTCTATATTCTGGTTTGTAATGCTGACTAAAGGATTTGGCTCTTTTAATGCTATTGAAAAAACACTGCTAAGCAATTGAGCAGTTTCTAGCGGCATTTTTACTATGTGCTTATCGCATAACATTTGTGCTGCAGTTACAGGATTTTCGTCTAATATAAAGATATTCATCTAAGCACCCAGAGATAGAATTTTTGCGTAGTATTTATTTCAATAAACCCTAAAATATCATTCAGAAAATGGATAAAACTCAGTTAAAAAAATTATACACAATTCCGAGGAACCTTTTCAAGCTACAATGAACGTATAGCTACCACTCTAGCAATATTATTTCTCACCCACTGAAGATATTGCACGGTACTGTCTACTTGATCGTCGTGACGGATTTCTGGAAACATTAAAATCTCATACTCAAAGTCGCTAAGCCATACTGCTTGGTTAGGGAGAAAAACCCGCTCAGATTCTATAATTGGGACAATTCGGTGAAATCGAGTTAATTTGTCATCATGTGGTACTATTTGAATAATAGGTAAATCACTGTTTTTCCTGAGCTCCTGAACCAATTGCTGACCGCTTGCTTTTGCTTCGATTAAAATTGCGTGTGGCTTCCACCTTGCAGCCAGCGACAGAACTTTCTCTTTAAGTTTTGGATATTCAAGTTTTGCGCGATATACATCGAGTAAATAGAATGTATTATCTACTTTTGTCCAGGTAGTGCAGACACTAAAGTCACTTGTATTGTTTGTTGAAATTGCAGTATCCCAACTTTGTGTTACATGCAAGAGGCTATCAGGAAAATTTTTATAGCGCTTCAACCACTCTCGTTTAATTATAGCACTTGAAAGTGGTAGAGGGTTTTGTTGGTATTGAGCAGCAAAACCATAACTCCCAAGTTCAGCTTTTATCATCTCAATTTCTTCTTTTCCTTCAGTTAGGGAATACAACAATTGACCTTCTTTTCTTGAGTATATTTCCTGTTCATGCTCTGGAATATGATTATTAACTGAATAAATAATCTCCTTATCTTCAGCTATTATTGGTAAACAGACATGATGCCATATGTTTCTTGGTTTACAGAGGAGGTGACCAGTTAAATCTTCTAAATGGAGTCTGTGCATCACAAGAACGATAACTCCTTTTTTTCTGTCGTTGAGCCTGGTTACTAAAGCCTGATCAAACCAGTTTGCAGCACGCTTTCTAAATGTTTCGCTCAAAGCTTGTGCGGGACTTAGTGGATCATCCACGATAATGAAATCTCCACCTTCACCGGTTAATGTTCCCCCAACTGATGTTGCAATCCTACATCCTCTTTGCACTGTTTGAAATTTATATTTAGTGTTTTGATCTTTGCATAATTCTACTTTCGGAAATAGCTCTCTATACCAATCAGATTGCATTATGCACCTGGTATCGAGTGAGTGCTTTTCGCTGAGGAGCCGAGAATAACTTGCAACTATTATTCTTGCAGTTGGCTGATTTCCGAGTATCCATGCGGGCCATGCAACACTTACACAAATAGACTTCATTGAACGCGGAGGCATATTGAATATTATTCTTTTCACTTCACCTGAACTTGCCGCTTCAAGCCTATCCGCTATGACTTTTATATATTGATAATCATTATACTCACACCCCGGTACTACCGTTTGAAAGCATAATTCAATGAATTTTAAAAAGTTTATATTGTTCATAAAATTGAGATTTTGTTGATTTTTTAAGATTTTTTTGTATAATTATAGTGAGAGTTAAAATATGAAAGAAACAAGAGAGCAAACTGAGAGAGAATTTATAAAAACTCAAAACGGGATAAAAATAGAGACAATTACGCTTCTTGGTAAAAATCAAAACAATAATCGAGGTGAAAAACATCTGATATACTTTATTGGTGGAAATAGAGCGTTAAGCCCTGGTAAAGATTATTCCCAAAATTGGAATTGGGCCACAGAGCAAGGGATAACTGTACATCTTTTTAATTATCCTGGACTTGGTTTAAGTAAAAACAGTTCATTGATACGTAGCAATAGAGTTAAATCTGGTATAGCAGTTGTAACTAACTTATTGGAAAAAGGTATAAAGCCAGATGATATCATATTGTTTGGAGACTGCCTAGGTGGACATGTGGCTGCAGAGGTTCATAAAAATTTTAAGTATAAGGATATACATTTAAGATGCATCGTTAGCAATGCCGCTAGTTCACTTAAACAAGCGTCTCTTTATTACTTTGGTTTTATGGCAAAGTTAAAAATTTTTCTTGCTCCGATAATCAGATTGGTACTGAAGATTTTTGGCTGCCACTGGAAGACATATAAAATCGTAAATTCAATTACTCCTTATACAATGTACTTTAATCCTCACTTTTACCCACAATTTTGAGAGGTCATGATGTGAAGCATAACTATGCTCTCCTTAAGATTTTCATAGCCCCGCCATAGAGTCATAGCCCCTGGTAAATTATCACTTTTTCTATTCATAAATCCACCTAATTTTCCTAACCAAATAATAGCTTGTTTTATGTTTGGAGGTTCTTCTGGTAATGTAGCTACTTTATGCTCACGTATGAAAAGGGCCTTCCACTCTTCATTGCTTAAAATTTTAGTACAGGTTTCCATGGGATTTGATAAAGCGACTTTTGTTAAATATAAAATTTTAAATGCAATAATGCTCTTTATAGCAATTAATTTCTGTAGCCTTTCCTTTGTAGTTAAACGAGAGCTTTCTATTTTACATCCTGATTTTAAAACCCTGAAATACTCCTCAATTTTCCATCTTAGCTTATACCAATTTATCCTTTCTATAGCATCTAAAGTGCTATTAACTGGTACATTAGTCAACAAAGTCCAATCAATAGCTTCCAATCCTTCAGGAGGATTTGTTTCTTTTGCACTTACCACATATACAGGGATTTTATCACTTATTTTATGCACTCTGTCTTTTGATCCATAAATTGAAGAAGATCTGATAGGTATATAGCCTTTCATATACTTAACTTCAATATTAGCTTTCCTTGATCTTTGGTTTCTACCTTTATTAACTTCTAGAGAAATTTTCTTCTTTACTGGCAGTTGAGTGATGCGTGTTTGCAAATCTGTTTTTCCAATTTCAGTGCAGATAAATCTTCTATTAGTTCGATTACGGATTACATAAAAACTACCTAATGTCTCAGTGATCCATAAAAATTTGAAGATATCTGCCTCTCTATCACCAAGGGTAACAAGTTGTACATTTGCAGGAAGGTTGTTTATGCTTTCTTTGAGAGCTGTTATCCACTTATAACTTTCTTTTTCTTCTATGGAGGTACGGTATTTCCTGTTTGCTTTTTCTTGTGACGTTTCTTTTTCCCTAATAGAACGTGCCCAACATTGTTGAGAAGATAGACCTAAAGGTAATCCGTCTTTGCTGACTATTAAGGCACTGTGCAACAGTAAACCCATTTTATGCTTCGTATAAGCTTTAGAAATACTACCTAGCCTCTTGGTTTTTATATGAGAGTCAAAATCCAAATAACTTGTATCTTGAACTGAAAAAACAAACTGATTTCCTTTCATTCTCTCCATAGTTTCTTTGTAATGGGAAGAATAAATTTCCTTATCCTTAAGCTTTTCATTGCTAAATAATCTGTATGCACCCTTAGCTTCTTTCCATCCACTACAGCTTTGATTAATTGATCCAGACGCCTTACCCTCTATACAATAGCCTGTTTTAATAAGTCTCTTATTAAGTCTTGTATCTCCTAAATTAACGTGTTTTAACTCTCTTTCCAGCCATTTATCCCCTAAGCCATCAGTATATTGCACATTTGTACTTACTTCACTCATTTTAATCCCAAATTTATTTGGTATCCATTTTACTCGCTTTTTTATTTGTGGGTAAAAGTGAGACTTTAATCGAGAGGGAGATAAAACGATAAAACAGCCAGCGCAACTTGCAACAGAAATAGAAAAAATAGATCAAAGCGGTAGAAGAAAAGATTACCAAAAAAAAGAAGTATTTGAAGGATTTGAGGAATATGAAGAATTTTTCAAGCAGCATACAACATTAAGAAAGAATGATAAATGTATTGATTCTAAAAAAGCTGATAAAGATATACATAAATTGCCAATTACGTGTTTAAAGTCTTCCAACAAAACTGATTACACTTTTCCTGAGTTGATTAGTTTATATATTCACATTACAGATGAATATTTTTCTAAATATGGCTCATTAAATAATGAAGAGAAGATTAAAGCATTTAAAGAAAGTAAATTTTATAAAGATTTTTCAAGCTGCAAAAATTCAAAGGGCTTTTTGCATAATCACATGAAGAAGCAAGAGATGTCATTTCAGCATGTGATAATAGAATCTGGGGAAAAAAGACCTTTCTTGACAAGTCAAAGAAGGTAGTTGCTCTTAACTTGACGCGTATGCTTTCTTCAATATTTTAGCCATCTGTATCTGTTCAGATGCATGCAAATATTGAAACCAGTGTTTCTTTTCTTATCATCCGAGTACTGGGATCCAGAAGAATTAATTGTGAACAAATAGCTATACGATATTTTCAATGAAGTTACAAAAAAGCTGTATTCCACACTGGAATGACACCGTCATAAACTGCTAGAGGTCTTCATAATGTCATTCCAGTCCTCATAGTGTTTATCCCGGCCTTCATAATTTCATCCCAGTGTCCTCTTTCTCTTGTCATCCCAGTACTTGATACTGGGATGGCTTTGTTGCACAGCTCTTCGGATAGTGGGTAATGTATAATAAATTCATGAAGCTATATCAAACTTAGCCATGCCTATTTCAGTAAATTTGTTAAGCAAATAACACTTGAGTAGCAGTTCCTTCTCACGATTAATCTCAGATTTATTCCTAAAACTAAATCCAAATATTTGCTTCAGTCGCGAGAAAAAACTTTCTATATAAGATCTCTTCCAATAATTTATCTCTTTTTTCCACCTCTTCATACCATCTTCATCATATGACTTTATGAGCTTGATTGTAGAATTTCTCTCATTCATATAATCCAACTTTGGATGCTCTACTGCATTATTTTGCGGAGGAATCCTTGTCTTTATGTCAAGCTCATCGCACAGTTTGTATAACTTCTTTCGATTATATGCCCTATCTGCATATATCGTGCTTATGTTATACTTGGTATCCACTCTTTCAATAAGATCACAGGCTCCATAGTGGTCGGAATAAACTCCACTACTGTATTTTGCAGCTATAACTTTTTTACTACCTATCTCTAGCATTACATGTAGCTTTCTTGTTTGCTCATAGCGGCGATACTTTCTATCTGTACCATTTGCCTTACTATGGCCTGGAATATTATTGTAGATGCTGATACCTGTACTATCTATAGCAATTTCAATATCTTCCATATCGTTCTTATCAACTCTGCAGTCGTTGATTTTGATATTAAGCTTTTTAAACCTTCTTGAAGCCTGCGAATAGCTGATAATTTGCAAAATTTTCCCTATTTGCTCAAGATATTTCTCTATAAATCCCACTGTTTGCCTAAGACCAATCCTGAATAGATAGGTTATTATGTGAATTAGAATCACTACTTTGTCGCTGTAGACATTGTTGCCACCTGCTACTTTTGGACTATTTTCGTACCAATTTTCAATGGCATCGTTGATATAATGAAAAACATTTCCCCTTTCTTGAAGAAATTTGTTATATTCATTGCAGTTACTGACTTTCATTCTTATTGGCATATTTTTCCTTTGTCGGCTAAATATCTATTTTATAACAAATTCCATCAGTAACTGCCTGTTCTTTCCTTGAGTGGTGCAACAAAGCCTACTGGGATCCAGATGCATGGCTAATGCTGAAACCAATACTCCCTTTTCTTGTCATACGAGTACTGGGACCCAGAAGACTCAGGTAATAAGAACTAGATTCCAGCGCCACGCGCTGGAATGACACCGTCATAAACTGCTAGGTCTTCATAATATCATACCAGTACTGGGATCCAACTAAATTGGTGAACACTTTACAGCATTTTTGATAGAAAGAACTAGATGCCAGTGTCAAGCACTGACCCATTTTTTCCTTAAGTTTTTGCAGCTTGTGTTCTATTACAAAACCACTGCGGTACTAACGAGCGGCAAAATGGTAGCGAATCTAAACTAAAAAAATACATTTTTACACTGCTTGAAAGTCTACTCGATTCAATTTTAAAAACAATTATTGAAACAATTATAATATACTTTGTGCGTGGTTAAGATAGCTCTGGAATAGTATAAAGAACTATGTCATCATTGAAGAGAAATTCATCTGTTGTTTTGTACTCTTTATTAATTTTATAAGAATCATAAACATCGTAATCTGCTTTTGTATGGTAATCACAATATTGAAACTTACCCTCTTTATTGAAAAAGCCAAATTGATCAATTAATGTAGCCATTTTCTCACGTTTTGCTAATTCAAATACATCAGCTGGGCAGTGGCCTGAAGAATCTTGATTAGTAGTTCCTTTTGCAATAAAAAAAGATGGTTTATCGTTAAGTAACTTGCAGAAATTTGGCTTATATCCCTTTTTCATATAGTTTAAACTTGTATACTGGTATTCATCTGGAACATTTGAGTATTGAGAATCATACTTTTTATGTTCAAAAAACTCATTACCTAAGAAATTACAAAATGTTAATTTATAATCATCATTATTACTAGACTTAACGACTTTAAGATAATGAAAGTTTCTAGGAATTTTTATCTCTTCTTCTGTAACGTGATTATGTATGACCAATTGGTCATCAAGCATGCAGTAACCTATTTTTGGTAAAGTAGCTACAAGCTTACCGTTTAACATGATATCTGCTTGATAGATATTATCCGATAATTCTTTTCCCTTTTGCAAAGTAAAATTCTGCCCTGCCTTAGCTGGTGCACTGCATTGCTCAGTTTTAGTTAAGTTTTTTATTATTGTTGATATCTCACTAATTTCTAATATATCATGCTCATTTTTTGTGTATTGATACTTATAGCAACTACCATCTTCACATACTGGAAGACATTTTCCTTCTTCATCTGATATATAGATATAATCACCTTCTATTGTAAAATAAAGTCCACCTTTTTCTTCTTGAATTTTTTGTAGTACTGGGTCATTTTCATCGTTAAAATTGATAAAATTGAGCATTCCAATAAAATTATTTCCATCATCATTACTCATTATGAGTTCAATAACAAAATTATTACTGTCTTTTATGTACTTACGTGAAATTAACGCTTCTTCTCCTAATTTAAGCTGTTTTATAATATTCTCTTGATTCTCGCCTATGATAGCTTTTTGTTCTATAATAAAGTCCGTGCCATTTAATTTCAGAGGTGAGTTGTTTGTAAATAAAACTATCTCATCACCCTGCTCCTTTAACTTTAAATCATTAATATTCCCTACTTCAACTATACCAATATGTGAAGAAACAGTATTAACATTACCTTTTTCCTTTACTATGTAATATACAGTGGGAAGTTTAATCAATTTTTTATAAAGCGGATTTTTATCGTCTATTTTAAATATATGTTTTTCCATGATATTACCTTAAATAACCAACAACTTGCTGATTAATGGCACTGAGGCTACTAGGAGGAGCAACATAACTCATAAAACTCCTTGGCTGCTCATTATCTGCCACTATTTTTTCAGTATTAACGAAAGCTCTTTTCTGCTCATTTAATCTTTTTTCCATATTATCTTTAAAAATAGCCAAACATTTACCGGTTTGTTTGTAATTAGGGAATGATTTTTTCGCAGTTACACACAAGAACTTCAACAACTCGTTATGATTTTCATCATTAAGTAATGACTTATTGATAATGGTTGACTGGTTATCTAAGTGAAGAAGGTTGCCCCTCCTCACTCGACTTCAAAACCGTACGTGAAACTTTCGCTTCATACGGCTTCTCTCTAGCTTGGTGCTTTTCATGCATACTTCTGTGTAAATTATCGTGACAATGTCCATGTAGCATAGATAAGTTTGTGATTGTATTATTTTGCTTATTTTGGTCCTTATGATGTATTTCTAAGATATCACCATTCTTAAACCAAAGTTGACAACAATCACACTTACCTTGTTGCATCTTCAGAAGTTTTATTGTTTGTGGTGATTTATCAAGTATTTTACTCATACGCTTTCCCCAATAAGTCCAGTCTCCATCATATGGAGATTTGGCTCCAATCACTTTGACATGTCGTTTAATGTCATGATCTCCGTGTTTAATAAGACGCATTCCGTTACTTGTCATATATCGCCATTTATCGTTACCATACTTCTTGAAGTATTTTCTTTTGATCCAACATCTTCCTTTGTTTTGGTGTTTAAACATTGCCCATTTCCAAAGTTTTCTAAACATTGTATTATCCATTGCACCAAAGGCTTTAGATGATACCACCGAAGCGTAGTATTGACACCATCCTCGAATAATTGGATTAAGGTGACTTATTACTGCTTCTTGTGATTCACCACGCATTTTCTTTAGCTTACTTTTAATGACTAATGAGTGTTGTTCTATAGAGTTACGACTTGGTTTGATGATAGACTTGTATGACATCTTATTGTGTTTTGTTGGATATTGCCGTATTGTAAAACCAAGAAAATTGAAACCTGGTTTTATTCCTTTCAGGAATTTTTGAGTATGAGAAATTCTTGTTTTTGAAGGGTTCAACTCTAATCCAATAGTTTTTAACCATTCTTCAATCAGAGTTTTTGCTTTCAAAACAATTTCCTCACTTTCATGAAGTACTACAAAATCGTCTGCATAAGTGATTACGCTGAGTGATCTTTTCGCATTTTCCCTACATGTTCTGCCAGGTTTCGTTTTCCTGTAGCTAATTAGCTCCTCTGCCATTATTTCTTTCAGATAATTTTCTAACCCATGTAGAGCAATACATGCCAGTAATGGAGAAATTGTCCCTCCTTGGATTGTACCGCTTCTAGATGGTTGAAATATCCTATTTTCCATCACACCTGCTTTCAACCATCCTTTTACTATCTTCCTTAAAGTTGGTGTGGTATTGAGTTTTTCTAACAGTATATGATGATTTATATTATCAAAACACCCAGAAATATCAGCATCTAAAACAAATACTGTTTTCTTGATGAGTGCTTGAAATATAGCTTCAATGGCATCATGACATGATCTACCAGGTCTAAAACCATAAATGTTGGGCTCAAACTTTGCTTCCCATTCTGGTTCTAGCATCATCTTAACAAGTGTTTGTTTTGCTCGATCTGTTATTGTTGGTATCCCTAATGGACGTTTTTCACTTTTTCCAAGCTTTGGAATCCAAATGCGCCTTGATGGCTTTGCTCTCTCCTTTATATCTAAGGATTTTGCCAATTGCAATCTTTCTTTTTGATTAAGGTTAGCTTTTCCATCAATACCTGCAGTTCTTTTTCCTCTATTGTCCTGAGTTACCTTTCTCACAGCGATCATCCTAGCACTTGTCGATTTTTGTAATAATCTCTGAAGCTCATGCATCTTTTTGATATCATTACATTTAGAAGCTCGGTAAATTCGTTTTTGTAGCTTAAATGAAGACTTTTCTAGCTTGCGCCAAGGAACTTCATTCCATTCATACCTAACTTTTTGTTGGCTCATAACATATTCACTACTATTCATAACTTTACCTTCCAAGTTACAGTGTCCACGTCTGCGTATCCTAAGCATTACTTTAGGCATTAGCTTTTTAGACAATCCTTCCAACATAGAAGCTTGCAGTTGGCTACTTGCTTATTACAAAGTATAATAAGAGCTTCTATGTGGTTACTCCGTTCCATGAAACCGTTTCGCGTCAGATTTAGGTTCTTATTTTTTTTTTGCCGGGAGATCGGAAACATCTTGATTAAACGAACCAATTCTAATCATCCTTATTCTCCATACCTTTTGGTCTATGTGTACCAACCTTATTTCACATATTCACAGTAACGACAATTCAAACATAAGTTTCTTTCGTAACCTTACCTGACTCTTCTTGGGAGAATTTATTATAAGGTTTAACATTACTCCCTTTTAGCCCATGCTCGCACCTTAGGTGTTTGCCAGTTTCCTAAAATGTGGGCTATAATTTCAGCCAGATGTTATGGCGGATGGAATTTAACCATCACAATTTCATGACTTCCGGGTCACACTGGTTCATCAGATCCAAACAACCATGAAAAAAAGCCACCAAAAAATGATGCAATTAAAGAAAAGGGCTTCATAATTATATTAAGCAAATTATCGAAAAAAGAGCTCGGTTGCTCTTCATTTGTCGATACTCTATTTTGTGTAGGTTCTGCATAAGGAAGATGTCCATTATCAGCAGCTTCAATTTTTACATCACTTTCTTCTTCTGCACTGATCTCCTGTGATTCTTCCTCTTGTTCTTGTAAACTTAGTTGGGCATTACCTTCTTGCTCAGCATCTTCCTCTTGACCTACTTCATTATCTTTTGATGCTATACTGTCATCAATTTTTTTGGGGGGTTTTAGTAATAGAGTTTTTATTTCTTCTGTGCTAGCTAAATCTAAAGGAGTCTTTCCATATTTATCTTGTGCATTAACATTTGCTTCTGCGTTTATTAGAGCTTCTACTATCTCTTTTCTATCATAGTTTGCAGCCCAATGTAAAGGAGTCCTCTCATCCTTATCTACTGCGTTAACATTTACTTCTGCGTTTATTAGAGCTTTTACTATCTCTTTTCTACCATATCCTGCAGCCCAATGTAAAGGAGTCCTCTCATCCTTATCTACTGCATTAACATTTGCCTTCATTCCTATTAGAATATCGACCATCTTTTCACGGCTCCACGATACATTAGGCAATGTATTCCAGTTGTTTTTTTCAATTACCAGGTGTAAAGGAGTCTTTCCATCTATATTTTGTAAATTAACATTGATACTTTCTACTTTCAGTAGATCGTCCAATTCAGGTATCTCCATCGCTTTCTTTTTTAAAAAAAAATGCAAAGGAGTCTCTTTATTTTTATCTGTTAGATTAACATTGATGCCTTTTTTGTTCAGTAGAGTATAGAATTTATCTGTATCTATATCTAGGTCTATTTTTTGAAGAATTAAATGTAAAGGGGTTTCTCCTGCATTATTTTGTGCATTAACGTCTGCTCCTTTATCAAGTAGAAATTTTACTATCTTTTCTGTATCTTTATATCTACTTTTAGCAGCAAAATGTAAAGGGGTACTTAGATCATCACTTTGTGCATCAACCTTTGCTCCTTTGCTGAGTAGAAATTCTACTACGTCTTTATGTCCATATTTAGCAGCAAAATGTAAAGGGGTGCTTAGATCATCACTTTGTGCATCAACCTTTGCTCCTTTACTGAATAGAAATTCTACTACACCTTTATGTCCATTTTGAGCAGCCAAATGTAGAGGAGTCTCTTCAAATTCATTTTTTGCATCAATTTTTGCTCCTTTGCTGAGTAGAAATTCCACTACGTCTTTATGTCCATTTTGAGCAGATAAGTGTAGAGGGGTCTCTTCAAATTCATTTTCTGCGTTAACCTGTACTTTTTCTTCTCTATTTAACAGATTTTCTACATCATCAATATTACCGCTTTTAGCAGCTTCAAGCAATTTGTCATTGGCATCTTTTATGCTTTGTAATAGATTTTTTATTTCTTCTGTCTTAGCTAAATCTAAAGGAGTCTGTCCTTTATCATTTTTTGTATTAACATTTGCTTCTTTCTTTAATAGGTCTTCTACTGCTTTCAAGTCGCCAAGTCTGGCAGCCAGATGTAGAGAAACCTTACAATGCTCAGCTTTTACTTCTTCGTATTTATTTAACACGTGGCGTTCTCGAGAAGAGTCATAAGCAATAAAATCTGCTCCATTATCTAATAGAACTTTTGCTATATAAGAATGATTATTTTTAACAGCCCAATATAGAGAATTACCTTGAGATCCATCATATGCATTAACATCAGCTTCTTCAATTATTAGGCGCTTTGCTTCATTAAGATCACCTCTTTTAGCAGCATCAAGTAAAGCAGCATCTATATTTCTGATTGAATAATTCATTTAACACTTCTCTATAAAATTGCATTACTATAGTAAGGTAATTAATAATTCATGAAATCTGGGTTGTAGAAATAATGATTATCCTTCGTGTTTTTCAGTATATTTAAGTAAACTATATATAAGAATTGCAATTATAGAACATACAACTGTTAATAGTAAATTTGGTAAAATGCCATAAGAAAAGAATTTTCCTACTATGTATATTCCAACAGCCCCAAACATCATATTGCAAAATGAGAGAACTGCACTACCAAGCCCTATACTTTTGACCGTTTCTAAAGCAGAAGTTACGTTATTGCTGATTACGAGTGCAAGTCCTATATTGCTTGGAATCCAAAGAACTTGAAGAATAAGTACGTTCAATTTGTTCATGAAATAAAAATATACCAATAAACCATCAGATATTATTGGTAATACCAAACCTATGATTAGCATCTTGCTCACTCCTATTTTTGGTACGTACCTTCTGTTAATTAAAGTGCCGATTACGTAAAATATGACTATGATTGATATGAGATAGCCAAAATATTGTACTTCAATACCCATTGATTCAAATATGAACGGATAGTTAGCAATGTATGCCCAAAGCCACATGAAAGTTAATCCATGAATGGCTGAAAACCCAAGAAAACGATAATTCTTAAATATTAATATATACTGCTTGAAGATATTAATGCTGGCTTTACTTTTATTTACGGTCACCGTTTCTTGTAGTTTCGAGTAAATAAAAATGAGCATAATAATTGCAGCAAGTGATATGATAAAAAACAAAAATTTCCAACTATAACCATGTGAAATTATATAACTGCCTACCACTGGAGCTATTCCAGGTGAAAGCGCTACTACCATATTTAACTTTGAGATTACTCTTGAGTATTCACTACCTGAGTACATATCCCTGATTGCTGCATATCCGACAACGCCTGCAACACCAGCTCCAGCTCCTTGTATAAAACGGATTAATATTAAAAGTATAATATTATCAGCTATGCAACATACAATACTTGCCAAAGTAAAAATTGTCATACCAATAAGCATTATTAGGCGCCTACCATAATAGTCTGACAATGGGCCATAAATTAATCCAGATATTGCAATTCCTAATAAATTTAAACTGATCGTAAGCTGCGCTATATTACCTTTCACCTTAAAATAGTTGGCAATACTTGGCAATGCAACTGAGTATAAGTCTGTTGCCATATCAACAACTGCTACAGATAATATCATAATAAGAGAGATGATATTTTGTGAAAAAGCTGTCGACACTAATGATTTACTGGATTAAATATGTTTAATTGTAGTATATTTTTCTCATTAGTATATTAATTTAACTGCTAAAGTTTAAAATAATTATGTAAGCAATCTCTATATAAAATATGGATAAATCACAACTAGTTAAAGAGGTTTTCGATTCTGTAGCAAATTGCTACGACATCATGAATGATATAATGAGTCTTGGAATGCACAGGCTATGGAAAGAGAAGATGGTAAGTAGTGTGCATTTTAAAAAGAACTCCAAGGTTTTGGATATTGCTGGAGGAACCGGAGATATAGCTATAAGAATAGCAAGAGGTGAACCAAGTGCTCAAGTTACAGTATGTGATATAAATCAAAACATGCTGGACAAAGGGCGTGATAAAGCAATAAATTCAAATCAGCTAAATTTCAATTGGGTATGTGCAAATGCAGAGAGCTTACCATTTGAAGATTCTGAATTTGATTATTATACAGTAGCTTTTGGTATTCGAAACTTTTCTGACCGTAAAAAGGCTTTAAGTGAAGCATATAGGGTATTGAAGCAAAATGGACAATTTGTCTGCTTGGAATTTGCCCCTATGCATTATCAAAATGAGATATTCACCAAATTTTATGACTTATACTCATTTAAAGTAATTCCTAAAATTGGCAGCATAGTTGCTAAAGATAAGGGTTCTTATGAATATCTAGTAAAAAGCATAAGAGAATTTCCAACTCAGACTAACTTTAAAATGGAAATTGAAGAGGTAGGCTTTAAGAATGTTGAGTTCCACAATATGAGTTATGGAATAGTAGCATTACATATTGGAACAAAATAAACTCTGGTCTATTCAGTAGTTTTTTTGCTAACTTTCTGTAATTTCGCAGCGTTTTTCCTTCAGAAGCTAAAGTTTCTTGAACGTATTGTTCTAAGGAAGTACACTGTAGACTAATGCTGTAACTTTTTCCTGAAGCTAAATACTTAACTTTAAAATAAAATGCAATCTAACATTAAGCAGTTATTTTACTATATAAAACCTAGTTTACATTATTTTACCGTAGCGTTTATTGCAGTTCTATTTTCAGCTTTAACGATTCTTCTTTTTGGTAGGGGCTTAAGCAACATAATTGATTCTGGCGCAGAGCATAATTTTACTACTAATCTATTAGTTGCAATACTGATAGTTTTAGGCATCTCTCTCACTGCATTTATTCGGTTATATTTCATTGGCATTGGAAGCGAAAAAGTTATCGCAAGAATCAGATATGACTTATATAGCAGTATTACTGATTTACAACCAAGTTTCTTTGAGAATACAGGTGTGCAAGATGTTATCTCAGCACTCATTACTGATACCTCTGCATTGCAATCGATAATAAACAGCAGCTTATTGACAATATTGAGGAATGCAGTGGTACTAACTGGTAGTGTTGCAATGCTGTTATACACAAATCTACATTTAACCGCATATGCAGCTGCAATAATACCTATACTGCTCATTGTCATGACTTCACTTGGGAAAAAAGTACGCAATTATGCACGCTTTGTTCAGGATAAATTAAGTGAGCTTGCATCATTTAGTGAGGAAAATTTTAGATCTATAGTAACTATCAAATCGTTTGTACTCGAAGAAAATGAAAAAATCCATTTTCAGAAACATCTAAACTCAGTATCAAAATCATACGTAAAATTAGTACTCTTGCGTGCTATTTTAGTAACTCTAGTTATCACGTGTGTGATAGGTTCGCTAGTTGTTTTGCTTTTTTTGGGAATAAAAGAAGTCTTAAGTAATAATATGACCATTGGAGAACTCTCCTCATTTGTGTTTTATTCAGCACTTGCTGCAGGGGCTGTAAACAATCTAAGCGATAACATCAGTGATTTGCAACGAGGTCTTGGAATTGTAGAGCGTTTATTTGAATTTATGAACATGAAAAGCTCTATATTAGATAATGATAATCCTATAAGGATCAATAGTGTTCAAAAAGGAATTTCGTTTAACGATGTAACATTTTTTTATGCTGATAAGCCAGCATTAAATAACGTATCATTTTCTATAGAGGCAGGCCAATCAGTATCAATTGTTGGACCATCTGGCAGTGGCAAGAGCACCATTTTAAAGCTTTTGCTCCGTTTTCACGATCCAAGTGAAGGCAGTATTACTATCGATGGACAGAATATTAAGACAATTGCGCTAAATGATCTAAGATCGCTGTTTGGCTTAGTACCACAAGATCACATGATATTTTCTTGCTCAATAATGGAAAATATACTATACGGCAAACCGGGTGCTGAATATGAGGAAGTCAGGCGAGCTGCTATCAGCGCTTATGCGATGGAATTTATTGATAAGCTACCGGATAAATTTGATACATTTGTAGGAAAAAGAGGACTGAAACTTTCTGAAGGACAAAAACAACGTATTATAATAGCAAGAGCAATACTGAAAAATCCTCAGGTTTTAATACTGGATGAAGCAACTTCCGCCCTCGACTATAAAAGTGAAAGCCTAGTGCAAAAAGCACTTAGCAAGTTGATGCAAAACAGAACAACAATTATAATTACGCACAGGCTATCAACCGCACTCAAAACTGACAAGATTATAGTGATTAATTGCGGGAAAGTGGAAGAAGTTGGTACTCATGATTCTCTAATGAATAAAGATGGGCTGTATGCAAAATTGGTGAAGATATAGTAAAAACTGAAGGAAAATTTGAGTCATACTTGTTGGTTGTTATGCTAGATTGATAACTAAAACTATTAAATCTTTAATTATTTTAACTTATAATAATATCATATTGTCCACCTGCTCCTGCTTGTCCACCTTGTCCGGAACTTAAGCCTGAACCTAAGCCTGAATCTAAAGATGATGATAAATCGATACCATTTGACATAAAAAAGCTTGCAATATCAACCTTGCCAGGAACGGATAAGATTCTCAATTTGAAAACCTCTGATGAAACAGGTATGAGTTCTAAGGAATGTGGGGAAATTATTGCGAGTACTAGAAATGACCTTAGGATTTCAGATGGCAAAATTGTGGGTAAATGTTACGACAATACTGAATGTGATAAATGTGTGGATGCATTGAACTCTAGCATAATCATGGTTCTTGCTACTGATCACAATACACAAGCGGCAGACTCGAATATTTATTTTCTATAAAAGTAATATAATGTGTGTATTGTTAGTACACACATTATTCTATGTTTAATTGTTTGATAAATTTATTTATTGATGGAGTTATTTTATGTTTAAAAGCGCCTATGCTCATCCAATGCCAACTAATACATGTTTTGTAAATGATATGGTAAGAGTTAATTTGTTTACAAAGTTGGATGATTGTAAAGTCAATAAGAGTAAGTTGATTCATGATAAATGTGGTAAAGATCTTAAGTGTAAGATTAATGACAGGACTATGAATGAACTGAAAAAATGTTTTAAGTTTGAGATTGATGATAAGACTAAAAATGAACTGAAAGAAAATATTAAGAATGAACTAGAGAAAAGTATTAAGTTTGAGATTAGTGATAAGACTAAGAATGATCTAAAAGAAAGTATTAAGAATGAACTAGAGAAAAGTCTTAAGTTTGAGATTGATGATAAGACTAAAAATGAACTGATAGAAAATATTAAGAATGAACTAGAAAAAGGTCTTAAGTTTGAGATTAGTGGTAAGACTAAGAATGAGCTAAAAGAAAGTATTAAGAATGAACTGGAGAAAGAGAAAAATGGAGGTACAGGGAATGAAGGTACAGGGAATGCTTATTTTAGTGAAAGCGAAAGTATGGCTTTCCGTCACTATAGTGACAGCAACGACTTAATGTAAACTATAATTTTTCTGGGTTTCAAAAGACCCAGAAAAGGTTGCCTTACACCAAACAAAGAGTAGAGAGAAAATCATAACTTCAACTAGCCCCACTTATTTGCTATACTGCTATAGATTTTATAGCAGTATAGTGAATGAACATTTTCAAGCAGATTTCCTCTCTAATTTCCAGCAAATTAAATGAGTTGAAACAAAGGGGTGTCATAAATACAAGTGCAGAAAATTTTATTGTGGAACCTCCAAGCAATAGAGCACATGGTGATATTTACACAAATGTTGCTATGGTGCTTGCAAAGCATGAAAAAAAGAATCCAATTGAGATTGCAGGGATCTTAGCAAGAGAATTTAAACCTTTTGATGAAGTTGCAGAAGTGGAAATAGCAAGCCCCGGTTTTATCAATATGCACTTAAAAATAGAAGTGTGGCATGGGATTTTGAAACAAATAAATGAGCTAAAAACAGAGTTTGGCACTCTAAATATTGGAAATAATCAAGCTGTCAATGTTGAATTTGTATCGGCAAATCCAACAGGCCCTCTGCATATTGGTCATGCAAGAGGAGCAGTGTTTGGTGATGTTCTGGCAAATTTACTAAAGAAAGTTGGCTATAATGTTACTAAGGAGTACTATATCAATGATGCTGGAGCACAGATAGATACGCTAATTCGGTCAGTATATTTGCGGTATAAGGAAGCTCTGGGAGAAAAAATTAGCATTGAAAAGGGTTTATACCCAGGTGAATATTTAAAGCCAATAGGAGAGGGATTAGCTAAAAAATATGGCAAGGAGCTTAGAGCAGAGGAAGATAACCAGATAATTAGAGAATATACTTTAAGTTCTATTTTAGAACTCATAAAGGAGGACATGAGCTTGCTTGGAGTAAATCATGATGTCTTTACTTCAGAGTATGAGCTACGTGGCAAAATCGAAGAGAGTATAAAGATATTATCTGACAAGGGTCTAGTGTATGAAGGGTACCTGGAGAAACCAAAAGGCAAAGAAAGTGAAAATTGGACTTCCAGAAAAGAAATGTTATTTCGCTCTACAAAATTTGGCGATGATGTTGACCGCGCATTGAAGAAAGAGGACGGCAGTTGGACTTATTTTGCCTCAGATATCGCTTACCATTTTGATAAGATATCGCGTGGTTTTAACAATATGATCGTAGAGCTTGGTAGTGACCACGGTGGTTATGTCAAAAGGCTAAAAGCAGTCGTCTCTGCGCTCAGTGATGATCAAGCAAAAATAGAGGTAAAACTGCATAATATTGTGAATTTTTTCGAGAATGAAAAACCTGTTAAGATGTCCAAAAGATCAGGAAACTTCCTAACAGCAAGAGATGTAGTGGAGGAAGTTGGCAGGGATATCACTCGTTTTATAATGCTGACACGCAAGAATGATATGGTCTTGGACTTTGATTTTGCTAAAGTTAAAGAACAATCAAAAGACAACCCTATTTTTTATGTGCAATATGCGCACGCCCGTGCTCATTCGTTAATGCGTAATGCTCCAAAAGAGCTCCCAACAGCAGATCCTTCACTTTTAAAGACCGATGGGGAGCTCTTCCTCATAAAAATCTTAGCAAAGTGGCCAGATGTGGTAGAAATAGCGGCAAGGCTCTATGAGCCACACAGAATCACTTTCTACTTACTTGAAGTTGCAGAAGCGTTTCACGTTTTATGGGGGTATGGCAAAAGTGATTTAAATATGAGGTTTATACTGGAGAATAACTTAAATCTCACCGCTGCAAGAATGTTTCTCGTCCAAGCCTTAGCACACGTCATTGCTTCTGGACTTTCGATTTTTAATATAGAGCCTTTGAAAGAGATGAGTTAATTTTAATGCGTAATATTAAATGTGATAATAAATTATTGATGTAAGTACAATAAGGCCAAAAATTATACAAGAGGTCTGTTAAAATCACGTATGTCGATTGTCTTGAAGTCACACAATTGTTCTGTAGAGCTATGTCCTGTAATAATTACTGTACCGTTCTGCTCAGAGCGTATTGAGATTAGGTTCAATACTAATTCACATGTTGTGCTATCAAGATTACAGAAAGGTTCATCTATCAGCCAGATATTTGCATTAGAAATTAAAAGGCGGGCAAGCGCAACTCTTCTTTTCCAGCCTGCAGAAAGTTCACCATATCTAATGTTAAATACAGGTTGCAACTCTAAACAATAAGCAGCTGCCATAACTGATTCTCTAGTGTTCCGTATTCTTGCCCAGAATTCTATGTTTTCACCAATTGTTAAGCTATCTTTACAGGCGTTTTTATGTCCTACGTAAACCATGGAAGATATAAAGGATTTTGGATCATCATATATGTCTTTTCCGTAGTATATTATATTGCCTGATACTGGCGGTAAGAGTCCAGATAAACTTCTGATTAAGCTGGTTTTGCCGCTACCATTTGGACCAGTGATTAAGATTTTTGATTTTGGCTCAGCTTTAAAATTGAGGTTTTTAAATAATACTTTGTTATTACGAGCACAGGATAGATTTTTACATTCAAGCATGGATTATCTGCCTTTTCCTTTATATTTACCCTTAGTTGAAGACTGAGCTTTTATAAATAGCTCCCAAAATCCTTTCTTATCACCTTCTCTGTGTATCAATTGTGCAAAATGTTTCATTAAACTATTACCCATCATAACCATCTTTGTCCATTTACCTAACGGTTTTGCTATATCAACTATTTCTAGATCTTCTTTGTAAACTTGCATATTCTTTTGTTTCTCCCTTAGCATTTCCTGTTGTTTCATCAACTCTTTTTGCTTATTTTTTTGATACAATTCATTAAATCTTCTATTTTCTTCCCACTCTTCTTTGAGAACTTTTAGAGGAAATATAATTTTTCTAATATGATTTTTGTATATTTTTCTCAAAAAGAGAAATACTGCAATTATAGTAAGTAATATCGTGCTATATGTAATGATTTGTCCGAACGGCATTTTTATACTCAGCTTATTTGCAAGCGGTATTTACAATTATACCATAACTATAGAAATTTTACAATTTTTTTCTGGATAAAGATAGTAGACTAAAAATTTCTAAAGGACAAAAGCAACGTATTTACGTACAGGCTATCAACTACTACACTCAAAACTGACAAGTGATTAATCATTGGAGAGTAGAGGAATCACGGCTCTCTAATGAATAAAGATGGACTGTGTCAAGCTGGTGAGTAAGGTGGAAATTGAATAATTGTTGGTTATCATGCTAGATCTACAATATAAGTTATAAAATTTTTAATCATTTTGGCTTATAATAATTTCTGAGTTAACCTTAGATTTCCTGAGCTGTGGTTTCTTTTACCCATGTTGAATTCCTAGCTTTTATACTCTAATTTAATTCCAGTTTTGACTATATAGGAGGTCACAATGTCAAACAATATCTATAGCGATCAAGTTAATAATAGTAATTTATATGCCAACAAACTTTTTTATGGTGAAGAGGGTGAGCAAGTCGAAAATCTAGGAGATCAGGTTGCGGAAAAAGAGGATGATAAATCAGAAGAAGATTTACTTCGTGACTGTAGAGATGAAACTAAGAAGGCAAAAGATAAGTTAATACAGTGTAAAAAAGATGCTGTGGAATCACAAAGAGAAATTACAAAATTAGAAGCAGAAGCTAGTGAATTAAAGTCACAGGTTCAAGAAGAAAGAGAGAAGGTAGAACAAACTAAGAATGAAGCTGAGGCAAAAGTTGATAAGTTAAAATTACAGGTTCAAGAAGAAAGAGAGAAGGTAGAACAAACTAAGAATGAAGCAAAAGCAGAAGTTGATAAGTTAAAATTACAGGTTCAAGAAGAAAGAGAGAAGGTAGAACAAACTAAGAATGAAGCAAAAGCAGAAGTTGATGAGTTAAAATTACAGATTCAAGAAGAGAAAGGGAAGGTAGAACAAACTAAGAATGAAGCTGAGGCAGCAAAAGCAGAAGTTGATGAGTTAAAATTACAGATTCAAGAAGAGAAAGGGAAGGTAGAACAAACTAAGAATGAAGCTGAGGCAGCAAAAGCAGAAGTTGATGAGTTAAAATTACAGATTCAAGAAGAGAAAGGGAAGGTAGAACAAACTAAGAATGAAGCTGAGGCAGCAAAAGCAGAAGTTGATGAGTTAAAATTACAGGTTCAAGAAGAGAAAGGGAAGGTAGAACAAACTAAGAATGAAGCAAAAGCAGAAGTTGATAAGTTAAAATTACAGTTTCAAGAAGAAAGAGAGAAGGTAGAACAAACTAAGAATGAAGCTGAGGCAACAAAAAATGAGTTAATACAGTGTAAAAAAAATGCTGAGAAGATGAAAGAAAACGGTGGACAGGCAATTAATCAGGAAAAATGTGATGATATTAAAGCAGAAGCTGAACAAGCAAAATTAGAAGCTAAACTAGCAAAAGAGGAAATTTTGAGGTACAAAATTGAACAGGAGAAAGAAGAAGTGATGCAGAGTAAGATTGAAGAAGTAAAAGAAGAACTTTTAAAGTGTAAAATTAACATGGCAAAAGCAGAGACTGAGTGGTATAAAAAAGCAGCTGAAGAATGTAAAAATGAGAAAAGAATCGGTAAAGATAAACCTAGTATTAGGGGAGAGGATGAAAATGATAGAGGCAAACATGTTACCAATGAGGACGATCGCACTGATAAAGATAAACCTAGTATTAGGGGAGAGGATGAAAATGATAGAGGCAAACATGTTACCAATGAAGGAGGGAATGAAAGTGGAGAAATTACATCTCGAGAAATAACACCAGATCTTAGCCTACCAGGAATTTGTGGGCCTAAGGCTACTTTGTATAAATCGAATAATAAGATAGGTTGTCAAGGTTTTAATACATCTGATTTATTAAAAGAACTCTATCCTGAGATGTATAGTAATTCTAAAATTGTGCCATATATAGAAAAGGGATCAGAGGGTGTTTATGGTGCAGTAAATTTTAAATTTGCCTTTACTGATAATATTAGTTCAGCAGCCAACTTTAGTAATACGAAATGTCTTAAATGTATTGATAGTCCACTAGAGTTAGCTTGTCAGGACGAGAAGGTTAAGAGTTTCTGCCAGTTTGGCACTGATTATGATAATAAAGAATTAAACAAGAATTTTTTTTCTAGAGAATCATGTCCTGATCTCATCAAAGACCCCGGTGGAGCAAATATTGTGAAAGCGAAACAAGTTGCACCATTGATAATTGTTAATAACGCAGGGAATATGATAGATAAAGAGGGCAATAATACTCAAGTACACTATAATTCATTAAAGCCTTATCTAAAGCTTAATGGTAAAATCAGGGACTGTGGAAATGATCAAAAGTGTAAAGATTATAATGCAATTATGGAGAAAGTTGCATGGGATAGTGATAAGGAAGTACTATTAAAAACTGCTGTTAATAATACGCAAGAAGCAAATCCTTATTATTATGAAAATGAGGATAATTCTACTTTCGTTGAATTTGGTTCTATATAAGGCTGAATTTGTCTAATTTTTTCTACACTAGACACAATTTAGTCGTATCTGAACAAATACATAATCTATATAAAGAGGACGTAGGTACCATTTGTCCTTTTAAGGCATTTATGTCAATGATATGCGTAATCCATGATTTTAAACATGATGATCCTCCTAAGTAATACAAAAAAACTCAGAAAAATGTATATAGCTATGATAGAAGTTATCTATACCAATATACTTTAACTAGAGATTATAAATTAATGAAGTTGAAAAGTCTGCAGACGAAGATAGATTTCAAGCTCTAGAATATCTTCACTATCAAAATAACAAAGCTGTCAAAATTTGTCAAGTAATTTTTATCGCAACTGTACAAACATTGCACAGGACAAATTTAAAATGCTGTCTGTTCAGACGCATGTGAAACCAGTGCTTCTTTTCATCCCACTTCCATGCGGCTAAACCCTTTTCATAATCTCCTATCTATCATTTCTTAAACCACTCCCCTAAGTTCTCAATTTCTCAAAGAAATCTTTTAACAAAAGAGAACATTTTGTTTCTAATATTCCACCATAAACTTCAGGTATGTGGTTACAGAATTGAAATATTCTAGTGCCGTTTTCAACTCCTCCACCTTTGGGATTGTAAGCCCCGAAGTACAGACGTTTAATTTTTGCAAAAGAGATAGCTTGAGCGCACATCGGGCACGGCTCTAACGTTACGTACATTTCAGCTTCATAAAGCGTGGAAGTTGAAAATGCTTGTCTAATTGTTAACATTTCTGCATGTGCAGTTGGATCATTAGATATATTGTGTGCAGAGGAGATGATATTGTTTCCATTAACTATTACAGCACCTATTGGCACTTCGCCATCTTTCTGAGCAAGTTTTGCTTGCTCTATGGCAAGTGCCATGTATTGGTACTTAAACATTAGGTGCTTGGGTAAATATAATTTTCTTTTCTTGGCTTTTCTATTTTTTCTAGGTTATAGAATTCACTAAGGACTATTGTCCTTTTTACAAGGCTATCTATTTCTCGCTTTAAATATTTTTTTATTTCTTCTACCGATTTTAGTTCGTTTATAGCTACAACTACTTCTTCCATTATATCCTCTATAATTTGATCCTCCTCTAATTTATATATTATTTGTTCTACATGCCTATTCAATTCCTCGAAGGTCGCAGATCCATATGTAATGCTATCTTTACTATTTCTTAGTAACATTTTTACCTCTCTATTAGAATAGAGTTTATTAAGTTCTATTAAACTCTATTGTCAATAGTTGCCTTAATAAATGATGTAAAGAGAGGATGAGGAGAAAATGGTCTTGATTGAAATTCTGGATGAAATTGCACACCAATAAACCATGAGTGATTTTTTAGCTCCACTGCCTCTATGCATGTTTTATCTTCTGATATACCACTGCATATCATTCCATTCTCTTCTAAGTTATTTTTATAATCTAAATTAACTATATATCTGTGTCTGTGTCTTTCTGAAATAGTGACACTACTATACACATTTGCCATTTTTGAATTTGGATTTACATTACACTTGTATGTTCCAAGTCTCATGGTTCCACCAAGATCAACGTTCTTACCATCAGCGAGCTTGATGATTGGGTGTTTGCAAGTATAAAATTCTTCAGAGTGTACATCTTCAAGCTTAATAACGTTACGAGCAAATTCAATCACTGCAAGCTGCATACCAAGACATATTCCTAAAAAAGGAATGTTATTTACACGGGCATAGTTTATTGCTAATATTTTACCTTCTATTCCATTATCACCAAATCCTCCTGGAACAAGGACTGAATTAGAGCTTTGTAATTTTTCTCTGATAAACTTTGCATCTATAGATTTTCCATTCTCTTCTCTTGAGTTGACCCAATTTATCTTCACTCTAGCTTTATTACTAATTGCACCATGGTTTAATGCTTCAATCAGTGATTTATATGCGTCAGGAAATTCAGTATATTTTCCTACTATGGAAACGATAACTTCTTGTGTTGGATGTTTCATAGAGTGTACTATTTGGTCCCATTCAGGTAAGCTTGGTTTTGGCTTACTTAAGTGAAAGTGATCCAAAATTTGTGCCCCGAGCCCACATTGATTATACAAGGACGGTAACTCGTATATATGGTTTACATCAGGAGCAGGTATTACGTTAGATAAAGAAACATTGCAAAGATTGGCTATCTTTTCTTTTTGATTATCGGAAATTTCTTTTTCACTGCGACATAATATAATATCTGGTTGTAACCCCGCAGAGTTTAACTCTCGAACTGAATGCTGTGTCGGTTTTGTCTTTAATTCTTGTGCTGCAGTGAGATATGGTATTAAAGTTAAGTGAATAAGGATAACTTTTTGCTTTCCTAGTTTATAATTAACTTGGCGTATAGCTTCCAAAAACGGTTGGCTTTCAATATCACCTACGGTTCCGCCTATTTCGCATATTACAAAATCTAAATCTTCTGTACCATTAAAAATGAAAGATTTGATTAAATCTGTCACATGAGGAATGATTTGCACAGTTTTGCCTAGATAATCACCACACCTTTCCTTCTTTAATAATTTATTATATACTTTACCAGTTGTTATATTGTCGTCCTTGGTTGCTTTAATTTTAGTAAAACGCTCGTAATGTCCAAGGTCTAAATCAGTTTCAGCACCATCCTCAGTAACAAATACTTCCCCGTGCTGAGCTGGGCTCATTGTTCCAGGATCAATGTTGAGATATGGGTCAAGCTTTCTGATGCGAACATTGAATCCATGAGCTTGAAGAAGTGCTCCCACACTTGAAGCAACTAAACCCTTACCAAGTGATGAAACAACTCCACCTGTAACAAAGATAAACTTGGTTTCTTTCATTAATTTTCAAATGGAACAGAAGTTGATTGGCCTTCTTGCTTCTTTTCTGATATAATCTTCTCTGCAATTGATTTTTTATGTACATCTTTTGAACATAATCCTGATAGTAACAGTGTATTTATAATGAACAGCCCAGCAACTATAGAAGTTATTCTACTGAGTGGATTTTCAGAAGACTTTACCGGAATTATTGAATTCATTCCCTGTTGTGAATTACTAAAGCCACTTAATGAACTACTTCCAGGTGGCTGCAGGAGCACTAAAATTACCAATACAACAACTAATATTATTTGAAGTACACTAAGTACTGTTACTGACATTATGAATAGAGCTAAAAATAAAGATTTTAGGAGCATAAGGATCATAAGTCAAGAATATCTTTACCCGAGTAACTTGACTACTGGAACCCAAGTATGTATTAAACCTTATTTAAATTATGAGCTATCAAATTTTAAAATACAAAGATTATGAACCAAAAATGGATGAAAGTTCTTTTATCGCAGATGGTGTGCGTATCATAGGTAACGTTGAAATAGGAAGGAATGCGAGTATCTGGTTTAATTGTGTGATCAGAGGAGATGTTGGATCAATCAAAATAGGTGATGAAACGAATATTCAAGATGGCACCGTAATTCATGTAGATAGAAATCCAGGCGGTGACACGATTATTGGTAGTATAGTGACGGTTGGACATTTTTGTGTGTTACATGCATGCACGATACATGATAAAGCATTTATTGGTATGGGCTCTGTTATAATGGATCATGCGATTGTCGAGTCTGGAGCTATGGTAGCTGCTGGCTCACTGGTGACACATGGAAAAGTGATAAAAAGTGGTGAAGTATGGGCTGGCAGGCCAGCACAATTCTTCAAAAAAATGTCAGATGAGGAAATAAAACATATTACACAATCTGCACAAAATTATATCATGCTGATGAAAGAATATAAGGCTATATGCTAGGTTGAGAAATCTTCAGCTCTGATGCACATTCTACGTTAACTACTTCAAAAGTTTCTTCAACTATATAATGCTTATCAATATAAGCTTCTTCAACTCTAGGAATATGCTGATTAATAAAACTACCTCTGACTAGAATATCCTTTACTGGCCAGTTTGTTTCTATCTGAGTACCTGATGATTTAGCTGCACATTTTGTCCATGCTGACGTTAGAAAAAGAGATATAGTATTGTTTGAGTTAAGAAAGAAATTTACACGACTCCTGCAGTATTCAAGCGATTTGCCCACTGGATAATCTGGTATTTCACCTACAACCTTTCTTATTAACCAATTGCACTCTTTGGTAAATATGCTTGCTTCTTTTGGAACTTGTAGCGGTATTATAATATCATTGCTAATTCTATTTTCTTCTTGAGAAAAAAGTTCGGTGTAAGCTCCTTTTTTACTGTGTTTCTCAAAATACTTAGGAAAATAAATATTGAGATATTCAGAGTGTAATTCTATTCGACTTTTCTGATCATTTTCTAAGATAAACGTATATTTATCACCATTTTGCTTAAGTTCGCATAACTTAAATTTACTAAGGTCAGAGTCTGGAAATGGCTTTTCAATTTCAAAAGCAAGTGTAAGAGTGTGCGTTGTGTGATCAAATTCATTTTTTTCTTGTAGACCATCTTGTAGACTATAGTACTTATTTTTTTCATACTCTTTTCCTTCTATGTTAGCACTCACTTCCTCTTCATCCAAATTTTCAATAGCATCAAAAAATTCTTCTTCATCCAGATCTCTTTCTTTTTCACCTGGCTCTTGTTCTTTCAGAGAATCATACCATACATCCTCTTCATTAACTTTCTCCTCTATTGTATTTTCTACACTTATTTTTCTTGTATGATCATTTCCATTGCTAGCAGTTGTTTGATGATGTGTATCGTTAGTTTGAAAAAAGCTCTTTACTTTTGATATTAAGCTAATCCATGAAAGTCTGACTTGATTAAGTAGCCATTTAAAACTCTTCATTGTTTTACCCCAACCTAATTACTAAAAATTGTAACAGAATAAATTAAATATGTCAATAAGATACACAAATTGTACTAACTGGGAATTAGTGGCAGCACTTAACATCTGTGTAAATTTTGACATAGGCGTTTTCTGCATTTTAACCAAATCAGTAAGGAGAACACCATTGATATTCTCCTTTTAGAAGCAACTTGAATAAAACTGATAAAGTTTGAATTAAAGTGTGATTAGGAAAGTGAGTGATGAGAACTCTTTATTTGGACTTCTTTTGATTCATCTATTTTAGTATTAGGTCTTAGTGCTTCATATGTAGCACCACCAGCTACGAGTGCAGATGCTGTAGCTATGCCAATTATTGCTAATATACTTAGTCTAGTTGTATGTTCAAGTATAGTACTTGCTACCAGCCCAACAGCAAGACCAACACCAATAACAGCAGTGTACAACATTCTAGGATTATTTGAATTAGGCATATAGCTCACTAACTCTCTGCAACACTTTTCTGATTCTTTCTTTATATCCTCGAGCTTATTTAGATCTTCTTCTTCTATTTTAGCATTTAATTCTAGTTTCTTACATAATTCTTGCATTTCTTTTACTTGTTTTTCTAATTTTTTTAAAAAATTTATTATTTTTGTTCCTTGTAATTTTATTATTGTTTCCTTAAGTAGTAACGTTGATATTGGCATTGCTATTTCTTCTATCTCTTTTTCTGTTTTCCTTTCCAATTCCACTACTTTTTCTATTCCTTCGTCTGATATTTCAGTGTCTTTTTTTAGTTCTATTTCAAATTTTCTTTTTTTCAACTCTGATTTTGCTTCTTCTAATGATTCTAATGCATTCCATAGCTTTTCACCAGAATTCTGACTCCGTTTTGGTGACATAGACTGACTGCCTTTGAACTTTTTTGGTGATATGGGCTGATTTTTACCATCTTTAAGCTTTTTTGAGTTTTCACCAGCACTTACTTTAGCCATAATAAACCTCGCATATTAAATAATGCTATTACATAATATCTTTAAAGCTCAAGGTCAAATAGTATCTTTACATAATATAAATCATAAACAGAAAATTTTAGTGTAAATTGCCATATTTACTTTGTGCTACGGTTTGAGATAGAATAACAACTTGCTTCAAATATGGAAAGGCAGTACAACTCTATAATCAAGTTACTGAACTCTCATTTACTCCTCTTTTTTTGTAAAACAATCTACAATTCATTAGAAGATCTTCAGATAGACGTTGATCATTGGTTGTGTTTTTACAATGAGACAAGACCTCATTCTAGTAAATATTGTTATGGCGATGTAGACTTTCCTGAATAGAAAACATATTAGAAAAATATTAGTAGCATTACATAAGAGACTGATATTAGTTTTCAATTTTTCTGTTAGTTAATTCTTGCTTGCTAGGTTAAGTTGTGTCTGGTAACCATAATGGCAAATCTTGTTAATTTGAGGCGTGGATTTTAGCCTCTCTCATCCTTACATTAGTTACATATTCTTTCGCAGAGGGCTAATGATAGCAATGAATTTATTAGTAAAATTCAGTAATTTATAACTGACAATTAGAGCTGTTAATTAGCAACTCACTTTAAATAAGTTACTCAACTGTGACAGATTTAGCTAAATTTCTCGGACAATCTACATCTAACCCTTTTTTTTCTGCAATAGAATAAGCAAGAAATTGCATAGCAACACTGTAGATAATTGGAGAAACAAAATTGTCAACTTCTGGAAGTTGCACCACATCTATGCAAATTCCCTTTAAGAGCGGTGCTCCTTGCTTATCACTAAAGGCAATTACTTTACCTTTTCTTGCAATAATCTCTTGTATATTGGATAGCGTTTTAAAGAATAAATTATCGTAAGGAATAATTGCGATAACAAGTACAGTAGAGTCTATCAAGGCGATAGAACCGTGCTTCATTTCTCCCGCTGCAATACCAATTGTGTTGATATATGAAAGCTCTTTTATCTTCAATGCACCTTCCATTGCAACTCCATATGAGCTTCCTCTCCCAATTATAATTATATTATTGTGCTCTAATATACTGCCTGATATATGTTGTATTTCCATCACATTCAAAACATGCTCTACATGTTCGGGAATGGAATTAATAGCACCGCTTAGTTCCTTTATCCTCTCTCTACCCAGTATACCTTTTATTTTTCCAAGCTCTACAGCAAAGCATGCTAAAATTGCAAGCTGCGTAGAAAAGGTTTTTGTCGAAGCAACACCAATCTCAGGTCCAGCAAGAGTATGCAATACAATATCTGAGGCTTTTTCTATGCTGCTATTAAATGTATTAATTATGCTAATGATCATTTGTTTCTGCAATCTCGCATAACGTAGTGCTTCCATAGTATCTGCAGTTTCACCAGATTGAGAAATGAATAAGCCAATACTACCTTCTTCGAGCTTGACGCTGCTATACCTAAATTCTGACGAGATTTCTAGATATACCCTAATTTGAGCAATACTTTCCAGCCAACACTTTGCTATTAGTCCAGCAAAATAGGATGAACCGCATCCAACTATAGTAATGTAACCTAGTTCAGAAAATAATTCTTTGTTGATTTCTTTATATTGTTTATAAAATTGATTTATTGTTTTGTTTAATGCATACGGTTGCTCAAAAATTTCTTTTAGCATAAAGCTAGGGTAACCATTTTTACTAATTAGAAAATTTCTTGGACTGCTATTTTCTGTTCTGCGTTTAACTTGTATACCATTATTATATATACTGAATTCGTTAGATTTTATTACTGCAATATCATTATCTTCTAAATGCAATATTTTTTCTACAAATGAATTCAAAGTATTAGTATCAGAAGCAGCAAACACTTTATTACAGTTATATCCTATTGCTAAAGGCAAATTTCTTTTTGCAACAAATAAAGTATCTGGATATTCTGCAAATAATAAAGCTAAAGCAAGTGAACCTTGTAAATTGTTTAGACACTGTAATATAGAATCAATTGGTGATAACCCTTCATCAAGATATGAAGTTAATATGTTTGGTATCACTTCTGTATCAGTATCGGTGTGGAAAGATACTCCCTTTTCTTCCAGATCCTTTTTTAATATATTGTAATTTTCAATTATGCCATTATGAGCAACAACAACATTATTTATATAAATGGGATGAGCATTTTTAAGATTTGGAGCTCCATGTGTAGCCCAACGAGTATGTGCTATACCAACTTTGCTACTAGATATCTTGCTCTCATGAACAACTTCACACAATCTTTCAACTTTACCTTCTGATTTTTTTACTTCTATCTTACCTCTATTATTTATAATTGCTATACCTGAAGAGTCATAACCTCTGTATTCCAATTTTTGCAACGCGGTTAGTAAAGTTGGTATTACTGAATCACCGCTACTTACTATACCTAATATTCCACACACTTCTTAAATTATGAAGCATTTTTGTCTTTTTTACTTTCCTCTAGTTTATTTTTCTTGCCATTCTTTTCAACTTTGCTTTTTTCAATAGATTTAGCTACTGGCTTTTGAATTTCTTTATTTAAGATTTCAGATATAGCAGACTTTAGGATTTTTATTTCAATTTTTGGTGCTATTTCTAGTATTAGTTGTGCATTTACTTCGTCAACTTTGTTTACTTCACCTATTATTCCACTAGAAGTAATAACCGTATCACCACGTTTTATTTGATCTATCATCCTTCTATGTTCTTTTAGTTTTTTGTGATTGGGACGAATAATGAGAAAATAAAATACTACAAATATTAAAATGAGTGGAATAAAGCTAGCAACAGATGCTGATACATTGTTAGTCGCATCTGCCGCAAAAACCTCAGAAATGAACATATTTAATCCCAATTATTAACGATAAAGTTAAATAGATTAAGCAGCAATTACAATATCATGTCAAGTCTCTGAAAGAAATTAATTCAAATTAATAAGAAACTTAAGGAATTTTAAGGTGTTTCTGCTGTAATGGCGGGAGTGATGAGACTTGAACTCACGACCTCATGCGTGACAGGCATGCGCTCTAACCAACTGAGCTACACCCCCCATTGCTTTTTAACGTTTGCAATCTTAAAGCTAATCAACGTGTTGCTACTTGTCAATATTTTTTGTTTGCGCTTTTTTGTCTTTTTTATTACTATGTAAATAACTTAATTTCACACATGGCTTATGCAAGTAGTCCCGTTAGGGTTATGCCATGGAGGATAAACTATTTGGAGGAGTAAATATGACAAATTTGCCTAAAGTCACTATACGTGATTTAGCTGAATCTGGTGTGCATTTTGGCCATAAAGTTAGTCGCTGGAATGCGAAAATGGCCCCATATATATATGGTGTACATCAACAGAATCGTATACACATAATAGACTTACGAAAAACATTACCATTGTTAGAGGCGGCAATGAAAGCTTTATACGATGTTGCATCTCAAGATGGTCGCATTTTATTTGTTGGTACGAAATTTCAAGCTTTAGATATTGTTGCAAGTGAAGCGGTTCGTTGTGGTCAATATTATGTAAATGATCGATGGCTTGGTGGTATGCTTACTAATTGGAACACTGTTTCTTCTTCGATAAAAACTTTGATACAATATGAGAAAATATTAAATGATGAAGATAGTATCTTAACAAAAAAAGAATTAGGAAATATTGAAAAGAAAAGAAAAAAGCTTGATAAAGAATTGGGTGGCATTAGAGAAATGGGAGCAGTTCCTGATATTTTATTCATTATTGATACTAACAAAGAGCATATAGCGGTTAAAGAGGCTAAAAAACTGGGTATTCCTGTAGTTGGAGTACTTGATACCAATTCTGACCCAGATGATATTGCCTATCCTATATCAGGAAATGATGATTCAAGAAAATCAATAGAGCTCTACTGTAAATTAGCTGCTGATTCTATATTAGCTGGAATAGAGTCTAGTTTGACAAGGTCTAGAGTTAAGGATGATGAGCTTATTCAAGAAAAAGAAGGGGGTATTGTGCAAACTAAAAAGAAGCGTATGAAGGATGAAACAGAAAGGGAGGTAATAGTAAGTAAATGAAGATGGATTCAAGTAGTATAAGGGAATTACGCGATAGAACAGGGCTTGGCTTAAGCGATTGTAAGAAAGCGTTAGAAGAGTGTGATGGTGATATTAAGAAAGCCGTTGATAGGTTACGTACAATAGGATTTGCTAAAGCTGACAAAAAGTCTGATAGAGTAGCTTCAGATGGGCTTATTGCTATGTGCTTGGCTAAAAATTATGGTGTATTGGTTAAAGTCAATTGTGAAACTGATTTTGTTGCTAGAAATGAGAAGTTCATAGCATTAGTTTCAAATTTAGCATCAATTGCTTGTCAAGAACGTTGTACTAGTCTTGATGAGTTAAAAAATGCCAAATATGAAGATGTTGGTACAGTACAGGAAGCTATTATGAGTGGTACATCGGTTCTTGGTGAGAAGTTAGAGTTAAGCAATCTTTGCTACCTAGAGACTAAGGATGGGATTATTGCTGGCTATGTACATGGTGATATGCATGGCTTAGGTAAGATTGGTGCTTTAGTAGCATTGCAATCATCTGGTGATAAACAAGAGATTGGAAAGCAAATAGCTATGCATGTAGTTGCTATGAAACCTGAAGCTTTATCTATAGATGATTTAGATCAAGAAAAATTAAACAATGAGCGTTCTATAATTGAGGAGCAAGTAAAGAGCTTAAATAAACCTGAAGAGGTAGCGAAAAAAATAGTAGATGGACGAATGGCTAAATACTATGAAGAAGTTGTTCTACTAGAGCAGAAGTTTATAAAAGATGATAAAATGAAGATTGCTGATTTTATAGAATCAAGTGCTGTTAAATTAGCTAATTATAAGTTACTTACTTTGGATGGTGCAAATAAGTAACAAAACTTCAGAAGTAAAGTACCCCAGAGTGTTATTCAAAATCTCTGGGGAGGCTTTGATGGGATCAAAGCTATTTGGCCATGATATGGAAGTTATAGATAAACTATCCAAAGACATAGTTGAAGTTTGTAATCTCGGAGTTCAAGTTTGTATTGTTGTTGGTGGTGGGAATATTTTTCGTGGTGCATCAGCATCTTTAAGTGGCTGTGAAAGAGCAAGCAGTGATTATATTGGAATGCTTGGTACTGTTATTAATGCTTTAATTTTGCAAAATTTTTTAGAAAAAAGCTCTATAGTCTCTAGGGTGTTGTCTGCTATACCTATGACTACTATATGTGAACCTTATATAAGAAGGAAGGCTATTCATCATTTAGAAGAGGGCAGGGTGATAATTTTTGCAGCAGGAACGGGTAATCCATTTTTTACTACGGATACAGCTGCAGCTTTACGCGCTGTTGAAATGAATTGTAATGTTATTTTAAAAGGTACGCAAGTAAGTGGCGTGTATTCTGCTGATCCAAAAAAAAATGAGAATGCTGTAATGTACGATAGGCTTTCTTACACAGATTTGTTAACTCGTGATTTGAAGGTTATGGATGCGTCAGCAATTTCACTTGCTCGTGAAAATTCTATTCCAATTGTAGTTTTTTCTTTGAAAAGTGAAAAAATGGTCAATATTATTAAAGGTCAAGGTACTTATACTATAGTCTCAGATTATAAACATTAGGTAATTTATGTTAAACGAAATAAAAGCTAAAACAAAAGAAAGAATGCTAAAAACTATTCAGTCTTTTCATGATGATATGAAAGGTGTACGTACTGGTAGAGCTAACTCATCATTACTTGATGGTATAGTTGTAAATATCTATGGTGGACATCAAAAACTGAACCAAGTTGCAGGCGTTTCAGCTATAGATAACAAAACTCTATCAGTTAAAGTTTGGGATGCTACTGTTGTCGGTGAAGTGAAAAATGCGATAATCAATGCTAACCTAAATTTAAATCCTGTTGTTGAAGGAAATACTATACGTATAGTTCTTCCAGACTTAACACAAGAAACTCGTGAAAAATTAGTGAAACTATTGCATCAATTTTCTGAAAATGCACGAGTTGCAATTAGAAATATACGCAGAGATGTTATGGAAGAAATAGAGGAAATGAAGAAAAATAAGGAAATCTCAGAAGATGATTTTCATGTTGCCAAAAAGGAAATACAAAACATTACTGATGATAATGTAAAAAAAGTCGATGATGACTTATCTATTAAAGAAAAGGATATATTGCATCATTAAGTTAATATGAAAGAATTTTTCAGTATTGAAAAACATAAGAGGATTCGATATAGATACAGTTGTATGAATGCTGTGATTCAGATCTCATCATTACGCACACATTTGATCGTTATACCTTTTGAAATCTAGAAAAAAAGCTTTTCAGTTTGATTTTTTATTACGATAATTAAGTTTACACTCTTGAGCGAAAACGATGCTGAAACGCCTTTTCCTTATTTTTGCATTTGTATTACTCATCCCACTGTCAAATGTTGATGCCAGAAGATATATCAGAATTGTTGGATCTTCAACTGTTTTTCCTTTTATCTCATTTATATCTGAAGAATTCAGCCGTATATTTTCCTTTAAAACTCCAGTTGTAGAATCGATAGGAAGTGGATCAGGGTTCAAAATGTTTTGTTCAGGAATAGGGGAAGGCACACCAGATATCACTACTTCATCTCGCCCTATGAAGGAAGTAGAGAGAGAATTATGTAAAAGAAATAAAGTGAATGAAGTAATAGAGATAATAATTGGCTATGATGGAATTGTTATTGCAAATTCAAATCAAAGCCATAGATTTGATTTTACAAAAAATGACCTGTTTGAAACTTTATCTTCATATTCTGAAGACAATGATAGATTAGTAAAGAATAACAAGAAATTTTGGTCTGATGTAAATCAAGCTCTACCAAAAACAGAAATTAAAATCTATGGCCCACATCAAAATACAGGTACACATGAAACTTTGATTAATTTTATTATGCTTGATCAATATTCATGTATGAACTCAAGGATTTTCAAAGAGAATTATCAAGACCAAGAAAAAAGAAAGAAAGCATGTAGTAATATCAGAGATGATGGAAGATATATAGAAGTTGGAATTAATGAAAACATAATAATACAAAAATTGAAGAGCAATAAAAATGCTTTAGGAATATTTAGCTTCAGCTTTTTAGCGAAAAACCAAGATGAGATTCAAGGAAGCACAATCGCAGGAATTGAGCCAACTTATAAAAATATATCATCGGGGGAGTATATGTTAGCAAGGCCTTTATATCTTTATATAAAGAAAGAACACTTAGATACTGTTGATGGATTAAGGGAATTCATTAGAGAAGTTGTAGACTCTATTAGTACTGAAGGTGGATATTTATCTAGGCTTGGCTTAATTCCACTTTCAAGCGAAAATATAAAAAAAGTCTTGGAAAAGGTTCGTGATATAATATGATGACTTTGATATTTTTTTATTCTGGATACTAGGTTAAAAATAGAACGTTTAAATTTCTTGTTTTTATTGTTATCATACTTAGATTTCCTAAGAACTTATTTACTACAAAATACAACAAGTTCTATTTATTTGAGAAAGTTGTGCGTCTTGTAGAACAGATTTTGTTGTAGGTTTCTCTGTAGCTATTTCAAGGTTTTCTTCTATGGTTTTTTGTTCTCTGTAATCTTTAACTTCTTGAATGAAATCTTCAAGCCACTTCTCACTACCTATCTTGGCATGTCGTTGTTGCTCACCTTTAAGAAGTTTTATTACAGCTGCATCTTGATTTTCAGGCACTCTTTGATATTTAAGCCACAAGTCACGAATATCAGGAGGAGCTTTTTTCAAATGAGCTTCAAAGGTTGCTTTTGTGTCTTTTGTACTTTCTTCTTGTTGATCTTGATGAAATTTAAACCAGAAATTGCGAATATCAGGAGAAGCTTTATCCCAAAGAAGTTTAGTAATTTCTTTTATATTTCTCAGATCTTCTTGTTTCAATCTTTTACCATCACCTATATATCGTTTATTAAGACCAACTTGCAGAGGATAAAGTAAAAGGGTAGTTTTGCTCTGTGAATGTATAGGTCTATTTAAAATCATTGCTAGATTTGTATCACAATCTTCTAATACTGCTTTAACTTTTTTAACATCTAAATAATCTATTGCTTGACGTAATTTGTGGTGAAGATCACTTGTTCTCTTTAAGTTTTTCACTTTTTGCATATGCGAATCATCATTTCCTTTCGCTTCTTGCATAGCTATATCACACGAAATACTCTCAATTTTTTGCTCCATTTTCTGTATACATTGATTAATTTCCTTTTGATTTTTTTTGAATATAATCAACTGTGAAGTGGTACAAGGGTTAGGTAGATCGTCTTTAAACTCTTTTTGTATATTACTAGGTAATTCGCTTTTCAAAACTTCTTGTATATCGCTATCGTAATTATTTTTTATATTCTCAAAGTTGCCTTGTATAGCTTCACTAATTAATGAATCTCGAATGTTTTTTTGTCTGTCAGTTAATAACATACCTTACCTCTATCTCTTATGGCAAATTTAGCGCTATAATTATACGTATTTATAATCAAGTCAAGAGAAAAAATTAGCAAAGCGGTTGAAGTTTTAATAACATATAGCTTTCACAGTACTGTCTATGGAAAGTCTGCAAGTTTTACGTTCAATTGCGTTTATTGTGGGAATTTTTCTATTGTTGTTTGGCGTAGCAATGCTTATTCCTGCTATTACTAATAATTATCTAGGTTACGAATGGAAAAATTTTCTGGTTGGATTTATAGTTACCTGCACATTTAGTGCGATTTTTATTCTACTGGGTAAACTAAATAGGGTACATGGAATGCCGGCAATTTTTGCGATTACCAGTTGTACCTGGATTGCATTATCTCTATTTGCAGCTATTCCATTTTATCTTGATAGTTTAAGCTACATTGATGCACTGTTTGAAGCAGTATCTGGGATTACAACCACAGGAGCAACTGTTCTAAGTTACATCGAGCAACAATCTCCGGGGATGCTACTGTGGAGAGCAATGCTGCACGGTATAGGTGGTTTTGGAGTAATTACAGTAGGAATTGCAATTTTTCCCATATTTAAGGTTTTGAGCTTAAATAATTTACTCTATTCTGAGTACTCAGATGCTCTTAAAAGAAAGTTACCACATACGCGAAGCGTAGTAATACATATTGCAGAAATATATTACTGCCTAATTTTATTGTGCATATTTTCCTACTATCTAGCTGGCATGCCATTATTTGACGCAGTATGTCACGGAATGTCCGCTGTATCAACTGGTGGATTTGCTAACTATAACGATTCTATAGGCTACTACAATAACCCTATATTGGAGGTCATAACAATTATCTTTATGATTTTAGGCTCTTTACCTTTTCTGAGCTATTTAAAAATTATAAGACGATTAGACGTTTGTTATGATGAACAGGTCTCTTACTTTATTAAGATAGTTGTTATCTCATCTTTGCTTGCTTGTTTTTGGTTATATAAAAATTTTGACTTAGGAGTATTTTTATCATTTAGGTACAGCACATTCACCATTACCTCCTTTATCACATCAACTGGCTATGTAATGTCCAACTACTTGAATTGGAGCTTTATTTCAGTCTTAGCTTTCTTTTTAGCCTTTATTGGTGGATGTGGTGGTTCTGCTAGTGGTGGAATCAAAATCTTCCGTTTAGTCATTTGTCTAAAATCTATAAGGAATTACTTTAGCTCTTTATTAAATCCAAGTGAAAGCGATAGAGTAAAACTCAATGGTAAAATACTGGAAAATGATGAAGTTCAATCCGTCTTTACGTTTTTTGCGATTTACATGTTAACGTTCACTATATCATCAATAGTGATGTCTTACTTGAGCAATGCGGACTTTATAACTAGCATCAGCTCTGTTTCTGCAATGCTTACAAATTCTGGCCCAGGGTTTAGTAACCTAATAGGTTCTTCAGGTAATTATTCCTCCTTTAGTGGTGGAGTAAAGCTATTTCTATCGTTTTTGATGCTGCTTGGCAGGCTTGAAATATTGCCAATTTATTTTTGTATAGGTAGTTTATACTGGAAACTTTGCCATTCCAGAGTGTAACGCTAATTCAGGTTTACATTTAAATTCTATTACATATTATTATAAGTATTACAAAACTTTAAAGGACAATTATGGCAGTTATGCCAGATAAATGGATAAGGGAAAAGGCTGAAAACTCTAGAATGATAGAGCCTTTTGTGAATCATAAAAGCAGTAAGGGTGTTGTATCTTTCGGATTATCATCTTATGGCTATGATGCAAGAGTTAGTAATAAGTTTAAGATTTTTACTAATGTTAATTCAGCTATTGTAGACCCCAAGAATTTTTCTGAGAATAGTTTCATAGATAAGGAAACAGATGTATGTATAATTCCACCAAATAGTTTTGTACTTGCCAGCACAGTGGAGTATTTTCGTATACCAAGGAATGTACTGGTAATTTGTGTTGGTAAGTCAACTTATGCAAGGTGTGGTATTATAGTAAACGTCACACCTTTAGAGCCTGGATGGGAAGGTCACGTCACACTTGAATTCTCGAACACCACTCCACTTCCTGCAAAAATTTACGCTAATGAAGGCGCATGCCAATTTGTGTTTTTAAGCGGCGAAAGTGAATGCGAGAAATCATATGATGATATGAAAGGAAAATATATGAACCAACATGGTATCACTTTGCCGTTAGTTAAGTGATTACTTTAGATGCATTTCTTTATTAATTGATATCCTTTCAAGCTGCTAACACTGATTGCATTTGCCTAGTTACAAAAATAATGTCTGTGCTAAAACATGCTTATATATAGCTCTTTTTCTAATAGTTCGAATAGCTGGATATTCTTTCTGGCTCAATTTTTTATAACAAACCAATGATTTGATTAAAATCAGGAGAATGTGTAGGCAGATATATAACTTCAGCACCGACACTTTTAACAAATTCACTTGTTTTCTATGAAAAGTTGCATTATCCAAAATCACCCAGCAAAAAGTTTGAACTAGCTATTAAAAACGTCTGTATCGCAGTAGCCTTCAAAAATCATAGGCGCCATAATTTTTCCCTTATTCAAAGCTGCAATCATACTAATACGCTGACTTTTGTGTTATCAATTCCAGATTAGTCGATATATACAAGAATTTCAGTGTTTTTTGTTGCTATGAGTTTTTTAAGCTCAGCACGTTTTTTCTGCGTCCTTAAATAGTCCTAATTTTAATTTGTTTTAAGTTTAAAGTCTTTCGTTAGGTTTGCAGAATACATTTCCTTATTATCTTGGTTATAGAAAGTAAATTTGTGATTGTCTAAACCTAATATTGCAAAGCCAAAGCCGAAAAAGTTTCTAACTTCGTGTGCTAAGTAATTTCTACTATTTGGATAGTTAAATTCTACGTTTTGATAAACAGGTTCTTGATCTTGAGCGTGTAATAATGCACCGCCGTTTCCAACTATAATCTGATCTGGAACATTATCCATTAATAAAATCTGGGCTATATGAATGTGGCCAGAAACTATGGTAGTAACATTGCTTGGAAATTTATCTCCAAAAGCTTCAATTTGTGTAAGATTACCATGGCTTTTTAATGTCAAAAATTCTTTTTTTGGAGATCTCCAAAGTGGTTTATGAGTCAAAAACCACGTGGGCTTATCTTGTATCAATTTATCAAACTGCCTCTCAAAAGCATCAACTGTGCTTTGGGTTGTAAAAATTTCCTCACCGGATGAAGAGTCGAAGATAAAAAACTTCATCGGCCCAGCATCTAAGAACCAACTGGAAATAAGATCTTCACATTTTTGAGGGGAAAAGGGGTATGAATCTAAATATCTGAACCATCCTTCATAAGCTCTATTACAACTCTCATGATTTCCACGAACAAAAAGAAAAGGAGATTGTGTTAAAATATCTTTTGCAGGCTCAAACCAATCAGCGTACCAAGCTTCTTTGCTATATCCATAAATATCGCCGCACTTTTTTGTGTTTCTACATTTTGTTTGTCTATAATGATAATCACCAACATGGATAATTAAATCTGGTTTATGAAAAGCGATTGAATCTAAATTTTTTTTCAAAGGCCAGCTATCTACAGAATTACATTCTTGCTGAAATAACATATTTATTCTACATCCTGTATCGCCAATGAAGGCAATTTTGCTGATCTTTTCCGCTAATACGGGAACTTTTATATTGTCAATACTAATGTTTTGAGCATTTGTTTCTACTATCAGTTCACAAACTGTTTCGGTATTGTTAATTGAGCTGCGACTTAGCATTTCTACTTCCTTATTATCGACGTAAGCAATGGGACACATGTTATTGTCTATAATCGCACGTATGCTTAATTTATTTTCTGGAATGATTTGAGACCATGTGTACAATATTTGTGCATGAGTGGAGTGAAAGCTAATTGTAAGAGATAGAATTAAAAAAATGAAGATATTAGCTACTTTCATTTGTATAAAGACCTAAATTAAGAATTAGTATTAAGATTATCTTAAATGATTAAAGTTTGTAACCATAAAATTCATAGCTAAATTATACAGGCATTTCCTAAATTATCCTAGTATCAGATTGACACTTTAGATGAAAAACCCTAAAATGATTAAGTAATTTAAAGTAATTATATAGAAACTAGAATAAAGTGCGGTCGTGGTGGAATTGGTAGACACGCAGCGTTGAGGTCGCTGTGGCTCACAAAGCCTTGGAAGTTCAAGTCTTCTCGACCGCACCAAGTTGTTTGGTGTAGGTGAAATGTTTATAGGAAATCAAAGTAGAAATAAAGTAGAAAGGGCCATCAGTGAAGTCAGGCGTGGTCTTCCAATTTTAATATATGATGATGAAAATAACTATCTATTGCTTGCTGCTGCTGAAACTTTAGAAAAAAATTTATTTAGTCAATATAAGCTTATATCAGGTAATGTGTATGTTACTTTGACTGCAAGTAAGGTAAAATACATATGTCAGAGTAAAGAACATAGTAGCAAACGTCTGTTGATAAGCAATTTTGATGAACTGCTCCATTTAATAAACTGTTCAAAGGAAGATTGGATAAAAGAGTTGCAATGCTCAAAGACAATAGATGCGTATGCTGTTGCCTTGCTTAAGTTCTCAGAATTATTGCCATACGCGTTAGTGGCTGATATGACTTTTGAGAATAAACATGAAATGCGAAATTGGTGTGAAGAAAATGACATTATTGCACTAAATACGTTACTTGTGAATGATTTTCAACAAAATCATAGTGTGTATGAAGTGTGCAAAACATCATTATTTTTAAAACAGACTCAAGAAGTAGATATCATATCTTATAGAACCAAAAGTGGCGGAAGAGAACATTATGCAATTATCATTGGCAATCCAGATGAAGATAATGAGCCATTAATGAGAATTCATTCTTCATGCTATACAGGAGACTTATTAGACAGCTTATCATGTGATTGCAGAAGCCAGTTACATCAAGCGATTCAAATAATGACCGACTTTGGGAATGGCATTATATTATACTTGATGCAAGATGGGAGAGGCATTGGTTTAACTAATAAGTTAAGAGCATACAGTATGCAAAGAAAATATAATCTTGATACTGTTGATGCAAATAGAGTATTGGGTTTTGAAGATGATGAAAGGAGCTTTGCTGTTGCAGCTAAAATACTTAAGAAATTGAACATTAACAAAATACAATTACTTACAAACAATGGTAGAAAGTTATCAGAGTTGAAAAATAACGGTATAGAAGTTACAAAGTGTATACCACTTATTATGGAACGCAATGAATATAATGATTCATATATGGAAACAAAATTTGGCAAGTTAGGCCATGGATTAAGGGTTTATTAGCTTTTTTGTTATAACTACTTTGTTAGCTTGCTATGTTAATTAATATAAGTTAAGATTTTTAAGAATATTGAGATGCTGAAATTTTTAAAACAAGAAAAAAGTAATGAGTCATTGGATAAGGATATAAATTGGAATTCAAGTCGCTATAGCACAGTTGTTGCTCAGAGAAATACTTTACTTTTATTTACATTAATATTACTAGTTGCAATTTCTATAAGCATAT
This sequence comes from Wolbachia endosymbiont (group B) of Pilophorus perplexus, assembly GCF_964028155.1. NCBI lineage: Bacteria > Pseudomonadati > Pseudomonadota > Alphaproteobacteria > Rickettsiales > Anaplasmataceae > Wolbachia > Wolbachia endosymbiont (group B) of Pilophorus perplexus. Next base: position 654,970 of record NZ_OZ034754.1, on the reverse strand, counting down.
TAGCTATATTTAAAATTAGCACAAGTAGCACTATTGAGCCATTCGTTATAGAAATTGACAAAAAGTCAGGCATAGTGCAATTGGTTGATCCTGTTACAGTAAAACAATATTCTGCAAATGAAACGCTGAACGATTATTTTATTTCAGAGTATATAAAAGCAAGGGAGGTTTTTGACCCATATAATTATAATTATAATTATTATACAAAAGTAAGGTTGTTTTCTTCGCCTAGTGTATATAGTGAATTTAGCAACTATATAAAATCGCAGAATATGAATGACCTTTTTAATTTATATTCAGATGCTAAAGGTGAGTTGAAAATTCGTTCAATTCAAAAATTAGGTAATGATGCTCTTCAAGTGAGATTTTCTATAGAATTTACACGAAAAGATGGAAATTCCTCAAGGAAAAATAAGATAGTTGTGATGTCGTATAAATATGCATCGCTTGAAATGAATGATCAGCAAAGATATATTAACCCGTTAGGGTTTCAAGTTATTTCATATAGAGTAGATGATGAATATGTGTAGGATATTGTTAGTTTTAGCTTTACTAATAAGTGGCAACTTAAATGCATCTATTAATAATAAACCTATTTCTGTAGATAGTAGAATAAAGACTTTTGTATATAGCCCTAATGAGGTGTTTACAGTAATTTTTAGTCAAGGTTACTATTCTTATATTGAGTTTGCAGAAGGGGAAAAAGTCAAAAATATTGCTGTTGGTGATGCATCAAGTTGGAAAATTAATCCTTATGATAATAAACTGCTTGTCATGCCATTTGAAGTCAGTAGTCGCACTAACATGATTATTACGACAACTAAAAAGAGAAATTACATTTTTGATCTAATTTCAAGACCAAATTACGATAAATACCCAGATACTGATGCTAAAAAAGTGGATCATGATTATTCCGTTGAAAAGGATATATCTTACGTAATACGTTTTTATTATCCTCAAGAAGAAGATGAATTTGATGTTGATTTAGATGAGGTTTCTTTACCTACTCAAATGCAATACATTACAGAAAAGCCAGAAAAAATAATACAAGAAAATAATACGAGGTACAACTATACATATATTGATGAAGGTGGTAACATAGATATAGTTCCAATTGAGTTATTCGATGATGGTTATTTAACCTATTTAAAGTTTAGAAATAGTAATAAAATTCCTCAGATTTTTATAGAAGGCGAATCCTGTAAAAGGCTGTTATTTGATGATTATGTTGTAATAAAAGGAGTACATAAAAAGCTATTAATGCGTTATGAAGGTAGTGAAGTTGAAGTTATAAATAGGTCACTTTAGTTCTGGTACATATAATATGAGTAAAGAAAGGCATAATAGTGTAGAAGATGAATCAGAGATAGAAAGCAAGGTAGTAACAGTTGGCTCTAATCAAGGTTATAAGGCATTGATGATAGTTATGGTAGCGCTCTTAGTTGGTGGAGTGTACTATCTTTATTTTAGTCCTTCTAATAAAGAGGGTCCAGAGATTGTTAAAAAAGAGGAAACAAAGCAAAACATTCAAGAATTGAGAGGAAAGTTAGAACAAGTTCCAGATAATGCAATAGTTTCCGAAAGAGTAGTAACTGATCTCTTGCCACCCTTACCTCCTCTTCCTATCCCACAAGTCATACCAGAAGTAAAACAAATCAAAAAAGAGGAAGTGACAAAAAAAGAAGAGCAACTAAAAGAAATTCCCTTGTCAAATATACCTGTTTTACCAAAGCAAAATTTTCCTTCTGGTAATGTTATTAGCAATTTGCCTACTTCATTTCCTACAATAGGGGGTGGCGGTTATCCTAGAGACAGACGTAGTGCACAAATGTTAGCAATTTCAGGTAGTAGTGGGGAAGGTAAAGCTACAGATGCTGTTTTATCCAATACCTCAGCACAGTCGAGCAAAGCTACCAAAGCTGGAAAGCTTGGTTTAATGATTATTCAAGGTAAAGTTATTGACGCTATTCTTGAAACTGCAATAAGTTCTGACTTAAAAGGAATGCTCCGTGCTGTTGTTAGTAGAGACGTTTATGCAGAAACTGGTGATACAATTTTAATACCAAAAGGTTCAAGGTTAATAGGTGGTTATTCATTCGACTCAAATGTTGCAAAAGCCCGCGTGAACATAAATTGGAATAGGATCATTCTTCCTCATGGTATAGATGTTGCTATTGCATCATCTGGTACCGATGAGCTTGGAAGGGCAGGGATAGCTGGAATAGTTGATAATAAAATAGCAAGTGCATTATTCTCTTCAGTGGCACTTGCTGGTGTTTCGATTGGTTCAGCTGTTGTAGGACAAAAAGCCTCTAATCTTATCGATGCGCTAACTGCCATGGATGCAGTGAAGTCTATTACTGCAACTGAAATAGATATTTCTTCTCTCAAAGGGGCTATTGTTGAGAGATTGGAGAATTCTATAAAAACTGAAGTTGGGAAGGTAGGAGACGAAAAATGGAAATTGGGTATTAGGGCTATTGAAAAAATTCGAAATGCTAAAAGTGATCAGGATTTGCTGAGAATAATAAAGGAAGAAATAGTAAGTGTGATAAAAAGTTCTGGAGCTAGTGGAGTTGATACAATTACTAGTGACAATATCGGTATAACTTTAGACGATGTACGTCAACTGTTGAGGCAAACTCAGAAAAGAAGCAAATCTGTTTATGATGAAGCAATCGGGAAGTCAATCAATGATTTTTCCAAAGACATGCGAGATATAGTTGATAGGAGTGTAGATAAAAAACCAACTATTTATGTTAATCAAGGAACTGCATTGAAAGTATTTGTTAACCAAGATATAGTATTTCCTCCACAGTCAATATTAAATAACTGAAATGAACTATGCTGCACTTGATACATACTTGGAGCCATTACAAGGGATATTTCAAGAGGAAGGTGTAAATGAAATATCAATAAATAAACCGAAGGAAGTATGGATTGAAAATCGCGGTGAAATAAGATGCGAAAAGTTAGAAATATTTGATCTTAATCATTTAAAATCTCTTAGCAGGTTGATTGCTCAAGCTACAGAACAAAAACTGAGCGAAGAGACACCGCTGCTTTCAGCTACATTACCAAATGGTTATCGTATACAGATAGTGTTTCCTCCAGCATGTGAGCCTGATAAAGTAGTCATTTCAATTCGTAAACCTTCTTCTATGCAATTGGCATTGGATGATTATGAAAAAATGGGGGCTTTTTCTGAAACTGTTATAGGAGTGACCGATAATCCAGTAGATCGTCACCTAGATTTGCTACTGAAACAAAAAAAAATAAAAGAGTTTTTAGAATATGCTGTAATAAGTAAGAAAAATATCATAATTAGTGGTGGAACTTCCACTGGTAAAACCACTTTTACTAATGCTACTTTGCGTGCTATTCCATCTGAAGAAAGAATTATTACTGTTGAAGATGCAAGAGAGATAGTTTTGAATGATCATCCGAATAGAGTACATCTTATTGCTTCTAAAGGAGGTCAGGGTAGGGCAAAAGTGACCACTCAAGATTTGATAGAGGCATGTTTACGTTTAAGACCAGATAGAATAATAGTTGGTGAGCTGCGTGGAGCAGAAGCTTTTAGTTTTCTTAGAGCAATAAACACTGGCCACCCAGGGTCAATATCAACTCTTCATGCGGATAGTCCGGCAATGGCTCTTGAGCAAATAAAACTTATGGTTATGCAAGCAAATCTTGGAATTCCCCCAGATCAGATCATACCATACATTAGAAATGTAATTGACATTGTTATTCAACTCAAAAGGACCAGTGGTGGAAAAAGAAGCATTTCTGAAATATTATTTACTAGATCTTCAAATGAAAATACTTAAATTTATACGTAAGTTAAGAAAAAGTAGTTTATGAGTAATGGAAATCACCTACGCAATATTCTCATAGGAGGTGTAGTATCTTTTAGCATACTTGAATTTTGCTTCTATTTGTCTGGTATATTATTCTACCTGTTTGTTGACGGTCCAGATGGTGTAGATTTTAGAGCAATTAATCCTAGCTTGACACCTTTTCCTCAAGCTCTCTGGCCGACAATTTTTGATCATATACAATATTGTTGGCATCATCCAGAGCTATATAGCTTTGAGCTCAAAATTAAATTAGTTGTATCTTCTATACTGCCTCAAATTGTTTTGATGATTATTTTGTGGAATGTGAGAGAAAGACTAATTGAGTGGCGGCCATTTAAAAAGAAAGAATCACTTCATGGAGATTCACAGTGGGCATCAGAGAAAGACATACGAAAAGCGGGATTAAGAAGCAAAAAAGGTCTATTGCTTGGTAAAGATAAGAGAGGATATTTTATTGCTGATGGGTTTCAGCATGCATTGCTCTTTGCACCTACAGGCTCTGGTAAAGGTGTTGGTTTTGTAATTCCTAATTTGTTATTTTGGAATGATTCGGTAATTGTGCATGATATAAAATTAGAAAACTATGAAATAACAAGTGGTTGGCGAGAGCGACAAGGACAAAAAGTATATGTATGGAACCCAGCGCAGCCAGATGGGGTAAGCCATTGTTATAATCCACTGGAATGGATTAGTGAAAAACCTGGACAGATGGTTGACGATGTGCAAAAAATAGCTAACCTAATCATGCCTGAACAAGATTTTTGGCAAAACGAAGCAAGAAGCTTATTTGTTGGGGTGGTACTATATTTACTTGCTGCACCAGAGAAAGTTAAATCTTTTGGTGAGGTTGTGCGTACGATGCGTAGCGATGACGTAGTTTACAATCTTGCTGTAGTTTTGGACACAATGGGTAAAATAATACATCCGGTAGCGTATATGAACATTGCAGCTTTTTTGCAAAAGGCTGACAAAGAAAGATCAGGTGTTGTGTCAACTATGAACTCGTCGCTTGAATTGTGGGCAAACCCATTGATCGATACTGCAACTGCATCAAGTGATTTTAATATTTTGGATTTTAAAAAGAAGAAAACTACAGTTTATGTTGGTTTAACTCCTGATAACTTAACTAGGCTCAGGCCTTTAATGCAGGTTTTTTACCAACAGGCAACTGAGTTTTTATGTAGAAAATTGCCATCGGATGACGAGCCTTACGGCGTATTATTTTTAATGGATGAGTTTCCAACACTTGGAAAAATGGAGCAATTTCAAACGGGCATCGCATACTTTCGTGGCTATCGAGTAAGGTTATTTTTAATTGTTCAAGATACTGAACAGCTTAAAGGAATATATGAAGAAGCAGGAATGAACTCCTTTTTATCAAACTCAACCTATAGAATAACTTTTGCAGCCAATAATATTGAAACGGCTAATTTGATATCTCAGCTTATAGGAAACAAAACTGTACAACAAGAATCATTAAACAAACCTAAATTTTTAGACTTGAATCCTGCATCAAGATCATTGCATATCTCTGAAACACAGAGAGCATTGCTCTTACCTCAAGAAATTATTATGCTGCCACGTGATGATCAGATAATTTTGATAGAATCGACTTATCCAATTAAGTCAAAGAAAATTTTGTACTATAGTGATAGCACATTCACAAGAAGGCTGATTAAACCAACACGTGTGCCTACACAAGAGCCATATGATCCAAACAAGGTCTTTTCTGCTGCTAACAAAGATAAGATTAGTAATGAAGAAGAGAGTAATGCTATTGAAGCTGCTGATTATCCTGTTGAAGCTAAAACTGAAGATGCAATATACGATGAGCCAGAGATTGAAGATGGATTTGAAGACGAGGATATTGATGATAAGTTTGAAGGTGGTGATGGGTTTGATGATGAGGAAGACGATGATGGGTTTGATGATGAAGACAGTAAGGATGAATTTGACGATGATGATGAATTTGAAGATGAGGACAAACTAGACGGCAATAAAATCGAGGATAGAGGTTAATTTTACCTATTTTTTAGCTTAGAAAATAATTAGTTTTTTCATATTAAATCATTTTTAATTAATTAGTGCTAGATTAGCTATTTTAACTAGAGGAATAGTCATGATGAGTAAAAAAACATTAGCAGTTACAGCACTTGCTTTATTGTTGTCACAACAATCTTTTGCAAGTGAAACAGAAGGATTTTACTTTGGTGGTGGATATTACGGTCAATATTTGAACTTGGGTAAGTTGAAAGCAAAAATTGGAGGCAAAGATGCTAAAGATGATAACCGTGTATCTATAAATGACATAGACGCTCAGAGAACAGAAGGTCAGTTAATAAGTAAGTATAAAGGAGATTATAACCCACCTTTTGCTGCAAATGTAACGTTTGGTTACACAGGAGAACTAGGCAATAATAGCTATAGAGCTGAATTGGAAGGGATGTACTCTTCTGTAAAAGTAGATAATATTGGTTTATCAAGTAATCAAGTAACTGTTTCGTATCTAAAAGACGTTAGTGAGAGTGCTAATAAAAAAACTTATATGTATAAAACTGTAATTAATCATGACCAAGTAGAAAACGCATCTGTAATGGCAAATGTTTATCATTATTGGAAAAGTGATAGTTTATCTTTTTCTCCTTATGTTGGGGTTGGAGTCGGTGCAACAAGAATGACAATGTTTGAAAAATCGTCAATAAGACCTGCAGGTCAATTGAAAGCTGGCTTTGATTATCGTATAAACGAAGATGTAAATATGCACATCGGATATAGAGGTTTTGGTGTTCTTGGTAGTAATGTTGATTTTGAAGCAGAGGTGTTAGGAGAAATGAAAGCAAAGCAACCGGTAAACCCAGATGGAAAAAAGATATTAGAATTGAATAAAAGTCAAAAACCATCGGACCAGAAGTTACACAAAGAAAGTATCAGTATAGGCAATCAAGTGTTTCACACACACGGTATAGAAGCTGGTCTTACTTTTCATTTTGCAAGCAAAGCTTAACTCTGATAGAGACTATTTTCCTGGTAGCACGTCTGCGTCACACTACTGCAGCTGCTGACTTAGTAGCGGCCGCAGTAACTTCTTTCCTGTCATTCAGTCTCTTTTTTTCTCAGTTCCAGCGTGTAGGGCTGGAACAACAATAAAGAACATATAAAGAATGGTTATGCAAGAAGTCTACTTTTTATTCTTAATTAACTCTAAAGCCTTCTTCAGATCTATACTTTCAATATCTGCATTCTTGCCCAAAGCAACGTTTGTTTTACCGCATTTTATATAGAATCCGTACCTACCGTTGCAGATAAAAACTTCTTTTCCCTTTTCATTAAAACCAAGAGATTTTAGCTCTTTGCGTGGGCTGCTCTCAATAATTTGTATAGCTTCGTTTAATTGTGTGTCTAATACCTCCTTAGAGCTTTTTTTAAGAGAAAAGTATCGACCATCATAGAGAATATAGTACCCAAATCGTCCAAGACCTATTTTTACTTCCTTTCCAGTTTCTGGGTGTTCTCCGATTATTTTCGGCAGGGAAAGTAATCGAGTGGCGGTATTTAGATCAATATCATTAACATTTATATCTTTTGGTACAGAAATCTTTTTTTTCTTTTCTGACTCACTATTAAACTCCAGATAAAGTCCAAAAGGACCTTTTTTGATCATTATCTCTTGGCCTGTCACATCATCTATACCCAAACTTTTTGGATATTCTGAATTGTCATTACTGCCCGTAATTTCTTTTGTATGATTGCATGCAGGATAGTTAGAACATCCAAGAAACACACCGGCTTTTCCAAAATTTAATTTCAATATACCACCAGAGCAATTAGGACATTTTTTACCTATTTCTTCCTTTCCTTCCTCTGAGCAAAACCAATTGACTACCAAATCATGAATACCACTAAAAATCTCATCATGTGTCATTTGCTTAACAGAATTTACATGATTAAAAAATGGCACCCAAAAATAGCCTAGTTCTTTTTTCCAATCTGCATGTCCATTTGAGATTGAATCAAGCCTTTCTTCCATTTGTGCTGTAAAGTCATACTCTACACAACGCTGAAAAAAAGTTTCCAAAAATATAGTCACGATCTTACCGCGGCTGCTTGGAATAAATCTTTTGTTATCCAATGAAACATATTCACGATCTTGTAATACCGAAATAATTGTTGCATAAGTTGATGGGCGACCTATACCGACTTCTTCCATTTTTTTTACTATACTCGCTTCACTATAACGAGGTGGCGGTTGAGTAAAATGCTGTTTCGGATCAACAGAAATCAACTTGCACGCTTCCTCTTCCTTCATGGCAGGTAGCAGGCCTTCATTTTCGGCTTCTATGTTATCTTGATAAACTTTATAAAAACCATCAAAGAATATACTTGATCCACTTGCTCGCAGAATCACTTTCTGGTCAATAGAACTAATTTCAACTACCACTTGATCAAGAATCGCCGATTCCATTTGACTTGCGATGGTTCTTTTCCAGATTAAATCGTATAATTTAAATTGCTCTGGCGTTAAGTAATCCTTAATACTACCCGGTGTTCTATTAATATCAGTTGGCCGGATTGCTTCATGTGCTTCTTGAGCATTTTTGACCTTTTTTACATATTTACGAGGAGAATGCGGTAAATATTTATCACCATATAATGACTTAATTGATCCCCTGATTGAGTTTATAGCCTCATCTGCAATATGAAACCCATCTGTACGCATGTAAGTTATCAACCCTACGGTTTCACCACCAATATTGATACCTTCATATAAATTTTGCGCTACTCGCATAACATTTTTCACATTAAAATACAGTTTATTCACTGCATCTTGCTGAAGACTTGAGGTGATAAATGGAGGAAGCGGGTTTCTCTTAACTTGCTTGCGTTCTACTGTGCTTACAGCATACTGCCTTGACTCGATCTCCCTGACTAAGTTCTTTGCCTCTTCTTCATTCTTAATATCAAATTTTTCTAGCTTTTTATTGTCATAGTGGCTTAGCATAGCAAAAAAAGCCTCATCTTTGCTATTTTGCATTTCTGCCTTTATGCTCCAATACTCCTGTGTTATAAATTTACTAATTTCATCTTCTCGTTCGCATATAAGCTTTAATGCAACAGACTGCACTCGCCCTGCAGATTTGCTTCCCGACAATTTTGTCCACAGCAGCGGTGACAAGCTAAATCCAACTAGATAATCCAAAGCTCTGCGTGCTTGCTGTGCACGCACTAAGTCCATATTAATTTCACGTGGATTTTTTATAGCTTCTTGCACTGCTCTTTTTGTTATTTCGTTAAAGACTACTCTATGAATGTTACTTTCATCATTGATTGCTTTTCTTTCCTTTAGTGCCTCTATCACATTCCAAGCTATTGCTTCCCCTTCTCTGTCTGGATCTGTTGCAAGGTATATATCTGATGTTTTACTAGCTTCCTTGACTAACTCTTTTACATACTTTTCTGCTTTTTCAATAATCTCATACTTCATGGCAAAGTCATTATCAGGATCAACAGAACCATTCTTCGCTGGCAGATCTCTGACGTGGCCAAAAGATGCAGCCACTTTGAATTCTTTACTCAAATATTTACCTATCGTCTTTGCCTTTGCTGGCGACTCAACTATTAATAATGCCATAATTATTAGTACTTAAAGGTAATATGTTGAAATATATAGAATAAAAAGTAAAAAAATATTTTAATGGTCTTTCCAATTTTTCTAAGTAATTGTTTGATGTTCGCAAAAAAACTAATGAAAGAACCTGCTTTATAAATTTTTTCAACTCCCTTACCATAAGGATAACGCTATACTATTTATCTTCGTCTGTGGAGATTAAACGACAAAAGCATAACGCAGTTGTCGTCTTATTTTTAATTTTTTGCACTATGTGCATCTTATTTCTTTACAAAACTTCCAGTTTTTTAACCATATAAGCTGAAACGGGCTGTTTAAGACAGGCCAATTTTCAGGAGTCACAACTAGCTAATAGGGGGGTTCTTTTGTCTTTTTTCTACTTGGTAAATTTCTTGATGTTTGTAGCTAAAGTAATTTAAGAGAGGTGTCATCCCAGTGTCGGAGCACTGGGATGACAAGAAAAGGAGTACTGGAATGACACATTCCACCATGTCATTCCAGCGGATGACCAGATTTTTTTATTTGATCCCAGACTGGCTGGTTATGCAAGTTCCAATTTTAATAATATTTACATATAAGCCATACGCTTGGGTTGCAAAGTTCTAAAAAGCAGCCAAAATAAAAATAAGTAGACATTTACAAATTAAACTAAGTGTACAATCAACAAACAAGAGTATTGATTGCAACAATACTCTGTAGAATCGCAATATGGTATGACCATATGCTCTTTATTGATCTGGTTAATATAATTAGTAGAGAATTTTGTTATGCAAAAGATATCTACTACAGCATATTGCAATTGTTTGGAATTGCAGGAATGGGTGCAATGGTAAGACCACTTGGTGCATCTGTATTTGGTCATATTGGTGATAGGTATGGAAGGAGAATGGCGTTAACGATTGCTATCTTGCTAATATCGATTCCTTCTAGTCTCGTTGCGTTTATTCCAAGTTATAGTAAAATAGGAATAGCCTCTACTATGTTGCTTCTTACAATCCATCTGATACAAGGGGTTGCACTTGGCGCTGAGCAAGGAGGTAGCTCTGTTTATCTCATAGAGCATTTACCTAATAAGAAAAAACTAGGAATGTTTTTTGGAATAATAAGTTTTGGTCGCTCCATTGGCATATTGCTCTCTGTGGTTGCAGTGATCATTTGTAAAAAAACCACTGATTTTAACGCTTGGGGTTGGAGGCTGCCGTTTATTTTTTCAGCCATTTTAGGATTAATAAGCGCATATAGTATATATACACTAGGAGAAACTCCAGCGTATGAAAAAAATCGAGAACAAAGAAATTTACCTAATTTACCAATAATAGAGCTTACAAAACGCTATAAGAGAGCCCTGATACTTGCCATTTTAATATCTGTACCTGTTAATGTTGCTGTTGGATTTACCATATTTCTTAGAACAATTGCAAAAGAAATAGTGTCTGTTGAAACTTATGTAACAACGTATGTCAACGAAGTTGTACTCATTATAACCAGTATATTAATGCCGATATCTTCAATAGTGCTTGGAATTTTAGCTGATAAAACAGGAAGAGAACGCACTGCAATCTTATTTATAGTGATAACAATGGTATTATGTTGTCCTATGTTATCTATTGCATATTACTATAAAAGCTATCTTATAATCATGTTGAGTGTTATGGCTCTTTCTATAATCGAGAGGGGTATTAATCCTATAGGGATAGTTACTGCTGAGCTTTTTCCTACTAATGTTAGATTTAGTGGTGTGAGTTTATCACGTAACATTTCTTATGCCCTGCATGGTGGATTTACTCCTATGATATGCACTGGGTTTACTATAATGTTTCCTAAAATAGACTTTGCTGCTGGGCTTTATGTAATTTTTTGCTTATTAGTCAGCTTAGTAGCAATATTGCAAATAAAACCACAAGATAAAAAGTGTGATTGGTAATTTTCTCTATTTAAATTTATTTCACTTATTTAGCTAATTTTTATTACAATTATAATTTTGGCTTTTATGAAAACTGCATACGTATGTCAATTCTGCGGTCATAGCACTGGAAGGTGGGTAGGAAGGTGTATTGCATGTGACAGTTGGGATACGGTTGTCGAAGAAATAGTACTAAAAACAGAAACGAGAAGTACATCTGCACCAATTTCAATAAAAGCGTTATCAGATAGTGAAATTATTACCCCCGATCGTTTTTTAACAGGAATAGAAGAGTTAGATAGAGTTTTTGGTGGAGGTATCGTTCAAGGTGCTAGCATTTTAATTGGTGGTGAACCTGGAATTGGAAAATCTACTCTTTTGCTTAGGATTGCAGCTAATGTTGTACAACTTTCCTCTTTTGAATGTCTTTATGTATCTGGCGAGGAATCTTTAGAGCAAGTGAGCCTCAGAGCAAAGCGTCTTAAGATAAATGAACCTAAAATTAAGCTTTTATCTACAGTATCTTTAACTGATGTAGTAGCAACAATAAGGAAAAATAAAAGTATTAAGTTCTTGATAATTGATTCTATACAAACTATGTATGATAGCAAAGTCACATCAGCACCAGGAACTGTAACTCAAGTCCGTACCTGCGCTCATGAATTGACTGTTCTTGCAAAGCAATATGGTGTTTCTCTCTTAATAGTTGGCCATATAACGAAAGATGGACAAATAGCGGGACCTAAAACCCTGGAGCATATGGTAGATACAGTACTATATTTTGAGGGTGAAAATAGTAATCAATATCGCATTTTACGTACTATTAAAAATAGATTTGGCCCTGCAAATGAAATTGGTGTTTTTGAGATGTCTAAAGCAGGACTCATGCCTGTTGATAATCCATCATCATTATTCTTGACCGTACATGATAGAGAAGTAGTTGGCAGCGCCGTATTTGCAGGAGTTGAAGGCTCAAGACCAATCTTAATGGAAGTGCAAGCATTAATAGCAAGGACTAATATGGCAACTCCAAGAAGAGCAGTAGTTGGTTGGGATATTAATAGATTAGCTATGATAATCGCGGTTCTAAGTGCTCGTTGTAAAATGTTTTTGCATGATAAAGAAGTATACCTAAACATTGCGGGAGGACTCAAAATACAGGAACCATCAGCTGATCTTGCTGTTGCTGCTTCTCTTATTTCAAGTTTAGTAAATTTACCGCTACCAACTTCTTCAATAATCTGCGGTGAGGTTGCACTTTCAGGAGAAATTAGAAATGTTTCGCATGCTGATCTCAGGCTAAGGGAAGCACAAAAATTAGGGTTTAAAAAAGCGATTATGCCTAAAAATGGCAATTATTCTTCTCATGATATTGAGATAATTAAGCTTGGTCATATAAAAGAGTTAAAAGAGATCTTCAATCACAATTAAATATTATCTGCATGAACATTTTGCTTGTGAGAAGGATGTCATCCCAGCTTCCATAATGTCATTCAAGTAGCTGACACTGGCTTCTTTTTTTCTGGATTCCAGCGGGCTTTGTTGCACCACTCAAGGAAAGAACAGGCAGTTACTGATGGAATTTGTTATAAAATAGATATTTAGCCGACAAAGGAAAAATATGCCAATAAGAATGAAAGTCAGTAACTGCAATGAATATAACAAATTTCTTCAAGAAAGGGGAAATGTTTTTCATTATATCAACGATGCCATTGAAAATTGGTACGAAAATAGTCCAAAAGTAGCAGGTGGCAACAATGTCTACAGCGACAAAGTAGTGATTCTAATTCACATAATAACCTATCTATTCAGGATTGGTCTTAGGCAAACAGTGGGATTTATAGAGAAATATCTTGAGCAAATAGGGAAAATTTTGCAAATTATCAGCTATTCGCAGGCTTCAAGAAGGTTTAAAAAGCTTAATATCAAAATCAACGACTGCAGAGTTGATAAGAACGATATGGAAGATATTGAAATTGCTATAGATAGTACAGGTATCAGCATCTACAATAATATTCCAGGCCATAGTAAGGCAAATGGTACAGATAGAAAGTATCGCCGCTATGAGCAAACAAGAAAGCTACATGTAATGCTAGAGATAGGTAGTAAAAAAGTTATAGCTGCAAAATACAGTAGTGGAGTTTATTCCGACCACTATGGAGCCTGTGATCTTATTGAAAGAGTGGATACCAAGTATAACATAAGCACGATATATGCAGATAGGGCATATAATCGAAAGAAGTTATACAAACTGTGCGATGAGCTTGACATAAAGACAAGGATTCCTCCGCAAAATAATGCAGTAGAGCATCCAAAGTTGGATTATATGAATGAGAGAAATTCTACAATCAAGCTCATAAAGTCATATGATGAAGATGGTATGAAGAGGTGGAAAAAAGAGATAAATTATTGGAAGAGATCTTATATAGAAAGTTTTTTCTCGCGACTGAAGCAAATATTTGGATTTAGTTTTAGGAATAAATCTGAGATTAATCGTGAGAAGGAACTGCTACTCAAGTGTTATTTGCTTAACAAATTTACTGAAATAGGCATGGCTAAGTTTGATATAGCTTCATGAATTTATTATACATTACCCACTATCCGAAGAGCTGTGCAACAAAGCCATTCCAGCGTCACGCGCTGGAATGACACTATCATACCTGCTTGAAATATGGGTGTCATTCAAATTGTCCTCCGTTGTCATGCCAGTGCCCAGACACTGGCATCCAGTCTTTTCGTCATCAAAAACATTGTAAAGTGTTTAGCTGGATTCCAGTTGGCTTTGTTGCATCGCTACCTATGAAAGGCTAACTATACAAGCAACTTATTGAAAATCTTATTTTTTTGCAGTCAATCTGATCAAATTTAAGAATAGTAATTTATTGTTTGTATTAGTAAATTTAATTCTACTTAAAATAGCTAAAGCATTGAAATTCTTGAATTTTAGCTAGATTAGTGAATGGTAGTAAAATTTCTTTTACTCAAATTTAGATATTCACTGACCGTCCTTACTATAAATGCTAGAATAATAAGCTACTGATATTCTTCATCTTTTTTATCTTTAATCCGCCGTAGATAGCGATGCAACAAAGCCATTCCAGTTTCACGCACTGACCATTTGCTGTTTTTACTCATAACTACCTTGTCTGGACGAATACGAAAACAAGTAGCTAATTATCGCATAAAAAAAAGAAGATGTAGAATATCTTCTTTTTTGTGATTAAAGATACATTAAATCTTGATTGTGTATTTCCTCTGCTATAAGCAATAATTTTTCGCTCTCATCAAAGAGACTTTTTGCGCTAGCTGCTAATTTCTCACTAATTTGTGGTAGACATTGTCATAATATACTCCTTAAATTTTTAAAATATATTTATGTTGGTATACAAGTATCAATATTACATTAATATAGTAATTTTTTAGGCATGAGTGACAAGCTGAAGTGGTTTTTAATTACTCAAAAAACAGAAACGTTTCTATTTCCTACACTTTCTAAAACCATAGGTACCAGTTGGTTTTTAGCTAAAGTAAAGGTCAAGTATCTGGAATTCTGGACATAAAATCCTCCTGTGTAAAAAAGAGTTAGAAAAAAAATGCAGTGCACATACGACAGATATACACTGAAGAATACATTTTTTAATAAGTTTGATTAAAAAGTCTGCAGACTAAAGATAGATTTTGAGCTCTTAAAATATCTCTATTTGTAATTATAATGAGATTGAAAATATGCGGAAGTAATTTTTATACGTTAACGGCTCACCCAACCCACTTGCAATCTGGATCCCAGACTGGGATGGCAAGAAAAGGTTACTCGGATAGGAAGTACTGGAATGACACCATCTAAAAATTGAAGCTTGGTCATATGAAAAAGTTAAAGGAAATCTTCAATCACATTTAAACAGCGCTTCAGCAAACTCTTTGCCAGTAAATTCCCTCAGGTCTTCTATACTTTCACCAATTCCTATAGCGTGTAATTTTACCTTATAAGCTTCTGCAAGCCCAATCACTACTCCACCTTTGGCAGTACCATCTAGCTTTGTTACAATTAACCCGGTAACACCAACCATTTTACTAAAGGCCTCTAATTGGCTATAAGCATTTTGGCCAGTAGTTCCATCAAGAACTAAAATAACATCATGAGGAGCAGTATCATCCAATTTCTTTATCGTTCTATGTATTTTTGACAGCTCTTGCATGAGATTTACATTGTTTTGTAGCCTTCCTGCTGTATCAATTAAAACAACATCAACGCTATCTTTTATCGCTTGACTTACAGCTCTATATGCCACACTTGCAGAATCGCTACCGTGCTCTCCAGTAACAATAGAGCAATCAGAACGTTCTGCCCAAATATTTAGTTGCTCACTCGCAGCAGCTCTGAATGTGTCGCACGCAACAAGCATAACGGATTTCCCTTTTTCCTTATATTTATAGGCAAGTTTACCTATAGTTGTAGTTTTTCCATTACCATTCACTCCGCACACCATTATTATGTGTGGTTTTTTATTCAAAATGAGCGGCTGCACTACAGGGTTTAATATCGACTCTATTTCGCTCATTAACTGCTGTGTGATAACTCTATGCTCAACTTCTGATTCAAATTTGATACTTGCGAGCTTATCAATAAGCAATCTAGAAGTTTTATGACCTATATCCATGCTAATCAGCAGCTCTTCCAGATCATCTAAAAGCGACTGATCTAATTTTTTTTTGCCAGAAAAAATATTTTTTACTCCATCACTAAAACGGGAGGAGGTTTTTAATAGTCCTTGATAAAGATTACTGAATAAACTCAAGAAATACTCCTTCTAAAATTACCATATAAAGAATGACATGCACTATATGTATTTGTAAAGTAAATACACTCGTAACCTATATATTTTGTGAGTAAAATGTACTGCTTGCTAGTGTATTTTACTTTAGTTTTTAACCTAAATATGTTATAATGTAAGTAATGGTTTACGGGTAGTTCTATGAGTTATAATGAGAAAATTTTAGATCATTACGAAAATCCAAGGAATGTTGGTTCTCTGGATAAAAATGATCCAAATGTTGGTACTGGTTTAGTTGGTGCACCATCATGCGGAGATGTAATGAAACTGCAAATAAAGGTCAACGATAAAGGTGTTATTGAAGACGCAAAATTTAAAACTTTTGGTTGTGGTTCTGCTATAGCTTCAAGTTCTTTGCTTACAGAAATGATCAAAGGAAAAACTATTGAGAATGTAACAAAGATAAAGAATACTCAAATAGTGGAAGAATTGTCTTTGCCGCCAGTAAAGATACACTGTTCAGTACTTGCTGAGGATGCTATAAAAGCTGCTATTCATGATTATCAAAATAAACAAAAACATTGAGGAATATGAGTGAATTTCAAGGAGTAAATTCTGTTAAAAAACCTATCACTCTAACTGCAAATGCAGTAGAGAGGGTAAGGTTTTTATTGGACAAAAAGAAGCATGCTAACCTTGAAGAAGCAATAGGAATAAGAGTTCTAATTAAGCAAAAAGGATGCTCTGGTTTAAAATATGATATTGAGTATGCATATGATGTTCGTCCTTTGGAGTCGGTAATTGAAGAAAGCTGCAGTGATGATCAAAAAGTCAAGGTGCTGATCGATCCAAAATCTATCATGTTTATCCTTGGCTCTGAAATGGATTATGTAGAGGAAAAATTCTCATCAGGTTTTATTTTCAAAAATCCTAATGAGAAAGGAAAATGTGGTTGTGGAGAGAGTTTTCATGTCTAGCAACCATTTCACATTATTTGGAATTGAACCGGCTTTTAACATCAGCTTTGATGAGCTGGAGAAAAAATATATTGAGCTAAGCAAAACTGATATAAATGAAAGAGAGTCCAAAAGTATGGAAAATATCAACAAAGCTTATCAGGTACTGAAGTCACCGCTAAAGCGTGCCGAACATTTGTTGGATCTTTTTGACGTAAAAAGCAAAAAAGAGCATCTTGATCCTGAAATATTAAATGAATCAATGGAAATAAGAGAATACTTTCTAGACTGCGATGATTTACAATTTGCAAGTAGGATGATTGATGAAAAGGTAAAAGATTGTACTAAAAACCTAATTAATGCTTTTGCTACAAAAAATTTTGATGAAGTTGCTACGCAAGTTTTTAGATTGAGATATTTATATAAGTCATTTGAGGAGATAAAGGAAAATGCGGCCAGTTCAAATTTCTGAACCAAGTTCAAATGAGGTAGTTTTTGGTATAGATCTTGGAACTACTAACTCTTTAATTGCCATGGTAAATAAAGCTGGCAATGTAGAAATATTTAAAGATGAGCAAGGTCGTGAACTATTACCTTCTGTCATTTCATATGAAAAGGATGTACTAAAAGTAGGCTACGATGTTGGCGAAAACGCTATCTGCTCTATAAAACGCTTAATGGGTAAAAGTGTTAAAGACTTGCATAAAGAAGGTATCAATTGTGAAATAGATAACGAAAGTGAAAAAGTTATTAGGGTAAAATGCTCAGAAGAAAAGTATCTCACTCCTATTGAGATCTCTGCTGAGATACTAAAAACTCTATGCAAGAGGGTAAAAAAATTCACAGGGATGAAAGTTAACAAAGCAGTGATTACTGTACCAGCTTATTTTGATGATTCAGCACGTAACGCAACCAAATATGCAGCAAAATTAGCTGGCATAGATGTTCTTCGCCTCATTAATGAACCAACCGCTGCAGCACTTTCTTACTCCATTGAAAAGAACAATAACAGTGGCATATATGCAGTTTATGACCTCGGTGGTGGAACATTTGACATTTCAATATTAAAATTACATCAAGGAGTGTTTCAAGTTCTTGCAGTTGGTGGTGATACTAAACTTGGTGGTGATGATTTTGATCATCTACTTAGTTTAATCGTGCTTGAAAAGTATAGAGAACAGGTAGGTTTAAATAAAAAATGCTCTAGTGTCATCCCAGTGCTCCGACACTGGGATCCAGAAAGTTTGATTGCAAGTGAACACACCAGAAAGTTATATAATAAGAACTGGATTCCAGTGTCAAGCACTGCACCATCTGATACAACTACCTACAAATTACAACATTCATACACTAAAACTGGTATCTGCAATATACGTGCTATAAAAGAGTACCTAAGTGAAGATACCTCTGGCACTTTTGAATTCAGCATCAATGGTGAATTATTTAAGTGCAAAATTACCAAAGAAGAATTCGAGCAAGCAATCAGTCCTTTGGTTAATAAGACTATAAATATAGTTACTCGTACTATAAGCAACATAGATCTTAAAATCGATGATATAAAAGGGGTAATTTTAGTTGGTGGCGCAACTAGAGTGCCATTAGTGCAAAATTCACTAATCAAACTCTTTGGCAATAAAGTGCTGAATGATGTGGATCCGGACAAAGCAGTTGCCAATGGGGCAGCTTTGCAGGCTCATTATTTAACTTCAAACTCAAAAGATAGGAATATTCTCCTTGATGTGCTGCCTTTATCACTTGGCATAGAAACTATGGGGGGAATAGTTGAAAAAATTATACCAAGAAATACACCACTACCAGTTTCAGAAATAAAAGAGTTTACAACTTACGCTAACGGGCAAACAGCAATGAAAATTCACGTTTGTCAAGGAGAACGTGAAATGATAAAAGATAATAAATCTCTAGCACGATTTGAACTCAAAGGTATACCACAATTGCCTGCAGGTTCTGCAAAAGTTGAAATAGGATTTACAGTTAGCATTGATGGAATATTGACTGTCACTGCAAGAGAAAAAACTACTGGAGTCGAACAGACAGTTAAAATAAATTCAAGCTCTGGCTTAAATGAAGAAGATATTCAAGATATGGTCAATCAGTCAGTAAGTAACTTTGATGAAGACATGAAGGCTCGTTCCCTTGCAGAGGCTAAAATTAACGGTAACAAGCTCATACATCTAGTTGAAAATGTTTCTACTGAGCAAAAGTTAAAAATTTTACTACAGAACGCAAAAGACGCTTTACAGGAAAATGACTTAGACAACATTAATAATGCTATCTCTGAGTTAGAAAACTCTGCTTTAGAATTATGCGAATCAGCAGACAGATAGAGTTCATACAACTTTGTGAAGTACCCTGTCAAATCTCAGAGCAATAGGTAACCTAAAATCAAACGGCAACCAATCAACTTTGCCTAATTTAAACGATAAACCAACCATGCTTACGCGTCCAACTATATTTTCAGTTGGTATTAACCCAATTTCAGAAAACCTGCTATCAAAAGAATTATTTCTATTGTCTCCCATAACAAAAAATTGATCATCAGGCACATAATAAACTGGAGTATTGTATGATAACTTATTAGAAAGATTATCTATTAGAATTTCATGCTCCTTGCCGCTCGGGAGTGTTTCGATGTATCTTGCTATATTACGCTTTGACTCATAATCAAAAAAATTTTCAATTTGTCTTCGTTTTACTTTCTGATCATTTAAATATAACTCCCCCTCTATCATTTGCACTTTATCGCCCGGTATTCCTATTACCCGCTTAACAAATCTAATGCTGTCATTTCTTGTAGGCTTGAAAACTATTATATCACCACGCTCCGGAGGGGTATAAAAGATTCTACCGCTAAAGATGTTTGGAGAAAATGGAAAAGAGTGTTTACTATAACCATATGAATATTTACTAGTAAAAATATAATCTCCCTCAAGTAGAGTGCTTTTCATTGAACCAGAAGGAATATGAAATGGCTCAAATAAAAAACTACGTATTGATAGCGCAATTAGTAGCAAAAAAAACAGTGAAGATAAAAACTTTCTCGTTCTTACTATCCGGTTCTCTCTCAATTCTTTCAATTTTATTTTCTTTATAAATTTAAGCTTATCATAACACATAAAAGTGGTAATGTGAAATTTTACTCATGGGTGTTATTGCTCTTTTTCGAAAGTCGAAATAAGCTCTCAAGTAATTGACAGTGATTGATAACCAATAGACATCATTTGCTATGCAATATTGTATAAATCACAATGCTAGTTTTACTAAAAATTATACTATTTTAGATATAATTATAGTATTTAAACTTAAGGTATAGGGATGAACCCTACAATTAGAAAGGTTTTTTGTATTCTACTTATAGTATTATTTATTTCTTTTTCTCATGTTGGAAGTGCTGCTAACTCTAATGACGATACAACTGCTCAAGTAATATGTAATATTATTGGCTACGTTTGGGGAATAGGTGGACCGCTTATGACCGTAGTGATAATAGGAGCAGCTTTACTTGCAATATTTGGTAGAATGCCGTGGCCTGCTCTTTTCGCCCTCGGTGTATTTTGCGCTGTGTTTTTTGGCGCTAAAACTATTGTCATAAAAGTAATGGGTGGTATAAACTCTACAAATGCCTCTTTTATGGAAGAATGTGGAACGGGAGATAAAAAAAAGAGTCAATAGGACTATTTCTTTCTAAAGCAGACTTGGTGCACAGCTTCAACTATATCTTCCACTTGTGGTAATGCTTTCTTTTCTAGGTTTGCAGCATAAGGTAAGGGGACATCCTTGCCGGTTACCCGTACAACCGGAGCGTCAAGGTAGTCAAATCCTTGTTCCATAATCATGGCTGAGAGTTCTGCTCCTATTCCTGCAAATGGCCAACCTTCTTCTATGCTTACTAATCTATTGGTCTTCTTAATAGAGTTAATAACTGTTTCAGTGTCAAGTGGTCTTAAGGTTCTGAGGTCGATAACTTCAGCTTCTATTCCTTCACTAGAGAGTAAATCTGCCGCATTTAACGCATCCATTAGTTTCAATGAAAAAGCAGTGATAGTTACATCCTTTCCTTCCCGTATAACAGCAGCTTTGCCTATCTCAAGTAGATAATCTTTATTTGATAGCTCAGAGTCAGGAACTTCATGCTCATGTCCATAAGCGATCTCGTTTTCTAGAAATATTACCGGATTAGGGTCACGAATTGCAGCTTTAAGCAGACCTCTGCAATCGGAGGCAAAGTAAGGTGCTATTACTTTCAAACCTGGAACATGCGAATACCAAGATGCAAAGCACTGAGAATGTTGTGCGGCAACTCTTGCTGCAGCTCCATTTGGTCCACGAAATACTATAGGGCATCCAAGTTGTCCACCCGACATATAATTTGTTTTTGCTGCGGAATTCACAATTTGGTCGATAGCCTGCATAGAAAAATTAAAAGTCATAAACTCGACTATTGGCCTCAGTCCAGCAAATGCTGCTCCAACAGCAAGACCAGCAAATCCATGTTCAGTAATGGGTGTATCAACTACCCTATTTTCTCCAAACTCTTTCAGTAATCCTTTCGTTACTTTATAAGCACCATCATACTCTGCAACTTCTTCACCCATGATAAATATATCAGGGTCATTTTGCATTTCTTCTCTGATCGCTGTGCATAAAGCTTCTTTTACACTTAAGATTGCCATTTGTAAACCTGTAGATTTCAACTGAAATAACTATATCAAAATTACCAGGAAGCGCACAAGTTAAGTTTTACAAGCATCATGTTGCACTGAGCATTGAATACTTACTTCTTTTAATTCAGTAGGTTGCGGTGATAGTGCGTATGTAACTCCACCGACTATCAATGAAGACATCACAGAAGTTGCAATCATCAATAGAATTGGTAATTGGAAGGCTATACTAAAGGCAACACCTACTGTCAACATGATTGTAAAGTTTACAGAAGCAATTTTTAAGAAAGACAGTTGTCTTTTTTCTGTTTTTTCTAGTAATACTTTATTTGCTTTGGTTTTGCTTAATTCACTATTAAGTGTTGTATTCTCGTTTTCCAGATCTTTTATTTTTTGCTTTAGTGATTGATTCTCTTTACTGAGCTTATCAACTATTTCTAACCGAGTCTCATGTCCAGCTAAGTCACTCTTTAACTTTTCTAGTTCTTTCTCAACATGTTTTAATTCTTTACCTGGCTTTTCTAACTTCCGAATTTGTCTATCTTGCAGCTGAATTTGAGGTTGCAGACTTTCTAAAATTTGGTCATCAACTTCATTAGCTGTCCCGTCGTGATTTATTTCGGAGCAGAAAGAAGTATCAAATGTAGCCTCAGACTCTAGACCGCTGTCGTCACTACTAACGCTTTCACCAATAGGAGTCTGTTTACCACTACATGTAACACTTCCTCTTTGCGGTGACTCAAATTTTTCTACCATATTCTTAACACCAGCATGTAAGTATTGCTCACTTACTATACTGTCACTACTTTCGCACGTAACAGGAGCCTGTTCACCACTACGTATGGTATTATATTGTTTCACAGAATTTATAACATCTGCTGATATATCAGTTTTTTTCTTATGCTTTGCATAAAAATTTTCTTCTGCTTCCTCTAACATTTGTAATATTGCTTCCTTATTTTCTGTATTGCCTACCACCTCTCTTGGAGTCTTATTTTTGCTTTTTAATGAAGGATTCACTCGATCATCACTTAGTAGTTGTTTTACCATGCTTTCATGTCTACAAGAAGTAGCAATATGCAAAGCAGTTGGCCCATCATTTTTAGAACCATCTTTTACTCGAGCGTTAACACTTGCTTTCTTTTTTAGTAAAAGTTCCACTATTAACATATTGTTGCATGCTGTAGCAAGATGTAACAACGTCCAATCTTCTGCAGCTTCTTCTGAAATTTTTATACTAAATTGATGTTCTTTACTAAAATTTTTACTAAACTTGTTGTACTCTCCTGCATCTTTTCCTTTTAACTCATTCTTTATTTTTTCAAGTAAATTATCTTCATCCAAATCGCTACTTTCACTTACCTCATTTATTATTTCAAAAAACTTCTCCTTCTCTATTACCATAACCTTTCCCTCTAAATTTATTTTTATCGCTGCATAATCTCACAAAAAAGTTAAATTTATCAAAATTCTATATTTTATATAAAATAAAATTTCCTGTTTCCAAAAATTGGTAAGCATGTTTTTGATGAGATTGTAGAAAACATACTTTTATGACACCATTTGTTGTACGAACTAACTTGGCGAAAACAGATGTTTATATAGTTGTATGGCAAAATGTTTTGCACTAGTTGTGCTACTTCGTTTTCCGTAATAGTTGAAAAAATTAGTAGAAAGTTGTTGTAAGTTTATGTATTTTGAGGCTGTAATGGTCAAAGGTACATGAAGTATGATCAGAGTTAAAGGTGCAAGAGAGCATAATTTGCAGGGTATTGATGTCAATATACCAAAAAATAAGTTAGTTGTTATAACTGGACTAAGTGGTTCTGGTAAGTCTAGCCTCGCATTCGATACGATTTATGCAGAAGGCCAACGCCGATACGTCGAAAGTCTATCGGCTTATGCACGTCAATTTCTTAATATTCAAGATAAACCTGACGTTGAATCGATCACAGGCCTCTCTCCTGCAATATCAATTAACCAAAAATCGATCTCAAAAAATCCAAGATCAACTGTTGGAACCGTTACTGAAATTTATGACTATCTACGCTTAATATATGCGCGAATAGGCATTCCTTACTCACCCGCAACTGGATTGCCAATAACGAAACAGACTGTATCTCAAATTGTAGATACTATTACAGCATTACCTTTAGAAACTAAAGTATATATAATTGCTCCTATTGTACGTGGTAGAAAGGGAGAGCATCTAAAAGAGATACTGGAAATTAAAAAGCAGGGTTACGTAAGACTAAAAATAAACGGTGAAATATGTGATATAGATGACTTGCCTAAGCTCGATAAAAACAAGAAACATGATATTTTTGTGATTGCAGATAGAGTGTCCATATCAGATGATATAGGAAATCGACTACCAAGCAGTATAGAATCAGCATTGAGACTTGCCCATGGCTTAATGTATGCAGAAATAGTTAACTTACCTGATAACCACAATTCCGAGTATAAAAATGGTCAAACTTTAACTTTCTCAGAGAATTTTGCATGTCCTGAGTCTGGCTTTACTCTTGAAGAAATAGAGCCAAGATTGTTTTCTTTTAACAGCCCCTACGGTGCATGCAGTTCATGCAATGGGCTCGGTAAAAAGCTAAGTGTTGATGCAAAGCTAATAGTGCCAGATGAAACGCTCTCGATATCTGAAGGTGCTTTAAAGCCAATTGGATCAATATTCCGTCAAGTGCATACAAACTATGGATTGCTAAAAAATGCAATTCTGTCACTGGCTGAAAATTGCAAATTTAGTCTTGATGTTCCGTGGAAGAATATAGACCAAAAAGTGAAGGATTTAATACTTTTTGGCTCTAGAGAAATGAAATTTCAAGGTTTGGTCAGTATCCTAGAACGCCAGATGGATTACGATGCATCACTTATTGATAGGTATTGTTCTGTTACTGACTGCAAAGAATGTGCTGGCTATAGATTGAGAAAAGAAGCACTTACAGTGAAAATTGATGAAAAACACATAGGTGAAATATCAGGGCTCAGCGTCGATGAATCCCTTGATTGGTTTGAAAATTTGCCAGACAAGCTCACAGAACAACATAAGCAAATTTCAAATAAAATATTAAACGAAATAATCAAAAGGCTGACATTTTTAAAGAATGTAGGGCTAAATTACCTTACACTTGACCGTGAATCTAGCACTCTCTCTGGTGGTGAAAGCCAGAGGATCAGGCTTGCTTCGCAAATTGGCTCTGGTTTAACAGGAGTGCTATACGTGCTTGACGAACCCTCAATTGGCCTTCATCAATGTGATAATGATCGATTAATTGCCACACTTAAAAATCTGAGAGACATGGGTAATACTGTGATTGTTGTTGAACATGATGAAGACACAATAATGGCTGCTGATTATGTGATTGATATTGGTCCTGGAGCTGGTGTAAACGGAGGAAAAGTTGTTGCAGAAGGAACACCAGATCAGTTACAAAAAAATTCAGAGAGCATAACAGGACAGTATTTAAGTGGAAAGAAGGAAATTTCAATTTCAAAAAGAAGAAAGCAAACAACTCAGTTCATAAAGGTAGTTAATGCTTGTGAGAACAACTTAAAAAATATAAATGTTGAATTTCCTATAGGGAATTTTATTTGTGTTACTGGAATATCAGGAGGAGGGAAATCAAGTTTAGTGATAGAAACATTATATAAATACTCAGCACACAAGATAAATCATTCATCTGCAAGGCATGGTCAATGCGACAAAATAGAAGGCCTTGAGTATATAGATAAAATTATAGAAGTTGATCAATCGCCAATTGGTAGGACCCCAGCATCAAATCCAGCAACATATGTTGGTATGTTTACTCACATCAGAAATTGGTTTGCAGGTCTCCCAGAGTCGAAGGCACGAGGTTACAATATAGGCCGATTTTCATTTAATACCAGGGGAGGAAGATGTGAAGCTTGTAAAGGTGATGGGCATTTAAAGATCGAGATGCATTTCCTACCGGATGTTTATGTGAAATGTGAGCAATGTAGAGGACAGAGGTATAACCGAGAAACATTGGAAGTTACTTACAAGGGAAAATCAATTTCTGATGTGCTTGATATGACAATAGATCAAGCATGTGACTTTTTTGAAAATCTTCCAATGATAAAGGAAAAGTTGATTTCTTTACAGGAAGTAGGGCTTGGCTATATAACGCTTGGACAGTCGTCAACAACGTTGTCCGGGGGTGAAGCACAACGAATAAAGCTGTCTAAGGAACTATCAAAGCGATTTACCGGGAAAACATTGTATATTCTCGATGAGCCAACAACTGGGTTACATTTTGAAGATGTAAATAATTTACTGAAAATACTCCATAGGCTAGTTGATTTAGGAAATACTGTTATAGTTATTGAGCACAATTTACATGTTATAAAAACTGCTGATTACATAATAGATATTGGTCCAGAGGGTGGAGTAAAAGGTGGCGAAGTGGTTGCTGTAGGAACTCCAGAAAAAGTTGCACAGACTCCAAAAAGCGTTACAGGCAAGTATCTTAAAACATATTTATTGGATCAAGTATCGACTATTTCTTAATAATTAGGTTATGAGGAGCATTTTAAAAGGTATACCTAACATATTTAATTCATGAATCTTCTCTTATTAAAAAAAGCTACAGATCTCATATTTCCAAACGTATGCGTAAGTTGTGAACGTATAATTGATAAAAGTTATGATTTATGTAGTGAATGCAATAAAAAAATCAATTTTTTAACTAAGCATTACTGTAATGTTTGTGGTGTAGTAATTCCAGATAACATTGATACATGTGGTAAATGCATCAGTAACCCTTCACCATTTAAAGTATTAAGATCAGTTTTTGCTTATGATGAACATAGCAAAAATATGATTATAAATTTTAAATTTTTTGATAATTTAAATTATGTGAAAGTCTATGCAAAGTGGATGTACAAAGCTAACAAAGACATGTTTCAAAATGCAGAGGTCATAGTTCCCATACCGCTACATAAAATACGCTTATTTAAACGTAAATATAATCAAGCAGCATTGCTCGCGAAGGAATTAAGTAAGTTATCTAATTTATCTTATACACCATTTGCAATAAAACGTATTCGTCACACCAAACCTCAAGCTGGTCTTTCACTTAAACAGCGTGAAAAAAATTTGAAAAATACTTTTAAAGTAAGTAACAGCGAAATTATCAAAAACAAAATCGTGATATTGGTTGATGATGTAGTAACAACTGGCGCAACCGCAAGGTCTTGCTCTCAGGAAATTTTAAACTCTGGTGCCAGAGAAGTGAGAGTGCTATCGCTTGCAAGAACTGTATGAAAATCAGCTTTAAGGTATAATTTTCATTTTTGAAAACTGTTTAGTGTCTTAGTACTAACTTGTGTATCATTCCTCTTAAAAAAAAGTCTAGTTATAGTGTATACGGAGTCTATAATTATAGCTCTTTTTCTAATAGTTCGAATAGCTGAATATTCTTTCTGGCTAAATTTTTTATAACAAACCAATGGTTTGATTAAAATCAGGAGAATATGGAGGCAGATATATAACTTCAGCACCGACACTTTTAACAAAGTCACTTATTTTCTATGAAAAGTTGCATTATCCAAAATCACCCAGCAAAAAGCTTGAACTAGCTATTAAAAACGTCTGTATCGCAATAGCCTTCAAAAATCATAGGCGCCATAATTTTTCCCTTATTCAAAGCTGCAATCATATTTTTGAATACTCACTGCATTCAGAAAAAAATAGGTACATGCTAGTGTAATAGCACTGGATGTAATAATTGGAACAAGTAAAAAAGCCTCTATTAGTTTTCTTATAGAGCTGGCTGGTTTAATGCTGTTATTATTCAATGATGCAAAATAATTTTCACTAAGGTTGGCCATCCATTTTGCGCCAGATAAGACCCTCTCACTATTTTTTTAGATAAGTTGACTTGTATTTGCTTTCCCATGTTTATAATTATGCTAATAATAAATATGATAAGATCAGTATAAATTTTTTACTTCCGTGTTTTTTCTATTGTTGTTTATAATGACTATAGTTACATCACATATTTCTTTCAATTAAATGGATCAGTTATTTATTGCAAATCACTGACTTTTTTAATGGATTCTTTTTCTAAATAATTTACAAAAATGTGTTTACTTTTGTTTGTAATTGTGTAGTAACTGCAACGTAAAGTTATAGGAGGTAAAGATGAATTTTGAAAATCTGAAAAAGATATTAAGTGCAATTGATAAAGATGCAAGTGTAAATAAAGATAACGTAATTAATAAAATAAAAGAGGTATTGCGAAGGGAAGATACAATAGCGTATCAAGAGTGGGAAAATAAAAATTTTAGTATAAATCATACATTCATCCAAAGTGATCCTGATGCCGAATTTACATTATTAATTGCAGCTGCAGCATCTAGCTGTAAGGATTTAGTGAATGTTTTATTAGATAGGCATGCGGATGTTCATGTAGAAGATGAAAATAGAGAGACTGCTTTGCATCATGCCGTTTATAGTAGATGTGTAGGTGTAGTAAATGCTCTACTAAAAAAAGGTGCTGATGTTAATGTAAAAGACAGAAGTGGTAGTACTCCTTTGCATTATGCTACTATATATGAACTCATAGATGTAGTAAATGCTCTACTAAAGAGAGGTGCAGGTGTTAATATAAAAGATGGAAATGGTCGTACTCCTTTACATTATGCTACTATATATAAATTCATAGATGTAGTAAATGTTCTACTAAAAACAGGTGCAGATATTAATGTAAAAGATGAAAATGGTAGTGCTCCTTTGCATTATGCTACTTTAAGTAACCATGTAGAGGTAGTAGATGCTCTGTTAGCTGAAGGCGCAAGTGTTCATGTAAAAGATAGAAATGGTAGTACTCCTTTGCATTATGCTGCTAAAAATGGCTATTTAGAGATAGTAGATGCTCTACTAGACAGAGGTGCAGATGTTTATAAAAAAGATAGTTTGCAGAAAACTCCTTTGTATTATGCCATTATAAATCACCAAGAAGATACGGTAGAGAGTATAAAAGGGTTTTTAAAAAATAAAGTAGTTCAAGGTAGTGTAGTTGTTGGTGGCTTAGTTGCCATGTTAGGGAATTTTGTAACATCGACGCTTTTTATAACCGAGACAATGGAAATTACATTAACATCTGTTACGGCAGCAATAGCTGTATCTGCATCAACAGCATTAACATCTGGTTATGTTAAATATCTAATGTCAAAATTCGATAACGAAATAAAAGAAATAAAAGAGCGACAAAACGTAATGGAAGGGAGGCAAAGCTTAACAGAAGGGTGGCAAAGTGTAGATCTACAAAGCATACGTATACATAATGCTCTTTCGTAAATTTTTACTTCCGCACTTCTTTAGTGTTGCTTATGATAACTATAGATTCATATTTTAATTAGAGGCTTTAATTACCTACTTTAAGTTATTGAATTTCTTATCATAGCATCTGTCATTCCAGTACCCTGGAATGACAGAAAAAGAACACTGAATTAAAAATACAACATACCATCTTATATCTTAATACTGCATAATACCTCGATCATAGATTGATTAAGGACACCTTGAGTTATCTCTTTAATTAGTCTTGCTTTACTATGAAAAGCTTGTACTCTTTAAATGTATTATTTATAAATTAACTGTTTATAAGCTAAAATATGTCTAATAGAGCTAATATAACTTTTTTTATAGCTGGTGCTATTGCTTCCCTTACATTAATTACATCTGGAGTTTTTGCTGTAGCTCCTTACGTTGCATTTTTATCTTCAGTTGCAGCTTTAAATATAGCTCCCCCTGTTATTTTTATTTTATTTGCGCTTTCTGCAGTAGTAATTGTGTTTTCATATAAAATGATTAAACAAAATAAAAAATCTCAAGAAAACTCGAAAGCTGAAGTCGAAGAGCCGAATAAAGGGTTAAGGAAAGAAGAAAATAAGCTAACTCCAATTAAAGAAGAATTAGAAGATGGAAAGGATAAAGAAAATAAATACGGGTTTAGTGGTCTAGAAGAAAAAGTTCATAGAATTTTAGAGAATTTTGTAACGAAAGATGAAGTGAATGGGTTAAAAAAAGAGGTTAGTGATCTTTCTGCAAGGTTAATTAATAGTCCTGCAACAAAAAATGAAGTAGAAGCAAAGCTGAATATGGAATTTTACGCAAAAGATGAAGAAAGAGGGTGGAATACAACATTTAGTGATATTATATTACCAAATGACATAAAAGAAAAGTTGAGAGGAATTTGTGAGTCAAAAAGCGGAGGATATCTCTTGTACGGTCCACCAGGAACTGGTAAGACTAGTATTAGTAAGGCAATTGCAAATCAAACTAAATCTCTGTTTGCGTTTATGTCTGTTTCTGCGTCTTGCTTGTCTAGTCAAAGGAATATAGATCAAGTTTTTGAGAAAGCAGAGACAAACAGTCCTTGTATGATTTTTATAGATGAGATTGACGGAGTTGGTAAAAAGCGAACTGTTAATGAGGATGCAGGGCCTTTAACTTATTTACTCACTAAATTGGATAAAGAGTTTTTATCCTCAAAAAATATAATGGTGATTGCTGCAACTAATCATAAGGATCATTTAGATCCTGCGTTTACTAGGGGTGGTCGTTTGGAGTGTATTGAGGTTCCTGGGCTGGATAAAGAAAGTACGCGTAGGGGAATACTAAAAGAATATCTCAAAGAATTAAGCCCTCTAAATATTGAAACTATTGTAAAGAGTACTAATGGTTTTTCACCAGCAAATCTGATTGGTTTAGCCAAGTATATACGAGAGGAGAAAAGTAAAGGCAAAAGCACTCCTATTTTCACTTTATGTGAAAGATTTAAGAAGGAACATAACATTGAAGATAAGAAGAATGAGAAACATAGTAACGGAAAAACTAAAAACAAGGATACAAGGCTATCATCTGGAAGCTTATCTAGAAGTTCATCAGTAAGCTCTTCATTGAGTGATGTATCTTCTCGAGGAAGTAAGTGGCAAATCGAGGAATAAAGAGAATTACTACACAGTCTGGTCATGCAAGTCGAATCATGTCATTCCAGTGCTTGACAATAGTTTTTATCCAGAAGGAACTTCTAAAAGGGTGTCATTCCAGTACTGAAATCCAGGAATTTTTTGAGCACGCAAGTTATGCCAAGTTTTTTGTTGGTAAGAAAGGCTGGATCCCAGTACTGGGATGACAGGAAGAGGGCTACTCGGGTGACATCGAAGGGGCTACTTGCATGACAACAAAGGGGCTTGCTTGCATAACTCAAATTCAAAGAAAAATCATTTAATGTCATTCCAGCGCGTGACGCTGGAATGGCTTTGTTGCACAGCTCTTCGGATAGTGGGTAATGTATAATAAATTCATGAAGCTATATCAAACTTAGCCATGCCTATTTCAGTAAATTTGTTAAGCAAATAACACTTGAGTAGCAGTTCCTTCTCACGATTAATCTCAGATTTATTCCTAAAACTAAATCCAAATATTTGCTTCAGTCGCGAGAAAAAACTTTCTATATAAGATCTCTTCCAATAATTTATCTCTTTTTTCCACCTCTTCATACCATCTTCATCATATGACTTTATGAGCTTGATTGTAGAATTTCTCTCATTCATATAATCCAACTTTGGATGCTCTACTGCATTATTTTGCGGAGGAATCCTTGTCTTTATGTCAAGCTCATCGCACAGTTTGTATAACTTCTTTCGATTATATGCCCTATCTGCATATATCGTGCTTATGTTATACTTGGTATCCACTCTTTCAATAAGATCACAGGCTCCATAGTGGTCGGAATAAACTCCACTACTGTATTTTGCAGCTATAACTTTTTTACTACCTATCTCTAGCATTACATGTAGCTTTCTTGTTTGCTCATAGCGGCGATACTTTCTATCTGTACCATTTGCCTTACTATGGCCTGGAATATTATTGTAGATGCTGATACCTGTACTATCTATAGCAATTTCAATATCTTCCATATCGTTCTTATCAACTCTGCAGTCGTTGATTTTGATATTAAGCTTTTTAAACCTTCTTGAAGCCTGCGAATAGCTGATAATTTGCAAAATTTTCCCTATTTGCTCAAGATATTTCTCTATAAATCCCACTGTTTGCCTAAGACCAATCCTGAATAGATAGGTTATTATGTGAATTAGAATCACTACTT
This sequence comes from Wolbachia endosymbiont (group B) of Pilophorus perplexus, assembly GCF_964028155.1. Taxonomy (NCBI): domain Bacteria; kingdom Pseudomonadati; phylum Pseudomonadota; class Alphaproteobacteria; order Rickettsiales; family Anaplasmataceae; genus Wolbachia; species Wolbachia endosymbiont (group B) of Pilophorus perplexus. Next base: position 623,023 of record NZ_OZ034754.1, on the reverse strand, counting down.
TGTCGCTGTAGACATTGTTGCCACCTGCTACTTTTGGACTATTTTCGTACCAATTTTCAATGGCATCGTTGATATAATGAAAAACATTTCCCCTTTCTTGAAGAAATTTGTTATATTCATTGCAGTTACTGACTTTCATTCTTATTGGCATATTTTTCCTTTGTCGGCTAAATATCTATTTTATAACAAATTCCATCAGTAACTGCCTGTTCTTTCCTTGAGTGGTGCAACAAAGCCCGCTGGAATTCAGAAATAAAGAACAATGGATCCCAGTGTCAGCTACTCGGATGACAGGAAAAGGGCTACTCGGATTACATCCTTTTTTTCCTGGATACCAGTCGCATGACACTACTATATAGTAGGTCCCAATTTTATCCCAGTCTGGGATCTTCTTTCAAAAATTCAAAACAATCTATTAAAAAGGAGAATATTATGTCTACAATAATTTTATCATCAATTTTAAGTAAAGCGGGCAGTATTTTTGGGCCAATTGGCCAGATTGTTGGCTCAGAACTCGGTGCTCTGCTTGGTGCACAGCTTGATAATGCAATATTTGGTCTTGATGCCGACCAAAAGATAACGCATGGGGCGAGGCTGAAAAATCTGCAAGTTCAAACCTCAACTTATGGCAAAGCAATTCCAATTATCTATGGCACTGCTCGCATTGCTGGAAACATTATTTGGTCACAGCCAATAAAAGAGGAGGCGATAACCACTCAAAATAAAACAGGAAGAGGTATAAATATTACATATAACTACTATGCAACACTCGCAATTGCAATTTGCAAGGGGAAAGTAGAAAAATTAAATAGAATCTGGGCGGATATAAAATCGCTTAGTTTTGATGAAATAGATTATACTTTTTACCACGGCAGAGAAGACCAAAACCCTGATCCGTTTATGTTATCAATCGAAGGTGAGAAGAATGTACCAGCTTATAGAGGAATATCTTACATAGTCATCAAAAATTTCCCTTTGGCAGACTATAGTAATCGTGTTCCGGTGTTTACATTTGAAGTGCAAACTGCACTGAAGCTCAATGGATTCTCAGTAGCAGAAAACATTAAAAATATCAATATCATACCAGGTTCAGGGGAGTTTGTGTATGATACGAAAATACAGAAGAAAATTGCACGAGAAAAAATAAGCAGTAGTCAATATATTCCCTATGGACCGGTACAAAGAGTAAATCACAATAATCACACAAAAAAGAGCGATGCTATGCTTTCTTTGGACCAATTGAAGGAAAGTTTACCAAATGTTGAATGGGCATCGGTAGTGGTTAATTGGTTTGCAAGCAGTTTGAATATCAAAGATTGTAAAATATATCCTGCAGTTGAATTTCAAGACGATTCTGCTATAGTGCCTGATGATTGGCAAGTGGGAAATATAACCAGGGATAATGACCAGCTCATTTCAAAAGATAATCATGGCAATCCAAGATATGGTGGTACAGTTAGCGATGCAGCACTAATAAGATATATAGAAGAGCTGCATAGCAGAGGTTATAAGGTGATGCTCTATCCAATGCTCTTGCTTGACACAAAAAACAAAGAGTGGCGAGGAAAATTGAGCGGTACTCCTCAGGATATAAGTGATTTTTTTGAGAATCAGTATAGCAAATTCATAGAGCATTACACAAGCATTGCCAAACAAACTAAAGTGGAAGGGTTTATTATTGGTTCTGAGTTTGCTCAGCTTACCAGAGTAAAAGATGCGAAAGGCAATTATCCTGCAGTAGCAGAGCTAGTTAAAGTTGCAAAGCAAGTAAAATTTCAGCTTGGAAAAGAAGTAAACGTAACTTACGCTGCCGATTGGAGTGAGTATCATTCATATGATGGTTGGTATAATATGGATGAACTATGGTCTTCAGAGTTTATCGATGTTGTTGGCATAGATGCTTACTTTCCACTCACCGATGGCCCAGAACCTCCTTTTGGCTATTCCGCGAAAGATGTAACGGGTGGTTGGAGAAGTGGGGTAGGGTATGGTGCGCCAAGAAGTGCTTGGAGAACAGTTGGTGAAAATCCAACACAAACAAAGTCTAGCCAACAGTTTGGAACAGACCACTATGTTGCATGAGGTAACGAGTGTAATAGAGCTAGTGGGATGGACAATGCAGGGTACAACGAAAGTGAAGGGATTGAGTTCCGAAATACCTGAAGACATAGAGGTCGACATTTTCATGGCCATGGAAGACAGCATGAAGGATAGCGTAAAGGCAAGTTATCACTCACTCTATCGGGATCTGAGACCGTGCCATGTATTGAAATGGACTTCAAGTGAACTTGGGAGATCCTATGCATTCCTACAAAGGTACGCTGGAACAAGTCAACAAAGGCAAGAACTAGCGGAAGATGCAGGGGAAGTCGGACTGATTGATAGTACTCAGAATGTGGGAAAGCCACGTACAAGGGGAAGCGATCAGCAATATAGTAACTGGAATAGGGATTGCTAGGCCAATACAACGGAGGTTGGAATAACATGCAAAATAAACTAAACCAGATAGCAGTAAGAGCAAAGCAAGATAAGCGACTAAAATTCACATCGTTAGTCCATCTGATAAATACAGAGAATCTTGCGAGATGTTATAAAGAACTGAAGCGTAACAAGGCTTGTGGAGTAGACCAGATAACAGTGGAATCATACGGAGAAAATCTGAATGAGAAACTCGAAGTGCTAGTAGAAAGTATGAAGAGGAAGCAATATCAACCACAACCAGTAAAGAGGGTATATATACCGAAAGCTGGAAGTAAAGAGAAACGCGGACTCGGAATACCATCGACCGAGGATAAATTAGTACAGATTATGCTGAAGAAGATACTAGAAAATATTTACGAGGCAAACTTTCTGGACAGCTCATATGGATTTCGACCTGGAAGAAACTGTCATCAAGCGGTAAATGCACTAGATAAAGCAGTTATGTACAAGCCAATAAACTACATTGTAGAAGTGGATATCAAGAAGTTCTACGATAATATACAGCATAAATGGCTAATGAGATGTCTAAGGGAACGAATAACTGACCCAAATTTGCGGTGGTTAGTAAAGCGGTTTCTCAAGGCAGGGATAGTCGAAGCTGGAAATTATGAAGCAACAAAACAAGGTACACCCCAAGGTGGTATAGTAAGTCCTGTATTAGCAAATATATACTTACATTATGTGTTGGATTTATGGATAGAAAAGAAATTTAAACCAAGATCCAGAGGATATATACAACTAATAAGGTTTTGCGACGATTTTGTGGTTTGTTGCGAAAGTAAGGTAGACGCGGAAGAATTTCTGGAATTACTGAAACAAAGGCTAAATAAATTTGGGTTGGAAGTATCTGAAAACAAGACCAGAGTAGTAAAGTTTGGCAAGAGGGAGTGGCAACAAGCGATAAGAGAGAAACGAAGGACGGAAAGTTTCAATTTTCTGGGGTTTACGCACTATGGTGCAAAAAGTCGTCGTGGTAGATTAATAATGGGACATAAAACCTCAAAGTTAAATCTAGCCAGAAAACTAAAAGAAATCAAGGAGTGGTTGAAAATAGTCCGCGGAAGTATTCGACTTAAAGCTTGGTGGCAAGTACTGAAGGCTAAATTAACAGGACACTATAACTACTTTGGTATTAGCGGAAATTATTGGTGTTTGAAACAATTTTACACATCAGTAAGAAAGCTAGCATTTAAATGGATAAATCGGCGTAGTCAGAAAAAGAGTATGACCTGGGAACAGTTTGTACACTACGTAGAAGTAAATCCATTACCAAAGCCAAAAATACATTTTTCTTTATATGCATAAGAGGGACGACTGTGAAAACTAATATTGATGAGCCGTGTGCGGGAAATCTGCAAGCACGGTTCTTTAGGGGGAGTTGTAGTAATAAAACTCAAACGAGAGGAGTAAAGCTACAGCTTCTACCGAACATCGGTAATATAAAAAAATTATCAAATAAAGCACCAATAATACTAACTTGGGTGCCAAGAGTATATGGTGCGTCTCTACTGAATGGTAAGAATAGTGATCTTAGTTACTTAGATATAATCAAAAATCATAAATTAACAAATGAAGAGGAGAGGGACATATATCTGGTTATAAATGGTCCTGGATTTGAAGAAAATCAAATAGATGATTTAAAGCGTGAACTGAAAGGAATGGAAGGAGTGCATGTTGTAGATTTACACCAATACGACTGGAGCGAAATAGATACAGGATGGAAGGTAGATGGTGAAGACATTAGCATAAAGGATTTCTTTAAGAATATGTATAATATGTCAGAGGAGCAAAGGATGTATTTTGCTGTTGAAATAGATACCTTTAGATTGATTGCTCTTGCTCTTTCAGAAAAAATGACAGGAGAGAAAGGTGCAATATATATAGACTTTGATTCTTTAAAAGCCATTGACACTCATATAGGAAAAGACATAACGATTTCTAAGGGAATTTTGTTAGGGCAAGTTACTGTACATGTTAATCAAGAGAGCGGCAAAATTATTAAAACGGATTTAAATAATGACTTGATTGCAGTAAGTTGTCCAAGTATAGCGATTAATATTTTAGCTCAATATAAAAGAGAAATACTGAGTCAAGAAAAAATGTGCTATGAGTTGGCAGAACGTTTATCTCGGTTTATGCAAAGAGAAGAATCACAATTTTTTACCGCATGTAAAAGATTGGAAGAAGAACAGCTGTGGGATTATGAGACGAAGAGATTAGTGAGAGTTATTAAATACGGATTAAAGAAGATAGAGTGTACAATAGGTGATCTCAAAAATGGTGAGATAAGAAAATTATATGAGCCACGGGTGTTAAGGTATATGCAACATCCTGAAGTAAGTATGAATTTGGGTCAATTTTATACTGTAGAAGTAATTCGTAGTGAATTAATTGGTCAAGACGAAAGTAAACTGAAGCTGTTTTGCTTCGAAGAGGACAATGGCAATTACGTTTATATAATAGATAGTGATCTATCTTGGGCGAGAAGAGAAAACTTATACCATAAGCAGGTAAAAAGTGAGTTAGAAAAAGTACAAGTAGATCAGATGGAATTGGAAGATCTATCGTTAAAGTAATCAAGTGCAAACCCGCAAGAAACTCAAGTTACAGTTCATAGTCTATATTAGTTAAAAATTAATGATTTATATCTATTATAGTATATATGTCAAAAAAAGTGATTAATGAGCTGAAAGATAAGGCGAGGTAGAGGAGATATGCTGATTTGAAGTCTACAGAAAGTTCTGATTATAGAACATATAAGGATTTAGATATGGACTTCAATAGTGAATATGAATTTGTTTGTGACCTTGTTATTAATGGGAAGGCAATAACTAATGATCTCATTAAAAATTTATATTTAAAACATGAAAATCTCATTACAGAAGATAAGGACAAAAAAGGGAGTTATCGTCTGTTTCTTAAGCAAATCTTCACGGAAATATTTGTACACGCCGGTACAGCAGTTCCAAATGACTCTATTATGGAAGAATTGATAACTTATTATAACAGGTCTGGGTACAAGCAATTCTTTTCTTCTCAAAGTCAAGCACTTCGTTCTTTTGGATTGTGCATGTATTCATTCCACTATTTAATTCCTTCTTACAGAGAAAGGACCTATATAAGTTGTGAAGATCCAAATTATCTGAAGTTCAGTTTTAGCGTAAATGATGGTATATATAACGGTAATAAAATTTTAGTATGTGATTTACAAAACTCAGTGGAGTTTAAACTAAAATGTGAAGGTGAAAATGTGATATATGAAGAAGGTAAGGTTTCTCTCACTATTCCTAAGGAGCTGAAAAATTACAAAGCAAATGATAAGAATTTGTTTGACGTTATTATTGAGTATTTTCAGAAATTTTGCGAAAAATTTGGATTTCACTTTTTTGAGGAAAATTTTGAGTATAATCTGGATAAGCCACTTGGAGTATTAAGTGATATAAATACAACCAAAGACAAGAATCTAAACTTGAAGAATTTAAAATAAGATATTGAAATCTCCGCTTTTTTTAATAAGGTGAGTATAATAAAAAGTAAATCAAGTTTTACAGAAAACCTTTACTTATGATGAAAAGTACGTAATACGTATATAATATAAGATTGTGATATGTCAAAAAAAATAGTTAACGCATTGAAATCTGAAGTAAAAAAGCTCAAGTATTCTGATTTAAAATCTATACCAATGAAATCAGGTGGTTGGAGTAGCATAAACTCTGGTTACAACACATATATTGACCTTGATAGATCACACAACCTTACTATCAACAAACAAAAAATAACCAATGAGCTTATCGAGGAGCTATATTCAAAACATAAAGATCTCATTTTAGGGAATGAAAAAGGGAAAAGAAACTATTGTTTGTTTCTTAAAGTAGTCTTTATGGAAATGTTTATACGTGTTGGTGCAACAGTTCCAAATGACTCTATTATAGAAGAATTGATAACTAGTTATCATCAAGAAGGATATAATCATTTTTTGTTTCTGCATTTATTAAAGGCTCTTTTTCCACTTGGCTTGCTTGTGTTAGATTCTGATATAATAATAACTTATAGTATGGATTGCCATAGTTCCAATTGTCTAAAACTCAGTTTTAGCATGGAATGTATAAGGGTACTTAGCAGTGATCTTGCTAGTGATATCAAAACACCAGGTTTTTACAGTTCAGTAGAATTTAAACTGAACTGTAAGGGTAGAAATGTAACATATGAAGATGGTAAAGTGTCTCTTATTATTCCGAAAGAGCTGAAAAATTATAAAGCAAGTGGTAGAAGTTTGTGTGACATTACTATTGAGTATTTTCAAGAATTTTTTGGAAATTTGGGATTTAAATTTGAGACAAAAGTGGAACATAGTCTAGGTGAACCACTTAAAGTGTTAAAAGATGTAAATACATACCATGATAAGAACTTAAACTTGAACCAACAGTTAAGTAATTCAAGATAAGATATTGAGATTCGCATTTTTAAAGCTAGAAAACACATTCATTGAGAGAATAATTTCGCTACTGAAAGCAAAAGGCGTTTTTATAATCTTCTATCTACTACTCCCTCATGAACAGATACGTTAATCTCATCTAACTGCTCACTAACTTCTTCATTACTTGGCAAGTGTCCTCTAAGAGATAAGTTACGTACTGCATGCTGACATCGATCCAAAGGAGTTTGTAATCGCTCAACATATACTTTTGCTAGCAACTCAGCGTCAATTAGCGCTCCATGTAACTCCCTACTCTCTAGTGATATACCAAAACGCTCACACAATGCACTTAAAGAAGCCGGTGGTCCAAATTTCTTTCTTGCAAGCGGTAATGTATCTAACACTCTGTCTGAAGAGATTAATTTGGCATTCAGTTTACCAAGTTCCATGTTCAAAAATTTAATGTCAAATCCAGCATTGTGAATTACCAAAGTATCGCTAGATATAAAATTAAGAAATTCAGATGCAATCTCTGAAAATAATGGCTTATCCTTTAGAAATTCTTCGCTGATACCGTGAACTTTAAATGCACCTTTGTCTATGCTCCTTTCTGGGTTGATGTATCGATGGAATACTTTGCCTGTTGGAATATGATTAATTAGTTCTACACACCCTATTTCGATAATTCGATGGCTATTGACATCAAGACCTGTAGTTTCAGTGTCAAGTACTATTTCACGCAGCCCATCTTGTTTGGAAAGTTCTATACTTAACCTACTACTAGGATCTGACTGACTATTGGCAGCTTGTATCGTTTTTTTTCTTTTAGCTACTAATTTTTTTGTAGCACCTTCACCATCTTTTACTCTAGAGTGTCCAGGCGCTTCGGTTATTGAGCTTTTTTTTATACTATCAAGGATAACTTCTTTATCATTTAAGAATTTTTTACCGTTACCTTCTACATAAAGTGAGGTGAGATTTTTGAGTGCTATATCTCCTCCATAGTGGTGGCGCCACACTCCAACAATGTTGTTGTTTTCTACATTTAATAAAGTAAGATTTGGGAGACGTTTGCTGCCAATCAAAAATGCAAAACCTCTGTCTCCAATATTGTTATTACTTATTTCAAGTAAAGTAAGGTTTTTTAGATTGCCTTGACCTATATATCCTGCACTTTCAAAACCGAGTTTATTGTTCCTTAGAGTGAGCGAAGTAAGATGTGTAAGTTTACTTAACTCTTTTACATCTTTACTATCAATCTCTACATTTATTAAATTAAGCTCGTTAATGCCTTTTTTACTCTGTAGAAAGTTTGCTAGCTCTCTTATATCAATTTTAGCACTTACATCTGATATTGTTAAAGCTTTATCATGTACATATCCACTAAAACCCACCTTACCCTCTGTTAATATACTATGTAAATATTTTAACTGGCATCTCAGTAGCTGTCAATTGCTTATATAAGATCTTAAACAGCTGGTTTAGGTGCTGTAAAATTCATACTTTTTGTGATCAGCTAAGTAAAAAGTCAAGCCTAGGGCAACTCACTAAGCTTTTCTGATTTATTGTCCCAAATTTGGGACAATAAAATCGAGATGTCAATTACAGGACTTGAGCCTGTTAAAATCTTCTTCAGCGTGATATGATGAACGGGTTAATGGACTTGATGCAACTACCAAGAAGCCTTTAGAATAAGCAATATATTTATAATGCTCAAACTCTTCTGGAGTAACATATCTATCAATTTTTGCATGCTTTGGAGTTGGTTGCAAATATTGACCAATTGTAATGAAGTCAACTTCGGCGCTACGTAAATCATCCATAACCTGAAAGATTTCTTCTTTTGTTTCTCCAAGACCAACCATAAGCCCTGACTTCGTGAAAAGTTTAGAATTAATCTGTTTCACCATCTTTAGCAAATATAGTGAATGAAAATAACGAGCTCTTGGTCTTATTTTTGCATACAGCCTTGGCACTGTTTCGATGTTGTGGTTATAAACATCAGGTGATGCAATAGCTATTGCTTCAAACGCTCCTTTCTTATTTAAAAAATCAGGAGTGAGGATCTCTATTGTTGTTTCCGAAGTTATCTTTCTAATTTCTTCTATACACCTTATAAACTGATTTGCACCACCATCTGGTAAATCGTCACGGTCAACAGAGGTAATGACAACGTGCTTTAAATTTAACTTTTTTATTGCTTTTGCTAAATTTTCTGGTTCATGAGGATCGAGCTTATCAGGAATGCCAGTTGCAACGTTGCAAAACGCACAAGCACGAGTACAAACAGAACCGAGAATCATCACAGTAGCATGACGTTTATTCCAACATTCACCAATATTTGGACACGCAGCTTCTTCGCATACTGTATGTAAGTTATGTAGCTTAACAGTATTTAAGGTTTCATTGAATACTTTACCAGCTGGAGCTTTTGCTCTGAGCCATGTAGGCTTACTATGCATTTGAAACAGCTAGCTCTACCTCTTGTTTTGCTAAAACTTTCTTTAATCTTCTTTTTATCTTTTGCGCTTCTTTGCTTAGTTTAATTGTTTTTGTATTGAGCAAGAAAGCATCAAGATCACCTTTATAGTCTATAGTTCTTAAAGTTCTTGTTGCTATACGAAAGCTAAACTTTTTTTCTAATATATTACTCGTCAATGTAACTTTATGTAAATTTAAGAGAAAGGTACGCTTTGTTTTACGATTTGAATGCGATACCTTATTACCAAAAGACTTTTTTCTATTTGTTAATTCACAAATTCTACTCACTTCAATATACCAATTTATCCTATTCAACCAGGTTAACCTGATATAGTTAAATAGTCAACTCCCTTGCTTGATTTTTATACCGTATACTGCTTTATAGCCAAAAAACACTGTAATTTTTTCTATTACAAGAGAAACCATATGCTGCATTTCTAATGCTTTACTGCCATTTGTTACTAACAGATGCAGAACACCAGAATTTACGTTTTGTGCGTATGAGATCTTTTGTGGTTTTGTACATTCTGCTAATTCCTCTCCAACTATACTTTTCCAGTTTAAAATAAGACGTATTTCATTTTTGCTGATCTTATTTTTCATGCATTTTAATGCATAGTTTTCTATTATAGATTTTAATTTCTTTGGCCCGCTATATTTAAACATCTTTCCAGTGCTTAAAATTAAATTATATTACAACTTTCTTATACAAAAAACTAACTTATTGTTTTCATGATCCTCGGCCTCACACATAAAAAGCAGTATTTGTATATCTAGCATTTGCCAGAATTTTGTGTTTCCTACCTTGTAATCATTTTTAATTTTAATTTGTTAAATTATTATGAAGCTAATTAAAATTCGGGTAAAGTATAGTATTTCCAAGAAAATTATCTTTTTACTGTATGCAGTAATTTTCTTATAGCTATCTGTTTTTTAAGATCTTTCTGCAATCCAAGCTGCTTGAATGGCCTCTAATATTTTTTCATTACAATACTTTTCATCATCATCAAACTCCTTCAAACCCAAGATCTTTTTCTTAAGTTCAGTGAATCTAATACTAATTATATCCTTATTGGGAAACTTCTCTTCTAGAGCTTCTGCAATATCTTCTATATCAAGCCATTTCATACTTTTTTGATAAATTAAACTGGTGCCCATGGGGAGACTTGAACTCCCAAGGTCGCAAAACCCACGGATTTTAAGTCCGCTGCGTCTACCGATTCCGCCACACGGGCCTTATGTTGTTTATCTAGAGTAAAATTCTACTACTAAATTGACTTCCATGTCTGCTGAATAGGGGACTTCGGAATATTGAGGCGCTCTCAAATACTTCACTGAAAGTGCTTTGCTATCTGCCTCTAAATAATCTGGAGCCTTACGTTCTTGTTTTTGTTCAGCCTCTATTAATATAGGAATTTTTGCTGCTCTTTCCCTTATTTTTACTATATCACCAGGCTTCACTCTATAACTTGATATGTTAACCACCTTATCATTAACTGTAACATGTTTATGAGATATAAGCTGTTTTGCCGAGTAAATTGTTGGCACAAAACCAGAGTGATATAAAACAGAGCTTAACCTTGATTCTAAGGCACCAATAAAATTATCAGCCGTATAACCCTTTCTTTTGTAGGCATCTAAAAATGTACGTCTAAGCTGCTTACTTGAAATTGCATAGTAGAACTTAAATTTTTTATGTGCAGCAAACTGCTTACCAAAATCAGATAACTTCTTAAATCCAAGAATACCATGCTGACCTGGAGGGTATTTTCTTTTATTGACCGAATCTTTTGCTCTACCCCATAAGTTTACACCAAGCCTGCGACTGATTCTATACTTTCTATTGATAACAGTTGTCATACAAAAATTCTCACAATCTAACTATAAATTATTAATGATTTTAACATTAAGTGTCAACTTGTTTTTGCCACTATGATATAGTATACTTCACTTTTAAGTTTTCCTATTAATACATGAATCATCTACTACTAAAATCCATGGCAAATGCTGTCCGCTTTTTATCAATTGATGCAGTACAAAAAGCAAATTCTGGACATCCAGGTATGCCACTTGGCATGGCAGATGTTGCCACTGTATTATTTGCTAAATACCTAAACCATAACCCTGATGATTCTCAATGGATCAGTAGAGATCGTTTCGTCCTATCAAATGGTCACGGTTCAATGTTGCAATACTCTATATTATATCTGACAGGCTACATTAGTATAGATGAACTAAAAAACTTCAGGCAACTTACATCAAAAACTCCAGGTCACCCAGAATTTGGCTTAACTTCTGGTATAGAAGCAACAACAGGCCCGCTTGGTCAAGGATTTGCCACTGCTGTTGGCATGGCACTTGCTGAATCGATTCTTGAAAAGCAGTTTGAAATCAGTCACTACACTTATGTAATGCTAGGAGATGGCTGTCTTATGGAAGGTATAAGCCATGAAGCAGCGTCCCTTGCTGGGCATCTTAAATTAAATAAGCTGATAGCACTTTTTGACGACAATGACATCTCTATAGACGGCTCTACTAGCCTCTCTTGTTCTGATGATGTAGAAAAGCGTTTTTCAGCGTATGGATGGAATGTTGACAAAATCGATGGGCATGATTTTGATTCCATATCCCTTGCAATAGAACAGGCACAAAAGTCTGATAAACCTACACTAATCTGTTGCAAAACTATTATCGGAAAATTTTCGAGCCGTGCTGGCACATCTTCTGCTCATAGTGGTACCTTTACAGAGGAAGATGTAAAACAGATGAGAGAAAAATTAAATTGGGACTATGAACCATTTCATGTACCAGAAGATGTGAGAAACGCTTGGATAGAAACAGTTAAGAGGGCAAAGCAAAACTATACATCCTTGATCAATGAAGAACTACAAAGAAGACTTGAGAAACGTTTGCCAGACAATATCGAAAATGACTTAGCTAACCTGAAGAAACAAATATGTGAGCTAATGCCAAAAGAAGCGACTAGGTCTTCTTTCGGCAGAGTAATGGAACTATTGACTAAGTCTATGCCAGAACTAATTGGTGGCTCTGCTGATCTTACCGGTTCAAATTGTACTAAATATAAGCACATGCAGGCAATAGATAGTAATAATTATAGTGGCTCTTATGTACACTATGGAGTGAGAGAGCACGCTATGGCAGCTTGTATGAATGGTATAGCTCTTCATGGTGGGATTATTCCTTATGGTGGAACTTTTTTAGTATTTTCCGACTACTGCCGCCCTGCTATACGTCTTTCAGCCTTGATGAAACAGCAGGTTATATATGTAATGACTCATGACTCAATTGGAGTAGGAGAAGATGGTCCAACTCATCAGCCAATAGAGCATTTAGCCTCTTTGCGAGTTATACCAAATCTATATGTTTTTAGGCCAGCTGATGCAATTGAAACTTTAGAGTGCATTAGCATTGCACTTGAAAAAAAAGAGTCACCTGCACTATTTGCGCTTTCAAGGCAAAATATTAATTACATGCACTCTTATACTGACCAATTGGCCAACCTATCAAAATTTGGTGCATATATACTATGCGAATATTCAGGGAAGCTAGAAGTGACGATATTTGCTACCGGATCTGAAGTTGAAATTGCAGTTGAGGCAAGAGAAAAATTACAGGAAAAAGGTGTAGGTACAAGGGTCATTTCTATGCCGTGTTGGAGGCTTTTTGACGAGCAAAGTGATGAATATAAAGGGGTAGTATTAAATAATGACAGCATCAAAGTTGCAATTGAAGCTGGAAGTGAAATGGGTTGGCATAAATATATAGGTTCAAACGGTATATTTATTGGTATGAAAAGTTTCGGAGAATCAGCACCTTATAAAACACTTTACAAGCACTTTAATATCAACGCCGATCATGTAGTAAAATGTGTTTGTGAAAACGCTTATCATTCCACTGCGCATAAAATTACTTAATGCACTCAGCAAGTGCCGTTATTATGATATATATAACAATGTTACAAAAATAATATCATAGAATTCAAGAATTACTACGTGCTAAAAAAAGCAAAATGCTGTTTATAAGAATAAATGGCAAACACTCAACCAATTTCTATTTGTAAATCAAAAGGTAATTTTTTAAAAATATCTTAAATTTTTGATGTTCGGTAGAAGCTGTAGCTTTACTCCTCTCGTTTGAGTTTTATTACTACAACTCCCCCTAAAGAACCGTGCTTGCAGATTTCCCGCACACGGCTCATCAATATTAGTTTTCACAGTCGTCCCTCTTATGCATATAAAGAAAAATGTATTTTTGGCTTTGGTAATGGATTTACTTCTACGTAGTGTACAAACTGTTCCCAGGTCATACTCTTTTTCTGACTACGCCGATTTATCCATTTAAATGCTAGCTTTCTTACTGATGTGTAAAATTGTTTCAAACACCAATAATTTCCGCTAATACCAAAGTAGTTATAGTGTCCTGTTAATTTAGCCTTCAGTACTTGCCACCAAGCTTTAAGTCGAATACTTCCGCGGACTATTTTCAACCACTCCTTGATTTCTTTTAGTTTTCTGGCTAGATTTAACTTTGAGGTTTTATGTCCCATTATTAATCTACCACGACGACTTTTTGCACCATAGTGCGTAAACCCCAGAAAATTGAAACTTTCCGTCCTTCGTTTCTCTCTTATCGCTTGTTGCCACTCCCTCTTGCCAAACTTTACTACTCTGGTCTTGTTTTCAGATACTTCCAACCCAAATTTATTTAGCCTTTGTTTCAGTAATTCCAGAAATTCTTCCGCGTCTACCTTACTTTCGCAACAAACCACAAAATCGTCGCAAAACCTTATTAGTTGTATATATCCTCTGGATCTTGGTTTAAATTTCTTTTCTATCCATAAATCCAACACATAATGTAAGTATATATTTGCTAATACAGGACTTACTATACCACCTTGGGGTGTACCTTGTTTTGTTGCTTCATAATTTCCAGCTTCGACTATCCCTGCCTTGAGAAACCGCTTTACTAACCACCGCAAATTTGGGTCAGTTATTCGTTCCCTTAGACATCTCATTAGCCATTTATGCTGTATATTATCGTAGAACTTCTTGATATCCACTTCTACAATGTAGTTTATTGGCTTGTACATAACTGCTTTATCTAGTGCATTTACCGCTTGATGACAGTTTCTTCCAGGTCGAAATCCATATGAGCTGTCCAGAAAGTTTGCCTCGTAAATATTTTCTAGTATCTTCTTCAGCATAATCTGTACTAATTTATCCTCGGTCGATGGTATTCCGAGTCCGCGTTTCTCTTTACTTCCAGCTTTCGGTATATATACCCTCTTTACTGGTTGTGGTTGATATTGCTTCCTCTTCATACTTTCTACTAGCACTTCGAGTTTCTCATTCAGATTTTCTCCGTATGATTCCACTGTTATCTGGTCTACTCCACAAGCCTTGTTACGCTTCAGTTCTTTATAACATCTCGCAAGATTCTCTGTATTTATCAGATGGACTAACGATGTGAATTTTAGTCGCTTATCTTGCTTTGCTCTTACTGCTATCTGGTTTAGTTTATTTTGCATGTTATTCCAACCTCCGTTGTATTGGCCTAGCAATCCCTATTCCAGTTACTATATTGCTGATCGCTTCCCCTTGTACGTGGCTTTCCCACATTCTGAGTACTATCAATCAGTCCGACTTCCCCTGCATCTTCCGCTAGTTCTTGCCTTTGTTGACTTGTTCCAGCGTACCTTTGTAGGAATGCATAGGATCTCCCAAGTTCACTTGAAGTCCATTTCAATACATGGCACGGTCTCAGATCCCGATAGAGTGAGTGATAACTTGCCTTTACGCTATCCTTCATGCTGTCTTCCATGGCCATGAAAATGTCGACCTCTATGTCTTCAGGTATTTCGGAACTCAATCCCTTCACTTTCGTTGTACCCTGCATTGTCCATCCCACTAGCTCTATTACACTCGTTACCTCATGCAACATAGTGGTCTGTTCCAAACTGTTGGCTAGACTTTGTTTGTGTTGGATTTTCACCAACTGTTCTCCAAGCACTTCTTGGCGCACCTTGGCGCACCATGGCAGTTACTGACTCTCATTTTTTGTGACATATTTTTCTTTCGTAGGTTAAATGCTTGTCTTATAGTGAATTTTGTCAGTAACTGCTAGCTCTTTTTACTTGAGTGATGCAACAAAGCCATCCCAGTGTCAGCTACTTTCATGACAACATTTAGTTGTTTTTTCTCGTCTACCTTATTTTACTACTCTGCTGAACGAATAACACCAATAGTTAATCTCATGCTGAAAGATCATTTTATGGTCCAAGTCAGTTCTTTTACAAGTCACTTCCAAGCTCATCAAATTTTCTAAGATCTTCTTAAGTTCTGAAAGTTGCAAACTTTTCAAATGAGATTTAAAACTCTGCAATTGTTTGAAGAACAATGGAGGACTCAGCTGGTCAATTGCAGCTTGTTCATTCATTCCATTTTGTATTAACAGCAAAACGCTTTCTAGCCGTAGAAAATAATTTGATATAATACGGATTAATGCTATCGGTGAAAAATTCTCTTGTAATATCAATACATCGGAAATTTTGATGAATTGTCCCATGTCTTTACTCACTATTGCAGAGCACAGATTATCAAGTGTAACATAATCATTGCCGGAGGTTGAAAAGCATAGATCTATATCAGCAAGTTTAAGATCTTTTCTTTTTCCTAGATATAAAACTAATTTTTCAAGCTCTGAATATATAGGCAGTTTGCTATGATTAAAATAAGACTGCAAGTGGTAGATTATCTCACTTGTGCACTCTATATCATTTTGTTTCAAGTAACTTGATATAATATCACAAAGATTACTACCGCTGTCCTTATAGCAGGTAATGACACCGAAAATTTTTGAGCTTTCCATATAACTTTTAGTTGTAGAACTATATGGAAGATCATTTGCTATCATTACTATATAATGATCGCCTATATTATGATCCAATATGTTTCTTAACTCTTTAGATATACTTCCACTGACATTTATCAGCTTAACTAACCTTTTTTTAGTAAACATCGAAATGTTTGCCAACTCGGAAAATAACAAGCCAGGCGACTTATTCACTACTGCAAAATCCATCACCTGAACTGAATACTCATTCAAGTTGGCAATTATTTCCTGTACAAAAATATCGACCTTACTATTGTCACTCCCATGAATTAATACACCACTTAAAGTATCGGGTTTCTCAAGGAATTTTTTAACTTTAGATGGCGTGATTCTCATGCCATCTATATTATATTATCACTATTTGGTGGTACATCATTTGATTGCACATCAGTTTCCAACAATTCTGAGCTTTCTTGATTTGCTGTATTCTGCATATCATCAGACACTTCTTTCTTTCCCGTAACATAATTATAAAAATTTTTTATAGGCTGTCCTATATATCTAGAAAAAAATCCTTCGGCCATATCTTTCACTCCACAAATTAACAATTAGCACATAAAAACAACGTAGCAAAAACTACTTTACGCTCAGATAGTTACACTCATTTGTTAATGAATTATGAACTTCCGAGACCAAAATTAAGTCAATCTACTTAACACCAATCTTATAAAATAAGCAATGATTAAATACACAGCTGCGATAAGTATAATTGCAGGTCCAGTTAATAAGTCAAAACTTGCAGATAATATCAAACCTGATACTCCAGAAATCACAGAAAAAACTGTTGCAACAATAATCATTTGCATTGGAGTTTTTGAAATGAGTCTTGCTGATGCAGCAGGTATTAACAAAAATGCAGCAATGAGTAATATTCCTATTAATTGAGCAGAAATTGCAATAAAGATAGCGAGTATAATCAAAAATTCTAGCCTAACAAAATTAACATTTACTTTCTCAACTGTTGCCAAATCTTGATTAATCGAAATCATCAGCCAATAGCGCCATCTAAATATTAATATCAAAGTAACTATTACGGAGGTTAGAAAAATTGATATTATATTACTTTGGTCAATCATTAATATGTCACCAAAAAGTGAGCTAATAATACTATTATTACCTGATGGAAGAAAAGACATAAGTATTAAACTCGATGATAAAACTACATTGGTAACTATGTTCAATATCGTATCAGCAGAGTATAATTTATTAAAATTAAGAGAAAGTAGTATAGCAAACATAATTGCAATGAGCATTATACTTACCGATGGGCTGATATTCAAGATCAAAGCAAGTGCAATACCAAGCAATGAAGAATGGGACAAACTATCACCCAAATACGATAACCTTTGCCATATCATAAATGACCCTAGAGCTCCTGTGACTAGGCTAATCATAATTACCGCAATTAGACTGTTTATAAAAAAACTCTGTGTAAATATCTCTAACATGCTATCAGATAACTGACAACAAATCTATCTTCAGATATTAAAACGTTATGGGTTCTGCATGCAGAACCCGTCGTCATAAATTCAAAATTTAAATTCTTTTGCTCCATAAGATAAGACTTCATTGAACAATCGCGTATCTTACCAGTACCTATTATCAAAATCTCTATTTCCTCTGTTAAAAAAGATTTAAAATACTCCTTGTTATTTATATCACTTTCTTTCAATTCAATCACCTTTTCAGGAAAAATTATAATTGAGCCATGATATTCTTGATTATTTACCCAAAATCTTTCTTCCCTGTAACCATCTATAAGATTTTTCTTCTTGGAAATTAAGGGCATAAATCAAACCATTAATTCCGTGTCGCACACCCACCATTCTGGATATTCCTTTTTGATATTTGCCGCTGCAGCTTTTGCACTTTCTTCACTATCAAACATTCCAAAACACCCTACACCACTACCTGACATACGAGAAAGTATAGAGCCTTCTTGTGACTCTAGTGTTGATATTACATTCTGAATTTCAGGTACAAGACTTATTGCTGCTTCTTGCAGGTCATTTTTTGTCTCTTTAAGAAGCTCTAACAAATTCTCCTCAGTGTTATCACTCCACTTAATTGGCTGAGAGAAATCCTCTTTATACTTGGAAAATACTTCTGATGTATTCAAAAACTTTTTTTTCGGTTTCACAAGTACCAGACTTGTGGGTAAAGAGCATTGTTTAATGGGGCATAATTCCTCACCAACACCTCTGACAAAAACTGGCTTACTATCTATACTTGCAGGTACATCAGCACCAACGCTTAAAGCTATATCATTTAAAAATTGCCTATCAATGTTCCAAAGCTCTCCCAGCATGCGTATCACAGCTCCAGCATCTGAGGAACCACTACCAAATCCCGCAGCAATTGGTACATTTTTTACAACCTTCACAGTGACTTTAGTGCGTACAGGAGCATGCCTAAGCAGTAGACTCACTGCTCTCGTTATAGTATTATATCGATAATTTATTCTAAACTCAGAATTTACAAATTCAACTGTAGAGTTATCATATCTAAAGTTTTTTTCTCCTACTTTTATCTCTAAAAAATTAGAAAGTTTAGCAAAGACAACCAAACTTTCAATTAAATTATACCCTCTTTCTTCTCTATTTATAATATGTAAAAAAAGATTGATCTTTGCAGGAGCCTTTACACAAAAACTTTCCATCTGTATATCTTCACTAACACTATCTTATTTACTATACTTGAAATGCCACTTCAGTCAAACTTTATACACTCCTAATGAGATCAAATGCCATAAATCCTAACTTCTCTGTATGGGTAAGTGCATCAGCTGGTACAGGTAAAACAAAGATCTTAATAGACAGAGTATTAAGACTTCTATTAGAGAATAAGAGAAATATTCTCTGCTTAACATTCACCAATGCTGCAGCAAATGAAATGGAGGATCGCATTTACAGTACACTTAGTAAGTGGGCAATATATCCAGAGGGTATATTGGTCGCAGATTTAGAACAATTAGCCCAGTGTGTAACCAGAGAAAATAAAGATTATTTAACAAGAGCAAGAAGGCTTTTTTCTGAACTGGAAAATCTTGGTCTTAATATTCAAACTATACACGCCTTTTGTTACAAATTAATCTCCAGCTTTCCTACAGAAGCTGGTATCGCTCCAAATTGTACGTTGAGCGAATGTAAAGAATTGCATTCCATCATATTTGAAAAAACGCTTCATAATGAAACTGTGCAGGACGATATAAATATCATTGCAGCTGAATTTGATGAAAACAAGCTGAGTGATTTGCTCTATACCTTATGTATAAAGAGATCAGCTCTAGAAAATAATTTAGGGTATATCAAAGATAAACTAAGTGCCCCAGATAAGATTCACGATTTACAGAGTGAAACGATTGAGCAGATAAAAAGATTAGCTAAAATATTAAGTGAGGGCAGCAAAAGAGATCAGAGTTACAGTGCGATACTTTATGATTGGTGTAATAGCAGAAAATCGTCCGTACCAAATGTTGTCATCCAAGTAGCTGACACTGGGATCCAGAAAAAAAGAAATATGGATCCCAGTGTCAGCTACTTGGATGACAACAAGATAGAGAACTTAGCTAAAGTATTTCTCAAATCAGAATCGTACGAAAAAAAGAGCATATCATCCATTATAACAAAGGGTGCTTTGGAAAAATTTGAAGACGTAGAGCAAATGATAGAAAGCATTCAAAATGCATTGTTTACCCATGTAAAGGACATAAATTCTTATCAAATATTCGCAAGAACCAGTAGTTTACTTAGTATATTTAAAGTATATGTTGATCTATATAATAGTGAAAAATCAAAGAATGCACTGCTTGATTATGATGATATCATCAATTTAGCAACAAATCTCCTTAGCAATCCAGGCTATAAAGATTGGATATTGTTTAATCTAGATCAAAAAATAGACCACATTCTTGTTGATGAGGCGCAAGACAATAGTATCAGTCAATGGAAAATTATAACAAATCTCTGCAATGAATTTTTTACCGGTGGTGACGAAAAGAGAACTTTATTCGTTGTTGGGGATGTAAAACAATCCATTTACAGATTTCAAGGAGCAAATCCCCATCTATTTAATTACATGCAGCAATATTTTCACACGAAAACCGGTGGCAGAGATTGGGTATCATGTCAACTTGAAAAGTCATTTCGCTCAACTCCAGAAGTTTTGATGCTTGTAGACAGAATATTTAACAATTTTCGTGAAGAAATATCTTTCAATGATAACAAGATAAAACATATTCCATATAGAGAAAACGATCAAGGATACATTGAAATTTGGCCGTTACTGCCAGGATATGAAGAGGAAGAGCAGCAAGCCTTACAAATTCATTTAACACAGAGGAAAGATTATGTAGTAAAGGATCGATTACTTGCTCAGGCAATAGCCCAAAGAATTCACAATTGGTTAAACGAAGGGCGGATTTTAGTCGCCAAAGATCGTCATATAGAACCAAGGGATATTATGATTTTGGTACGGCAGCGAAATGTGTTAGTTGATTACATAATAAGTGAACTAAAAAAAGTAAATGTACCAGTTATAGGCCGAGATTATTTTAGAATTATGGATTACATAGCTGTGCAGGACTTAATAGCTTTAGCTGAATTTTTGCTCCTCCAGGCAAATGATCTTGCTCTTGCAAATGTTTTAAAATCACCGCTATTTAACTTCACTGAGGATGATTTATTCAATATTGCATACGATCGTAAAGAACAGTCGTTGTGGGAAAAACTTCAAGATTATCAGGAGATTATCTCTAATGAATTAAACTATCTAATTAATTTATCTCAGACAAAATCCCCCCTTACACTATTCACTCATATATTGCGCACAGGCAGGAAGAAATTTGCTGCAAGGCTAGGTCTTGAGTGCTTCGAGATTCTAGACGAATTTATGAACCTCGTATTGCAATTTGAGCACCCATCTCTTCAAGCATTTGTTCAGTGGATCAAAGAAAATAATCCTGAGATTAAAAACGATATGCAATCA
Source organism: Wolbachia endosymbiont (group B) of Pilophorus perplexus (assembly GCF_964028155.1). Lineage (NCBI taxonomy): Bacteria > Pseudomonadati > Pseudomonadota > Alphaproteobacteria > Rickettsiales > Anaplasmataceae > Wolbachia > Wolbachia endosymbiont (group B) of Pilophorus perplexus. The sequence goes on along the minus strand of NZ_OZ034754.1, from coordinate 601,746 downwards.
AAACTCAATGCTGTACGAATAATGACAATTCATAAATCAAAAGGTCTACAAGCTCCAATAGTGTTTTTAGTTGACACAAATACGGTACCAAGAAACAGCGAAAATATTTTGTTTGATGCAACGGAAGCACCATTTTGGTGTGGCAAAAATAGTAATGCTTATTGTAATCAAGTAAAAAGAGAGAAAAAACTAGAGGATTATAACGAATATTTGCGTTTGCTGTACGTGGCACTTACGCGTGCTGAAGATGAGTTATACATTTTAGGCAAAGAGCCAGTGCAAAAGGGCTCTTGGTATGATCTAGTTATTCAATATGGAGCATTATATGAGAGGAAAAAACTATACTTACAGCCGATATTTAAAGAAAAAGTTGAAGTGCTATGCATGAATGCAAACTACCCTTCTATTTATAAAAAACGTGATTATTTTGATGTTCCAGTGATTTCACCTCCATCAAACCTATCAATGTCATTGCAGCACGTAACGCTGGAACCTGGAGAAAAAAAGCCAGTGTCAAGCACTGGGATGACAGATGAGAATGCTGGAATGACAAAAAGGAGCATTGGGACGACAGACAGCTATGCAAGAGGCTTAATAATTCACAGTATATTGCAATATATGCCCAAGATAGAGAAAGACAGGAGAAAAAATTGGGTTAGGAAATATCTTGATAGCATAAACACTAGTGAAGATAAGGATGAAATTTACAGCAAAATATTAACCTTTAATGAAAAATATGATTACCTGTTCGACTTGGAGGGCAAATCAGAAATTCCACTTAGTGGAACAATTGACGGAAAACCAGTATTAGTGCGGCTAGACAGACTGTGCATAACAGAAGACAAAGCAATCATAATTGACTATAAATCACACCATAACGTTTCTATTTCCTCATCAAATGAAATAAAAAAGCAAATGTTGATCTATAAAACCTTAGTGCAAGAAGTCTACCCAGATAAGCAGGTAGAGTGCGTGGTTATTTGGATGGAAGATTTAACCTTACAATCTTTGATCTAAACTCAAATGTTCGTATAGTAGCTACTTGCATTTGTTGTAAACTCACTTTTACTCTATAGTTATCTTTTTACTACTTTATCTATTTTCTGAACTGATTTTCGTACTAGAAAACATCCAATAAGAAGAATTATAAAAGGAGTAAACCATAAAATGTAGGTACTAGATTTTACAGGTGGTACAATGATAATTGAATCTCCATAAGAATTTTTTAACTCTGAAACTATTTGCTCGTTAGTATATCCATCACTGATCTTCTTGCGAATTGTCTTACGCACACCATATGCAACTTGAGACTCAGATTCGGATAATAATTCACCAGAGCATACTGGACACTTTATTACTGCAAATAAGCTACTTGCTCGCTCTTCCATGCTTTCGTCTCTTAGTTTATCATCCAAAGTAAAAGCATTTATGCTTAAATGGAATATCAATGTAAAAAGTAAGCTAATTACTATTCTCATTCTTGGTGAATTGAGTGATAAAATCAGTAGTGGATAATTTTCCAATAAAGCCTGAACCTACATTATTGTCGTACTTTATTGAAAATTGAATGTCGTTATTAGTGATTTTTTCTGATAAGGAAGATATTGATTTTTCCAATTTATCTGCAGTCTTTGAATCATTAGTCACAAACGAAATTAATTCTTTATAATTTGATATGGCTACATTGATTTTATCTTCAAATGAAGATGTAACTAAATTGTAATTACTTACTCCACCATTCGCAGCAATAGAAAAGTTATTACTCTCAATCAAAAATTTTTCTATGTTGAAATTAATCTTAGAAGCTGAAATATGGTTTACAAATTCATAATCTAATTTAGCGTCGACACTAAGGTAATTTTCAGGACTTGCAGTATGTTTATAACGGTAAGTATAAAAATCAAATTCTAGTTTAGTATTTTCATTCAGTTCTTTATCAAAGTGAAATTGAATGTAATTACTTTTATCATTCACTTCAGTTATAACACTTTGCTGATTTTCTAAAACATCACATTTTAATCCATAATCTTCGTAACGAAATGTATCTATATAGTCTATTACAGTGCTATTTCTGTTGAATTTTAATGAAGATAGTAAATCATTTAGTTTAACAACAAAGTGGCTACTCACGTGTGTGTGACACTTTATATTCTTTTTCTCATCACTACGGACAGCAATGTTTACTTTATTGCTTGGTATATAGATATATACTGACTTATCAAATAATCTGTTTTTTATCATTAAAGCTTCAGATGAAACAGTTAATTGCTCATTAGAAAATTTTGGATTCGTTACACGAAAAACTAGGTTAAAAGGAAACCCCTTAAAATCATGTGAAATATCAACTTTTTCGTCATTAATGTAATCAGTTAAAAGACTTTTTACCTTAAATGCAGAAAAATACCAAAAACCACTATAAGCTAGAGGAATAAACAAAGGTAAGGAGATAAGAATATAGATAAAAATTTTACGCATTATCCTCTTATTTATCTAATGATATATTTCTTGTACCTCTGGGCACGGTTACGCACAAACCGTCAATATCTTTTGTGATTTTTATTTGGCATCCAAGCCTCGATGTCTCTGTTAAACCGAAAGCTAGGTCCAGCATATCATTTTCCTCATCAGATATAGGGTTATGTGTTTCTACAACATCATAAAATTTTGAATCAACAATCACATGGCATGTAGAACAAGCAAGAGAGCCTTCACATGCACCTTCAAGCAGATCTGGATCACTTCTGTGGGCTAAATTAAGCAGAGTTTCTCCTTCTGCAGCTTCATAGCTTTTCTTACTTCCATCAGGTAAAATAAAAGTAACGGATGGCATACTATTAAAATCTCTATTAACTTTTCTATATTCTACAAATAATAACTATTATTTGCAAACTCTTTGAAATTCCATCGCCTATCTCTTGTAATCTGTATTCCTATCAAGAAAGTAAGATAGATACCACCAGCATCTCACAGAGTTGCAAGTATAGAATTTTCTTAGTTTTAGATTTTACTAAATATATTACTGAATTAACATTATTAAACTTGATCTGCCATTTCTTCTGATCTTAAGTTATAATTTTACTAATGCCATTTGATTAATTGCAACTTCAGCATTGCTATCTTTCAATAAATTTGCAGGACTATTACAATGGTATGTGATTGCAGCAACAACAAGACAACAAACTCCAATTCCTATCCCTAACGCTAACATTCCTGAGTAGACTGCAATAGCTACTTCTAAAGCAACTCCTACTACTGCTAACGTAGAAGCAACTATGATAGAAGTATTACGACACTTAATACGAAGCTCATTTAGTTTATCTAATGCAGGAGTACCAGTGTGACCCGGAAGTCATGAAATTGTGATGGTTAAATTCCATCCGCCATAACATCTGGCTGAAATTATAGCCCACATTTTAGGAAACTGGCAAACACCTAAGGTGCGAGCATGGGCTAAAAGGGAGTAATGTTAAACCTTATAATAAATTCTCCCAAGAAGAGTCAGGTAAGGTTACGAAAGAAACTTATGTTTGAATTGTCGTTACTGTGAATATGTGAAATAAGGTTGGTACACATAGACCAAAAGGTATGGAGAATAAGGATGATTAGAATTGGTTCGTTTAATCAAGATGTTTCCGATCTCCCGGCAAAAAAAAAATAAGAACCTAAATCTGACGCGAAACGGTTTCATGGAACGGAGTAACCACATAGAAGCTCTTATTATACTTTGTAATAAGCAAGTAGCCAACTGCAAGCTTCTATGTTGGAAGGATTGTCTAAAAAGCTAATGCCTAAAGTAATGCTTAGGATACGCAGACGTGGACACTGTAACTTGGAAGGTAAAGTTATGAATAGTAGTGAATATGTTATGAGCCAACAAAAAGTTAGGTATGAATGGAATGAAGTTCCTTGGCGCAAGCTAGAAAAGTCTTCATTTAAGCTACAAAAACGAATTTACCGAGCTTCTAAATGTAATGATATCAAAAAGATGCATGAGCTTCAGAGATTATTACAAAAATCGACAAGTGCTAGGATGATCGCTGTGAGAAAGGTAACTCAGGACAATAGAGGAAAAAGAACTGCAGGTATTGATGGAAAAGCTAACCTTAATCAAAAAGAAAGATTGCAATTGGCAAAATCCTTAGATATAAAGGAGAGAGCAAAGCCATCAAGGCGCATTTGGATTCCAAAGCTTGGAAAAAGTGAAAAACGTCCATTAGGGATACCAACAATAACAGATCGAGCAAAACAAACACTTGTTAAGATGATGCTAGAACCAGAATGGGAAGCAAAGTTTGAGCCCAACATTTATGGTTTTAGACCTGGTAGATCATGTCATGATGCCATTGAAGCTATATTTCAAGCACTCATCAAGAAAACAGTATTTGTTTTAGATGCTGATATTTCTGGGTGTTTTGATAATATAAATCATCATATACTGTTAGAAAAACTCAATACCACACCAACTTTAAGGAAGATAGTAAAAGGATGGTTGAAAGCAGGTGTGATGGAAAATAGGATATTTCAACCATCTAGAAGCGGTACAATCCAAGGAGGGACAATTTCTCCATTACTGGCATGTATTGCTCTACATGGGTTAGAAAATTATCTGAAAGAAATAATGGCAGAGGAGCTAATTAGCTACAGGAAAACGAAACCTGGCAGAACATGTAGGGAAAATGCGAAAAGATCACTCAGCGTAATCACTTATGCAGACGATTTTGTAGTACTTCATGAAAGTGAGGAAATTGTTTTGAAAGCAAAAACTCTGATTGAAGAATGGTTAAAAACTATTGGATTAGAGTTGAACCCTTCAAAAACAAGAATTTCTCATACTCAAAAATTCCTGAAAGGAATAAAACCAGGTTTCAATTTTCTTGGTTTTACAATACGGCAATATCCAACAAAACACAATAAGATGTCATACAAGTCTATCATCAAACCAAGTCGTAACTCTATAGAACAACACTCATTAGTCATTAAAAGTAAGCTAAAGAAAATGCGTGGTGAATCACAAGAAGCAGTAATAAGTCACCTTAATCCAATTATTCGAGGATGGTGTCAATACTACGCTTCGGTGGTATCATCTAAAGCCTTTGGTGCAATGGATAATACAATGTTTAGAAAACTTTGGAAATGGGCAATGTTTAAACACCAAAACAAAGGAAGATGTTGGATCAAAAGAAAATACTTCAAGAAGTATGGTAACGATAAATGGCGATATATGACAAGTAACGGAATGCGTCTTATTAAACACGGAGATCATGACATTAAACGACATGTCAAAGTGATTGGAGCCAAATCTCCATATGATGGAGACTGGACTTATTGGGGAAAGCGTATGAGTAAAATACTTGATAAATCACCACAAACAATAAAACTTCTGAAGATGCAACAAGGTAAGTGTGATTGTTGTCAACTTTGGTTTAAGAATGGTGATATCTTAGAAATACATCATAAGGACCAAAATAAGCAAAATAATACAATCACAAACTTATCTATGCTACATGGACATTGTCACGATAATTTACACAGAAGTATGCATGAAAAGCACCAAGCTAGAGAGAAGCCGTATGAAGCGAAAGTTTCACGTACGGTTTTGAAGTCGAGTGAGGAGGGGCAACCTTCTTCACTTAGATAACTATGCTGATAAAAAAATTCCAGTGCTTAACATACCTGGAATAGGAAAAGTAGGCAATGTCATAGAAATTAAAATGAGCCTAAAAAAATATGAAACGGGGTTATCTTTTGAAGAACTTTTTGAAATAGAACAGGTAAGTAAATATAAGCCAAGTAGTATCGATCAGCAGTTTACAGGTAGTTTTCTTAAGATGCCTAATTCTGATGAATTAAAGGCAAAATTTAATCAAGCAATTACTTCTCAATATGCTACTTCTTCTGAAGGTACAGACTTATTGCTAGGTTATAAAAGTCTACTTACTGAGATAGCAGATGCGATTTACCCTGTTAAAGGTTTGATTACAAATGAAGCAAGATTACAAGCTGTGCTTAATGGCTTCCTTAGTAGTTATAGTGATTTGAAGCTAAAAGAGACTTCTACAAACCAAGAAGATTCTGCAAAAATTATAATTATACCTGAATTTCAAGTAGGAGCAGGTGGTCGTGTTGATATGGTGATTCAAGGTATTGGTCCTTCATCTCAGGGTACTAAAGAATATATTCCTATAGCGTTGGAATTTAAGCTTATAGATAAAAACTTAAATCAAGATCAGCTAAAACAGGAAGTTGCTAAATTAACAAAAGAACAAAACATTAGATATGCTAAAGGGGCAGCACTGAAAGCAATCACAGATAGTGATAAAATGTTTTTCATGGGTGTAGTTGTTAATGTGCGAGCTAAAGATAAAAATTCTTTAATATTAACGAGTGATGAGCTTATTCCTGCTAAAGTGAGTCATAGTTCTATTCACGTATTCATGGAAGAACATTTAGAAAAGCTAAAGGATCTATCACAAAGACTTAAGAATATGGCTATACAAGAAGAATTGCCTACTTTAGAATCTGCAACAGCAGAAAACGATTATCATTACTGGCTTCAACAACATGATATAGCTGACGTTGCAAGGGTACAATATGATTATAGAATTGATGGAACTGATGAGTCATTTGAGGTTGTAGGGTCAGTAAACCATATAGCTAGTCAATTGGAAAAATTTCAGAGTAAAGTAACAACAGATGATAAAAGAAAGCCATTAACTTTAATTGTTAATTTAGATAACAATCATTGGGTTACATTAGTCGTCTCTCATCAAAATGGGCAGTACAATGGTTACTATGCAGACTCGTTGGGTAGTAATGCTCCAGATAATATTCGTCAAGTTTTACAAGATGCTCAAATTAACGTTAATGATGTTTCTATTACTCAACAGAGAGACGGTTGCAACTGCGGTTTATGGGCATTAGAAAATGCTAGAGACATTAATGCTGCGTTGCAAAGAAGTGGAAATAATGTCCTTGATCAAATAAGAGACGAATTGCAAGTTCAAGGAAGGGGTGAAAATTATTTTATAGATATGAGAAAAGATGTTTCGGAGAAATTAAGTATAGATCAACAACGTATAGCTAACCTAGAATATATATTTGCTAGAGATAGTAGCTATGATGCAAGACCTGGAAATGAGTTAAGATCTCCAGGAGTTGGTAACGTTTCCAGAAGGCGTGGGCGTGAAAGTCCATGATAAACGAAGATATGAGATTAACTCAAAGCAGTGTAGTATATCTCTGTTTGTGATAAATATGATTTGATCAGTACTGACGCTTTTAATGACAGTATCATAACAAATAACGGAAATGATATGGAGGTGGATAAGTCATCTATCATATATTTTAAAAATTTCTATGAAGAGCCTAAGATGAAAACCTTGTCTGTAAAATTTGCTGATAAAGAGGTAGTGTTAAAAGATCATCAGGAAGAAATAAGTACGGCAAGAGACGTGAGTGTTGTGAAAAAAGGACATAAGGATCAAGTGTATAATGATGTTTTCAATCGTACAAAAAACGATTCAGAGGTTATGGTATCTGATCAACTTCGTAGGCATAGACATGAGCATAGCAGACAGCGCATTAGAAATCGTAGAATGGTGAGTAGTAATGGTATAAAACCATCTTCATGGATAAATGATTTATTTGGTTGGATGAAAAGCTCTGTGAGTGGGTTATTAGGTTCTAAATCTGAGGAAACATCAAGTACTCCAAGTTCAATCTCACAAGTTGATGCACAAATAGATGTGAATGGTACAATAATATTACTTGATGTGCTCATTAGAAAAGTTACAGATCAAAAGTACATTTCTACAGTAGATCAGTCTATATCTCCTCTAGAGGCACAGGGCCATGCATTAAGTATCATAGAGAGATTTGAGAAAGTATTGAATGAAACGGCCATTAAATCAGGTATATCAGTAACAAATCTAAACTTTGATCCTGCGGTAGTGCAATCAGCTATAATTGGAAAAATAAGAAATGGAAAATTTTCTGAAGTATCAAAAACTTTATATTCATTTGCAAAAAAAGCGTGTCCAGAATTTAAACAAACTGATAAGTTTCTAGCTCACTTAAGAAACCAATTAGAAGGGGAAAAAGAAACTGCACTGCTACAACAGAAAGTAGAAAAGCCTTATAAAGACTTGAGTCAGGAAATTTCAAGGAAAGTAGAGTTATCTAAAAAGCCTGATACTTTCTTAAACGGAACATCAGTGGTTAAAGAAATAGGCAATGTGTTAGAGCGATAAATCGAGGAACTATATGGTCTTTTCTGCCTGTAATTGTTTGATTTCATTAGAGGAAAGACCTGTAGTTTGTGATATGATGTCAGTAGAGACGCCAGCTTTAAGTAGATTTTTAGTCACAGCAATTTTAGCTTGTTTTTCTCCCTCTTCCTTACCTTCCGCTCTGCCTTTTTCATGGCCGATTTGGATGCCTTCTTGTCTACCTTCTTGTCTACCTTCTTGTCTACCTTCTTGTTTAGCATCATCAAGACGTTGTTCCAAAATAGCCTTCTCTTTCTGTACACTCAATATTCTTTCCTCATATGCGATCAAATCTTTTTCATTCCAGCGAAACCTGTCTAATTCATCATATGCTAGCTTTATTATTGGTGATTTTTCTGCTATTTTTCTTAAATCTTCATCAGTTGTATCTTCTGCGTATTTAAAAAAGAAACACCACCTTTCTGTAGTATTCTCTAATTGCTCTACCTTATTTTTTGAAAACTTAGGCAACTCAATAAAGACAAATTGCAGATCTTTCAAGTAATGCCCATTGGTTTTGATATCCCGTATATTATGAGTAGAAATATAGTCAACTTCTTCAGGCAGAAGGTTACAATTGGAAATAGCAATAAAGAAGACTTTCTGAAGATCAATGTAATTACCAGATTTATCTAATTGCCGAGAGTAAGCCTTAGCAGCATAAAGTTGAGCACGTTTTTCAAAGCCTTTATCACGAGCGAGCTGCATTTCGATGACAAATCTATTACCAATAGAGTCCTTGCAAAGAACATCAACAATACTTTGTTTGTCAGAGGCAATTTCAGGATCCATGATAGTACTGAGGAATTCAATTTCTATTATTTGATCAGAAGTAGAAAAGTCCAAGATATCGTTGAGGAAGTGAATGAGGATATTTTTATTCTTTTCAGAGCCAAAGATTTTCTTAAAACTAAGATCGTTTTTTGGATCAAGAAATTTAGAAAAAGCCATGACGAATTAACCTAAAAAGCATTAATAATTATACACAATTCTGAAGAAATATTCAATCTTTTTATTGTTTTAAATGTGTTGATGAAAAAACGACTGTCAGAGATCATCTGAGAATTGCATTTAAGGCTTTAGATGTAGATTTGATCATCTTTTCATAATTACCTTATAAAACACCTTAAAAACCCCAGCAAATGAATTGATGAGCTATGAAGAGCTTAAAAATATTTATTTTCATTGTGAGAGATTAACCTCCTAATAAAAATATGAGCCTAAAAGCTCAATTACGATTTACCTAGCATCGTGAGATACCGTCTCGTCAGTCAACAAAAAAATTATAAAAATTGAACCTTAAGCTGTATTGTAAAATCACAAAATACTGCCAACTGTTTAGTGGTATAAAGATTATTATAGTTAATGTATATGTTGATAAGTAAATTAGTTTTATATATAAGACAGCAGGAATTTACTTATCAACATATACATTAACCAACTACATTAAACGAATTTATATAAAATACTATTTTATATTAGATGGTAGCATCTTAAATTACTAAAACTTCAGTCAACCTCCTAGCCCTGTAGTTTTTAATATGGTCAGGATTAAAAGCACTTTTGGATCTCAGGATACCAAAAATAGTATGGAGTAGTTTACGCATTGCAGCACCAACGATGGCCATATTATGCTTACCCTTTTCCTTTAATCTTTGGCAAAAGCTCATAATGATAGGATTGTGATTCTTAGCTACTATAGCAGGAAAGAAAAGTGCCTTACATAATGTTCGCGAACCAACTTTACTTAATCTGGGCTTGGCATGTACAGATGAACCTGACGTTATGTTTCGTGGTATAACTCCTGCATATGCTGCCAATTGCCTGGCATCTCTAAAAGCCTTTATGTCAGGAACTTCAGCTAAAATAGCTATTGCTGATTCCTCTCCTATTCCTGGAATAGTTAATAAAAGTTGAAAATTTTCCAACAATTCTTTGTGCTGTTTTAGTAGTTCACGTACAGAGTTTTTTATTGTTTCTATTTTTTGTTCTATGTTCATTGCAAGGTCTTCCCAAGCATTTGCAACTTCTTTTGGCAGTCTCTCTTTTTTTTCTAAGTGGTTATTTACTAATGTCAATTCATCTTTTAACGCAGCCGAGCAGCGATAAAGATGTTTTAGTTTTTTCAATTCAGAAGAAGGCGGTGTCCAGCGAGAAGGTTCCTGTCTTTGGCAATAATCAGCAATAATTTCTGCATCAGTCTGATCATTCTTTTGTCGTACAAGCTTACTCCTCGCATAAGATTTAATACAATAAGGATTTATAACACTAACAAAATGCCCAGTATTGTGCAGAAATTCAGCCAAAGCTCCGCTATAACAACCAGTAGCTTCCATACAAGCTTTCACTTGTTCTACGTTATGTTTTTGTAGAAAGCTCAGTAGACCTTGAAACCCATTATCATCGTTCTTAAAGCTCCTTTTCCTAGCTTCACGTTTTCCTTTTTTGCTTATGAATGAAAGAAAGACATCAAAACGTTCTTTTGAAATGTCTATGCCTAAAAAATTGTTGATCATATATAACCCCGTACGTTACTATTAAAATGAAAAGTAAGGCTTACCTTGTGAATACAGAATTAGAACCACTTAGGTTTTTCTATGATACCGTCCAGCCTATACTTTTGAGGAGGAAGCTCTTATCTCACGAGCAGATTCTTAATCTTGGACAGGTTTCAGAGTTCTTCCTCCTCCATCTAATATTTAAGCTTAAAACATTAGATGCTTTTTTCAAGATACAAGGACAGGTTTGTCAATCTCTCACATCTTACATTTTAAAATATTCAAAAAATAATATCAACATATTTCGGTAGCAAATTTACGTTGAATCTATATCCTGTAAGTATGGGCGAAAAAAAGAAGGTTACAATATATACAGATGGAGCATGTTCCGGAAATCCGGGGCCTGGTGGATGGGCAGCCGTGGTGATGTATGAAAATAAAAGTGTCTTTATCAAAAAACGTATCTCTGGAGGTGAAGAAAACACAACGAACAACAAGATGGAGTTAAAGGCTGTGATTAACGGGCTAAAGATGTTGAAAGTTTCTTGCAAAGTTATTTTACACACTGATAGTCGTTATATTAAGCAAGGTATAACACTCACTTTTACCCACAAATAAAAAAGCGAGTAAAATGGATACCAAATAAATTTGGGATTAAAATGAGTGAAGTAAGTACAAATGTGCAATATACTGATGGCTTAGGGGATAAATGGCTGGAAAGAGAGTTAAAACACGTTAATTTAGGAGATACAAGACTTAATAAGAGACTTATTAAAACAGGCTATTGTATAGAGGGTAAGGCGTCTGGATCAATTAATCAAAGCTGTAGTGGATGGAAAGAAGCTAAGGGTGCATACAGATTATTTAGCAATGAAAAGCTTAAGGATAAGGAAATTTATTCTTCCCATTACAAAGAAACTATGGAGAGAATGAAAGGAAATCAGTTTGTTTTTTCAGTTCAAGATACAAGTTATTTGGATTTTGACTCTCATATAAAAACCAAGAGGCTAGGTAGTATTTCTAAAGCTTATACGAAGCATAAAATGGGTTTACTGTTGCACAGTGCCTTAATAGTCAGCAAAGACGGATTACCTTTAGGTCTATCTTCTCAACAATGTTGGGCACGTTCTATTAGGGAAAAAGAAACGTCACAAGAAAAAGCAAACAGGAAATACCGTACCTCCATAGAAGAAAAAGAAAGTTATAAGTGGATAACAGCTCTCAAAGAAAGCATAAACAACCTTCCTGCAAATGTACAACTTGTTACCCTTGGTGATAGAGAGGCAGATATCTTCAAATTTTTATGGATCACTGAGACATTAGGTAGTTTTTATGTAATCCGTAATCGAACTAATAGAAGATTTATCTGCACTGAAATTGGAAAAACAGATTTGCAAACACGCATCACTCAACTGCCAGTAAAGAAGAAAATTTCTCTAGAAGTTAATAAAGGTAGAAACCAAAGATCAAGGAAAGCTAATATTGAAGTTAAGTATATGAAAGGCTATATACCTATCAGATCTTCTTCAATTTATGGATCAAAAGACAGAGTGCATAAAATAAGTGATAAAATCCCTGTATATGTGGTAAGTGCAAAAGAAACAAATCCTCCTGAAGGATTGGAAGCTATTGATTGGACTTTGTTGACTAATGTACCAGTTAATAGCACTTTAGATGCTATAGAAAGGATAAATTGGTATAAGCTAAGATGGAAAATTGAGGAGTATTTCAGGGTTTTAAAATCAGGATGTAAAATAGAAAGCTCTCGTTTAACTACAAAGGAAAGGCTACAGAAATTAATTGCTATAAAGAGCATTATTGCATTTAAAATTTTATATTTAACAAAAGTCGCTTTATCAAATCCCATGGAAACCTGTACTAAAATTTTAAGCAATGAAGAGTGGAAGGCCCTTTTCATACGTGAGCATAAAGTAGCTACATTACCAGAAGAACCTCCAAACATAAAACAAGCTATTATTTGGTTAGGAAAATTAGGTGGATTTATGAATAGAAAAAGTGATAATTTACCAGGGGCTATGACTCTATGGCGGGGCTATGAAAATCTTAAGGAGAGCATAGTTATGCTTCACATCATGACCTCTCAAAATTGTGGGTAAAAGTGAGAATGAAAGTTGGTATTACAACCGTAGCCATCAAGGTAAACTAGCCCCATCTCTCGATACGTTTGAATAGTTGCATGGGACATATGTATGCACCCGTTTACAATCTTAAATTAATTAAACTATCGAGGTTATTTATTATGATTACATCTTATCAAAATTTCATTGGCATTGATATCGGAAAATTTAAAAATGTTGCTGCAGCTTATAACCAAAGGAGCGCTATCAAGTTTGACAATGATGCTACTGGTTGGCAACAGTTGTTTCAAAAATTTTCAGATATCCTACCTAATTCTCTAGTAACTTTAGAAAACACTGGAAAATATGAGCTTGGCTTAGCACATTTTCTTGTTGATAAGAATGTTGCTGTACATCGAGCTAATACTCGTAAAGTAAAAAGTTTTATCATATCACATGGAACTTTAGCAAAGACAGATCAATCAGATGCAAGAGCCCTTGCTCAATATGGTTTTGAACGCTATAGTGCTCTATCTCTATTTGTGCGTATGTCAAAAGAACAAACCGCCTTAGTTGCACTCTGTCAACGTCGTGATGACATTACGCAAATGAGAACTCAAGAGAAATGTAGGCTTGCAGCACCTGAAAACGACTATATAAAGGAAAGTTGCCAAAAAACAATAGACTTTTTTACCAGTCAGATAAATGAGTTCAACGATGCCATACAAAGAATTATTGATAAAAATCCAGAGTTACAAAAGCGTCAAAAAATCTTGAGAACAGTGCCAGGAATAGGTCTCAAGTTATCACAAGTTTTTGTGTGTCTAATGCCAGAACTTGGCCACCTAAACAAAAAAGAAGTTGCAAGTCTTGCTGGAGTTGCTCCACATCCAAAAGAAAGCGGTAAAACTATTGGTTATCGAAGGATAACAGGTGGTAGAAGCAATGTTCGTGCAAAGCTTTTCACAGCTGCTATGGCTGCTGCAAGATCTAAATCTGCACTTGGTGCTTTTTATTCTGATCTTATTGGTAGAGGTAAAAAGAAGATGGTAGCTATAACAGCTCTAATGCGAAAAATCATAGTAATTGCCAATGCAAGACTTAAAGAAGCAATTAATATGAAATAAAAAAAATCTGTATAGAAAATAGGTTAACGAATATGTGCGTCTACACACATTTAAAGCACATATTCGTTAACCATAAAATCTAAGCAGTGCTTGCTGTTTGATATAAATTTCTTTCTGTATAAACTAGGGTTTTTGTTGCCAAAATACATTTTTCAATTGAATAAAAATACAAAATTATCAACAAATGAGACTAAATTCAAAAAATTTTAAAAAACATAGTTGATGGTAAGAAGAAGATGGTGGCTATAACAGCACTAATGCGCAAAATTATAGTAATTGCTAATACAAGACTTAAAGAAGAATTTAATTTGCATATTTAAAAATTTACACAGCAGTAACTGAAATGAATATTGTGAATAAGTACGTTCACACAGACTTAAAGTACTTATTCACATATTCATTGGCTTAAGTAAAAATTGCTGTGGTAGCTGTTTGATATAGGATCCTATTTCTATGACAAGCGGGTTTTTATTACCCATATAATTTGCAAAATTACACAAATAAAAAAATTTTTAAAAAACATAGTTGATACTGGAATCAAAAAATAAACATGGTTTCAAACCAAGCTTAAACTACTCTCCAGATGGTAATAATGAAAATACGACTATTGAAATTGCTATTCAAGCTGGTGGAAAGTTATTAGATCTTTTATATGCTTATGCTAAGAAGAATATAGGTACAGACACTGAAATATTTAAACGACTCAAACATGCTAAAGAAAACTCTCAGTCTAAGAGAGATCTTTGTGATGTTTCTGTTTTAAAACATTCTACTCCAGATCAAGGCTTTTTGTTTAGTAATGGTTAATGCTTCCTTCTATAATGCAAAACCCATACTCACCCAACCCAATCAATTACTTGCAATCTGGATTCCAGTTGGCTTTGTTGCATCGCTACCTATGAAAGGCTAACTATACAAGCAACTTATTGAAAATCTTATTTTTTTGCAGTCAATCTGATCAAATTTAAGAATAGTAATTTATTGTTTGTATTAGTAAATTTAATTCTACTTAAAATAGCTAAAGCATTGAAATTCTTGAATTTTAGCTAGATTAGTGAATGGTAGTAAAATTTCTTTTACTCAAATTTAGATATTCACTGACCGTCCTTACTATAAATGCTAGAATAATAAGCTACTGATATTCTTCATCTTTTTTATCTTTAATCCGCCGTAGATAGCGATGCAACAAAGCCATTCCAGCGTCACGCGCTGGAATGACACCCTTTTAGTTGCTGTACGAACATTGTGGTACAACAGACCAATTCCAGTTTTAAGCTACTCGGATGACAGAGAAAGGGCTACTTGCATGAAATGAAAAGGAGCACCGAGCAGATCACTTCTTCACAAAGATCTTATCAGCAACACGCATATCAATTATGCTCCAATTGCTAAAAGTAAAGTCGGTTGTATTTTGCAAGTGGCTTAAATAATCCCATGCGCTATAAGGATTATCTTCAGGCAATTTTACTGTGGAACTGTCATCGAGTATGATATTCCATCTTCTATTTCCTACATAAATACAAGAAGAAATATGATCACTTAATTGAGTTTTTCTCTCTAGTATATCTTTAATGAATTTTAGATTTGATAACGAATTTTGTCCTTTAATTACAACGAGGTTATCTATCGGGTAGTCATTTACGATCACTTTACCTTCAGAATCAATTACTGAAGTTCTGTTATCATCTTTCCAAAGAGCGAAAGGTGTATGTTCATCTACATCAATGTGTAAGGTATTAGGTAAAATTCTATAAATTTTTACATATTTTATCCATTTGCTTACAGATTGTATATTATCTGTTAGTTTTGAGAGTGATACATACATGATAGGTTGCGTTCTATCTACTAAACTTAGAATGTCCTTTTCATTTGTAAATTTGTTTCCAGTAACGGTTACTTTGTCGATTAAAAATCCATTGCTAAGTAATAAGCTCGATAAGCGATTGTTACACCAAGTAAAGTAGTAATTGAATCGATTTGTTATTTTATCAAGTGAACTATAAAGTACTAATGTGAGAAAAAGTGCAGTGATAATAACAAGAGCGCACTTGCGCAAAAAACTTCTTTGGCTTCTAGTAACATTGTTCAACATCGGCTTGATCTCTAATATTCCTGTGGTGTAAACTGTCTTCGACAATAATTTTGACTAATTCATTAAAATCAATTCCTCTTGTCAATTTTGCAATTTCTGGTACTAACGACAATTCAGTAAAGCCAGGATGTGTATTAACCTCAAGCATTTTTAAAGTGTTATTTTGGGGATTATAACGGAAGTCTGAGCGGGAAACAGTTTTACATCCTAAAAATTGATGAACTTTTAACGCGTGTTCCAAGGTTATTCTATATATGTTGTTAGGAATTTCAGCAGGAAATATATGTTCTGCAAATCCATCTGTATACTTTGCTTCATAATCATAGAATTTATTTTTCGGTCGTATTTCCATAGTGCCAATTGCTTCATTCAGTAATACAGCAGTATGTAACTCTATACCCGGTATGTATTCTTCTATGATCATCTTTTCCATTATAGTAGAACTATTATTTTTCAGCTCTAAGTAATCCTCATGTGAGAAAATCATGTGTACTCCAATGCTTGAGCCTTCGTTAATCGGTTTTAAGACGTACGGATAATCAACTTTAATATTATTTTTTAGCACATCTTCTCGACTAATTACATAGCCTCTTGGAGTGTCGATATTAAGAGAATGGAATATATGCTTTGACATCACTTTATTCATAGCAACAGCCGAAGCCATAACTTCTGAGTGTGTATATTTTATACCTAAAATCTCCAGTAAACCTTGAATACAGCCATCTTCACCATAAGGTCCATGTAGAGCAATAAAAGCAAGAGCGGGATTAGTTTTTTTAAGCTTTTGAGCAATGTTGCTATCAACATCTATTTCTATTGCATTATATGAAAGGCTATCAAGCGCCTTCTTTACTGCTTTTCCGCTCATAAGCGATATTTCTCTTTCGCAAGAAAATCCACCACTTAAAATTGCTATATTTGGAACCATAAGCACCCTAATATTTTGCTATATATCATATATAAAAGATACTTTTATCTTCAATAGAAAAAACGCTTTGAAAAATTCCACAGCTGTACAGATATTGAAACTTGCAGATGGTGTCATGCAAACTGGTTCCTTTATGATCAGACACCAGATTGCAAGTAAAACTGGAAGATCTTTTTCAGTAATATTCTTTAAAAATTTAATTTTGTAATCCACTTGATTTCCACTTTACATCTTTGTAATCAACTGTTTCTACACCTTCAATGTCATATTGATCAGCAACTACAGATAGTTCCATTTCATGATCTATTAAATAGTCTTTCTGCTAATTCTTGAGTGGGCTGCTTAGTAAACTCAACTAGCTTAGCAAAATGCTGTAAGGTTTTTTTACTGAAAGATACATTAGCGTTTGCCGTAAGTTTTACCAAAGTTCATGAGTAATTGTACAATATTTTCCTGAAATTTTCAATAAAGTAAACTTATCTGGAAAGTAATTATGCTGATATAAATATTACAATTTTATTAACACATAAATGCTACCGTGGCGTTAGTTTTTTAATTTAGGAGTATATTATGGTTATACCTACACAAAACTCGAATTCATTAACGTTTCAGGCACGTAACCTATCTCATATTTGCCACAAAAACTGTGAAGAGGCGTTCAATGAAACAGACAAACCTCTATGCAAGGCTAGATGTGACGTTTTCTTTCCAGTGCCTGAACCTCGTTCACAAATTAGTGAGAAATTAATAGATATTGCAAACAATCTCCGTTTTGAGAGTGCACAATTATCGTCTATGGCAGATGAAATAGACGCTTACAATTCAATGTCTATTTAATCAAAAAAATGTAAGTCTATTTTTGTACTCTATGACCCTAAATTTTCATCAAAATAAGCTGTCTTATCCTTTTTTTCTTTATACTCTTCTGCTGTATCTAGGGGTTGCTTTTTAGCTGTAATGTTTGGCCATTTTTGCGAATATTCTACGTTTATATTGTAAAATGATTTAAAGATTTTTTGTTCATTATTCAGTAAGCCTTCATCTAGCTCTAGAATATCTTTTATGGAATCATCAGTTACAATTGCATCTACTGGACATTCAGGTATACACACTCCACAATCAATACACTCATCTGGGTTAATCACGAGCATATTTTTACCTTCATAAAAGCAGTCAACGGGACATACTTCCACACAGTCTGTATATTTACATTTTATGCATTTATCTGTAACAAAATGCGTCATAAAACACTGTATATTTACATTATCTTGGGTACACTAAATTGATAAGAAATTCAAGCCTTTTATGAAGATAAATAAATTAAATAACGAAGAATTAGAAATATGGCTAAGCTTGGCTAGAACTGTGGGACCAGTAAAGTTCTTTAGTATACTTAGAGCATGTGGGTCGCTATATGAAGTGCTTAAATATCTTAATAAGTTGACTAACAAGGATTATGGAATTCAAAATGCACGAGAAGAAATTAAGAATGCAGAAAAAATTGGAGCTAAAATAACACCAGCATGTGATCCAGATTACCCTGACATTTTAAGGAATATCTCTGGTTTTCCTCCTGTAATAACTACACTTGGTGATGTATCATTATTAAGTCGTGAGATAATTGCAATAATCGGTGGACGTAATTCTTCAATGAATGGAAGAAATTTTGCCAATAAGTTGGCACTCGATTTAAGCCAAGCTGGTTTCATCATAATTTCTGGGCTTGCAAGAGGGATTGATACTGCAGCAAACAGTGTAATATACAAAAATTACCCCACTATTGCTGTTACAGCAAGCGGAATTGACGTAGTATACCCAAGAGAAAATTTTGATCTATACAAAAAAATTACTGAAAATGGCGGATTAGTAATGACTGAGCTTCCATTTGCTACTAAACCAAAACCTCAGTATTTTCCTCAAAGGAATCGAATTATATCTGGTCTATCGCTGGGTGTTGTAGTGATTGAAGCATCGAAACGTTCTGGCTCTCTAATAACAGCAGATTTTGCTTTAAATCAAGGGAGAGAGGTATTTGCAGTTTCTGGTTTCCCTCTAGATTCACGCTGTAGTGGTAGTAATTATTTAATTAAAAACGGTGCTAAGCTTATCGAATCCGCTGATGACATAATAGAGAGTATTAGGTTTAGTTTACCTCCGCAGCAAAAAAACCTATTTAATGTTGAGCACTATGCTGTTAACCAAAAACAAGAAAAATTGCAACAGGCAAAATATGTTATAGTTGATCATATTAACTCTGTACCTGTTGATATAGATGAACTTATATTAGCAAGCGGACTTTCTGCCAACATAGCTCTAATGGCTCTTTTAGAACTAGAGTTGGAAAACAAAATAGAGCGTTCTCCGGGGAATAAAATATCATTAATTTTCTAGATTGCTTTAGTTATAAGTCCACAACCGTACAAACATTATGGTTTGAGTCCACCAAGAAAGATGTCATTCCAGCGTGTGACGCTGGCTTTCCGTAATCTCACTAAAAACGTTGTATTTTTACATAACTTTTATACTTACTAACTTAATATATAATCAGAATTCCTAGATTCCAGACTCATGCATCAATAGACCTGCTGCAAAAGGTAATGATAAAATGATGGGAGAGAGGTAGAAGAGGAATAAGCAGATAGAGTAAGGTAAAAAAATGAGCTTTAGTTACTACAATATAAAGAAACACCCAAGAAATTTTCGTAATATAACAGGCTTAACTGTAGAAGAATTTGAAAAGTTGATAGAAAAAGTGGGGAACGTTCAAAAAAGTGTGTCAAGCCGAAAAGAAAAGTAATAAATTGATATAAAAAATGAAGGTTTGAAATGAGTCAAGCAAATAGAACTACCGGATTAGTAGACTATAAAGAACTAGAATCAAATATTTTATCATCTATAGCTAACCCAAGAAAGGTTTAGCTATATGGCAAAATTGGTTATAATGGTATAATAAGTAATGAGAAAGAAGAAGATGCCAAGTCCATATAGTGAGGATCTGAAAGAACGTGTTTTCAAAGTAGTCGATAAAAAAACAATGACGATAAAAAAATCAGTCAAATATTCAAAGTGAGCATAAAAACAATATATTTGTGGAGGAAAAGGAAAGAAGAAACAGAAACCATCTTCAGGCTATCACAAAGGATATGGCCATAAGATTAAAGATATGGATAGATTTATCAAATTTCTGGATGGATATTAGAATTGAAAAGATAATTGAAGAATTTGGTAATATGTGTAGAAGCACAGTATATAACTACCTTAGCAAAGTAAACTATACATATAAAAAAACTTTTCTTTATCGAGAAAGAGAAACGCAAAGAGTTCATAAAAAAAGTAGAAGAAAGAAAACTTGATATACATAGATGAGTCTGGAATAGAGGACAATGAATTTTATGAATATGGGTAGTCTCAAAGAGTCAAGAGGTTATTTGCCCAGGGTTTAAAAGAAAGAGGGTAAGCATGATTGGAGCACTGAATGAAGGAAAAGTTAAAGCACCATGGATAATTGATGGCTACTGCAACAGCGAGATTTTTGATGCTTATGTAGATAAATGTACTTGTTCCTGTATTTAAACCTGGACAGACTATTGTTCTCGACAATGCGAGCTTTTATAAATCTGCAAGGACGAAAAATTTGATAGAAAAAGGGAATGTTCAAAAAAGTGTGTCAAACCGAATTTTTAGTTCAACTCAATTTTTAATCTACTAGGGAAAAAAATATAGAGTTGAGATATAGATAATGCCCAATCATGTACAGGCATCGTCCATTTTTCCTCCACCTTTCTTATAGCACAATATACCAGCTTGTACAAGGCATTTATGCTGGTGAATGCGCCCTTGTTCTTGGTAAATTTCCTAATTTGCCTGTGTAGCCCCTCGATGGGATTAGTGGTATAAATTAGCCTTCTAACAGGACCTGAATACTTGAAGTAACCGGATAAACTTTCCCAATTGTTCTGCCAAGATTTCACAACTAATGGATACTTTTCGCTCCATTTTTCCTCTAGCTCAAGCAAATAATTTTCTGCAATTTCTTTACTTGTAGCACGGTATATTTTTTTCAAATCATTCATGAAAACTTTTGCTCGATACGTATTTCAGAGAGTTCCTTATTTGATGCACTAGGTAATGTTCAAAAAAGTGTGTCAAATCGAAAAAAAGTAATAAATTGATATAAAAAAATGGAGGTTTGAAAATGAGTCAGAAAATAGTAAACAGAACTAACGGATTGGTAGATTATAAAGAGTTGGAAACAAATATCCTGTCGTCTATACGAGAAGGAAGACCGTTGACAGGAAAGGAGGGAGCATTAACGCCATTTATAAAAAGGCTGCTTGAAGCTAGTCTAGAGGGTGAAATAGAACATCATTTATCTGCTGGAAGTGAAGAAAACAATCGTAGAAACGGGAGGAATGGCAAGACTTTGAAGACAAGCGCAGGTTCATTTGAACTATTGACACCAAAAGACAGAGAAGGAAGTTTTGAACCACAAATAGTGAAAAAAAGGCAAACAAGCTTACATCCGGAACTTGAAGCAAAGGTTTTAAGCACATACGCTAGTGGCATGGGGTATAGGGCTTACTATTACCCACAAATATAAAGTTCAGTAGCAAGTCTCCATCCTTCTGCTAAATCAAAAAGACGTCTCCACCCTTTCCAAAGAGTAATGGGACCTGGTTCTGGATCATTTTTCCTGGCTAAATGACCTCCAAGTTGGGCGATCCATGAAACAGCTTCTTTTATAGTAGGGGTTATATTTGGGTATGACTTTACTTTATGTATTTTGACGTATAAAACTTTCCATTCTTCTTCAGCTAATAATGTAGTACATGGTAGTGTTGAATCAGTTCTTGCAATTGTTGTAATAAAGAAAATTCTCCAAGCAATAATACTCATGACTGTTAGATATCGCATTAATCTTTCTGCTGTTACCAGTCTACATTCTTCAACTTTAAGGCCAGATTTTAAAATTTTATGTAAGACTTCTATTTTCCACCTAAGACAATACCAATTAACTTTTTCAATAGCTTCATCAAAAGTATTAACTGAAAGATTCGTTAAAAGCATCCACTCTAGTGGTGTTGATTCAGGAGGAGGATTTTTCTCAATAACTTGAACTACATAGAGCGGTAGGTCAGGTAGCTCTTCTTTATGTCTTAATCTTATATTGCCTCTATCTGGGTTCATAGTAAATTTTCCAAATCTATAGCATTTCTCATAATAGTCCGAACAGGTCATAGGAAGGCAGAATCAACAGCACGACGAAAGGATTCGAATAGAGGAATGTTTTTCCTGGCTCTGTTTTTTATAGCAAACCAATAATGCTCAATTTTGTTGAAATCTGGAGAATATGGAGGAAGATATAAAATTTCTGCACCAACTCCTTTAGCAAATCTTATTAGACTTATGAAAAGTAGCATTATCAAGGATAACAGTTTGTCCAGGTTCCAAAATCGGTGTCAGAAACTGCTCAAACCATTTATTAAAGATATCCATATTGCAGTGGCCTTTAAAGGTTAACGGAGCAATTATTTTTCTTCCACTTAAGGCTGCAACCATGCTAATTCGTTGAGTTTTCTTTCCAGATTTTAGGGCATAAAACCGCTGTCCTTTCTGGCAATACCCATAGGTTCAGTGTTATCAATGCCAGACTCATCTATATACACTAATTCTTTAGGTTCTTTTGTTGCTATAACCTTTGAAAATTGAGCTCGCTTTTCTTCATTTCTTTCTTTATATCCGTAGGTCTTTTTTTTCTTGTGAATCCTATATTTTTAAGTGCTCGATGAATTGTTTGTCTACTAATATTGCCCCAGCATCTCTGACTGAGTTTTGCCACCTTGCTCATTTGCAAATTCGGCAAATGCATTCCAGTCGGTAATTTTATGCCACGCTTCCAAGCTTTTTTGATTGAAAATCTCCCGTTTTCTCACGTCTTTTCTTCCACTCATATAAAGTTGTTTTTCCAATCTTAAATCTCTTGGCAACAGTTTCTCCACTCTCTCCTTCATCCAATGCTTCCATTACCTTTTTCCTTAAGTCATAACTATATGCTGCTGGCATGCTTACCATCACTACTATAAATCCATATCTTACCTTTTTTGGACTATTATGAGAAGTGCTATAACTTACAAGATTATGAAAATAAAACACCATTACATTATGCTGAAAGACTTAAAACAATAGAGGTTTTACTAACGCGAGAAGATATAGATCCTTTGATTAGAGATGATAAAGGCAAAACACCATTTTGTTATGCAAGAGAAAGGAATAAACAAGATATAGTGGAAATTTTAATGAGTAGTAAATATGGAGAAGATAAAAACAGTTTACTTCATTTAGCTGCAAAAAAAGGATATGAGGAGTTCCTAGAAGAGATTTTAGAAGAGGGAGTTGAAGTAGATATTTTAAACAATAAAGGAGAATCAGCGATATATCTTGCAGCAATAAATAGACATTTTAATATAGTAAAATTACTGCTAAAGAAAAGAGCAGATGCTACAGATGTTTTTCAGTACGCAATAACAACAAATAACGTAAAACTGATAAAGTTATTAAGCAAAGAAAATATAGTTTTATTGTCCCAAATTTGGGAGAAAAACCCTGGACTTGAAGTCCATCCTTTTAAGAATATAATTTTAAGGTGAAAAATCTGAAAGAATGTGGAATATTATAGAAAAAGCAGTCACTCTGTATATATATCACATAGTGTGGATAACAAAATATCGATATCCAGTACTAGTTGGAGATATTGGAAAGAAAGCTAAAGAAGTTGTACAAGAAGTATGTGCAAATAATCAAGTAGAAATTATCAGAGGTAGAGTTGCGTCAAGTCATGTACACGTATACGTTTCTGTACCCCCATACTTAAGTATTAGTAAGTTAGTGCAGTTAATAAAAGGAAAAAGTTCCAGAAAAATCCAGCAAAACTTTCCAGAGCTAAAAAAGAGATACTGGGTTGTGGGCAGTAGGCTACTTTGTCAGGACTAGCGGAAATGTAACTGACGAAATGATAAAAAATTATATTGAAAATCACTCTAAAAAAGAAGATAAATTTGGTGACTTTCAAGTCGAAAGTTAGCATTCTATGCTCTCTCTCAATCTTTGGATTTTAATCCATAGTGGTTGAATTGATATTCTAAAATACCAAAAGCAAAGTCCTTTCATACTTAGAAGTCCTTTTATTGAAAAAATGATAAGTATGAAAGATAAAAGAAATCTATTAGATGAAGTGTTAACGGAGTTCAACAACTTGATTAGCTCAGGTGAGTTGTATGAAAGCAATCATATAGGTTTTTATAAAAATCTTATACAATTATCTGTTGGGTATGCCTATCTTGGAAAAAAAGGGGCATCACAAGAACTTAAAAACATGCAAGAGTTACAGGAGAGAAGAATAGGGTTAAATCATCTTGGTACTACACAAAAAATGTCTACTGAAAGTGAAAGAAAAAAATGTTTAGAAAAGGAAATAGAGAAAAAATCATTTCTTCCACAATCCAAAGTAATTGATTTTGCTGTTGGTAATACTTTATATGAAGATAGTGTAAATCTATATTGTAGAAACAGTATAAGCTTTTTACACTATGTTGTCACTGCTAGCTCAGATATTATTGAATACCTTACAGATAAATGGGCTAATATGAATCTAAAATTCAGTAGTCTCTTAAATATTATTCCTAGCCTTTTAGAGCGAGGAGCTTGCATAAATCTACAAGATAAGCGTGGTAGGGGGGTTCTGCACTATGCTGTTATTGCTGGTCACCTAAATATTGTTAAATACTTTGTAGAAAAAGGAGCTAATGTAAATCTACAGGATAGAAATGGTGTTAGTCCTCTACAATACGCTGTTATCGCTGGTCGCTTAGATATTATTGAATACCTTTTAGAGCAAGGGGCTACTATGAATCTAGAATACAAAGATCTTTTGCGTTATTGTATTGCTATTCATGACCAAAATGTTAAAGCGCAATCAATTATGTCCTCAGGCCCTTGTTCTTCAGACTTAAAAGTGCAATCACATAGAAAACAACAGAAGACAACTATACATTTAGGTAAGTCTAAGAAAAGAAGATTAGAAAATACAAGTGCAATATCTAAGGAAAATACGCCGAATATACAACTGCTTCAAGATAACGTATCAGACACATCAATGCAATTTGAAGATCTTGATCATAGAATGCAAGGTGACATTTGTAATAAGTTAGAGGAAAAAGTTAATAGTCAATTGGAAAATAGTGACTCACAGCAGTTAGTTGACAATAGGTACTGGTGCATGCAATAAAATGAAGGAGCATAAGTGATAAGGTATCCGTACCTTCATTTAACAGAATGGCGCTAGACCATACGATTCCAAAGAAAACACTTCTCACAGCCCTTGATTTTGGCTGCTGAAAGTAGATATATCGTTTAAATTCTTAACAAAAAGATATACTAAATTAGTAATAATTTATTTAGGAATAGTAAAGAAAAGTCAAGCAAACTTTTAGAGATAATTTATGCCACAACTAGAAGAAACGAAATCAACAGAACTTTTGGATGCTGTTAGAACACTAAATATGAAGGAAATTGTGAGATTGATAGAAGCTGGAGCAGATATTAATGCAAAAGATAAGAATGAACGAACTCCTTTGCATACTGCTGCTGAATATTCCTCTACAAAGGCAGTAAAAGTTCTAATAGAAGCTGGAGCAGATATTAATGCAAAAGATAAGAATGAACGAACTCCTTTGCATATAGCTGCTGTAAAGGGTTATACAGAGATAGTAAAAGTTCTAATAGACTTAGGAGCAGATATTAATGCAAAAGATAAGAATAAAAAAACTCCTTTGCATCGGGCTACTGAAATAGGCTTTACAGATATTTGTGAGGTTATACTAAATCACATAGCAAGACTAGAAGTTGCTGGCTTATATGTAAGTGAGGAAAATTTACAAAAGAAAAATGAATTTATAACCACTTCAACCGAGAGGTATAACAATTATTTACAGCATCTTAAAAATTGTGAAGAAGAAGTTAAAAAGATTAAAGAAAGAAATAAGTCACTATATGACTTTTTGAGGGAAAATGACGTTAATAAAATGGCTGGCATATGGGAGCAAAATGAAAACGTACGTAATGAATTTGATAATGAAGAGAATTTAAAAAAGCTATATCCAGAATATGCACATATTTTAATTAATAAGGCTGATGAAGTAAAAAAAGAAATTTTCCTGCACAATAATAAACCATTGGTGGATTTTCTATCAACACATTATAGATATGATTTTCAAAAGGCGAAATTCTTTGGCATGGAGAGATTTTTTGAGGTGCACAAAAATGACTTTAAAGAAGAAAGAGTAGGAGTCCGAAATAATACACTATTTTACTTTGTAGACTTTAATGTTGAAAAGAGGTACGCTCCTAAACTAAAATTACAGGCGTTTGTAGAGACAATTGGAAACGAGGGTGTAAACAGCAATCTTCATCACCCAAACACTGAACAAACTCAAGGAGCTAGTCAGTCTCTTAATTAAAGAGGGATACATGGAAACCTGCTGCAAAAACAAAAAGAGGTGTTTCTCACTTGTATAAAGTATTTTTAAACGTGATTTTTTAATATCATAATTACTATGAAAACTGGGGCTTTCCTTTTGCAGCAGTTCTTGAGTTCCAGCAACAGACCAATCCATCCCAAAACGAACTCTTCTCTCACTAGCCGGTTTTAGTTGTTGGGAATGGTTGTTTTATTTAAATTTTTAGTAATATATACTATTAAGTCAGTATTAATTCGTTAAGAACTTTCATTAAAGATTATCAAAAAAACTTCTAAATAGGGATTGACAAGTTTTAGAGATGGAGTATTTTATGAAAAGTATATTGAGCTATTAATTTTTTATGTACAATAAATATGATAGTGAAAATATTTTTCTTTATATTATGAGGTAGCTGTTTTATTCAGAAAAAGATTTTTTTCTTACTTTGAAATTGAGTTGTTTTTATGGAGGGTTAAATGATTAATGAATTATTTGCTACTGTACGTAGTGGAGATGGTGCGACCTGAAAGTCTTCGGTCATATTGTTTAAAAGGAGAGGAATTCATTCAGAAAGAAACTGAAAGGATTCTAAAACTTATTAAACCAGATGTTTTGCCGTCTGAGTCTACGCATCAGTGCGAATCGGGCAACCGGTTGGTGCCAAGCGATGCGGACAATGAACCTCCTCTTGAAAAAGAAGATGCTCAATCGTGAGAGGGGCATAAACTGCAAGCATCATGTGGTTGGAGGGCTAGGCTAGTGGTATGGTGAACGTAAGTGAAGCTTTATAAGTACCGATACGATGAAAGAGCTAAAGATGCTGATAAGCTCTGACCAAAAGGTAATGTGGATAAGTTACATTTTTCATTTCTAGATGTACGCAAATAATAACTCCACCGGTATAGAGAAGCCACCTAACCCACTGTTGTATGACTGGAGAAACAGGGTAAGCCTGTATTTTCGCCTACATGGCAAGCAAACCGCAAGGAATGCTGATGGAAGTGCAGGTAAAGGAGAATGGAGAAAGCGAATGCCATTTTGTAACGAAATGGATAGAATTTGTAACATTAATTCGCGTGAAAACGAGCAGACTTCCATTTGGTCCCTCGTGACAAGAAACTTTGTTAACCACTTAAGGTAGGAAAGCAGATGATTACAAGTAAACCTGTAAGTGCATCTACCGAAAGCTTTGAAGCATGGAAGCAATTGCCATGGAAGAAATGCCAGAAAGTTATTGTGAGGCTACAAAGACGTATTGTTAAGGCTGTCCAAGAAGGAAGATGGGGTAAGGTAAAAGCTTTACAACATCTTCTCACACGCTCTTTTAGCGGAAAAGCTTTGGCTGTTAAGAGAGTAACTGAAAACCAAGGAAAAACCACAGCAGGTGTAGATCGTCAACTATGGTCAACTTGCAATGCTAAATTTCAAGGAATAAAGCTGTTAAAACAAAGAGGATATAAACCTTCTCCGCTCAAACGAATTTATATCAGTAAATCTAATGGCAAAAGAAGGCCTCTCGGTATACCCACGATAAAAGATAGAGCGATGCAAGCATTATATCTGTTTGCTCTGGAACCGATAGCTGAAACGATCAGTGATCGTCACTCCTATGGCTTTAGACCTAAAAGATCCTGCGCGGATGCTATTGCTGCTTGTCACTTATTACTGGCAAGACGCAATCGACCACAATGGATACTAGAAGGTGATATCAAAGGGTGCTTTGACAACATTAACCATGAATGGCTTATGAAGCATATTCCTATGGAAAAGAAAATTCTTCATAGATGGTTAAAAGCTGGTTTCCTAGAATCGAAAACTCTGTATCCCACAACTGCTGGCACTCCGCAAGGAAGTATAATTTCTCCAATACTAGCTAACTTTACCTTAGATGGTCTTGAACAGTTATTAGAAAGTCGCTTTGGTAAATTAGGTAGCAAAAGAAGAGGAAAAATCAGAAGTGGAGTGAATGTAATCAGGTACGCAGACGACTTTATTATTTCAGGTTTCACACATGAAGTACTGGAAAAGGAAGTTAAGCCTTTAGTATCATCTTTTCTTCATGAGCGAGGTTTAATTCTGTCAGAAGAGAAGACAAAGATTACATCTATTACAACAGGGTTTGACTTTCTTGGTTGTAATGTACGTAGATATAATAAGAAGTTAATTATTAAACCTTCGAAAGAAAGTATTAAAAGACTTCTTAATAAAGCACGTACATTGATAAAAGCAAATATAGCGAACACTCAGGCTATAGTAATTAAGTCACTCAACTCTCTACTGAGAGGATGGGGAAATTACTATCACCATGTGTGTGCTAAAAAAGCGTTTAGAAAGATCGACAATGAAATTTGGCATAGTTTATGGAAATGGGCAAAGAAAAGACATCCTCGTAAAGGATTACGTTGGATAAAGAATCGTTACTTCAAAGTAATGGGTCAACGCCAATGGGTTTTTGCTGCACCCATATGCAAGAACAAACCAAAAGAGATACGGTATTTAAGACTGCTTAAGCTGATTGATATACCTATCAGACGACATGTTAAAATCAGAGCGGATGCAAATCCCCTTGACTTAAAATGGAAAAAGTATTTTGATGAGAGAGTGAAACGAACAAGAATGTTAGCAAGCTCCTTTTCAAGAGAAGGTTCTCTACTGTTGGTGTCACCATTAAGAATGATGTTTCCTGAGGAATCATGAAGGACAAGCCGGTTCTAGAAAAGAAGAACTTAGATAAGGGGCTCAAGCGTAGTGTGGGGAAACCTGCATGCTGCGTTTCTAAGGGAGGGGGTAGTAGTAATACTGCTTCCTTACCTGACCCAATCAAGTTGCGGATCTTATCAATAAAGGGGCTGATGTTAATGCCAGGGGCAATAATGGCAATACCCCTCTGCACTTAGCTGCTCTTGCAGATGAATTACAGGTAGCAGAAAAGCTTATAGAGGGAGGGGCTGATGTTAATGCTAAGAACAATCACGATGCTACTCCTCTGCACTGGGCTGCTCTTAACCAGCGCTGCAGTATAGTAGAAAAGCTTATAGAGAAAGGGGCTAATGTTAATGAGCAGAATAAATACAATAATACCCCTCTGCACTATGCTGCAGGTTATGGTAGCTTAAGTGTAATAGAAAAGCTTATAGAGGAAGGGGCTGATGTTAATGCTAAGAACAATAATGGCAGTACTCCTTTGCACTTGGCTACTAAAAATGATCACTTAGATGTATTAGAAAAGCTCATAGAGAAAGGAGCTAATATTAATGAAAGAAACAAATATGGTAATACCCCTTTACACTGGGCTGCAAGTTATGGTAGGTTAGATGTAGTAAAAGAGCTTATAAACAAAGGAGCTGATATTGATGCTAAGAACAATAATGGCAATACTCCTTTGCATTGGGCTGTTAAAAGCAGTCATTTAGAAGTAGCTAAATTTCTTATAAGTAAACATGCTGACGTTAACGCTAAAAATAAAGATAGTTGGACATCTTTGCACTTTGCAGCTGCTTATGGCAATTTAAATATAGCTAAGTTCATTCTTGATGAAGAGAATGATGTTGATGCTAGAGGAGCTTTAACCGTAGCAAATACGCTTAGTAAAGAAAACAGCTCAGAAATACTAAACCTTCTAGAGGAAAGAATAAGGAAAAATGAAGAAACTACACAACATTTTATAAGACATAGGCGTCATCGATACTCACAAGAGGAAGGCAGTTCTCTATCAATAGGTGTCCATAATCGCCGTAGTATTGTAAAAGAAGATGAAAATTCATTGCAAAATGATAAAATAGGAGTTACAAGCGGAGCAAGCAAGCCATCAACTATGTTTTTTAAAATTTTTTGAATTTAGTCTCATTTGTTGATAATTTTGTATTTTTATTCAATTGAAAAATGTATTTTGGCAACAAAAACCCTAGTTTATACAGAAAGAAATTTATATCAAACAGCAAGCACTGCTTAGATTTTATGGTTAACGAATATGTGCTTTAAATGTGTGTAGACGCACATATTCGTTAACCTATTTTCTATACAGATTTTTTTTATTTCATATTAATTGCTTCTTTAAGTCTTGCATTGGCAATTACTATGATTTTTCGCATTAGAGCTGTTATAGCTACCATCTTCTTTTTACCTCTACCAATAAGATCAGAATAAAAAGCACCAAGTGCAGATTTAGATCTTGCAGCAGCCATAGCAGCTGTGAAAAGCTTTGCACGAACATTGCTTCTACCACCTGTTATCCTTCGATAACCAATAGTTTTACCGCTTTCTTTTGGATGTGGAGCAACTCCAGCAAGACTTGCAACTTCTTTTTTGTTTAGGTGGCCAAGTTCTGGCATTAGACACACAAAAACTTGTGATAACTTGAGACCTATTCCTGGCACTGTTCTCAAGATTTTTTGACGCTTTTGTAACTCTGGATTTTTATCAATAATTCTTTGTATGGCATCGTTGAACTCATTTATCTGACTGGTAAAAAAGTCTATTGTTTTTTGGCAACTTTCCTTTATATAGTCGTTTTCAGGTGCTGCAAGCCTACATTTCTCTTGAGTTCTCATTTGCGTAATGTCATCACGACGTTGACAGAGTGCAACTAAGGCGGTTTGTTCTTTTGACATACGCACAAATAGAGATAGAGCACTATAGCGTTCAAAACCATATTGAGCAAGGGCTCTTGCATCTGATTGATCTGTCTTTGCTAAAGTTCCATGTGATATGATAAAACTTTTTACTTTACGAGTATTAGCTCGATGTACAGCAACATTCTTATCAACAAGAAAATGTGCTAAGCCAAGCTCATATTTTCCAGTGTTTTCTAAAGTTACTAGAGAATTAGGTAGGATATCTGAAAATTTTTGAAACAACTGTTGCCAACCAGTAGCATCATTGTCAAACTTGATAGCGCTCCTTTGGTTATAAGCTGCAGCAACATTTTTAAATTTTCCGATATCAATGCCAATGAAATTTTGATAAGATGTAATCATAATAAATAACCTCGATAGTTTAATTAATTTAAGATTGTAAACGGGTGCATACATATGTCCCATGCAACTATTCAAACGTATCGAGAGATGGGGCTAGTTTACCTTGATGGCTACGGTTGTAATACCAACTTTCATTCGGTCGCACACGCCCGTGATAGCCCTATTCCTATAGTGAGTAGGGTTATCTTTCCCTCTTATCTCTTTTATATCACATTTTTAACTTACAATCTTTCACATTAACACTTGCTTTTGCTGTTTCTATCAGGTACTTTACTACCTCTAAATAGCCACTTCCAGCAGCCCACATTAGAGCAGTTCTTCCATAGTGATCTGTTGAATTAATATCTTCTTTCTGTTTTTCTATCAGGTATCTTACTGTTTCTAATTGACCATTTTTGGCAGCTGAAAATAATCCTGCATGATTGTTAATCATTTGTGCAAATGATAATGTTTTTAGTGTAGGGGGTTGTAACTCTTGAGTATTAAAGTTTAATTGTGCTGGAACAATTTCTACCTCAAGTTCCACATACTCTCTTATGAAACGATCAAGTAAGCTTTTTACCTGATCAATTGTTTTAATTCCTACCTCATAATACCGCGATAAAGAATTGATTATTTCCCTGTTGTTAAGAAAAAATATCACTGATTCTATTTTATTTGTTAAACCTTCAGCATGGATTGGATATTCTATAGTCAATATATCTTGTAGAATATTTTGTATTGTCTCACTTTCTGTCCAAATTCTTACCTGTTCATCAATGCTCTTACTTACAAGAAAATTATATAATTCACTATCTTCTTCCTTCATTTTATTGAGCTCATCCTTACAGTCATACCAATAAGATGATAATTCTGGTATCTGAGTAGGATGAGGCAAGCGAGGCATTGACATATTAAGATTAGCTATTAAGTGACATCTAGTTAGAAGCTTTGCTGCCTCCGTATGGCCATTTATAATAGCAAATGTTAGAGCAGGGAATTGACCTTTACGTTTCACATTTAAATTAGCTCCATTTGCTATTAGAAGTTGTATGACCTCAAGATGACCATTGGCAGCAGCATGAATTAGAGCAGTTATGTTTCCCGAATATTCTGCATTAACATTTGCTCCCTCTTCTATCAAGTATTGTAATATCTCTAGTTGACCATTGTCAGCAGCCCATATTAAAGCAGTTCTCCCATAATCATCATCTATTGTATTAATAATTGCTCCACCCTGTATAGCTTGCTGAACAAAATCTAGCTGTCCTTTTTTAGCAGCATTAATTAGCTGATCATTTAGCTGTTTTTGTGATGGCATATACTCTCCTAAAATAAATATACTATTTAAAGCTATTTTAGCCATTATTCAAGTTTTAATGGCTAAAATTGATTGAATCACTTTTTAGTGTTTTTTTATGGTTATTTGAGTCTAGCAAAGATGAGTCTATATCACAATCTAGTAATTCCCCTACTGCACTTAGTAAACCAGCTGTACAACCAGCTATTTTGATCTGGATGAGAGGGGATATAATTTATAACCACTCCCCTATCCTTTCTAGTTGTTTGTAGCTGTTAAATCTCAGGAATTTATCAAAATAAGGAGAGGCAATGAAGGGAGTAGTATCTCTTAAATAATTAGATAAGAAATTTGGTAGAGTATTCTGAAACTCATGCATTTTTTGTCTATAATCTTTCAAAGCAATAACCTTTATTTTATCATAATCAAGTTTCCAATAAGCAAGCTCCGAGACTTCTTTTTTTGTTGTGTATTCCACGGCTAAAGCTTGTAAAATTAATTGCGGGAAAAATCCTGACATAACTTCCTCATTGGAAGGGGGTGAACCAAGTTTATAGTCTATAATTGCTACTTGCCCACTTGGTAGATACTCAACTCGATCGCATCTTGCTGTCAGTGAAATTTCTTCTATCACTCGAGTAGCTTGACACTGATCATGAAATACTGGATAGGAAAACTCCTTTTCTAACTCGACATGATTGTTTCCAGTCCTATCAAACTCAACAAAAGATTGAATTATCCTCTGCAACCTTACCCACCACATATTTGAAAAGTGGAATCGATTAGACGAGAATATTTCTCGTGCAATACTCATCAGCGACTTTTCGTTGCGTAAATATCTTGCAAGAATATTGTGTACCATAGTGCCAAACTCCAATATCGATGGCTTAAAATTTAAGTCTTTCAACTGTCTAAGGTTCAGTATGTATTCAACATAAAATGAATAAGGGTTACGAATCAGTTTTTCTACCGCACTGCAAGACATCACTTGCATTTTTTCTTCTCTGACTTTGGCTTGAGGTTTTGGCATAGGCTGAGTACATGAAACAATGCACTCAGGTGTATTTAATATTCTTAGCCAATTGCGATAAGGATATTTTGGTTCTTGTAACAGAACTTCCAAACGGCGCAATAGAATTGATTTTCTATCACTCACTAGCCTCGTAATATAAACCTTGCCGGCACCAAATAAATTGCGCAAAGTATACAAAAAGTACCCTTGCTCTTCTTGCACAGAAGGAAGGTTAAATTTTTCTCTATTCAGTGCACTCAAAAACGGATTCTGAAAATTTGGTATATCATTAAATCCAGCAAGTATTACAACTTTATTTTGATATAAGCTAAATTTATCAAAGTTATTTTCTGGAGAAAAAAACTTCCTTTTTAAAAATAATATCAGGATTTGGCTATATAACTCTAAGGAGCATTTTATTGCTACATCTTCACATGCATTTAAGAAATCACGAGTAAAATTACCTATTTCACCATTTAGCTCTAAAAAATTGATATTAGAAAGGACATTAACACACTGCAAATGAGCTGATGCCACATCAAAAATGGGATAATTTACAAGATACAGTAAAGGATTAAATATAATCTTTAACTTACTGATAATAATTAATATATCTTCTTTATGTCTTAGCTTTTTACAAGTATTAATAGCGTTAATAATATCCTTAAGACCATTTGTATTAAAGCTACGCAATACTTCTATCTCAAACTCAGATAAAATACGAGTGTACTCTTCTTGAGCGTAACCAAAAGTCACTAGCCTATGTTTAAGAAGAGAAAGCAATGCCACACCGTTCCATTTTGAGTTCAAAATCTCAATACTATAAAGCAGAAGCGTCACATAAGAATAGTTTTCCGATATGGTACACGCCATACGATCTGCAAGTAATTTATCAAAGACAAACAAAGAAGCGTTTTCATAACCTTCATTCTTTATAATTAGTGACGTCACTTGTGCTTCTTCCTCCCTTGAATCACAAGTGATGACTTCAATATTTTCAATTGATCCGCCACCAACTTCACTTAGATCAGCAGTTGTATCGAAGATATAATCAAGATATTCCTCAGGACTTCCTGTTATCCCAGCCCTTTCTTCTGTCATCCCAGTGCTTGACACTGGGATGACACCAGAACACGCTTCTGACAGAAAACTAACATCCCTTCTATCCACTTTTAAATAATCGAGTAAATCTTTCAGGCAATGTTGATAGTGTTTTTTATCAAGTGATTTCCAATCTTTTTCGTTCATTTTCAAATTCAGGTTAGGTAGAATTATCTTTCCAAATGGCAGGTCATATATAGCCTTAATCAATAACTTGTAGATTTCACCCTTTCCAATTCCAATAAAGATCATATGCTGATCTTTCTGCAGGAAGTTTATCATATTGTTTATGTAGTCATTCTTATGCTTTAGTATATCTATTACTCCCAAACCTTTTAAAGTTTTACTCCAAGTTTTGATAAGTAAATTTATGAAATTCCCTACTTTTTTTGAGTGCTCATCAAGTTGATAATCACCCTCTATTTGGGTATATTGAAGCAATGACGGCAAACTGTAAACCAGATCGATTGGAAAATTATCATTGTTTTTTTTATTCCACTCCAATATAAATTGAATGAGTAGCAGTGTTCTTTTTGTTGGGTTGATAACTTTAACTCTATCAAGATTTAATATTAAATCTTCTTCATCAATGTTTTCTAGTGAAACTATCTCTGGCAAAATTATAGTTCTGTAATTCTTGAATGCACTCAGCAATGCTATAACATCCCTCTTGCAGGGAAGTATGATCTTTATCTCGGGAATTTTTTCTCTTTCATATTCAGAAAATATGTGCTGAACCAGCACATCAAAAAGGGACTCATTCACATTAACAGTAAAAACTCTTCCCACTAACAGTAACAATTAATACAACACTTTTATTGTATAGAAATTATTTAAAATATAAATGTGCTCGCAGTTTCTTATGCTATGATATATTAAAGTCTTTCACAATATTACATGGCAAACATCAGAATAGAAGTTTTTAATAAATGTGAACAAGTTAGCCGCAGAAGGGTAGTTAATGTTTACTTGATTTACATAAGCAAAGAATTACCATCAAAATTACATGAAGAAATTTGTGGGCTATTTTATAATAAAGCCATACAAGACTGCCGTTATTATTCCTACAATGAAAACCTTGAAGAAGTTCAATATAACTTCATAGAATCACAAGCAAAGTGGGGCTTGGAGATAAGCTTTTTACCTGGCATGACCGATAACGTAGGAAACACGGCAAAACAAATTGTTAGAGAATATCTAATGAGCAAACGCCACATTGATGAAAGTGTTTCTATCAAGGCAAGAAGTTCAAAATTGATTCTAAGTCAAGGAGGTTTTCCAACCGAAGATGACATAAAACAGGAATTCAATCCTATTACTGAATATTGCACACTTTTCCATAAAGAAAACGGCAATTGCCATTGGAAGTATTACAGTAAACAAAATACCCCAGTTGGTGTCATTACAGCGCGTGACCAGGAAAAAAAAGAATGGATTCCAGTGTCAAGCACTGGGATGACACCAGGTAATAATGGAGCAAAATCTGTCAAACTCAATGTAAGTGACCAAGAGCTTGAAAAAATCAGCAGAGATGGAATCGATGGTAATGGCACTTTAGGGCTCTCGCTGGCAGCAATGAAAGCTATAAAGGATTACTTTAAAAAACTCGGTAGAAATCCATATGATATTGAACTTGAGTCTCTGGCACAGACTTGGTCTGAACATTGTAAACACAATATTTTTTGCTCCCCTATTGATGAAATAAAAGATGGTCTATATGCTCATTATATTAAGCGTGCAACGCGTGAGATAAATTCTAACATATGCGTGTCAGTTTTCTCCGACAACGCAGGAGGAATAATTTTTGATGACGATTACTTGATTGTAGATAAAGTTGAAACTCACAATAGTCCTTCAGCTCTCGATCCGTTCGGTGGAGCAATGACTGGAGTGCTTGGAGTTAATCGAGATATAGTCGGTTTTGGCAAAGGTGCAGAACCTATCATGAATACTTATTACTTTTGCTTTGCCAAAGAATCAAAAGGCAAACTTTATAGAGATAAAGAGCGTACTGATGAGATCTTACCACCAAAATATATAATGAAAGAAGTGATTCACGGTGTTAATGTTGCTGGTAATTGCTCCGGTATTCCAACGCAACTTGGATCGGTATACTTTGACGATAGATTCTGTGGAAAGCCATTAGTTTTTGTTGGAAGCATCGGAATTATTCCACGGAATATAAATAATGCACCTTCACACATAAAAGAACCCAAAAACGGTGATAAAATCGTAATTATTGGTGGAAGAGTTGGAAGGGACGGAATTCACGGTGCAACTTTTTCTTCAGAGGCATTGTCGGGAAACAGCCCTTCAACAATTGTGCAAATTGGTGATCCTATAACACAAAAAAAATTATCCAACGCCGTCGTAAAAGCAAGAGATCTTGGTCTTTATAATGCAATAACGGATAATGGAGCAGGCGGTCTATCATCGTCCATTGGTGAAATGGGAAAAGACGGATTTGAAGTTGATTTGAGCAAGGTTCTCCTTAAAAACGATGGTATGGCTCCGTGGGAAATATGGATATCAGAATCACAAGAGAGAATGACCTTAGCAGTGCCAGAAGAAAATCTTCCTGCGTTTAAGCAAATCATGAAAACACATGATGTGGAGGTCTGTGTAATTGGAGAATTCAACAAAAGTGGCAAAGCCGTTGTTAAATGTCCCCCAGGAGAAGTAATAATGGACATCGAAACTGAATTTCTGCATGACGGTAATCCCAAAGTGCATTTACAGACGAAACCGTGGTCTAAGGAGTCTGCTGTATCCTTTCCTGTCATCCCAGTGCTTGACACTGGGATCCAGCAGGTAAAGCCTGCAAACATTTTACGCCAAAACCCATACGATGGTAGAGCTGAGCGTGAAATGGATTCCAGTCTCAGCTACTTGCATGACACCTTTGAACTAAAAGAAATGCTAAGCAGACCAAACATACGCAGCAAAGAGTTTATAGTGGTGCAATATGACCATGAGGTTCAAGGATCGTCAATACTGAAACC
This sequence comes from Wolbachia endosymbiont (group B) of Pilophorus perplexus, assembly GCF_964028155.1. Classification (NCBI taxonomy): domain Bacteria; kingdom Pseudomonadati; phylum Pseudomonadota; class Alphaproteobacteria; order Rickettsiales; family Anaplasmataceae; genus Wolbachia; species Wolbachia endosymbiont (group B) of Pilophorus perplexus. The sequence goes on along the minus strand of NZ_OZ034754.1, from coordinate 563,871 downwards.
ACTGCAAGGCAAGGGAAGAGTGTGCAGCGAAGCTGTTGTCTCGAGGCCAGTCCTTTCTTCAAACAAAGGTGTTGTAAAATCGCAGGGATTTGGCTCAAGTTATGGAGAAATTGACACTTATCACATGGCAGCATGTGCGATTGACACTGCCATACGCAACTACGTAGCTGCAGGAGGAAATATAAATCATCTAGCGTTGCTCGATAATTTTTGCTGGTGTGATGCTTATAATCCAGAAAGATTGTGGCAACTAAAGAGAGCTGCAGAGGCTTGTTACGACTTTGCAACTGCATTTAAAACACCATTCATATCCGGAAAAGACAGTATGTTCAATGACTTCAAGGGATATGATGAAAATGGCGAGAAAGTGATGATATCTGCACCACCTTCACTACTCATTTCAGCAATTGGAATTATAGACAATATTGAAAATGCGGTATCGCTTGATGTGAAAATGCCAGGGGACTTGATATATGTGCTTGGTACAACCCACGATGAGCTTGGTAGATCTGAATATCAGTTATATAGTGGAATAGATAATAACAACGTGCCAAAAGTTAATGCAAAGAGCGCTAGGAAGTTGTATGAACGTTACAACCAGGCAATAAAAGATGGCATAATTGTCTCTGCAATTGCACCAAACTTAGGCGGCTTAATTATTGCTTTGGCAAAATCGCTAATTGCAGGAGACCTTGGTGCTGAAATTGATCTTTCACTAGTACCAATAGGAAAAACACAAAATACAGACATAATAAACAAGATAATAATGTTTTCTGAATCGCAAAGTAGAATATTAGTAACCATTGCCCCGCAAAATCAGCGGAAGTTTGAAGAATTGTTTAAAGGTATAGTTTTTTCATGTATTGGAAAAGTGACAGAGGAGAAAGCTCTCAATATAAAGGATATTATAAGAATAGATTTGAAAGACTTAGGTACTAGTTTAAATAACTTTTGATTACGCTAGACAAATTTTTCATTATGTGTAATGTCTGATTAAAATAAATGCATATTATTAAATTTGGGTAGGTGATTATGTCCATTTTATCAATACTCTTGCTTATCAGTCTTTCTTTACTTAACACTTCAAATAAATTAATGATATGTGCTGCCTTATTTGTGGGAGCTACTTTAGTTGTAAACTCAATGGTTGAGTTTTATGGTAGAAGCAAAGCTACTTACAGCTTAATAGTGTGTACAGTGATATGCTGTCTTTTTAAATTGCAAAATTTTAGTTTTATGATACTGGTTCTATATACTCCAATTTTAATCTCTCTTCTCTCAAGCATAGTTGTTTTTGAAGAATTAAAGTCGAAATTGAATTTTCATATGGCAAATTTCATCACTTTAATTATAGCATCGGTCATTGATAGTACGATTATTTGTGTTGGACTACTATACAAAATTTCTGCAGGTAAATGCTTATCAATATATATTAAAGATTTAATTTTCAAGTTTTCCTATGCATCGATATTGAGTATCTGCTTGTTTGTAGGAATGTATTTATTCTCCTTGGCAAGCAAGAAGTATTTTAAGGTTTCTGCATAACCCGTCTTCTGATATAGCCAAAATAGTTTAGATTTAACTATAACCGTCATTCCGCTATTTGTTAGCAGCTTGGCAGTATAATGTGAAAAGCTCTTATTCGGATAGCGGTTCTAAAATCAAAGTAATTGGAAACTGTTAACTTAAGTTATCCTTTAAGAGAGCTAGTACAATTTTTTACAGGTTTCATACATGATAAGAGTTTTATTTTTAGCTAAACCAATTGAAATAAGCTATAAAATCTGTTAAAGTCAGCTTTGTGCAAGCACCCTTAGCTCAGTTGGATTAGAGCATTTGACTACGGATCAAAAGGTCGGGCGTTCAAGTCGCTCAGGGTGCACCATATTTTATAGGAAATAGAGGTCATACTTGAAATTCATATATGTAATACCTATCTTTAAAGGTAAAATACTGAGCTATTATATATGAACAAAAAAGACTACTATGATCTGCTAGAAGTGAGCAGAAATGCTAGTACTGACGAGATAAAAAAAGCATATAAAAAACTAGCATTAAAATATCATCCTGACAGAAATCCTGGTAATAAGGAAGCAGAGGAAAAATTTAAAGAAGTAACAGCTGCATATGAAGTTCTATCTGACTCTGAAAAAAGAGCAGGTTATGATCGTTATGGTCACGATGGTGCTTCCGGTGGATTTGATTTCAGCCAAGCTGGAGGGGATTTTAGTGATATATTTAACGATTTTTTTGGTGGAGGATTCGGCGGCAGTACAAGTAGGTCAAGAACAAAAAGAAATACAACAGGAGTATCTGGAGCAGATCTGCGCTACGACCTTAAAATTACCTTGGAAGATGCATTTAAAGGAATACAAGCACCTATACATTATGTGACAAATATAAAATGTAATACATGCCAAGGCACAGGTAGCGAAGGAGCAATCAAACCAGTTCAGTGCAACACATGCCAGGGAAGCGGTAGAATTAGAACTCAACAGGGCTTTTTTACCATTGAAAGAACGTGTACTACATGCTATGGGGAAGGAGAAATAATACAAAATAAATGTAAGAAATGCGGTGGAAGTGGACGTAAAAGAGATGAAGTAAATATCTCCGTTTCAATTCCAAAAGGCATAGAAGAAGGAGCTAAGGTAAGGGTCAGTGGTAAAGGAGAAGCTGGAGCAAGAGGTGGAAAAAGCGGAGATTTATACGTATGTGTGAAAATAGCTACTCATCAGATCTTCACTCGCAATAGAGCAGATTTACACTGTAAAGTGCCTATAAGAATGACACTAGCAGTACTTGGTGGTGAAATCGATATTCAATCAATTGATGGAGCTAAAATAAAAGTAAAGGTCCCTGAAGGCACTCAAACTGGTACCAAACTACGTTGTAGGGAAAAGGGTATGCCATATATGAACTCACATGCTCGTGGTGATTTATACGTACAGGTAATAGTTGAGACTTTAAATCCAAAGAATTTAACCCAAAAGCAGATTGAGCTATTAAAAGCGCTTGAGGAAGAGGAACATGAAAGTGTAGAGCAGAAATCTGAAGGATTCTTTGGAAAAGTAAAAAAAAAGTGAGAAATTTGCTAAGTGATATAAAGAGGTAGCTGTCTACATTTAATTCTTTTTACCAATTTGAAAGCCTTCTCTTTTAGTGAAAAGATTTTTTAAGTTATGCAAAAGTGATAAATTCCTTTATTTAAGGTCGAAGTTTTGCTATTCTCACATTTTAATAATTTAAAATTAATGAACATAAACAAAAATGAGTTTTTATTTCTTCCTCTTGGAGGAGTAGGAAGAATTGGGATGAACGTTAGCCTATATCATTATCAAGGTAAGTGGATTATGATCGACCTTGGTATCGGTTTTGCAGATGAAACTATGCCAGGTGTTGAGCTGCTCATTGCTGATGTAGATTTTATTGCTCAAAGAAAAAAAGATTTGCTTGGAATAATAATTACACATGCACATGAAGACCACTGCGGTGCAGTGCCTCATCTGTGGGAAGAATTAGAATGTCCCATATATACAACAAAGTTTACGGTTAATTTTCTCAAAGAAAAATTGAAGGAATTTCGATTAGAAGGTATAGTACCTGTGAAAGAGGTTGACATAAATGGCAGTATAAATTTGGGTCCTTTTACCGTTGAGTTTATAAATGTAACTCACTCAATTCCTGAAGCAAATTCAATATTAATTAGCACTGAAGTAGGTAGTGCACTTCATACTGGAGACTGGAAATTTGATCCAAAACCTGTTGTTGGATTAATTTCTAATATAGAGCGTTTAAAAGAAATTGGCGATAAAGGTGATCTACTTGCAGCAATTTGCGATTCAACTAATATATTAAGCAAGCATCACCCTGAGTCAGAAAGTGCAATTTATAATAATATTTACAATATAATAAAGCGGTCTAAAAAATTGGTTGCTGTCTCGCTATTTGCCTCGAATGTGGCGCGAATTGAAACAATAAGCCAAGCTGCAAAAGCACTAAATAGAAAAGTGGTTTTACTTGGCAGATCTTTATGGAGAATAGTGAAAGTTGCTCAGGATAGTGGTTATTTAACTGATTCTCCTGAGTTTCTAGAAGCAAAGGAGGCAGTAAATTTTCCAAGGGAAAAGCTGGTGCTACTTTGCACAGGTTGTCAAGGTGAGCCACTGGCAGCTACCGCAAGACTTGCCGCTAAGAGTCATCAAGCATTTAAAATGCAGCAAGGTGATACCATGATCTTTTCATCAAAAATCATTCCTGGCAATGAAACTCGTGCACATAACATGCTCAATGCCTTTATTGAGATGGGAGTGGAAGTTATTACTGAAAAAACAGAGAATGTTCATGCTTCCGGTCATCCAGTAAAAGCAGAGCTAAGGGAAATGTATTCTTTGATAAAACCTAAGATGTCTATTCCGGTTCATGGTGAGTATATTCATACGGATGCACATGTAAAGTTTGCTAAAGAGTGCGGTGTGAAAAAAGCAATAATGATTGCACCAGGTGATATTGTTAATTTGGAAAATGGGGAAAAAGTTAGCTCCATTGATGTCAACTACTTTGGTATTGATGGTATGTTACTCCGTCATCCAGAATGCAGCGTTATAAAAATGCGTGAGAGAATGAGAGATGCCGGAGCTATCGTAGTGACAGCAGTTGTAAACAAGAAAAATAAACTGCTTGCTAAGCCAAAAGTATTTGCACCTGGTGTTTTCGAAGCGCAAAAAGATGCAGCCATTATGCAAAAGATCATAGAGAAGGTTGAGTCAGCATTTAGTCCACAACCGATAAAAAAAATAAGAAATAAGATTGAAAGTTCAATATTTAGTATCTTAAAGGAATATTTACTAAAAAGACCTATAATTGAAGTCCAAATAGAACAGGTATAGAAATATACCTCTTTTTATTAACCATTATTTGAGTAAGAAGTTAACAATGTATTCTTTGATGTTATTTCAGCATGCAATACTGGAATCCGTAAAAAAAAATCAGTGTCAGATCACACAACTATACAAACATTGTGATTTGAATCTACCAGAAGGGTGCCATCTCAACGCCCAGGCAAACATTGTAGTTTTAGAGCAATCTCCACCAGTAGAGTGTCATCCCAGTGCTCTGACACTGGAATCCAGTTTTTCATGCAACCTTGTCAAAGACGTTTATTTTAGAATAAAACAGCTACTTTTATGCTTGCCACCTCAGTGCACTTACTTGCAGTCAAATTTCTGGATTCCAGTGGGCTTTGTTGCACCACTCAAGGAAAGAACAGGCAGTTACTGATGGAATTTGTTATAAAATAGATATTTAGCCGACAAAGGAAAAATATGCCAATAAGAATGAAAGTCAGTAACTGCAATGAATATAACAAATTTCTTCAAGAAAGGGGAAATGTTTTTCATTATATCAACGATGCCATTGAAAATTGGTACGAAAATAGTCCAAAAGTAGCAGGTGGCAACAATGTCTACAGCGACAAAGTAGTGATTCTAATTCACATAATAACCTATCTATTCAGGATTGGTCTTAGGCAAACAGTGGGATTTATAGAGAAATATCTTGAGCAAATAGGGAAAATTTTGCAAATTATCAGCTATTCGCAGGCTTCAAGAAGGTTTAAAAAGCTTAATATCAAAATCAACGACTGCAGAGTTGATAAGAACGATATGGAAGATATTGAAATTGCTATAGATAGTACAGGTATCAGCATCTACAATAATATTCCAGGCCATAGTAAGGCAAATGGTACAGATAGAAAGTATCGCCGCTATGAGCAAACAAGAAAGCTACATGTAATGCTAGAGATAGGTAGTAAAAAAGTTATAGCTGCAAAATACAGTAGTGGAGTTTATTCCGACCACTATGGAGCCTGTGATCTTATTGAAAGAGTGGATACCAAGTATAACATAAGCACGATATATGCAGATAGGGCATATAATCGAAAGAAGTTATACAAACTGTGCGATGAGCTTGACATAAAGACAAGGATTCCTCCGCAAAATAATGCAGTAGAGCATCCAAAGTTGGATTATATGAATGAGAGAAATTCTACAATCAAGCTCATAAAGTCATATGATGAAGATGGTATGAAGAGGTGGAAAAAAGAGATAAATTATTGGAAGAGATCTTATATAGAAAGTTTTTTCTCGCGACTGAAGCAAATATTTGGATTTAGTTTTAGGAATAAATCTGAGATTAATCGTGAGAAGGAACTGCTACTCAAGTGTTATTTGCTTAACAAATTTACTGAAATAGGCATGGCTAAGTTTGATATAGCTTCATGAATTTATTATACATTACCCACTATCCGAAGAGCTGTGCAACAAAGCCATTCCAGTGTCAAGTACTGCAGAAATTGATTTACTCTACTGTCATGCAGTTTAACTTCAAAAGTAAGCTATTTGCTGAGATGAAAGGAGGTAATGCAAGAAATCTAATGAAGCTATTCGTTCAACTGGTGTTATTTATTTCGTTATTTATTCCTTATTCCACAAAAGCTGTTTTATATGTTGATATAAAAAAAAGCAATATTGGTAATATTGATCTTGTTGTATCTAAATGTGCATGCAAGACAGAAGTGGAAAATGAGCTAAGTGAAAGCATCACAAAAGTAATTGAAACAAATCTATCTAATTGTGGCTTATTTAATGTGAAACGTGACGCGAAAGTTGAGTCTTGGAAAAGCGATACTGTAGTCACAATAAGTTTAAGTGAAGTATCAAACAGAAATTTAGAGCTATCTTTTCGTTTATCTGACAGCTTTACAAACAGAGAATTACTTACTCAGTCGGTTGTTTTTCTAGCAAAAGACTGGAGGAAAATTAGTCATCTTGTTTCAGATGTGATACATGATAGATTGATTGGTGAGAAAGGGCATTTCAATACAAAAATTACATATATCGCTGAAGAAAAAGATAGCAATTACAAATCCGTCCGTAAAATTGCTGTGATGAATCAAGATGGAAGTAATATAAAGTACTTAACAAATGGTGAGAAATTTGTGTCAACACCAAGATTTTCACCAAATGGAAAGGGTATTGTTTATATCTCATACACAAATGGTAAAAGTTATATAATATTAAAAAATTTAAAAGATAACACTGAATCAATAATCAGCGCATTTGAAGGAGTTATTTCTGCACCAAGATTTTCTCCTGATGGTAAATCTCTTTTTATTTCCCACTCATTGAGTGGTGAAACAAATATATTATCTCTAGACTTAAGCAGTAAACGAACAAAAAAAATTACTAAAGGTTCAGCTATAAGTACTTCTCCCTCTTTGTCTCCAGATCAAAAGTACATGGTTTTTAGTTCTGATATAAGTGGAAGTCAGCAACTATATATCATAGATTTCACTAAAAAAAGCAAAAAACCCAAGAGAATTAGTTTTGGAAATGGAAGATATGCTACACCTGTTTGGTCGCCAAAAGGAGATCTGATAGCTTTTACAAAAATTCAGTCAGGAAAATTTTACATAGGAGTTATGAAGCCAGATGGCAAAGAAGAGCGCTTGCTTTCAGAGGGACATAAAATTGAATCTCCGGCATGGCTACCAAATGGCAGAGAAATTATCTTTACTAACGCAGAATCACCAAGCAACTCTAAATTATATTTAGTAGATTTAGTAAAGAAAAATCAAAAAATGGTTTTTACTCCAACGAATGCTTCTTTACCAGATTGGTCTTATTTCTGAAAGTAGATCTATAAAATCGTTATAAATCTTGCTTTATCTTAATCGTTTATAACCTTCGGTACTACGAAATACCCATGCTCTGATTTTGTATTGGATAATATTTCTTCTTTAATGTTTTGAGAATTTATAATATCATCGCGTACATGGACATCCTTATCTATAGTTCCATAACGCATAGGAGAAACACCTTCAGTATTAACTTTCAACAAAGTATCATGTATCCAATCCAGCATTGTCAGTTCTTTTGAGTAGTATTTAATCTCATCATCGGATAACTTAATCCTCACAAGCTGTGCAGTTTTAAGCATTTCTTCCTTAGTAATTGTTATTTTTCTCTTATTTGCAAATTCTATTAACGAAGTGATAACATCTTCTGTTGATCTAGCTGGCACTTTTACCTCCTTGCATAAAGCAAATTAAAATATTTGCAATTGAAACAACCTCTATCTTATCATTTTTTTCAAATTTGTGAAATACGGTGTCCGTAATTACTAATTTATCCAGAGAAGAGGAAGAGATTTTCTCAACTGCATTTCCTGAAAGTATTCCATGTGTAATGCATGAAACTACAGACTTTGCTCCTCGGTTTTTTAAAGCAAGAGCTGCATTACATAATGTTCCGCCAGAGTCAACTATATCATCAACAATGACGCAATTTTTGTTTGCAACTTCTCCGATTACATTCATTACCTCAGATGTACCTGCTTTTTCTCTATATTTATCTACTACAACAATATCATTATCCAACTTGTGTTTTTCCTCTAAAATCTTTGCAAAAGTACGAGCTCTGCCAATTGCTCCAACATCAGGCGCAACTATTGCCAAATTCTCCTTGTATATAGAGTTAACAAATACTTTAAAACAGTTTAAATTAGTAACTGATATATCAAAAAAACCTTCAATTTGACTTGAATGCAAATCAATAGCAGCAACACTGTTTGCACCAGCTGTTTGAATAAGATTTGCAGTTAATTTAGCACTTAAAGCAGATTGCATATTATTGTTTTTAATAACCCTATCCTGCCTACTGTATCCGTAATAAGGAATAATAGCTGTTATTCTCTTGGCTCCAGATCTCTTTGCTGCATCAATTGTAAGCAGAAGCTCCATAAGGTTATCATTTACAGGGGAAGAAAGAGATTGTACTATATATACTTCTTGATTACGTAGATCATTTGCTACTTCTACATTTACCTCACCATCGGCAAATCTTGACACCTGATTGGGGAATAGCTGAGCATTTAGCCCACTTGCTATTGAATCTCCTAATCGTTTACTAGCGCTACCTATTATTACCTTCATATATACCAATTAAGTTTTGAAAATTATACAGAAACCATGGAACGATTAAAACTTTATTCTTGCCGCCAAGTGGATCATAGAAACGAAAAAGTTACTCGAAACATTTCACCAGCTTTCTTATCATGCAACTCGTTTTCACAAAGGTACGTACTATTTTTCTACTTAAAAATAAAGTAAATTTTTTGTGATGCTAAGCATTTTCTATAATTTTTCATTAGATTTATTAAAAATTTGACAATTATTAAAATATAGGCTAAAATATCTATATATTTAATGGAGAAACGAAATGGATTTTAGTAAATTTGTTCAAGGCGACTCTCTTAAGTTGTATCTAAAAACAATAGACATAAGTAAATTAGTAAAATTTTTACAGAGCAATCTTAGTATTACAAAGCTTAGTTTAAAAAGCTGTTATATTGGTGATGAAGGAGCAAAAGCTTTAGCTAATGGTAATCTTGCAAACCTTACTCAACTTGATTTAAGTTGGAACAAAATTGGTGGTGAAGGAGCAAAAGCTTTAGCTAATGGTAATCTTGCAAACCTTACTCAACTTGATTTAAGTTGGAACAATATTGGTGATGAAGGAGCAGAAGCTTTAGCTAATGGTAATCTTGCAAACCTTACTCAACTTGATTTAAGTTCGAACGAAATTGGTGGTGAAGGAGCAAAAGCTTTAGCTGATCTTAAAGAAGTTAATGTTAAAGGTATAGAAAATTTTAGAATAATGGATAGTTTTATAAATAAATTCACACAAAGTAACTCTTCAATAGAAATTTTTGATCCAACTCAATCGGAAAGTAAAACAACACTTGATGATATTATAATTCCAAAAAGCTTAAAAAAGGAGCTAAATAAGATCCTTGATATTATTCCAGAAAAAAATAAAGCATTACTTCAAAAGACAGGTTACAAAGCAGAAAAAGGCTATCTTTTTTATGGTCCACCCGGAAATGGTAAAACCCAAATTGCTCGTGCAATTGCATGTCAAGCTAATGCAAAGTTTATTAGTGTTTCTGCATCTGAATTTCTGAAATCGTATATTGGTGAAGGTGAAAAGTACGTAAGAGAAATTTTTAAAAAGGCAAGAGCAAATGCTCCTTGTATAATTTTTATAGATGAAATTGATTGTATTGCTACAGAACGTGGTAGCGGTGGTAGTTCTAGTCATGCTCAATCATGCAACAGCCTTGTGAATCAGTTTTTAACCGAGCTCGATGGTTTCAACCCACTAGAAGGTGTAACAGTAATTGCTGCAACTAATCGTAGAGAAGTTTTAGACAGCGCGTTTATTAGGCCAGGCCGTCTCTCTAATCATATTGAAATTCCTTTGCCAGGTAAGACCCAGCGTGAGAAGATATTGAACTTGTATATAGAAAAATTCAGAAATACTGAAGGTTTGGAAGTTACAGTAGATACTAAAAAGCTTGCAAATGAAACTGATGGTTTCTCGGGAGCTGAGTTAGAATATTTAATAAATCAGACAGCATGGGATATTATATATTCTTCTAAAGAAGAAAAAATCACTATTAACACGGATCACTTCATTAAGGCAATTAAGAAGAAGAAACCTCAAGGGCCTGAAAGTGAGCAAGTTAATGGTGGTCTAGAATCACTTAATAGTTCTCTTTATAATGCAGATAATGTAAAAAGTCACAGCTCTGCAAATAGTAGTTCAGATGTTGTAGTTACTCAACAGTTGGCTAAAGTGACTAAATTACTTAATGATATACAAACTAAAATTAATGCGCTACAGGAAGAACGTGAGGAAAGATTTGAAGAACTTGACTCTATGAGCAGTAACTTAGAACAGGGCCTAGATTCTGTAAGGAAAGACTTAATTAAAGTAACTCAATGTACTGAAGAATACACTCAATTAAAGGATAATCTAAAGACTATCACTGAAAAATATACTCAATTAGAGAGTATGGTAACAACCGAACTCAAGAAACATGAAAGGATACTAGAGAATCGTGTTGAAAATCTACAAGAACAATTTGAAGGTAAAAATAAAGAGCTAAATAGTAAATATGAAAAATTCTTAGGAGCAAGCAACAATAGTAAAAGGCAAGGTAGTTACGCCTCTATTTCTTTTGTATTATCTGGAGCATCTGCTGTTGGTGCAAGTTTGACAATGTTTCATTTAGCAATGTGTCTTTCATTCGCTGTAGCTGCATTAATTTTTCTTGCAGCAGGATGTTACTGTTTGTATAAGGCAAATACAACACTTAGTAATGTCGAAATCGATCAAACTACTAATCTTATAGTTGCTTAGATAGTTTTTAGGCTTTTAAATTTGTACCTGTTTGGCAAGTTAAAAAGTTCTTGCTGGTACTGTAGCTTAAATTGAAGAAAATAGTAGAAGTGTAGAGTGAGGTAGTTTTTGGTGCGCCAAGAAGTGCTTGGAGAACAGTTGGTGAAAATCCAACACAAACAAAGTCTAGCCAACAGTTTGGAACAGACCACTATGTTGCATGAGGTAACGAGTGTAATAGAGCTAGTGGGATGGACAATGCAGGGTACAACGAAAGTGAAGGGATTGAGTTCCGAAATACCTGAAGACATAGAGGTCGACATTTTCATGGCCATGGAAGACAGCATGAAGGATAGCGTAAAGGCAAGTTATCACTCACTCTATCGGGATCTGAGACCGTGCCATGTATTGAAATGGACTTCAAGTGAACTTGGGAGATCCTATGCATTCCTACAAAGGTACGCTGGAACAAGTCAACAAAGGCAAGAACTAGCGGAAGATGCAGGGGAAGTCGGACTGATTGATAGTACTCAGAATGTGGGAAAGCCACGTACAAGGGGAAGCGATCAGCAATATAGTAACTGGAATAGGGATTGCTAGGCCAATACAACGGAGGTTGGAATAACATGCAAAATAAACTAAACCAGATAGCAGTAAGAGCAAAGCAAGATAAGCGACTAAAATTCACATCGTTAGTCCATCTGATAAATACAGAGAATCTTGCGAGATGTTATAAAGAACTGAAGCGTAACAAGGCTTGTGGAGTAGACCAGATAACAGTGGAATCATACGGAGAAAATCTGAATGAGAAACTCGAAGTGCTAGTAGAAAGTATGAAGAGGAAGCAATATCAACCACAACCAGTAAAGAGGGTATATATACCGAAAGCTGGAAGTAAAGAGAAACGCGGACTCGGAATACCATCGACCGAGGATAAATTAGTACAGATTATGCTGAAGAAGATACTAGAAAATATTTACGAGGCAAACTTTCTGGACAGCTCATATGGATTTCGACCTGGAAGAAACTGTCATCAAGCGGTAAATGCACTAGATAAAGCAGTTATGTACAAGCCAATAAACTACATTGTAGAAGTGGATATCAAGAAGTTCTACGATAATATACAGCATAAATGGCTAATGAGATGTCTAAGGGAACGAATAACTGACCCAAATTTGCGGTGGTTAGTAAAGCGGTTTCTCAAGGCAGGGATAGTCGAAGCTGGAAATTATGAAGCAACAAAACAAGGTACACCCCAAGGTGGTATAGTAAGTCCTGTATTAGCAAATATATACTTACATTATGTGTTGGATTTATGGATAGAAAAGAAATTTAAACCAAGATCCAGAGGATATATACAACTAATAAGGTTTTGCGACGATTTTGTGGTTTGTTGCGAAAGTAAGGTAGACGCGGAAGAATTTCTGGAATTACTGAAACAAAGGCTAAATAAATTTGGGTTGGAAGTATCTGAAAACAAGACCAGAGTAGTAAAGTTTGGCAAGAGGGAGTGGCAACAAGCGATAAGAGAGAAACGAAGGACGGAAAGTTTCAATTTTCTGGGGTTTACGCACTATGGTGCAAAAAGTCGTCGTGGTAGATTAATAATGGGACATAAAACCTCAAAGTTAAATCTAGCCAGAAAACTAAAAGAAATCAAGGAGTGGTTGAAAATAGTCCGCGGAAGTATTCGACTTAAAGCTTGGTGGCAAGTACTGAAGGCTAAATTAACAGGACACTATAACTACTTTGGTATTAGCGGAAATTATTGGTGTTTGAAACAATTTTACACATCAGTAAGAAAGCTAGCATTTAAATGGATAAATCGGCGTAGTCAGAAAAAGAGTATGACCTGGGAACAGTTTGTACACTACGTAGAAGTAAATCCATTACCAAAGCCAAAAATACATTTTTCTTTATATGCATAAGAGGGACGACTGTGAAAACTAATATTGATGAGCCGTGTGCGGGAAATCTGCAAGCACGGTTCTTTAGGGGGAGTTGTAGTAATAAAACTCAAACGAGAGGAGTAAAGCTACAGCTTCTACCGAACATTATTTTTACGATTACTCAAAAAGTGATCCTGAGAAAATAAAGTATAATGACAGCGAATATGCGTGGAAAAATATCGAGAAATGGTGGAGTGAAGTTCATGTAAATCCAGGTGGTAGTAAAACAAAATGGCAACCAAAAATGAAGAAAATATGGTTTACCGAATATGGATTTCCCAGTATGAACGGCTGCACTAATGAGCCCAATGTGTTTGTTGATAAAGGTAGTATAGAGAGTAAATATCCACGATACTCAAACGGAGAGGTGAGCTTTCTTTCGCAGAAAACTGCAATCGAAGGAACATTAAAAAAGTGGCAAAGCTCAGAAATGGTGGAGAAAATGTTCCTCTGGGCGTGGGATGCAAGGCCATTTCCTTATTTCCCCAATTTATGTGACATGTGGGCTGACTGCCATAACTGGCAGACCGGGCACTGGATTCAGGGAAAAATTTCACAACTTAATGTTTCCGATGTTTTGTCTGATCTGTTGCAAAAGGTAGGTCTCAAAGGCGATCAGTTTGATACAAGTGATGTTAAAGGATTACTATCTGGGTATGTAATAAATGATCAGCAACCCGTACGCTCAATTATTAAAATGCTGCGAAGGTGCTATTTTTTTGATGTGGTTGAACAGAACTCAAAACTGAAATTTATTCAAAAGGGCAGGGGAGTGACAACTGGTATACCAGTTGACGAAACTGTTTTCAATCACAATCCCAAGCTGATACAGCTTAGTCAATTAGATTTAAACAATAGGATTAACATCGTTTATTTTAACCGCAATTTTGGCTATCCAATTGATGTGAAATATGCTGAACTGCCAAAGCAGGGCAATGCTGCAACAGTTGAAATACCTCTCATTATGGAGGAAGGGGAGGCGCAAAATATAGCTGAAGTTTTACTTTATTCTTCGTGGCAAGAGAGAAATGTATACAACTTTAAGCTCCCGATAAAATATGCATGGCTTTTACCAAGTGATGTCATAGCAATTTCAGATGGCGAGAAAAGACATACGATGAGAATTATAAAAACAAAGTTTGAAAGCATGTCCATTCAAGTAATGGGAGTTGGTTATGATCCCTCTATATACAAGCTCTCCTTTCCTTCAACAAGATCACTTATGCTTAAAGAATACCCTCCTTCTCACATCAGTAAATCTATCGTAGAAATGATAGATTTACCGCATATTAAAGGTAATATCGCAAGTTTTACTTTAATTAGTGAAGAGGAAGGTTGGAAAGGAGCAACACTTTTTATTTCGTATGATGATAAAAATTATAAGCCCATCGCGAGCGCAAATATACAATCTACTTACGGATATGTAATCGAATCTACCGATGAGGGAATTACAGTAGTGCTACGTTTTGGTAAGCTAGACGTCATGAATCCAACTGTGTTAGCGCTGGTTGGAAAAGAGGTAATAAAATTCCAAGATGCCAAGCTTATAGATAAAAATAAATATAAGCTTAGCAACCTAATTAGAGGTCAAGAAGGGACTAAGAAATATGAACACACTGCAGGTGAAAAATTTATTCTACTTGATGATTCAATAATTTCTTTTGAAGTGCAAAAAGGGAGAAAGTTTTATCTTAAGGCAGTCACTTACGGTGATTCATTAGATAATACGGAAACAAAAATTGTAAACTGAGAGAGCGTAAGTGAAATCTTAATGTCTACTTGCATTTTATTAAAAAATCCACTATATTATAAATATAGCAATATAGTAAGGTAAAATAATGATCGGTAATGTAAAAAAATTATCAAATGAAGCGCCAATAATACTAACATGGGTGCCAAGAGTACATGGTGCATCTTTACCTGATGGTAAAAACAGTGACCTTAATTACTTAGATATAATAAAAAATCATAAATTAATAAATAAAGAAGAGAGGGATATATATTTGATTATCAACGGTCCTGGATTCAAAGAAAATCAAATAGATGATTTAAAATGTGAACTGAAAGGAATTGAAGGAGTACATGTTATAGACTTGCATCAGTATGACTGGAGCGAAATAGATCAAGGATGGAAGATAGATGGTAAAGATACTAGTATCAAAGATTTCTTTAGAGATATGTATAACATGACAGATGAACAAAGAACATACTTTGCTGTTGAAATAGATACTTTTAGATTAGTTGCTCTGGCACTCTTAAAGCAGTTTACGGAACATGAAGGTGGAATATATATAGACTTTGATTCTTTAAAAGCCATTGACACTCATATAGGGAAGGATATAACAATCCCTGAGGGAATATTGTTGGGACCGATTGTTGTAGGTATTAACGATAGTGGAAAAATCGTTTATACACAGTTAAATAATGACTTAATTGCGATAAATGATTTAAGCATAGCAGTTGATATCTTATCTAAGTATAAAAGTGAAATACTAAGTCAAAAAGAAATGTGCGGTAAATTAGTAGAGTATTTACCTTCAGCTATAATTAAACTAGGTGATTGCATCAGTATGCTTGAAAAAGAGGAAGAGATGAAAAAGGAAGAAGAGAAAGATGAAATAAAAAGGATTATCAAAGAAGTGAAGAATCAGAAAGAGTATGCAGAAAGGTGTGTAGAAGATTTAAGCAATGGTAGAATAGCGACGTTATATGAACAAGCTTTTTTTCCCTTCCTTACCCAATTTGGAGAAAATTTAGGTCAACGAAATGTTGTGAGGATAGTGCATGATAAATTAATTGGTCAAGAAGAAAGCAAATGGAAGTCATTTGCTTTTGGAGAGAACAATGGTAACTATTCTATGGGTCTAGTAAATAGTGATGTATCCTGGATGAAAGGAAAAGATCTATACCGTGAACGAGTAGATAATAAGCTGGAAGGAGCAGAAGTAGACAGGGTAGCAATGGAAGATCTATCGCTTGCATAACAGTTATTAAAGAACTTTCTATATTTAAAACAGAAAGTTCTTTAAAGCAGAGGCTGTAAACTTTAACTTATGACGGAAACAAAGATTCTAAATAATTGACAATTAACGTAATATTTGCTAATATTAATATAAATGTAATAGAGGGTAACATGTCAAGAAAAGTAATTAATACGTTGAAATCTAAAGTAAAAGAGCTAAAATATAAAGATTTAAAAGCTCCAATAGAACCAGAAAACGAGGATAACATAAGTTCTGGTTATTTAACATGTATTGATCTTAAAAGAGAACAAAACCTTACTATTAATGGGCAAGTAATAACTAATGATTTTATCAATACACTATTCTCAGATAATAGGGGTATGATTTTAGAAGGTGAAAATGGACAGAACAACTATCGTCCATTTCTCAAACGAGTTTTTATAGAAATGTTCGAACATGTTGGTGCAGCAACTCCCAATAACTCTATTATTGAAGAGTTGATAACTAACTATAATCAGGCAGGATATTCTAGTTGTTTGTGTTATCAGCAGCAGAGTGCTCTTAATCCGTTTGATTTGTTGATACTAGGTAATGAAAGAGAACAAACAATTGGTATGGATTGTGATAAACCTGATTGTTTAAAGTTCAGTTTTAGTCAAAGAACTAAATGTGTCTTTGATAATGGTCTGATTATAAAATGCAATTTATCCTGTTCAGCAGAGTTTAAACTAAAATGTAAGGATGGAAATGTGACATATGAAGATGGTAAAGTGTTGCTTACAATCCCTAAAGAGTTAAAAGACTACAAAGCTGGCGATGACAGTCTGCTTGATAAGCTTACTGATATTATTAATAAGCTTGTTGAATACTTTAAAAAGCTCTGCGAGAAATTGGGCTTTAAGTTTGATACAAGGATAGAGTATGATTCTGAGCATAATATAAACATAGAGCACAACCTTGGCAAGCCACTGAAGGTGATAGATGAGCCAGATGTATATGCCGTCAATGGCTTGAAGCGCAAAGCACAATAAAAGTATTTGTTTAGGGGAATGAGGACTCCCTTTATTGTTATTCAAGTAGCTAACACTGGGGTCCAGAGCAGGCAATAAGAACTGGTCACGTGCTGGAATGACAAGGAAGAAAGTGCTGGTTTGAAATTAAATTTTCTGGATTTTAGTGTCACAAATTGACCCTATAGTTTTCTTTTCTCGTCTAACTGATTCTATCACTCTGCTGAACGGATGCCAATAAAATTGTCTTCTTTTAAAAGAATGTGAAAGCAATTGGTTGAATTTTTTTACTAATGTTTTATTATGCCGTGAATGTTGTGAGGTAAAACAATGGTGCGCCAAGAAGTGCTTGGAGAACAGTTGGTGAAAATCCAACACAAACAAAGTCTAGCCAACAGTTTGGAACAGACCACTATGTTGCATGAGGTAACGAGTGTAATAGAGCTAGTGGGATGGACAATGCAGGGTACAACGAAAGTGAAGGGATTGAGTTCCGAAATACCTGAAGACATAGAGGTCGACATTTTCATGGCCATGGAAGACAGCATGAAGGATAGCGTAAAGGCAAGTTATCACTCACTCTATCGGGATCTGAGACCGTGCCATGTATTGAAATGGACTTCAAGTGAACTTGGGAGATCCTATGCATTCCTACAAAGGTACGCTGGAACAAGTCAACAAAGGCAAGAACTAGCGGAAGATGCAGGGGAAGTCGGACTGATTGATAGTACTCAGAATGTGGGAAAGCCACGTACAAGGGGAAGCGATCAGCAATATAGTAACTGGAATAGGGATTGCTAGGCCAATACAACGGAGGTTGGAATAACATGCAAAATAAACTAAACCAGATAGCAGTAAGAGCAAAGCAAGATAAGCGACTAAAATTCACATCGTTAGTCCATCTGATAAATACAGAGAATCTTGCGAGATGTTATAAAGAACTGAAGCGTAACAAGGCTTGTGGAGTAGACCAGATAACAGTGGAATCATACGGAGAAAATCTGAATGAGAAACTCGAAGTGCTAGTAGAAAGTATGAAGAGGAAGCAATATCAACCACAACCAGTAAAGAGGGTATATATACCGAAAGCTGGAAGTAAAGAGAAACGCGGACTCGGAATACCATCGACCGAGGATAAATTAGTACAGATTATGCTGAAGAAGATACTAGAAAATATTTACGAGGCAAACTTTCTGGACAGCTCATATGGATTTCGACCTGGAAGAAACTGTCATCAAGCGGTAAATGCACTAGATAAAGCAGTTATGTACAAGCCAATAAACTACATTGTAGAAGTGGATATCAAGAAGTTCTACGATAATATACAGCATAAATGGCTAATGAGATGTCTAAGGGAACGAATAACTGACCCAAATTTGCGGTGGTTAGTAAAGCGGTTTCTCAAGGCAGGGATAGTCGAAGCTGGAAATTATGAAGCAACAAAACAAGGTACACCCCAAGGTGGTATAGTAAGTCCTGTATTAGCAAATATATACTTACATTATGTGTTGGATTTATGGATAGAAAAGAAATTTAAACCAAGATCCAGAGGATATATACAACTAATAAGGTTTTGCGACGATTTTGTGGTTTGTTGCGAAAGTAAGGTAGACGCGGAAGAATTTCTGGAATTACTGAAACAAAGGCTAAATAAATTTGGGTTGGAAGTATCTGAAAACAAGACCAGAGTAGTAAAGTTTGGCAAGAGGGAGTGGCAACAAGCGATAAGAGAGAAACGAAGGACGGAAAGTTTCAATTTTCTGGGGTTTACGCACTATGGTGCAAAAAGTCGTCGTGGTAGATTAATAATGGGACATAAAACCTCAAAGTTAAATCTAGCCAGAAAACTAAAAGAAATCAAGGAGTGGTTGAAAATAGTCCGCGGAAGTATTCGACTTAAAGCTTGGTGGCAAGTACTGAAGGCTAAATTAACAGGACACTATAACTACTTTGGTATTAGCGGAAATTATTGGTGTTTGAAACAATTTTACACATCAGTAAGAAAGCTAGCATTTAAATGGATAAATCGGCGTAGTCAGAAAAAGAGTATGACCTGGGAACAGTTTGTACACTACGTAGAAGTAAATCCATTACCAAAGCCAAAAATACATTTTTCTTTATATGCATAAGAGGGACGACTGTGAAAACTAATATTGATGAGCCGTGTGCGGGAAATCTGCAAGCACGGTTCTTTAGGGGGAGTTGTAGTAATAAAACTCAAACGAGAGGAGTAAAGCTACAGCTTCTACCGAACAATATAACAAATTTCTCCAAGAGAGGGGAAATATTTTTCATTTTATTAATGAAGCAATTGAGAATTGGTACGAAAAAGGTCCAAAAATGGCTGGTGGCAACTATATTTATAGCGATAAAGTTGTGATTTTAGTGCATATAGTCGCTAATCTCTTTAGAATTGGCTTAAGACAAACGGTAGGGTTTATAGAAGGGTATTTGCAGCAAATAGGAAAAAATTTGCAGATTATCAGCTATTCACAAGCTTCAAGGAGGTTTAGAAAACTCAATATTAAGATCAGTGACTGTAGAGTTAACAAAAATGATACGGAAGGTATTGAAATTGCCATAGATAGTACAAGTATCAGATAATACCCCTGGTCACAGTAAGGAAAATAGCGAAGTATCGCAGTTATAAACAGGTAAGAAAGCTGCATGTAATGCTGGAGATAGGTAGCAAAAAAGTCATAGCTGCAAAATATAGTAGAGGAGTTTATTCTGATCATTACGGAACCTGTGATCTTATTGAAAGAGTTGAAGCTCAATATAAGCACACTGTATGGAGATAGGGCATATAACCGAAAGAAATTATATAAATTGTGCAATGAACTTGGGATAAAGACAAAAATTCCTCTGCAAAATAATGCAGTAGAGCATCCAAAGTTAGACTATATGGCAGAGAGAAATGCTGCAATTAGACTAATAAAGTCATATGATAAAGATAATATAAAGATGTGGAAAAGGCAAATAAACTACGGAAAAAGATCTTATATAGAAAGTTTTTTCTCGCGACTGAAACAAATATTCGGATTTAATTTTCGTAACAAATCTGAGGTTAATCGTGAAAAGGAACTGCTACTCAAGTGTTATTTGCTTAACAAATTTACTGATTTTGGTATGGCTAAATTTGAAATAGTTACATGAATTTGTCGTAAATCACCACTACATGAAGTGTTATGCAACAAAGCCCACTGGGATCCAGAAATATGGGATATGTATAGAAGTTATTTTAAAATACAACGTTTTGGCGAGATTATGGATTCCAGTGTTAGCTACTTGAATGACAGGAGCAGAAACTGGAATGACAAGAAATCTAATATTTTCACATTTCCTGAACAATGCTTATTGGTGTCATTCAAAATACATTCGGTGCATTTAAACCTTTTGTATAATTCTTTGGCTTTCTTCTAACCTTGCAATAATGCTCTCTCTACCGATAAAAATTAATAATTTAGCGAGTTCTGGACCTGTTTCTGTTCCTGTTAAAGCGAGGCGCAACTGCATAAATAGATCTTTTGCCTTTATATCAATTGTCTGTCGAATATTTTTAACCCACTCTGATAATGTGTTTTCATTACAATCACCTTGAGGTAATGTGCTTAGCGCTATTTTTATAAACTCTTTATTAAGAACCACAGGTTCTATACCAAATTTGCATATTTTCCACCATTTGGCCACTTCAGAAAACTTTTCTATATTACTCCTTATAAAATACCAAAACTCTGAGCCAATTTGACTTAAACGATCTTGCACCATTTCAAATGGCATTTGTTGTAGCACTTTGCTATTTAGCTTATACATTTCACTCAAGCTGAATTGTAAAGATGCTGAACTAAATTTTTTGATATCAAATGAGTCAATTAAAGACTGCATATCAATATAAGCTTCTATCGGATCAGATGTTCCAAGCTTTGCTAAATAGCTAGTTAGCGCCATTGATTCAATCTCATCTTCTCTTATGGACTTAATATCCAGCCCGCCTTTCCGTTTCGATATTTTGCTATCATCAAAGTGTAGTAAGGGAAGGTGGGCAAAGATAGGAATTTTCGCTTTTAATGCTTGAATCATTTGAATCTGAACTGCGGTATTAGTTACATGATCTTCCCCACGTACAACATGGGTTACATTAAAGTCAATGTCATCAATAACAGAAGGTAGCATGTACGTATAAATTCCATCTTCTCTTTTTACTACAGGATCGCTGATATGAATTGTTGCAATATTTATTTCGCCTTTAACTTCATCATTCCATTTTACAGTTTTATTTCTATCCAATTTAAATCTGAAATGTGGTTTTCGTCCTTCTTGCTCATAACGAATTTTCTCTTGCTCAGTTAAAAGCAACGCACCTTTATCGTAAACAGGGGGAAGACCTTGTTTTAATTGCAATTTTCGTTTAGTGTCTAATTCTTCTCTTGTTTCATAACATGCATAAATATGACCTTCTTTCATTAACTGTAAGAACACCTCGTTATAGCGCTCAAAACGCTCTGATTGCTTAAAACTTGAATTCCAATTTATGCCAATCCATTTTAGGTCTTCTATGATATTATCTACATATTTGATATCTGAACGCTCAAGATCAGTATCATCAAAACGTAGTAAAAATTTTCCATTTTGATTACGTGTGTACATCCAACAAATGAGTGCAGTGCGTATGTTTCCTACATGTAGGTAGCCAGTTGGGCTTGGAGCGAATCTTGTTAGCATTTAAATGATTACTTTAGTTTATTTTAATTTTATATAAATGTACTGCTAAAGCAAGATTCTTCTTTGTCTTGGTGTTAGTTGCTACAAAGTACAGCGAACATGAAACCTTTTTGTTAGAGTTCCATGATCTGCCTAAAATACTCTGAAAGCACGGCTTTAGTTATTTACTCTAAATATATTATACGTATACTTGTTATTAAATTAAATTTGAAATGATAAGAAATGAGTGAATTTAAATCAATCCGCAATATTGCAATAATTGCACACGTTGACCACGGAAAAACTACTTTACTTGATAACATGTTAAAACAAAGTGGCACGTTTCGTGAGAATCAAGAAGTTCAAGAACGAGTGATGGATAGTGGTGATCAAGAACGTGAACGTGGGATTACAATACTTGCAAAATGTACGTCAATAATGTGGGGTGATGAGAAAATCAATATCATTGATACACCAGGACATGCGGATTTTGGTGGAGAAGTGGAAAGGGTGCTCTGCATGGCAGATGGTGTATTACTACTGGTTGATGCTGCAGAAGGTCCAATGCCACAGACTAAGTTTGTGTTGTCAAAAGCACTAAAGGCAAATTTAAAACCGATTGTGATAATCAATAAGGTTGATCGACCAGACAGCAGAATTGATGAAGTACTAAATGAAATATATGAGTTATTTTTTAACCTTGATGCAACCAACGAGCAACTAGATTTTCCAGTACTCTATGCTTCAGGTAGAAATGGTTGGTGTGCTAAGGAGCTATCTGATGAGAGAAAAGATTTAAGCCCATTATTTTCAACGGTGATAGATTACATAAAACCTTCCGTTTATGATCAAAATGCACCTTTTGCTATGCTAGTTACTTTACTTGAATCTGATAAATTTCTTGGCAGAATATTGACAGGAAAGATTTACCAAGGAATCGCGCAAGTTAACTCAGATCTTAAGGTAATTGATCTTGATGGTCAAGTGGTTGAGCGAGGGAGATTAACTAAGTTACTCTCATTTTCTGGCTTAAAACGCGTTCCAGTAGAGCAAGCTGTAGCTGGTGATATCATTGCCATTGCAGGACTTGAGAAAGCTTCAGTTTCAGACACTATAGCAGCACCAGAAGTTACAACTGCGATCAGCTCAACTCCAGTTGACCCGCCAACAATGGCGATTACTATAAGCGTGAATGACTCACCTTTTGCTGGGCAAGAGGGAACAAAACTTACCTCAACTGTTATAAAAGATCGTTTATATGCAGAAGCAGAAACAAACGTTGCAATTACTGTAACTTTGGCTCCAAGTGGTGAAGCATTTGAAGTAGGTGGACGTGGTGAGTTGCAGCTTGGGGTACTGATTGAAAATATGAGAAGGGAAGGTTTTGAACTTTCAGTTTCACGGCCTCGAGTGCTGTTTAAAGAAGAAGATGGCAAAAAACTTGAACCTATAGAGGAAGTAGTAATTGATGTAGATGATGAGTATAGTGGAATCATCATGGAAAAACTTAGCTTTCGAAAAGGTGAAGTAACTGACATGAGACCTTCTGGTAGTGGCAGAACTAGGTTGACATTTTTAGTGCCATCAAGGGGATTAATTGGCTATCAAGGAGAATTTTTAACTGATTCTCGCGGCACTGGTATAATCAACCGTTTATTTCACAGTTATGCTCCACATAAAGGTTCAATTTCCGGAAGGCGTAATGGGGTTTTAATTTCAACAGACAAAGGCGAAGCAGTAGCGTATGCAATTTTCAATCTGCAAGATAGGGGAATTATGTTTGTTAAGCCACAAGATAAGGTATATTGTGGTATGATTGTCGGTCAGCATAGTCGTGACAATGATTTAGAAATAAATGTACTTAAAGGTAAGCAATTAACAAACGTAAGAGCTTCAGGTAGCGATGAAGCTATAAAGCTTACTCCACCAAAAATAATGACACTGGAGGATATGATAGCATATATAGACGATGATGAATTGGTAGAAGTAACTCCAAAATCTATACGTTTGCGTAAGAAGTTCCTCGATCCAAATGAACGTAAACGTGCAGGAAGGGCGAAGAATAAAGAGTAATCAACGTTCCTGATAAAAATCTGGATGAGCTACTCGGATAACACCATCATAAAGGGAACCAGTGTCAGTTACTTGAGCAGGTATTGGGATGACAAGAGAAGGCTACAAAGGTGTCATGCAAGTGGCTCATCCAGCTTTTTTATAATCATCGAAAACATTGTATTTTAACATTACTTTTATACTTATAAGTTTCTAGGCACTGGATTTGTTGTAGACTTACTCTATCACTTTACCCTCTTATTTTACCACTCTCCTGCCTATATATTTTTATATGAGGATTTTTGCAAAAGTTTCGCATTTTTTGTAACATGATTTTCAGTATGTGTAACCTAAATGCAAATTGATCACGAAACTAGTGTAATTATTGAGGCCATAGAGAAATTTGGTGGTGAGGCAAGGCTTGTTGGTGGATGTGTTAGAGATTCAATTTTACAGCGTGACATTCACGACATCGATCTTGCTACTAATCTGCTGCCTAATCAAGCAGTTAAAGCGTTAAAACTCCGTAATATAAAAACTATTCCAACTGGCTTAAAACATGGAACTATTACTGCGATTTTAAATAAAAGATCCTTTGAGATTACAACGCTAAGGCATGATATAAAGTGTGACGGTAGACATGCGAAGGTAGAATTTACTAATGATTGGCAAGCTGATGCTTCAAGGCGCGACTTTACGTTTAATGCTCTTTATGCGGACAAGCATGGCCATATATACGACTACTTTGGTGGCATTCAGGACTTAAAAACACGAAAGTTAAACTTTATAGGTAACGCTGAAGATAGGATTAAGGAAGACTATCTACGTATTTTAAGAGCGTTTCGTTTTCACGCTAAAATATGCATAGGAGATTTAAGTGATGAAATATTGGATGTGTGCAAAAAGCATTCGCACATGATTCAAAACCTCTCTGGAGAGAGAATAAGAGAAGAAATATTTAAACTCTTGGAATGCAATGATCCTGCTCCAACACTTAAGAGCATGCAAAAATCTGATGTTTTACAAAAAATTATTCCAAAAGAAGTAAAATGCGAAATTTTATCTTCACCACTTCTTATCAACACTAAACCTCCTATAAAACCCTCAGCGTATGTCCATACGCCTTTCCTAGATCCCACAATCGATGCACTAACAAAATTAGCTTTGCTTATTAGGACTGCTGAAGATAGAGCGAGTCTTGGGGAAGAAGTGAGCAAGTTTTTACGTCTTTCAAATAAGCAAAAGAAAAAAATATTATTTTTATTATCAAACAATATCAAAACAGAGCTTTCAGAAAAAGAGCAAAAGAAATATATATCTTTATTTGGTAAGGAATTATATTGTGACTTAATGAAGATTTGTGGTATTGAGTCTGGAATAAATGTTGATGAGTATATTTCATTTGCTAAGATGTTTAACATTCCAAAATTTCCTTTATCTGGTGATGATTTAATAACTATAGGTCATCAACCAGGAAAAAGTTTAGGTAGAAGTTTAGAATTGCTACGACAACACTGGGAAGACAGCTCCTACAGTTTAACAAAAGAGGAGCTGATACTTTATGCTAAGAGCCTACTCTAGTTATCTAACTAATTCCTGAATGTTTGATGTAGTAGTGTGACTCATGGAAGAATTAAGTGTTAATTTGTATTCTTTTTTAGCTTTATCTGTTAATTGATACTCGTTTACTCCTCCTTGAGTCTGATTACACATTCCCTGATCTGGGGATAAAAATTTATCTCTTATACTTGATGCCAGTTGTTGAACCTTATCTGAAAAACATTTTATTTGAGCTTCCGTTAACTTCTGCACAACAAATTTTTTGACTGAATCATTATTGCTATCATTTCCCTGAGCCAAAAATTTTGTGAAAGAACTTATTATTGCTTCACTATCTTTTTCATTGAAATACAACTTGTTTACACAATTTTTAACAAAATCTCCATTTTTAATGGAATGTTTTTTACCAACTTCTGTAACAACTTTGTTAACATTAGTTTCTATGATCGCTCTTCCAGATTGAACCAAATTCTCTTTCAACAGTGCAAGTAACTTATCACTTTTAAATTTATAACCATTTTGATATACTAGAGATTGTATAGTTTCCTTAAGCACGTTATGGCAAAAGTGTTCTCCTTTAAATTCAGGAAAACTTTTTTTCAACTTTGTATTTTGATCAGATAAAAAGTTATTGAGATCCTCATTACCAAGAAGCTTGTTCTTGACTTTTGAAAAAGTTGATTTAGTAATTGACTTTGTAGTAGATAACATACTCTTTGCATCTAGTGCTTTAGTTTCTTTATTCATACCTTCTGACTTTTTACCAGCATCTTTTAGCTCATTTTTTAACTTTTGTTGTCCACCTTCAGCTATTGAACTTTCAATCTGTTGATTTTTTAATGTTTCACTAAGTGTTTCTACATTATTTTCAACAGAAGATATTGCGATACTTGTTGCTTTTTCTCGTTCTTGACTCAGATGTTCAACTTGTTCTTGTAACTTTTTATTCTCTTCTTGTGAAGATTTTAATTTTCCCTCCAAATCTGCCTTTTGTTTCTTTATTTCAACGTTACTTTTTTCTAATTTCTGTGATTTTTCCTGCAATTTGTCAACTTCACTTTCTAATTCTTTTTTCTCTTTTTCAATGGTATTTAGATTAGTCTTTTCTTTCTCTAATTGTTGTTTAAGACTCTGTAATTCAGCACCTTTTTCCTTAGCTTGTTCTTGTAACTTAGTAACTTCACTTTCTAAGTCTTTTTTCTTTATTTCAGCAGCACTTAGTTTATTACTTGAATCACTTTTGTTTTGCTCTAATTGTTGTTTAAGATCCTCTAATTCAGTATTTTTTTTCTTAGCTTGTTCTAATTCTGCTTGTTTCTCCTCAAGTTGATTTTTTAATTCCTTTATTTTAGTATCAGACTCGTTGTTTAACTTACTAAATTTACTCTTAAGTTCTGTGTTTTGCGCTCGTAGGCTTTTATTCTCTTTCTTCACAGTTTGATTTATATCTTTATTTTCACGAAATGAATTTATCAAATCGTCTTGCTCTTTTATTTTTTGGTCTTTTGTAAATATAGTTTGCTGTTGTGCATTATTTTTATTCTCCATTTCCTTTTTCTCTTGTTCTAATGTTTTATTTAATTCCGTTAAACTACCTATTTCCCCATCTTTTTCTTCTACCCTTACTGAGAGCATTTCTATTTTATTTGCAAATTCTTTGCTGCACTCAATTAATTCTTTCTGCAAATGTAATATCTCCTCAGACTTTTCCTTGAACTGTGCTAAAAATTCTTCTCCTCTTTTTTGTGCAATTTTTACCAATTCACTATAGTTCTTTTTAAGTCCTGCAAGTTTAGACTTTAACTCTTCATTTTCTAATTCTAAGTCTTCAATCTGCTGTGCTTGTGCTGCAAAAAATTTAGCAAATATTTCTTTTTCCTCTCCTAATGATTTTACTTGTTCTTTAAGTTTAGTAATTTCTTTCTCTTTTTTAGTTAATTCCTGATTTAAATTTGACTGATTTTCCTCCTTCTTACTACCTTCTTTCAACTTTTCTTTTAATCTCTCATTTTCATCCTTCAATTCCTTTTCTCTGTTAGAATTTAAAAGATCATCAGTCTGAACCACATTATCTGCAATATTGTAATGTAGGATACTCTTTGCCCATTGATTCCACTTTTCTGGCAACATTCGTCCAATTGTTTTTAGATATAGCCAAGCAAGCACAGTGGATAAGCTATATTTTTTTTCCTTTTGTTTAGGTTCGTAATTAACCTTATTGTTAGCATTTAGCATAAAATTACCTAATTTTTAAAGTATTGAAGTTATATATATTAATATAATTATTAAATAAATAATAATATAAATGTTAAATTGTGTGAAAATTTTTATAGATTTTAAGTAGAAATACACATGTTCGTAAGCACAGAATTTGCTTTTTCTATTGCTCTTGCTAACATTTCTTGTTCATTGTGCTGATTTTTCACGTTGATTACCTGAGCTGCCAAATTTGCAGGGAAAGTGACCAAACTAACTTCCCATAGCTCCACTTGTTTTAACACTCGAGCTCCGCTTTCATGATCAACATCATACTCTATTGGTATATAGCCAATCGAAAGCCCGTTAATAGTTCCAGTTTTGAGCATTAAATATGCTTCCTCTGCTTTTTGAATACCAAAAAGCAAATGTGCAGTTATATATAGGCCAATATCATTTTCGCAAATATCCGTAATATTACCTATAGGCTCGCTCGGATTGTGCTGCCAAAGAAGTTTTATCTGACTTTTATTTAAGTTATTCTTAAATGCTCCTGGTAATATCAGATCATTTTGCTTATCAACTATATTAAAAACGCTCGCATAGCCAGAAAATACTCCGTTTTCTTCTATGCTTTTTATTGATAATGGTGAATAGAGAAATTTCTTATTCATAAGTCCTCCTTGTAAATTATGGTATTGGGTTTGCCAGCGCTCTGAGCCAGCTTAAAATGTTGTATAGATTGTTTTCCTATATCTCAGGATGAGTATAAGGCACTACAATATAATTCTATTGTATGCAGTGCTTTGAAAATGTGGAAGTACTTTTTTAGTTATAAAATTTGTCATTTTATATACATAAGGGTAGGGTTTGTTGCACATTGGGTTGTTCAACAGCAGCGTTTTCCAGATTTGTAGAAACAGCTTCGTTTGTAGCTTTTCCTAGAAGGAAGCCAAATCCCAATGAAACAGCGGCTATAAAACCATTCATTAATGACTCTGTCCATGTTTCTCCCTCGTATTCTTGATAGATTTTAGAATATATCATTATTGGCTTCATTCGGGTTTAAATTTCTTCCCAACTCTTCTGATGTTTTCTCCCCAGCATCTTGGGATTTTGTTGATGAACTTTTCTGTAAGTTTTCTAATTCTTGTGCGTCCATCAACACCTCACTATTAAAGCTTAAGTACAAATTATACAGCACTATAATTGTTTAGTCAAGGTAAATACTAGTATATTAAGTAAATATTTACTATATTAATATGATTGCTTAAATTCACAACTAATTATTTGGGGGAATAAAAAGATTGTGTTTTGTAGGTGATTTGCGTAGCGGAAGGTATTACCCCAGTTTTACAACACCCGGGGTAACGATAAAGAAGGAAGTAGGGAAAGTTATTTATAATAGTTTGAAGCTATTACAAGTTTATATGCTCTGTCCTTGAATATTTGTTTGTTCAATAGTAGTACTTTCCAAATTTGTGGAGATAGTAGCAAACATCCTTCTCGCTAAAGCCGTTGACAATGCAGCACCAATTCCAGCTCCAGTTGCAGCTATAAAACCAGGGCCTAATAATTCCATATTTGTTTCAGTGCTGCTGCTAGTTATATTGTTAATTAACATCATCGCGCCTGCTCCTAAAGCTGCTACTAACCCAATCCTTGACGGTTTACTTGTTGCATCAAGAGAATATTGTACTACTTCTCTAAGCTCTGAATTACTGTTTTTTAACGCTACTGCTATTGATGCTGGTAACATGACCATTATTGGCATGGATAATAGTCCTCCAAGTGTTGCACCAATAATTTCACTCACTTTTGATTTTCCAAGATTAACTCCTAGATTAACTCCTAAGGCTGTTATACCTAATACTCCAATTGAGGTGATAATCCTTACATTTCTCTCTTCCATTTCTCTCACATGCGCCTCATATTGTATTGTAGCTTCTGCTACCGCTAACCCAATACTATTTGGTTGCTGTGGAATCTGATTTACTCGCCCTAACTCTTGTGAAGTTTTCCCTCCAATACTTTTGACGGCATCTTCTAAGTCTAATAACGATCTGTTATTTAACCTTACGTTATCTTGACTATCACAAAAGACAATGTAGTCTAAAATTGTCATTCTCAGATTATTCATTTCTATATCATCATTAATATGATCTTTTAATATACTTATAATCTCTAATGCTCGCTCCTTCATATCTCTTTCTTCTTCTGCACTAGCTGGTGCAAGTATGAGAAAAATTATTCCAAGAAAATCTTGTTGTAATTTTTTTAATTGTTCTAAACTCATAATAATTAACATTAATATATATTATTAAATAATATAGTACTATAGTTACTTAATCAAGATTTATATTAATATATTAAAGTATAAAATACCAAAGAGTAATATCCTTAGCCGTAA
Organism: Wolbachia endosymbiont (group B) of Pilophorus perplexus; assembly: GCF_964028155.1. NCBI lineage: Bacteria > Pseudomonadati > Pseudomonadota > Alphaproteobacteria > Rickettsiales > Anaplasmataceae > Wolbachia > Wolbachia endosymbiont (group B) of Pilophorus perplexus. The sequence goes on along the minus strand of NZ_OZ034754.1, from coordinate 533,787 downwards.
AATACAAAAATAACTGATGGGTTCTTTATAATTAGAAATATTAAGGAATTTACTAAATAAAAAAGGTAAAATAAGCCCTAATTGTTATCTACTTTTCAGAGTCAGCTACTTAGCTAACTCTGAAGATTAGGAAAGAGCTATATGCTCTGTCCTTGAATATTTGTTTGTTCAATAGTAGTACTTTCCAAATTTCGTAAAGATTCACGTTCTTCTTCCATATTCAGTATGTCTTCTATCACTTGCTGATCTTCATCTCTTTCTTCTAATTGTAATGCTGTCGCTCCTTGAGGTGCTTCTAGTAGTGTTTTTAATATTTCTATGCGCAGTTTCTCTGTCATTGCTTTCCATTGTATCATTACTAGCATGTCATTGTGCAATGCTGACATTTTTTGTAATGTTTTCACTTTTTCTGACAGTCCTTTATTTTCTTTTTGCAATGCTTCTATTTTTCTTTGCTGATACTGATTATCTGAATTTGTCATTGGTAATTCATGCATAACCTACTCCAAGTTAAAATTTAGACATTATTAATTAAGTGATACAGTTTCTTTAGTCAATCAATATATTATAACATTAGGATTAACAGCTAAAAGAATAGAATGAAATATCAGGCAATATTTCCTATAATTAAACTTTTAAGATGGAAAAATGACAATTCGTGTAGGAATTAATGGTCTTGGTAGAATAGGCAGAAGTGTATTGCGTGCTATTTTTGAAGTAGAAAACTATAGCGAGCAAATAGAAGTTGTGGCGGTAAATGGGTCGCTCAGTGCTGAGCAGCATGTACATTTGATTAAATATGACTCTGTTCATGGTAAATTCAGTGGTGATATTGATTTTAACGAGTCTGAAAATTGGCTATCTATAAATGGCAAAAGGTTTTCTTTATATAGAGAACGTAGCCCTGAAAATATTCCTTGGAATGTTGATGTAGTACTTGAATGCACTGGTGCATTCAACAAGCGTGCGGAAGCAGCAAAGCATAATGCAGAGAGAGTAATTGTCTCTGCTCCAGTTTCAGATGCTGACGTAACTATAGTTTACGGCGTAAATAACGATATGCTAAAAAAGGAGCATACAGTGATCTCAGCAGGTTCTTGTACTACAAACTGTCTGGCTCCGATTGTACACATTTTACACTCCAATTTAGGTATAAAAAGCGGTTTTATGACCACTATACATGCCTATACGAATGATCAAAATATTCTTGATGGCAACCATAGAGACTTACGCAGGGCAAGAGCTTGTGGCCTTTCTATGGTGCCAACTACAACTGGAGCAGCAAAAACAATTGGTTCTGTTATTCCTGAGTTAAAGGGTAAGCTAGATGGTACTGCTATTAGAGTTCCGGTTAGCAACGTTTCTATGGTTGATTTTAAATTTACGACTGATAAGAAGGTAACAGCTGGAGAAATAAACGAAATATTTAAAAATTCAGCAAATCATGTGCTTTCCGTATGTAACGAGCCTTTAGTTTCAATAGACTTTGTCCATAACCCTTATAGTGCAATTGTGGATTTAGCTGGTACATATGTCACAGGTGATATCTGTAGAGTTGCAGCATGGTATGACAATGAATGGGCTTTTTCACTGAGAATGTTAGATATAGCGTTATTGTAAAGTATGAACGAAAACTCACAAAAATATGCTTCATTTTATGAGCACTTTGCGGAACTTAGAAAAAGGGTTATTTTTTGCTTTCTATTTTTTTGTGTTACCTTCGGGTTTTGTTACTACTTTAAAGAAAATATATACCGCTTTTTACTTGCACCTTTAATAGAAGTTACAAAAGATAGTGATGATTTTTCTCTAATCTATACAGACTTAACAGAAGCGTTTTTTGTATATCTCAGGGTTGCAATAATGAGTGCACTGTTGTTTTCTTTTCCTGTGTTTGCATGGCAATTCTATATGTTTCTAGCACCTGGCTTATATAAAAGAGAAAGGGCGGTGTTATTGCCATACTTAATTGCAACACCGGTTTTGTTTGTAACGGGAGCCGCTGTAGTTTACTACTACATATTTCCCTTAGCCTGGAAATTTTTTATTGCTTTTGAACATAGCGGTAAATCTTTCGGTATACCAATAGAGTTTATGCCATCAGTTAGTGAATATTTAGACCTTGTTCTTCAATTCGCGTTCGCTTTTGGTACTGCATTTCAAATTCCAGTCATACTCACCTTAATGGTGAGAGTAGGGCTCATTACTGCACAAAATTTGTCAAATAAACGCAGAATCGCAATAGTGGTAATTTTCATTATTGCTGCAATCTTAACTCCACCTGATGTACTAAGCCAAGTAGGGCTTGCAATTCCAATGTTGGTATTATATGAGCTGTCTATTCTGATATGTAGATACATTGAAAAGAAAGCAAAGGATTGAATCAAGAATATTATTTATAAACAAAGAATGAGCACCAGAGCGCTTTTTCTTGTTTGAGTGTTTTTGGCACCACAGCATTTTATTGATTTATTGACTTGTTTGCTTAAATATATAATAATTAAAGTATATTATTATTTTGAATAGGAGAATTTTATATGCCAAAATATGAAGAGTTAAACGAAACACAACAAGAATTATATGATGATTTAATTTCTGAAATAGAAAAAGGAAAAGAGGATAAGATTACTCCTATTCTCGAAAATTTAGAAAAAGAAGGGGTATTAGAAAAAGCACTTACTATTGCGAGTATAACTAAAGAGTTACGAGATTGTGAAAATCATACTCTAACACCTTTTGCCTATGCTATGGGTTTTAGTAACCAGGAAGTTATTAAAAATATTTTAGATGTAATTAAAGATAAAGCGATATTAGAAGCAGTACTTACTACTGCAAATATAAGTTTGAAGTTCAAAAACGGTGCGGAACATGATATAACACTGCTTGCCCATGCTACAATTCTTTATAATCAGAAAGTTATTAAAAATATTCTAGATGTAGCTGAAAAGAATAATATGTTAGAAAAAGTTTTCGATAGTGTAAGAAAAGATTATCTTAACGAAACCAGTAAGATTTTAGAAATATTAAAAAATCAAGAACAAGATGAAAAGGAAAAAACTAAAATTAGTGGTTGGCTAGATATACTTAAAAAGAGCATAAGTTCTAGTGATGATGTTCTAACAACACTTAAAAGGGTCGTACCTAATTGGGAAAGTAAAGATAGTAACAGCATAATTGGAGCGATTTTATACTCAATATCAAAAAATCCACAGCACGATGATGATGTGGTACAAATGTTTAAAAGTATTATGCCCGATTGTGAAAGTAGTGAACAGTCTTCAATGGCTGAAAGCATCGTTCCTAAAACTGAAGGAAATATAACTGATGAAAGTAGTACATCTGAAATAGAGAATAGTAAACAAAAAGACAAAGTAAAAACTACTAATAAACCAATAATAATTGGCTGTGTTTATGGTGCTATAGCTGCATTGGCAGTTGGGTTAGGATTGTATTTTGGTGCTGCATTACCGGTATTGCCTATAATTGGTATAGCTGCTGCTGTATTAGCTGGACTTGTTGCTGGTGGTATTACATATGTAATGTCAAATTCTAGTAAGAATCTAGATGGAGCTAATGTAGAGCAAGGAGTTAGTATAGGGTCAAGTATAACAGCGTAGTTAAGTAAAAGGAAGAAGTCTATTCTTCCTTTTCTCAAAGTTTTTTTTGTTGATCATATATTCACAGCATTAAGTTTTATAGGTTGCTGTGTAAAAGATTAGGAAGTAGTTTTGTTAGTGTTGAAAATTATAGCTCTTTTCCTAATAGTCGGAACATGATGGAATAGGTAAAGTAGTGAGGAGATGTGAATGCCAGCAGCATATAGTTATGATTTAAGGAAAAAAGCATTGGATGTAGGGGAAAGTAGAGCATTTGTAGCCAAGAGGTTTAAAGTTAACATTCTATGAATGGCAAAAAAGTGCAAGAAAATAGGCGATTTTAAATCAAAATGTAGATCCAATAGAGCGTGATTGATATCTTGCTAGTAATAGTGTAACAGCTTTTATTAAGATATTTTTTTGCCATACGGCAGCAATAACAAAGTTAGAAAATTGATGGCTGAATATGTTGGCATTGATAAACAGTATATTATGCTTCAAGCAATATTTACTTTAGTAGCTTCTACAACTTTTTTAGTATAGCTTCTCCTTGGTGCTGTGTACCAACAGCAGTATTTGCACTTGCTACGTGTTTCTTTGTTAAAAATGCTGTACATGCTGCATTTTCTGCAAAAGAACTTTCTCCTGAGTTTGCCGAAATTATTACTGAAAAAGTAGTAAATAATGTTGAGCTCAATGCAGAAGACAACTCTCAATCGAGAAGCTACTTGTATGAGACTGTGTTATATAGCGAAACTAGATTTCACTTTTACACACCTAGATAAGGGGTAAAAGCAGATACTAGAATGACGAAATCGTTATTCTGCTACGCATTATCGCCGTATAACTATAGCTATATATGAACTAAAAAAGTAATATTCACTAGATCTTAATATTTTAGATCTATATTTCAATAAAATATTACAATTAGTATGAATGATCCATTTAAAAGTGAGGATTATAAAAAAAATCTCGATTCTCTGATCAAAGCTATAAAGCTAGGGAATTCAGAGAAACAATATGGTAAAACAGTAACAGATTTATCTCATGCTTTAGAGGGTTTTACAGATAAGGCAGAAGATGTAGCTAAACTTGTTATACGTGATGACTTGAATAATTGTGTAAAGAAGGCAAATAAAAAGCCATTAATTCTTAGGATATTCAATAGAATATTAGGAAGAGATGTTTCGATTAGGAATATAAGTAATTTTATAAAAGATAAATTGCCTCCTTCAACTGCTAGAACAGCAATCGAATATACAGATGTTATTCAAAAAATTTCAGATTTAGAGCGAATAGAAAGAAGTCAAGATAAATATAGGTCATATGGAATAAATTTAGAAAATAGACAGCAAAAGAAAAATCTCTTATATGAGCGAGAAGATTCAGGTTATGGAGGTTCATTAAACGAAGATCCTGAGTATGAAGAAATATCAAATTATCAAGAGGAAAAAAGTAAATCTTTAACAAAAGATTTACGTAATCTACAATCAATTAAAGAGGAGCCGATTTATGCAACAATTCCTAAAGAACATATAGAAGCAAAAAGAGAACATAGGAAGAAACAACAACTTCAATCTCTTGCACCACCAAAACCACCAAGAGTACCACCAGTACCAGAGAAAATGTTTACTGCCAATCAAAAAATTAGACAAGAACCGAAAAAAGATAAACCTGCAGTACCACCAAAGCCTAAAGATTTAGGCGAAAAAGTAAGCACAGAGCAAAAAATAGTAGTGGAAAAATCAGCTGAGAGTAACCCTACACTACCACTAAAATCTGAAAATCAAGATGGTAAAGAATCAGCAAAAAAAGCTGATGGACCAAAAGTACTAGTAGTTGCTATGAAAAAAGAAGTGACTCGCGAGAGTAGTAAAGTAAAGGCATTAAAAGAAAGATTTGAGCGAAATCAAGTAAAGAACGTGTTGCCTGCTGAAAACAAAACTGCTTCAGTAACACAAACGGATATCAGTGTGAAGAGAAAACAATCTCGTTCATTTCCAGTAGGGAATAAAAAATCTTCGATCAACCATCTTGCCAGCAAAAATTTACCTTCCACGAATGTAAGTGTAAAAGAAATGGTTAAAAAATTTGAAGGGAGAAAAGGTGAAAGATAGTAATATTTGGGTATTTCCCTACTCATGAAAATTAGCTCTTATCATAACATTTTTACAGCCATAAGAGGAAGTTTTTATAAAATTGGGGCTAAAGAAAACTTGCATGTAAATGTATCAAGGTATAAAATTATAAATATTAAGAATGAATAGGTTAGTTATGAATCTTGTAACAAAATCCGCTATCGATTTTACTGCTTCGGCTGTTCTTGCTAGTGGAAAAATAGTTGATGATTTCTGTTTAAGTAAACATATAAAGGATAAGTATGCTATCCTTTTTTTCTATCCACTTGATTTTACTTTTGTCTGTCCAACTGAGTTGATATCATTTAGCAACAAAATAGAAGATTTTTCAAAACGTGATGTTGAAGTGATAGGAATAAGTATAGATTCAAAATTTTCACATTATAAATGGCGAAACACTCCAGTTAATGATGGTGGTATTGGAGAGGTTAGCTACAATTTAGTGTCTGATATCAAAAAGTCTATATCAAGAGACTATGGGGTCTTATATGATGACTCAATTGCACTAAGAGCAACTTTTGTTATTGATGATAAATTTGTTGTACGTCATCAATCGATAAATGATTTTCCTTTAGGGCGTAATATCGATGAATTCATTAGAATCATTGATGCAATAAAACATAATGAAGAGCATGGTGAAGTATGTCCAGCAGGGTGGAAAAAAGGCAAGCCTGCGATGCAGGCAAGCGATGAAGGAGTGGCTGATTATCTAAACTCACACAGTGCAGAATTATAAATTGAGTACAAAAGTTCTTATTATTGGATCTGGAGCAGCGGGTTATGCTGCTGCTATATATGCAGCACGTGCAAATTTAGAGCCAATTGTAGTAACAGGAATGCAACCTGGTGGTCAGCTTACAATTACTACGGATGTTGAAAACTATCCAGGTTTTATTTCTATACAAGGTCCAGAACTCATGGAACAAAAGAGGTTGCATGCAGAGAAGGCGGGAGCAAGAATAATAGACGATGAGATAAAAAGTGTAGAACAACTTGAGGATTCTAATGAGTATAGATTTAGATCTTGTGGTAATGCTAGTGACTACTATTCGAATGCAATTATAATCGCAGCTGGTGCGCAAGCGAAGTGGCTTGGCCTGGAGAGTGAAAAGAAATTTCAAGGTTACGGAGTTTCGGCATGCGCAACTTGTGATGGTGCATTTTTTAGAAATAAAGTTGTAGCTGTGGTTGGTGGTGGAAATACTGCTGTTGAAGAAGCAATATTTTTAACTCGATTTGCTAAGGAAGTTATACTGATACACAGGCGTGATAAGTTAAGAGCAGAGAAAGTAATGCAAGACAGGCTCTTTAAAAATGATAAGATAAAGGTAATATGGAATCATACCGTAGAGCAGATTCTTGGAGAAGAAAATCCTAAAAAAGTTACTGGCATTACAATTAAATCGACAGACATCAATAAAACCCAGGAATTGAAAGTAGATGGAGTGTTCATTGCAATTGGGCATGCACCAAATACAGGTATTTTTAAGGGCTTTGTTGAAATGGATCAGCAAGGTTATATAATTACGAAACCTGGAACAACTCTAACCAGTAGGGCAGGGGTATTTGCTGCTGGTGATGTTCAAGATAAGGTATATCGCCAGGCAGTAGTTGCTGCAGGAACAGGGTGCATGGCTGCACTTGATGCGGAAAAGTTTTTGGAATCATAATTAATTCTAAAATTTTTAACTAAACTACTTGCAATTTTCTTTGTTTTTTTTATAATTATGTCAATAAATTGGAGAATTTAGTATGCTTTCGGGAAGTAATGTAACTTTTGAAAGAAGGTTTGTTAATGGACGAGCTCAAAACCAAACAACTTCAGGACAATCAACAACAAAATTATTTGAAGCTATTGATGATGAAAATCTAGGAGATTTTGAGCGAGCTCTAGCAGAAGGTGCGAATGTTAATGCGTTTGATAAGGGATATACACCATTAATGACTATTATCATGAATGGTGATGATAGTCCTACACACTTGAAAATGATGACGTTGCTTTTGCAACATCAAAGTTTAAAGATTAATGCTCAAGAAACTAAAGAAAACAATACAGCTCTACATCTAGCCTTGCGCATGGAAAATAGAAATTTTGTACAGATTTTACTTAGACATACTGGTTTGAATGTGAATATTAAAAATATTCATCGTATAGATTTTCAAGGTAATTTCTCTCATACTCCTGAAGAATATATTAGAAAAATTGGACAAGTACAGGATAAAAATTTTTCGCACCTTACGATAGAAATACAAAAAGCACAAACAGGAAAAGAATTATTAGATGTTCTTTCTAACAGAAATATTGACCGAGCAAAAAGACTATTAAATCAAGAACTCAACCCTAATTGTTGGAAAAGAAATTCAAATGAAGAAATAGAAACACCACTTAGCCTGATTATCAAATCATGTTTACAAGGAATAACAGAAGATAACGAGGAAGTATTGACTAAACTTTTAAAACATAAAGAGCTAGATTTTAATCAAATAAAACCGATACCAGCTATAGAGCAAAATTCAAGATTGAAGCAAATCATTGAACAAGCTATGAAAGAGCGATTAACTGATGCTATTAATAGAAAAGATTTGGGTGATGTAAAAGAATTAGTAGAAGATCACTGCTTCATAAATCGTGCAATTGTCAACGCTGTGTTGGGGAATGTTAATAATCCAAGTGAATCTATTAAAAATTATCTCAATGAGAAATTTCCTGCAAGTGCAGAGCAACCTGTAGCAAATACACATAATGTTCAATCAGAAATAAACGATGAGTTTATTGCTCAAGAATTGCAGCGACTTGAAAACCTGGAAGGTGAACTTGAAAGAACAAAGGCTCAACTTGCAGAAAAAGAGCAAGAGTTGAATAGGACCGTAGATGAAAGAACAAGAGACACTGACAAAATTTCACAGTTAGAAAAGGAGTTGAGACAAGTAAGGCAGGGTAATCAGGAAAGAATTCACACTCTCACTGATCAAGTAGCTCGACTTACTAGAGAAAAAAGTCAACTTAAAAACCTTAGAGATGAGCTTGAAAGAACAAAAACTCAACTTAGAAAAAAAGAGCAAGAGTTGGATAGGGTTGTAAGTGAAAGAGACACTAACAAAATTTCACAGTTAAAAAGGGATTTTAGTCAACAGAGATCAGAACTTCAAACTCAAAATCAAGACTTAAATAACAAAAACAGAAAACTTTCAGAAGCAAGCATTTATAATAGAAGGCAAAGTAACTATGCCTCTGCCTCTTTTGTGTTATCTGGAGCGTTTGCTATTGGTGCATGTTTAACAATATCGAATTTAGAAATATGTATTTCACTTGCTGTAGCTGCATTTGTCTTCCTTACAATTGGATGCTACTGTTCATATAAAGCAAGTACAGTACTGAGTGATGTGATAAGCACTGAATTTGGTAATGTTATCAGTTTAAGATAGAGTTAAGGTTTTTACTTCTTGTCTAAACTCTTCTGAAAATTTTTGTACATCCTGAAAATACCTTGATAATTCGAGTGAATGTAAACCTGAGTGGTTTCAAGACTGAAATAGTTGTTGTAAACTTGCTTCTATTATCTTTTAGTTCAAGAAATTAAAAGTTTAACGATGAGAATTATAATTACAGACCAAAGTAAAAAGTAGGCTTTTCCATTTGATTTATTTTTCACCTGTAATTTTTTGTCAGCTATTAGGTTTAATTTTTCTATAAGGCTAAATATTCCCTGAATTGCTTTTATGGGATAAGAGCTTTTAATTTTTTCCCTATACCCTATTTTACTTTCATGTTGATTGTTTATCCATGTTTCAACTACTTTCCACATATTGATTTCTGGATAGACTTTCCTACATGTTCCTTCTAATAAAATCATAGTTTTCTGCAGCAATAACAATTGTGTTTGAACTTTCATATCAAAATCACCAGTTATTTTTAGTAGCTGAGTAAGTAATCGAGCAAATGAAATCTTCTGTATAGGCTGTCCAACAATGGGTTCACCTATTGCTCTGCAAGCTGTAACAAAATTTCTATGCTGTGATGGAACATAACCGGCTCTAAAGTGCATTTTTGCAACGTGATCATAATCCCTATTTAAAAAGCCTTTGAGTATCTCTATAACGTAATAGCATGTCTCACGATCTATTCTACCCATGATTCCACAATCCAGGGCAATAATATTGTTATTACTATCGATCATTAAATTTCCAGGATGCATATCAGCATGAAAAAAACAATCCCTATATACCTGATTACAAAAAGATTCTATAAGATTGATAGCTATTTGCTTTCGGTTATTCAGCTTTTCAACTTCGTATATTGGTATAGCTTCCATCCATTCTAATGTTAAAACCTTTTTTGAAGTTCTACTCCAATCTATTTCAGGTACGTAGAAACCTCTGTCATGTTTAGTATTTTCCTTCAGTTCCGAAGAGTGGGCAGCCTCAAAGCGTAGATCTAACTCTAATCGGCAAATTTCAGCAAAAGTTTTGACTAATTCAACTGGCTTCAGCCTTTTTGATTGTTCACTAAATTTTTCTGCAATTTCTGCAAGCCAAGAAAGCATTTTTATATCCCTTGAGAATGTTTTCTCAATATTTGGCCTCAAAACCTTTACAGCAACTTCCTTACCCTCAATTGTAACTGCTCTATGCACCTGAGAAATTGATGCTGCTGCAATTGGCTTTTCAGAAAAACTTGAAAAAATATCGCTTAATTTACAATTAAACTCACTTTCTATAGTTTTAACTGCTATTTTATACGAAAATGATGGCAATCTATCACATATCAATAGCAAGTTATTTGTTATGTCCTCATTTAAAATATCAGTGCGTGATGAAATGGATTGCCCAAATTTAATGAACACCGGACCTAATCTTTCAAGAGCACGCTTTAGTTTATGACCTTGTATTTTATTTATTGATTTTTTTGATGGTGGAAGTAAATAAGGTAACACATTGTAGCGTGTTAGCACTGTAGTTATTTGCAGAAGACGTAGAATATTTTGAATCATTTCGCTGCGTAACTGCCAAATATTTCATTTATCTCCATAATTTCATCAGGTTTACCTTGATAATAGATAGTATTATTTATGCAAATTATGTAATCTGAGGATGGTAGAGCAGAGTTAAGGTCATGAGAAGTCATGAGAATCGACACTGATCGTTCTTTTGCGATTTTATTTATAATATCATAAAATTTAGATCGTGCGTTAATATCCATTGCACTGACTGGCTCATCTAAAATGATCAAATCAGATTCTGAAATTAAACAGCGTGCAAGCAGCAGTAATTGTGTTTGTCCTGCAGAGATTTCTAATACTTGATTTTTTAGGATGTTACCGATACCAACCAATTCTATTGCTTCTGTAACAATGGGTTGATTTTTCTTCAATTTCTTCGAGGAGCTATTGAAAAGGAAAGACTCAACTGTTATTGGCATCAAATTACCAATACTAAAATTTTGTGGCATATAGCTAATTTTTATATTGTCAGCGAATACAATACTGCCAATAAAACCTTTATTTATACCAGCAACTGCTTTCACTAAAGAGGTTTTACCTCCGCCATTTGGACCAAGTATTGTAACTATATCTCCTCTTTGTACTGATATGTTGATATTATCAAGAACTTTTTTGTTACCGTATGAAAGAGTAAGGTTTTCTATTTTTAGAATGCAGTTATTGACACTACTTAATTTTTTGGCAAAAATTGACTTCTTCTCAACATTTATATGAGACATTTACTGTTTTTTTTTCTATTACTTTCATTTACATTATACTACAATAGTGCCTTTTCATCCAATTTAAAAATTGTAGCTACAATCAAACCTATACACTCACTTGTAGCTTCTGTTACAGATGGAATTTCAAAGCCAGAACTACTAATGTACGAAGTAGTGTCTGAACATAACTACATGCTCAGGCCTTCAGACGCAAGTAAATTAGAATCTAGCAATATTATATTTTATATCGATGATTCTTTGGAAACATTCATTAAAACTTTCGCTAAAGAAAATAAGAAGTTAATACCGCTATCAAGTGCAATCGATCTACTTCCTGCTCGAACACATTCATTTTCTAGTCACATTCAAGATGAAAAAGATTTGCATATTTGGCTGAATCCTGAAAATGCAAAAAGTATGATACTTTCTATCAGTGCAACATTATCTAATATAGATAAAGAAAATGCCTATCGATACAATACTAACGCAGAGGAGGCTATAAGAAAGATAGACCAAGAAGTAGAAAAAATTACGAAAGAATTGGATGAGTTAAAAAATCAAAAATACATAGTTACTCACGATGCTTATCAATATTTCGAAAAATATTTTGATTTAAGTTACCCAAGCGCCATTCTTTCTATAGAAGAAGATTCTTACATAGGTATGAAGAGTTTAATGAAATTAAAAAAGGTAATGAAAGAGGAAAACGTTAAATGTATTGTTTCTCATTCACGAGAGGATAGCATAAAGCCTAATGTCTTTTCTAGTGACGTAAAAATGGTGATTCTTGATCCTATTGGATCAGATGTAGAGCCTGGAAAGGATGCATATCTAGATATAATCAGCAGCATTGCACAAAATTTCAAGTCTTGTTTCACTGAGTAATGAGTTCTTTTATCTATTCAGATAGCATTGCAAACTTAGTGCTTTCTATTCCAATCACAACTATACCGACATTATCTACCAGAAGTATATCATCCCAGTCTGGGATTCAGTTAAGTTGGTAAGCATAAAAATATTATGTTAAAGCACAACGTTCTTGATGAGATTAGGGCAAGCCAATGTCAGCTACTTGAATGACACCATTTGCTATGCCCTCAAAAATGAATGCTCGTACAGCTGTGTGCCAGCTACTTGCATCTGCTATTTTTACTCATAATTATCTTGCCTGAACGAACTTAAATTCAAGTAGTTAATCATAGAAACAAAAAAAAGAAGATAACCAATATCTTCTTTTACTCTAATTAAAAAGACATTGAATTGTAATTGTCTATTTCATCTGATATAAGCGATAATTTTATGCTCTCAAAACGGAGATTACTTGCAATATCTGTTAACTGTTCACTAAGTGTTACTTTTTCTGGTGAATGGTGTTCAGGAGCTTTAATATTTCTATTACAGTCAGCCTTACACCAAGATCTATTAATTTTTGTCAATAAATCATTACCCTCGTATTTATTTTCACACTGTCTGTGGCACAAATTAAGTAAATCAACACCATGCAATGTCAATGAAGCAGAATCTTGTGTAAATTTTACCATAATATAATCCTTAATCTTATTATATCTATATTAACATATAAATGTGAATATTATACTAATATAGTTACTTTTTATGGCAAGTGGTTTTTGGTTATTTTCTAAACTTTCTTTATAAAAACCATAGGCGCCTATTGGTTTTTAGCTAAAGTAAAGATCAAGTATCTGGAATTCTGGACATAAAATCCTCCTGTGTAAAAAAGATTAGAAAAAAAGTGCGGCGCACATACGACAGAGATTAAGTATGTGTGTGCACCTACGTACGCTGAAGAAGATACGCCACATTTTTTAATGAATTTAATGAAAAAAGTCTGCAGATAAAGATAAATTTTGAGCTCTTAAAATATCTTTTACTATGATTATAGTCAGATTTAAAATATGCGCAAGCAATTTTTTTCTGTAAAAGTTTAACAAAAGAATTCAAAAGTTTGTGAACAACCTCTAAGTGTATGGTCCCAGAGTGTGATGGTATATAGACTATCTGGATCATTTAAAGTGTCAGATCAAGTCCCATTTAAGCAATAAAAAGACCAGATCAGGACAAAAACGCTACCATTTTCAGCCCTTATTCAGGTGGCTCAATTTCCCGTAACTTATATAAGTTACCGTAATCTTTCAAAACCTCAAACAGACTTTCTCTAATGCAAAACAGTATAACTAGTGAGCAATAAGCTACACTCCTTTTAGCTGTAAGCTTTGCATGATAATATACTTACTTTAATTTTTCTTCTTTAAATAATACGTGTCTTCTGACCACTGGGTCATACTTCCTAAACTCGAGCTTCTTGGGAAGGTTCTTAGGATTACGTTTTTTTACACAAAAATAGCCTGTTAGTTTCTCTTCTCCAGTTTTTGTTGTTTTAGTTGCAGTGCTAACTAGCTTGACAAGCAAAGAAGCATTTTTTTTCGCCATAATTGTTAGTGACATAATAAACTCTATGCAAGTTTATTACGCAAAACACTGAAAGTCAACCCAATAATGCAGATCGCAAAATTCTTGACAATCAATAATATATTAAGTAGTATAAGAACATTTCAGAATGAAAAGTAGACGGTAAATAAGTGGTGAGTGATGGCAAAAGGTTATTGTTGATAGAAAGTACTACCTGTTCTAACGAGGTAAGGGTTGCCCTACTAGTTAATGGTAGGGTTGTAGAGTTTGAACAAGAATTCAAGGAAAAAAAACAATTAAGAGGTAATATATACGTTGCTTATGTAAAGCGTATAGAGCCTGCTTTGCAGGCCGTGTTCATTGAGTATGGAAAAAATAAGCAAGGTTTTTTGTCTTTTTCTGAGATATCTCTAAATTATTTTAATATTCCAGAAAAAGAGAAGGAAATTTTCCCTGATGAAGACTATTCGAGCGGTGTGGACTGTTCAAATGATAATTGCACAGAAGAAGGCCTAGATTCTACAGCTAGTAATGAATCCAGCAGTGGTTTTGTGAGGGAGGTACCTTTACATAGAAAATATAAGTTACAAGATGTGATTTCAGTAAATCAAAAGTTATTGGTTCAATTAACTAAAGAAGAACGAGGAAATAAAGGAGCTTCATTTACAACATACGTAACTTTGGTCGGTAGATACTGTGTTTTCATGCCCAATTCCATAAGTAGGGGTGGAGTATCTCGCAGAATTGAAGATACCAACGTTAGAAAACAGTTAAAGGATATATTAAATTCAATAAATTTACCAAAAGGCTCAGGTTTAATAGTAAGAACTGTTGGTGCAGGAAAAAGTAAGAAAGAAATTGAGCAAGATTACAATAATTTGACCTTATTATGGCAAAATATCCAGCAAAACTTCTCTTCTTTAAATGTTCCATCATTAATTTACAACGAAGCAGATGTAGTTATGAGATCTGTACGTGACTTTTGTAGTAATGATACAGAAATTATAGTATCTGATAGAGAAGTTTGTGAAGCGGTAAGAAAATACACTAAAAATGTGTTACAAGGAAAATTGCGTCCTAGATTATATAGAGGTTCTGTTCCAATCTTTACTTACTATCGAGTCGAAGATCAAATTTCTGAATTATATAGCAATAGAGTAGAATTGCCATCTGGTGGGTCTTTGGTGATAACCTTAACTGAGGCATTTGTTTCAATAGACGTAAATTCAGGGAAAATGACAGGAGAAGATAACATAGAAGAAACAGCTTATAGAACTAATATGGAGGCATTATCTGAAATATCAAGGCAAGCGAATCTCAGGGGCTTATCAGGGTTAATAGTTGTTGATTTTATTGACATGTTGAAACTTGAGTATTGCAAAAATGTTGAATTTGCTATCAAGCAGGCGTTTAAAGATGATAAAGCTAAAGTTCAATTTAGCTTTATCAATGACTTTGGTTTAATGGTCTTTTCAAGACAAAGAATTAAACCAAATATACAGGAAATTAATACTACAGAGTGCTTACGCTGTAAAGGTATTGGAAGAGTGAAATCAAACGAAGTGGTTGTTGCATCGATACTAAGGGATTTGCAACATATTGCTAATAAAAATCAAAATAAGTCCTTTGATTTAATAGCACGCAGTGCAGTTATAGCGCACATTTTTAATAATAAGCGTGATATGGTTTCTACAATCGAAAAAGAGTTCAATATTACATTAAATGTTAGTATTGATAATAGTTTAGATGCAGATACATTTATTTTAAAGCAAGGAGACCATATTAATTTTAATGATTATAAGCCATTGCAGAATTCTGGATGTCAAATTGTGAATAGCAGGGATAAAGAAGCTGGTAAACTACCGGGCAACTTTTGGTTAACTAAATGGCTTTCGCGCCTTTTGGGCTCTAACAACTAAACGGGACTTGTAATTAACGAGTTTTATACTTATATATTTTACATCAGATAATATTTAAAAGGGAGTATTCATTATGGGAAGAGCAATAGGTATAGATCTTGGAACAACAAATTCTTGTGTTGCAATAATGCAAGGCAAGGATACAAAAGTAATTGAGAATAAAGAAGGAGCAAGAACTACTCCATCTATAGTTGCATTTACTTCATCTGGAGAAAGGTTGATTGGCGCTCCAGCAAAAAGGCAAGCAACTACCAATGCAAATAATACTTTTTTTGCAACTAAGAGATTGATAGGTCGCCAATATAGCGATCCTGAAATGAAGAATCTAGGTGTACCGTATAAGGTATTTGCAGCAAAAAATGGTGATGCATGGGTTAAAACAACTGATGGTAAAGAATACTCTCCTAGTCAAATTGGTGCATTTATACTACAAAACCTGAAAGAAGCAGCTGAGGCTTATCTTGGGGAAGAAGTAAAGGATGCTGTGATAACAGTGCCGGCGTACTTCAATGATTCTCAACGTCAAGCAACAAAAGATGCAGGAAAAATTGCTGGATTAAATGTCCTCAGAATAATTAACGAACCAACTGCTGCAGCACTTGCTTATGGTCTTGATAAAAAGCACGGACACACAATAGTAGTGTATGATCTTGGTGGTGGTACATTTGATGTTTCAGTTCTTGAAATAGGTGACGGAGTTTTTGAAGTAAAGGCTACAAATGGTGATACTCACCTTGGAGGGGAAGACTTCGATAATGCAGTAGTAAATTATTTACTGGGTGAATTCAAGAAAAGTAATGGCATTGATTTGAAAAACGATCCAATGGCTATGCAAAGAATCAAAGAAGCTGCAGAAAAAGCAAAGGTAGAATTGTCAAGTGCAATGGAAACAGAAGTAAATCTACCGTTTGTTACAGCTGATGCAAGTGGCCCAAAACACTTAAATATGAAGCTAACAAGAGCAAAGCTTGAAAGTTTAGTGAATGATTTAATTGAAAGGACTATAATTCCTTGCAAAAAAGCTCTTGAAGATGCTGGTTTGTCTGCTAGTCAAATTGGTGAAGTAGTTCTTGTTGGTGGCATGACTCGTATGCCAAAAGTCATAGAGAAAGTTAAAGAATTCTTTGGCAAAGATCCACACAGAGGGGTTAACCCTGATGAAGTTGTAGCAATTGGAGCTGCAATACAGGCGGGAATCATTCAAGGTGATGTAAGAGATGTATTACTACTTGACGTAACTCCACTTTCTCTTGGTATTGAAACTCTAGGTGGAGTATTCACTCCACTTATTGAACGTAATACTACTATTCCCACAAAAAAATCTCAGGTGTTTTCAACTGCAGAAGATAACCAAACAGCCGTTACAATTAAGGTACATCAAGGTGAAAGAAAATTGGCGATTGATAATAAACTGCTTGGTCAGTTTAGTTTAGAAGGAATACCACCTGCTCCTCGCGGGGTTCCTCAAATTGAGGTGACATTTGATATAGATGCAAATGGAATAGCGCATGTTTCTGCAAAGGATAAAGCTACTGGAAAAGAGCAAAAAATACGTATTCAGTCTTCAGGTGGTTTATCGGAGGATGAAATAAATCGGATGGTGAGAGAAGCTGAGGAAAAAGCACAAGAAGATGAAAAGCGTAAGAAATTTATTGAAGTGAAGAATCAAGCGGATAGTTTAGTTCATTCTACAGAAAAATCTTTGACAGAATATGGTGATAAAATTTCTCCAGAAGATAAATCTGCTATTGAGAATGCAGTTAATGAATTAAAGGAAGTTAGTAAGTCTGATAATATTGATGATGCTGATTCAATACAACAGAAGGTTACTAATCTTTCTCAACTTTCTATGAAGCTTGGAGAAGCTATGTATAAGGAATCTCAACAACAACAAGGTGGAGAAAGCTCATCCACAACAAATAATGAGGAAGAAAAAGTAGTAGATTCTGATTATCAAGACATGGATAATAAAGAAGAGAATAAGTAATTCGATTGTCATCCCAGTGCCCAGATACTGTGGGATGACAAGAGGAGCGTATTGTTGCTTAAAGGAACTATTGTGGATATTATTAAGACAATAGAAGAAAAATTACGCGATTCAATAGGTGTAATTGATATTAATATTATCGATGAATCAGCAAAGCATGTAGATCATTATTTTGTTTCTTCTTCGACACTACCTTCACATATCAAATTAGTATTAATATCTAACGACTTTTCTGGAATGAGCTCTTTAAAGAGGCATAAATTGATCTATGAATTATTAAAGAGTGAAATAGAGCGATTACATGCGATTTCTCTTCACTTGTATACGCAAAGCGAATACAATCTAAAAAATAAATAGTAGAAACGTGAGAGAAGAGTCTTTATTAGTTAAAGCAGGAAGAAAATTTAATGATTATAAAGGATCGATGAACCCACCAGTTTATCATTCTTCTACCATATTATTTCCTACTTACAAGGATTACTTAAGTGCAGCGAATGGGGAGAGTATATATGATGTGATCAATGATGGTGTTGCAAGGGATTACAGCTATAGTAATGTTGGTACGCCTACTGTTCATTATTTTTCAAATGCACTGGCTGAAATTGAGGGTAGGGGACAAGCACTCATCTACCCTTCTGGATTATTTGCACTTACTTTTGCTATTTTGACTTTCACTACAGCAGGTTCGCATGTTCTGATACAAGATAATAGTTATTATAGGCTAAAGAGATTTGCCGAAAATGAACTACCAAAAAGAGGAGTAGAAGTAACTTTTTATGATCCGACACAGGATATAACTGATTTAGTTCAGAGTAACACTTCACTCATCATGATTGAGACGCCTGGTTCTATAACGTTTGAGATTTCGAATGTAGAGCATATAGTAAAAGTTGCTAAAGAACGTGGAATTGTAACCGTTTGTGACAATTCATGGGCCACTCCTTTGTTGTTTAAGCCGCTTGATTATGGAATTGATATTGCACTATATGCGGTGACAAAGTATCTAGCCGGTCACTCAGATTTAGTGATGGGAGCTATGGTTGCTGAAGGTAAAATTTTTAAATTGCTTTATGAGAGCTATAAAAATTATGGAGTCACCATTCAATCGCATGACTGTTACCTTGCACACAGGGGACTTAGAACACTGCAAACACGCATGAGGAAGCATCAAAGTACAGCAATGCAAGTAGCAAAGTGGCTGGAAAAACATCCAAAAATCAAAAAAGTCTTATACCCCGCACTTTTTTCCTATTCTCAGCATGATTTATGGAAAAGTTATTTCAAAGGGGCAAGTAGCGTATTTAGTATAGTACTCGATAGAGAATATTCATGTGAGGAACTAAGCTGCATGGTTGATCACATGAAAATTTTTGGCATCGGTGCTTCTTGGGGAGGATGTGACAGTTTGATATTACCAATAGAACATAGATCTATGTCAAGATCTGTAATGAATTCAGATTATGGTGGAAGTTTTGTGCGAATATTTTGCGGACTAGAAGATCCTGAAGATTTGATTTTTGACTTGAATACTGCATTAATAAGACTGCCATGTTCAAGTGTTAAAGATGATTGTGAGACTGAAAGAGCTACTGCATAACATTGTAAATGCTGACTTTGATATTGAAATCAAAGGCGTCACATGTAATCCTAAGAGAGTTAAAGAAGGTTACCTTTTTGTTTGTGTGTCAGAAAGGAGTAAAGAACACGTAACATGTCTTCCTAATGGATGTGTACACAACTGTGTAGACGTTGTAATACAAGGGGCCAAGAAAGATGTCATCCCAGTGCTCAGACACTGGGATCCAGAAAATTTAATTGTAAACAAGCATACTAGACAATTGTATAATGAAAACTGGATTCCAGTGTCCGCTACTCGAATGACAAGTACTCCAAGTTTTGCAGTGCTTTACCACTCGGACCCTCAAGGAATATACAGTGAAATAGTCAGCAGGTTTTATCAATTCAAACAACCTAAATATGTTGCTGCTGTAACTGGTACGAATGGTAAAACTTCAGTGGTGGAATTTTGTCGCCAGATTTGGCAAGATAATGTAGCGTCTATAGGAACACTGGGAACATGTGTCAATAATAATAGAAAAGATAATAGCCTTACAACGCCAAGTGCAGATGATCTTTATTCCACATTGCGTGACATAAATAATAAGAACGTAGAACACTTAGCATTAGAAGCTTCAAGCCATGGAATCGATCAATACAGAATCCATGGACTCAGGCTCAATGCTGCAGCTTTTACTAATTTCTCTCAAGATCATTTGGACTATCACAAAAGTATCGATGAGTATTTTGAGGCCAAGAAAAGGTTGTTTGATGAGGTATTGCCAAAAGAAAAAACAGCGATTTTAAATGCAGATATAGGCGAATATGGAGAGTTGCTCAACATAGCTGAAAAGCGTGGCAACAAAGTTATAACCTATGGAAAAAAAAACTCTGACATTACTTTATTAAAGCAGATACCCACTGCCAATGGTCAATACCTGACAATTCAAATCGGTGATGAAATTTATAACGCATTTTTTCCGATTTTTGGGCAATTTCAAGCATATAATTTGTTGTGTGCAATCGGTATAGTTATTTCATCTGGTATGGACTATCAAAGAATGTGTATAGATAAACTCGCTTCTCCATCTGGAAGAATGGAAAAAGTGAACACTTTTGCATTTGTCGATTACGCTCATACTCCAAGTGCACTCAAACAAGCTCTGTTGTCTTTAAAATGGCACTTCAATAAAAAGATAGTTCTAGTGTTCGGTTGTGGCGGGAATCGTGATCAAACAAAACGTGCAGAGATGGGTAAAATAGCACAAATGCTTGCAGGTAAAGTTATAGTCACAGATGACAATCCGCGCGATGAAGATCCGGGGAAAATTCGTCACGATATTTTGTTACATTGCCCTGATGCACTGGAGATAGGAGATAGAAAAAAAGCTATAGAGAAAGGTATAAATATAGCACATGATGAAAATATGATTCTGCTAGTTGCAGGAAAAGGACATGAAAGATTCCAAATAATAGAAGGCCAATCCCTTGAATTTAGTGATGTTGAAGTTATTAGAGAGGGCCAAAAATTTGCTACTGCTGTTTTGCTCTCTCCTTCATCCAACGCCTGAATGGCTTTTTTCCTTAAGTCATAACTGTACGCTGCTGGCATTTTTACCTTCTTGTTACACTAAATCACTATCTTATCTTGTTCCTACTATTATGAGAAGAGCTATACAAGGATATGAAAGTGGAGATTGTGGTTACAAGATTAGTGAGAGAATATAGAAAAATTTAGGATGAAATATTGCGTGATATAGTTCATTTAGTGATAAAGGCTCTTACAGGTATAGTAGCGCTTCATAAGTAAGAATATTTTTACAAAGAATTTAATAATCACAATTTAGGCAATGATGAAAGTTCTTTAAGAAAAAAGTTTAATACTATCAAGAAAAGTTTGCATAGGCATAGCAATATAATACATAATAATCAAAATATTCCAAATTCTGTCAATTTATTTGCACAGTCAATCACTTGAGAATTCGGAAATTGATTTTTAAACCAAGTGTACTGGCGTTTTGCATAATGCCTTGTGTTTGTTTGAGCAATCTGTATTGCTTCGTCTAAAGTAATCTCCCCTTTTAAGTATCTTATAATTTCTGGTACTCCATGTGCTTTCATAGCTGGCAAATGTGGAGATGGGTTCATGCTAAGTAGGTTTTTTACTTCATCAATTGCTCCATTTTCAACCATTTCAATAAAACGAGAATTTATTTTTCGGTATATATCTTCACGTTTAGGTAGAATTGTATATACCTTAAAATTATTGAACAAAGGAGGCTGTCTATTTTCTTGCCATACAAAGATTGTCTTGCCAGTTTCAGTGATAACTTCAAGTGCTCTTGAGAGGCGATGTGAGTCATTAATAAATATTTTACCTTGAATCCTTGGATCTTTGCTTAGCACTAATTTGTAGAATTCCTCTTTACTTAAATTTTTCCTAAGTTCATTTACGTTTTCTCTCACTTCCTGGCTTATTTGTGGAATCGATGATAATCCCTTGATTAAGCTGCTAATGTAAAGCCCACTTCCTCCAGTGATGATGGGTATTCGTGAATTTTTCAGCGCGTTGTTAACTTCCCTCTTTAAATCCTCTAGCCATAAACCTACGGAATAATTTTCTCTTGCTGAAACATAACCGTATAGCCTATAAAATTCTTTCTGCTTTGGTGGTTGAGCAGTAATTACGGGAATCTCTTTGTATAACTGCTTTGAGTCACAGTTTATTATGCTAATGTTTTTATACTTTTTTATCAAGTTATCGCATAATTCTGATTTACCTGAGGCTGTAATTCCTGTAATAATTACTATATTATCTTTCATTTATATTAATTTAACTAACCTATGATAGGGTGTAGTAAAAATTTGGATTCTACAATCTAAAATTTGGAGACTTTTATGGCAGAAAATGATAACGATAACTCGTTTACTAAGCGTTTTACAAATAGGACTTCTAATGAGACAAGAGGAGGTTTTTCCAGTAAGTATTCATCTCAAAATACCAAAGAACATGCACTAGGAGCAAAAGGAAAAATTTCTGAATTGGCAAACAAAAAAGCTGAAGCCAAGGAAGCTTTTTCTGAAAGTGGCGGCATAAAGAGTAAAAGCAGAACTATCAATGAAAGATCCTTTGCTGATGCAACAAGAAGAAGTAGATCAGATCTCATATATCTAGTTCGTGGTAAAGATCGAGGAAGATCAGCTTGGCACTATGTATTAGTTGATAAAGATAAAAGAGAAATGTTTCTGGCAAAAAGTAGAACTGGCTCTATAGATGTTGCAGATTATGGAGAGATTTTATATTCAGGATGGGGAGATGATCCACCACAGACGATAGTCGATAAAATCAATGAGGAGTTCGGATTGTAGTAAATCTGTTGTAAAAACGAGCAGTTGCTAATAAAATTTACTGTAAGTATACAACAGTAGCCATTTCGGTATCTTAATTGCTACCATATAGCGAGATAACTGTAAACCCAGAGCTATTGTAGACATAAGTTTTAGCTATATGGTATTTGAAGTAATAAATGCAATAAAAAATAATTTGTTAGCATGCTTTCCAACAGAGACAGTATATGCTCTTGCTTGTAATGCGCTAGGTAAAGAATCTATAGAAAAAATATACCGGATAAAGAAGCGTTCTCAAAACAAGCCACTCTCTATATTTGTTAGTGATGTTGATAGTTTGACAAATATAGCAAAGGTAAAAGAAGAATATATCAATTTAATAAACTACTTTTCTCCTGGACCAATGACCTATATTTTACCACTTCAAGATAACAGTATATTACCAAATGAGTTCTTTAAAGATAGTATAGGCATAAGAATTCCTGATCATCCTATTGCGATTTCAATATTAAATGAACTGAAAACTCCAGTAGTTGCAACTAGTATTAACATTTCAGGAGAAAAAAGTATATGCAAAGCAAGAGATATACCTCAGTCTATTAAGCAACACTTATCTGCAGTAATTGAAGATGATGAATTAGTTTCTGGTATAGAATCTACTATTATTGACTTAACTGGAGACAAGATTAAGGTTTTAAGAAAAGGTAAAATTTCATTACAAACAATAAATAACGAATTTTCAAACTAAGATCTATAGGAGAAAGAATGAAAAAGGTGATAGGCCACAACCAAGCAAAAAAAAAGATAATGAACAACTTGTCTGTTCAATCTTGGCTGATCTGTGGTAAAAAAGGCATAGGAAAAGCAACACTTGCACAATCCTTTTCTAATTGGTTTCTTATCAAAAATTACGATGAAGTAGCATTAGACTTACACATTGTTGAAGGTGATACAATAGGAGTGGAAAAGGTGAGAGAAATGAAAAATTTTCTGTACCTAAGCCCCATTCAATCAGAATATAAGATAGCTATAATAGATAGCTTGGAGGCAATGACTAGCAATGCTAAAAATGCAATATTAAAGATATTAGAGGAGCCGCCACAAAATTCTAAAATACTTATAATTAGCCATAAACCATATGATATACAAACCACCATCCGGTGTAGGTGCTTTCAGCTGAATTTACTTCCGTTAACTTACGATGAAACAAAGCAGGTTGTTTCATCTCAGTGTAAATTTGACGATAAAATATTTAGTGAGATCATTACTTTGTTTCCTGGAACTCCGGGAGTAATAATAAATGCAATAAACAGTGGTGCTTATGAGTCACATAAGCATTTTTATACATTTTTCCGTAATCTAAATAATTCTGATATAGTTAATAAAATAATTAATAGTGAAATTGAGCTAGAACTAGCATCACATATCATTCAAACCTCCATTTTAGAAAGTATAAAGAAAGAAGTAAATAATGTTGAAATTTTGCTAAGTCAATGGAAAGAAATAGATGAACTTTTCGTTGCTGCAAAGCAATTTCGCTTAGATAAAAAGCATGTTTTAGCTAATGTAGTTAACATCATGACACAAAAATATAATACTTTTAACATAAATTCATGATAAAATCCTGATAATTTAATACTTAAAGTATATAGTTTGACTGATAATAAATTAACTTTATGGCAATCAATAGAAGTTTTAACAAAAACCATATTGAACATGCAGAAAGAATTGAGTTTACTCAAGAATACAGCTTTAGACCAAGGCGTCACTTTAGAAAAAGGGAAGGAGCTGTCAAGTGGTATCTATGAAGCAAATTTTAAGCTCAATAAGGCAATCAATATAGCTACTTTGCCAAAAATTGGCCATCGCATGCTCAGTGGCGAGTTAGTCATACTTAATCATATTACGAAAGAAGAAGTAAAGATTCCTAGAGATTTTCATTATCTTAAAGTTATTAAACTCAATCATGATGACTATAAACTAACGTTTTGTAATTTTTTAGGTAATGAGTTTTTTGAATATAAAAAGTATGATCCACAATATTCTGATCTTTCAGATGAATATAAATTCGTGGATTTTGGTAGTGTAAAAAAGACTAATAATCTAAAATTTAAGGAGTATGTTGGTCATGCACCTAAATTTTTTGCTGTAGAAGGTCTTATTGAGCCTGGATCTGAAAACCATGTAATTGATCTATTTGAGCTAGTCAGAGACGGTAAAGGCAGAAAAGTGGGAACCCTTGCTGATGAATTTGGTTATTTTGATGATCAAAATAAATTACACTACTATAATTATCACAAAAGTGCAGAAAGTAATACTTATGATCCTGAAAGCTTCAGTGTAAAAATGATAAATTTAGATGTGAAGAAAATTGATAAATTTCATCTTATTGCAGAACAAGGTGATATAATCATTCATACTATTTTGGAAAATTTAGACATATTTTAAAGTTTTTTTAGAGTTATTATAATTAGGTTATGGAAGTTGAATCAGTAAAAAACAAAAGTTATTTCAGGAAAGCAGTAGAATGGTATTGCCACAGATACCTGTTCTGCGTTGTAGAAAGATCTTGGATGGCGTTAATAACGTTACTTCTCTTAGTATGTTTATTTTTATCATTACTAAACATATACCTATTACTTCCTGTTAAAAAAGATTTAAATTTTGTGAAGTACACGAACCACACAGAAGATGAGTTTTCTACAATACATAAACTTAGTTTTAGTGAAAAAGAAGATGAATACACTTCCATAGCAAGGTACTTGGTAAGTCAATACGTCGAAGCATACGAGTCCTCTCAGATCGTTGAATCAAAGTATCAAGAAAATTTTATAAAAAACAATTCTATATATAAAATCTATCAAGACTTTCAGGAAAAAGTAAACAATGAAGCTGTTTCATCCACAAAAAAAATTACCAACATAAACGTAACAACACTATCTATTGACCGATCGATCAAGGACTTAGTTAAATTTGCTGGAAATGCCACTGTACTTTTTGCAGCTGAGCAAAATAAGAAAATGAAAGACTATGCTGTGGAGGTTAGCTTTACTTTATCAAACATGAAAGCAACTCTAACTGGTATAATACCATTTAAATTTATTGTTAACGGCTATAAATACAGCTGATTACATTTAAAAAATTACTTGGTAGCTAAAAAAATAACTAAAGTGCATACAGCAGTAACAACTGGAGGTAAAATTAGAAGCATTGGTGTCTTTTTAATAAAATAATTTCTAGAAGGTTTTAAGAAAAAGGCATTGTAAATTATCGGTAAGAAGTATAGAGCGTTGAGTATAGTACTGACAATTAACACCAGAGCTACAAATACAGAAAGTGTTACATTACTAGAGTTAAAAACAGCTTGAAAAATGAAAAATTTGCTCCAAAAAGTCGGAGCAGGTGGTACCCCTATCATGGACAATGCACCTATAGTAAATGCTATCATACTAATTGGCATACTACGTCCTATACCGTGAATTCTATCTATGTATTTCTCACCTGTTTTCGTTATTATTGCTCCAGCAGTGAAAAATAAAGTGATTTTTGCAAATGCGTGGCAAACTAATTGAAAAATTGCAATCCTCATGCTAAATTCACTAAAAATTGAAGCGAACAATATAATATATGACAACTGAGAGATAGTAGAATAAGCAAGCAATTTCTTTAATTCCTTTTGCTTTAATGCAATTAACGATGCAGTAATAATAGTAAATCCAGCAGCGTACGGAAGCCATCCTCCAGCAAACCAACTTTGCTGTGCAAAACGTTGCATATTATCGATGCCAAAAGTGTATAATATAACTTTGATGATGATGAACACTCCTGATTTCACAACAGCAACAGCATGTAGTAGTGCGCTTACAGGAGTTGGTGCAACCATTGCTTTTGGCAACCAAAAATGCATTGGCATTAATGCAGCTTTTCCTATTCCATAAATCAGCATAGCAAAACACACTGCAATAAAAGTTATGAACGAAGTATCAAACTTGAATATTCCACCTCTTACAAAGTCTAAAGTATGGAATTCATTATATAAGAGACCTATTGCAGGAAAAAATAACACTAAAGAAGAGAAAAATAGTAAACCAAAGTAATAGCGTCCTGCAATTACTGATTCATTTGTTGAGTTGTGAGTAATCAGAGGGTATGTACTAATAGTTAGAAGCTCGTAAAAGACAAATGTAGTGAGCAAATCTCCAGAAAAAGCAATAAACATTGCACAGCTAATCGCTATTGAAAAAAAGCATAGAAAACTCGAGTAGTTACTATCAGCATAGTTATTTCGCATATAACATATTGCATATATACTGGTTAGTACCCACAAAAATGATATTAATAAACTGAATATTGCTCCACTAGACTCTAACTTTAAACTAATATGCAAATTATTACCAAAGTCCATGAGAATAAATTGAGAATGATCACCATACACCAAATATAAAGTGCATAGAGATGTATACGCAAATAGAAGCATAGAAGAAACAACAGTAATGCTATTGTTCACTCTGGGCCATTTACTAGTAAAAGAAATAGCTAATGCACTTAAAAGTGGGATCAACGCAGTAATTAACAAATAATTCTCAGTAATAAAAAGTGGCAAGGAAAGAGATATTAAAACAAAATCCATTAAGTAATTCATCTTTCTGTTTAGGTAAAGCTAAAATTATATTCAAGTTATAGAGAATTTGCTATTTTTTAGTTGTATATCGGAAGTGTTAAATAAACCATACGCATCAAGTTAAGAAAAAGTGGCGTAAGGAAGAAAGGAAATAAGAAAAAACTATTTTATATATTAAGTAATAAGGTTAGTAATTTATAGATCTTTCTAAAAAATCATCTTATCCTAGATAAGAATTTCCTAAAAAAATAAATGTAACAAATAAAATGCCAATCTTAAATATTGCTATGTTTCACGATAGCTTCTTAATTTGGCACGTATGGTTTGTTAAACACTTCCAGAATTACTCAAAACCGCTACAGACTATATCTTTCTGTATAATCTTTAAATGCACCTCTATTGGAGTCAAAATGTAGCTTCACACTGCCAATTGGCCCGTTTCTTTGTTTTGCAATGATCAGCTCTGCAATATTTCTAATTTTCTCCATTTTCTCTTGCCACTCTCGATGTTTATTACTTCCTTCATTTGGTTGCTTTCTTAATTCATAATATTCTTCTCTATAGAGGAACATTACTATATCTGCATCCTGCTCTATGCTTCCTGAATCACGTAAATCAGAAAGTTGTGGTTTTTTATCATCCCTTTGCTCAACAGAACGAGAGAGCTGTGATAGTGCAACAATGGGAATATTTAGTTCCTTTGCAATTGCTTTTAAACCCTGCGTCACTTCTGAGATTTCTTGCACTCTATTTTCACTACTCCTTTTTGTTGTTCCTCGAATTAATTGCAGATAATCTATAAATACCACCTCTACATTGTATAGTTGATATAGCAGTCGTATTCTGGTACGAAGGGCACTAATTGATAGAGCAGGAGTATCGTCTATTATGAAAGGTAATTCTGATAGATCTGTACTAGCATTAATGAATTCATGTAATTCAAAATCACTAATTCTCCCAGTCAGTGCCTTATAATAACCAATGCCTGAATCTATAGTAATCAATCTTGCGGTTAATTGTTCTGCTGACATTTCAAGTGAGAAAAAAGCTACGTAGTGTTGTTTATCTGTTCTTTTTTGCAAAATCTTACAAGCGTTAAGTGCGATGTTCAGTGCCAATGCTGTCTTTCCCATTGAGGGCCTTGCAGCTATAATTAACAGATCAGATTTCTGCAAACCACCAAGAAGCTGGTTTAGATCTTGAAGTCCGGTTGTAATACCTAGAGCCTCTGGGTTATTCTTCAGCTTGCTGATCTTCTCAACCACATCTTTAATTGAACTTGCAAGCTTTATATATGTCTTATCACCTTGCTTTTTTACTGCTAAGTTGAACAATTTTGTCATTGCCTGCTCAATTTGTAACTGTGCAGGATTTTCAATGTCGTAGTTGTAACTATCGTCAACTATCTCCTGCCCGAGCTTGATTAAGCATCTCCTTAAATAAGTATCACGGATTATTCTGGTCAAGCTATAGATATCAAGCGCAATGCTTGCCTTTGCTGCAAGTTTTGCTAGGTACTCAACTCCACCACATTCGGCAAATGCTTTATCATTTTCAAAAAACATCTTAAGGCTTAGTTCATTGGCAACTATGCCGTGTTTTCTGGTTTTAGATATCTGGGTAAAAATGCTTTGATGTAGTGGATCATAAAAATTGTCTGCTGCAATTATATCTTCAACTGCATCACAAATTCTATTATCACGAATCATTGCACCAATGAGCATTTGCTCTGCTTCTAAATTGTGTGGCAATTTACATATTTCTTCTCTTGAATCAATAAGATTAGCTAATTCATTCATTTTAAGTTTTCAGAGTAAGGATTGATTATTGTAGAATATTCAATCCTTACTTAAAAGATAAAAAATTTGACTAATCTTGTGTTGCTTATAGCATTAAAGTAGGCCCCTGTGGTGGAATGGTAGACACGGCAGACTCAAAATCTGTTGCTTGCAAAAGCATGCTGGTTCAAGTCCGGCCAGGGGCACTCAAACATTGGAAAATGCATATATGTTACATAAATTTTTTAATCGTTTATTTTCCATTCTTTCTTCTATAAATGCTATTCAAAAAGTGAAAAAGGATGATAATGGAATATGCTATGTAACAGGACTTAGACGCTATTTGTCAGTACTGCTTGATTTAATCATCATCGTTTTATTTTTGCAGTTTTGCGGTCAGGCCTTAAATCAACTCTTCATGAGCTCGGAGAGCAGTAAAATATTAGGCCAAATTGCTGCAAAATATCAAATGCAGGTGCCACTATCTGCAGAGGAAACAGCAATGCAGAGTAAACTAATCAAGTTACTAATTCTAAATCAAATAGTTCAATTCATTATGCTTTTTAGTTATGTGGTATATATGTGGATAAGGTTTGGTGCTACACCTGGAAAGTTATTACTTGGGCTTAGAGTTGTGAGTGCACAAACTTTTGAAAAATTGACTCTAAAACAAGCAATAAAGAGGTTTTTTTCCTTTATATTGTCAACAGCACCACTATTCTTGGGTTTTATATGGGCAAACTTCGACAAACGCTGCCAAACTTGGCACGATAAGATCGCAGACACAGTGGTTGTCATAAATAAGAGTCTTAAGCGTGATAAAATGAACTAAATTCGTTAAAAATAAGAAAATTTTAATAACTTTATTGATTCATTTTAATATATCATTAATTAATGATATATTAAAATGAAATAGTAGGTAAAAAATATGCCAAGTATTACTCATGGTCAAAGTATGGATTCTATTAGCGATAGTATTGTACATATTGGTGGTAATGAAATAAGAGAATGCGCAATTGAGGCGCTAGAACCATTTAAGAACGAATTAGAAGCTCAAAGTTTTGACCTTAATGGGCTAGGAACTTCTGACCTAGTTAAAGCATGGAAGAAGATAGAAGATTTTAAAGATGCTGAGTGAAAGAATGCTTCTGACCTTGCTGATCTGATAAAAGGGCAAATTACAGGATTTGATGAAGAAAAATTACTAGAAATGTGTACCTTCAGCAAAATTTCCTATGGTAATGTGGATAGAAAATTAGAAAAAGGTAAATATAAAACTAAAAGACAGTTTGAAGAAGAAGGTTATCAGATTATAAGATTTTACGACAATGATCTCATCGAAGACAAGTATTCTTTGGATACTGATTATAAATTAGAACAACATGATATTGGCTATGCTTTAACTGGTAGCAATTCATCTAATCGAGATGCTGGTTATATTTTTATTAAAGATAAGGAAGTAACTATAGCTTATCACGGCACTCGTGATTTAAATGATGTAAAGGAAGATCTTCGTGCATCTTTAGCTAAATTGTCATTTTACCTGAAGATCATCGTGTCCATTCTGGTTTTTACTCTTTATTCAAACGCTCTTGGCCCACTGTGCATAAGATATTAAAAGGGCATGCTAATGATAAAGGATTAGCAATCAAAGATTTGAAAATTAATGTTACAGGTCATAGCATGGGGGGTGCTCTTGCTAGTATAGCTGCTTTATGTCTTATTCAACCACTATGGATTAAAATCCAAAGATTGAGAGAGAGCATAGAATGCTAACTTTCGACTTGAAAGTCACCAAATTTATCTTCTTTTTTAGAGTGATTTTCAATATAATTTTTTATCATTTCGTCAGTTACATTTCCGCTAGTCCTGACAAAGTAGCCTACTGCCCACAACCCAGTATCTCTTTTTTAGCTCTGGAAAGTTTTGCTGGATTTTTCTGGAACTTTTTCCTTTTATTAACTGCACTAACTTACTAATACTTAAGTATGGGGGTACAGAAACGTATACGTGTACATGACTTGACGCAACTCTACCTCTGATAATTTCTACTTGATTATTTGCACATACTTCTTGTACAACTTCTTTAGCTTTCTTTCCAATATCTCCAACTAGTACTGGATATCGATATTTTGTTATCCACACTATGTGATATATATACAGAGTGACTGCTTTTTCTATAATATTCCACATTCTTTCAGATTTTTCACCTTAAAATTATATTCTTAAAAGGATGGACTTCAAGTCCAGGGTTTTTCTCCCAAATTTGGGACAATAAAACAGAAGATGCCGAAGATGTTCATGTTGCAACTTTTGGCTCCCCAAGAGTATTCTACAATGGTGCAGCTGACGTTTACGATAAGTGTCTTGGAAATAAGACTATTAGGGTAGCTTGTCAATCAGATCCGGTACCATGTTTGCCACATGGTAATGCCGGTATGCACTATAAACATGTCGGTAAACCATTAAAATTAGAAACGGGTAAAACTCTAGAGTATTTAGAGCCACACTATCATAAAATTGACACCTATTATAACCTTATTCAGGAAGTACAGCGGGAAAATTTTAAGTCAGATAATAATCCATCTAAGTATCGCCATATTGCTTATATTTGTGGCCTATTTTACCATGCAGTTTTGTCATATGTCGATGTGGATGATAAGGAATTCTTTGAAGAAGTCAGAGAAGAAAATAAAGGCATTAAGCTTTCTGAGATACCAATTGAATATGCTCCAAAATTAGAAGAGAAAATTAAACGACTAGAACAAGAAGTAGCTCAGCTTACTAACGACAAAACTCAATTAGAGAAAAGGTTAAAGAGTATACAACAAAGCTTGATTGAAAAAACTAAAGAGCTAGATGATGAAAAAGGAAAATTAACACAAGAACAACAGAAGACTAGTAAACTCGATGGTCAAGTAGATCAACTTACTAAAGAACTTAAAGGGATAAAAGATCAGCTTGCAAAAAAGAAAGCAGAGTTGAATGGACAGACTAAAAAAGTAACTAAGCTTAATGATACTATAAAGGAACTTAAGGAAACAAATGCTGAATTAGAAAGAAAGAATAGTAATCTGGCTAATCGACTGGAGAAACTTGAGTAAGCAAAAACTAAGCTAGAAGAAAAGGTAGAATTTGCAGAAAAAGAGCTGAGGGATGCTAAAGCTCAATTCAGAGAGAGTGAGGGAGGGCTAAGGGAAGTAAAAGCTCAACTTGAACAGGAAAATAGTAATTTGTCTAGTCAAGCAAGGGAGCTTGAAGGAAAATGTGAGCAAACAGAAGTTCAACTTGTAGAATCAGAGCAAAAACTAGCTGAAGAAACTAGTAAAGTCATGCAACTTAGCAAAGAATCTAATGAAGCAAGAGCTCAGCTTGAAAAGAAGAAAAAAGAGATTGGAAAGCTAAAAGATCAAGTAGATCAAATGACTATACAAAACAATCAATTGGAAGGGCAGCTGGATGATGCAAAGCAAGGTCTAACTGATAAAACTGATGAAGTAACCCAATTAACACAGGTTGCTGATACGCTAAATGGTCGGGCAGCTCAATTGAATACACAAAATGATCAGTTGGAAGGGCAGCTGAATGATGCAAGACAATCGTTCACTGATCAAATAATGCAACGCGAAAATGAAAATAACGACTTAAAGACAAAGCTGCAAGAAATTGAAAACAAAAGTGAAGTACTAGAGAAGAGTCTACAGAAACAATCTGAAAGCAAGGATGAAGAGCTAAATGAAAAATTCTTGAAAGCAAAAATTTATAGTAAAAGGCAAGGTAATTATGCTTCTGTTTCTTTTGTATTATCTGGAGCATTTGCTGTTGGTACAAGTCTAACAATGGTTCATTTAGCAATGTGTGTTTCGCTTGCTGTAGCTGCATTAACTTTTCTTGCAGTAGGATGTTACTGTTCTTATAACGCAAATACCGCACTTAATAACGTTGAAATCGAAAATGGTAGTTATAGAATAGCTGCTTGAGTATTAATTTAAATATTCTTTATTGCTAGTTTTATATCATCACTTTAATTTGGTTGTATTTTACTAAAAAAACTTTAGATTTATTTTATAATCGATACTCAAATATGATTTGGAATTTATTGCAGACAGGGCAAAAGGAAGGCTATAAAATTGCGTATACCAATGCTCGTATTATTGACCCGGAAACTAAACTTGATATAAAAGGTTCATTATTGACTGAAGGGGGTAAAATTGTTGATTTTGGCGAATCATTATTTTCAACAAGTGGAGTTGATGAAATAATAGACTGTAAAGGGCTTGTTCTAATGCCAGGCCTTATTGACATTCACGTACATTTTCGTGAACCAGGTCAAGAGC
The DNA here is from genome assembly GCF_964028155.1 of Wolbachia endosymbiont (group B) of Pilophorus perplexus. NCBI lineage: Bacteria > Pseudomonadati > Pseudomonadota > Alphaproteobacteria > Rickettsiales > Anaplasmataceae > Wolbachia > Wolbachia endosymbiont (group B) of Pilophorus perplexus. The sequence continues at coordinate 500,375 of NZ_OZ034754.1, read as the reverse complement.
ATAAAGAAACTATACATACAGGCAGCAAATCTGCAGCTGCAGGGGGCGTTACAACTGTAGTTTGCCAGCCAAACACTGTTCCAGCGATTGATAGTGTTGTCTTCGCTAAGTATTTGAAATATAGAGCATTTGAAACTTCGCATGTGAATGTTCAATTTTACGCTAAAATCACCACTTCGGAAGAAAAATTAACTGAAATGGCACTCTTAAAGGAAGCAGGTGCAGTTGGGTTCACCGATGATGGTATGCCAGTTATGAATCCAATGATTATGAGACAGGCACTGCTTTATTCAAGTATGCTTGGTGTTCCTATTGCTCAACACGCAGAGGATTTGAATCTATCTGCTGGTGGCGTAATTAACGAGGGTAAGATTTCTGAAGAATTGGGAGTAAAGGGAATCTTGAGTGCATCGGAATCGGTTATGGTAACTCGTGATATACTGCTAATGAAGAACATAGAAAATGTACACTACCATATTTTACATGTCTCTTCAAAAGATTCACTTGATGCTATTAAACGTGCAAAAGATTTGGGGTTAAATGTTACATGTGAAGTAACTCCTCATCACTTTACTTTAACTGAAGATATAGTAAAGCAACATGGAGCAATCGCAAAAATGAATCCGCCACTTCGTACAGAGGAAGATCGTTTAGCTATGATTGAAGGTTTAAAGACAGGTGTGATTGATTGTATTGCAACCGATCATGCTCCGCATGATCTTAGTTCTAAAGATTTGCCACTTGAAAATGCTGCATTTGGTATTGTTGGCCTTGAAACAATGCTGCCCATTTCACTTGAACTATATCACAGTGGACAAATGGGTCTACTTGATGTGCTTGCAAAATTGACATATAAGCCTGCAGATATCATACATGTGCCACGTGGCCGCATACAGAAAAACCTTGCAGCGGACTTAATTTTAGTTGATTTGGATCATGAATGGAAAATTAAAGTTGACAACTTTGCTAGTAAATCAAAAAATTCCCCTTTCGATGGACGCAAAGTGAAAGGGCGCGTAATACGTACCGTTGTGTCTGGCAAAACTGTATATTTACAGAAGGATTAGTTATCATACAGTTGCGTTCTCAATTTCAATCAATTGTAAATATTCAATATAAGTGGTAAAATATAGCCACTGAATAAAAAATATATGCTAATTAGTACGACATCGGAGCTGGAGAATGCATGTGAAGAATTGATGGCAAAAGATCCAAAATTTATAGCAGTGGACACAGAGTTTATTAGAAACAATTTAACCTACTATCCTAGATTATCACTAATTCAAATTTCTTACGGAGAGAAGAGTTTTATTGTAGATGTGTTAGTACCGGGAATTGACTTATCGCTTATTAAGAAAATAATGCTGAATCGAGAAATAACCAAAGTTTTTCATAGTTGTCGGCAAGACATAGAATCCTTACTCACCGTGCTTAAATGTGTTCCTACTCCCATTTTTGATACCCAAGTTGCTGCTATGTTTTGTCATTATTATCACGACTTTATTGGTTATTCAAAAGTAGTAGAGCAATATCAGGGGGTAGCGCTGGATAAAATTAAAGCTAAAAATTCAGACTGGTTAAAACGGCCATTATCTGAGGATCAATTAGATTATGCAGTAAATGACGTGATACACCTATATGACCTACACCAAATATTGTGCAATAAACTTGAAGAAAATAATAGGATAGGCTGGTTTCAAGAAGAGATGGAATCAATAGTTGATGTTAATAAGTATTTGCATAATCCAAAAGATGCATGGAAGAGGATTAAATTTAATTATGAAGCAAATCCAAGGTTGATGTTAACTGTTAAAGCAGTTAGTGAGTGGCAAGAGACCTTAGCACAGCGTTACAATATAAATCGTAATAAGGTAGTCAATAATGCTGTAATAATTGGTCTTATTGAAAAAAATGTGGAGCGTATTGACGAGGTTTTAGATGACCTTAAGAGAAACACAAAAAATATAAAAGAGGAAGATTTATTAGAATTTATGAATATTTTCAATGAGAATGAGAAGGAGTTTGTGCAGCAAAATTATACTCTGTCAGATAATTATGATAAATCTGTATTTGATATACTCTCGATTATTTTAGAGAGCAAATGTAAGGAAAATAACATATCAAGAAAGTTAGTTTCATCAAAAGATGAGTTAGCTGGTTCAATATCTGGGCAGATAGATAAACTATTCAAGGGATGGAGATATGATTTTTTCGGCAGATCAGTAGAATCGTTTTTGAATGCAGGCTCAAGGTTTGAAATTTTAATGGTAAAATCTGCTGATAGTACAGCTAAAATTCGGAGTAATCTTGTGGAGAATAACCGTATCACGTGTTGAGGTCTAACGAGTTTATTATATCTTTCACTTGAGAAAGAACATTTGCGCTGGTATCGATGATAAAGTCGCTCATTTGCTTTTTTTCTTCAATAGGTAGCTGAATACTAGACATTAGATCCAGCTTTTTTTTATCCATATTACGCTCACTAAGCCTTTGAGCTTGTACAGTGCTATCTGCATGGATAAAAACAATAAAATCGCAATATAAACGGAATCTCGTTTCCAGTAGGAGTGGAATATCTAGGACTAGGAGTTTTCTGTCGTTTTCTTTCTCCTGAGCAATAAAAATTTCTAATTCATTTCGCACAGCGGAATGTACTAAAGATTGGAATTGCTTCCAATTTTCATCATAGGCTAAAAAATATTTAGACAATGCTGTTCTATCAATTTTTCCATTTACTACTACCCCAGGAAATTTTTCTTCTGCATAACTTATTATGTTTTTGTCCACTTTATAAAGCTGGTGCACGACAGAGTCGGCATCAAACAAAGCGGCACCAAATTCTTTAAAGCAATTGGCTACAAAGCTCTTTCCAACTGCAATCCCACCTGTTAAACCTATGATCATATAGCAAATTTCTTATAAAACTATATTTATAGCATCTCCTATGCCTATTTAAAACTGAATGCATAGGTATAAAAAAGAAAAGCTATTATTTTTTTAGTAATTCAGTAAAATAGAGTGAAAGATTAAGAGGAAATTTTGAAAGATAAGATAAAAAAGATAGTGATTTCAGGGAAAAAAGTCTGGCCAATCGTCGAGGGCGGTAAAGGCATTGCAATCAGTGATGGAAGATCAAGTGGGGCATTTGCTGCAGCAGATGCTGTTGGTACGTTTTCTGGTGCAAATGCTAAACTTATTGATGACAATGGTGAGTTGGTGCCGCTGATTTATAGAGGTAAAACAAGAAATGAAAAGCATGAGGAATTAATTAAGTATAGTATTGAGGCTGGAGTTAGTCAAGCAAAAATAGCGAATGAAATATCAAAGGGCCGTGGAAGAATACATATGAATGTGCTTTGGGAAATGGGAGCAGCAGAACAAGTCCTTCATGGCATATTAGAAAAAGCAAAAGGTTTAGTTCATGGCATCACTTGCGGTGCTGGTATGCCTTACAGGCTTGGAGAAATTGCAGCTAAATATCAAGTTTATTACTACCCTATTATCTCATCGGCGCGCGCTTTTAAAGCGTTGTGGAAACGTGCTTACCAAAAAATATCTTCTTTTTTACTTGGTGGAGTAGTATATGAGGATCCGTGGCTTGCTGGTGGTCACAATGGACTCAGTAATAGTGAAGACCCAGAATTACCGCAGGCTCCATTTGAAAGAGTTGCAGAGCTTAGATCTTTCATGAATGAGGTCGGTCTTTCTGAAACGCCAATTGTTATGGCGGGGGGAGTGTGGAATTTGAAGGATTGGGAACATTGGTTTGACAATTTACAAATCGGACCAATAGCTTTTCAGTTTGGCACTCGTCCACTTTTAACAAAAGAAAGTCCGATTTCTACAGAATGGAAAAAGAAGTTACTTACTTTAGAAGAAGGTGATGTATTTTTAAACAAATTTAGTCCAACAGGATTTTACTCATCTGCAGTAAGAAATAGCTTCATATATGAGCTACAGGAACGAAATTCACGTCAAATGAAATTTTCAGAAAATGTGAGTGGAGAGTTTAATAATGAATTTGCAATGGGTAGCAGAGGTAGAAAGATTTACCTCACTGCAAAAGACAAAGAGCTAGCAAATGCATGGATTAAAGCAGGGTATACAGAGGTAATGAAAACTCCAGATACAACTGTTATTTTTGTGACGCCAGGCAAATTTGCGGAAATAAGACAAGATCAAATTAATTGCATGGGATGTTTGAGCCATTGTCTGTTTAGCAATTGGAAAGATCATGGTGACCATTCAACAGGGCGAAAGCCAGATCCACGGAGTTTCTGTATACAAAAGACACTGCAAAACATTGTACATGACGGCAATGTTGAAAATGAACTCATGTTTTCTGGGCACAATGTGTACAAATTTAAGCAAGACCCATTTTATAAAAATGGTTGCATACCGACAGTAAAAGAATTGGTAGATAGAATATTGGTTGGTTTATGACTAACTTGACAAGAAGACATTATTCTATATAATTTATAGTAATAATTGTTTATTAATTTAATCTTAATTTGAGGGGAATATCTATGCGCGATAGTGTTTTAAAAAGGTACGCACTTGCCTATATAAAAGAAAATGGCAGTGATAAGAATGTTCAAGAATTTTTACGTTCTCGTGGTATGCAAAATATTGAGAACTGGAGTGATAAAAATTTTGAAAATGCGTATAAGGAATTTAGACGCTATAACCCAACTAATGAACACAATATAGGAAGTGATCGACGTGATAGTAGGCAACAACCTACAAGCCCTCAGGTTACACACGTACATGTACACAATAATAGAGGTTTAGATTTTTGGGATTATTTACTACTTAGCAACCTGTTTAGTGGTCATACTACAGTGATAAATAACCTTGGTTCCGGTAGCAGTAACCAGCCATGCAGAGAAGATAAGAAAAAAGACGCAGAAGACAACAGGAAATTATTAGCTTTAGGGATAGTAGCTGTAGTTACGTGTGTTGCTTTCCATGCTTTAATGTGTGTTTGGTACAACAGCAGCGAAAAAACGGCTAGAAAATCAGAAAAGGTAGATTACCTGGATAATAAACTTAAAATGTTCAGAAATATAGAATTTGCAGTTGGTGCAATTTCTTTAGCAGCTTTGGTAGGTTGCGCTATTAACCCAGTCTTACCAGTTTGGGGTTTAGTCATTCTTGGTATTAATTCTCTTGTATGTTTTGCTGGTGGTGTGGCTTTTCATATGAAACATGAGAAAGAGTCAGAAAATATTAAGAAGGCTGAAGAAGTGGTAGATAATTATCATAAACGAGGACCTGGATATGGTTTTGAGGCACCACCTCCTTACCCTTTTGAAGAATATAGTACTACTCCGAGTGCTCCTTCTTATGATGGCACACCTGGGTATGCATTTGGTGATCCTAATGCGACACAACAGTTTGGAGGTTGTGCTGCTAAACCATAAGTTACTAATCGAGAATACCGCTGCAACGCGCAGCGGTATAATGGATTTTCAGATTGCTTGTCTGGTAGGATATGTATTGATTTTTATTACTAGTGCAGATACGATAAAGCTTTAAACTAGTACAAAATGGAGCAATTTGAGAGCTTTTACATCACTACGCCAATATATTACGTAAACGACAAGCCACATATCGGCCACGCATATACTTCCCTTATCTGTGATGTTACAGCTAGATTTATGAAATTAGCTGGAAAGAACGTCAAATTTACTACTGGTACAGATGAACATGGACAAAAAATTGAAAAAGCAGCTAAAACAAAGGGAATAGAGCCAAAAGAATTTACAGATGAAATAAGTGTTACGTTCAGAAAATTAGCTGAGCTAATGAACTTTAATTCTGATGATTTTATCCGCACCACAGAAGAACGTCATGAACAAGCAGTTATAGCTCTATGGAATAGGCTTGAAGAGAGAGGGCAAATATATCTGGATTCTTACTCAGGTTGGTATTCAGTTCGTGACGAAGCGTTTTATCAGGAATCAGAGTTGATAGATGGCAGAGCACCAACAGGCGCTGAAGTTCAGTGGATAAAAGAAGAGAGCTACTTTTTTCGTTTGTCAAGTTGGCAAAATAAATTACTAGAGTTATACGAAAATCATCCGAATTTCATCTTTCCTGAGAGCAGAAAAAACGAGGTGGTATCGTTTGTAAAATCAGGACTTACTAACCTTTCGATTTCTCGTACTAGTTTTAATTGGGGAATAAAAGTACCAGGGAATGACAAGCACGTAATTTATGTTTGGATAGATGCGCTCACTAACTATCTCACGTCAATAGGCTTTCCTAATATAGAAGATGAGGAATATAAGAAGTTTTGGACAAACTCCTTCAACATTCATGTGATCGGTAAAGACATATTGCGTTTTCACGCTGTATACTGGCCAGCTATTCTTCTTGCAGCAGATTTACCACTGCCAAAGCAAATTGCAGTTCATGGTTGGTGGCTAAACGAGGGGGAAAAAATATCCAAATCCCTTGGTAACGTTATAGATCCAATTAATCTTGCAGAAGAGTTTGGTGTTGATCAACTACGCTATTTTCTCCTTCGGGAAGCAAGTTTCGGTCAAGATGGTAATTTCAGTAAGAAGAACATGATCAGCCGCATAAACTCAGAGCTGGCAAACAATATAGGCAATTTAGTGCAAAGAACAATTTCATTTCTGCACAAGCAATGCTTTGGAGTTGTACCAGTGGTCGATCGCAATTTGCTTAAAGATGATGAGAGTTTACAAAATTGCAAAGCCATAATTGATCAAGTAATGGATCATCTATCAAAGTATGAATTTAACCAGATTATACTCCTGATTATCAATATCTCTTCCAAGGCCAATGCTTACATAGATAAAAGTGCACCCTGGACACTCAGTAAAACCGATAGAGAGCGCATGAATTTAGTGATTTATAAATTACTCGAATATATCAGAATAATTGGTATTTTATTGCAGCCAATTGTTCCAAAGTCAGCAGAAATAATACTTGACCAATTACAGACTCCAAAAGAACAACGTGATTTAAAATCTCTGTGCAACGCATGTGTAAGCTTAGGTGTTACATTACCTAAGCCTACGCCGATTTTTTTGAGGTTTGATATTTAAAGAACCCTTAGTAAACCAGACTGAATTGGTCGTTGTGTAGTTAATTTGCTTAGTTCAACAGAATCAACAAAGGTACCTTGCTGTTTTGATGTGTTTATACCGTTGTCTACTTTGGAAGAAATGACTTTATTTTTGTTTTGATCAAGCTGCTTTATGATCTCGGCTACAGGAGGATTTGATGAATCTTCTACCTCACCTGGTTTTGTTGAAGAAGAAGCTGAATATGGATAATTATCCCTATTCTTCATTTTCTCTTGTTTTATATTATCACACTGAAAAGACATAGAATCTTGGGATGTATCCCACTCTTCATCATCAGATACATTACTACTATTGCTCAATAAATTATTACTAGGGCTATTTAGTAATGGATTTTCACTGGACATTATATTCTTTAATACTATTGGTAAGTTTAGCGGTTGTACGGGTTTCTTTAGCTCTTTATTGGACGTGTTATTTGGTTCTATAAGTGATTCTTCCAAACTACAAAGAGAATCATCTTGTTTGTCTAAGGAATCTAGCTCTTCATCTTGAAAACCACTTTTATTTCTTTGCTTTAGAACTTTGCTTTTCAAACCCTCATTCATATAATTTCCTTGTTGAATACTCTCACTATTGTTTTGCTCTTTGTCAGTTTTTTGATTTTCAACTTTCCTTATTTGATGTACTTCTTTGTTTCGCGATTGTACGTCGCTCTCTTGCTTTTCAGCAACACTTTCCTCCTCTTGTTTTTGAGGTATTTTTAAACCATCCTTTGGAACTGGCTTCAAAATAACACCTTTTCTTATCTGTTCAAGCAGATCAGAACGATCATGCTCAGATTCATTAGCATTTTTTGGTGCACAATTCTTAGGTTTCTCCGTACACTTGGAAGCTGTAGGAGGAGGCGGCTGAGATGGTAGTGGTGCAGCATTTTGTGGCAATGGAGGAGGTGGTGGTGGCGGTGCACTGGGTGTTCCAGACATTACTGGAAATGATGGTGTAGGAGTATTGCTATGTTCAAGTTCTTTTGCTTTCTGTAAATCTTGTGATTGATTTTGACATACTTCGTTGTTTTGCTGTTGTACGTCGTCCTCTCCATCAGTTGCTTTTCTTCGTTTTTTGAGCGTTTCGTGCAAATCAGCCATCAAATCTCCACTTCCTTGTTGCTTGCCACCTCCTGAGGGTATGGATTTATTATTAGCATTATTCTTTAGAGTAGGTGATGTTGGTGCACTGGATGTTCCAAGCGTTACTGAAAGTGATGATGTATGAGTATTGCTGTGTTCAAGTCCTTTTGCTTTCTGTAAATCTTGTGATTGTTTTCTACCAGGATCAACTCCTTTCTCGCTGTTTATTGCAGAAAGGTATGAATAGATAAGATATGCAGCTAAGCTCAACATAACCGATGCAGAAACAAAAGCAATAACTGCAGAAGAAACTGGCACTGCAGCACTACTTAATACCGCTGAAATGATAAAATACGTGCATACTCCAGCTACAGGACCGGATGTACACAATAACAAAATAGCAATTGAATATTTTAAGCGAGTTGCCTTTTTTTGTTCTGCTACAGATGACTTTTGATTTTCACTATCAGAGTGTACACCATTATGTTGTTCAGTCATAGGTTTTTTCGGCATAACCTGTTTAGTATTGCTTCTATCATTTTTAGTTTTGTCACTCGCATTATCTTCTTCTTTTGACTGAGCGCTATTTTTGGTTTCTGGATTCTTAACATGAATACTATTCTTGCTTCCTTCATCTGCAGTTTCGCTATTTACATTATGTTCTTCTTGTTTTTTCTTAAATAGTGGATTTTTTGCAAAATTAAGAGATGATTGTTGAACAGGACTCTTAGATTGACCTTTTTTTGGTTCAGTGCGACTGCTAATTCCTGATGTAGCCAAATTAGAAGGTTTTTTATTATCCTGTGGAAGTTTCCAATTCTTTAAACCTCCGGATGGTAAAGGAGGAGGTGGCGGTGGCGGAGCTGATGATGGTGTGTTACTATTAGATAAATCATTAGTAAGCATTTTTCTTCCTTATTATTAATATTATATTAATGATAATTAAATTATTAGTACTTGTCAATAATTTATGAGTAAGTTAATACTAAGATAATATATAATAAAAAGAAAAGAGAGAGGAGCAGTCTTCTAAGAAGAAATAGAAGCTGTTTTAAACCTCAAGTCATCACTTTGTTACTACAGCACATTATCGATGTTTTGGTATTCAGAATCATAAAAATAGCTTAGTGTTAGCTATTTTTATAATAACCTCTCTTAAACAATTGATATTTTACAGTGTTTTTGGTAAAATAATAGCTTAAGGCTTAGAATAAAAGTTTATGAGTGAAGCACAAGGTCCAAATATTGCAGAATGGCAGGCACAGCAGCAACACCAGGAAGCCGCTAGTGAGAAAAGTGGTTTCGGTCTTGGTCATAGTGACTCTGTTGCAACAATTGTGGATGGAATGAAGTGGATGTTCAACTTTCATGAAGGAGCAATTGCTGCTTATAATAATGTGTTTGAAGGTTTGGTCAGTGGTAGCAGTCTAGTAACGTTATTTGGGAAATCAGGTAATATGTTTGGCATAAAATTTCTTGAAAGTCTTGCTGAATATTTTTCAGGTGGAGGTGGAGAAGATATGCCATCAGAAGGAATGGGTATGGACTACGGTGATGAGGGGCATCATCCGGATGATTATCCCCACGCTAGCAATGAAATGGCTCATAGTGCTGATGGTTTGCATGATATGCATGATGCAGGTGATCATCATGGCCAATCTTTTTCACCTGGTCCTTCACCATCTGTTGGTGATGATCATGAGCTTGGTTACTAAATAACTAAGAAGATTTTATTGTAATTAGTGAAAAAAGTTTCAGTTTTAGGATCAACAGGAAGCATTGGAAAAAAGACTGTAGATTTGCTCTTAAAGAGAAAGGAAGAATATCAGGTGGAAGCACTAAGTGCCAATTCTAACTTTGCTCTGCTAGCACAACAGGCAAATCTACTTAATGCAAAATATGCTGCCATTTCTGATGAAAGGTTCTACAAAGATTTAAAAGAAGATCTACTTGGTACAAACGTCAAAGTAGAAGTTGGTGCTCCAGGTCTAGCAAATGTTGCTTCTCTACCTGTTGATCTCTCAGTTATTGTAATAGTTGGCATCGCAGGCCTTGAGCCAGTTATAAAGGTTATAGAAAGTGGTACTAAAGTTATTGCCCTAGCAAATAAAGAAAGCATTGTTTGTGGTGGCAAGTTACTGCTTGAAAAAGCTAAAGAAAGGAGCGTACAAATAATTCCCATCGACTCTGAACACAACGCAATTTTTCAAGTTTTGCAAAATGATGATAAATGTGTAGAAAAGATTATACTCACTGCCTCTGGTGGACCATTTTTAAATTATAGCCTTGAACAATTAAAAAATATTACAGTAAATCAGGCACTAAGTCACCCTACTTGGAAAATGGGAAAGAAAATCTCAGTTGATAGTGCAACAATGATGAATAAAGCACTAGAAATAATAGAAGCACATCATTTGTTTAAAATTAGCCCAAATAGAATTGAAGCAGTAGTGCATCCTGAATCGATAGTACATGGAGTTGTAGTTTACCAGGATGGGTTTAGCTTTGCTGTGCTTGCAGAAACTGATATGGAAATTCCCATTGCATATGCTTTGTCTTGGCCAGAAAGATCAACTTTGAACTACAAGTTAGACTTAACAAAACAAAAAAAATTGACCTTTCAAGAACCAGACCACAAATGTTTTTCTTCACTAAAGCTAAGCATGGAAGTGTTAAATTCTTCTTCTCCACATACAAATAGTATTGTTTTGAACGCTGCAAATGAGATAGCTGTTAACGAATTTTTGAAGTCACGAATCGGCTTTTTAGAAGTAGTAGAGGTAGTAAAATCAACAATAGAAAACTTTGACAAGTACTCTGATATTAACTCACTATCCGACATAATAAGTGTCGATTTTGAAAGCCGTATTCTTGCCAATGAAATCATAAAAAGTAAAGGTATCTGTTCAGCAGAGTGATAAAATAAGGTAGACGAGAAAAGACAACTAAATGGTCAAGTAGCCCCATTTCATACTCCTGTCATCCAAGTAGCTGACACTGGGATGGCTTTGTTGCACCACTCAAGGAAAGAACAGGCAGTTACTGATGGAATTTGTTATAAAATAGATATTTAGCCGACAAAGGAAAAATATGCCAATAAGAATGAAAGTCAGTAACTGCAATGAATATAACAAATTTCTTCAAGAAAGGGGAAATGTTTTTCATTATATCAACGATGCCATTGAAAATTGGTACGAAAATAGTCCAAAAGTAGCAGGTGGCAACAATGTCTACAGCGACAAAGTAGTGATTCTAATTCACATAATAACCTATCTATTCAGGATTGGTCTTAGGCAAACAGTGGGATTTATAGAGAAATATCTTGAGCAAATAGGGAAAATTTTGCAAATTATCAGCTATTCGCAGGCTTCAAGAAGGTTTAAAAAGCTTAATATCAAAATCAACGACTGCAGAGTTGATAAGAACGATATGGAAGATATTGAAATTGCTATAGATAGTACAGGTATCAGCATCTACAATAATATTCCAGGCCATAGTAAGGCAAATGGTACAGATAGAAAGTATCGCCGCTATGAGCAAACAAGAAAGCTACATGTAATGCTAGAGATAGGTAGTAAAAAAGTTATAGCTGCAAAATACAGTAGTGGAGTTTATTCCGACCACTATGGAGCCTGTGATCTTATTGAAAGAGTGGATACCAAGTATAACATAAGCACGATATATGCAGATAGGGCATATAATCGAAAGAAGTTATACAAACTGTGCGATGAGCTTGACATAAAGACAAGGATTCCTCCGCAAAATAATGCAGTAGAGCATCCAAAGTTGGATTATATGAATGAGAGAAATTCTACAATCAAGCTCATAAAGTCATATGATGAAGATGGTATGAAGAGGTGGAAAAAAGAGATAAATTATTGGAAGAGATCTTATATAGAAAGTTTTTTCTCGCGACTGAAGCAAATATTTGGATTTAGTTTTAGGAATAAATCTGAGATTAATCGTGAGAAGGAACTGCTACTCAAGTGTTATTTGCTTAACAAATTTACTGAAATAGGCATGGCTAAGTTTGATATAGCTTCATGAATTTATTATACATTACCCACTATCCGAAGAGCTGTGCAACAAAGCCCACTGGGATCCAGAAAAATTTACAAGTAAACTGAGCTTATGCTAAATTCAATGAGATTAAATGAAAACCAGCATCAAGTGCTGGAATGACACCTTACCTGAACAGATAAATCACTAGCACGTTCGTTCACAATAACTTGAGAGAAGCTTACATCATTAATAACTGTATTTGCTCTATACAGAAAACCACATCCTATTGCAAAAAAAAGCAACGAAGTTGCAGCAAGTGGAACTGGGTTGTCAACTACGAAACATAGACCAACAGCAAATACTCCAGATAACAAAAAAGCACAAGCATAATTAGTTTGTTTCCTTTTTTGAGCGACTGCTTCTATCTTTAGGAATTCTGGTTCTATTGCTTTCTTGACATGTCCTGCAATACAATTTCTTGGACTTTTGTTTTCATAGTTTTTAATATTAGGTTTGATATTTGGATGTGTAAGTAATATTTCTATCATGTTTACATTTCCCAACTTGCAAGCAATGTGTAGAGCTGTATTTTTTTCCTTCTTGCCGGTCTTAATTTCCTCCTCTGCACGAGCATAATTTTGAGGTATAAATCCTTCATTAACAGGTTGTGAATTGTCAAGGTATATGCAGCGAAGATATGGACTCCTATCTACTACTTCTCTCTCCTCAAATTCGTAAACTGGATAACCATCATGTTCCTTTGGTCTTCTCTCCATAACAGCTTGCTTGCTTTTAATATTTACATCAATTTTTTTATGCTGTACAAGCAACTTAGCCATAAGCTCTAAATATTGATGTTCCTCGTTATTACTAGTAACAAAAGCTGAAATAATGCACATCAAAGGTGTCATCCCATCCTCAAAAGCGTTAACATTCGCTCCTTCTTTCAATGCTTGTTGAAAATGATTCCAAGCTTCCTCAGGTGTTATTCTTTCACCACTAGCATTTTGAAATTCAATAGCTTTAAACAACTTTTTTGTTGCTTCACTTGTACTAAACATTTTAACCCCCTATCACAATAAACTTGATAAAATTATACATAGAAAAAATTAAAATATCAATTATTAAGCTAATGATCCAGAATATACTCCTTCGTTAAAGGAGACTGAGCATTTTCAAAGATTTCTTGAGTACTTCCGAATTCAACAATCTTGCCATTGCAAAAGAAAACTATGCTGTCAGATAATTTTTTAGCTTGCTTCATCGAATGAGTTACCATAATTATGGTGAACCTCAATTTCAATTCTTGTATAAGATTTTCGATTGCATTGGTTGCCATTGGATCAAGAGCAGAGCATGGTTCATCCATTAATAAAATAGTTGGCTTTACTGCAATTGCACGAGCAATGCATAATCTTTGTTGCTGGCCACCAGATAAATTTAGTGCACTATCTTGCAATCTATCTTTCAACTCTTCCCATAAACCAACCTTAGTTAAACTACTTTCTACTATTTCATCTAATTTTTGCTTATTTTTCACCATGCCATGCAATTTAGGCCCATAAGCAACATTATCATATATTGACTTTGGAAAAGGGTTGGGTTTTTGAAATACCATACCAACTTTTGCTCTGAGCAATACAACATCCATATCACGTGAATATATATTACCCAGCCCATCGATTACCAGCTCACCGGTCGCTTTACATCCAGGTACGTAATCATTCATACGATTAAAACAACGCAAAAATGTCGATTTACCGCACCCAGAAGGTCCGATAAAAGTTGTGACTTTCTTTTTGCAAATATTCAAATTTATATCGAATAAAACTTGTTTAGAGCCATACCAAAGATTTAAATTTTTAACGAAAGCGTATTTATCGTTCATACTAAATCCTGCATTGAATAAAGTCCTGGAGTTTTATTCTCGCACAACCATATTGCTGCCTGAACCGCCCCTCTAGCAAACGTTGTACGATCAATTGCCTTGTGATTTAATTCTACTCGTTCATCGGAATTGACAAACATGACACTGTGATCTCCTATTACTCCACCTCCACGAGATACTGCAAAGCCTATTCCTCCTTTCCCTCTTATATTTGAATTATTATGTGAATATTGATTGAGCTCAAAATCCACTTTTGCAGCGTTAGCAACTGCTTTACCAAACTCTATAGCTGTTCCAGATGGTGAATCCTTTTTTAAATTGTGATGCATTTCCCAAATTTCAACGTCATACTCATTACCTAAAAGCTTGGCAGCTTCTTTTACCAATTTCAGCAACACATTAACTCCTATACTCATATTTGCTGACCATAATATTGGAACTTTAGCAGCATAGTCTTTTAAATTTAGACCTTCTATTCCAGTTGTGCCACTAACTAGCGGTTTTTTAAATTTCACGGCCGCCTTAAGGCATTCTAGCATACATTCTTTAGTTGTAAAATCTATTACAACATCGGACGATTCAAATACCTCACTAATAGAACTTGTAATTTTGATTCCTAAATTGCAATTATTGCCTACAATAGGCCCAATATCTAAGCCTATATACTCACTGCCCAAGCGAGCAACAGCACCTGCTATTTCCACTTTGGTATTCGTAATTAATTCATTGAGTATTTTCTTACCCATTCTGCCTAAGCAGCCTATTACTCCAACTCTGATTTTCATAAAGCTTTTTCCACTATGTTAGGCTTTTTTTGAAGCTTTGTCATCTTTATAAGCTTAGCATATTTAGCCTTACACTGATAAAACTATAGCTATACATCGATGAATCTATTGAAAATTGATACGAAAAATTGTAATTAGTCAATTTTCTCCTATGGAGAAAACTTATAAAGAAAAAAAGAGCACCAAAGGAGGTGCTCTTTTGTGAAGGGTTTGTTTTAATAACCGTTTCCTACTTTGCTCGGATTAGAGATATAATGTATTTGTGCTTCTGGTTCTCCAGTTATTGAGCGAGGTTGTGCCTTTAACACATTACAAGAGTCCTCCTCTCGTGCATCATGAAAATCATCATCTAATTCCTCTTCTGCATCATAAAACTTCTCTTGTTCATTATCCTCATTATTAACCTCTTGTTGTATTATCTTGTTACTAGCATCAGTATTATGCTCATCTTTTTCTTTATGTGCATTAACTAATAGAGATTTATTACAGTTAGCGTTCTTTGCTTCCAGACTAGTAGTTTCTGAACTTGGCACGCCATTATTTGTTGGCGCTTTAAAACTTTCAATAGAATCTATTACAACAAATGTTGAACCTTTCTTGAAGCCTAAGGACTTTTTCATTTTCCATACATGAAAAAGTTGGAGTTTATCTTTTTGTAGTATATTAATAATTAGAGATACGGAACCATCATCGTTATCTCTTTTACTAAAATTAATATTAAAATCATTTTTATTGCAGTGTATTTTCATACGATATTTACCTTTGTTTCTTGGATGCTTATAATCCTCTAGATTTTGTTGAATATCATCTGCAAGACGTAGTTCTAAGTTTCCGTTAAAAATGTTGATAGTAGAAGATTCTCTTGTTACTGCCAATGGATCAATAGTTGTATTGTCACCCGCTTGTTGTGCCGTAATAGTAGGTGTTATAGATTCAAATGGCTGATTAGATATACTACCCACTTTAATCTCTGTTACATCATTCTCCAATCCTAACATTTTTTTCACATTCTCAATACCGTCTTGAACTAATATTTTATCGCTATCGATATACTTCCCATCTTTGTTCTTCTCTATTATCGATTCTACAATTAAATGTTTAGCAAACTCAGGAGAATTAATACTCCTACCAGTAATGCAATATTCTCCTTTATTACACTTTAGATATACAAGAAACTTAGGATGATATGCGTTCTTGGTTAAACTACTTTTATAATCCTTAATGTTTATACACTCTTCCAAATTTAACCAAAAGTTATTCCCTTCAAATTCAAGCCCACCTACTACTGATGTTTTTTTTGTTTTTAATGGCTTGTAATTTATCTTATTCACTTTAACGAACTCTTTGTTTTTACCTAAGCCTAATACACGTATCATTTCTAATGGATTACTTAATACAGAACCTTCATCAATTTGTTTCTTTACTGAAGTTATTGACACAGACTTCCTCTCACCACCTATATTTTTCTGTGAGCGATAAGGACCAGTAATATGAAAATCTCCACTGTCACATCTTACAAATGCATGAAATTCATCATATTGATATGGATTTTTATATTTCTCTTCAAGGATTGTATAATTTTTATTTATCATAGTTAATAGTAGTTCACCATCGATAACTTCAAGACAAACTTTGGGTCTATCTATCTGCTTTGGCAGTATTAGTTGATTACCATCTAGAGTTTTTGGCAACGTATTATTTTTATTTACATTCTCATCTAAAGGTCTCTTTGGTGATATATTTTTTTGAGCAGCATTTGCTTTACTGCTAAATAACCAATTCCAACCTGATAAAACTTTTTTTGCAATCCATGAAATTCCTGTGTGATCAGCAATCCATTTAAAAAAGTTTTTTATTTTTTTTAACATGTCCACTCCTTAAATTAATAATTTAATTATTATATATAAAATTTAATTTGTCAATTTTCCCTATGGAGAAAACTTATAAAGAAAAAGAGCACCAAAGGAGGTGCTCTTTTGTGAAGGATTTGTTTACTAATTAATAATACCGCTTCCTACTTTGCTCGGATTAGAGGTACAATGTGTTTGTGCTTCTGGTACTCCAATTGTTGGACTTGGTTTTGTACCTTTTTCATCTTGTTGTGCCGTAGTAGGATTGAGATTATGCTGCTCCAACGCTGTACCTTCAAACGGCTGATTAGATATACTATCTACTTTAACATTTGTTACACCATTCTCCAATCCTAACATTTTTTTCACATGCTCAATATTGTCTTGAACTAATATTCTATCATCATCTATATAATTACCATCTTCTTTCTTCTTTAGTACTGATTTTACAATTACATATTCAGAAACGCCATAGTAATTATTACCACTACCAGTAATGCAATATTCTCCTTTATCACACCTTAAATATATAAGAAGCTGAGTCCAAGATTCGTCCTCGGTTAAACTATATTTATAATCCTTAACTTTTATAACCTTTTCTAAATTTAACAATAAGTCATTATCTTCATCAAGTTCAATATAACCTACTCCTTTAGGCTCATCATTTGATTTTTCTGGAAAATTTTCTGCTGGCTCGACGTTTATATCTGTTTTAGATACAGATTCTTCAGTCTCATTTTGCATAGGGGTGCTAACAATTGGAATTGTATTACTTTTATTTTTATTCTCACCTGAAGGTCTTTCTGGTGATGTATTTTCTTGAGTAGTATTTTTTTTACTACTCAACAGCCAATTCCAACCTGATGAAATTTTTCTTGCAATCCATGAAATTCCTGTACGATCAGCAATCCACTTAAAAAATTTTTTTATACTTTCCCACATACTTTACTACTTAAATTAATAATTTAATTATTATATATAAAGTTTAATTTGTCAATTTTCTCCTATAGAGAACGTATAAAGAAAAAAAGAGCACCAAAGGAGGTGCTCTTTTTAACAGTTTGCTATAGTGACTGTGCATTAAGAGATTGACTAGTATCAGCAGCGTGTTGCTCTACTTCTACATTAGTAGTTTCTGAATTTGGTGTGTTACTATTATTTGCAATAACTTTAGGTGAATTCAATTGTATTTCTATACAACTTTTATTGCTCACATCTAGCAGCCTTTTCATTTCTTCTGGTTTATTATCACCATAAACTTCTTTGCCATCTAGAGTCCCAACTGAATTTATAGATAGACATATCTTGCCATTTTCTATCACCATTTCCGAGTCGTAACGACCTGTGATATATACTTTTCTATTATAATGTGAATCTAAACGAAACTCATCATTAATTACATTACCATGTTTATCTTTATTGTTTGGAAGTGTTACACCTTGCGGTATAACCAACCCTATTTTACCGTCGCTCAATTCTACAAAAGATAACGCCACTATCCTTTCCTTAGGGTCACTTACTAGGTTTGCCTTATTACTAGACCACAAGTTTTTAATGCTGTTCCAGACTGATGCAATTCTTCCTGCAATCGACTGAAAAAAGTTTTTTATTTTTTCTAACATATTTTACTCCTTAAATTAACAATAATTTAATTATTACATAAAAAGTATAATATGTCAACTATTTCATAAAAATTTTAGTACTTGCTTGCAATTTTCAATAATTTAATAGCACTGGTGTTGACAACCTCCCCACCGACACGCTTAGTAACAAAAAATCTAACATAAGGTTTGTTTGTATAAGGGTCTCTCAATATTCTCATTCCTCTGTTATCCACGATCTTATAAGCTTGTTTGAAATCTGCTACTGCAATCATTGTAGGTGGCATATCAGCAGATTGATATACCGGTATTCCCATCAAAGTATCTGGAGTTTCAAGCGATAAACTCGGCTGCCAAAGATACTGACCTGTTTCAGATTTTAGTAGCCTCACGTCCTTTAACGTACTTCTGTTCATCAAAAATGATGCATTTTTAGAGTAATGTTCATTTAGAGAGTAGTACAATATCATTATGGCATCGCTGTCTAGCTTATCAGCTTTAATTTGCTCTATCTTATTATGACCATTTTCATTTTCGTAAGCTAAAATTCCTTTAGGTTGAAAAGTGCCATCACCTTTAATGAAGGCTTCATTCTCTTTCTTACTGAAAGTTTCGGCAACCTTTTCTACAAGCCAACTTTCAACATTGACAAATGCATCATCGAGCAATTTTTGTGATATTTGCGGCTGAGCATAGAGCTCGTAAGTTGTGATGGAAATCTTTTGAATTTTAGGTGTACTTGTGTCTTTTGCAAAATCATATTTGGATTTATAGCCACCATCTTCATCTTCTACTGTTTCACCACTCCAACCTGCACCAGCACGGTCACAATCTTCTATAATATAATCCAGCGTTTCAGTAGAGATTCTTTGATTGGAACATATTTGCCGCATTGGAGATGAATCAGCTATACGCTTGTTTATCCGTTTTACAATGTGAGGAGTAACTAAATACCCTCCAATATCATTGTCATCTCCACTTAGGGTTTTGTGTGATAACCTACTTTCCATTCCTTTGCGAATATAATCAGAAAAATATTTATCACCTGTATTAAAATCTGTGCTAATCTCTGGGCGTTGAGCTGAAGTTTCAATAAAATCTAAGCGCTCTTTGCAATTATCAATATTACTATTTATCTTGCATAGCTGCTCAGTTCCTTTGCTTTCGATTTCTTTTAGTTTGCGATCATTTATTAATTTAAATTGCTCCCATGATGAAGCGAGTTCATTAACACGGTGAGCGATATCAGTAAGTGACATAATAGCCTCCTTTAAAAATAAAATTAGAATAGTATTGTAGTTTGAAGGTAATCTTTATCAGTAATCTCAGTACCTTTTTGTTGTCATGCAAACTGCATTCAGAAAAAAGACCGGTGAATGGCAGCTTAGTATAACTCAAACGCTTTGTTTACAATATGGATCCCAGTGCTGGGAGGCGCCCTCATGGTAAACAACGTTCATACAACTGTATACGTATAATGCTCGTACCTGCCATTCACCGGTCTTTTTTCTGGATTCTAGCATTGGCTTCATGGTAGATACAAATGAACGTAAGCTACTTGGTAGTGAGAAAAAAATAATAATGATTACTTGTTGAAGTAAAAAAAGGTAGTGTAGTATTACACCACGGTAAATATTATACTTAATTGTTAGCACTATACAGCATCCATTTTTTTGTGTCAAGCATTTTTTTTCGCTGCGTATCTGTTCAGAAGAATGTGCAAATAAAGTACGTAGCTGTACAAATTTGCCAAAACAATAAATGGTATCCTTTGATTATCCTCTTTTTATCATTTCAGTCACAGCTGTACGAACATTGTGGCAATTTGCATAGTAAACAGTGTCAAGCACTGGGATGACACCCATTTAGTTATCTTTTCTCGTCTACCTTGTTTTGCCACCCTGCTGAACGGATACATACCGTTTGTTGCTTTTACTCTATGCTACCTTATCTGCCCTGCTTCAATCAGTAAGGGATTTCAATATTAACTCTGCACTACTTGCGGGATTGCTACTCTCTGTAATGGGTCTGCCAATTACGATATAATCAGCTCCTGAATTTATTGCTTCTTTTGGTGTTGCTGTCCTTTTTTGATCATCATGACCTCGATTCATACGGATTCCTGGAGTAATAATTTTAAAGTCTTTACCACATTCTTGGCGCACTTCTTGAGCTTCTAGTGCAGAGCAAACTACTCCATGTAGTCCAATCTTTTTTGCAAGCTTTGCTAGCAAAATTACCTGTGATTTTGCCTCCCTTGCTACTCCGAGTTCACTCAGATCTTCATTGCCCATACTAGTTAGTACTGTTACTCCAATTAGCTTTATTTTCTTTCCTTGCACTATACTTAGTGCTTCTTTAAGCATTTTTGTTCCACCACTGATATGCAATGTTAGCATTTCAACATCTAGAGCTTTTATTGCTTCAACTGTTCTAGCTACAGTGTTTGGAATATCATACAATTTTAGATCTAAAAAAATTGGTACATTGCATTTTGCAACTTCTCTCACTCCAGAAGGACCATGTGCAGCAAAAAATTCTAACCCAAGTTTTACCATGCCAACCTTATCACGCAGACCATTAGCCCAAGATATGGCTTCATTCAAATCTTGTGTATCCAGTGCGCATATTATTGGGTTCATTATCTTGTATAATTTTTTTTATAATAAGAGTAATTGTTGCATTTTACAATCCATATTCAGGGATTGGTCCACTTGCAATGCTTTGTACAGACACTGAACACGATAATCTGGTCGGAGTGGGTGAACGACTGGCATATCCAAGATCTTCCTGTAAAGAATCAGACGTTTCCTCCGATGTTTTGGAACCTTTCATTGGCTTGAATTGCACAAGCTGCCCTAATATAAATTTTATTTTCTGAGTCTCCCCTAATATTATTTTTTTGCTATAATCTTTAATTGTTTCATTTTCTCTTATTGATTCTTCTATCTTATCTATCACATATTGAAGTTGTTTTATTTGACTGTCTCGCTCTAAAAGTGAATTTCTTAAATTTTTCACTTCGTTATTACAATCTTGTCTTATTCTGTCTAACTCAAAAGATTGATTTTTAATTAAACCGTCTGCTTTATCTAGCTCTTCAAATTTCCTTTTTAACTCTTGAGATAAGTTTTTATTTTTCTGATCAATTTCTTTAAATTTACATTGTAATTCATCTAATTTCACACAAAGTTCTTCTTTTCTTTTATGTAATTCTTCTTTTTTCATATACAGTATATGTTTCTCTTTACGTAATTTGTCTATTTCCTTAGATAACTCCTCTTTTTCTTTAGATAATTTCTCTACTTCCTTATATAATTCCTCATATTTATCATTGTCTATTTTTCTTTTCAATTCGATTATAAGTTTTTTCCTCTCAGTTAGATTAGCTTCTTTTTCCTGTAACTGTTTACACAAATATGAGATTTTATGGAGTAGTTCTTTTTCTTGTGCAGCAAGCTCATCTTTCTCCTTCGTTACTTTTTCTAATTCGTCTGTTATTCCAATTATATGGATCATTTTTGCTTCTAATTTCTCCTCCAAAGATTTTTTTTCTTTAAGAAAAGATTTCCTCTCAGTTTCTATTTTTTGACCAAATTTTCTTTCTTCCTCGTATAAATTGTGCTTTTCTTGAGTCAACTCACGCTCTTTGTGAGCAAATTTCTTCTCCACTTTACTAGTGTCAATAATTATTTTATACAAAATCATAAAAGCCAAAACAGATAATACAGCTAAAGCGAGAATTAAAGAACTAGGTACATTAATAAGCGCTAAAGATGTAAGTAACGTGAGAGTAGCCAGAGAACTAGCTATAAAATAAAATGTATTATATTTATTAAGTAAATTGCTCATCACCTATACACAAAACTGCAGCAGTCTTGTATATATTGATTAAAATTGTCTTACCTGTAGAGGAGAACACTTATCACAATTTTACCAGTGATAAACTTTAGTTGATATTCTAACTAAACTCAAAATGCAAGGTGGCATCAGACAGGAGTAGAACATCTAGGAGTAGAACATCTACTAGAATATCCAAAATCTTCTGAATATGAAGCTTCATCCAGCTCTTTATTTGGTAGTGCTGATAAATCTCCATTACTTATATCTGAAGGAGGAAGGCTATCATTAGTTTGTACAGATATTTCTTCAATTACTCCTTTTATTTCTTGATCACTGACTCCAACATTCTTGATTAATTCCTCCAATCTATTCAAAATCTCTAATACAGTTTCCTGCGATATAATCACTTTATCTCCTTCTCTTACATTCTCTTTGAACAAATATATCATGTTTTTTGCCAAATCTTGTGCTAAGCTCACACGATTCTGATGAACTAATGAAGATTGATCATTCAAATCTGAAATTTCTTCTTTTATAGAATGCTTCTCAAATAGTAACTCTTTGTACTTTTCATGTTGAATTTGACTTTCTTCCTCCAGATTGATGCTATAATTTTCCAACTCTTCACTGTTTTTTCTTTCTTTATTAAGAATTTTTTCTAACTCTTTAATCCTACTGAAATATTTAGTTTCTTTCTCTTCCGATTGCTTACTTAGTTCTTCTAAATCTACAGTTAGTTTAATCACTTCTTGAGTTTTTTCATTTAACTTTTCTTGTAATCGTTTTTTTTCTTCTTCTGAATTACATAATCTAGATTCTAAACTAAAAACTTCCCCCTTTTCTTCTTCCAACAGCACCTCTAACTCTGCTATTTTTTTCTTTTTCTCTTCTAAGTATATTTCCAATTCTGTTATTTTTTGACTTTCTAATTCGTGTGATTGACTTTCTAATCTCTGGATTTCACCATACTTACCATCCAACTCTTTTTGAGTATCATTCAATTTTTGTTTTAATCTTTTATTTTCATTCACTGCTACAGCCACACTGTACTCTAATTGCCTTATTTGATCCTTTAGTCTTTGTACTTTAACATCTAGACCTTCAGCAAATTCTTCTAAATCTTGCTTTTCTTGCACTAATTCAGCTTTTTCTTTACTTAACTTTTGTATCTCTTTTTGCGCTTTCCTTAACTTCTCCTCTAACTTTTCCTTCTCTACTTTTCTCCTTTCAAATTCACTCTCTACCGAATCACTTAGCTGCCCGAATTTTTGTGTTATTTCAGCCAAAACCTCATTTAATTGCCTTACCTTTCCATTTAACTCCTCTATCTCTCTCACTTTCTGCTGCAATTGTTCTGACATAGTTTCTTTATCTTCAATCAATCTTGTATTTTCTTTTTCCAATTTATTAATTCTTTCGTTTAAGCTGTCATCTACAACTTGTGCAATTTTGTCTTGCATTTTAGTACTGCCTATTTGAGCTTCTTTGCTGCCAAGCTCAATTTCTTGAGTTGTTTGAATGTTAATATTTCTATTACTATTTTCTATCACAATCTCAGATGATTTATGATTGCCTTTCTCCTTATTTCTAAATTTTATTTGATACAAGAATAAGTTACCTATTTTTACATCTTTATTTGCTTTCAATTGATCATCAGTAACACGATTACGCTCGATAAGTTCTATACCATTAGCATCAATATTAATTATAATAGTGCACTTTTTTCCGTCCTCATCACACCAATTCAGAGTCATTTCGTATGCACCATCAGTTACAACATAGTGCCTTATTCCTTCTTCAGAAACAAAACCGTGCATTCCATTTTTTCCATTGCTATGCAGAGTTGAAAATCCTGAAATTCCATTATCTTGACAGAAATTACTATTCAAAAACTCACTGACTTTGAATTTGTTTTTATTAGCTCCCAATTTAACTTCTGCACAACTACCATATATTGACACTGTTTCAACACCATTTGCAATATACCCATTCAATACTTTTTTAGCCTCATCTTGAAGCTCTGGTCTAGCTTCTTTTATATTATTGAAATCTTGGATAACGGCTTTATATACTTCATCTTCATTAAAATTGGCATTGTATTTTATTAAAAAAGATAATATGTGAAAACTAGCTACAGCAGTGTGAATTGATTTATTCTTTTCTTTTATCTTACCGAGCAAAAACAAAAACCTTTGAATGAAGTCATGATAATCATCTTTTTGCTCTTCAATTTTATTATTATATGAATTACCAATGTTCGGTAGAAGCTGTAGCTTTACTCCTCTCGTTTGAGTTTTATTACTACAACTCCCCCTAAAGAACCGTGCTTGCAGATTTCCCGCACACGGCTCATCAATATTAGTTTTCACAGTCGTCCCTCTTATGCATATAAAGAAAAATGTATTTTTGGCTTTGGTAATGGATTTACTTCTACGTAGTGTACAAACTGTTCCCAGGTCATACTCTTTTTCTGACTACGCCGATTTATCCATTTAAATGCTAGCTTTCTTACTGATGTGTAAAATTGTTTCAAACACCAATAATTTCCGCTAATACCAAAGTAGTTATAGTGTCCTGTTAATTTAGCCTTCAGTACTTGCCACCAAGCTTTAAGTCGAATACTTCCGCGGACTATTTTCAACCACTCCTTGATTTCTTTTAGTTTTCTGGCTAGATTTAACTTTGAGGTTTTATGTCCCATTATTAATCTACCACGACGACTTTTTGCACCATAGTGCGTAAACCCCAGAAAATTGAAACTTTCCGTCCTTCGTTTCTCTCTTATCGCTTGTTGCCACTCCCTCTTGCCAAACTTTACTACTCTGGTCTTGTTTTCAGATACTTCCAACCCAAATTTATTTAGCCTTTGTTTCAGTAATTCCAGAAATTCTTCCGCGTCTACCTTACTTTCGCAACAAACCACAAAATCGTCGCAAAACCTTATTAGTTGTATATATCCTCTGGATCTTGGTTTAAATTTCTTTTCTATCCATAAATCCAACACATAATGTAAGTATATATTTGCTAATACAGGACTTACTATACCACCTTGGGGTGTACCTTGTTTTGTTGCTTCATAATTTCCAGCTTCGACTATCCCTGCCTTGAGAAACCGCTTTACTAACCACCGCAAATTTGGGTCAGTTATTCGTTCCCTTAGACATCTCATTAGCCATTTATGCTGTATATTATCGTAGAACTTCTTGATATCCACTTCTACAATGTAGTTTATTGGCTTGTACATAACTGCTTTATCTAGTGCATTTACCGCTTGATGACAGTTTCTTCCAGGTCGAAATCCATATGAGCTGTCCAGAAAGTTTGCCTCGTAAATATTTTCTAGTATCTTCTTCAGCATAATCTGTACTAATTTATCCTCGGTCGATGGTATTCCGAGTCCGCGTTTCTCTTTACTTCCAGCTTTCGGTATATATACCCTCTTTACTGGTTGTGGTTGATATTGCTTCCTCTTCATACTTTCTACTAGCACTTCGAGTTTCTCATTCAGATTTTCTCCGTATGATTCCACTGTTATCTGGTCTACTCCACAAGCCTTGTTACGCTTCAGTTCTTTATAACATCTCGCAAGATTCTCTGTATTTATCAGATGGACTAACGATGTGAATTTTAGTCGCTTATCTTGCTTTGCTCTTACTGCTATCTGGTTTAGTTTATTTTGCATGTTATTCCAACCTCCGTTGTATTGGCCTAGCAATCCCTATTCCAGTTACTATATTGCTGATCGCTTCCCCTTGTACGTGGCTTTCCCACATTCTGAGTACTATCAATCAGTCCGACTTCCCCTGCATCTTCCGCTAGTTCTTGCCTTTGTTGACTTGTTCCAGCGTACCTTTGTAGGAATGCATAGGATCTCCCAAGTTCACTTGAAGTCCATTTCAATACATGGCACGGTCTCAGATCCCGATAGAGTGAGTGATAACTTGCCTTTACGCTATCCTTCATGCTGTCTTCCATGGCCATGAAAATGTCGACCTCTATGTCTTCAGGTATTTCGGAACTCAATCCCTTCACTTTCGTTGTACCCTGCATTGTCCATCCCACTAGCTCTATTACACTCGTTACCTCATGCAACATAGTGGTCTGTTCCAAACTGTTGGCTAGACTTTGTTTGTGTTGGATTTTCACCAACTGTTCTCCAAGCACTTCTTGGCGCACCATTATTACCTCACAACTAAATAATTAGTATAGTAATACGAATGCTAAGTTACATCAATCAATAAACTTACAGTAAATTTTCCATTCTCAGTTATAAGCTCTGCTTCTGTACTCTCAACCCATTCTATCACTTCAGCATTGCAAACTGACTGCAAATCATGATGAGCAGAATAATTTAACTCATCCTCTTTTACACTCGCTTTTATCATCAACTTTTGTATAAGATGCTTAACTGATACGTTATTATCTGCTTTTATTTTTCTCACAAGGTTTAATATCTGCACGAAATTATCTCCCATTTCCTCAGAATACTTATCATAGGTAAGTTCTTCCTTGTTAGGCCAATTACTTTTATTGTGAACGGAGTTATAACTATACAACTGATGATATATTTCCTCTGTAATGTATGGCAAAAATGGTGCAAATAACCGCAAAATAATATTGAGTACATATGCCAAACTCTGTTTCGCACTCATGTTTGCCTCGCTGTCCAATGCATCTCCATATGCACGTTTTTTAACTAACTCTAAGTAATTATCACAAAAATCTTTCCAAAAAAATTCTTCTATTGCGCTCAAAGCTTCGCAGTATTCAAACTGTAATAGGTTGTTCGTCGTTTTTTCTATCACTTTATATAATTTGGACAATATCCACTTATCCATCGTCTCACTGATGGAATTTATGCTCAATGCTTGATGTTTTTCCATAAACATGGAAACAAATTTGCTAGCATTCCAAAGTTTCGTAACAAGTCGTTTGCCAATTTTGAAGATATTTTCAGAGTAGACTGTGTCAACTCCAAGTCTTGAGTTTGCTGCCCAATAGCGTACTACGTCAGCTCCATAGGTTTCAAGCATTACATGAGGAGTGATGATATTACCTTTTGATTTACTCATCTTTTTTTTATCATCAGCCAAACACCAACCACTAATCATGATATTTTTCCACGGCAGTGAATCTGCATGATAATGTGCCTTCAAAATCGTATAAAAAGCCCAAGTTCTTATTATCTCATGGCTTTGGCTGCGCAGATCTGCAGGAAATATCTTATCATACCGATGGCTTGGTAAACCGAGCTCACTGTTTACTGCCAGTGCACTTAATTGAGGAGTGATCGCACTTGTTGCCCAAGTATCCATCACATCTTGATCTGAAGTAACTTCTTCTTTAATATACCCTTTCGGCAAATCTTTGAGTGGATCTACAGGTAAATCCTTTACTTCAGCTAGAATGATTTTGCCTTCTTCTCCCTTACGTTTTGAATACCAAACTGGAAATGGTACACCAAAATAACGCTGTCTTGAGATGCACCAATCCCAACTTAGCCCTTCTATCCACACCTCTATACGTTTACGCATAGATTCTGGATGCCAATTACATTTACTCACTTTATCTAATACTTGAGTTTTTTGCTCTAAAGTCTTGACAAACCATTGATAAGTAGGTAATATTTCAAGCGGCGCACCAGATCTTTCAGCACATTTAACAGAATGAGAAATGCTAGTGCTTTCTATTAAAAGGCCCTTTTCAGTTAGGATTTCAATAATTCTCTTTCTTGCTTCTTTAACTCTTAGGCCATTTACTTCATCGTAGATTCCAGCGTCACGCGCTGGAGCGTGTGTCTCCTCTAATGGCTGGATTCCAGTGTCAAGCACTGGAATGTCACTCCCCTTTGTCATCCCAGTGCCTTGACACTGGGATCTATTATTACCATACACTGAATCTAGACTTATCCTACCATCCTGATCGATAATAATTTTCATCGGCAGACCATGCTTTTGCTGCCAATATATGTCGAGCTCATCACCAAACGTACAGCACATAACAAGCCCAGTACCTTTATCTATTTTAACTTTATCATCAGCTATTATTGGAACTTTTGCTCCTGTTATTGGCACCACGGCTATTTTTCCAATCAGCTGAGTGTAGCGTGCATCTTCTGGATGGCAAAAAACTGCAACACATGCTGGAAGCAACTCAGGCCGTGTAGTTGCAATCTTAATCTGCTCATTTTCTTCAGTGGAAAAAACTATCGTGTTCAAAAATGACTCAAAGACTTTATCCTCTATTTCTGCTTGTGCAATTGCAGTTTTATCGACTGGGTCCCAAAGAATAGGTTGCATTTTTTTGTATGCATACTCTTTATTATATAGATCAATGAATGACATTTGAGAAAGTGCCACAGCTTCTTTACTAATTGTGTGATACTCTAAATTCCAGTCATAACTAATACCGACTGATTTAAACAATTCCTTGAATTCCTGCTTTGACTTCTCAATAACTTCATGGCACATCTCTATAAATTCTTCTCTGCCAACTTCTTTTGCACGGGTTTTATAGGTCTGCTCAACTAACCTTTCAGTGGGAAGCCCATTATCATCAAACCCAATTGGATAAAATACATCTTTCCCCAGCATACGTTGAAACCTTGCAATAAAGTCCGTATGGCAATAGCTAAATATATGACCAATATGCAACTTTCCAGATATCGTTGGTGGAGGCGTATCTATAGTGAAAGTATTATCCTTTTCACCATTCCATTTATAAACTTTACTCCCTTCCCATAATATGTTGTATTTGTCTTCAATTTCCCTAAAGCTATACTTTTCTTCTAACATAAATATTTCTCAGTTTTAAGCTTTAAGTTAGCACAATTGAGCAAATACAGCAATTTTAATGTCTGCCATTTAATTTAGCCTTGTTATGATACAAATTTTTTTTGATCTTATAATTTTTAATGTATTACATAATAAATTTTTAGTATTGAGGTTTATTATGCTTAACTTTCATAACTTAAAAGAGCTTATAGATATTCTAAGTAATCCATACTATGTGCCTCACCCAGCAAAAGTAGACTTAGTAGAATTGCTTGAAGACGTGCTGGAATTAAAAGATAAAAAAAGCCCAGAAGAGGCAATAACTACATTGAAAGATAAAATAAGAAATGAACTCAAAAGTGAAATGTCGAATGAACTGAAACAAAAAATAAATACTCAAATCCAGCAGTTACAGCAAGAAAAGAAAATATTAGAAACCAAAAATGAAGCAAATAAACAACTAAAAGAAAAAGCAACATATATCGCTACTGCTAGTACTGGTCTTGCTGTTGGGTTAGTAGTGTATATTACACTTGAACATACAACTAAATTGGACATGTGGTTAATCGTTGTTATAGCAACAGTATCTGCATTCTTAGCTGGTGATTTAATAATGAAACCTAGCTCTCAAGTAAATGGAACACAAGAACCACAAGGAGTAGCAAATAAGAATTCAGTGTAGCTTGATATAGTTTTTTTCATTTCACTGCCTTTCCAAATTTGAAGCAGGTTGTTTGAGCCATAGTACAAAGTAAATATAGTAATTTTACACTAAAATTTTTAGTTTTGTTTCTGTGGGTTAGTTGGTACGAGCCTTGCCTTTAAGAAGATGTAAAATCACAATTATTACGAATAACATTCCACCAATAACTGATATAGCTCCACCCGTAATAAAACAAGCACGTGCCAACATTGATGAAATACTTGGCAGATCTGCAACTTTTCTTAAGGCACCATATCCACCAAGCCAAACAAGTCCAGTAATGTGGAGAAAATGTCCCAAGCTATATGCATAAATCTGTAATCTTACTATGGAGCTTTTTATTTCTTTACAGCCCAATTTTGGTAACAGCCAGTAGACAAAATTCATAAAAGCTATAGTAATACCAACCACAGAACCGTGATAATGAGCAGGGATAGTGACATTTCCTTCAATAGTTAGTACTCCAAGCACACCTCCATAAATGAACAATACAAACGAGTGGAGAAGATAATTGCCCTTATCATTGAGCAGAGTTTTTATGTTGCAATACACTAATATTGTTAAAAAGCACGGCAGAACTGCTCCAGCAATTCTCATATGCCAGGTAAAAAACTGTATCAATTCAGCACTATCCGCCGAATAAATAAAGTATATAAACGGTGCAACTACGGTCAAAACTGTGTTTATAAATAGTGGTAAAATGGTAATTTTATTTAGACTAATATAGCGAGCATTCAGTATGATCAAATAAACTAAAAACATTGCTTGAGCAAAGGCAAACTGCAGTAAATGTCCGCCTCCCCAAAAGAGATATTCATAAAATAAATTCTTGTCTGAGTGATATAGACCTGGAGGCATATTTTTATGTGCTAAAACAACACAAAGAAATGATGACACAAGTATAATGACCAGGCCAATTTGTCCGATTGAAAGATATGAGTCTTGTTTATTTGATATGTAGGCTAGAGCTGTATTTATCAATATGCTGGTAATGAAAAGACTGAGTCCAAGTAAAAATAATTTGTTTTGTAATACAGGTATATAGTTACTTTTGATAACTTCAGTATTTGGAACAAATGCAGATATAAACATTAGCAGCATGGAAAGGATTGAGAGAATCCATGAGAAGTTAAACCAATGATTGGTGTTTTTTAAGTTTATGATGAAGAGCAGAGATATTATAGAGCACATCCATACCAAAATTGACAAATTTACGTGTATCACCAGTGCATTATCAAAGATATATTGTGCAGAAGGAATGAGAGAAGAAATAAAAGGCAATCGTAGAAAAATAACAATTATTGACAGCAGTCCAGAACAAGCAAGAGCAAGTACTGCCAAGAATATCCATTGCCTGCAAAGTGAAGCGTTATTTTGTATGTTGAGCATTTATTTTTAGGTACTATAGCATAAGATAGTATACATTTTTCAAATTGATATGAGTAGTTCAAATGAATGACATCACAACAATATCTTTCATCCTGAAAATGCTGCTTGTTTCATATTGGAGTAGTATTACTGACAGCATTAGTTTGAGCTATAGATATTTCTTTTAGTCTATACTTGATAAAAGTTATTACAGTAAGAGAATCTTTACATAATGGTATGACATTACGTTAATGCTTTTGATCCACAATTAAGAACATTTTCGTTGTGATTTACGTTTCTAGTATGTATATTAATGAATCTTGTTTTCACTAAATAATGAAAATAATAATTGTCATGATAATGTTATTGTATAGTAACTATACAATGGCAAGCGAACGAATAAGTTTAGTAGATAAAAAATTATCTCAAGGATATGTAGCTCCAATACTTACAGAAAATAGCGTTATTTTACCAGACAAGCACGGTACCTTATATTCCTTTGATATCGATAACCCAAGAGTTATAAATTGGAAATTATACCTCTCAAGTAGGAAAAAAATTGGTAATATGAGTTTATCGAGCTACAAAGAAAATGTTTTCTTTGTAGTGGATAACATTCTACACACAATAGATGCGAAAACAGGGGAGATTCAATGGGAAAAAGAATTAAGAGCTCCGGCAAGAGGGAAAGCAATAGTAATAAACAATAAGTTGGTAGCATTGACTATTGATAACTATCTAAATGTATTTGATATAAAAGATGGCAGCCCCATTTGGGCTTATCAAAATGGTATAAATGAGGTTCGAGGTTTATATTCCATCTCACCAGCAGTCTCTAATGATAAAATAATGGCACCATTTTCAAATGGAGAGTTAATAGCTTTTAATGAAGAAGGTAAAAAACTATGGAGCCAAAAATTAGCTACAAATCTTTTAGACACACAGCTTACAGATGTAACTACTACACCTAGAGTACACGATAATATCTTAATAGCTACGAGCAACTCTTATATTTATAGCATTGACGTAAACTCAGGAAATATTTTATGGTCAAGGCCACTACAAGTAAAAAGTATATCAAACATTGAGTCATATTATAGCCCTCTTATTCCTGCAGAGAAACAAAAAGAAGGCGGAAGAATTTTCATGGTGACTAAAGATAATAAGGTAATTGGCATCGACATACAAAGTGGAAAAACAGTTTGGACATCTGATTTTATAGAGAATGTGCAATTGTTTGTTCCAATTATGTATGCCCATACGCTTTGGGTAACAAGTAATAAAGGTTCAATATTTGCTTTTCCTGGATCTGAAAGTACAGGAAGGGTAATTAAAATACCCGGTAATGTGTTTCATGCTCCAGTATTTACCCATGGTAAGATGTATATAACGACTGAAGGAAATGGTGTTTATTCTTTAGAAAATAGGTTTGTTTTTTATGACTGATTATGATTTAATTATTATAGGTGGTGGTCCAGGTGGTTACAAATGCGCTATTGCTGCTGCAAAACTTGGACTCAAAGTTGCTTGTATAGACAAAAATAGCATTTTTGGTGGCACGTGTTTGCGAGTTGGGTGTATACCATCAAAAGCATTACTCCATTCCTCTTATCAGTATGCTAGCGCGAAAAATAATCTATCAAAACTTGGGATAAAAGTTAAGGATGTAAGTCTCGATTTGAGAGAAATGATAGGCTATAAAGACGCTAGAGTTCAGGAACTTGGAAAAGGCATAGAATATCTGTTTAACCTTTACAAAATTACTAAGATCAATGGACTTGGAAAAATTACTTCTTTTGATCAAGGCAACCTTGAAGTTTCAGTTGAAGGTAAGGTGCTGAAGACAAAAAATATAGTAATTGCAACCGGTTCTGACGTTATTTCTTTGCCAGGAATTAATATCGATGAGAAAAGTATTATTTCATCAACTGGTGCATTGTCTTTAACTGAAGTACCAAAAAAACTTGTCGTAATCGGAGCCGGGGCAATAGGGCTTGAAATGTCTTCTGTATTGAGGAGGCTAGGGTCTGAAGTCACTGTAGTAGAATTTTTTGACAGAATCGCTGCAGCAATGGATGGAGAATTAAGTAAGTCTCTACTTTCTAGTCTACAAAAACAAGGAATAAAATTTTTACTTAGAACTAAAGTTGAGGGAATAAAACAAAGTAGTAACTCTTTGAGTGTGAAAGTTTGCTCTGTAAAAGATAATCAAACAAACACTATAGAGGCGGATAAGGTATTGGTGGCAGCAGGGCGCAAACCATGCTCTGAGGGTCTTGAAAAAATAGAAAAAGACAGTCGTGGCTTTATTAAAGTCAACAATAGTTATGAAACCAACGTAAAAGGAATATTTGCTATTGGTGATGTGATTGGTGGAGCAATGCTTGCTCACAAAGCTGAGGAAGAAGGGGTGGCAGTTGCAGAGATACTAGCAAGGCAATTGCCTCACGTTGATTATGAAATCATACCGTCAGTCATTTACACCCACCCTGCAGTTTCTTCAATCGGTAAAACTGAAGAAGAACTAAAAAGTGCTGGTCGAAAGTATAAAGTTGGTAAATGTCAATTTGCTGCAAACGGTAGAGCAAAAGTCACTGACGATGCTGAGGGATTCGTGAAAGTTCTGACTTGTAGCAAAGCAGATACAATACTCGGTGTACATATCATAGGAGCATACGCTGATACGCTAATCAATGAAGCAGCGGTTGCAATGGCATATGGTGCAGCAGCAGAGGATATATACAGAATTTGTCACTCTCATCCTGATATAAATGAAGCCTTTAGGGATGCGTGCATCGATGCTTTCTTTAAAAAGTAACTGTGGACCTCGGTTCAATCATTGAAAAATGGTATGACTGGCTAAAGTACAACAGGTCTTACTCACCAAACACTTTGGAGTCATACATGAGGGACCTCAAAGATCTTATAAGTTTCCTAAATACTCACATTGGTGAAGAAGTAAATGTTGGCTCTTTAGAAAAATTAAGCATACCTGAACTGAGAAGTTGGTTTACCTCTCGTTATGCAAGAGGTGTAAATGCGAGATCTAACACTCGTGCATTGTCAGTAATCAGAAATTTTTTCAAATATATAAAAAACAATTATGAAATAAATAATGAAGCGGTATTTTCTTTATCAAGGCCAATTCAGAGAAGAACTCTACCTAAAGCACTTTCAATATCTAACATAGAAACTCTATTGAAAGAAATGAAATTGCCTGATCTAGGCGAGCCTTGGGTGGTAAAAAGAGAAATTGCAATTGTCGTTCTGCTATATGGTACGGGTTTAAGAATCACTGAAGCATTGAATCTTAAGGTTAGTGATATTAGCAATGAAAGTTTAATAGTAACAGGTAAGGGAGATAAACAAAGGCAGGTATTTATTCTTCCAGTAGTAAAAAAGTGTATACAAAAATATATAAAAGCTTGTCCCCACTTTGACGAAGCGGGACATCTTTTTGTCGGGGTAAGAGGAAAAAAATTGGGAAGAACTTATGTTGCTAATCGTTTGCAAAAAATAAGAAGATTTTTAAACTTACCAGAAATTTTATCTCCACATGCATTTCGCCATAGTTTTGCTACTCATTTGCTTCAGGAAGATATTGACATAAGATCAATACAACAGCTGCTTGGCCACTCAAGCCTTGAAACTACTCAAGTTTACACTCACCTAAATTATCAAGATGTCTTCAATATGTATAAAAACTTTCAGAAGAGTTTGAATAAAAAATCGAAATCTTAACTTCGTCTTAAATCGATAATATTGCCGAACTGAGTGCTTGCAACATCATTCAGTACTATACTTGCTTTATATAAGCAATAGTGACCAGCAGAGAAGAAAGCAAAAACGTTTTGCAAAAGGTTATGAATGAAAGAGAATAGACAGCAGAATTTAAATTAGAAGCTATGTAAAGAAACAAGTCAAGCAAATAGCAAAAGAGCTAGGCTCTGTGTACAAAATGTTAGCAGGTCAAATTAATTGAGGACGGGGATTTGCGACTAAAGTTCATGCACTTGTTGACGTACTGGGAAACCCATTCAAATTTATTTTGACCTCAGGCTAGAGGAACAAAATTACTCAGTTGACTAAAAATGTCTCTAGCTACACTATATGGCTTCTTTAAAATTTTGTTTACAGAGCCTAGAAAGAAAGCTGAGGAAAAGTAGAGGTTACCTTTACATATGAACTACATCTCAACCTGATATTGTCGTTCCTAATATGTTGGATTTCTTGCATAACTCGAATTCAAAAGTTGATGTCATTCCAGCGCGTGACACTGGAATGGCTTTGTTGCACAGCTCTTCGGATAGTGGGTAATGTATAATAAATTCATGAAGCTATATCAAACTTAGCCATGCCTATTTCAGTAAATTTGTTAAGCAAATAACACTTGAGTAGCAGTTCCTTCTCACGATTAATCTCAGATTTATTCCTAAAACTAAATCCAAATATTTGCTTCAGTCGCGAGAAAAAACTTTCTATATAAGATCTCTTCCAATAATTTATCTCTTTTTTCCACCTCTTCATACCATCTTCATCATATGACTTTATGAGCTTGATTGTAGAATTTCTCTCATTCATATAATCCAACTTTGGATGCTCTACTGCATTATTTTGCGGAGGAATCCTTGTCTTTATGTCAAGCTCATCGCACAGTTTGTATAACTTCTTTCGATTATATGCCCTATCTGCATATATCGTGCTTATGTTATACTTGGTATCCACTCTTTCAATAAGATCACAGGCTCCATAGTGGTCGGAATAAACTCCACTACTGTATTTTGCAGCTATAACTTTTTTACTACCTATCTCTAGCATTACATGTAGCTTTCTTGTTTGCTCATAGCGGCGATACTTTCTATCTGTACCATTTGCCTTACTATGGCCTGGAATATTATTGTAGATGCTGATACCTGTACTATCTATAGCAATTTCAATATCTTCCATATCGTTCTTATCAACTCTGCAGTCGTTGATTTTGATATTAAGCTTTTTAAACCTTCTTGAAGCCTGCGAATAGCTGATAATTTGCAAAATTTTCCCTATTTGCTCAAGATATTTCTCTATAAATCCCACTGTTTGCCTAAGACCAATCCTGAATAGATAGGTTATTATGTGAATTAGAATCACTACTTTGTCGCTGTAGACATTGTTGCCACCTGCTACTTTTGGACTATTTTCGTACCAATTTTCAATGGCATCGTTGATATAATGAAAAACATTTCCCCTTTCTTGAAGAAATTTGTTATATTCATTGCAGTTACTGACTTTCATTCTTATTGGCATATTTTTCCTTTGTCGGCTAAATATCTATTTTATAACAAATTCCATCAGTAACTGCCTGTTCTTTCCTTGAGTGGTGCAACAAAGCCCACTGGAATCCAGATATTGGGTTCCAGCTGGGATGACACCTGTTTATGCAAGAAATCTATTGAAAATTGAGTTAAACTAAAAATTCAGTTTGACACACTTTTGTTAAACATTTTTGGGACGTTAAAATAAACAGATAAATAATTTTCTCTTAAGCTACTTCAACACTTTCATCATGGGTTAAAAGCAACTCCACAAGTTCTTGGCAGTTATCAACTGCACAGTCCAGTACTGTATTCCCTAAATTATTTCTAGCGTTAACGTTTGCATTGTGTTTTAGTAGCGTCCTCGTTATATCAACCTTTTGCCTAATAACAGCCAAGTGTAGTGCAGTGTTGCCATCTTTATCCTTAGCATTAACATCAGAACCTTCTCGAATAAGGCATCCTGCAATATTGTAGCTCCCAGATAAAGCAGAGTAGTGTAATGGAGTTCTACCATCTCTGTTCTTAGCATTAACATTAGCACCCTTATTGATTATATACTCTACTATTCTTAAATCTCCACTAAAGGTAGCCCTATAGACAACGCGGTGTAACGCTGTTTCGCCATATTCATTCTTGGCATTAACATTAGCACCTTTTTCAATTAGGCACTTCACTACATTTAATTTTCCATTCTCAGCAGCAAAAAATAATGGGGTTCTGTAGTGTTCGTCCCTAGCATCAACATAAGCATCCTCATTAATTAGGTGTTCCACTATACCCAATTCCCCAACGTCAGCAGCTAAATGTAATGGAGTCATACCACAATTGTCTTTAGCGTCAATATTAGCATACCTTTTGATTAGATATTCCACCATATCTAGATCTCCATTTATAGCAGCAATGTGTAATGGAGTCCTGCCATATTCGCCTTTAGCATTAATGTTATTATTTTTAATAATCAGGTATTTTACTATATCCAATTCCCCAGCGTAAGCAGCTGAATGCAATGGAGTATTATAATATTTATCTTTAGTATTAGTGCTAGCACCTTTATTGACTAGACATTTCATTACATTCAAATTTCCACTCTTAGCAGCAATATGCAACAAAGTTTGACCGTGATTGTCCTTAACATTAACAATTTTTACCAATTCACCTGGGTAATATTTTTCTATATGTGTTATTATTGCACTAATTGCTTTACAATCACCACTTTCAGCAAGCAAGTGCAAAGGGGTGCTTTTCCTTATAAACAGTGTTCCTCCATATACATAAAATGAGTGAAAGTAAAAGTTATCAATCAACTTACCGTATGTACTTGCGTATCCCCATACAAATGCAATATGGCTCATACTACCTTGTGCTAAACCACCACTGTTTATCAATTCCAAAGCTTTCCTTAGAACTTCCTCTTCTTGGCCCTCCTTTTGTAATTTTAATCTAGTTATTCCCTGCACTACTCTGTGAATACTTGCCACTTCCTCTTTCAAGTCAATCATTGAATATCTATCGAGTAGTTCAACAGCCTTCCATAACTTTTCCTTATCCTCTGCTATTAACTTTGAAAAGACTTCTTCTATATGAATCTTGTCAGGAGCAAGGTAGGCCATTATCTCCAGAATATTCAACGTTTCACAGCCGTATTCTTTTTGTATATGTGTCATCGTAATGGTACAAGTTATTGAAACTGCTTCAGCATAACAATCTTCATCTTTACAAACTCCTTCTTTAAGTGATTTTCCTGTGTACCGTTGACACTCCTTTAAGTAATCACTTATCTCAAATCTTCCACAACCTCTCAACTTTGATTCTTTATTTTTGTTGCGAATGTACACTACCACTTGCTTTAAAGCCAAGGGCAAATACTGCAGCTTTTCCATTAGCTCTTTTATTTCCTTATCCTGTAAAGGGTCATCTATATTTAAGGACTTCTTAATAAATCCCAAAGCCTCCGTTTTATTGAATATATCTAACTTTATTACTTCTATATCTCCTCTTGCTTCCCACTTATTATCACGAGAAGTAATTAAAACATAAGGTTTTTTATAGTCAGGATATAAAGACAGTGGTAAAAATTTACTGATGTCTTTATATTCTCTTGCATTATCGAAAATAAAAAGACTTTTTACATCTTTAAAATATCTATATACACTCTTAATAATAGATCTGATTCCCTTTTCTTGTTCAGTATCTTCATCTGTAATAAAAATTTTCGAACCTTCAGGTAACCTTCTATTTAACTCCTTAGCTAATCCTTTAAACGATTCTTCAAGATCCTTTTGTGTTCCTGCATTTACCCATACAAGATTACCATCATAATGCTCTTTATATTCACAAGCATATTTTCTGGCTAACTCACTCTCCCCTACTCCTTCAGAACCGCCAATAACAACAATCCGCGATATTGCCATTGGTTTGTCAGTGCTTTTATGCAGCCTATCATATATTTCTTGCAATTCATTTTTTCTTCCAACAAACATTTCAACCGGATGTTTTATATTAAACCAAATAGGCTCCTCTATCTGCTTGTTATTTTGTGCTGTTACAGCTACATGTATTTCATGCAGTTTTTTACTATCCTTACGCTGTTGTTCTACTATTTCATCTATTCCTTTATTCCCTTCTTTTACTTCTCTCTCTATTTCACTTAAAGTCTTAGGAAATTGCTCAATTTCTCGAAAAAGCTCTTCTCCCTCTTTGTGCGAAAAAGGACGCGCTTTTATATCTTTTACCCAGTCTGATATTTTTTTTAGAAGATTATTACAAAAGATTTGATTGTCACCAATATAGCCAAACTTTTTGTTCAACCTACTACTCAACTCACCTAGCAATAATTCTCTTAGCTGAGCTTCATGGGGTAAGTTAACGACGAACACCAGTTCATTTAAAAAGTCCTCTATCTCTTTATTGCTGACTTCCTTACCTATCTCACGCTTTATAAAATCCATATTTTGTTTCAAGTATTGAGCAACACTACCATCTGAATCACTAATTCTATATTTTGCACTATCACCTATATCCAGAAACTCATCTTTTGTGTCTATTCTTACAAATGAAAGTTCTTTTCCTTTATTTTCTCCACTTAACATTGCTCTTAGATTTCTTACTTCGTGTTGTATTGAATATGGTGAATCAAGATCCATATTCGTAGCAAAAAGAAAATGCTTTGTTCCACCACTAAACTTTGCATTATTTTTGATCTTTAAATAAGCAATAAAGTATTTCAACAAAT
Source organism: Wolbachia endosymbiont (group B) of Pilophorus perplexus (assembly GCF_964028155.1). Classification (NCBI taxonomy): domain Bacteria; kingdom Pseudomonadati; phylum Pseudomonadota; class Alphaproteobacteria; order Rickettsiales; family Anaplasmataceae; genus Wolbachia; species Wolbachia endosymbiont (group B) of Pilophorus perplexus. The sequence goes on along the minus strand of NZ_OZ034754.1, from coordinate 460,845 downwards.
TAAACTCACCACTCTTTGTTAATAAGCTACCTACACTGATTTTTTCAGTTCCATCTTGGTTGTGCTTAGCTTGTATAAACTTATGTACTATATCTTTATTTTGCTCATGCCGGACAACAATATCATCAAAACCTTGAGCTGACTCTAACTCTGTGTCTATGGAGAAAGAATATTCTTTACCCATCTTAGACATGAGAGATGTTATATCCATCTCATGCATTAGAGATATTACGATCAATAACTCTTGAAAGGTAATACCATGGTGCGCCAAGAAGTGCTTGGAGAACAGTTGGTGAAAATCCAACACAAACAAAGTCTAGCCAACAGTTTGGAACAGACCACTATGTTGCATGAGGTAACGAGTGTAATAGAGCTAGTGGGATGGACAATGCAGGGTACAACGAAAGTGAAGGGATTGAGTTCCGAAATACCTGAAGACATAGAGGTCGACATTTTCATGGCCATGGAAGACAGCATGAAGGATAGCGTAAAGGCAAGTTATCACTCACTCTATCGGGATCTGAGACCGTGCCATGTATTGAAATGGACTTCAAGTGAACTTGGGAGATCCTATGCATTCCTACAAAGGTACGCTGGAACAAGTCAACAAAGGCAAGAACTAGCGGAAGATGCAGGGGAAGTCGGACTGATTGATAGTACTCAGAATGTGGGAAAGCCACGTACAAGGGGAAGCGATCAGCAATATAGTAACTGGAATAGGGATTGCTAGGCCAATACAACGGAGGTTGGAATAACATGCAAAATAAACTAAACCAGATAGCAGTAAGAGCAAAGCAAGATAAGCGACTAAAATTCACATCGTTAGTCCATCTGATAAATACAGAGAATCTTGCGAGATGTTATAAAGAACTGAAGCGTAACAAGGCTTGTGGAGTAGACCAGATAACAGTGGAATCATACGGAGAAAATCTGAATGAGAAACTCGAAGTGCTAGTAGAAAGTATGAAGAGGAAGCAATATCAACCACAACCAGTAAAGAGGGTATATATACCGAAAGCTGGAAGTAAAGAGAAACGCGGACTCGGAATACCATCGACCGAGGATAAATTAGTACAGATTATGCTGAAGAAGATACTAGAAAATATTTACGAGGCAAACTTTCTGGACAGCTCATATGGATTTCGACCTGGAAGAAACTGTCATCAAGCGGTAAATGCACTAGATAAAGCAGTTATGTACAAGCCAATAAACTACATTGTAGAAGTGGATATCAAGAAGTTCTACGATAATATACAGCATAAATGGCTAATGAGATGTCTAAGGGAACGAATAACTGACCCAAATTTGCGGTGGTTAGTAAAGCGGTTTCTCAAGGCAGGGATAGTCGAAGCTGGAAATTATGAAGCAACAAAACAAGGTACACCCCAAGGTGGTATAGTAAGTCCTGTATTAGCAAATATATACTTACATTATGTGTTGGATTTATGGATAGAAAAGAAATTTAAACCAAGATCCAGAGGATATATACAACTAATAAGGTTTTGCGACGATTTTGTGGTTTGTTGCGAAAGTAAGGTAGACGCGGAAGAATTTCTGGAATTACTGAAACAAAGGCTAAATAAATTTGGGTTGGAAGTATCTGAAAACAAGACCAGAGTAGTAAAGTTTGGCAAGAGGGAGTGGCAACAAGCGATAAGAGAGAAACGAAGGACGGAAAGTTTCAATTTTCTGGGGTTTACGCACTATGGTGCAAAAAGTCGTCGTGGTAGATTAATAATGGGACATAAAACCTCAAAGTTAAATCTAGCCAGAAAACTAAAAGAAATCAAGGAGTGGTTGAAAATAGTCCGCGGAAGTATTCGACTTAAAGCTTGGTGGCAAGTACTGAAGGCTAAATTAACAGGACACTATAACTACTTTGGTATTAGCGGAAATTATTGGTGTTTGAAACAATTTTACACATCAGTAAGAAAGCTAGCATTTAAATGGATAAATCGGCGTAGTCAGAAAAAGAGTATGACCTGGGAACAGTTTGTACACTACGTAGAAGTAAATCCATTACCAAAGCCAAAAATACATTTTTCTTTATATGCATAAGAGGGACGACTGTGAAAACTAATATTGATGAGCCGTGTGCGGGAAATCTGCAAGCACGGTTCTTTAGGGGGAGTTGTAGTAATAAAACTCAAACGAGAGGAGTAAAGCTACAGCTTCTACCGAACGTAAGGGCGTTTTAACCCACAAGGAGAATCATCTTCTAGATACATTACCCCTGTTTTTACCCTAATCTTTCACTCAAAACCAAGTTTACGACATCAGGGCTGGCTTTTCCCTTGGTAAGTTTCATGACTTCGCCGACAAAGAATCCGTATAGTTTTGTTTTACCGCTTTTGTATTCTTGAACTTTATCTTGGTTGCTATTGATGATTGTGTCGATAACTTCTGCTATTTGACCTCTATCGGTTATTTGTTTTAGGTCCTGCTCTTCTATGATGAGAGATGCCGGTTTGCCAGTTTCAAACATAATATCAAAAACTTGTTTGCCAAGTTTAGCAGAGATCGTTCCATCGACGATAAAGTCGAGGAGCTCGGATAAAGCATCTGCTTTAATTGGAGAGCTAACAATATCAATATTTGTTTTATTTAAACGACCGAAAAGCTCGACGGTTAACCAGGTAACTGCAATCTTTGAATCATGCTTTTTTGCTAATTTTTCAAAATAATCGGCAATTTCTTTATCAGAAGTGATAACGTCTGCATCATATTCATTGATACCTAATTCCGCTATGTATCGAAGTTTTTTTTGATCTGGCAACTCGGGTAAAGATGATTTAATAGAATCAATTTTGTCTTGGCTTATTTCAACAGGTAGCAAATCAGGTTCAGGGAAATATCTATAGTCACTTGAATCTTCTTTGCTTCTCATCACTTTTGTTTTTCCTAAAGTGACATCAAACAATAAGGTATCTTGACTTATTTCTCCTCCGCTTTCCAAAATTTTGATCTGCCTTTGTGCTTCATAATCTATAGCTTGTACAATATAACGTATTGAATTTAAGTTTTTTATTTCACAGCGGGTGCCAAATGCACTACTACCATTTGGGCGAACAGAAACATTTGCATCACAGCGAAGCGACCCCTTTTCCATATCACCATCACATGAACCGATATAACGCAAAATCTGCCTCAATTTTTTCATGAATTCTGCAGCTTCTGCAGATGAACGAAGATCTGGCTCTGAAACAATTTCCATTAAAGCAACCCCTGCACGATTTAAATCTACGTAAGTTTTGCTTTCTTCATGAATACTCTTTCCTGCATCTTGCTCTAAGTGAATTCTTGCGATTCTTATTTCTTTTTCATTATTATTGATAAACACTTTACCATTTTTAACTATTGGCTCAAAGAATTGGGTTATTTGGTAACCTTGTGGTAAATCGGGATAAAAATAATTTTTCCGATCAAAGTAAGAGCATTTATTAATTTCTGCAGAAATTGCAAGTCCGGTGCATATTGCTTGCTCTATGCAGCTATAATTTAATACTGGTAGTGTACCTGGCATTGCTGCATCAACTAGAGAAACTTGAGTATTGTGCTCAGTACCAAATTCCGTTAGTGAACTAGAAAATAGCTTTGTCTTAGAAGAAACCTGAGCGTGTACCTCAAGTCCAATTACTGTCTCCCAGTTTTCTTTTGTCATGTATTTTATTCAATTAATAACTTTATATTCTGCAAACTAGCACAAAAAGTCAAATAAAACTCATTTAACCTATGATCCAAGAGCGGTGTATATCAATAATATAAGAGTTACTACAGTTTCTATTGACTAGGCTGTTATATAATAAAGTTAAGTGCTGCCAAAAAATATCTATAGTAGGCCAAAACATAATTTTGATGGCAACTGATTAGCTAACAAATTTATAAACATCAGTATATAGTTTATCAATGCCTGGCTCTTTACTATTTTTAGCAAAATCTTCTGACTTTTTTACTAAATCTCGTATTTCCTTATCAATAGCTTTGCATTCTTCATCAGAAGCGATTTTATTGTCTGTTATATACTGCTTTAAGGTGCTTATAGGATCATGATTTTGCTTCATATCTTCAACTTCTTCTTTTGAGCGATAAGTAGCAGGATCTGACATTGAATGTCCACGATATCGATATGTCTTCATTTCAAGCAAGATAGGTCCTTTTCCCCCACGTACGTGCTCAGCTATTTCACTTGTTAACTCATAGACAGAGAAAAAATCCATTCCATCAACTTGTTTTCCAGGAATACCAAAACTCTCTCCTCTTTTATATAGTTCAGTTACTAAAGTTGATCTTTGTACAGAAGTTCCCATTGCGTATTCGTTATTTTCTATGATATAAACCACAGGTAACTTCCACAAAGATGCCATATTAAATGATTCATATACTTGTCCTTGATTTGCAGCACCGTCACCAAAATATGTGAATACAACGTTATCTTTTTTCTTGTATTTATTAGCAAATGCTATTCCTGTGCCAATTGGGACTTGTGCACCTACTATTCCATGTCCACCAAAGAAATTTTTTTCAACATCAAATATGTGCATGGAGCCACCTTTGCCTTTTGAACACCCTGTTTCTTTGCCGGTTAGTTCTGCCATCACAACATTCGGATCAGAATTACATGCAAGCATTAAGCCATGGTCTCTATAGCTTGTGATAAAAGCATCACCAGGTTTTGATGCAGCTTGAGTCCCAACTGCAATTGCTTCTTGCCCTATTGATAAGTGACAGAATCCGCCTATTAATCCCATTCCGTATAATTGTCCTGCTTTTTCCTCAAATCTGCGTATGAGAAGCATTTTTCTGTAGAATCCAATCACCTGTTCTTTAGTGAAATTTTCTGCTTTCATATTGACTTTCTTTTATTAAATTGAGATCATACCAGAAATTTTTAACATTTTATAATACTATCTATATGGGCTACTATCACTGGCTTGAAGCTTTTCACGTTATCTCTGTAATTATGTGGGTGGCAGGTATGCTCTATTTGCCAAGGCTTTATGTTTATCATGCATCTGTAAAACCAGGGTCAGAAAATGACAGCTTACTTCAAATAATGGAGAAGAGACTCCTTAGATATATCATAAACCCTGCAATGCTTTTCTCCCTTAGTTTTGGAATTATGCTAATGATTATTAGGGAAGCATATCGCGAAGGGTGGTTTCATGTAAAAGCGCTAGCATTATTCTTAATGTTTGCTATTCATGTCCTACTTGCAAAGCATAGGAAAAATTTTGCAGTGGGCTTGAATAAGAAAACTCACGTTTATTTTCGTGTTTTAAACGAAGCAGTAACAGTGTTAATAATAATTATAGTTATTATGGTTATTGTAAAACCTTTTTGATTTTCTAGCCTAATGATGAACCATTGAATGGAGTATAAGAATTGTTACTAAATAGTTTATTCTGATGTTCCGTAGTCTAAGTAAAGTACTTAAGGTATAGATTCTTTGTTTTTGTGTGTTATCCTGGTTAACAAGAATTCGCAGTAGTATTATAATGAGTAAGTTAAAAAAGCTTAGTGCTGGACTTTCTTTGACAGGCCTAATTGGTAGTGATGATATAGATATGCAAAGGGCAGGAAATAGAAAGAAGAAATATCAATTTTTGGATAAGACGTTCGCATGGATTGATGCGATGATAAATTTTATTTTTAAACGTGAGAGTAATAACGTAAATGAAGTCCTAAAAGTCACATGGGGACCACTATTTTTTGGTTTAGTGGTGATATTCATCTTTTTTGGAATAGGTGGTATTTGGTCAGCTATAGCTCCAATTGACGGAGCAGTGCATGCAAGTGGAGAAGTTATTGTCTCTTCAAATAGAAAAATAGTGCAACACTTGGGTGGGGGAATAATAAGCAAAATTTTAGTAAAAGAAGGTCAAGCAGTTAAAAAAGATGAGCCTTTAGTTTTATTAAGTGATGTTAACGAAAAGGCAAATTTGAGTATAATTAAAGAAAAACTCTTATCACTTTTGGCAACTGAAGCAAGACTTATTGCAATCAGGGGAGACTTAGATACGCTAGAATTTTCTGATGAGGTTAAAAGATTATCTAACGATGAACTTGTAAATAAAGCGATAAAGAATCAGGTAAAGTTGTTCAACTCTCAGAGAAAGAGTATATTAGGAAAAACTGACATACTGCAACAACGTATAAAGCAGTTAAATGATGAATTAGCAGGGCTAAATTTTCAACTAAATGCAGCCCATAAGCAATATGACTTGATAACTGAGGAGTTAGAAACAAAAAGACAATTACTTGATAGTGGCCATATAAGCAAACCACACATTTTAGCTTTAGAAAAACAGTTTGCTGAAATTGAGGGTAGAGTTGGACATTACCGTTCTGCAATATCTCAAGTACAGCAAAAGATTGGAGAAAATGAGTTAGAGATTATAAATGTGAAGAATGATGCTCAAGAAAGAGCAAATGCTGAGCTTAAGGAAGTTAATACATCTATTGCAGACTTAAAAGAGAGGCTGATGGTTGCTGAAGATTCGTTAGCACGTACAATAATTAAATCACCTCAAGATGGTATAGTTACAGATATAAGATACCACACTGAAGGTGGTGTTATACAATCTGGAGTCCCAATCCTGAGTATAGTACCATCAGATGATGATCTAATAATAGATGCTAAAGTTCTAACCAGAAACATAGAAGAGATACTGTCAGCAAAAAAGAAAGATAGCAATATAGTCTCTATCGACGGACTAGAAGGGCTGAAAGTTAAAGTAAGGCTGAGCGCTTATAGTGCACGTCGCTTAAGTTTAATTAACGGTATAGTAAACCATATTTCCCCTGATGCTCTTGATGATCCAAGGATGGGGCGTTATTATTCAGTGCGAGTGGTGATACCAAAATCAGAACTTGCTCAATTTAAAAACGTATACCTATATCCTGGTATGCCAGTAGAAGTATATATAGTTACTCAATCTCGCACTCTTTTATCGTTCTTGTTTACACCTATAATTGCAACATTCGATAGATCTTTCATAGAGAGATAATTTATTTGGCTTTTCTAGAAAATTTGTTTACAGAGTTTGATATGCAAAAAAATTTACACACAAGTAGTGTATTATTTTATAATTATTTTCTATAATATGTAAATCTTTGATTTAAGATGCAAATGCTAACGTAAACATTAAAGGTTAATTAGTAAACTCAGCTGTATAATAGAATTAAAGGAATTAGTAAGATTTTTACCTCAATGAATTATAAATAGGCAAACTTACTTAAAGTTTAATAGTGTCTGTTACTGCTTTTAGGTGTGAGGCTAGAGGGTTATTAGCAATAACAGACACTATTAAACTTATTATAGAACTTCCTTAAAGTAAATACTTAACTTAAAATATTATAATATTTTAACTTAAAATAGATTCATGTAAATGCTTTTTCCTCAAGTTAGTATCGTATTATTATATTTATTAAATGCTAAAAAAACATTAATCATCATTTACTTTTGATTCAATATTTAGCAAAACACTTGTGTAAATTCTATAATCTCTGTTTGCATAGTAAGTGTATATATATTATTATACAGTTAGTTTTACAGCAAAAAATATGGTGAAGTTACTTGCATTATTGATAATGTTTTACTCAAATATATCAATTGCTTCTGCTCCTACTTCTTGGCAATTTGGATTTCCTGCGCCTGCAACTGAGATAATGGAGGTTGTAGTTAAGTCACATTCGTTTGTGATGAGTGTAATGATTGCAATTATGCTTTTTGTATGGGCCCTGCTTGCTTATGTAGTATTTCGCTTTCGTAAGGGCAAAGTGAAAAATGTCAGTAAAATAACTCATAATATCTTTGTAGAAATTATCTGGTTTGTTATACCAACGATTATTGTTGGGGTATTGGCTTTTAAAAATGCTGAATTAATTAAACTACAGGAGAAAGTGCCAAAAGCTGACATAACACTAAAAGTTATTGGTCATCAATGGTATTGGAGTTACAAGTACCCAGAATATCAAGGTATTTCATTTGACAGCTATATAAAAGGAAAAGAAGACCTTACCGAAAGAGATTTAAAACTATTCTCTGTTGATAATAACGTTATTTTACCTATCAATACTAATATTCGTTTACAAGTGACAGCAGGAGATGTAATACATAGCTGGGGAATACCTGCTTTTGGTATAAAAATTGATGCAATACCAGGTAGGCTGAATGAAGCATGGTTTAACGTTACAAAGCCCGGTATTTATTATGGGCAATGTTATGAACTATGTGGTCAAGGTCATGGATTTATGCCAATTGTTGTTGAAGCAGTGAGTAAAGAAGATTTTAATAAGTGGATTGAAGATAAAAAATTAGTAAGTTAAGTTTGGAGTATAGATATGAGTGATGTACCAAAAGGTATAAGACGTTGGCTGTTTTCTACTAATCACAAAGATATAGGGACACTATACATTATTTTTTCCATATTAGCTGGAATTATTGGTGGATTATTATCGGTAATTATTCGTACTCAGCTAATGCACATTAATATACTTAACAATAATTACCAGCTATATAACGTAATGATTACAGGGCATGCGGTAATAATGGTGTTTTTTATGATAATGCCAGCCTTAATGGGAGGATTTGGTAATTGGTTCGTACCTCTCATGATTGGTGCACCAGATATGGCATTTCCTCGTATGAATAATTTAAGTTTTTGGTTGTTAGTTTCATCTTTTATTTTGCTTATCCTCTCGGTATTTGCTGGCGAAGGTCCTGGAACAGGATGGACTTTATACCCACCTCTATCGCAAATCATGTCTCACCCAAGTGCAGGAGTTGATCTTGCTATACTTGCACTTCATGTTGCTGGTATGTCATCAATTGTTGGGGCGATCAACTTTATAGTTACCATATTCAATATGCGTGCAAAAGGTATGTCACTAACTAAGATACCACTATTTGTTTGGTCTATTTTACTCACGTCATTTATGTTAATTGTTGCCTTACCGGTACTTGCTGGTGCTATAACTATGCTGCTCACTGATCGTAATATAGGTACCTCCTTTTTTGATCCTGCTGGTGGTGGTGATCCTGTGTTATTTCAACATCTGTTTTGGTTTTTTGGTCATCCAGAAGTTTACATAATTATTTTTCCTGCATTTGGTATCATCAGTCAGATTGTGTCAACTTTTTCTCATAGGCCAGTATTTGGTTATATGGGAATGGTTTATGCCATGATAGGAATAGCAACGTTTGGCTTCATGGTTTGGGCTCACCATATGTTTACTGTTGGGCTTAGCGAGGATGCTGCTATATTTTTTAGCACTAGCACAATTTTCATTGGTGTTATAACTGGTGTAAAAGTCTTTAGTTGGATTGCAACTATGTGGGGTGGAGCGATTGAATTGAAGACACCAATGCTGTTTGCATTAGGTTTTATTTTCATGTTTGTTGGAGGTGGTATAACCGGAATAATTCTTTCTCACGGTGGAATAGATAAGCTTTTGCACGATACCTATTATGTCGTTGCTCACTTTCACTATGTCATGTCGCTTGCTGCATTATTTGGAGCTTTCGCCGGTTTTTATTATTGGATAGGCAAAATGTCAGGTAAGCAATATAACGAGTGTTTAGGAAAGATACACTTTTGGCTCACTTTTATTAGCACCAATGTCACTTTCTTACCCCAGCATTTCCTGGGATTAGCAGGTATGCCAAGGCGTATACCTGATTATCCCGACGCGTTTATCCCTTGGAATTATATATCCTCAATTGGCTCATATATGTCCTTTCTTTCAGTTATGTTTTTTGTATTTATAGTTATACATCTCTTTAAGTGGGGCAAAAAAACTGGAGATAATCCTTGGGAAGGTGACACTTTAGAATGGACGGTATCTTCACCACCGCCTTTTCATACTTTTGAAAAACCACCAGTGATAAAATAGAATGTACACAAGTGTTTTGCTAAATGTTGAATCAACAATACTGGATTTTTGGCATTTGCTAAAGCCAAGGATAATGTACCTTGTAGTGTTTACTGCAATTGCTGGAATAGTTGCTGCACCAGGTAGCATTCATCCTTTCCTTGCACTAATATCTCTTATGTGCATTGCTCTTGGTTCAGGATCTGCAGGTGCAATAAATATGTGGTATGACAGAGATATAGACTTGCTTATGGAGAGAACAAAAAACCGCCCTATACCTTCAGGTAGAGTTTCTGCAGAAAGCGCGCTTGAATTTGGCATAACTCTTGGAATATTGTCAGTATTTATCATGGCAATAGCAGTGAACTATGTTTCTGCTGCTTTGCTTGCAATTAGCATATTATTTTATGTTTTTGTGTATACAATTTGGCTCAAAAGGCGTACTCCGCAGAATATTGTTATTGGTGGTGCAGCAGGTGCTTTTCCTCCAATGATTGGCTGGGCGGTTGTAACTGACTCTGTAAGCTGGGAAAGTTGTATTCTATTTTTAATAATTTTTATGTGGACTCCACCACATTTTTGGGCTCTATCCTTAAATAGATCTGAAGATTATACAAAAGCATCGATTCCAATGTTCAATATCGTTTATGGTCCAGAAAAAACGAGGAAATATATATTAATCTATAGCGTGTTACTCGTATTAACTAGCTTACTCCCAGCACTATTTTTGAAAAAGGCTCTATTTTACCTCAGTATGGCAATTATTGAAGGGTGTGTTTTTATTTGGTTTGCTGCATCCGTTATAAGGCTTAAGAGTCATAGCTCGCAGAAAAAAATGTTTTCTTATTCGATTTCTTATCTATTTTCTCTGTTTGCCAGCGTTATTTACTGCTCTATTGATTTGTTTTAACCATGAAAGAACATAAAAACTATCTTTTACTTTCTCTTCTAATAATGCTCGTTGTAGCACTTTTTTTTATTTCCATAATAAAATTTAAAGGTGCGGCTTAAATTGCCTCTATATCTATAAAAATTGTGATTTTATAGAAGCAACGATATACTTTATTAATTCACTACAGTTAAAGATGAAGAAAAAGGAAGTGACAATATACACAGATGGAGCATGCTCTGGTAACCCAGGGACAGGAGGGTGGGCAGCAATCATATTATTTCAAAATCATAGAAAGAACATCTGTGGTAGAGAAGAAAATACTACAAATAATAAAATGGAGTTAACAGCAGTGATCAATGGACTGAAGGTATTAAAATTTCCTTGTAATATCAGTTTGTATACGGATAGCCTCTATATTAAATACGGTATAACAGAATGGATAAATAAGTGGAAAATGAACGGCTGGAAGACAAGTAATAAGAAGTCAGTAAAAAATATAGAATTATGGAAAGAATTAGATAATGCTGCTTTGCAACACGAAATTAATTGGAATTGGGTGAAAGCGCATAATGGTGACAAATACAATGAGGAAGCTGATATTCTAGCAAGAAAAGCAATAATCAATGCTTAAAAAAATTACTATATCATTTTCTATAATTTTATTATTTATATCCTGCTTCTTTATCTTTTTTAAAGGTGAGGGACCTCTAGAAATCAATATTAGTTATATTAATTTTTATATAAAGAAAAAAATATTAAAGATATTTACCAATTCGGATGTCAGCATGGAGAGTACTTCGGTTATTTGGCATCAAGATGGCAAGCTAGTCATTACAGATTTAAAAATAACAAATCCTGATTTTACAATAGAAGTTCCTGAGCTTTTCGTACACTTTAAGTTAAGTTCCAAAAAGTTCTCTCAGGTTTTAGCTGATAATGTACACATATATATCAAGAGGGAGGAGAGCAAAGAGATAACATCTGTAATGACAGAGAAGATGAGTAGTACAAAAAATCTGCTAAAGACAATAAGAAAATTTTTTTTCTACTTCAATGCAGACTCAAGGATTAAAATTACTAACATTGCTATCAATAAAAGCATGGAAGGTGAATTTTTTATTGATAAAGTATATGTAGGGAAGGGGGAAGATTTCAATGTTTTGGATATTCGTGTCCATACAAAAGAAGGTAAAGGGTTTCTAGATGATTTATCCATTACGATAAAAAACCGTAATAATTTACTAAATTTCTATGGAACATTCTATAACCTAAAGTTGGGGCTATTTAACGAATTTTCCACACTAGTTAAAAGTTACAATTTGGACAAAGAAATAGGATTCAAAGGAAACTTTTCAATTAGAATTAATGGAAAGGATGAAGTTGTGGACGGAAACATATACGTGTTAAATACAGAGAGTCACTCAGGTAAAAACTTAGCCTTGACTAATGTAAATGTAAATTTGACATATAGTGATGAAATCATTAGCATAAAAAACTTTCATTTTAAGTTAAATGATACTTACCTTTCTTTGATTGGTAAAATGAACTTTGGCACAAATCATGCTTTGCTTAGAGTTAATATTAGTAAACTTGTTGCAAAAGATTTATGTACTTATGTACCAGATGGTCTAGTGAACAATGAATTTAGAAAGTGGTATTGTAATAATATTGATGGGAATATTATAAATACAATTATAAGTTTTAACGGTAAAATCGATAGTTTAATAAATGATGATCTGTCAGGTATTGTAATTGTTGCTGATATAGAAAATGGCAGCGTTCAATTTGATGAGGATTTTGAACGAGTAGAGAACTTGAACGGTGAGTTAACCCTCAAGGATAACAATCTCAAAATTATTGTAAATAGCGCTAAGTTCCAGAATTTCAATATTGATGGTGGCGAAATTGAGATGCAATCTCTTAATAAAGAGGATTCTGTTCTCACAATTAATGGTCAGGCTGTAAGTGATGCTTATGGGTTATATGAACCTATAAAATTTAAGCTGGATGATATGATGAAGATTACAAGGGACAGTATAGGTGGAATAGCAAAATCTGTATTCAGTTTTCACATTTTTAATTTAAATGCTGATGATAAAAAAGTAGATTTTTTAGCCAAATTTCATTCTGAAATTGATAATTTTGTCGCGTATAATGGCAGTCTTGGTAAATATGAGATTAAGCTTGATTTCGGCGGAGATTTTATTGATTTAAATGGCAGTGGTATGGTAAATAATACACAGCTGCTATTTGACCTCAAAAGTAGCAATAAAAATGAAAATTTTGCCTGGAGTTTGACTGGAGATTTGCCTGCTCAAATACTTAATTTCGGTGATGGCTATATCAATGCAAATATAGAGTCAGTAATGTATCAAGACAAAACAGGGTATGTTAATGGTAATATAGATTTATCAGAGCTCGAGTTGCGTTCAAGCTACTTAGGGTGGAAAAACCATTTTGAAGATCACAATGAAGTTTTATTTTCTACAAGGCTAAAAGGAGTAGGTAAGTTACTAATAGATAAACTAGATGTTGTAGGAAATGATCTAGACATAAAATTTAGCGGAAGAGTAGAAAATGGAAATCTATATTTAAATTCTAGCAACTTTAAATTACCTGATAATAATTTTAGTATAGAAATTGAATCAGGTAAGGAGAAAAATGCCATAACTATTCACGGTGAGAAAATCAACTTAAGTGATGTGTTAGGTTTACTTGGCAAAGATAGTAATCGATTAAATAACAAAATAGAAGTTACTATGAATGTTGATAATATAATTATGAAAGAAGGAATTATCATAAAAGATGCTAAGCTAAATGTAACTTGTGCTAAAGGTGATTGTAGTGGAAGTCAATTCACAGGACAGTTTTTAGAAGATAACAGTAATATACTAGTAGAACATAGTGAAATAGGGCTTGAAATATATTCGGATAATTCAGGTATGCTTTTGCGTTCTTTAGGTATTGGTAAATCAGTTAAAAATGGCAAATTATCTCTTTATCTATCTTCTAAGAGAGAAAATGGAGAACATTATGGTATGTTATCTATCAGCAATTTCTATATCAAAGATGCTCCACTGCTTACCACTTTATTATCAATGTCTTCACTGCCTGGTATTGTAAATGCTATAAAGAACGAAGGTGTACATTTTTATAAGTGTAATGCACCTTTTTCATATAAAGATGGCACTGTTGAAATTGAAGAATCTTGGCTTGAAGGAGCGGAACTAGGCATTAGCACTAGTGGTACGCTCGATATTAAGGGTTATAAATTCCAGGTTGAAGGACAAGTAATACCGGCATACTCAATTAACAAATCTTTGTTGAAAATCCCTATAATCGGAAAACTTCTGACTGGTGGAAAGAGTAGGGGGATTATTTCAATAGACTACAAAGCAAATGGTGATGATAAAAACAACAACGTATCTGTTAATCCTATCTCTTCGCTAACCCCAAGCTTACTTAAGAGGTTATTAGGAGTATTTGATCGTATTATGACAAAAAGTAATAAAAGCATTTTAAAAGGTAGTTTGAAGAAGAAATTTAGCTCAATATGACCAGAAGAAAAGTTGTTTATTGATGTTTAGTTAGATGGTAAACGTTAGATACAACAAACAGAGGAAGTTAGATAAAATAATTAAGGGAACAAGAATATAAAGGTTTAACTTGAAGTAACCGGATAAAATCTGAGTCACACTTCCAAGTGCTGGTACCCACGAAAGCAATGCAACTGCACAAATCAGTAGGTGCCTTACAATTTTTGGTGTTTTGTCTTCATTCTCTAATTTGTGATGTGATCTTCTGATAAAAATTGTTATTCTACCTAAATACCAGTTAGCTATTCCACCAAGACTGGATCCTAATACTCCAAAAAGTAATATAAGTAGTTGATCGTAGTTTGACCTAAAGCATAACATAGTGTAAAGTACAAAACCTTGATGTATGGGTAAGATAAGCGATGATACTAGGCTATCTATAAACAATAGGAGATAATTTTCCATACCAAGTTGTTGTACCATCTTCGTTGTCAGAAATTGTAACCCCCATTTGTTTCAATTGCTCTCTTATTTTGTCTGCAGTATCATAATCTTTATTTTGTTTTGCTACTTTTCTTAAGTCTATCAACCTTTCTATTTCTTGATGACTCACACCACTTGCAAACCACTCTTGATAACTTGACTCAAGAATACCAATGAACCTTGCGCTTTTAACAAACTTCTTAGTTAATTTGAGCTTCTCATATTCATTACTTGTCTTATTGATTTCTGTAGCCATTTCATGCAATATGGCTACAGCTTCAGGAATGTTTAAATCGTTTTTCAAAGCCTCTATAAAATCTTTAGAGACTTCTGTATCACTTTCCTCAATACATGTACTACGTAATAACCGATAAAACTTGTTTAAAGTTTCTTGCGACTCAGAGATAACATTTTCTGTCCAATCAAGTGGTTTTCTGTAGTGAGTTTTAAGCAGCGCATAACGTATTACTTCACCCTTTATTCCACTATCTAACAAATCCCTTACTTTGACTATATTAAATAAGGATTTGCTCATTTTCTCTTCATTTACCGTAAGAAACCCGTTGTGTACCCAATATTTTGCAAACGTTGACTCAGCAAATGCAGATTTACTCTGTGCAATTTCATTCTCATGATGAGGAAATTGCAAGTCTATACCCCCACCGTGAATGTCAAAATCTTTGCCAAGGTAAGCATATGACATTGCTGAACATTCTATATGCCACCCTGGTCTTCCCTCTCCCCATGGACTATTCCAGTGACTTGAAAGTTTATAGTCAGTTTCGTTTGCAGGTTTCCAAAGTACGAAGTCTCCTGGGTGTTTTTTATTTTCACCAACTTCAACTCTACTACCGTAGTTTAATTCATCAATTTTTTTTCCTGATAAAACGCCGTATTCAGGGTAAGATTCTACACTAAAATATACATGTTTATTGGATTCATAAGCATGACCAGCTTGCAGCAAAGACTCAATTAACTTGATAATGTTATCTATGTTTTCCGTTGCTTTTGGTTCATATGTTGGTTCTGCACAATTTATGCTTTCCATGTCTTCATGAAAAGTTTTAGTGTAATATTTGCTAATGCTTTCTATATTACTATTTTTCTCATTTGCTGCATTGATTATCTTGTCATCGATGTCGGTTATATTACGCACATAAGTAACTTTTCCATAACAAAATTTAAGCAGTCGAAATAATACATCGTAAACAACAATAGAACGTGCATTACCTATATGTGCTGTATCATATACTGTTGGCCCACAAACGTACATTTTTATATGATCTTTATCGATCGGTGTAAAGGGCTCTTTTTTTTTTGTTAAAGTGTTGTAAAGCTTAACCATATACAAAGCTTTTTAGAAAAGAAAATGCTCCAAATATAAGCTGTGGTCCTTTAACTATTACGACAAGAGTAAGTAATAACCCACACAATGATACTAATACTCCCATTATAGAGAGAAATCCATCTTTGCTCATGATACCCAGTGAAATGAGAGTTGTACCAATTGCAGGAATGAAGTTAGTTAAAGGAAGTGGGATTGCTATCGATAATGCACAAAGCAGCATTATAAATGCTAAAATATTTTCACCAGGACCACGAAAAATGAAAGACATTCTTGGTTTCATGAACTTTTCTATTTTTTTTAATGTAGGTGAAGTTTTCTCTACCACGAGAGCTAGTGTTGAACGTTGAAAAGATTTCCTTTCTAGCCAATTAGGCATCCAAGGAGAATCAAACCCAAATAGAAGCTGCAGTGAAAATAAGATTAAAGGTATAGAAAGAATGGTTGTATAGCCAGGTGGAACAGGTATAGGTACTGATAGCGGTAAAGAGAAGATGATTATTAAAATACCAAAACCACGCTCATGTAAAGCTGTTTTAATATCAAATAATGTTACTTTATCATTATCGTTATTATTAGTATCTGCAACCTCTTTTAGAATATCAGAGGCCAATTTTTTATCTTCAGTCAATTTCACACTTTTTTCCACAGTTACCCTTTAATAACAATATAACTTCTAACTAACATAGTTATTGCTATATTTCAATATCGATTATTCATTTCATGCTGTACTTCATTCTTTTATTAAAGTGTTGTAAAGCTTTTAAGTTATAAGGCTTTTAAGAAGAGAAAGTGTTCCGGCTATAAGTTTTGGTCCTTTAACTATTACAATAAGGGTAACCAATAACGCACAGAATGAAACTAACACTCCTAACGTAGATAAAAATCCATCTTTACCCATAATGCCGAGTGAAATAAGAGTTATACCAATTGCAGGAAGGAAGTGAGTAAAAGGTAATGGAAGAGCTATTATTATTGCACAAAGCAACATCATAAAAGCTAGAATCTTTTCACCCGGACCAAGAAAAATAAAAGACATTCTTGGTTTCATGAACTTTTCTATTTTTTTTAATATAGGTGAAGTTTTCTCTACCACGAGAGCTAGTGTTGAACGTTGAAAAGATTTCCTTTCTAGCCAATTAGGCATCCAAGGAGAATCAAACCCAAATAGAAGCTGCAGTGAAAATAAGATTAAAGGTATAGAAAGAATGGTTGTATAGCCAGGTGGAACAGGTATAGGTACTGATAGCGGTAAAGAGAAGATAATTATTAAAATACCAAAACCGCGCTCATGTAAAGCTGTTTTGATGTCGAACAATGTTACTTTATCACTATCGTTGTTATTGGTATCTGCAACCTCTTTTAGAATATCAGAGGCCAATTTTTTATCTTCAGTCAATTTCTCACTTTCTTCCACGATTAACCTTTAATAACATTCTAACTAACATAATTATTACTGTACTTCAATCATACCTCTTCAATTCTTTAGCCTTGTTTAAACAAATGACACGCACTTTAGTGCGTGTCACGAAACATAAGGAAGCTAACGATCTGGTTCATTAGATGATAGTTTCTCTGAATCCTTAAGTTCTTGTTTAAGGTTTTTAATGCCTTTGCCTAAATCACCCATAACTTGTGGTAACCTACCTGCACCAAACAGAACTAAGATTATTATTAAGACTAGAAACAGCTGCCATGGACCTAAACTCATTTGTACCTCCGTTGAAAATATTAACTTTTAGGTATTAAAACTTGACTGAAGCCAAGTGATACATAAATTATATCACTTTTATTAAATTATAAATCAAGAGTTTTTAATTATCTTATAATAGTTTTAGCCTAACATTAAGTTTAGTTTAGCTGTAGAGTAAAAGGAAGCTCACTAAAAAATTTTGCTAACGTATCATCTTTAGGTCTGTGGTATATGTAGCTAGGAACTCCTGATTGAATAATTTTACCATTTTTCATCACGTAAATAAAATCTGCAACTTTCAACGCTTCTTGCGGATCATGAGTTACCATGAGTACAGGAATATTTTTGCTTCTAAAAAGTGACAATATATGGTGCCTTATTCGATATTTGAGCAGTATATCTAAATTAGAAAATGGTTCATCGAGCAAAACAACATCAGGATTTTGCGCCATTACTCTTGCTATTGCAACTAATTGTTGCTGTCCTCCTGATAAAGCATGAGGGTACATGTTTTC
The DNA here is from genome assembly GCF_964028155.1 of Wolbachia endosymbiont (group B) of Pilophorus perplexus. Lineage (NCBI taxonomy): Bacteria > Pseudomonadati > Pseudomonadota > Alphaproteobacteria > Rickettsiales > Anaplasmataceae > Wolbachia > Wolbachia endosymbiont (group B) of Pilophorus perplexus. Next base: position 442,508 of record NZ_OZ034754.1, on the reverse strand, counting down.
ATATTTTTCTATATTAAATAGCTTTAAGATTTCCAATGCAGTAAGGTATTTTTCTTTCTTAGAAGTACTGCAAATAGCAAAAGTTATATTTTCTATTACTGTTTTATGAGGAAATAATGCAGAATGCTGAAAAATCAATCCGATATTTCTACGCTCTATAGCAATTGACACTTTGTTACTTGCAACTAATTTATCATTTATAACAATGGTTCCAGATTTTGGATTTTCTATTCCTGCGATTAATTTTAGAATTGTTGACTTGCCACAGCCAGAATGACCTAGTAAACAGGCAACACTTCCTTTCTTCACTTGAATGTTGATGTTGCTTAAAGCAAAGCCATCTTGATTACTATAAAAGTAACTAATATTGTTAACTAGCATTAATCTTTCAATTGGAATCGTATTATTAAATATAACAGTATTACATTCAAGAAATACAGAAATATTTTTTATTATTGTGAATTAATTGTACAGGGTGCCTAGAAAAATGCGAGACTTTTTGCTATAATTTTGCATAAATAGCAGAAGACATGGGACTATAGCTCAGTAGGATAGAGCGTTGGATTCCTAATCCGAAGGCCGTGCGTTCGAATCGCACTAGTCCCACTTAATCTTAATAAAGTAGAAGAAACTAACACAGGTTTACAACACCGTTCTAGGAGTTAGAGTCCCAGTTTCTCAACTTACAGCGTTTGCATGCTTGGGTTTATATGCTCAACCTTATTTTCTTCCATTGCTCTATAACTTGGCAGTGTAGAATTTTTTACATGTAATCCAGTTACTATTACAACTAAAATAGCTAGGACACTGCAAACTAATGCACCAGCTAAAGATGGAACCATCACAGCAGCAGCAACAAACAATCCTGCAATAACAACTCCAACAACATCACTCCTTAATGAGGCGTAAAAACTCTCCTTACTTTTTTTGTATTTAGTTTCTTTTTCATGTGGTGGAGAAAATTGAGCCTCTACAAAGCCGTTAGCTTTCTTATCATTATTTGGTGTGACAGTTGGGTCAGCCCTTGTTGATACAGGCGTTTCATTTTTGTTATTATTACCGTTAGTACTAACTGGAGGCGCTGTTGCTACAGATCTATTACCAATATTTCCATTACTGCTGCAAGGTTTTGCTCTATTTTCTTTTACATTGGGTGTTTCTGGTGTAATAAAGTTTAAAAGTACCTGAGTAATTTCTTCTTGTGTATTATTTTGTGTATTATTCACAGCACACTCTAAAGCTGCTTGTCTGCTTTCAGCATTTACATAACCTAAAAATGCTTTAACTTCTTGAACATTACCTTGGATAATAGCAAGACGCAGAGCGTTAAATTTTTCTTCTTCATTAAATTTACCACTATCCAAGAGTATCTTTATAACATCAGCTTGTTTATTTATTGCAGCTGTACCCAACACAGTTTTGGAAGCAGTATCTTTAAAATCGATTCCGATGTTTAAATTTGTGAGTAACTCAACAATCTTTAGGAATATAATGCGATCGTCGATAATACCAGGTCCTTCTGAACGGACAGCATAATAAAGCAAAGTCCAACCATCTTGGTTTGTTATTTTTATATCTATTTTCTCTTTTTCAAGCTCATTACAAAACTCCTCAGCAGTTATATTAGGGTTGCTAGCTACAATTTTCTTTATCTTGTTGTATGAAGTAGAAAATTGATCATCTTCATTTTTGTTGCTAAGTTCTGCTCTACTCTCCTCCACATCAGGTATGTTTTGCTCCTCTTCTTCCTTCTCATTTACCGCTTCAGCTATTTGTTCTTGCTCAGGAAGCTTGAATCCGTTTTTAAGGAAAAATTCTTTAATACGTAGGTTGTCATTTTCATCTGCAAGTTTTAGAAGTAAATCTCCTAATGAATGGCCTCCTTCACATTTATCTTGAAAATTAATTTCTTTCCAACTTCCTTCCTTTGTTAGATCTTCAAGACTAGCAATCCCTTTATTATCAAATTTTAAAATTGCAGCTATTTTGCGATAAAACTTCTTAACATCACCATCACTATATGCCATAATTAAACCCACTACTATAATGCTTATGTTATACTAACTTTCCCACAATCAGTCAAGGAATCTTGCAGTCTCAAATGGCATGATATATATTGATTTATAATTCTCGAGTAAATGATGGAAGATTTAGCCTATAAGTTAGTGAAAGTGACCGAAGCTGCAGCACTTGCTGCATATAAATTGGCAGGCCTTGGTAATGAAAAAAAGGCCGATCAGGTTGCAGTTGATGCAATGCGTACGGTGCTAAATTCAATGGAAATAAATGGTACAATTGTGATTGGGGAAGGGGAGAGGGACGAAGCACCGATGCTATATATCGGAGAAAAAGTTGGCACAGGAAGTGGCCCTGAGATTGACATCGCTGTTGATCCACTTGAGGGCACTACGATTTGCGCTCATTATAAACAAGGAGCAATGTCTGTTCTTGCTGCAACAAAAAAAGGTAATTTTTTACATGCACCTGATGTTTATATGGAAAAGATAGCAGTGGGAAAAAATCTCCCAGAGGGTGTAGTCTCACTAAAAAATAGGATTGAGAAGAATCTGGACAATTTAGCCAAGGCAAAAGGATGTAAAGCAAGTGATCTTATAGTAACTGTACTTAAACGTGAAAGACATGATGAATTAATATTGAAAATCAGGAGATTGGGAGTAAAAGTTAAACTAATAGATGATGGTGATGTTGCAGCCGTAGTTTCACTAATAAATGGCAACCACGATATGTATATCGGCATAGGAGGAGCACCAGAGGGAGTGCTTGCAGCTGCAGCACTAAGCTCAATCGGTGGACAGATGGAAGGAAGATTGATATTTGACACCGATCAGTTAAGAGAAAGAGCAAAAATTTTGAATATCACGGACCCAGAAAAAATCTACACCATAAAAGATATGGCAAAGGGTGAATCAGTGTTTATTGCAACTGGAGTAACAAATGGAGAACTTGTGGATGGAGTAAAACTTAATCGAGATATCTGCTTGACCCGTTCATTAATAATATTACCTGGTAAGGTAGTAAAAATACAAACGAAATCAATATCTTGAACATTTATTATATACTAATTATATAATTTTGTAGAAGCTACCTGTAGCTGTCTTGTAAAAAAATGAATTTACATATTAATTTTAGCTTTACAACATTTGGCATTAAGTTATAGTTAAATAGTAATACTAAGAGGTGCTTAATGTTTAGTTCACTAACTAATTTTTTTACTAATACGTCTAAAAAGAAAAGTTCTCAATCTGAAGAAAATAATCATTCTTTCTCTAACAGCACAGAAAGTTTATTAGTCCAATCTACTAAAAAAAATCCTCAACTTGATGATCAAAGTAGAACTGACGTGTCTCCTCAAACAAATCTTCAATTTAGTGAGGATGATGTAAAAAACGTGCTCCAAGACTTCGAAAAATTGGATTTTAAGAACAGTAATGAGTGTTTTAACGAAATAGCAGAAGATTATGAAAGGAGGAAAAAAAGTGACCTTTTTAACTACGTAATATTGAATAAGCGAAAATACATAACAGATATATTAGATCAGAGGCTTGCCCACAAAGATCAAGAAAATTTTAGGAAGAAATTTAGTGAATATCTTCTTAAAATAAACGAGAAAATGAATTATGGGAAAGAATTTCAAAATAAACTTCAATTGTTTGAAGATAGGGCAGAAGAAGTATTATCAGATTTTAGAAAATTGAATTTTGGCCTTAAGGATAATTTGTGTAAAGATGATAAGGATAACGTAAATTATAATAAAGGCTGGCCTGCAGATCCATTTGACAAAATAGCGAATTATTATCGATGGAATAAGAACATTTTCCTTTTTAATTATGTAGTATTAAGTAAGCAAAAAGAAATAATAAGTATATTGAATGAAAAGTCTATTCCTGAAGACAAGCGAAAGAATTTTAAAAAGAGGTTGGGTAGATATCTTCTTCGAGTCGAAGAAGGGATGAGTAACGGACAGGAATTTCTCAAAACTGATAGTGCAGTTGCCTTTTTTGATGGATGTTATGTGCCATGCGCATATGCAAAACGTTCTCTTAATCATCATGATCATCTTAGTATTAATATTTCTAAGCCTGGGTGTAGCTTAGAAATCAGCCGTCTTTTCACTGACAAAATTGAAGGGATGGAAAGAAATAAAAATGAGGTAAAGATAGTAGAAATATACAGTAACGATAAAAGAATAGCAACGGTTGAGAAGAATGATAATGGAAAAAGAAATTACCGCTTTGCAAAAGATGCAACATGCGATATGAAAATTAGTTGGAGTGCAGAAAATGAGAAAGGTAATTCTGTTAACTGCTTTATTAGTTTAAATGTAAATCCTAGTGAAATTGAGATTGGTCAGGCAACTATTAATGGTAAAGATGTTGAACTAGACGAAATTTTGAAATTAGCTGAGCAAAGCGAAGATGTGCTTATAGAAGGTACCGCTTTGCAAAAGATGCAACATGCGATATAAAAATTAGTTGGAGTGCAGAAAATGAGAAAGGTAATTCTGTTAACTGCTTTATTAGTTTAAATGTAAATCCTAGTGAAATTGAGATTGGTCAGGCAACTATTAATGGTAAAGATGTTGAACTAGACGAAATTTTGAAATTAGCTGAGCAAAGCGAAGATGTGCTTATAGAAGGTAAAGCTTTACATGAATTTTTAGAAGAATGTCTGGAGAACGTATTATGTGAGGAAGAGAAGAATATACAACCACAGGGAAAAGAAGTTGTTACAATACCTAGCTCCATTCTCCATGATGTGGAACTAGATGAGGTCAGCGAAGAGAAAGATATAATAAACAGAGGCCGTATTCCCTGGTTTTTTGGTAGTTAGATGTATACTACACATTAAACCTAAAGTGCATTATATCACCATCTTGCACTATATAGTCTCTGCCTTCGAAGCGAACTTTCCCTGCATCTTTGCAAGCTAATTCGCTTCCATATTTTATATAGTCTGCAAAGCTTATGGTTTCTGCTTTTATAAATCCCTTTTCAAAATCAGTGTGAATTACACCTGCTGCTTTGTCAGCTGTTGATCCTATCTTTATTGGCCATGAACGTGCTTCTTTGGGGCCCACAGTAAAAAAAGTTATCATACTTAGCACTTCATACATAATACGTGCTACTCCATCAAGTCCTGATTCTTGTAAGCCAAATTCTGATAAAAAATTCTGTTTTTCCTCTTCACTATCAAGATTTGCAATATCTGCTTCAAGTTTCGCTGAAATACAATAAAATTTGCTTTTGTTTTCCTCTGCCATTTTTTCCACCCTTTTAGATAGTTCATTACCAGTTATGATATTCGTATCTTCAACATTGCATACATACATAACAGGCTTTGTTGTTAGCAATTGAAGCAACTTCATCTCATCTTCATCGATATTCTCCAAGCTTCTTGCCGGTTTACCTAATTTTAAAGTAGCTAATACCTCTTGCATTAATTCAAGTTGTCTCTTTAGCTCTTTATCACCTTGCTTTGCTTTCTTTTCCAATTGAGGAAGCCTTTTTTCTATGCTATCAATATCAGCTAGAATTAACTCCATTTCCACTATTTCAGCATCTGATATTGGATCTATTTTACTGTTTACATGGCTGATATCGTCATCCGTAAAGCACCTGAGCAGATGAACAATGGCATCAACTTCTCTGATATGACTCAAAAATTTATTTCCTAGTCCTTCACCCTTGCTCGCACCCTTAACCAAGCCGGCAATATCGACAACTTCCAGTTGATTGTAGATTATTTTCCCCGAGTGAGCAATCGAGGCAATTTGTTTCAAACGCTGATCTCGTATTGGCACTTTGCCAACATTTGGCTCGATTGTGCAAAAAGGATAATTTGCAGCTTCAGCTGCACTTGACTCTGTAAGTGCATTAAATAAAGTTGATTTTCCTATATTTGGTAACCCAACTATACCACAGTTAAAGCTCATATTTGCTATTTAAAGCCTTAATTATTGCATAATTAAAAAATTTTTGCTATACCTAATTAGTTACTTATTAATAAGTTAGTTAATATAATAACATATAGCTTGAATTAAGGTAGAAATTATGGTTGGGCTTAGAAAACGGAAATTACCAAATGGTTTTGACAGTATTGAAAATGCTAAAGGACGCAAGACTTCAGAGAGTAATGTAGAAAAAGAACCTTCTAATAACCAAGTAGTTAAATATGATACTGCAGGTGATGGCAATTGCTTTTTTCATGCAGTGTTTGGTGATAACAGTTCTGGTACATATAAAGCTGAAAGAGCGCAAGATATGAGAATGGAATGGCACAAATTTTTAAGTCGATTTACGTCTTTAGATGATCCAAGTATGCCAGCTCCTTTAAAGGATCAGCTAGAAAAGGTTTTTAATATGTTTTTTAATAAGCCAGGGGATTTAACTGGCAAGTCTGATAAAATAAAGGGTCTGGTTAAGCAAACAAATAGGAAAATTGAAAATGCTGAAGGTAATGTGAAGAGGTTAGTAAGTAGAGCTGTTAGCAAATTTAATATATCGCATAATCAAGCTGTGCTTAATCTAAGTGAATATGCAGAGGCTCTTGATGGCATTGGTGAGAGTGACTATAATGCCGAATATAACAGTGATTTTATTACACGCTCATTTCTTGACAAACCTGAACTCTATCAATCCTATCTAGAAGCAATAGAAAGTAAAAGTTATTTTCCTTTTATTGAAGAAATTCAATTATTAGCTTCTTTAGCCAACATTGAAATTAATGTCCATTGTAAAGTTAGCGGCAGAGAGAAACAACAAAAGTTTGAACCAAATCCTGAAATGATAAACAATGATCAACTAAATCAGATGTTTAATCGTGAGAGTTATAAATTAAATGACGAGTTATGGGGTAGTAAAGAGAGAGAAACAATATATCTTGAAGGAAATCATTACTCTAGGGCTAAAATTGTAACTCAAGAGTTAATAAAACAGCAGCAGGAGCAAGAAGACTTTCTATTAGCAAAACAACTTCAGATAGATGAAATTTTGGAATATTGTGATCTTTCAAAGGATATCTCTGAGAGAGTAGAGATTGAGAGGGAGTTTGATGAGTTATTGGCAAAAAATGCTGATGGAAAAATTGGTGATGTTATAGGGCAGTGCATTAATGATGTACAGCAACGTATAAAATGCCTTGAGGAGCCAGTCTTATCAAGAAGGTGCAGTGTGGAAGAAGCACGTGTAGAAAAAACATTTTATCAACAACAAGTACCACAACCTGTAAGATAAGTCTTCATAGTCTATATACTTCTATAGGGGGGGCATTCTATAATAAAAGCCATGCTCATTTTTAACCACTGCTTAATAAGAATAAAGTCTTAGCAAAACAAACACAAGAACAATAGGATTTCTTGCTTGCAAAGCAACTCCAAGATCGGGAGGAAAAAGACTTTTTCCTTGCAAGGCAACTTGTTCGGTAGAAGCTGTAGCTTTACTCCTCTCGTTTGAGTTTTATTACTACAACTCCCCCTAAAGAACCGTGCTTGCAGATTTCCCGCACACGGCTCATCAATATTAGTTTTCACAGTCGTCCCTCTTATGCATATAAAGAAAAATGTATTTTTGGCTTTGGTAATGGATTTACTTCTACGTAGTGTACAAACTGTTCCCAGGTCATACTCTTTTTCTGACTACGCCGATTTATCCATTTAAATGCTAGCTTTCTTACTGATGTGTAAAATTGTTTCAAACACCAATAATTTCCGCTAATACCAAAGTAGTTATAGTGTCCTGTTAATTTAGCCTTCAGTACTTGCCACCAAGCTTTAAGTCGAATACTTCCGCGGACTATTTTCAACCACTCCTTGATTTCTTTTAGTTTTCTGGCTAGATTTAACTTTGAGGTTTTATGTCCCATTATTAATCTACCACGACGACTTTTTGCACCATAGTGCGTAAACCCCAGAAAATTGAAACTTTCCGTCCTTCGTTTCTCTCTTATCGCTTGTTGCCACTCCCTCTTGCCAAACTTTACTACTCTGGTCTTGTTTTCAGATACTTCCAACCCAAATTTATTTAGCCTTTGTTTCAGTAATTCCAGAAATTCTTCCGCGTCTACCTTACTTTCGCAACAAACCACAAAATCGTCGCAAAACCTTATTAGTTGTATATATCCTCTGGATCTTGGTTTAAATTTCTTTTCTATCCATAAATCCAACACATAATGTAAGTATATATTTGCTAATACAGGACTTACTATACCACCTTGGGGTGTACCTTGTTTTGTTGCTTCATAATTTCCAGCTTCGACTATCCCTGCCTTGAGAAACCGCTTTACTAACCACCGCAAATTTGGGTCAGTTATTCGTTCCCTTAGACATCTCATTAGCCATTTATGCTGTATATTATCGTAGAACTTCTTGATATCCACTTCTACAATGTAGTTTATTGGCTTGTACATAACTGCTTTATCTAGTGCATTTACCGCTTGATGACAGTTTCTTCCAGGTCGAAATCCATATGAGCTGTCCAGAAAGTTTGCCTCGTAAATATTTTCTAGTATCTTCTTCAGCATAATCTGTACTAATTTATCCTCGGTCGATGGTATTCCGAGTCCGCGTTTCTCTTTACTTCCAGCTTTCGGTATATATACCCTCTTTACTGGTTGTGGTTGATATTGCTTCCTCTTCATACTTTCTACTAGCACTTCGAGTTTCTCATTCAGATTTTCTCCGTATGATTCCACTGTTATCTGGTCTACTCCACAAGCCTTGTTACGCTTCAGTTCTTTATAACATCTCGCAAGATTCTCTGTATTTATCAGATGGACTAACGATGTGAATTTTAGTCGCTTATCTTGCTTTGCTCTTACTGCTATCTGGTTTAGTTTATTTTGCATGTTATTCCAACCTCCGTTGTATTGGCCTAGCAATCCCTATTCCAGTTACTATATTGCTGATCGCTTCCCCTTGTACGTGGCTTTCCCACATTCTGAGTACTATCAATCAGTCCGACTTCCCCTGCATCTTCCGCTAGTTCTTGCCTTTGTTGACTTGTTCCAGCGTACCTTTGTAGGAATGCATAGGATCTCCCAAGTTCACTTGAAGTCCATTTCAATACATGGCACGGTCTCAGATCCCGATAGAGTGAGTGATAACTTGCCTTTACGCTATCCTTCATGCTGTCTTCCATGGCCATGAAAATGTCGACCTCTATGTCTTCAGGTATTTCGGAACTCAATCCCTTCACTTTCGTTGTACCCTGCATTGTCCATCCCACTAGCTCTATTACACTCGTTACCTCATGCAACATAGTGGTCTGTTCCAAACTGTTGGCTAGACTTTGTTTGTGTTGGATTTTCACCAACTGTTCTCCAAGCACTTCTTGGCGCACCATGAGCAACCCTCACGCACAATCCCTTAACCCAAATGGAGGAAGTAAAAATAGAAGATCAGCAGCAACAAATACTTATAAAATAATAACTCTATGGTTAATGTGCGAGATTTAATTAAAAAATGTTGTCATTCGAGTAGCTGACACTGGGCTCCAATGTCAATTACTCGGATAACAAAAAAACACAGGCTTCACATGCATCTGCAGTACTGTATTAGTCTACTATCTTCATTCCCACAACATTATACCCTGAATCAACATGTAAAATTTCTCCAGTTGTACCACTACTCAGGTCGCTTAATAAGTATAGTGCTGCCTTGCCAACATCTTCTATTGTAACATTGCGTCTAAGTGGAGAATTAATTCTATTCCATTCCGATATGGAGTGAAAGTCACTTATTCCAGAAGATGCCAAAGTTCTGATTGGACCAGCAGAAATTGCATTTACTCTGATGTTCTTTGGCCCAAGATCACATGCTATATATTTTACACTTGCTTCAAGTGCTGCTTTACATAAACCCATCACATTATAATTTGGCATAACTTTTTCAGCACCATAGTAAGATAAAGTAAGTAAACTACCACCATTTAACATCATTTTTTCGGCGCTTTTTGCTAAAGCAGTAAAAGAATAGCACGATATATGCATTGCATTGAGAAAGTTGTTTAGTGAAGTATCAACGTATTTACCATTGAGCTCATTTTTATCAGAATATGCTATTGCATGTACCAAAAAATCAATAGCACCCCACTTTTCCTCTATTTCTTTAAAAGCACTATGTATGATTTCCTCATTTGAAACATCACAATGTAGTGTTAGCTCCACATTTAATTCATTCGCTATTGGTAATAATTTCTCTTTTATTACTTCATTTTGATAAGTGATTGCAAGCTCAGCTCCGTGCTCTGAGAGAGTCTTTGCTATACCATATGCTATTGACCTCTTATTTATTATTCCGGTTATTAACCCTTTTTTACCCTGCAATATCATAGAAATTATTTGCCTTTTTTATAATTTGAAATATTAACTAGGCAAAGTCAATTATGTTTTAACTGTAGCTAACGTATAAAAATTACTTCCGCATATTTCCAACCTCATTATAATTACAATTAGAGATATTTTAAGAGCTCAAAATCTATCTTTAGTCTGCAGACTTTTTAATCAAATTTATTAAAAAATATATTCTTCAGTGTATATCTGTCGTATATGCACTGCATTTTTTTCTAACTTTTTTTACACAGGAGGATTTTATGTCCAGAATTCCAGATACTTGACCTTTACTTTAAAACCAACTGGCGCCTATGGTTTTTATAAAAAGATTACAGGAAATAAAAATACTCTAGAGAACATGAAATAAGGATACTGAAATATAAGCTGCCTATATTTGCAAGCAGCTCATAAAGTCTTCTTATTTACTTACTCCTTGAGCAGAAGAAAGTTGTTTTGATATAGTCACACTTTCCATACTTGTTGAAGGATTCTGTGAAACTTTTACTATTTCAGAACCTTCTTTACGTAAGTAGGATAGTGCATCATACAAGGACTTCGCTTCGTATTGTTTTCCTACTTTTACTTCTTTATGTGCAGCTATTTGCTCCCAAGTGATATCATTGCTTTCAATAAGCTTGATAGAACCGTCATCACTAATATTAATTTTCATTTTACATTCTTTTTCTTCATCGTACCAATTCAAAGTCATGTTATATGAGCCATTAGCTACTTCATAAATTCTTACTCCATGCTCATCAACTCGTCCACGCATTCCTCTTTTTTCATCTCCAGGTAGCAACAATGTAACCGCCGTTATCCTATTGCTTTCAAAAAAATCATTAGTTAAAATATTACTAATGTTTATTTTTCCTTTATTATCATTCAGCACAGTTCTTGCAGTCAACATAGTTCTAATTGGACTTCTCACTCTAAGCTGTACAGATTCTACATCACTGTTTTCTATGTGTTGAGCAATTTCTTGCTTAGTTTCATCAATAATCTTGCCTTTTAGATATTTACCGTGATTTTCATTTTCTGAATTATAAGGAGAGCTATCAGCAAGAATTCGCCTTTTTGACTCTTCATCATCACAATCTAAATATTCAATTTTGCGGTCATGCTTGGTACCTAAAAATGGATGATCATCTGCTCTCACCCTATTATTCGGAGGAAAATTGAAAGTCCTATTCGGTTTATCACTCGATACTGATTCAGATATACCTTGAACAGCTTCAAAACTTTTTTTAAAAGAATTAGTTAACATTATATACCCCCTTATTCTATAAATAGTCTTATCTTAGAATGTTTTTAACATATGTCAATTCAACCACTATGGATTAAAATCCAAAGATTGAGAGAGAGCATAGAATGCTAACTTTCGACTTGAAAGTCACCAAATTTATCTTCTTTTTTAGAGTGATTTTCAATATAATTTTTTATCATTTCGTCAGTTACATTTCCGCTAGTCCTGACAAAGTAGCCTACTGCCCACAACCCAATATCTCTTTTTTAGCTCTGGAAAGTTTTGCTGGATTTTTCTGGAACTTTTTCCTTTTATTAACTGCACTAACTTACTAATACTTAAGTATGGGGGTACAGAAACGTATACGTGTACATGACTTGACGCAACTCTACCTCTGATAATTTCTACTTGATTATTTGCACATACTTCTTGTACAACTTCTTTAGCTTTCTGTCCAATATCTCCAACTAGTACTGGATATCGATATTTTGTTATCCACACTATGTGATATATATACAGAGTGACTGCTTTTTCTATAATATTCCACATTCTTTCAGATTTTTCACCTTAAAATTATATTCTTAAAAGGATGGACTTCAAGTCCAGGGTTTTTCTCCCAAATTTGGGACAATAAAAATTTGATATATTTGACATAAAAGCGTTTTAAATAATAAGAGCAAAATGGACAAATCTATTTCGTGAGTAACCAAAAACCGTTTTGTATTCATTCAGATAAGGAAAAATAGCAGATAGTGTCATGCAAGTAGCTGACACCCTTTTGGTGGACCACACACACAACTTTACAAACATTGCAATATGGCACATAGTAAATGATGTTATTCTATAACGCAAGACCTATACTCACCCAACCTAATGCATTACTTGCAATTTGGATCCCAGTGGGCTTTGTTGCACCACTCAAGGAAAGAACAGGCAGTTACTGATGGAATTTGTTATAAAATAGATATTTAGCCGACAAAGGAAAAATATGCCAATAAGAATGAAAGTCAGTAACTGCAATGAATATAACAAATTTCTTCAAGAAAGGGGAAATGTTTTTCATTATATCAACGATGCCATTGAAAATTGGTACGAAAATAGTCCAAAAGTAGCAGGTGGCAACAATGTCTACAGCGACAAAGTAGTGATTCTAATTCACATAATAACCTATCTATTCAGGATTGGTCTTAGGCAAACAGTGGGATTTATAGAGAAATATCTTGAGCAAATAGGGAAAATTTTGCAAATTATCAGCTATTCGCAGGCTTCAAGAAGGTTTAAAAAGCTTAATATCAAAATCAACGACTGCAGAGTTGATAAGAACGATATGGAAGATATTGAAATTGCTATAGATAGTACAGGTATCAGCATCTACAATAATATTCCAGGCCATAGTAAGGCAAATGGTACAGATAGAAAGTATCGCCGCTATGAGCAAACAAGAAAGCTACATGTAATGCTAGAGATAGGTAGTAAAAAAGTTATAGCTGCAAAATACAGTAGTGGAGTTTATTCCGACCACTATGGAGCCTGTGATCTTATTGAAAGAGTGGATACCAAGTATAACATAAGCACGATATATGCAGATAGGGCATATAATCGAAAGAAGTTATACAAACTGTGCGATGAGCTTGACATAAAGACAAGGATTCCTCCGCAAAATAATGCAGTAGAGCATCCAAAGTTGGATTATATGAATGAGAGAAATTCTACAATCAAGCTCATAAAGTCATATGATGAAGATGGTATGAAGAGGTGGAAAAAAGAGATAAATTATTGGAAGAGATCTTATATAGAAAGTTTTTTCTCGCGACTGAAGCAAATATTTGGATTTAGTTTTAGGAATAAATCTGAGATTAATCGTGAGAAGGAACTGTTACTCAAGTGTTATTTGCTTAACAAATTTACTGAAATAGGCATGGCTAAGTTTGATATAGCTTCATGAATTTATTATACATTACCCACTATCCGAAGAGCTGTGCAACAAAGCCATCCCAGTGTCAGCTACTTGGATAACACCAAATGGGCTACTCGCATTTTTTAGGCCTAAATCACAATGCTCGTACAGTAAGCACTGACCATTTTTCGTATAAGTTACCTTTATAAACAAATGTTTGTACAGCTGTAACACCCACCTTAAAAACTTCAGAAAAACTTACTTGTCTTTTTTTAATCTGTTTAAATTTCCAAAACCAATCTATTTGGATCTTCTATGTAATTTTTGATTTTAACAAGGAAAGTAACTGCTCCTTTGCCATCAACTATTCTGTGGTCGTAAGAGAGGGAAATGTACATCATAGGTCTGATTTCAATTGAGCTACTCACAGCAACTGGCCTATTTTGTATTGAGTGCATGCCAAGTATTCCAGATTGCGGAGGGTTTATTATCGGAGTAGAAAGAAGTGAACCATATACACCACCGTTTGAGATAGTAAATGTTGCACCTTCCATTTCCGATACTTGCAGCTTACCTTCTCGTGCTTTTTTGCCAAGAGCAACTAAAGTTAGTTCAATTTCAGCAAATGACATTTGATCAGCATCACGAATAACTGGTACAACAAGACCTTTATCAGTGCCAACAGCAACACCTATGTCATAGTAATTTTTATATACAATTTCATCACCTGAAATCTCAGCGTTAATCTCACGAATTTCTTTTAGTGCTTGCACTGCTGCCTTTATAAAAAACGACATGAAACCCAGTTTTATTCCATATTTCTTTTCAAAAGTTTCTTTATACTTTGCCCTCAGATCCATGACGTTTTTCATGTCAATTTCATTGAACGTGGTCAGTATTGCAGCAGTATTTTGCGATGCTTTCAAACGAGCAGCTATTACTTGCCTTATTTTGCTCATTTTCACTCGCTCTTCTCTTCTCTCTCCACTTACTACACTTTTTGGCGATTCATATTGTTTTACCGAAGGTTGTTCAGCTTTACTCATATGGTCTATCACATCCGCTTTAGTTATTCTACCTCCCATGCCAGTTCCTTTTACATTTTCTGCACTAATTGCATTTTCTTCCATAATTTTACGAGCTGAAGGGGCATCTTTTTTATCAGGGCCTTCGCCTTTATCTTCTTTTTTCACTTCTTCTTCTACTTCTCCTGCAGCAAGTTTTGCCAGTAATTGATCAGGGCTAATTATATCATCTTCTTTCACAAAAAATTCAGTTATTTGTCCTGAAGCTTCTGCAGTTAGTTCTAGCGCCGTTTTATCAGTTTCAATTTCAAAGATCAAGTCATCTACTTTTACTGCTTCGCCGATATTTTTCTTTATTTTTACTATACCTTCCGTAACTGATTCACCACCAAGAGTTTTTGGCGCTCTGATTTCTATAATTTTGCTCATAAAATAACTTCTATATAAAACTTTCTATAAATTTATACATGAAAAGAAACATAAATAAACTAATAAATTCATTAGGCCTTATGCTTGATTCTTTCCTCCTAATACATGCAAAATTAAAATACTAAGTAAATTGAAATAAGATTATGGATTTTGATAAGGCAGGCAATGCAGAAGACTTATATAACGAAAAACTTCAACTGATATGTAAGACTTATAACAGAGAATTACTATCAAATCAAAGAGTTGTTGATGGCATCAATTCAATGGATTACAGTAAGCTTAAAATCTTATGCAAGTATCATAATAAGTTTAGTCACAAAGGTATTGAAGAATTACTATTAGATGAGAGCATTGTTAATCACATCAACGATTATGATGATGAAATGTTTAGGTCCATGCTAAATAATGCACCTGCGGAGCACAATATTCTAGAAATACTAAAAGGTGGAAAGATTTGCAATATCAACAATGAATTCGAAAGTAGTGATAGTGAGGAGAATGGAGAAAATTATGGATATTATGATTACGAGGAAGATGAAAAAAATGATCCGAATAACTTCGCTAAAGAAGCACTAGGAAATAAAGGAATTAATGAAAAACATGTTGATGATGTTCAGTTTTGCAACGATGCAGATGTGGGAATACCACCAAAAAATCAAAATGATATTAGGAATATCCGTCTTATTCAATGGATGATAGTTGAGAGTGATGGTAAGCTTAGTGAGCAAAATGTTACAGAATTACTAAAAGATCAGAGTTCTATTGATCGAATTAACTCTATTGGTGATAAAAAGCTTCAACTTATACTCAAGAGTAATAAGTTTAGTGGTGAAAATATTATGGAGTTATTAGGAAATCAAAAAGTTGTTGAATACCTCTGTTTTATTGATTATGAAAAATTTGAACTCATTCATAATAGCGATAAGTTTAATAGTAGCAATTATACTAGTAGCAGTTACAAGATTATAAGGTTGCTAGAAAATCAACAAGTTGTTGAGCACATCAATTTTATTGATTATGAAAAACTTAAATTCATACTTTGTAATGATAAGTTTCTCTTTAGCGATATTGTAAGACTACTAAAAAATCAGGAGGTTGTTGAGAATATCATTTCTTTTAACATTAAAAAATTTCGACTCATATTTTATCGTGATAATCTTAACTACGTAGATACAATAGAATTACTAGGAAATCAGAAAGTTGTTAATGGAATCGGTTTTACTCCTTTTGAAGAGTTAAAATCCATGTGTAGTCATTCTAGTCTTAGCGATATTATAAAACTACTAGAAGATAAAAATGGGCCTAGTAATGTCTTAAGTGGGACACGGAAAGAAAAAATGCAAGTCAGTTACATATCATGACATAGCTTAAAAAGTGTTTATATCCAAGGTTTTGCTTTATAAATTTAAGAGGGTGTTAAATAAACCATACGCATCAAATTAAGAAAACACGCTCAATTTAGACCATTTTTGCCATATTTCTTAGTAAAATCACTGGCAGCTGACACCGAGGTTGAGAAAATTTTTGTAATATAGACTATCAATGATTTTTCAGTAATAATATAGTTTTAGGTGGATATAGTGAACGTTTCATACAGAGATATAGACATTAAGCTAATTAGAACAGGTTGAATTCAAATGTTGAATCTAGAATCTCTGCCAAAACATCTAGCAATTATTATGGATGGTAATGGTAGGTGGGCAAACAATCAAGGAAGGGTAAAAATTGATGGCTATAGAAAAGGCAGTGAGGTTGCATTTGATATTGCTAAGCATTGCACAGTCCTGGCCATACCTTACTTAACTTTGTATGCATTTTCCATGGAAAATTGGCTCAGATCTGAAAACGAAACAGACTACCTATTTAATTTATTTTACTACACTTTAACTAATGAAGATAAAATGAAATTCATTTACAATTGTAACATTAAGTTAAATTTTATTGGCAATTTAAGTCTATTGCCCAGTAAAATATTCGATCAAATCAAAAAAGCAGAAGAAGTGACACATAAGAACGATGGTCTATTACTCACTGTTGCAGTTAGTTATGGAGCAAAGCAGGAAATTATACATGCTATCAACAACGTCATAAAAGGAAATATTGATTGCGTATTGGAAGAGGAATTTGAAAAATTTCTGTATACTAAAGATTTGCCAAAATTGGATTTATTAATTCGCACTGGTGGCGAAAAAAGGTTAAGCAATTTTTTATTATGGCAAGCAGCTTATGCTGAATTGTATTTTTGTGATACTTTGTGGCCCGATTTTTCTTGTCAAGATTTGACCAAAGCACTAGAAGATTATACAAAAAGAGAAAAAAAATATGGTAGATAATAACTTTATGGTTAGAATATTGTCCTCAATAGTAATATTACTCATATTTTCTTTTGCTACATATTTCAGTGATTTATCATTTTATCTACTAATTTTTTCAATTGCAGTTTTATCTTCTTTTGAATGGTATAATCTAACTCAGGGCAATAGAATCTTATACATTTTCGCATTACTATTAATCGCACTACCAAATGCCTCGCTAATATGCCTATATAATCTACCACAGGGAAAATATGCATTAGTATGGCTTATCTTAACTATTTGGAGCATCGATATTGCTGCCTATTTTTTCGGCAAAAATTTTGGTAAAACTAGAATTTGTCCAATCATTAGCCCTGGGAAAACTTGGTTAGGACTTTTTGGTGCAGTCTTAGCTGGAATAGTGTGTACAATTTTTGGCTCAATATTTTTGAGTTTATTTCCAATTTTCTATTCCCCAATAATTGGCGTTACAATTGCTATTCTAGCCCAACTTGGAGACTTTACTGAATCACTCATAAAAAGAGTTTACAATGTTAAAGATAGTGGAGGTATAATACCTGGCCATGGAGGAGTACTTGACCGTATGGACAGTTTCATCTTTACTGCCCCCTTTATTGCTATTTACATAAGCTAAAAAAATGAAGTACTATTAACCTTTGGTTCTTTCCTTCTTGCTTATTACTTTCACCTCAACAGATTGAAATTCTTCGGCACTCACTATTTCATCCATTGACTTATTACAATAAGGACAATACATTTCTCCTTCTTTGTGTAAGTATACTATTGGATGACCAGAACCATCATCATTCTCATCACCACGGCAGCAAACTATTACATTATTATCCCTCACTTTTAACATGTCTCTCCTTTAGCTTACAATATTTTACACATCTAACATACTCGTTTGGAAATAAAAAAGACAACAAATACTTATTCTCCATTTTCTACCCTATTTAGATTAATCAATTCACTTTGGACACTTTTTGACACAAAGTTGCTAACATCTCCTCCTAATCTCGCTATTTCCTTTACAAAACTTGATGAGATAAATTGAGTATCCTCAGATGCAGGAAGAAATATAGTTTCGATTTCAGGAAAGAGCTTATAATTTACCCAACTCATTTGAAACTCGTAATCAAAATCCGATACTGCTCTCAGTCCTCTAATAATAACAGAAGCATTTTGCTCTTTGGCAAACTTCACTAGCAACCCATTAAAGGATATAATATCTGCATCAATTCCTGCTCCTTTCACTTCATTTTTAGCCATGCTTGTGCGCAGTCTTATGTCAAAATTAGTATGTTTATTAACATTCTCTGCAACACCAATTATCAACTTATCGACTAGCTTACATGCTCTTTTTATTATGTCAAGGTGCCCAAAAGTTATGGGGTCAAATGTACCAGGATAAATTCCTATTTTGTTACTAATGTTCATTCTTTGTTTCTATACTTCAAAAACTTTTGATGGACATGATAACGTTTTTTATCTAAAAATGAAAGTACGTAGTTGGCCTGATAGCTCAGTTGGTAGAGCAAAGGACTGAAAATCCTTGTGTCGCTGGTTCGATTCCTGCTCAGGCCACATTCTTTTTCTTAATGTTCTATAATATATTATAATATATTATAATATTAATATAATTATTTAGGAAATAATGTATAAATGTTACAATAGAATATTTAATATACTATTAATTACATTTCTACTATTAAGTAATATCGCTTATAGTGAAAAAGTAAACAAAGAACCATCTGCTTTGACAGCAGAGAATGCAGTAAATTATAATATAATTGTTGGTTTATTGCAAACAGATGAATCTCAAAATATCTATGAGATATTCAATAATTTTGGGGTTAAAACTATATTCATTGACTACGACAAAATAATTAATCTAAAAGAAATCCAAGAAGAGTTCGCAAAACAAGATGAAATATTGGCAAAAAAGCTGATACTAGATCGAATAAAAGTTGAAGTTGCAAAATTTATCAAAGAGCAAAAGATAAACAGAATATTTATTTCAGATAACTTTCATTCAGCTCTTAACCCTTACCGCCAGCTTGTGAATGAAGCAATTGTAAAAACAGTAGATGACAATCCTACAATTCATTTGCTTGCCATATGCGGTGGTTTACAAGACATTATGCATGCAAAAGAAATTGAAATAACAAATGTTGTTAATGATGAGAAGAATCATTTAAAATCATCATCCTATCCACAAAAAGAGAATATATCTCTTCAGCAGATAAAAATTGTTCCAGGTAGTCGTTTGGAAAAAGTGGTAGCTAGATTTTTACTACCTAATCAAAATGGCTGGTTTTCAACTTATTTTCCGAATGCTCATTCAGGTACAGTAAGTAATACTACAGAGAATAGAAGAAGGCTAGAGCTACTTGGATATAAAATTGCAGCATTTGCCAATGACGGGGTAATAGAAGCTATCGAAGATAAGCATGGTAATATTTACTTTCAAAGTCATCTAGAAGCCCTTGTTGTCAAATCAGATAAAAACTCTCGTTTGTCAAGCCAAAAGGTACGTCAGGTTTCAACACTAGTTGCTGTAGCGATTATAAATGATTTTCTTCATCGCGTTTAATGCTAAAATAAGGAAAATCATTTAATGTCATGCCAGTACCCTTTTTCTTGTTATTCCAGCTTGTGACACTGGAATGGCTTTATTGCATCACTCTTCGGATAATAGGTAACGTGGAATGAAGCTATCTCAAATTTAGCCATGCCTATATCAGTAATTTTGTTAAGCAAATAACACTTGAGCTCTCTCACGATTAACCTCAGATTTGTTTCTAAAACTAAACCAAAATGTTTGCTTCAGTCGCGAGAAAAAACTTTCTATATAAGATCTCTTCCAATAATTTATCTCTTTTTTCCACCTCTTCATACCATCTTCATCATATGACTTTATGAGCTTGATTGTAGAATTTCTCTCATTCATATAATCCAACTTTGGATGCTCTACTGCATTATTTTGCGGAGGAATCCTTGTCTTTATGTCAAGCTCATCGCACAGTTTGTATAACTTCTTTCGATTATATGCCCTATCTGCATATATCGTGCTTATGTTATACTTGGTATCCACTCTTTCAATAAGATCACAGGCTCCATAGTGGTCGGAATAAACTCCACTACTGTATTTTGCAGCTATAACTTTTTTACTACCTATCTCTAGCATTACATGTAGCTTTCTTGTTTGCTCATAGCGGCGATACTTTCTATCTGTACCATTTGCCTTACTATGGCCTGGAATATTATTGTAGATGCTGATACCTGTACTATCTATAGCAATTTCAATATCTTCCATATCGTTCTTATCAACTCTGCAGTCGTTGATTTTGATATTAAGCTTTTTAAACCTTCTTGAAGCCTGCGAATAGCTGATAATTTGCAAAATTTTCCCTATTTGCTCAAGATATTTCTCTATAAATCCCACTGTTTGCCTAAGACCAATCCTGAATAGATAGGTTATTATGTGAATTAGAATCACTACTTTGTCGCTGTAGACATTGTTGCCACCTGCTACTTTTGGACTATTTTCGTACCAATTTTCAATGGCATCGTTGATATAATGAAAAACATTTCCCCTTTCTTGAAGAAATTTGTTATATTCATTGCAGTTACTGACTTTCATTCTTATTGGCATATTTTTCCTTTGTCGGCTAAATATCTATTTTATAACAAATTCCATCAGTAACTGCCTGTTCTTTCCTTGAGTGGTGCAACAAAGCCTGCTGGCATCCAGTTTTTCGTTTCATCAAATTTAGCATAACTCAAGTTTGCTTATAAATTTTTCTGGATGCCAGTGTCTGGGCACTGGCATGACATTATGGAATTTGAGCTCCAGTGTCAACTACTCTAATGATACCTGATTATGATGAAAGAAATCTAATGATTTATATAAACCCCATAGCATGTCGAACGAAGCTTTTTTTAAGAAAATCTGAATTTTCAACTACCATTAAACCAAGATTTCTCAGAACTTGAGCGCAAAGTATTCTGTTGGAAAATATTCTATTTAGTCCATCAGTTGCAAGTGCCATAGTAAAATTATCAAAGTATCTGTCATATGAAATTTTCTTCAATAGATAATTACTGCCAACATCAATGCCAGAGGATTTTGCAGCAGTTATTTGTCTAATAACACTCTCTACATCTCTCATTCCAAGGTTAAGTCCTTGACCTGCAACCGGGTGGATTGAATGTGCTGCATCGCCAATCAGCAAAATTCTGCTTTTATGCAGCTTTCTTGCAAAAGAAAAACTCAAAGGATAGAATCTTCTTTCACCCTCTAATTCAATTTCTCCCAAATAAGAACCAAATCTTTTTTTGAGTTCTATGACAAATTCCTCTTCGGATAAGCTCATCAGCATTTTTGAAATTTCGCATTTTTCTGTCCAAACTATTGAAGAAGTATAGCCACCTTTCATTGGCAAAATTGCAAATGGACCACCAGGAAAAAACCGCTCTACAGCTAAGTTTTGGTGATGTAATTCATGTTTTACATTAAATACCATGCTATTTTGTTTATAATCAAATTTTATCATTGGTATAGAAAACAACTCTGGCAACCTAGAGTTTTTACCTTCAGCACAGATAAATAGTGATGATATCAATTTTTGATCATTATCAAGAGTAACTTCCATGTATCCTTCGTCACAAGAGATTGTTTTATAGGAACGTGGAGAATATATATTGAGTTTATGCAAAAAATTTTTATTGATTGCATTCCATATAATAGCGCTCTTGATTACATAGCCCATTGGCTCTTCACCAACCATTTTATGGTCATAATGCACAGTAAATGGACTATCTCCATCTAATATGCATATATCAAGTATTGGTTCAGTTTCGCCTTCTAAGAGCCGCCAAATCCCTAATTTTTCTAGTATTTTTTTTGATCCTTGAGAAATGGCAAATGCTCGATTATCATCAACTGCACGTGGTAAACTATTTTTCTCAATTACGGCTACAGATACAGAGTCATTACTCAGGCCAATAGCAGTAATAAGACCAATTAGCCCACTACCTGAAATGATTACATCGTAATTCATTTTATTAACCTAAAATTATATTATACCCATTTTGAAAATAGTTTAAACGAACTTTGTAGACACTGAACTTCTCATTACTATCTTAGTTATAACCAAAATAGTAATAAAATATTAATTATTTTACACTAAATTAGGTCTAATTTTATTAAAGGAGCTAGATTATGACTACAGATTGCAAAAAAGAATTACTAAATTGCATTAGCAAGTACAGAGAAGAACTTGCAGAAAATAAAGCAGCAATTAGACAAACTTTAACTAGCGATAAAATTAATATAAGCGATTACTTTTATAAGGGTGATAAAATCTGTAACAAAGAGCTGTTTAACATAGGAAGTGAGTGTCAAGATAAAAAATATGGTAGTCGACAAGAATATACGTATGATGAGTGGAAGGAAAAAATTGAAAAACCTCATGCTAAAGATTTGCTAAAGATGTTACAAAATGAAATCAAAGGTAAAATATTAAAAAGTTTTGAAGATTATGAAAAATATCATAAAAATTCTACTGAAGCTATAAAAAGAGAATTAGACATAGATTCAAAATTAAAGGCAATACTCAAAGAAAAGCAACAACCAGAAACTGATGAAACTCGAGCATATTATGACGTTATACGAGGTTTATATGAAAATGGAGACATGCGCTCTCAACTAAAGTGCAATGATCTTGATTGTTTTAATAGAACAATAGAAGATAATCTATCTCAAAAACAATCCGAGCTAGCTGCTATAAAGGATGACTTTTTGGATAATACGCAAAATATTTTTCAACATATTCAAGTTGAAGATAGTATTTTTTAGAGAAATAAGATTATGCTATTTTTTTAATGAAATTTCTTAAGTGGTAGATTATTTTTTACAGCTACATCTGAGGTAGCTGTCACTACCTGAAATGTAACAAATAAAATACCAATCTTAAATATTGCTATATTTCACGATAGTTTCTCAATTTAACGCACATGCTTTTGGAACATTCTCATTTGTCAAATAGTTTCTGTCATGCTACACAATCTGTAATGCAGGTTTTAACTTACTTTTACGCAATATTGATCATTCTTGAAAAGCAATCTAACATTTTCTATTCCTTGATTACGAAGCTTTGATGCAGCTGATTTAGCTACCTGAGCGTTTACAAAAAATGCTACATATCCCTTACTTTCTGCATTGTTTTGTTTTGGGTGACGTTTCTGCATTTCTTTTTCATATTGCCTTTTGTAATGAGGAGTATTTTGTATCAATTGTTCTGACCTCTTTCTTAAGTACTCGACTTTTACCTTCGCAAGCCCAGACTTATGAAGTCCTAAAACTTGTGCTGCTTTTTCTGACAAGTCTATTATTCTACCTTCAACAAATGGCCCTCTATCATTAACTCTTATAACAAGCTTTCTTCCATTTTCTAAATTAGTAACACGAACAAAGCAGGGTAGGGGCAAGGTCTTATGTGCTGCAGAAATCAAGTGACGATTAAACACTTCACCGTTAGCTGTAATTGTGCCATGATCTTCTATTCCATACCACGATGCTATTCCTACTTCCTCATAACAGCTACAGTATTTTGGGTGGTAGGTGATACCATTTATTGTATAGCTATTGCCAATTTTATAATGACCTGCGGTGTGATTACACCTATTGCTAAAACTACAACTACTCATCAAAACGAATATTAGACATAGAAAGGCTAGTTTTTTTATCATTGTACTTAGTGAAATGGTTCGATACCATGAGGATTTTAAATTATACTATAATAAATTTAGTAATAAGTAAACATCTACTGCCAAATATGCACAGCACTAAAAAAGAAGTAATACATATAATCGGTATAGGTGGAATTGGAATGAGCGCAATTGCTGAAATTCTTCATAATTCCAGTTATAAAGTTCAAGGCAGTGATACGCGATCAAACGACAATATAGATAGGTTACAAAAATTAGGTATAGAGGTCTATATTGGTCACGATGCAAGTAGTATTAGACAAGCTCAAATAGTTGTACATTCTTCCGCAATAAAACCTGATAATGTGGAGCTAGTTGCAGCAAGAAATAACAATAAAACCGTTTTGCATAGGTCAGACATGCTGGTTAAAATTATGAAAGGTAAATATGTGATAGCAGTTTCAGGTTCAAGTGGCAAGACGACGACGACAGCTATGATTGCTTCCATTTTTGATCATTCTGGTGCTGACGCCACTGTAATTGTTGGAGGAATATTAAATTCCTATCAGAGTAATGCAAAACTTGGCAAAAGTGACATTTTCTTAATTGAGGCTGATGAGTCTGATGGAACTATGTTAAAAATTCCTGCAGATATTGCTGTTGTAACAAGTATTAATGACGACCATATAGACCATTACGGTACATTTAACGACATCAAAAATGCGTTTTCTAGATTTGTAAACAACGCGAATTTTGCTATTTTGCCTGATTCTGCAGACATCAATCATGATGCGAGTAATTCTATAAAGTTTTGGTTTGGAAATGGTAAAATTAGAGCTAGCAACATCAAACAACACAATAATAGCATAGAATTTGACGTGCTGATTAGTATAAACGAAAGTAATCGTATTCCATTGTCCACTACTCGAGTAGTTGAGAGTGGTGGAATAAAAGCAGCTCTTGATTCGTCACTTCAATGCTTGAAACTGGATTCTCGTTTCAATGTTAAACAAGATACTATAGAATTTAAGAGGACAATCCCTAGAAAATCTCTACATTCAAAAAAAGTAAATCGTACTAATGCTATTTGAACAAGCTAGCGTAAAAGTAAGCTAAATTTTTTAAGGTACAAAAATAGCAAGAAACAGTTGTTTGAAAAAAATTGGAATTTGATTGGATTGCTGAAAATTGGCTCTCAAACTTTAGACGCATGAGCAAGATAATACTCTTTAACTAATATAGATTAGGTGATTTGGAAGAGATACATCTAGAGCAGCCAGCAAAGTGACAATACATATTACCGCAATAACTAGAAATGAGAAGGATCTATATGGTGATTATAGATTTTTCCAGACCTTGAAAACAATAAATAGACAGTAAATTAGAACTACTGCAAAAAAAACAAGAATAGCTACACTGGTTGCTTGACCATCGTAAACGTAGCTTGTTAAGCCGATAAAAATAGCCATGATAGAAGCTCTAATAAATGAAATTGCAGAAGAAGTTGTGCCTTTCATTTCAGGGAAAATATTTAATGATGCATTGAAAATGACTGCTTGACAAATTCCACAGCCAATACAAAAAATAACCATAGACAGCGTTACTAAGTAGTAAGCACTGGGCATGATTATACTGAATATTAAAAGTGATAGGGATCCAATAGCAATTACGCCTGTACCGGAAATTACACACAAATTGCTCCAAGTTTCTTTAAGATCTTACTGGAAAACAGGCTAATTAGTGAGAAAGACCCAACCATTGCACCTTGATGTAGCGCATAAATAGTGCTGGATAAACCAAAAGTTTCCATATACAAAAAAGGGCCACAAGTAATGAATGACATATAAGCCGCAGAAAAAAGGCTCTGTGCCAAAGACAACACCATAAATTTTGAACTTGATAATAATTTTTTATAGTCTTTCATCATTTTTTTTAGACTAAAAATATCACGGTCCTTTTTTGTTTCTGGTAACAGAAAAAGCAGCAAAACCCAAGAGATGAAACAAAGTATTGCAACACTTGCATAGTTACCACGCCACCCAACAATTTTGTTGATGAAACTGCCTAATACTGGTGCAATTGCTATGAGAACTGTGATAATAGAATTCATGATTCCAATAAATTTTACTGCTTCGTTGCCTTTATAGCTGTCTGCAATAATTGCAAACACAACTACAGATGTGCTAACACCAATGCCTTGAATAAAGCGAGAGATTAAAAGCCAAGAAACTGACAGCGCAAAAACACAGCCAACAGCACCGATGAGTAGCAAAGTGTTGCCTATGATCATCATCCTTCTTCTGCCATAGCATTCAGACAATGGACCAAAAAATAACCCTCCTATGCAAACGCCTAAAAAATTATAAGCAATAGTTAATTGAATTGTGCTTTCCGGTACGTTAAAATAGAGTACTATATCAGGAAAACTAGGTACAGAAATATCAATTTCAATGAACTTAGCAAGTTAGAGATAGAATTAATAAAAACGGTAGTAACACTTAAAATCTTTAATTAATGAATAAAAATATCACATTTAAAGCGTTGAAAGAAGAACATTTTTCACTATTATTAAAATGGGTAGAAATGCCCCATATAAAGAAGTGGTGGGATACGGATATAAATTGGACACCAGAATTAATTGAGAAAAAATATAGCAACTACGTTAAAGGATTCAAACGTTTGAAATTTAAGACACAAATTATTGAAAAACCAATGCACGCATTCATTATTAATTGTGATGGAGTTGATATTGGTTATATTCAATATTACAACAAACATGATTTCCCACCTAAACAGATCTATAACACTTTAGAACTTCCAGAAAGTTGTGCTGCTATAGACTGGTATATCGGAGAGCTGAATTATGTAGGTAAAGGAGTTGGTTCACAAGCTTTGAATATATTTTTAAACAAATTTGTCTTTAAAGTTTATGAGAATGCCTTTGTCGACCCAGGTATAGCAAATGTTTGTGCAATCCGTGTTTACGAAAAAGTTGGCTTTAAAAAAATTATGGAAAGTAATAGTGCGATTTTAATGATTAAGGCAAGAATTCCTGAGAACCATTCAAGATGAGTGTTTTTTCAACAATCTACCTAAATTACTAAAAGTGGCTTATAAAAATATACAAGGAGCTTTATACAAACTTAACATAATTTAGTCATAAAAATATCATTATTAAGTCCTATATAAGAACAAATTTTGGCACTCAGTGAATCTTTTTTAACTAACTATGAACTTGATTAATTGGAAAATAAATTTTACTTGCTTTTACAATACCTTAAAATCTAATATCACTTTATCAGCAAAGATATCACAATAGGCTAGTATGTTCTTCACTCTTTTCCTCAAAATATTATCTATTTACATTACAATACTTATTGGTTACTTAGCAGGAAGATATCTTAAAATTGATAGAAATACTATATCTCAAATACTCTTTTATATAGCTAATCCAATAGTGATTTTATACGGAGTATCTCATACAGAAGTTAATTTAAAAGTAATTTCTCTGCCGATTTTGATATGGTTTATAGGTAGTACTATGTCCTTATCAGTGTATTATCTTTCTTCTTTTTTATTTAAGGACAACACGAGAAACATATTAGCGTTTAGCTCGGGCAGCACAAGCATGGGTTATTTTGGTCTACCGATTGCCATGGCTTTATTTGATGAAGATTCAGTGTCTGTGTATGTTGTCTGTTACATAGGAATGGCACTATTTGAAAATAGCTTGGGATTTTATATAGCTGCAAATGGTATCTATACTGCAAAAGAATGCATATTAAAGTTACTCAAACTTCCTTCATTATATGCGATGATTCTAGGCTTCTTTTTAAGTATATATGATATACAAATACCCACTTTTTTGACGGATGTTATGATAAATATCAGAAGTACATTTATCACATTAGGAATGGTGCTGCTTGGAATAAGTATTGCACAAATTACAAATTTTAAAGTAGATTGGAAGCTTGCTTTGACCACTATTGTAGCAAAGTACATATTCTGGCCGTTATTTGTTTTGGGAATTGTCTTACTAGACAAGCATGTTACAGGTAT
Source organism: Wolbachia endosymbiont (group B) of Pilophorus perplexus (assembly GCF_964028155.1). NCBI lineage: Bacteria > Pseudomonadati > Pseudomonadota > Alphaproteobacteria > Rickettsiales > Anaplasmataceae > Wolbachia > Wolbachia endosymbiont (group B) of Pilophorus perplexus. Next base: position 414,482 of record NZ_OZ034754.1, on the reverse strand, counting down.
ATATGATGAAAGCATCTATAAAGCACTGATGTTACTGGCTATTATTCCAATTTCTGGATCCAGTATAATACTTGCTAATATTTTAAATTACCAACCAGATAAAGCTACTTTATTGCTCCTAATTAGTACTGCAGTGGGACTATTTTATGTTCCACTTATAATATCATTATTTTTTACTAAACTTGTCCCTTTTTAATCAAAAATTTAAGCGCTAGGCCTATTCACAAAACTTGAATTTAGACTAGACTTCTTGGATAATCATAAAAGAAACTAATCCTTTTTTTCCTCTCCTTTCTTATTTTTTTACACAGAATAGGAAGTTATCAATTGATGGAATTTTCGCAATAATGTCAATAGCAGTAAGATTTCCTACACCTTTTAGCAGGTCTATAGTTGAATTTGGATGTTCTATGAGCAGCAACAAATAAATGTAACTTGCCTTTTTCTATATGATGCTATTAACCGAATAGGTATTCGTTTGACATTTCCATATCTTTGTTATCATTAGTAATACTAAAGGGAAAACTAAACTTAATAAGATTTGGAAGCATATTGTTGTTCTATGATTCACGTAATGCTGCTATGCCTTCGTTGCAGACGTTGTCATAAAGTAAATTAAATTCTTTAATATTTGAAAAACTACTACCCCTTAGCGCACTCATTAATATTATTCCATCAACTATGTTTTTTAAAATTTTTTGAATTTAGTCTCATTTGTTGATAATTTTGTATTTTTATTCAATTGAAAAATGTATTTTGGCAACAAAAACCCTAGTTTATACAGAAAGAAATTTATATCAAACAGCAAGCACTGCTTAGATTTTATGGTTAACGAATATGTGCTTTAAATGTGTGTAGACGCACATATTCGTTAACCTATTTTCTATACAGATTTTTTTTATTTCATATTAATTGCTTCTTTAAGTCTTGCATTGGCAATTACTATGATTTTTCGCATTAGAGCTGTTATAGCTACCATCTTCTTTTTACCTCTACCAATAAGATCAGAATAAAAAGCACCAAGTGCAGATTTAGATCTTGCAGCAGCCATAGCAGCTGTGAAAAGCTTTGCACGAACATTGCTTCTACCACCTGTTATCCTTCGATAACCAATAGTTTTACCGCTTTCTTTTGGATGTGGAGCAACTCCAGCAAGACTTGCAACTTCTTTTTTGTTTAGGTGGCCAAGTTCTGGCATTAGACACACAAAAACTTGTGATAACTTGAGACCTATTCCTGGCACTGTTCTCAAGATTTTTTGACGCTTTTGTAACTCTGGATTTTTATCAATAATTCTTTGTATGGCATCGTTGAACTCATTTATCTGACTGGTAAAAAAGTCTATTGTTTTTTGGCAACTTTCCTTTATATAGTCGTTTTCAGGTGCTGCAAGCCTACATTTCTCTTGAGTTCTCATTTGCGTAATGTCATCACGACGTTGACAGAGTGCAACTAAGGCGGTTTGTTCTTTTGACATACGCACAAATAGAGATAGAGCACTATAGCGTTCAAAACCATATTGAGCAAGGGCTCTTGCATCTGATTGATCTGTCTTTGCTAAAGTTCCATGTGATATGATAAAACTTTTTACTTTACGAGTATTAGCTCGATGTACAGCAACATTCTTATCAACAAGAAAATGTGCTAAGCCAAGCTCATATTTTCCAGTGTTTTCTAAAGTTACTAGAGAATTAGGTAGGATATCTGAAAATTTTTGAAACAACTGTTGCCAACCAGTAGCATCATTGTCAAACTTGATAGCGCTCCTTTGGTTATAAGCTGCAGCAACATTTTTAAATTTTCCGATATCAATGCCAATGAAATTTTGATAAGATGTAATCATAATAAATAACCTCGATAGTTTAATTAATTTAAGATTGTAAACGGGTGCATACATATGTCCCATGCAACTATTCAAACGTATCGAGAGATGGGGCTAGTTTACCTTGATGGCTACGGTTGTAATACCAACTTTCATTCGGTCGCACACGCCCGTGATAGCCCTATTCCTATAGTGAGTAGGGTTATCTTTCCCTCTTATCTCTTTTATATCACATTTTTAACTTACAATCTTCATGGATCAATATTTTTGCTTACACTACAGTAGATACTGTTAAAGGTGTTTTTCAGTTTATTTCTTCTCCTTTTAAGGCAGCTATAAGTATGGAACCTTCTAAAGCTATTACAGTTCAAGGTATTGATAACAACGGTGTACTTCTTTTATTAGATGTATTTATAAGGAAAATCACAGGTCAGAAGTATATTTCCACAGTAGTTCAGTCTATATGCACAGGGCTATGCATTAAATATTATAGAGGAATTTGAGAAAGTAGTAGAACAAGCTGCATTAAAAAGTGGGGTATCAATGCATCGGTTAAATATTGATTGTGTAGAAATGCAGAAAGAGGTTACTGCAAAAATCACGGGTGGTAAGTTTAATGAGATTTCAGGATTTTTAAACTCATATGTAGAGCAAGCATGCCACGATAGAGAAACAGGTAAGTTAAGTCCAAAGAAGTTTAACAAATTTATGGTTGTATTTAATAAGGAACTAGATTTAATAGTAAATCAATCAATAGAGCAGATATTACACAATAGAGATAGTACATTAGAAGTTGAAGAACAGCAAATAAACTTAGAGCCTCAAAGTTATTTAAGTAATACTTCTGTTCAAGGTCATTTAATTCAGGATAGAGGTTTAATAAATCAAGGTAAGGCTTAATTCCTTAGCTTTTTGATTTCATCTAGTAAAAGGTTGGTAATTTGATCTTATAACATCAATGGGCACACTAGCCTTTGTTTTGTATGCATTCAACCAATGTGTGACTATTACGCCACCTAAAAAAATAATCATACACTGTCTTCCATAGAGGAAAATCTTTTGCTCTACTGGCAAATACCTTTCATTATGTATTGTATAACATTAATAATTGTTCTTATTTTGTGCTTTCTTGGCCACACCTTGTGCAACTCTTGGCTCAAGAAATTTCCATTCTTTGTCACTTACATCACCTGGTATATATTTTTTACTGATCCTATCATATTATCTTCCTGATTTCCTTTCAAGATATGTTCTAAAAAGTAGAATCCGTTCAGCAGGGTGACAAAATAAGATAGAAAAGACAGCCATAGAAATAAATGGTGTCATCCCCTGTCATCCCAGTACTTGACACTGGAATGACACCATTTTTGCTTCGATATTTACACATTAGCCATGCATCTGAACGGATACAAAAGTAGAATTTAGAATTCTATCTAAAAGGATACCGAAAAAGAGCAGGAGTCCTATCTGGGAATTATTTTTAAATATGGACATGCATTGATTAGAATCGTCTGGATTGAAATTTTTGTGTTGGTGGTGAAATATGAATCCTATGGCAAGTAAAGCAATATAAAAGATGTTATTTAATGATGATAGTATACCAGCGTACAACCATGCCATTAAGGATATTAAATAAAATCTTTTCAACCAAGATTTTGTTGTATTGCCAAAATATAATGCAGTAGATTTCATTCCTAATTTCTCATCATCTTTTTTATCTTGATGAGCGTATATAGTATCATAACTAAGCGTCCAAAAGACGCATCCTATATAAAATAGCAAGGATTCTATGCTAATCTGGTTTGTTATTGCTGCTGAACCCATGAGTGATCCCATGTTGAAAGTAAACCCTAAAAACAATTGTGGCCACCAAACGTAACGCTTTAGCAAGGGGTAGATAACTATCATGCACATTGAAATTATTCCAAGTATAAGAGTAGTTTTATTGGTTAATAATAAGATTACCAGGGCAATAGACAGTAACAGTGAAAGTAAAGCCAAAGCCTGCTTTATGTTTAATGCACCACTTGCAAGTGGCCTATATTTTGTTCGTTCAACGTGCGCATCTATTTCTCTATCGAAGATATCATTGATTATGCACCCTGCGGGTCTCATTAAAAATGCACCTATAGTAAACAAAACAAGGAGAAAAAGAGCCTGATACGATAGAGAAGTTGAGGCTAAAAGAATGCCGCTTAAGCTAGAAAATAGCACAAGCCACAAACCTGTTAAACTGTGTATTCTCATTAATGAGAAATAATGGTTGAAATACATTAATTAAGTGTGATTATGTAATATTTTGCTTACATTGACAAAATTATCGAATGCTAAATCAGGCTTAAAAACTAACTCAGGTATAAATCGCAAATCAACATAACACAATATAGATTTACGTATTGACCATGCAGATTGGTTCATTTCATTAACAACAGTGCTGATATCATCATTATCATTTTGGATGTTTAATGAAGATAACACAATATATACATCTGCTTTCTTCAAATCTTTGCTTAGCTTTACATCAGATACTACTACTTTTTCATTAAGAACATTACCTTCCATTAAGACTTTTGATATTGCCCTATGTAATACCGATGCTACTTTTAGGTTTCTAATTTCCTTTTTCATATTCAACTACTATAACGTCCTTTCTTCTTGCACTAATTGATAAGCTTCCAAAATGTCTCCAACTTTAATATCGATATTACCCTCTAGCGATATTCCGCATTCAAAATTTACACCCACTTCTTTAACGTCATCTTTAAATCTACGTAGTGCTTTTAACTTTCCTTCATGCACCAATTTGCTGCCACGTACTACCTTAATTAGAGAATCTTTTTTTATAACTCCATCAGTGACATAACATCCGATGATATTACCGGCTTTGGATGAATTAAATATTTGCCTTACAGATGCAGAACCAACACGAACCTCTCGTGTAACAGGCTTTAACATTTTAGTTAGATACATCCTCATGTCTTCAATAAGCTCATATATTATATTGTAAGTATGTATTTCTATACCTTTTTGTTTTGCTAATTCTCTGATTTTTGAATCCACTTTTACATTAAAAGCTAAAATTACTGCGCTTGATGCTTCTGCAAGCAGCACATCTGAATCTGTTACTCCTCCTACTGCTTTGTGTAGAATATTTAATTTCACTTGATCTTTACCAAGCTTATCAATTGAGCTTGATATTGCTTCAATAGAACCAGTGACATCGCACTTTAAAACTACAGATAGTTCTTCTGTTTCACTATCATTACGACTGAATATATCTAAATTACTGTCGTCTAAATCTTCTTGCTTTTTCTTGATTAATTCTAACCTGTATTCAACAATTTCACGAGCCTGCCTTTCAGAGTTTACAACAACAAATTTATCTCCAGCATTTGGTACACCATTTAAACCAGTAACTTCAACTGGAGTAGAAGGTAGTGACGCTTTTTCTCTTTGACCAAGGTGATTAACCATACTGCGTACTTTGCTGTATGTTGTACCAACTATCAATATGTCACCAATCTTTAATGTTCCTTCTTCAACTATTAATGTAGCTGATATTCCTTTAGCTTTATCTATTTTGGACTCTATTACCCATCCAAGTGCTCGACAATCCTCTATTCCTTCTAGCGTCATTAATTCAGCAATTAATAAAATTGCCTCTTCTAGTTTATCTAAGTTGATTTTCTTTTTTGCTGATACTGGCACAATTATAACATCACCACCAAGTTCTTCGGGGATGAGGTCATACTGAGGCAAACTATTAATTATTCTTTCTACATCGCCAGGTTGTGATTTATCAATTTTATTAATGGCAACTATAATAGAGACATTTGCTGCTTTTGCATGGTTTATTGCTTCAACTGTTTGTTTCATGATTCCATCATCAGCTGCAACTACTATCACAACTATATTAGTAATATTGGCACCACGTGCACGCATTGCAGTAAACGCCTCATGCCCTGGTGTATCAATGAAAGTAATTTTTTGCTTATTTTTTGTCGTTAATTGATAAGCACCTATATGTTGAGTGATGCCACCTGACTCTCTTTCTGCAACATTGGATTCACGAAATGCATCAAGCAATGATGTTTTACCATGATCCACATGTCCCATAAAAGTAACGATAGGTGGTTTTGGTCTTTTAGGTAAGTTTTCTCTGTTGCTTATGAAGAGTAAATTCTTTTCTTTATCAGCATCACTTACTCGTTTAGCCGTATGATTAAATTTTTTTGCTATTTCGCATGCTATATCTGGATCTACTAGATCATCTACTCTATAGCTCTCCCCAACTTCTTCTTTGAGCATTTTTAGCACATTCTTGCTATCTTCTGCCATACGAATAGATAACTCCCTGATAGTTATTTTGTCTGGTATAATAACTTCTCTTGATATATTTTTACCCTTAGTAAACTTTGATTGTTTACTTCTTATACCAAATTTTTGCTTAAATACAGGGAGGTATTCATTTCTTTCATCTATTGCCTGTGTAATTACTAGCTTAGAATGCTTAGAGTATATATCTTTGCTAGCTTTAAAAGACTTTTTATCATTGTTCTCATATTCAATACTATCTTCTTTTTGTTCAACTGAGTTAGTATTACTTAAAACTTCCTTATTTATTTCTTTAGGTACAGAGTGTGATTCATTTTTATCTTCAGCTTCTTGATTGCTTTCTTCTTTTTTTATTTTCTCTTCTTGTTCTCTCTGATTCCTTTCTTTCAGCAAAGTAGCATTCTGTACAGCATTAATGCGGGAAATTTGTTCTTTTTCAGTTAAAGAGCCTAATTTACTCTCGTCAAATAAACTATATTCTTCTGCAGAATGAATTTTTCTTCTTTTTTTTACTATTGTAGTACCAGTACTTTGACTATCTAAAGAGTTTAAATTAATGTCTAATTTAAGCTTGCTTAAGCCTTGTAGGGTTAATTTTTTATTACTGATATCTTCATTATTCATATTGTTTTTATATTAATCCAAGCTTTTTACGTGCTTCTATGATTATTAAATCTGCTGTATCTTTTAGATTGTCTTTATTATTAGTTGAGGAAGAGAGTATGCTACAAAACTCATAATTTGATAAATCTGCTATGTCCTCTAAAGTTTTAATATTATGTTTACTAAGAGCAATTTTATTATCTATTGATAAGGCTAAGTTGATTACATCGTCTTCCATACCTAAATTTTTTAGCTCTTCTATTTTTCTATCATTCTCTGCTTTCAGGTAATTATTTGCTCTATTATGAAGTTCATTTGCAATATCTTCATTGAAGCCCTCTATTGAAGCAAGTTCCTTAATTGAAGTGTTAGATATATCTTCTACACTTGAAAAACCTTCTGTTACCAATAATTGGCCCATAATCTCTTCTAAGTTTAAAGCTTCAGCAAATAAAACTGAACATTGACTAAATTCTTTGTTTCTTCTTTCTGATTCTTGCTGAGTGCTTAATATCTCAATTTTCCATCCAACAAGCTCTGAAGCTAATCTTACATTCTGACCCTTTTTTCCTATAGCTAAACTCAATTGATCTTCAGCAACTATTAACTCTATACAATTTTCATTTTCGTCAATAATGACCTTTGATACTTCTGCAGGAGTAATAGCTTTAATAACAAATTGACCCAAATCTGATGAGTAATGTATGACGTCGATTTTTTCACCGTTTAATTCGTGTATAATAGTTTTTATTCTATCTCCTTTAACTCCAACGCAAGCACCTACTGGATCGATATTCTTATCAGATGAAAAAACAGCAACTTTAGATCTTGAACCAGCGTCTCTAGCTATACCTTTAATTGTTATCAATCCGTCAGCAACTTCTGGTACTTCTTGATTCAACAATGCCTCTAAAAAGCCTTCATGAGTCCTAGAAAGAATGATTTGACGTCCATCGTCAGAGCGCTTAACAGCCTGTATGTAAGCTTTAACCTTATCGCCTTCACGAAATGACTCACCACCAATTAAGTTTCGTAAAGGGAGGTATGCTCCAATTCCGTTTATGTCTATAATAAGATCTGAATATTCTACTTGTTTAACGATGCCATACCTCATTTCTCCTACCTTATCTTTAAATTCCTCATATTGCTTTTTTAACTCTTCATTTTTGATTATTTCAGAAATCTTTTGCTGGGCAATTCTTGCTGAAACAAGATCAGTGTTAAGAGAAATCAACTCACTAATAGTATCTCCAACTTTTGCATCTTCTTTTATTAACTTAGCTTGTGTCAACTTAATTAAGTCACACTCATTTTCATTTGATTCATCATTAATGACTTTTAGTTGTCTATATGAGGTAACTTTGCCTGTGTTTCTATCTATATTAACTACAATTTTACTTTTGCTACCATACTTTTGTTGAGCTACTGCTTCGATAGCACTTTTAAGTGCATTTATTATAATATTAAAATCCAAACCTTTTTGAAGTGAGAGCTCTCCCGCTGTTTTTATTACATCAAGGCTTCCAACTATGTTATTCTTGTTGCTTTTCTGCTTAACACTGCTTTTACGATTAGCAATCATATAAATAAATCCAATTTAATTAGTTATAATTATAGCTTCAACAGGTAAAGAACGCTATCTTAAATGTTAAATGATTGCTAATTTAAGTCAAGTTTTTTCATGTCTTTGTATGATAAGCAATGCCGGAGTAAAGAATAAAGTTAAGACCGTTGCAGCCAATATTCCACTTGCTATGGTTGCTGAAATATCAACCCACCACTGGCTTGATGGAGCATCATATGTGATTTGTAGCGTAAAAAAACTGATATTTAACCTAGTAATCATCGGTATTAAACCAAGAACTGTAGTTGCAACGGTAAGTAGTATTGGCCTGATGCGAGAAATTGAAGCGTTTATTATACATTGCTTAATGTTATTTTTGCGCACCTTAATTTGCTGATGAAAGGCATCAAGCAATAGTATATTATTATTCACTATAATTCCTGCTAAAGCAATTATCCCCACTCCACACATGACAACTACAAAAACTTTCTGAATAAGAAAGAAAATGAAAAATACACATGTTGTTGATAAAAACACTGCTGTCATTACGATAAATGTATAGTATATGTTGTTAAACTGTGCCACTAGCACCAATATCATCAATGTAATTGCTAATATAAAAGCCTTTAATAAAAATGCTCCTGATTTTTGTTGATCTTCCTTATCACCTTTGAAATCAATCTTTACTCCTTTACTACAGTCTTGAGTAATCGAATTTTGAATGAACTTAACTCTTTCATCAACAAGATAGCCAGTATCAACGTCAGCAGAGATTGTTACTGTGCGTGATCCATCAATCCTACTTAGTTTATTTGCCTTTTTTTCGGGAACGTATTTCACTATGCTACTCATAGAATATGGTCCATTTGCTGTATTAATAAAAAGGTTATCTATAGTTTTCATGTTGCGATTCTTTCTGGGAAAGCGTAGTACAATATCAATTTCCTCATCTGCGTTATTTGGTCTATATTTTCCAATTAATACTCCATTTGTAACCATCTTTATAAAATCACCGATGGTTGCAACACTTACTCCAGAGCTTGTAGCCTTACTCTTATCAATACTCATATTCCACTCTATTTCAGGTGCTGATCTACTATCTTGAATATTTATAAATCCAGATGAAGGTTGGTCCATAATTTTTAGGATTTTCTCTGCTACTGAATTCAAGTTGGATGCACTTCCGCTTAAGTTAATTTGTATTGGCTTGTCAGCTGATGGTCCTGACTTTTGTTCCTGTACATCAATTATTACTCCTTTTATGTTTTGTACACTACTCCTTATATCATTTAGTATTTGCGTAGCTTTGCGCCTGCAGCGCCAATCTACAAGTTCCAATTGAATTTTGGCAATAACGTTGTCTGAAAATTTTCCTGATCGAGCATAAAAAACATAAATTTCCTTTTCAACACCCAAAATACGTTCTTCTACTTTCTTAAGTATCAAATCTCGTTCTTTGGCTGATAAGCTTTCTTTTACTTTAACGCTGATTAAAATGTTATCTGAATCTACATTCGGAAAGAACTTTAATCCAGGACCAAAAGTAAAATATAATATACTAGACAAAAATAAAACAAACACAACAACACATACAAATTTTTTGGGGTGATCTAAGACTTTCTCTAACATACGTACATAAGTTCTTATTATAAGCCCAGTATTTTTTATCTCACCACTTTCTATAGCACTCATTCTTATTATTTCTTTTTTTGAAGTTATGGAAGGTTTACCAAATATTGCACCAAGTGTTGGTATAAAAACCAAAGCCATAATTAGCGATCCAGTTAAAGTTAGAATTATTGTAATTGGTATGTACTGCATAAATTTACCGACTGTATCGGGCCAGAGTAACAGAGGGAAAAACACTGCTAATTTAGTCAATGTTGATGATAAAACTGGATAGAACATATCATGAACTGAGGTGCAAAAGGCTTCTACTTTATCCATGCCACAAATCATCTTTCTATCAGCATATTCGCTGATTACAATTGCATCATCAACCAGCATGCCAACTGCCATAATTAAACTGAAGAGCACAACTATATTTAGAGTAATACCCATGAGGTAAAGAGCCATTATTCCTATTAGAAAGGAGCCAGGTATTGATAGTGCAACAAGAATAGCAGCCCTTGTTCCCATAAAGAGCATTATTATGGTTAATATTAGTAATACGGCAAATATTATACCATTTTCCAAGTCGTCAAGCACATCACGTACATTTTTTGACTGGTCATTCAAATAAACTACTTTTAAATTTTCAGGTAATTGATCTTTTGCTTTGTCCATTAAGTATTTTACTTGATTTACCGTGTCTATTATGTTTTTTCCATTACGTTTTGAAATTTCTAGTACAATGCTAGGTAGTCCATTAATACGAGCAAATCCTTGGTGATCCTCAAACCCAAGGTATACTTTTGCTATATCTTTGATTCTCAAAACTGCATCACTTTGAGATCTAATAGGAATATTCATAATATCTTCTATGTCTTTTAATAACCCTGATATTTTAATCGAATATTTACCGGTATCATTTTCTAGTGATCCGGCTCCTACCAATCTGTTGTTGTTTGATATAGCTTGAAATATCTCATTTGATTGAATGTTATATTTTGTTAGAACTGTGGGCTCAATTATAACTTCCACTGTTTCTTTACGCATACCTGCTACTTCAACTTTAAGAACATTTGGCAGAGATTCTATTTCTTTCTTTAGTTTGCGTGCTATTTCAGTTAAAGTTCTTTCCGGCAAATTACCAATCAAGCCAACGTTTAGTATCGGAAATAAGCTCAAGTCTATTTCATTGATTATCGGAGATTCTGCTTCAATAGGTAATTTTGATTTTATGTTTAAAAGCTTTGAACGGACATTATCGAGCACTTCTTTATTATTATACTCTGTTCTAAATTCGATTATCATGTGAGCACCATCATTAGTTGCAAAAGCTCTCAATTCTTTTACACCTTCGATGGATCTTAGTTCATTTTCTATAGGAAGCACTAATAGCTTTTCACTATCCTCGACAGAAATACCAGGAAACCCGACAAATACACTAATTATAGGAATCTGTATATCAGGATTGCTTTCTCTTGGCATCTTTATATAAGTGTATGAGCCGAAGGTAAAAATCACGATAAGCAATAATATTACTGTTCTATTCCTCTCTACAAGTAAGCTTTTCATGCCAAACATTATACGTATTTATATCATATTATAGCTAAGATAAATTATATATTAATTAATCCTCATATAGCTTTATGTAAATGATTAAAATTTTTACAGTTTTGCAAGCGTAAGAAAATTTCTATATAATATGACTTTAGTATGGTACTTGAGGGATTATTGTGGTAGCAGTTTTAAGTGTGATAGAAGGCAAGAATAAAGCGATCGTATCTGGGTTGGTTGGTGTTTCATCAACTTTAGTATTTTTAACAATGATTCACATTGCTGCAAAGATAGCCATTATAGTTACTGCTGCTGCAGTTACTTACGCATTACTTTCATTGCTTAATAAAGCAAGACCTAAGTCTGTTAAAACTGATGATATGTCAGAAGATGAAGGGTATAGCAGTGTTGATGAAGGTGAAGAAAAAGATACCGTAAAAGAACCAAAAAGAACTGAAACTGAGCTAGAAGAAGAATTAAAAAATAAAAGAGCAGAAGAAGAAATGAAAAATGGACTACCTAAACATATGGATTTCAAAGGTAATTCACTTTCTAAAAGTGCTGATACTACAGATAGTCATTTCGTTTCTAGTGCTACAAATATTGTTATGGAACCTTTACCTAAACACATGGATGCACTTGGTAATCCACTTCCTGAGCAGCCACCGAGCAACCTTACCAATATAGGGCTTGGATCATCTAAAAGTACGCAGAAACTATCTGCTGCAGACTTGCTATTACAGTATGGGAATGTAAATAATGATGTGAGGAAAGTGCTAGAATGGCCAATTACCTCAAAGGAGTTTAATGGGTTAGGGTTTAACAGGTAGTTGCTATATCAAACTCTCCATCTTATATTGAGGATCAGATGCAATGCCATACACTCTATTTGGCGGAGCAATTTTGTTCTCTATACCAAAAACTATACCTTCAATTATTGCTGTGAGTACTTTTTCAAGGTTACAATCTGCTCCAGGAACACGGTGCTCTAGGCGGCATCTTTTGGAATCGTTGCCAAAATAGGGAATTCTTATCGCAGCAGTTCTGTTATTCACTCCCCAACTAATCGTAGTTGGAGTATGAATATCTGGGTACTGAAATCTTAAATATGAATCATCATTTGGAGCAAAAAACAACATATGTTTTTTCATCATTGCACATAATCCACCTATGCTGTGAATCAGGTGGTCACTATATTTTTGCTTATTGCCATAAAATAAGTTATTATTATTTGAATCCATGAGGCTAACATGTACATTTAGTGCGCTGCCTGCTCTATCCAAATAAGGTTTTGCTTTAAAAGAAACATTACCATCGAACTCTTGTGCTGTTCCAATCAGTAATTTTTTTACTAACTCAAAATGCATAATTAAATTATCAGGACTCGTATAACAATCACTTTTTATCTCGTATTGGTTTAAAGAACTCTCTTTCTCACAAAAAAATCCAAGAGAAGCTATTTTATTTTTGATGCTATTCAGAAATAAATATTCTTTTTTTATTCCCTCAGTGTAAAACTCCAGTTCAATACCGAATACAGTATTATGACTCAAATTACTTAATATAATCACAAATTTACTTCAATAAATTTATACTAAATCAGCTATATTTATGCAAGTACTTTACTTATTTATCAGTAAATTTAATATCTTATTTATACATAATATATTACTATTTTTTAATAACATACTTCTAATCCTCGGTACAAGCGACATTTACAAATTGATTGTTTTTATTTCAAAAAAATGATCAATTTTAGTGCTTTTATACTCTTTACAACTCGTCAAAAAATCCTCATAATTTTAGATATGTATTAAGTAGTTTAGCTTTTTATCTTACAGTAAGCTATTGATTATCTTGCATCTTTCTAATTATTGTTCTTTCTTGGTGTGGTATATGAACTTAACTAACCCTAAGGTTTTTACTATGTTTTTTGATCAGATTATTACAGTAACGGACCACAATGTTACTTGGGAAAAAATCCAAAATTATCTCCATAATCTCTATGGAGAAGCAACATATAACAGCTGGCTGAGTTCACTAAGATTTATCAGCAACAGAAATGGAGAAGTTTTGTTGTCTGTACCAACAAGATTTATAAAGGAGTGGATTACAGTTCACTACATGGAAAAAATATTGTCATTATGGCAAAGCGAAGATCAAAGTGTATGTTCTATTGATATTCAATTAATTGAAGAAAGAAATTCAAATTCTAATACGATACTAAAAAATAGAGAGGAAAATAATCATAATCTTGGTTCACCACTAGATACCAGATTCACTTTTGATAATTTTGTGGTAGGAAAGTCAAATGAGTTAGCATTTACAGCGGCAAAGCGTGTAGCGGAATCTATAGATCCAATATCAGGAAGCAACCCTTTATTTCTATATGGTGGAGTGGGACTTGGTAAAACACATTTAATGCATGCTATAGCTTGGGACATAGTTAATTCTCCGTCAGCAAAAAGAAAAGTGGTATATTTATCAGCAGAGAAATTTATGTATCAATATATTACGGCGCTGCGGAGCAAAGATATTATGTTATTTAAAGAGCAATTTAGATCAGTAGATGTATTGATGGTAGATGATGTGCAATTTATCAGTGGTAAAGATAGTACACAAGAAGAATTTTTTCACACTTTCAATGCATTGATAGACCAAAATAAACAATTGGTTATATCAGCTGATAGGTCTCCTAGTGATCTTGATGGAGTAGAAGAAAGAATAAAATCACGACTTGGTTGGGGATTAGTTGCAGATATTAATGAAACAACTTTTGAATTAAGACTTGGTATATTGCAGGCGAAAGTGGAACGAATGAATATGTATGTTCCAAAGGATGTCCTAGAATTTTTGGCAAGGAATATAAAATCCAATATAAGAGAACTAGAAGGAGCATTAAATAAGGTTGCTCATACCTCTTTAATTGGAAGAAGCATGACAGTAGAATCAGCTAGTGAGACCCTAATTGATCTTCTTAGGTCAAATCATAGGTCAATCACAATAGAAGAAATACAGAAAAAAATAGCTGAATTTTTCAATATAAAGATTGCAGATATGCAATCTAATAGAAGGCTCCGCAGTCTTGCGAGGCCGAGACAAATAGCTATGTATTTTGCAAAGAAGTTTACGCAAAAAAGTTTACCAGATATTGGAAGAAATTTTGGTGGTAGAGATCATGCTACTGTTATACACGCAGTCAAACAAGTGGAAAATTTCATAAGAACTGACCCAAAATTTGCTGATGAAATCAATCGATTAAAAAAGATGTTTAAGTAGCACTTTATTAATGACAACCAGGCTGTTTTCATTTTTTTTGATCAAATATCTTTTTCAAGTAGATTAAGTAAATCAAAGATCATTATTAGTATAAGCTAAGAGAAAATAGCTAGTCGATTGCTTAAAAAGTATATAAAATCACAATTTAAGTAGGAAATATGGCAATTAGACTTATTCCAGATAATCTTGATATAAGATTTAGTAAATATAGAAATTTGACAGCACTTGTTAGCGTTATTCTTATCATTTTTTCAATGCTTACTTTTATGCTGCGTGGAATGAATTTGGGTATAGACTTTACAGGTGGAATTTTGATAGAGATAAAATCTTCAAGCAAGGATGATGCTATTCTCGGTATATTAAAAGAGAGTGGATTTACGATACAGAGTTCAAAAGCTGGTGATAACTTAGTTGTGCGGTTTAAAGATGAGGGAGATGAAGATAAAATTAAAAAGGTTAAAAGTATATTAGAAAGCAAATTAGGTAATTTAGTAACTTATCGTAAAATAGATTATGTTGGTCCACAAATAGGCTCAACGCAGATATTTGAAGGGATATCAGCCATGTTAATTGCAATTATTGGAATATTTTTTTATGTTTGGCTTAGATTTAGCTGGCAGTATGGACTTGGTGGAATAATGGCACTGATCCATGATGTGATTTTAACTCTTGGCTTTATCAGCTTAACGAGTATTGAGTTTAATATTTCATCAGTTGCAGCTCTACTTACCGTGATTGGCTATTCAATCAATAATTCAGTGGTTATATACGATCGGATTCGAGAGTATAAAAAAAATAGAAAAGATGTAGAAATGGATGAAATAGTTGATGCTAGCATTAATTCTACACTATTTCGTACTATGTTAACTTCAGGTACTACTCTTCTTGCTGCTCTTCCTTTAGTGCTGATTTGTACAGGTGTGGTCAGAGACTTCTGCTTAATCATTTCTTTTGGCATTGCAATCGGCACCTGTTCCGCAATATTTATCTCTGCTCCTATATTGACCTGCAGAGCGTTGATAAGTAGAGTATAGAACGTTTAACTACGATATAATATTAGCTTATTATCCCTAATAGTGAAATGAAAATATCTCAAAAAGCTCATACCAAGTAATGAATGGGACATAGAGTGAGTATTAACACTAGCGTGTACATCATTAATTAAAAAATTTCCTATTTTAACTTGAGGGATGTGAACAACACCAGCTTTTATTTGACCTTTTGCAGTTTCATATATTTTAAAGTCTTGAATGTTTTGTAAGTTAATACCAGCATGTAACGCATCTTTTTGCGATAGAACAATATCAGTTGCTCCGGTATCAAGCAAAAACGTTATATTACGATCATTGACTTGAGCTTGAATATAAAAGTGTCCATCGTATGACTTTGTAAATTCAATACTTCCGCCATTTTGAACCCTTCCTTTGTACGGTAGAAAAGTGCTCAGAAACCTATTGCTTAGTTTATCCCCTTGTGAATCAATAAACATTGCAGTAATGACTATTATCAGTAGCCAAATAACTAGATTTTTTGCTGCATTCATATTATTAAAATTTGAAGCCATAAGAGTAAATTTTTAAGATTAGCGTTAAAAGCTATTATTAAAAATAAGTAAATTTTATTGTTTTAGTACAATATTTAATATATACTTTAAGGAGGTATGTTCGATTTAATTTCATGTCAGAAGCAAAAAATTTAATTTTAGCAACAATTCTTTCTATATTGATTATAGTATTATGGCATATTATTTATGATAATTTTCTTAACACGAGCCAAAGCCAACCATCGATTGAAAATATTGAACATATCGAATCTTCTAACAACCTTGCTCCTATGATATACCAAAATCGTTCTGAAATTATTAATTCTACTAGAGAACAGAGAGTTAATTTAACCAATAACATGCTTGAAGGATCAATTTCTCTGAAAGGTGCAAGGTTTGATGACTTAATCTTAACTAACTACCACTTAGAACCGAGTTCTTCTTCTCCACAAGTGGTGTTACTGTCACCTGCAGAATCAAAAGATGTATATTTCGCAGAATTTGGGTGGCTCGATCCGAATGAAAAGATTAAAGTTCCAGATTCTAAAACAGTATGGCAAGCAGATAAACTCAATCAAAAAGAGGTCAATTTATTTTGGGATAATGAAAATGGCATTTTATTTAGAATGAAAATTAGCCTTGACGATAACTACATGTTTAAAGTTGAGCAAATTATTGAAAACAATACAAAAGATAATGTAGTTTTGGTTCCCTATGGTAAAATCAATCGTAAACGTGATAATATTAACGAATCCTATTGGATATCACATGAAGGAGTACTAGGTGCATTTAACAATAAACTAGAGGAGTGGACATATAAGGATATTTCCAAGAAACGTTTAATAAAGGCCAGCACAAGTGAAAAAAGTTGGTTTGGTTTTGCTGATAAATATTGGTTTACAGCTATCATACCTGAAAAATCTGATCAAATAAATGTAAGTATTAAGCATACGAATGTTAATAACATTGATAAGTTTCAAGTAGATTTTGTTAAACCTTACAAACACATACTCCCTGGTGCAAGTGTTTCTACTCTGAACTACTTTTTTGCTGGGGCAAAGAAATTGAATTTACTTGATTCTTATAAAGACACTCTCAATATACCTTTGTTTGATAAGGCTGTAGATTTTGGTGTTCTTTATTTTATAACCAAGCCGGTGTTTTTACTGCTTGAATATTTTAACTTTGTTTTGAAAAATTTTGGCTTAGCAATATTATTGCTAACTTTAGTAATCAAACTTTTGATGCTTCCCTTATCTAATAGATCATATATTTCGATGTTCAAGGTGAAAAGCCTGCAGCCTGAATTAACTCGTATAAAAGAGTTGTACAAAAATGACAGCTTAAAGCAGCACAAAGAGACAATTGCGTTGTTCAAGAGAAACAATGTAAATCCAATGTCGAGCATTTTCCCTATGCTCATACAAATACCAGTATTTTTTGCTCTGTATAAAGTATTATTTGTTACTATAGAGATGAGACACGCCCCTTTTTATTTATGGATTAAGGATCTTTCAGCTTCTGATCCAACAAACATTTTTACATTATTTGGGTTGTTTAATTATAACTTTCCTATTTCTATAGGCATTTTACCTATAATTTTCGGCGCTACCATGATAATTCAGCAGAAGCTAAGTGAGAAAGATCAAACCAGTAAAGATGATATTCAAGTAAATGTTATGAAGTTTTTACCTTACATTTCCGTCTTTATTTTTTCTTCTTTTCCTGCCGGCCTGGTAATATATTGGATATTTAGTAATATTATAACTCTGGTTCAACAATACTTAATAAAGTTCTTCTTAACAAGAAAAGTCGGGATAAATGTCGAAAATACTAATAGTTAATTCAATTTATTATACCGAAATAGCGAACCTTTTGCTTGAAGGTGCAGTCGATAGATTAAAAGAAAGTCATGCAAGCTATGACATAATTGAAGTTCCTGGTGCATTTGAGATACCAGCTACAATTCTCTTTGCAGTAAAAAGCAAGAATGCTAATTATGACGGTTATTTAGCTCTTGGGTGCGTGATTCGCGGTGAAACTGATCATTATAAATACGTTTGTAAAGGAGTAATCGAAGGCTTAAATGAAGTTATTATGCATTATGCAATACCCCTTGGTATGGGCGTAATTACCGCTGACAGCAAAGATAAAGCACTAATTAGAGCTGACAAAAATAAAAAGAACGTTGGTGGCCATGCAGCCTCAACTGTTTTGCATATGATAGATCTACACAATAAATTAAAATAATGGAGGAAAAACCAGTAGATAAAAAGTGGCGCATAAAAAGAAGTACGGCAAGATTTCTTGCTGTACAAATTGCTTATTCAAATATTTTTGTAAGTTACAACAAAAGCACTTTTAAATTGGAAAATTGTGAGCTTAAGGACTACATAAGTACGTTGAAAGATATATTTGAATGTGAAGAATTTGAACATCAGTTCTTAGAAAACTTGTTATGTAAGGTTATAAAAAGCAGTGAAGAATATGATAAAATAATAGAGTCTTATTTACACCCAAGCTGGTCACTTTCACGATTAAATCTTATAAGCTTATCTATTTTGCGTATTGCAGTATGTGAGTTAATTGATTTTGATACACCAGCACCAATTGTTATTAATGAATATACTAACATTGCATCTGATTTACTTGATGCTCCAAACAAAATTGGCTTTATTAATGGGTTGTTAGATAAGGTAAAGGATGCAGTCAGACTAAATAAAAATCCTTAGCAAATTTCTTACAAGTATGTGAATATCTATTTTTTGAGACAGTTTCTACAATAAGTTTAAGTCATTAACACTAAAAAATGAAGGGAAGACTTATTCCTTTTATACTTGGCTGATTAATAATCTTTCTGGCTTTTCGTGTTCAACTTTTGGTGACTTAACAATTGAGCTTGGCACAAATTCGATGGTTAGTTCTTGAACATTATTTTCTTCAACGTTTAAACCTAACGTTTTTAACTCCTGTCCACAATTTATCTGTTCAAATGTACTATCCCCTTTCTTCTTGTATAGCTGATGTATATCAAGGAGTTTAGTGTTGCCAAGCAAGATTGGATCAGGATTACCAATATATCTGATCTGACCATAACTCTCAGCTTTGAATACTTCGCCTTTTGAGTTAGTAAAATCTATAGTATATTCACCATTTTCGTTCTTATAGTTCTTTTCAATAAATTCAAGATCTTTATTTGTTACCTGCAACATCAGGTATCTTTGAGAGCTACCAGCAACAATTCTCGGAGCTTTAAGTTCAGATATTTCATTATTTTTCATGAAGGAATATATTGCTAAACTAATCAGTGCAACAGTAACAAATGCTAAAACACTCATTCCAAGTGGTGTAGCTGCAAAAGCTGCAAGTGGAGCAAGTATATAAGTTGAAGACATCAAATATGGTGATGAAAGTGCTACTGCTGCGCCTATAACATACAGAGAAGTAAGTACTAAAAGTGCAGTATTTGTTTTGTGGAGCTGGCCACGGTGGTTTTTAAAAATTAACATAATTGCCTCATTTAAATTAATTAAAGTTGTATGTAAAGAATTATTATTGTCAACTTATAAACAATAAATTATCTACCACTTGAGCCGAAGCCTCCTTCATTGCGAGCAGTTTCTTTTGCATAGAATTCTTCTATGTTGTTCCAAATTATCTCAGGTACAGGAGTGATAAGAATTTGTGCAATTCTATCTCCTCTTTTTATTTCATATGGCTGATTACTTAGATTGATTAGGCAAACTTTAACTTCACCTCGATAATCGGAGTCTATAGTGCCCGGAGAATTTAAGACAGTGATTCCATGTTTTGCAGCAAGCCCAGAACGTGGGCGAACTTGTCCTTCAAAACCGTTTGGTATTGCAATTACAATGCCAGTTGGAATAAGTAACCTTTCAAGTGGATTTAAAATAACAGAGTCGTCCAATGCAGCATAAAGATCCATGCCAGCACTCTGCATAGTTGCATAACAGGGAAGAGGCAAGCTTTTGCCATGTGATAACTTTTTTATTTCTACTTTAATTTTATCTCTTTGCATTTTTATTCACCAGTTATGAAAATTTGATTGTAGCATGTAAATTATGCCTGTAAAAGATAAGAAAACTACTTGACAAATCTTTCAGCTTCCTTACTATAAAATTCAAAGTGTTTTATTACCTTCAATCTGTTCAGATTAAACGACAAAAGTATTATACAGTTGGCGTCTTATAAATCTTTCCGCTATGTGCACTTTATGTCTTCACAACAATTTCTACCTAATATAAGCTGAAGCGGGCTTATAAAATGTTTAAATACAGTATAGAACGCCAATTTTTAGGACTCACTTTTACCCACAAATAAAAAAGCGAGTAAAATGGATACCAAATAAATTTGGGATTAAAATGAGTGAAGTAAGTACAAATGTGCAATATACTGATGGCTTAGGGGATAAATGGCTGGAAAGAGAGTTAAAACACGTTAATTTAGGAGATACAAGACTTAATAAGAGACTTATTAAAACAGGCTATTGTATAGAGGGTAAGGCGTCTGGATCAATTAATCAAAGCTGTAGTGGATGGAAAGAAGCTAAGGGTGCATACAGATTATTTAGCAATGAAAAGCTTAAGGATAAGGAAATTTATTCTTCCCATTACAAAGAAACTATGGAGAGAATGAAAGGAAATCAGTTTGTTTTTTCAGTTCAAGATACAAGTTATTTGGATTTTGACTCTCATATAAAAACCAAGAGGCTAGGTAGTATTTCTAAAGCTTATACGAAGCATAAAATGGGTTTACTGTTGCACAGTGCCTTAATAGTCAGCAAAGACGGATTACCTTTAGGTCTATCTTCTCAACAATGTTGGGCACGTTCTATTAGGGAAAAAGAAACGTCACAAGAAAAAGCAAACAGGAAATACCGTACCTCCATAGAAGAAAAAGAAAGTTATAAGTGGATAACAGCTCTCAAAGAAAGCATAAACAACCTTCCTGCAAATGTACAACTTGTTACCCTTGGTGATAGAGAGGCAGATATCTTCAAATTTTTATGGATCACTGAGACATTAGGTAGTTTTTATGTAATCCGTAATCGAACTAATAGAAGATTTATCTGCACTGAAATTGGAAAAACAGATTTGCAAACACGCATCACTCAACTGCCAGTAAAGAAGAAAATTTCTCTAGAAGTTAATAAAGGTAGAAACCAAAGATCAAGGAAAGCTAATATTGAAGTTAAGTATATGAAAGGCTATATACCTATCAGATCTTCTTCAATTTATGGATCAAAAGACAGAGTGCATAAAATAAGTGATAAAATCCCTGTATATGTGGTAAGTGCAAAAGAAACAAATCCTCCTGAAGGATTGGAAGCTATTGATTGGACTTTGTTGACTAATGTACCAGTTAATAGCACTTTAGATGCTATAGAAAGGATAAATTGGTATAAGCTAAGATGGAAAATTGAGGAGTATTTCAGGGTTTTAAAATCAGGATGTAAAATAGAAAGCTCTCGTTTAACTACAAAGGAAAGGCTACAGAAATTAATTGCTATAAAGAGCATTATTGCATTTAAAATTTTATATTTAACAAAAGTCGCTTTATCAAATCCCATGGAAACCTGTACTAAAATTTTAAGCAATGAAGAGTGGAAGGCCCTTTTCATACGTGAGCATAAAGTAGCTACATTACCAGAAGAACCTCCAAACATAAAACAAGCTATTATTTGGTTAGGAAAATTAGGTGGATTTATGAATAGAAAAAGTGATAATTTACCAGGGGCTATGACTCTATGGCGGGGCTATGAAAATCTTAAGGAGAGCATAGTTATGCTTCACATCATGACCTCTCAAAATTGTGGGTAAAAGTGAGTTTTTAGGATGAGAGAGTAACAACTAGCTAACGCTTTTGCCTTTTTTTATTAGTAAATTTCTTAACGTTTATATAGAGGGTGTCATTCCAGCACTTGATGCTGGAATGGCTTTGTTGCACCACTCAAGGAAAGAACAGGCAGTTACTGATGGAATTTGTTATAAAATAGATATTTAGCCGACAAAGGAAAAATATGCCAATAAGAATGAAAGTCAGTAACTGCAATGAATATAACAAATTTCTTCAAGAAAGGGGAAATGTTTTTCATTATATCAACGATGCCATTGAAAATTGGTACGAAAATAGTCCAAAAGTAGCAGGTGGCAACAATGTCTACAGCGACAAAGTAGTGATTCTAATTCACATAATAACCTATCTATTCAGGATTGGTCTTAGGCAAACAGTGGGATTTATAGAGAAATATCTTGAGCAAATAGGGAAAATTTTGCAAATTATCAGCTATTCGCAGGCTTCAAGAAGGTTTAAAAAGCTTAATATCAAAATCAACGACTGCAGAGTTGATAAGAACGATATGGAAGATATTGAAATTGCTATAGATAGTACAGGTATCAGCATCTACAATAATATTCCAGGCCATAGTAAGGCAAATGGTACAGATAGAAAGTATCGCCGCTATGAGCAAACAAGAAAGCTACATGTAATGCTAGAGATAGGTAGTAAAAAAGTTATAGCTGCAAAATACAGTAGTAGAGTTTATTCCGACCACTATGGAGCCTGTGATCTTATTGAAAGAGTGGATACCAAGTATAACATAAGCACGATATATGCAGATAGGGCATATAATCGAAAGAAGTTATACAAACTGTGCGATGAGCTTGACATAAAGACAAGGATTCCTCCGCAAAATAATGCAGTAGAGCATCCAAAGTTGGATTATATGAATGAGAGAAATTCTACAATCAAGCTCATAAAGTCATATGATGAAGATGGTATGAAGAGGTGGAAAAAAGAGATAAATTATTGGAAGAGATCTTATATAGAAAGTTTTTTCTCGCGACTGAAGCAAATATTTGGATTTAGTTTTAGGAATAAATCTGAGATTAATCGTGAGAAGGAACTGCTACTCAAGTGTTATTTGCTTAACAAATTTACTGAAATAGGCATGGCTAAGTTTGATATAGCTTCATGAATTTATTATACATTACCCACTATCCGAAGAGCTGTGCAACAAAGCCTGCTGGAATCCAGCCTTTCTGCAATCTCATCGAAAACGTTGTACCACCTTTCTATGCTAGTTTGCTTGTGAGCAACTTAGATCCCAGTGTCTGGGCACTGGGATGACAAAAAAGGGCTACTTGAATGACATACTTGAATTTACGCTATAAAGTGAACCGGTTTGGTGTGCTGCTGTTGTTTGCAGTATTGTAGTGCTAATTTTTTACTTCGGTAGTCTTTTTATTGTCATTATAATTACAAGAATAGTTGAGGCCAATTAATATGAAAACTTTTACGAAAAATTTTAAAGGTAAGGAAAGAAAGCTAGAAGAGTTCAATGAGAAAGTTGAAGACATATCAGCTGTAGCTCAAGATAAGTTTGCACATGAACTTGAAAATATCGCATATGAAAGTGTGCAGAAATTTCGCAGTCTACTTGCTAAAGAAATAAACTCCACTTTCAATAACATTCATTCTCAGAATGTCAATCTACTAAAATCTGGCTTAGTAAACTTGATCAATAAAAAAGGAGAAACAGCGTTAATACGTTCTCTTCTCAATATACTTGTACGATAGAGTTGCTGCTGCAATTTAATATTAAGTGATAACTAAAATAAGTAAGATTTTTTATGGATAAGTCTTACTTATTTTAGCTATATATAGAAAAGGAGGGTTGTTATGTCAACAAGACTAAAGTATCCAATTATAAATATACAACGTAAGTCTAAGCCTAAATCTTTTCCAGTAACTTTAGGAGAGGTTAAATCTTTTTTACGAATTGAAAATGATCAAGATGATAAGTTGATTTCAAGTTTTATTTTTATGGCAACTGATTATGCTCAGTGGCATATGGAAAAGTCTCTAGTAAAGCAAACGTGGCAAGTTTCATATGAAGGTTATATACCTCGTAGAATCTATTTAAGCTATGGTCCTGTGAATAAAATAATATTGGCTACTGATAAGAATAGAAAACTTAGTTATTATTTTAGTGATATAGGAAGCTATATTGAATTTTTCAATTATTTGAACATAATAAGGGCTGATGTTGTATATGAAGCTGGTTATGATAGTGTTCCTGAGCAAATAAAGCTAGGTATTATACAGCATGTTTCTGCTCTCTATAAAAATCGTGAATCAGAAGTAAGTAGCCATTTATCTGAGGTAAAGAAGGTGTATTCTCCATTTCGCGAACCAAAGGTTGTTTTGTAGTTCCTGTTTGTCATTCAATAGCAGATACAACAGATGGTGTCATCCGAGTAGCCCCTTCGATGTCATCCCAGTACTGGGATTACAAGAAAGAGCTACTGGAACGACATCATTATAAAGTGAACCAGTGTCTGGGGATGGGATGACATCTTCTTGACAGATAATGTTCGTGCAGTAAGCACTAGGATGATACCATCTGTTGTACCTGCAAATTGCAATCTTCGTAAACGTATCTGTGAGATGGAAAAAATTCAAATTATAAATGAGTTGTATGATAGTATTTATGCAGCATTAAAAGCAAACTCTGATTTAAAGAAATATGTTACTAACATCTATGATTACCTGCCTAAGCAGGTTACTATTCCTTATCTGAGATTGCGCATAGTAAATTATGTTAACCTGCATATGCTATCTAATTTTGCTACAAAAGTAAGATTTTCATGCGACATATATACTTATCATATAAGCAGCATGCTTGCTGCTATAAAGCATGTTGGCTTGGTGGTAAAGAGCATTAGTAGTGAGACCATTTTGGAAAGTAATTGTGTTATAAATCAGCATGATGAAGTTTTACATTCAACAATTAATTTTGATATTTTAATACAAGGAGGTAGCGATGAGCAAATTACAGCTGAAAATTAAAGGTCATGACAATAATTTTGTTGTGCTGAATAATATACGAAACTTAAGGTTTACTTTGCGTAATAACAAAGAGGAGATGAAAGATATTTCCTCTTTTGGCTGGAGAAAAGTGCTTGATTGTGCTGGAAGTAGAAAGATTACAATAAAAATTAATGGCATTTTAAATTCAGTATTGGCTGATGAATTATTGCGTAATTCTGCAATGTTAAACTCTAATAATGATTATGAGATTAGTTTTAATGCTAAGGAGAAGATAAAACTCAGGTGTTCGGTTGAATTGTATGAGAGATATTATGATCCTGCCACTTTTGACAGCTTCACTGTAGTTTTAGCCAGTGCTGAAGTTGTGAACACTTTTCATTAGTGTTAATTTAATTTTTTCATATACAATAATAATAAGTGGGAATAAATTAAAAAAAATTATGAACGATGAGGATCTTTTCGAAGAAGGCGATGATAATGTTGAAGAGAATAGCGATGACAGAAGAGAAAGGAATTTGAAGAATGAAAATCAGCTTGAAGAGCAGTGCAAAGAGTATTTAAAACCTTTCGAGGATATTTTAAGTCAAATTGATGAAGGAGTTGATAATTTAGATAGTTACGAAAGGACTATGCAAGTAAAGCGAAGTATAGATAGGCTCATAGAAACCTTATATAGCCAAGCAGCATCTGAGGATATTGATGTAGAACTTGAAACCACAAAGCACACTCGCGATAAATCAGAATCCAAGAAAAGAGTTCTGGAAAAGAGAAAGAAACAACTGATGGAAGAGATCTTAAGTTTTCAACAACAAAAGGAGCTAATGAATAGTAGGGAAAAACATGAAGTAGCAAGTGATGGGGATGTTCAGAAGGCAAAAGCACGAGTGAAGTCTTCAATTAGGGGGGTGTTGTTTTCAGTTATTGCTCATAGAATGGATCCACGAAGGAGGGCAGGGGAAACTGCTGATGACAATGAAAAGCAAGCTCGTATGTACGGTAGAGAAGCAGTTGGTGGAGTTTTAGGTGGATTGTTCAAGGCGTTTTTAACTGCAGTTGCTGCTGTTGTGTGCGAAATTGCTAAACCACTTCAACATATGAATACACAAGAGACGTCTTTTGCAAAACAAGTTGAAGAAAGCAGAAACCAGGATTCACAGAAAGGTCGATCTGTGTAGGTCAAAGTATAATTTCAAAAAAATTTTTGAAATCATATGTACTAAACAATATCTACTCAACGCAAATTACAACAAACGCAGTAGCATAATCTTGATCATCACTTAGAGAAAGGTGTATCTTGTAGTCTTTCGAGATGAAATCCTTTGTGATAGCAAGATGTGGTTTTCCCCTGATAGTACTGTATATTTCTATATCTTTCATTATAATTCCTTGGCTGAATCCAGTGCCTAGCGCTTTAACAAAAGCTTCCTTTGCAGCAAAGCGTTTAGCAAAATATTTTGCTCTTACTTCTTGGCTATTATATTTTTTGCTTATCTCTATTTCCTTCTTAGTATAGACTTTATTGAGAAATTTTTCCCCGTATTTTTGTGATATTCTCAATATTCTGGGTATATATACTATGTCAGTGCCAATACCGTATATCATTTTGCGCTAAAACGATTTATTGCTTCTTCAACTTGTATTTCCTGTACCTCTCCAGTTGCCCTATTTTTTACTTCAACTATATTTGAAGTTACTGCTTTCTTTCCAATAATTATTTGCCACGGCAAGCCTATCAGATCCATTCTGGCAAATTTCACTCCTACACTTTCGTCCGTATCATCATAAAGCACTTCATCGCTTTTCAAAGCTTTGTATATTTTATCTGCAGCCTCCGTTACTTTTGTTTGTAAATTGATCAAACCAACTTTAAAAGGAGCTACTGCCTCTGGCCAGATAATTCCTTTATCATCATGGAAAGCTTCTATTATTGCGCCAACAAGCCTTGAAACTCCAATACCATACGAACCCATATGCATGTTAACATTTTTTCCATCTTGAGAAGTAACACTTGCCTTCATAGGTTTCGAATATTTATCACCAAAATAAAAAATATGCCCTATTTCAATACCCTTGCTAACATTTAACTGTTCTTGCGTTATAGGACAACTTTCAGGATCATGCATATCGTCTGCAACTGCATATATGCTCTTCAGGCTTTCAATATCTTCGCTTTCTAGTAATTCAAAAAGTTTATTGTCATAATATAGAGTGCTCTCACCGGTGTTTGCCAATATATGAAATTCATGACTTAAATTTCCTCCAATTGGTCCTGTATCTGCCCTCACTCCAATTGGAGTAAGTCCCATGCGTTTGAAGATTTTTATGTAAGTTTTATACATCAAATTATATGAATTCAGTGCACCTTCGTAATCTACATCAAAACTGTATGCATCCTTCATCAGAAATTCCCTGCCTCTCATAACGCCATAACGAGGTCTTACTTCGTCACGAAACTTCCACTGAATTTGATATAAACAAAGTGGTAAATCTTTGTAACTTTTTACCGTATTTCTAATCAAATCAGTTACCACCTCCTCATGCGTTGGACCAAAAAGCATATCGCTTTCATGCCTATCTTTAATACGCAGCATTTCTTTGCCGTAATCATCGTAACGTCCTGACTCTCGCCAAAGACTTGCTGGCTGCACACAAGGCATCAACACTTCAATTGCACCAATTTCATCTCTGATAATATTTTCAATATTTTTAAGTACCAAAAGGCCAAGAGGTAACCAAGAATAAATTCCAGATGCTGTCTGCTTGATTAAGCCCGCACGTAACAAATATTGATGAGAAATAATTTCAGCACCAGCCGGGGTTTCTTTTAAAGTTGGCAGGTAATATTGAGATAAACGCATTTGATAAATCTGATTGTACTAAGCAATCTTAGTACAATCAGGCCTTTAGGTAAACTTATTTTAAAAAGGAAGGAAAGTGTATGGTGCTTTTCTTGACATTTCCTTATTATTCAAATCTCTTTCGGATTTCCTGAACAGAAACAGTAGACGATTCTTGCATCTCACTAATTGCTAGCTCCACAGTATTTGTTTTTGTTGGAGAAGAAGCTTCAGATTTCGTTTTTGAATTGCGATATCGGTGGCTTCTCTGCCTTTAGTGTAGAACGTGGTGGAGTTGTGGATTTAGGTTTTACATTATCATCAGATTCATGACCACTGTCAGAACTATCCCTTCTTTTTTTATTGTCTAGTTGAGGGTTTAGAGGTGTTGAATATGTACTTTCATTATCGCTCCAATCTTGTTCATACTCTTCACTACTGCTACTCGATACACTACTACTACGACTCCGTGGTGGTGGGATCATAGCTGACATTTTATTGAATGCCCCGTACAGTTTACTTGGCTGTTGTAAGTTGTCCTTATTGTTAACAGGTTTCAACTTAAAATTTCCTTCTCTTATCTCCGCAAACAGAGCAGAACGATCATGCTCAGATTCATTAGCATTTTTTGGTGCACAATTCTTAGGTTTCTCCGTACACTTGGAAGCTGTAGGAGGAGGCGGCTGAGATGGTAGTGGTGCAGCATTTTGTGGCAATGGAGGAGGTGGTGGTGGCGGTGCACTGGGTGTTCCAGACATTACTGGAAATGATGGTGTAGGAGTATTGCTATGTTCAAGTTCTTTTGCTTTCTGTAAATCTTGTGATTGATTTTGACATACTTCGTTGTTTTGCTGTTGTACGTCGTCCTCTCCATCAGTTGCTTTTCTTCGTTTTTTGAGCGTTTCGTGCAAATCAGCCATCAAATCTCCACTTCCTTGTTGCTTGCCACCTCCTGAGGGTATGGATTTATTATTAGCATTATTCTTTAGAGTAGGTGATGTTGGTGCACTGGATGTTCCAAGCGTTACTGAAAGTGATGATGTATGAGTATTGCTGTGTTCAAGTCCTTTTGCTTTCTGTAAATCTTGTGATTGTTTTCTACCAGGATCAACTCCTTTCTCGCTGTTTATTGCAGAAAGGTATGAATAGATAAGATATGCAGCTAAGCTCAACATAACCGATGCAGAAACAAAAGCAATAACTGCAGAAGAAACTGGCACTGCAGCACTACTTAATACCGCTGAAATGATAAAATACGTGCATACTCCAGCTACAGGACCGGATGTACACAATAACAAAATAGCAATTGAATATTTTAAGCGAGTTGCCTTTTTTTGTTCTGCTACAGATGACTTTTGATTTTCACTATCAGAGTGTACACCATTATGTTGTTCAGTCATAGGTTTTTTCGGCATAACCTGTTTAGTATTGCTTCTATCATTTTTAGTTTTGTCACTCGCATTATCTTCTTCTTTTGACTGAGCGCTATTTTTGGTTTCTGGATTCTTAACATGAATACTATTCTTGCTTCCTTCATCTGCAGTTTCGCTATTTACATTATGTTCTTCTTGTTTTTTCTTAAATAGTGGATTTTTTGCAAAATTAAGAGATGATTGTTGAACAGGACTCTTAGATTGACCTTTTTTTGGTTCAGTGCGACTGCTAATTCCTGATGTAGCCAAATTAGAAGGTTTTTTATTATCCTGTGGAAGTTTCCAATTCTTTAAACCTCCGGATGGTAAAGGAGGAGGTGGCGGTGGCGGAGCTGATGATGGTGTGTTACTATTAGATAAATCATTAGTAAGCATTTTTCTTCCTTATTATTAATATTATATTAATGATAATTAAATTATTAGTACTTGTCAATAATTTATGAGTAAGTTAATACTAAGATAATATATAATAAAAAGAAAAGAGAGAGGAGCAGTCTTCTAAGAAGAAATAGAAGCTGTTTTAAACCTCAAGTCATCACTTTGTTACTACAGCACATTATCGATGTTTTGGTATTCAGAATCATAAAAATAGCTTAGTGTTAGCTATTTTTATAATAACCTCTCTTAAACAATTGATATTTTACAGTGTTTTTGGTAAAATAATAGCTTAAGGCTTAGAATAAAAGTTTATGAGTGAAGCACAAGGTCCAAATATTGCAGAATGGCAGGCACAGCAGCAACACCAGGAAGCCGCTAGTGAGAAAAGTGGTTTCGGTCTTGGTCATAGTGACTCTGTTGCAACAATTGTGGATGGAATGAAGTGGATGTTCAACTTTCATGAAGGAGCAATTGCTGCTTATAATAATGTGTTTGAAGGTTTGGTCAGTGGTAGCAGTCTAGTAACGTTATTTGGGAAATCAGGTAATATGTTTGGCATAAAATTTCTTGAAAGTCTTGCTGAATATTTTTCAGGTGGAGGTGGAGAAGATATGCCATCAGAAGGAATGGGTATGGACTACGGTGATGAGGGGCATCATCCGGATGATTATCCCCACTCTAACAATGAAATAGCTCAAAGTGCTGATACTTGTAATGAAAAATAGATCAGCAAATTTTCAATCAACAACAGCTAAAGACCTTTCTGCAACGTTGATTTCTCTTATATCTGTAACTTCGTCATTCTGATTAAACGAAATTTGCAGAGACTTACTACTGTACTTCCTTTTTCCCAAGAAGTTAGCTTGTTTAATTTTATATGAGACATAGTACCAAACATTTTCGTCGAACTTTGATACTAGTGTTGGCGATCCTAAAGTATGAACCACTTTTTCTCTATCATCACCTACTTGTATTTTGCTCCACAGTTCAATATTAATGCCAGGAACTCCGTGATTGTGAATAGTGTGAGTGCAGCTCACTGTAAATAATAAAATAAAAGATATTAATACTCGCATTTCGTCAATTAATTATTTGAAATCATAATACACTGATAAACTATCTGTCGTCAAATTTCAAAAAAGTTAAATTGACTGATTCTCAATATCATTTAATATAATATTTACTTCAAAATAATTAGGTACCTTATGTCATTGCTAGAAGCAGATCCAATATACAATGTTTGGCATAAAATTTCTTGAAAGTCTTGCTGAATATTTTTCAGGTGGAGGTGGAGAAGATATGCCATCAGAAGGAATGGGTATGGACTACGGTGATGAGGGGCATCATCCGGATGATTATCCCCACTCTAACAATGAAATAGCTCAAAGTGCTGATACTTGTAATGAAAAATAGATCAGCAAATTTTCAATCAACAACAGCTAAAGACCTTTCTGCAACGTTGATTTCTCTTATATCTGTAACTTCGTCATTCTGATTAAACGAAATTTGCAGAGACTTACTACTGTACTTCCTTTTTCCCAAGAAGTTAGCTTGTTTAATTTTATATGAGACATAGTACCAAACATTTTCGTCGAACTTTGATACTAGTGTTGGCGATCCTAAAGTATGAACCACTTTTTCTCTATCATCACCTACTTGTATTTTGCTCCACAGTTCAATATTAATGCCAGGAACTCCGTGATTGTGAATAGTGTGAGTGCAGCTCACTGTAAATAATAAAATAAAAGATATTAATACTCGCATTTCGTCAATTAATTATTTGAAATCATAATACACTGATAAACTATCTGTCGTCAAATTTCAAAAAAGTTAAATTGACTGATTCTCAATATCATTTAATATAATATTTACTTCAAAATAATTAGGTACCTTATGTCATTGCTAGAAGCAGATCCAATATACAAGCCTTTTAATTATCCTTGGGCATATGATGCATGGTTGCAGCAACAAAGGATACACTGGATACCTGAAGAAGTTCCGCTTGCTGATGATGTGAAAGATTGGAAAACTAAACTTTCGAATGTAGAGAAAAATTTATTGACCCAGATTTTTAGGTTTTTTACTCAAGCAGATATTGAAGTAAATAACTGCTATATGAGGCATTATTCAAATATATTTAAGCCAACAGAAATATGTATGATGCTTGCAAGCTTTTCCAATATGGAGACTATACACATTGCAGCCTATTCATACCTTCTAGATACGATTGGCATGCCAGAAAATGAATATCAAGCATTCTTAAAATATGATGCTATGAGAAAGAAGTATGAATATATGTTAGAATTTGAGGAAAGTAAAAAGCAAGATAAAAAACATGTTGCTAAAACTTTAGCAGTATTTGGTGCCTTCACTGAAGGATTGCAGTTATTTGCATCATTTGCAATTTTGCTCAATTTTCAACGGTTTGGAAAAATGAAAGGTATGGGGCAAATAATTGCTTGGTCAGCACGTGACGAAACCTTGCACACCAATTCAATTATCAATTTGTTCAATACGTTTATTAAAGAGAATAATGAAATTTGGAATGACGAGTTCAAAGAAGAATTATATTCTGCATGTCACACTATTGTTGAACTTGAAGATGAATTTATAAGTCTTGCTTTTGATTTAGGAGATGTTGAAGGGCTATCTGCAGAGGAAGTGCGCAATTATATACGTTACATAGCAAACAGAAGGTTAACGCAATTAGGTCTTAAATCTATATATAATGTTAAAGATAACCCTATTCCGTGGCTTGATGAAATACTAAATGGCGTGGAACATACAAATTTCTTTGAAAATAGAGTAACAGAGTATAGCCGTGCAGCAACTCAAGGCACTTGGGAGGAAGCTTTTGCTAAAAACGATACAAAAAGTGAATAGCAGTAACTTCGGTTCTGTCGCATTTGTAGGGAAGTAGAAAAAAGAATGATATAATTGTCTAAAAATAAAGCAAAGATGTTTCGTATCAATCAAAAATTATTGCCATCCTTCAAAGGATTTAGCTTTTCAGCGATGTTATCTGTATACATGAAATGTCGATTCTCTTTGAGCTATCGAGATTTGGAAGAAATTATGAGTATAAGGGGAGCAAAAATTGACCATGCTACGTTACAAAGTGGGTTATCACCACTGATAGATTAGGCAGTAAGGAAAAGAAAGAAGCAGGTTGGTAGTAGTTGGAGAGACCTACATTAAATTAAACGGTAAATGGGTTTATTTATATAGAGCACTATTGGTAATACTGTAGACTTCCTCTTGTGTGTTAGTAGAGACAAGTCTGCAGCACTTGCATTCTTTCGTAAAGCCTTCAGGAGTAACTATCTTCCTGAGAAAATTGTCATTGATAAAAGCGGCAGTAATACTGCTGCTCTTGATGATTTGAATGCAGAAATTTCTGAAGATTATAGAATCACAGTTCTTCAAATAAAATATCTAAATAATATTGTTGAGAGGTTTATCAAGAAGCGAATAAAGCCTATGCTTAGTTTTAAAAATTTTCATTCCGCAAAGATTACTATTACAGGTATAGAAAATATTCGCATGATTCAGAAAAAACAAATTATCGGAGCTAATGACAATGTTTCTACTTTTGAGAATTTTGCTATGTTAATGGCTCTATAACTCCTATAATCCCAGCTTTAATGATCTTCTTTTCTATGGTTTATAGATGCAACAGAACCAGATAGGTTGCTGTGTAAAAATTTGGGAAATGTTTTTGTTAGTATTAAAAATTACATAATGTGTATTATGGAAAATATAAGAAACACAAGCTTTCAGCAAGAGAAAATGCAATTTTTGCTCTTCTCAAACAGCATAAAAAAGTGCCTGTTGAACCTCCAGATTAATGCTCAAAAATGTTCAATTGATACTTTAAAAGTATTACTTTAAAAATACCTAAAGTATCACTTCAAAAGCACTTAAAAATTTTATCTTTTAGGAAAAATTTTCCAAGACTACCCCCTTATTGGCTTTTGTTAGAAAAATATTAAAACTATAACCAAATATGTAATCTTTTATATGATTGTATTAGCTTAGCTCCCTTAATGGTTGTTTCTTTTTTTTTTAAAATATTAAAATAAATATAACTTTTCAGAGTTATCCACAGTTTTTTTATTCTCAATTATATATTAGTATTTGGAGATCATATTTATTATAGATCTCCAAAGTACTCAGAAATGTAAAGTTATGTACTCTACTAGGTTATCAACTTAGTTATTAACAATTCTGTGGATAACTTAAACAGGAAAAAGGGGCTTTTGTGCGAGTTTATGGTTATACATATCGTAAAACAAGGTATCTAAAATCCTGTTAATAGATACTTCAAAAAATTTGGAGAAAAGGAAGAAGCTTCTTCCTTTTTTTACTTAACTACACTGTTACACGCCTAGACTTGCATAAATTTCTTCTGATAGTAGATCAACATTATCTACATTCCCACTAGGCTTTGATATTTTATATGTAATACCACCAGCAACAAGTCCAGTGAGTACAGCAGCAGCTACAGCTATGCCAATTAAAGCCAATATTGGTAATGAAGCACCAGCAGCAAAAAGTCCACCACCAACTGCTAATCCAGCTATAACACTGCAAATAGCACCAGCAACAATTGCTTTACTAGTTGGGCTAAATAGCTTATTTTCAACATTTGGATTTATTTTATCCGTACTGCTTTCAGCTTTCACTCTATTTTCAATAAGGTCTCTAATTGAGGTTATCAATTTCTTAAGATTTTCTTTTTGCTGTACACATTTTTCATTTGTCAATTCTCTCTCTATAGCACCTTTAATTTCTTCAAGCTCACCTTTTTTTAAAGAATCGAAAAATTCTTCTTTCAAAGCTTCTAGAACATTATTTAAAACTTTTGATGGATATTGGCGACTAGGATCTGTAATATATTCAATCAGTGAAATAGATTCCATCTTACCTTGATTGTTAGAAGATAAAATCTTTGCTCTTACAACTTCTTTAAGCAAAACTAGTTCTTTCGCACGCTTCAAAACTGCTTTAAGATAGTCTACACGAGTTGCTTCATAAGTTCCAATTATTGACTCCTGAGTTTTTTCATTAGTTTCACTAAAAATAGTAAGAAAATCTTCTTTTGATACTGTTCCTAAAAGTTCACCAATATCTCTATTATCTCTAAATCTTTTATATAATTGTTGAAATGATACTTTCTGTTTTGCTGTTAATGGCATATCAAACTCTCCTATTAAAAATAATAATATACTTTAATTATGATATATTTAAATAATAAAGTCAAGAATTTAACTAGTATTGCAAACACTTAAACAAGAAAAAGGGGCTTTTACTCGAATAGATATTTTATAACGTCTTAATGCTAACTCCACCGACATATAAATTTGCGTGGCTTTTTCCAGTATTAAGCAATGCAAGTCCAATATTGTCGACACTAGAGCGTAGTTCTCCTACTTCTTCATTATGTTCACTGATTACTTTAGTGCCAATATTTGGAAGTGCATTTTTTCCCTCAACAAGGTAAAGTTTCCTTCTGAATTTTTCTTGTCTGCTCATTCGATTTACAACTTCCTGACCTATATAGCACCCTTTATTAAAGCTTATACCATTTATCTTATCGATTAAATATTGCAGCGGAAATGATGAATTTTGCACCATATCTTTTGCTCCATCTGGGACAAGGTTTTTAATTCTAACTTTTTCATACTGAATAAAATCTCCAACCGGTTCTTTTATTTCATCTTCATGTATGATCCTCATTCCTAGCAGCTTGTGCCTTGGATCTTGAAAAATAACTTGTGACTTACTACTACACTTCGCCAACTTAGCATCAAACAAAACTCCAACCTTATATAGTGAACTAATGTCTTTAATCCTCACTCTAAGGTAAGTTTTGAGCAAGTCTAATTTTTCAATTATTTGCTGTAGATGGGCATTTTCACACTCCAAATAAATATATTTATCATGCTCAATGAGGAAAAAATCGTACAGATATTTTCCCTGAGGGTTGAGTAATAAAGAGTAAATTGCCTGCTGGCTACTTAGTTTATTAATATCATTTGTTATAACACCCTGAAGAAAATCTCTCGTATCTGGTCCGTATAAAGATATTAGACTACGGTTTGCTAGCGGTATGTAACCCATAAAACTTCTGTTCAAATCTTAATTATACACTTTTACTAACTCCAACCCTTGAAATGTAACCTTTAGATGACTACATAGAATTGTAGGTTAATCTATTAATGAGGAAACATAAATGTCAAGTGTAAATTTGAATGTATTAGATGATAACGTGCTAATAAAGCCTATTACTGAAGAAAAACAAGGTGGAATTGTACTACCATCAAGTGCTGAAAAGAAGCCTACTAAAGGTGAAGTTATAGCAATTGGTAGTGGTTCACGCAACTCAAGCGGAGAGCGTATAGCTTTAACTGTAAAAACTGGTGATAAGGTTTTCTACAGGCAGTGGGCTGGCACAGAAGTAGAGCATGACAATGAAAAGTATGTCGTGATGAAGGAGTCAGACCTACTTGCTGTTATCAAGTAGGTATCCCTATTTTACTAAACTAATGCGCTATATAGTGCATTATGTATTTTAATATTCTAAATTTTTTATTAATTTAAGGAGTGATAAAAATGGCTAACATAGTAGTATCAGGCGAACAGTTGCAAGAAGCCTTTCGTGAAGTTGCAGCAATGGTTGACTCAACGGTGGGAGCAACTGCAGGGCCTAGGGGAAATACAATAGGAATTAGCAAGCCATATGGTGGACCAGAGGTCACAAAGGATGGCTATAAGGTAATGAAAGGTATAAATCCTGAAAAACCATTACACTCTGCGATAGTAAGCACCATTGCTCAAAGTGCTTCTCAGTGTAATGACAAAGTTGGTGATGGTACCACAACATGCTCAATACTGACTAGCAATATGATAATGGAAGCTTCAAAGTCAATTGCAGCTGGAAATGATCGTATTTGTATCAAAAATGGAATACAGAAGGCAAAAGATGTGATATTAAAGGAAATTACATCAATGTCTCGCACAATTTCTTTAGAGAAAATGGATGAAGTTGCACAAGTTGCAATAATTTCTGCAAATGGTGATAAAGATATTGGTAATAGCATTGCTGATGCTGTTAAAAAGGTTGGAAAAGAAGGCGTCATCACTGTTGAAGAGAGTAAGGGTTCAAAAGAATTAGAAGTTGAACTTACAACTGGTATGCAGTTTGACCGTGGTTATCTCTCTCCATACTTTGTTACAAATAATGAAAAGATGAGCGTGGAGCTTGATGATCCATATTTGCTGATTACAGAAAAAAAACTTAATATTATTCAACCTTTACTTCCTATTCTTGAGGCTATTTTTAAGTCTGGTAAACCTTTGTTTATCATTGCAGAAGATGTTGAAGGTGAAGCATTAAGCACTTTAGTGATCAACAAATTACGTGGTCTAAAAGTTGCTGCAGTAAAAGCTCCAGGTTTTGGTGATAGGAGAAAGGAGATGCTCGAAGATATAGCAGCTTTAACAGGTGCTAAGTATGTCATAAAAGATGAGCTTGGAATCAAGATGGAAGATTTGACTCTTGAAGATCTTGGTACTGCTAAAAATGTTAAAATCACTAAAGACAATACCACAATTGTTAGTGAAGACAGCGACTGTGACAAACAAAACAGAGTAAATGCTAGAATTAACCAGATTAAATCTCAGATTGAAACTTCAACCTCTGATTATGACAAAGAAAAGCTAAGAGAGCGTTTAGCAAAATTATCAGGCGGCGTTGCTGTACTCAAAGTTGGTGGAGCAACTGAAGTAGAGGTAAAAGAACGTAGAGATAGAGTAGAAGATGCACTTCATGCAACAAGAGCTGCAATTGAAGAAGGGATAGTTCCAGGTGGAGGAGTTGCACTTCTTTACGCTGCATCTGCTCTTGATAAGCTAAAAGCTTCAAGCGATGAAGAGCAAATAGGTATCAACATTGTCAAAAAAGTTCTCAGTGCTCCAATCAAAAGATTGGTTAAAAATGCTGGTCTTGAATCTGCTGTTATAATTGACTATTTGATTAAGCAGAATGATAAAGAGCTTATATACAACGTTGAGGCTATGAACTACGCTAATGCATCAACAGCTGGTGTAATTGATCCGGCAAAAGTAGTTCGTATTGCTTTTGAAACGGCAGTGTCTGTAGCAAGCGCACTTATTACTACTGAATCTATGATAGTTGATCTACCAAACAAAGAAGAAAATGCTTCATCACCTATGGGTGCAGGAGCAATGGGCGGAATGGGTGGATTCTAAGTAAACAAGAGCCTTGGAGCAACTTGCTCCAAGGTATCTTTCTAGTTCTAAAAAGTCTTACATTTATAAAGGAAATAAATTTGTGATTTTCTATGCAAAGCCACTACTATTTATATTTGTTACGTCTCTTTAATATTATAACTGCTTAAAAATAAAAAAATAATATATGAAAGTTATAATTGCTAGTATATTACTATTAGTATAATATTATATTAATAAATGATTTATATAATATTTTTATTATAATAGATAGAACTTAAATTATTTTCTTCATAAATAGAGTATTTATGAAAATACGTATATACTCAATCCTACTTTTACTTTTTTCTTGCACTCAATTGTGCGCTGAAGAAGAAGTTGCAAAATTTGATCTGCTCATTGGTAAGATAAATAAAGCAAACCTTACCATTGAAGGCGCAATAAAGGTTACAATAAAACCAGGTTGGCATATATATTACAAAGACCCTGGAGATTTCGGCCTTCCTACTTCCTTTGACTGTCAGGGTAACATATCAAATATAGATATTCATTGGTCTACTCCCAAGGAACATGAAGATAAAGTTAGGGAAGTTACATTTGTTAGTAACATATATGAAGATATGGTGTTATTTCCCTTTAAAACTAATATCATTCCAAATCAGGAATACGTTGATATTAACTTTCATATAAAGTACGCAATATGTAAAGATAGGTGTATCCCTAAAAATGCCGAGATAAAAACCAGTCAACCACTAAAGGATTTTATAGATTCTGATATCAATAAACTCATAAATGAGTGGTACAAGAAGTAAGGTTAAAAAGCAAGAGCTTAACAACTATAGTTGAGAAAGAGCTTTAAAAGCCTTATGTGCAATTAAAGTCATTAATTATTTACTATATTATGTTAATATAGTAATATTAATTTTTTGATATACAATCATGACTCATCAATGTAAACACATAATAAATGAAACTGCTAATCAAAAAAAAGAAGAAGGAATAGAAGGTGTGATTATTACTACAGCACACGCTTCAGATGATATGCACAACTGCGTAAAACGTGCAAATTATTCTACTCTTACTAAGCACATTTGTCAACCTGGTTGGTTTATAAAGGACCTATTGGAGGAATTTTTTCCTGAATTAATACACAATGAAAACATCATGCATTATACTAACCCAAACCCTGTTAAGGAATACTATGCAGCAAATTTTGCTATAACATTTGAATGTAAGGAAGATGCAAAGTGTGGAAATGCAATAGATTATACAAACTTTTTACCTAGCGGTATATGGTGTAGTGGAAAAGGTAAAACGAATACTAGCGGTAAGGGTTATCCTTACAATGAGCTCTCTGCTGATAATAACAATAAAAGTGCATGTTATCACAGTAAAGATTTTAATAAAAATGCACTTCATAACAAAAATTTCTTCTGGAATACAACGTGTCCTAATCTAGTATTAGATCGTAGCGTAGAAGAGCTAAAAGAATGTGCAGGTAAAACTATAGTTGCAAAATTGGTATCACCTTTAATAATTGTTGATAAGAGTAATATGATAATAGATAAAGATGGCAACAATACTAAAATACCCTATCTTCACTTAGAGCACTTCTTAACTTTTGACGGTAAGCTTAAAGATGATCCTAAAAACAACTGTGCAATTTATAAGAACCTCACTAAGAAACCCACTGAATTAATTGAATTAAAAGATAAAGTTTTATGGACTTCCGACAAAGAAGTAAAGTTGATAATTCCTGACACTGGTAATATGAGATGTTTAGGTTCTCCTAGTAAAAGTGAGAGCGTAATTCAAAAGAGTGATGAGATAACTACTGATAACGAAGAGCTCCCTAGCTATAACTACAGTAGTGATTATGTGCTATAATTTTCTTGAATGTACGCTCAAGAAAAGGTTTATTGCTACAATTTTCATGATACAAAAATAAGCTTAGGTATTTTAACTTTTTTATAAGGTTTGATACCTACTCTCTTTCCTTTCAGCTATAAACATACAATATAGATATTCATTGGTCTACTCCCAAGGAACATGAAGATAAAGTTGGGGAAGTTACATTTGTTAGTAACATATATGAAGATATGGTGTTATTTCCCTTTAAAACTAATATCATTCCAAATCAGGAATACGCTGATATTAACTTTCA
Source organism: Wolbachia endosymbiont (group B) of Pilophorus perplexus (assembly GCF_964028155.1). NCBI lineage: Bacteria > Pseudomonadati > Pseudomonadota > Alphaproteobacteria > Rickettsiales > Anaplasmataceae > Wolbachia > Wolbachia endosymbiont (group B) of Pilophorus perplexus. The sequence goes on along the minus strand of NZ_OZ034754.1, from coordinate 374,256 downwards.
TATAAAGTACGCAATATGTAAAGATAGGTGTATCCCTAAAAATGCCGAGATAAAAACCAGTCAACCACTAAAGGATTTTATGGATTCCGATATCAATAAACTCATAAATGAGTGGTATGAAAAATAGAGCTCCCAGCGAGCAAGTGATAGTTATACGATAGCTTAAAAATGTTATTCCTGTCCCTGAATTTTCCAATAAAGATCTTTCCAAAAATTTCGATCATGAAGCCTTTTGGTCCCCAAAAGGCTTCATTTCAATCAATAACGAAAATTATAACTTTGAAAGAGCTGCTTGCTTATTAACTCCTGTAGTGATTTGTATGCTTTCCACACTTGTTGAAGGATAAAATCCTTTTATTACTTCAGAGCCTTCTCGCTTTAAATATGACAATGCTTCATATAAAGGCTTCGCTTCATATTGTCTTCCTACTTTTACTTCTTTATTTGCAGCTAATTGCTCCCAAGTGACACCATTGCTTTCAATAAACTCTACAGCACCATTATCACTAATGATAATTTTCATTTCACACTCTTCTCCTTCAGCATACCAATTTAAAGTCATATAATATGAGCCGTTAGCTACTTCATAAATTCTTGTTCCATTCTCATCAACTCTGCAGCGTATTCCCCTTGTTTCACATTTGCTTTTACTAGGCAGCAATAATGTACCATCTACACCATATTTTCTGCATATATCACTATTTAAAACATCAACCACATTTATTGATTTTGTAGGATCGCCAAGCATAATTCTGAGTGCAGGCTTAATCTTACCTTTCTTTCTACTTTCTTTAATTCCTATATATTCTAAAGTATTATCTTTTATACTTTCCTTTACATCTTTTGCAATTTTCTGAGCAATTGCACCTACGACATTTTTGCTATCGTACTTATTGGCATGTTTATATTCATACCTGCCATTAACCTCATATCTATACTTTTCCTGTCCTTCTTCATTGGAAAGTACAGTAGAAAAGTGTTTAAACCACTTTTCATCATCATCAATACTAACTTCTTCGTTCTTATCTTCAGAATCCATAGATACTTTACTATCTGGGCTCAGATTTTTAAAAAAATTATCTTTTAAGCGCAAATAAAAACGATTACTTTTATCAAAATAATCCTGATTATTAACTGCTTTTGGATTATCTACCACCATATTACCTCCACATATTAGCTATATAGAGGTATATATCAGTGTTGACCTTCTAGGTCAACACTAAACAATAACGAAAACTATAGTTGTTTCTTTTCACCTGCTAAAGATTGTGCTTGTGCTTCATCTACACTTGTTGAAGGTTGCTTCTCAATATGTGTGATTTAGATATTCTCGTGCTTCATCACTATATTTAATGCTCTTGTAGCTTAAACTTCTTATCAACACCTTGCCTAAATGAAAATATTCCTATTTCTTGGAAAAATTTGTTATATTTACCTTGGTTACTGACTCTCATTTTTTATGATATATTTATCCTTAAGCGGTTAAATGGCTATTTTATAATGAATTTTGTCAGTAATCGCTAGTTTTTCTCCTGCTATGCAACAAAGCCCTCTGGCATCCAGATTAGACACTAAGTTGATAAGTATAAAAGCAGCTAACCTTATGTAAAAACACAATATTCCAGTGTTAAGCACTGGAATGACATTGTATGAACATTGTACCATATTACAATCAGTTGTGATTGGTATGACAAGATTAAGAGGTGCTAGAATAATGAAACCGAAGTCATACATAGAAAATAGGTTGGGTATTTTCAACTTTTGCTATATACTCAAGTAAAAATCTCTCTTTTACAGATGGATACAGTAAAGTTTGTTTTCTTACTGCCAACAATACTACTCATACTAGTTGCTGGTGTTTACCTATCGGTTAAACTAAAATGGTTACAGGTGTTTAGACTACCGTATGCCGTTTCACTTATTGGAGCTAAAAGAGGAGAAAATAAATTTTCTTCTATAGCCGCCCTGTTTACAATCTTAGGAGGAAATTTAGGAGTAGGAAACGTTTCAGGCACTGCTGTTGCTCTAAAAACCGGAGGACCAGGATCCATTTTATGGATGGCAATAATTATTGTTGTTACTTCTGTGATAAAATATGTTACTTGTTACCTAAGTATAAAAACCAGAAAAGAAAAAAATGGACGGTTTATAGGTGGACCTGTAGCCTACATGACTGATGCATTTAATTCTAGAAAAGCTACAGTTGTGTTTCTAGTTATTATGATGATGGTTTCAATAACAGTTGGTAACCTTGTTCAGGTAAATTCTCTATCAATACCACTCAGCATGGTAGATATACCTGTAGTCATTGGCGGCATTGTAATGGCCATAATATTTTTTGTTGTTGCAGCTCTCAGCTTAAAAAAAATTAAAATTTTTATATCGGCTATGATACCGATAATGACGGTAAGTTACCTCACACTTTGCGGTATCATATTATTTAAGTTTAGTGAAAATATTCTTCCTTCTCTAAAACTAATAACAAGCAATTTTTTTACAACTAGTAGCTTTAACTCTGGCTTATCTTTAGGTTTAATTTTAGAAATGTTGACTATTATTCAAGTAGGAACTCTGCGAGGTATTTTTGCAACAGATATAGGACTTGGCCTCGAAGGAATTGTACACTCCTCGATTACTCCTAAAAAAAATAACAATAAATTTATCATTGAACAGAGTCTAATCACAATAATATCTCCTTTTATAGTTGCACTCATAGTGTTCATTACAGCAATGGTACTGCTTGTCACAGATTCTTGGATTACTGATTTAGAGAGCACTAACATGTGCATTTTTGCTTTTAGAAAAGCTATGAATTGGCCCTATACTGACTATTTAATTATGGCTATAATGTTTTGTTTTGCCTTTACTACTATCTTTACTTGGTTTTTTTGTTCAAAACAAACAATACGCTATGTATCTATGGATAATAAATACACTAAAATCTGGACTGTAGTTTTTACCTTAATCATTCCATTTGGTGCAATCGGTGGAGTTAAGTTACTCTGGGATATCGCTGATATTTCAATTGCTGCTTTGCTACTCATAAACATACTTGCTATACTCAAGCTCACTTCTCAAGATCCAGAAGTATTTACTATGAGTAGCAAATACCTGAAGTTGCAAAAACAGAGCTAAAGCAATATTTTAAGTTGTCATCCCAGTCTGGAATCCAGCCTTTCATGAACTTCATCAAAAATTTTATGTTTTAACATAATACTTTTATGCTCACTAACTGAGTGCCACTGGATCCCAGTGGGCTTTGTTGCATCGCTACCTATGAAAGGCTAACTATACAAGCAACTTATTGAAAATCTTATTTTTTTGCAGTCAATCTGATCAAATTTAAGAATAGTAATTTATTGTTTGTATTAGTAAATTTAATTCTACTTAAAATAGCTAAAGCATTGAAATTCTTGAATTTTAGCTAGATTAGTGAATGGTAGTAAAATTTCTTTTACTCAAATTTAGATATTCACTGACCGTCCTTACTATAAATGCTAGAATAATAAGCTACTGATATTCTTCATCTTTTTTATCTTTAATCCGCCGTAGATAGCGATGCAACAAAGCCATCCCAGTGGGCTTTGTTGCACCACTCAAGGAAAGAACAGGCAGTTACTGATGGAATTTGTTATAAAATAGATATTTAGCCGACAAAGGAAAAATATGCCAATAAGAATGAAAGTCAGTAACTGCAATGAATATAACAAATTTCTTCAAGAAAGGGGAAATGTTTTTCATTATATCAACGATGCCATTGAAAATTGGTACGAAAATAGTCCAAAAGTAGCAGGTGGCAACAATGTCTACAGCGACAAAGTAGTGATTCTAATTCACATAATAACCTATCTATTCAGGATTGGTCTTAGGCAAACAGTGGGATTTATAGAGAAATATCTTGAGCAAATAGGGAAAATTTTGCAAATTATCAGCTATTCGCAGGCTTCAAGAAGGTTTAAAAAGCTTAATATCAAAATCAACGACTGCAGAGTTGATAAGAACGATATGGAAGATATTGAAATTGCTATAGATAGTACAGGTATCAGCATCTACAATAATATTCCAGGCCATAGTAAGGCAAATGGTACAGATAGAAAGTATCGCCGCTATGAGCAAACAAGAAAGCTACATGTAATGCTAGAGATAGGTAGTAAAAAAGTTATAGCTGCAAAATACAGTAGTGGAGTTTATTCCGACCACTATGGAGCCTGTGATCTTATTGAAAGAGTGGATACCAAGTATAACATAAGCACGATATATGCAGATAGGGCATATAATCGAAAGAAGTTATACAAACTGTGCGATGAGCTTGACATAAAGACAAGGATTCCTCCGCAAAATAATGCAGTAGAGCATCCAAAGTTGGATTATATGAATGAGAGAAATTCTACAATCAAGCTCATAAAGTCATATGATGAAGATGGTATGAAGAGGTGGAAAAAAGAGATAAATTATTGGAAGAGATCTTATATAGAAAGTTTTTTCTCGCGACTGAAGCAAATATTTGGATTTAGTTTTAGGAATAAATCTGAGATTAATCGTGAGAAGGAACTGTTACTCAAGTGTTATTTGCTTAACAAATTTACTGAAATAGGCATGGCTAAGTTTGATATAGCTTCATGAATTTATTATACATTACCCACTATCCGAAGAGCTGTGCAACAAAGCCATCCCAGTGTCAGCTACTCAAATGACATACTTTTTGGTGAAAATTACTCTTATATTACAACGTTTGTAGTTATGAATTTGACTATAGGATCAAGTCTAGAAAAATCTAGATTCCAGACTGGGATGACAACTTAAATTGCTTGATGTGAACATAAAATAGCTCATGTCATCACGTTAGCAATACAACTTCTTTAATAAAAACTAAATCAATTCCCGTAATAATTGTACTAGCTAAGGCTAAAAGGCAGAGGGTTATTAGTGAGGGAAAATATGAATACTCAAAGCACACAACAATATCATGAATTCATTCGAGGATTTTTTACTTTATTCGATGAAATAAAAAAGGAAGACGACCCAATTTATAATTCCAGAGTTGGTTTTAATGCAGTAAAGTTTCTAATAAAGCACCCCATCTGGAATTTGGAGACAGATGAAGACAAAAATAAAGCTTATGAAGTTATTCTTCCAGAGCAGAACAAGATAAAGAAAGCCGAACAAAAGCTTGAAAGTGAAGTTAAAGCAAGGTTAAAAGAGTATGTTGATGATATCGCAGGAGTTTCAATATATGGCGATCACGCAAGTATTACACTGGGAGATGACAAAAAAGAGTTTAAAATCAGCGAGTTTTTAAATAGTGACTTTTGTCAGAAGAAAGGAATTTCGGGATTTTCAACGCTGCATAGTGATGGAAAGAGCGGAATGCACGGTTTTGTTGCCGAAGAAGGAGAGAAAAGAATAAGGCATTATGTTGTAACCGATGGTTCATATGAAATGACTTTGAATTGGCATGACAAAAATGGCAAAAAATGTACTATCAAAATCAAGATTGATAAAGATGGTGTAGATCTCACTGAACGTAATGGTGTTACTGAGGAACAATTAAAAGCAAACACAGATGTAAAAATAGGTGGCTTATTCCTATATCAAATACAATTCAAGGAGAAAGGACAAGAACAAGAGAATCAACAATCATCTGAAACTTTCATAGAAAATGATATTAGTAAAGGTGTTGGCGTTCAAGCTACTCAAGATCAAGAAGTTAAGTTTAAGCATGCAACGACTAGCACTACACATTCTAATAACGCATCTGCTAAAAAGATTCCACCGTCACTGCCAACTAGAACTAGTTTATTACCTAATAATCAGCAAAAAGGTGAGTATCAGCCAATACGGATTAATAGTGGAAATAACTACAATTCTCCATATTCTGATCATTCAAACAGTACTGCTTTCACCAAATCTGTAAGCCAAAATCAAAACGATAGGCAGTCTACATTTACTACGTTTGGATATACTGCATCTGGAAGCCGAAGATCAGATGAAAGTGAGCAAATATCTAATAATCGGCAAAAAGGTGCAATTTTTGATCCTACAACTAATGAAAGCACTGCAGCAGCACAAGACGTTGCATTCAAAAAAGTTAAAGGTGCATTTAAGTATGAAAACGCTAAAGAATCAAGCAATACTGGAAATAAGCAATCACTAAATGATGTAGCTTCGATTCTTGCATGGAAAGCAAAAAATGAGTTATTACGTAGTGAAAGTAAGTATGGTGAAGAATTTTCTGACTTCGAAGATGGTTGGAGCGATAACGAAGATGAGTATATAACGCTTTCAAAACCTCAATCAGATTATAAACAAGAAAAAGATTATCTTAGCACTAAGGAAAACGAAGAAAGAGGAAACGATGAACAAAAAGAAACCGAACAAGAAAATGAATCGCTAGAATACAGCTCAACAGATATAAAAACAAACGATTCGGGCTATTCATCTCCAACTCACTCTAATCATGAACAATCTCGAGTAAATTCTGGACAGTTAAAAGCGAGCCTAATGAATGTTGAACAAAGAGATTATACCCTACTTACGGAATTTACCAGTAGGTTGGATAAAGAAACTCAGAAATTCCCGCTAAAACCAGTAAATCAAAAGAAAATGAGTGAACAAACAAAAGAACATTTATTAGCAGCTGGATTGCTAAAAGACAATGCAGCGGAGGAAGAAATAAACGACTCAGGTTACTCATCTCCAACTTACACTAGCCACGATAATTTTCAGGTAAATCCTGAACAATTAGAGAGGAAATTAGAAACCATTGAACCAAAAGATACATTGGAAAAATTGAATAAAGGATTGAGAGACCAGGCTACTAAAGATTTATTCTCAGAAAGTATGTTGAAAGAAGTAAAAGAAGGTAAAAAATATGACCCTGTACGTAAGTTATTAGAAAGAAAAGTAGCAGAACAAGAAAATGATAATACTAATCTGACTATAGACAAAAATAGCGAACTATATAAATTGCTAGAAAAAGATGCAGCACAACTGAAAGCTGGAATAGTAGAAGAGGAAAGAAAAGATACTTTAACAGAATGCAATGATAGTCCTGATCGCAATAGAATTGCATTAGCAAATAGAAATAGAATCTGGGCTAAACTTATTGCTGAAGAAAAACAAAAAAAGGACAGTGGTATTAGTATAGGTTAAAGTAATTACTTAGCAAGCAATGGGTTTCATGTAATGGTAACCCTATTACAGAAGAGTATGAGCCACGTAAAAATAATACAAACATTCCTGCAAGACCTTGTATGTTGCACCCCCCTGCCCTGTTTTTCCACTCTTCTGATGCTAAATAATATTTAATTTCTTGTTCGCTGAGACGCTTAAATTTCACTATTGTAACTACAGTCCTAATATGCTGTTTAGATTGATCAGGAGTTAATAAACACACACTGGTGTATACTCTATGCCTTCTTCCTGATAACAAGCGAACGCATTTTTCTGCTTGCTCAACGTTTTCAGCTTTGAGCAGTATCCTTCTACCACAAGCAACAACTGTATCAACACCAAGCACAAAGTAATCTGGATTTGAACTTTGTGTTTTCTCAGCTTTACTTTTTGCCATACGGATTGAGTAATCTCTTGGAAGTTCCTTTTTTAAAGGAACTTCATCTATGTCTGCTGGCAAAATTAAACCTGGCTCAATATTTATTTGTTTTAGTAAAGCTATACGCCTTTTCGATGATGAAGCAAGAATAAGATTATTTAGAGATCGTTCTGTCACTTGTACCTTTAAGCCTTCTAATTATCCTACCCTTTTTTGCATTCCTATCATAAACACTCATCTCAACCAACACCCTATCGCCTATAATTATGCGTATTTTACTTCTTCTCACTTTCCCTGATACATGACAGATAATCTCATGTTCATTGTCCAGCTTCACTCTAAATTCTGCTGCAGGTAGTAAAGCAGTTACTGCCCCTTCCACTTCAAAAATTGTTTTTGATTTGTCTTCTTTTATCATTGTCGTATTATAATTTAATAATCTTTTTCAGTCTACTATAGATTTTAAATTATTATCAATACAGGAGATTTTTATACTCTACTTGAGTATTGCTCTTGCAACTTAACTCCAATCATCTCCTTAACAATGCAAGAGGAAAGCGAGCTACCTACGCTTCTACTCTCTACTACCTTCTCAATAGAAGTTATGTTAGAAGATAAATCATTATCACAATTTTCCTCATCGCTACCATATCCTCCATCAAAGCTTAAAGATCTGCATAATGTTGTTTTTTCTTTCAGTGGAACATTAGACTCATTATCAGTTTCGTTAAAAACTTCTCCCATTAGAGTATAATATTTTTTTATACAACCACTGGGGATTTCATTCATTCTTTGTTTATCAGTAACTTGATCTTGTTGGTCCTCTAAGTATTTCACTTGATGATTTAAGTTTTCTATCTCCTCTTTCATTTCTTTAATTGTTTGAATTTGATCTGCAATTACGTCGATATAGTTCTCTTTCAATTCATCAATATTATCTTCATCTTCAGTGAGTTCAAGTATATCGTCTAGAAATTCCTCGTACTCGTTTTCTGGCTCCTCAATGTCGAACTTTAGTCTCTCTTCTTCAAGTTCATCGTTCAAATTGCTACACTGCCTCTCTAACTTTACAATTGTTTCTGCTTCTATTTCTTGCTTTAATTCAACATTTTCTTTAGGTAGCATTTGATTATCTGGAATCAATTCATCCATTTTTTGTGAGTTAGTTTCCGCTTGAGTTCTGATTTGTTGTGAAGCAATTTCTGGTTGAGTTTCAGTGTGCTGTAAATTGACTTCCAATGCATTGCTATTAATAGAAGGAGAAGAAGGAAGGCTATTATCAGCATCAACTTTATGATCTAACTTCCCCTCTGGTTCCTTACCTTGATAAGCCACCATAGATTCATTGTAAAAATTAATAGGAGTAGCCCTATCCTCTTCTAGTGATTCCATTACAGCATCATATAAGGAGAGACCTTGAATATATAATTCATCGTTTTGCTTTATTAATTCTAGAATCTCCTTCGATGACACAAAATCTTCACCATCAAATTTTAGTACTTCAGTTATGCCATCACTACTCACATTCATAATCATGGTACACATTCCTGATCCATCTTTTGCAGCCCAAGTGCTTGTCATTTCATAATATGCACCTTCTTTAAATTCATAATATCTTTTCTTATCTTTTTTATGAGCGTGTATTTCATGTTTTTTATTGCAATAGATATTCAGTTCTTTAATATCTTTCTCTTGCTGTAAAACGTCACTAATCTTTGTTGGCTTACTATTGTCGTAATGAGTAAGGTTAATATTCAAAACTTTATTATTATTGTCAATTTCTTCACAGTAAACTTGAAAGTCCTCTTTCCATTTTCCAAAATACCTACTTGCAACTTCTTTTCCTTCCTTTACTAACTCTATGTATTTACCTATATTTTTCTCAAAGTCCTCATTAACAGGCTTTTCTCTTTCTTTTACTGCTTCATCCACATACATTCGCTTAAAATCATTATCACCTATTAGATTACTAAAACGCCAATTACCATAAGCTTTTTGTATATCAGTAAAGTCCATCTTTTCTCTCAAAAGCGCTAATAAGCTTATCTTATCTCTCAAATTTTCTAACTCACAATCGAGAAAATCATCGAAACTGCATAACTTTTTATACAGTTCCCTATCTTCTATAATTGAGCGAAGAAATTTCATTATAGTAAGGTTCTGTGTGCCGCAGTGACACAGGGAATGTTCAAAGATGAACACACGAGTGTTAAGCTGTGCAATAGATGAAGGTAGGTCCTTCAAAGCCGGTTTGTAAGAGCAGGCTTTAAACTACCATAAGCTGCTTTGGTAAAGAGCTAAGGTGGTGAGCGTTATGGAAAAGTCGTAATTATACGGCATGTGTGAAATAGAGAGATGAACGAAAGTGAACCACTGATGAAGTGTCGAAAACTGTAAATAGATGACGTTAAAACCAGGGGCAATAGCCTCTCCTGGGACAAATCTACCAGAAACTTGCTTACTGGGTAGGTAGCGTTCGGCATAAAGGTGGCATGAATCTATTTTAGGCTATTGTATGGAACTGCGGGAACCTGTCGTTTCGATGATAAGGGAGAAATCCAAGGAGCTAAACTCCAAGGATGAGAGTACCGATGCGAAGAACAGGGGCGGATCAGCTTGTAGTAGTGAAGAAGTTTCTGTAATGGAAATGGAGCGAAGGAGCTGAGTTATTCAGTTTTAATTATGTATCAACCGAAAGGGAGGAGTTAATGAATAAAACAAAGTCTTTTGATATACCAAAGCAACTTATTTGGAGGGCTTATAAACAAGTATCGAAAAATAAAGGTGCGGCTGGTGTGGATGAGGTATCGATAACAAAGTTTGAAGAGAACCTGAAGGATAATCTGTACAAACTATGGAATCGGATGTCATCAGGAAGTTATTTTCCAGAGCCTGTAAAAGCTGTAGCAATACCGAAAGATACGGTAGGGGGACAAAGAATTTTAGGTGTTCCTTCAGTATTCGACAGGATAGGGCAAACGGCTGCGTCTATGTATCTTGAGCCGCTAGTAGAGCCAAAATTCCATGAAGATTCATATGGTTATAGACCGAATAAATCAGCACTGGATGCGGTAGATACGGCAAGGAAAAGATGCTGGAGGTATGATTGGACGATAGATCTAGATATATCCGGGTTTTTCGACAATTTGGATCACGAGTTGGCATTGCAAGCTATCAAGAAGCATACAAATTGCAAATGGGTCATACTGTATGTTGAAAGGTGGATGAAAGCCGCTATTCAGCTAGAAGATGGCAGTAAGGTAGTTAGGGATAAAGGAGTTCCGCAAGGAGGTTCAGTTAGCCCAATCATCTCTAATATATTCATGCATCATGTGTTTGATATATGGATGAAAAAGAACTACCCGACGGTACCATTTGAGAGGTATGTGGATGATGCGATAGTGCACTGCAGAACAGAGAAACAGGCAGAGTTTGTGAAAGTAATGATCGAAGAAAGATTGGCTGAGTATAAGTTGAAATTACATCCTGAAAAGACACAGATAGTGTACTGTAAGGATGACAATAGGAGTGGTGGATTTCCTAAACAAAGTTTTGATTTTCTGGGTTACACATTCAGACCCAGGTTAGCAAGAAATAAAATAGGGAAATATTTTGTCTCATTTCTCCCAGCAATTAGCAACAAGGCCAAGAAAAAGATTACTACAACCATAAGGTCATGGAAAATGCTACGAAATACGCATATAACATTAGAGGAGATATCAGGAAAAGTAAATCCAATAGTCAGAGGCTGGTATCAGTACTATGGTAAATTTTACAGAACTGAGGTATACAAATCTCTAAAGAATATAGAGCGGCATCTAGAGAAGTGGGTGAAAAGGAAATATAAGAGACTCAGGGGTCACGGAAGACTAGCAAGACAATTTCTAGGAAAGGTGAGAAAGAGGTCTCCGGATATTTTCTATCACTGGACACTAGGGTTAGGCCAAAAGGCTGAATAATGGAAGCTGTATAAATCGAGAGGTTTACGTACAGTTTTGCGAGAGACTGGTGGGGAAGTTCCACTGGTCTACTCTCCTAATGAAAGGCTCATTTTTTTCTGCATCATTAATATAGCTTTTGAGAAATTGAAATATACCAAGCCCATCACTATCTTGGACAAACTTCTCTCTATCATTAACACAATTGTTGCCCTGTGATGAACATAATCTATTATGCAATTTTTGCAAGTCATGTATTGACTTAACTACATATTCTGCAACTGACAGTTCTCTCGGCTGATCACTTGTTTTTTCCGCTCTTACTGCTTTGTCTCCCTTAGTCAAACCTGCAATCATAATACGCCTCCTTTAACTATGTTTATATTATAACAATCAACATGTATTTAAGAAAAATCACACTGCTCACTGTACGTTTACGCTGCTACTTTGCATAATAGATTGCTTGAAGTCACACAAGTATCGTTTTTTATTAGATAAAAGTTAACAAGACGTTTTCATAGATTTTTAAGCTTAATAACATCCTCTCTATTGGGACTAGTTGAAATTAGATGAATTGGTACACCTATTAATTCTTCTATTTTTCTCACATATTTCATCAAATTTGCAGGTAATTCCTTAACTGACCTTTTGCCTTGAGTTTTCTCTTTCCAACCAGGAAATTCTTCATATATTGGCTCTAATTCTTTTTGTATTGAATGTGATGCGGGTAAATAATCATACATTTTTCCGCCATACTTATAACCAGTGCCTATTTTAATAGTATCAAAAGAATCAAGAATATCTAATTTGGTTAATACAATGCTTGAAACTCCAGAGAGTTGTACGGCCTGGCGCACTAAAACTGCGTCAAACCATCCGCAGCGCCTTCTTCTATTGCTTACTGTTCCAAGTTCCTTACCTATAGAAAATAAGCTGTCTCCAATCTCGTTATTTTGTTCAGTAGGAAATGGACCATTACCCACTCTTGTTGTATACGCTTTTGCTACACCAATAATTTGAGCATTGTAGGATAATCCTGAGCCTGTTATCGCTTGCGATGCTACGGTATTACTTGAAGTAACAAAAGGGTAAGTTCCGTGGTCGATATCTAAAAATGCGCCTTGAGCGCCTTCAAATATTATTTTCTTACCTTCTTTCATAAAATCATTTAGTATCTTCCACACAGGTTTTTTATATAAAAGAATTTTTTCTGAAATCTCTTGAATTTCCTTTAATATTTCTTCTTTTTTAACTACCTGGTAGTTAAGTCCTTTTCTGATAGCATTATGGTAACTCAGGAGAGCATCCACTCTTTGATTGAGCTCATCTGTGTTTTCTAAGTCACAAAGGCGTATAGCTCTCCTGCCAACTTTATCTTCATAACATGGCCCTATCCCTTTGTTTGTTGTACCAATTTTGTGATTTCCGTTTAAATCTTCAAATAGCTTTTCCTTGTCCTTATGTACGCTAAGTATTAATGGACAGCTCTCGGATACCATCAAGTTGTTATAGTTTACGTCTACTCCTTTAACTTTCAATGACTCTATTTCTGAGACTAGAGCATGTGAATCAAGAGCAACACCGTTTCCTATAATAGATATTTTGTCCGCTCTCAAAACAGCAGAGGGCAGTAAATTTAATTTATAAACCTCATCATCTATTACTATAGTGTGCCCTGCATTATTTCCTCCCTGAAATCTCACAACTACATCTGCATTCTCAGAAAGATAATCTACTATTTTACCCTTGCCTTCGTCACCCCATTGCAGACCAACAATTACAATATTATTCATCACTATTTTCTAGATTAATACGTAAATATTAATGCAGCATGCTACAAATGAAAAGAGAAATCTACGCCTTTCCTATATCCCTAAAATAAAGAAATAGACTATCGACTTTTTTATATATTATAAAATTATTCATCATTATATGGTACAACTTACAGCATATTTATAGTAAGGTGTTAATTATGAAAGAGGCAAAGAAGAGTCCGGTAGTTAGATTAAAGGCCACAGCTAAAGAATTCAATTTTAGTAAATTAAGAGCAGATCAAGATAATAAATTAGCGAATTCCGGTGAAACAATGTTCTTAGATTTTCAAAGAATGAATTTTATTATTAATGAAAAAGAAATAGATAAAAATTTTATTATTGCATTTAAGGAAGGAGCTAAAGATTATAAAAATGAGATTTTTAACCGTGATAATTTTGATAACCTCTCTGAAGAAGGTAAAGCTTTTATGGAACCAGTACTTAAGGAGCTTGATCAAGATAGACTATCTGAAGTTTGGGAAAATCATTGTAATAGCCCTACAGTTGCTGATGAAAAAAAAATTGATGAATATAGAAAGGAATTTGAGAGATTTTATAACGCAGGGAGAAGCTCTTATCATCTATTCTCCAAAAAAGATTACCGTGCATTAGCAAAGGAAATTTTCAAGGAAATGTTCAGGTACGCTGGGGCAGAAGTTCCAAGTAATGCTATTTTAGAAGAGCTAGTCACCAATTGTAATCAAGCAGGGTATGAAGCTGGTATATTTAATGAATCTCATGCAGCACTCAGTAGTTGTAGCTTGATTCCACATAGTCCTAAAAAAGCGCTAAACATTTACTGCACTGATCACAACCACATAAAAGTGAAGTCTGATATGGCAATGCCTATAACCACGCTTAACAATCCGAAAGAGAAAATATGTGACCTATCCAGCTCATTAGAATTCACACTTGAATCTCAAGATAGCAAAAATGGTATAATATATAAAGAAGGTAAGTTATCACTTACTATTCCTGAAGAGCTAAAAAACTATAAAGATAATGGCAAGAGCTTGTTTGACATTATTAAAGAATATTTTCAGAAATTCTGTGCAGAACTAGGATTTAAATATGAGACAAAAATACAAATAGAGCATGACTTAGGTACTCAAATCAAAGTAAATAACTATTTAGATGGTACGATATCAACCATAGGATCAGATGCAAATGAAGAATTTATTAATCTTTTAAGCAAAAACCTCAGAGAGAAGTTATTGGAATCAGGAGTTGCTCTAGGAGGTGAAGACGTTGATGATATTATTGAAGTCAGAGTATCTGCAGTTATGGATCTACTGCGTGATTATACTAAATTAGAAGATAATAAAGAAAACAGAGAGTTATTAATAAGTGAAGTAGCAGATAATTTAGGGCTTTCCACTCAAGATAAAACAGCATCAGAAGTATTGATGGAATTAAACTCTTTACCTTCTTCGATAAAAGGTCAGGTTAATCATAATCAAGTGCAGTTTGTTGTAAATATTTTTACCAATTTAATTGTTGAAGGAAAAAGCGAAGTATACAAAGAAAAAAATGCAATTCATCAGAAGATAGATAAGGCAATTGTTGAGCAAGAAAAAAGAGCAACCAACAAACAAGATATAGAAAATGATAAATGGACAGATAAAATAAAAAAACAGAGATTATCTATGGAATCACATGGGCATTTGCATTAAAGATACTGTGTACAGAGGCGTAGTATGCTCAATTTTCGCCTTTCATTTAAAGCACTCAAATTGATCAAACACACTCAATCGAAAGCGTTTGTAGATTCGATATCTTGAGTAACTTGACGCAGAGAGAATTGTATACCTTAGTCAACTTTTCTAGCGGTATCCATAAGGTAAATCATTATTTGAGTGTTACACCCAAGCCCTCTTTATTTTCCTCTGTTATCAAGCTAAAAATACCATTTGGTTTCATTATGTATACGAAACTATTATGCTTGCAAGAAAAAAAAACCTAAAAAACTGGAAAAGAGAATAGGAATTTGACATAAGCTATTCCCAAATTTTCAATGTTCATATGGTTATAAGCAGTACAGCTATTAATCATCCATTATTGATATACCTGAATTATTCTCAGTAAATAAATCAAGTATAATGTTAGGTACTCTACCGTCAACTATGT
Organism: Wolbachia endosymbiont (group B) of Pilophorus perplexus; assembly: GCF_964028155.1. NCBI lineage: Bacteria > Pseudomonadati > Pseudomonadota > Alphaproteobacteria > Rickettsiales > Anaplasmataceae > Wolbachia > Wolbachia endosymbiont (group B) of Pilophorus perplexus. The sequence goes on along the minus strand of NZ_OZ034754.1, from coordinate 358,825 downwards.
GAACAACCCCTGCACATTCTTCTACCATTTTAGTATATGACATAAGCCTTTCAACAAATTTTTCTCCTTTAATTTTTCCACAATCAATCGATTCTTTTAAATTTTTAATCAAGACTCTTCCATTGCCAACTTTGTTTATTTCTTCATCTGTATCACTCAAGATTATCATTTTAGATGCGTAAACTGCAAGTGCAATTGCACTTGCAGTGCTATCAGTATCAATATGATATGTTTCTCCATTTTTTCCATAACCGATAGGTGCAATAACTGGTATAGAATCTGATTCTTCAATAAAGAATAATATATCAGGATTGATTTCAGTTGGTCTACCGATAAATCCCATGTCTAGTATTTTTTCAATATTATTTAATCTATTTTCCCTAAGCGTAGTGCTTATCTTTTCAGCTTTTATGAGGTTGCCATCTTTTCCACATAGTCCAATAGCTGAACCACCAGCAGAATTTATATGCTGAACAATTTTTTTATTAATTGAACCACACAGTGCCATTTCAATGATTTTCATAGTGCTTTTGTCTGTAAGTCTGACACCATTTATAAACTTATCATTCATATCTAGCATTTTTAACACTAAGTTAATTTCATATTCTCCGTCATGAACTACTACCGGATTTATACCAAGCTGTTTCAACAGAACAACATTATGCGCAAAAGCACTAAGCAGCGTTTCATCTGAGATTATTACACTGCTGCATTTGATGATAAAAGTTTCGCCTACAAATTTAGGTATGTTAGACAGAACTTCAAATAATATTTCTGTTTTTTCCTTCAATGGCATCTTACCATTTAAAGATTCATCACTTTTCATTTTTTTATCTTGTAAATTTGAAAAACTCATCTCTTACCTTGGTGATTTTATGCTTAACACGAATGCTTATTTGATGAATTGATACATGTTCATTATTAACCCACTTTTGAGTATTTTCTAGAATAGCATTTAGACTTTCCTGATTCACTTTATCTATTTTTGTTAGCACAATATTAAAGTTAATATTATTACATATTAACCAATAAACAAAGTCTTTGTCTATTTCTTTTAATCCTACCTTGCTATCTATAAGCACAAACACTCTTTTTAGATTTCTCCTGTGAATTAGATAGTACTCAATTAGGTTTAAGTATTGTACTGCTTCTTCCTTGCTTGCACAAGAATAGCCATAACCCGGTAGGTCGACAATCCTAAACTTATCATTGTACATAGAGTAAAAATTTATTTGTCTAGTGCATCCAGGTTTAGAAGAAACTCTTGCAGCTTTTTTGCTGTTTATCAGCAAGTTGATTAAACTTGATTTTCCTACGTTTGATCTACCAGCAAATGCAATCTCTGGAGCCGACTCATCTGGTAATGATTTTTTGTCTGAAGCTCCAAATATGAAGCTGCAGATTGATGTTATCTGTTTTGCCATTATACTTAGGTAGAAATATTCGAGACAATTATAGTGTTATTGCTTGATATAAGAAATTTTTTATTTCAGTATATATTACTTACTTAAACAGCTGAAAACTAGACCTGTACTATATGGATATAGAGAATAATTTACAAGACTTAAAAAAAAAGTTTTCTGATGTAGAGAGAAATCTGGAAAACCCTACCAATTTGAGTCAAAAAGAATTCGTTAGTTTTTCAAAGGAATACTCTGAACTCAGACCAATTATCGAGATAATCGATGAATATAATATATTAAAAGAGGAAATTTCAGATTTAGAAGAAATCATGAAAGATGAGAACAGCGATGGTGATATAAAAGAGTTAGCAAAAGAAGAACTTCTTGAGAAGCAAAAGATAGTATTACCGAAAGTAAAAGCAAAACTAAAGTTGGCATTATTACCCAAAGATGAAGATGACTCAAGAAATGCAATATTAGAAATTAGAGCAGGCACAGGCGGAGAAGAAGCAGCATTATTTGCAGCGATGTTATTTCGTATGTATCAAAAATATGCAGAAAGAAGAAATTGGAAGTTTGAGCCAATAAGTATTTCTAATACAGGTATAGGTGGCTATAAGGAAGCTTCTGCACTCATTAATGGAACAGAAGTTTTTGCAAGACTGAAATTTGAGTCAGGGGTGCACAGAGTACAAAGAGTGCCAGAAACTGAATCCTCAGGAAGATTGCACACTTCCGCAGCTACTGTTGCAATATTACCTGAAGTAGAAGAGGTTGACTTTGAAATAGAAGAAAAAGATTTACGCATAGATGTTTATAGATCCAGTGGTCCTGGAGGGCAATCAGTGAATACAACTGACAGCGCAGTAAGGGTCACCCACTTGCCAACAGGGATAGTTGTAATACAGCAAGATGAAAAATCGCAGCACAAAAATAAGGCTAAAGCGCTCAAAGTGTTGAGAGCAAGGCTATACGAAATTGAAAGACAAAAAAAAGAAATGGAAAGGTCAACAATGAGGAAAAGCCAAATTGGTTCTGGAGATCGCTCTGAACGTATAAGAACTTATAACTTTCCACAATCAAGAATAACAGATCATAGAATTAATCTCACTTCACATCGACTAGAACAGATTATAAAAGAAGGTGAACTAGATGAATTTATTGAGGCATTGATTTCACGAAATGAAGCAGAAAGGTTGACTGGAGGGGGTAATGTTACTTTTTGATGGAAATTTGAAACAAAGCATAGGTATCAGGTTAAAAAGAAGTAAAGTTAGTTGTTCATAAGGTTGACAATTATTTAAATTTATGCTATAATTAGCAGCTCTATAACTTACAGAAACCATGGAAGTTGACTTTAATCAATATGTTAATAGTAACACCTTAGAGTTAAATAATCTATATGTATATATGGAAAAGCTAGTAAACTTTTTACAGAAAAAGCAAAATATTACAAGCTTGACTTTATCTAATTGTTATATTGATGCTCAGTGCGGAGAAGTTTTAAATGAAGCATTAGAGAATATTAATCTTCCAAATATTACTGAGTGTAAATTAACTTCTAGCATTATTGGCGCAGAAGGCTCAATAGCAATCACTAAATTGTTAAAGAATGGTAACTTTCCAAATCTTATTAAACTTGATTTAATTTCTAATGATATTGATGTTGAAAGTTGTAAGTTAAAAATGTGATATAAAAGAGATAAGAGGGAAAGATAACCCTACTCACTATAGGAATAGGGCTATCACGGGCGTGTGCGACCGAATGAAAGTTGGTATTACAACCGTAGCCATCAAGGTAAACTAGCCCCATCTCTCGATACGTTTGAATAGTTGCATGGGACATATGTATGCACCCGTTTACAATCTTAAATTAATTAAACTATCGAGGTTATTTATTATGATTACATCTTATCAAAATTTCATTGGCATTGATATCGGAAAATTTAAAAATGTTGCTGCAGCTTATAACCAAAGGAGCGCTATCAAGTTTGACAATGATGCTACTGGTTGGCAACAGTTGTTTCAAAAATTTTCAGATATCCTACCTAATTCTCTAGTAACTTTAGAAAACACTGGAAAATATGAGCTTGGCTTAGCACATTTTCTTGTTGATAAGAATGTTGCTGTACATCGAGCTAATACTCGTAAAGTAAAAAGTTTTATCATATCACATGGAACTTTAGCAAAGACAGATCAATCAGATGCAAGAGCCCTTGCTCAATATGGTTTTGAACGCTATAGTGCTCTATCTCTATTTGTGCGTATGTCAAAAGAACAAACCGCCTTAGTTGCACTCTGTCAACGTCGTGATGACATTACGCAAATGAGAACTCAAGAGAAATGTAGGCTTGCAGCACCTGAAAACGACTATATAAAGGAAAGTTGCCAAAAAACAATAGACTTTTTTACCAGTCAGATAAATGAGTTCAACGATGCCATACAAAGAATTATTGATAAAAATCCAGAGTTACAAAAGCGTCAAAAAATCTTGAGAACAGTGCCAGGAATAGGTCTCAAGTTATCACAAGTTTTTGTGTGTCTAATGCCAGAACTTGGCCACCTAAACAAAAAAGAAGTTGCAAGTCTTGCTGGAGTTGCTCCACATCCAAAAGAAAGCGGTAAAACTATTGGTTATCGAAGGATAACAGGTGGTAGAAGCAATGTTCGTGCAAAGCTTTTCACAGCTGCTATGGCTGCTGCAAGATCTAAATCTGCACTTGGTGCTTTTTATTCTGATCTTATTGGTAGAGGTAAAAAGAAGATGGTAGCTATAACAGCTCTAATGCGAAAAATCATAGTAATTGCCAATGCAAGACTTAAAGAAGCAATTAATATGAAATAAAAAAAATCTGTATAGAAAATAGGTTAACGAATATGTGCGTCTACACACATTTAAAGCACATATTCGTTAACCATAAAATCTAAGCAGTGCTTGCTGTTTGATATAAATTTCTTTCTGTATAAACTAGGGTTTTTGTTGCCAAAATACATTTTTCAATTGAATAAAAATACAAAATTATCAACAAATGAGACTAAATTCAAAAAATTTTAAAAAACATAGTTGATGGTAAGAAGAAGATGGTGGCTATAACAGCACTAATGCGCAAAATTATAGTAATTGCTAATACAAGACTTAAAGAAGAATTTAATTTGCATATTTAAAAATTTACACAGCAGTAACTGAAATGAATATTGTGAATAAGTACGTTCACACAGACTTAAAGTACTTATTCACATATTCATTGGCTTAAGTAAAAATTGCTGTGGTAGCTGTTTGATATAGGATCCTATTTCTATGACAAGCGGGTTTTTATTACCCATATAATTTGCAAAATTACACAAATAAAAAAATTTTTAAAAAACATAGTTGATACCTAGTCCATATTTAGAAAAAGTTAAAGAGAAATCATATATTAGAGGGGTGCTTAGCTATTTAACTTGCTTTGTTGCATAACTGTTTATAAAGAGCAAGGAGTGTTCAATTGTATTAAATAAGAGTCTGATATTAGTTTTCAATTCTTCTATCAGTTAATTCATTCCCGTCAGATTAAGTTGTGTTTAGCACAATCTGTTCCACTGTTCTTCATCTAAAATTTCCACACCCAATTCCATTGCTTTTTTATATTTTGAACCTGGATCTTCTCCTGCAATTAAATAGTCAGTTTTAGTAGAAAGGCTTGAACTGATCTTTGCCCCTAAAACTTTAGCTCTTACTTTTGCCTCCCCTCTACTCATAGCACGTAGCTTACCAGTAAACACTATAATTTTGTTATTCAAAAAAGAATCGCTAGAGTTGGAGCTCACGGGAAGAATTTGCAGATATGCAGTAAGATCATTTAACATTTTAATGTTACGTTCCTGAGAAAAAAACGATTTTAAAGATTCAGCTACTTTTTCTCCTATACCATCTATACCTACCAACTCAACATCATTTGATGACATCGAATTATACCAGTTATCATAAGATACATAATAATTTGCGAGCAATTCTGCTACAACTTGGCCGATAAATCTGATACCCAAAGAAAATATGAACCTATCTAGAGAGATTACTCTTCTGCTTTGTATAGCACTTAATAGATTAGCTATTGACTTCTCGCCCCAACCATGATGCTCTTTTAAGGAAAACTCTTTTAATCTTTCCTCTAAAATAAAAATGTCTGGAATTTGTCTTATTAGTTCCAGATCATAAAAAAACTTTATTTGTTTTTCACCAAGGCCAACAATGTCAAATGCATCTTTTGACACAAAATGTTTTAGTTTTTCTACTATTTGAGCCTTGCAATTAAATTCTTCAGGACATCTTACTGCCACTCCTTCAATCTGCACTTTACTACCACATTCAGGACATATGTCAGGAAAAACAAATTCAGGCATATTTGTATGACGAGAACCTTCATCTACTTTGACAATTTGAGGAATTACATCTCCAGCTCTTTTAATTGTTACAACATCTCCTTCTCTTATATCTTTACGTTTTATCTCATCTTGGTTATGTAGACTTGCTCTGCTAACTAGCACTCCGCCAATATTAACTGGTACCAAATCTGCAACTGGAGTTAAAACCCCCGTTCTACCCACCTGTATAAATATTTTATTTAACTTTGTCTTCGCATAAATCGCAGAAAACTTATATGCAAGCGCTGAGCGTGGCGCTTTGTGTGTACTTCCCAGACGACTTTGTAGCACCAAATCATTCACTTTATAAACTATCCCATCGATATCATAATCCAAGTTATAACGACAATCATAGATCTCGTTATAGAACTTTAGCATTCCATTCAAACTACTTGTTAAGGAACGATGCTCATTTACGCAAAAACCAAGTTTCTCAAGTTTTTCTAGTACTTCACTTTGACTTTTCTCTATTCCACCAATTAAAGAATAAGCAAAATATCTAAGAGGCCTTTTTGCTGTAATGTTCGCATTCAATTGCTTTAAAGAACCAGCAGCTGCATTTCGAGGATTAGCGAATTCATTATTTTCATTTAACTTTAAAAAGTCGCTGTTACTGATATATATTTCACCCCTTACTTCTAGTCTTCCTTGCACATCTTGTAAAAACTTAGGAAAGCCTTTTATTGTTGCAACATTGTGAGTTACATCCTCTCCTACAAAACCGTCACCTCGAGTTGCAGCTTTAACAAATTTCCCATCTTCATAAATTGCAGAAAATGACAATCCATCAATTTTTGGCTCACATAATATCTCTATTTCATCTGCAATTAAAAATCTCTTTATTTTAGACAAAAATTTTTCTACACCTTGTTCATCATAAGCATTCTCAAGAGAAAGCATAGGTTCTTGATGTTCCACCTTAGAAAATCTCTCATCAGGCGGAGCACCAACACTATCTTGTGTTGCATAAGCTTCTGGCTCTATTGCAGCTAACTTTTTTTTCAGTTCATCATATTCAGCATCACTTATCTCTGGCTTACTTTTTTGATAATATAAGATATTATGATAATTAATTTGATTTTGCAGTTTTTCTCTCATCTTTTCCAAGTCAGTCATGATACCAATATAATGCTCTTTGCCGTCAAGTCATGAATTTTTTCAAAAGGTACTATAAATTTATACTACTGCCCTGAAAAGCAATACTAATATTAATATAATTTTTGTACTTGTATATTAATGTTAGTATAGTTTTTAAATTAAGGAGTACATTATGAAAGAATACAATTACAAAAATTTGGCTGACGAATCAAACTTCGGCTCTCAAGTGTATCGTGCAGGAATGTTTGATAAAATTCTTGGTATAAGCAAAACAGCAAAAGAAGCTGCGAATCAAGTAATATCTAAAATGGGTAACGATTTAAAACTAGAAGCTAGAAAAGCAGCTCAAGATGAAGTAAAAAAAATAGAAGGAAAAATGCTAACTTTAGCTGAAGAGAAAGCTATTCAACCACTATGGATTAAAATCCAAAGATTGAGAGAGAGCATAGAATGCTAACTTTCGACTTGAAAGTCACCAAATTTATCTTCTTTTTTAGAGTGATTTTCAATATAATTTTTTATCATTTCGTCAGTTACATTTCCGCTAGTCCTGACAAAGTAGCCTACTGCCCACAACCCAATATCTCTTTTTTAGCTCTGGAAAGTTTTGCTGGATTTTTCTGGAACTTTTTCCTTTTATTAACTGCACTAACTTACTAATACTTAAGTATGGGGGTACAGAAACGTATACGTGTACATGACTTGACGCAACTCTACCTCTGATAATTTCTACTTGATTATTTGCACATACTTCTTGTACAACTTCTTTAGCTTTCTGTCCAATATCTCCAACTAGTACTGGATATCGATATTTTGTTATCCACACTATGTGATATATATACAGAGTGACTGCTTTTTCTATAATATTCCACATTCTTTCAGATTTTTCACCTTAAAATTATATTCTTAAAAGGATGGACTTCAAGTCCAGGGTTTTTCTCCCAAATTTGGGACAATAAATTACATTAACTTAATATTATATACTATTAATAAATTAAATAGTATAGTCATTTCCAGAACCCAAAACTAGCTAGTGAGAGAAGAGTTTGTTTTGGGATGCGTTGGACTACCGCTAGATCCGTGCGAACTTTTCTTTATATCAATTTATTATATAGTAAAAGCAGCTATATTAGCCTACTTCAGCCATATTTACATGCGAACCAATTTACTTGGCTTTGTTGCAAAAATTTCAAGCTTCTATTTTCATAACGCAGCTTTTGCTTAAATTGTTCTCACAAATATACGATCTTTTTATGTTTTTTGGAGAAAGTAAATAATTCAATTCCTTATAACACTAATTAGTATGGTCTTTTCATTAAATTTATCCTCTCAAAAAGACTGTGCTTTATTCACCTGCTTTAATGGTATTATAATATTTTACACCTAAACCTACTCTATAAAAATTCACAATACGAATTAGTAAATAGATTATATTCAAATTGATTGTATTTATGATATATAGCGCATACAATATATTACTTGTTTATTTTAGTAGGGGGTATAGGTATGTTTAGTTTAAAGCAGGTAGTACAATATAATTTATTTGGTAGTAACGACCTTGAAGGCAATTCATCTTGTGAATTTGAAGATTTTCCTGAAGAGGTATTTGAGATTAGCAATGAAGAAAATCAAGCAATAGATAGTTTGAAAAGTAAAATAGAAAATCTACAACAAGAAAATTTTGATCTTAAAAAAAATGTAGAGTTACAAAAACACTATAAGAAAAGAGTAGAAGAGTATTACGAAGAAGTAAGTGAACTTACCAGAGAAATGCAAACCCTAGAAGGGAAAATTAAAAGGCTTGAAGTTGAATTACAAAGAAGGACGAGAAATTTAACTGAAAATGATCAAGACATCGAACAGCTAAAACAGAAAGTAGAAATATTATTATTAGAAACTCAGAACAAAAGTGATATAATTAAGAACTTAAATAATCAATTAAAAGAGGCAAAGAATGAAATTCAGTTAACAGACAAAATAAATGAAGAATTACAGCAAAAACTGGTTTTGACTGAAGATGAGTTAAATAGAGTAAGAAAAGAAAGTACAGTGCTGATAAACAGTATAGAGGATTTGAAAGGTGATTATGAAAATCAGATATTAGAAAAAGAGAAGGAGCTTAATGATGTAAGAGATCAATTTTGTATTTATTTATCAGAGTATAAAGAACTATTTGCAGAATTCAATAGACTGCAGAAGGAAAACGAAAGTTTAAAACAGAAAAATTTCTATATTAGTAATGAAGTGTCTCTTGCAGATGAAATAAACAAAGAAAACGTAAGAGAAGAAATAGCAAAGCTTCAGTTTGTACCTGAAGTGAAAATTAAACATATTATTGATAATAATGACCAAGAATCAACCTTACCAGATAGAGAAGCAGAAAATTATCGAACAAGTGAAGATAAAAACCTTGAAAATACTGATTTCGAGATTGGAGTATGGAATGAAGCTGACGATGAAAGTAGCGATGACCAGAAATCAACCTGGCTATATGGAAAAACAGAAAATTGCCGAACAAGTGAAGATGAAAACCTTGAAAATAATGATTTCCCAATTGAAGTATGGAACGAAACGGATAGTGAAAGTGACAATGTTAGCCCTTGCCCTGATTATGATGAAAGTTTTGGTAGGCGTTACAGTCAACTATTCTATGATGAAGCCATAATTCATAAAGAAAAAGATACTTTTGTTTTAATTCGTCAAAAAGATTCTTTTTCTTTAGCGAAAGTAAAACCGAATACAAGAGAAGAAGAAAAGTATGAAAGTATTTGGCAAAAAATAAATAAGATCCATGATTATCTGGACACTTTAGGTTACTCTGGTAGCGAAGAAGATTATGAGGAGTGCGAAAAAGAACTTGATAAAGTTATAAACGAAGCACTGAAACAAGGAATAATGTTCACTTTTCCATATAAATCTGATATGTCCTTGATAGATCGTATAGCTGACACATTCCCAAAGCTATATTTATCTGCTGACACTACTCGAATTTATGAGTTTTTACACAAGAAAAAAATATTTCAGATAATATCAGAAGGTGCATCTTTAAACAGATTTAGCGATGAAGAGCATGGAGATGTAGTAAACGTAATTTGTTCAGATAAAGATACCTTAGGTCAGCGAAAAGCAAACCTTTCAAAGCTGAAGGAGTTAGCACTTGAAAGTATTATAAGTAAAAATGAGCAAATTGATAAACATGACTTTGAACTAGAAATAGATAATGGATATTTTTGTATAGATTACCCACAAAATAGTACTATTGAAGTTGCAAAGATATTCAATAATCAAAAAGCTAAAGATTTAAATCTAAACATTGGTGTACTTCAAGTTGGAAAAAGTATAATTAGAGTTGAAAATATAGGAGGAAGTAGAAATTACACAGACGTATCAGGAGATAGCATTAGAATGTCTTTTACTACCGAAGTAGGAGAAATCAGTATTCATCTATGTCCTAGTGAGAAAGATAGTAATAAAATAGAGGTGAGGCTTGTCGATGAAGTAAGATTTAACAAGTTAGAGAATAAATCAAGTTTAGGGCAGAGTTGTCTGTTAGGGGGAAAAAGTGTTTTGACAGCTATAGAAAATGGATATTTCGAAAGAAATAGTAGTGTTTTTAAAGAGTCAGGTAAGACTATTAAACAGTCAGAGTGTACAATGGAAAATCCATCTAGCTTTCTAGAGGGGGTGAATAAAAATCAATTACTCAGAGTAAATGCAAGAGCTTATGGTCGGGGATTATGATAGTTGCTGTACATTGTAGATATAAAAATAAGGGGGATGAAGATGCGTTTTAATTTAGAGCCGGGAGGTGCTTTTTGTGATGGTAAAAATAAGCTTGTAACTGTTAAAATAAATGATGAAGAAAAGATTAATTTATCTGTAATAGTTTAGACTTAATCGGGAATGTTCAAAAAAGTGTGTCAAGCCGCATTTTTAGTTCAACTCAATTTTCAATCTGTTGGGAAAGAAGATGTCAAGTTGAGACATAGTTAAAGCCCAATTAGGGAGAGCCATAATCCACTTTTGCTCCACTTTTTTTATAGCACAATATACCAACTTATACAAGGCATTTGTACTGGTAAATGAGCCCTTGGTTTTAATGAATTTCCTGATTCATCTATGCAACCCCTCAATTGGATTGGTGGTATAAATTAGCCTTCTAACAGGGCCAGAATACTTAAAATAACCAGACAAATTTTCCCAATTGTTTTGCCACGATTTTATGACCAAAGGATATTTTTCACCCCATTTTTCTTCCAGCTCAAGCAAATAATTTTCAGCGATTTCTTTACTTGAAGCACGATATATTTTTTTCAAATCATTCATGAAAATTTTCACATCTTTGCTGGATACATATTTCAATGAATTTCTTATCTGATGCACTATACATATTTGTACTTCTGCTTTGGGAAATACACTATTTATAGCCGCAGGAAAACTTTTTAGACCATCAACACATGCAATCAGAATATCCTCTACCCCTCTCTCTTTTAGGTCATTTAACACTCCTAACCAGAACTTCACTTTCGGCTAAATAAAAGCCTAGTACTTCTTTTCTGCCATTTTGATCTATGCCTAATATATTATACATGCATTTACTTACGCAATGCCCGTCCTCCTTGACTTTGAAAAACATGCCATCCATGAATACTATTGGATATACAGATTGCAGTGGACGACTGCGCCATTCATTGATTAACGGCAGTAATTTGTCGGTGATATTGGATATTTCTGCTGCAGATATTTTGTGGTCATACATCTCCTCTACATGCGATGCTATGTCCCTATACCCTTACTATTACCCACAAATGTAAATGGACTTATAAATAAAGGATTAGAATATTAAAGTTTGTGAATATTGAGGGTATAAAAATGGCAAACAAGGGTAATGAATGGGCTAGAAATGAATTGGGGGATGCTGCACTTGGAGATAAAAGACTGACAGATCGATTAGTAAATATTGCTGATAGTTTAATAAGTTTACCTGAAAGTTCAATCAATCAAGCATGTGGAAGTTGGTCAGAAGCAAAAGCAGCTTATCGTTTTTTTCAAAATGAGAATGTAAAAGGAAGTGATATCTTAACATCGCATATTGCAAAAACTGTTGAAAGAACAAAAACTCATAAAAGGATTCTTGTGATTCAGGATACAAGTTGCATTTCATATATGGGACATGAAAAAATAAGAGGATTGGCAGTTGTTTCAAAAAAACAAAGTAAAGGTATTATGATGCACACAGCTTTTGCGATTAGTACAGAAGGCTTGACATTAGGAATACTAGACCAAAAGCTTTACTCGAGACCATCTATATCTAAAGAAGACCAAGAGCTAGAAAAAAGAAGACGTTGTAGAAACGGTGCGACCTGAAAGTCTTCGGTCATATTGTTTAAAAGGAGAGGAATTCATTCAGAAAGAAACTGAAAGGATTCTAAAACTTATTAAACCAGATGTTTTGCCGTCTGAGTCTACGCATCAGTGCGAATCGGGCAACCGGTTGGTGCCAAGCGATGCGGACAATGAACCTCCTCTTGAAAAAGAAGATGCTCAATCGTGAGAGGGGCATAAACTGCAAGCATCATGTGGTTGGAGGGCTAGGCTAGTGGTATGGTGAACGTAAGTGAAGCTTTATAAGTACCGATACGATGAAAGAGCTAAAGATGCTGATAAGCTCTGACCAAAAGGTAATGTGGATAAGTTACATTTTTCATTTCTAGATGTACGCAAATAATAACTCCACCGGTATAGAGAAGCCACCTAACCCACTGTTGTATGACTGGAGAAACAGGGTAAGCCTGTATTTTCGCCTACATGGCAAGCAAACCGCAAGGAATGCTGATGGAAGTGCAGGTAAAGGAGAATGGAGAAAGCGAATGCCATTTTGTAACGAAATGGATAGAATTTGTAACATTAATTCGCGTGAAAACGAGCAGACTTCCATTTGGTCCCTCGTGACAAGAAACTTTGTTAACCACTTAAGGTAGGAAAGCAGATGATTACAAGTAAACCTGTAAGTGCATCTACCGAAAGCTTTGAAGCATGGAAGCAATTGCCATGGAAGAAATGCCAGAAAGTTATTGTGAGGCTACAAAGACGTATTGTTAAGGCTGTCCAAGAAGGAAGATGGGGTAAGGTAAAAGCTTTACAACATCTTCTCACACGCTCTTTTAGCGGAAAAGCTTTGGCTGTTAAGAGAGTAACTGAAAACCAAGGAAAAACCACAGCAGGTGTAGATCGTCAACTATGGTCAACTTGCAATGCTAAATTTCAAGGAATAAAGCTGTTAAAACAAAGAGGATATAAACCTTCTCCGCTCAAACGAATTTATATCAGTAAATCTAATGGCAAAAGAAGGCCTCTCGGTATACCCACGATAAAAGATAGAGCGATGCAAGCATTATATCTGTTTGCTCTGGAACCGATAGCTGAAACGATCAGTGATCGTCACTCCTATGGCTTTAGACCTAAAAGATCCTGCGCGGATGCTATTGCTGCTTGTCACTTATTACTGGCAAGACGCAATCGACCACAATGGATACTAGAAGGTGATATCAAAGGGTGCTTTGACAACATTAACCATGAATGGCTTATGAAGCATATTCCTATGGAAAAGAAAATTCTTCATAGATGGTTAAAAGCTGGTTTCCTAGAATCGAAAACTCTGTATCCCACAACTGCTGGCACTCCGCAAGGAAGTATAATTTCTCCAATACTAGCTAACTTTACCTTAGATGGTCTTGAACAGTTATTAGAAAGTCGCTTTGGTAAATTAGGTAGCAAAAGAAGAGGAAAAATCAGAAGTGGAGTGAATGTAATCAGGTACGCAGACGACTTTATTATTTCAGGTTTCACACATGAAGTACTGGAAAAGGAAGTTAAGCCTTTAGTATCATCTTTTCTTCATGAGCGAGGTTTAATTCTGTCAGAAGAGAAGACAAAGATTACATCTATTACAACAGGGTTTGACTTTCTTGGTTGTAATGTACGTAGATATAATAAGAAGTTAATTATTAAACCTTCGAAAGAAAGTATTAAAAGACTTCTTAATAAAGCACGTACATTGATAAAAGCAAATATAGCGAACACTCAGGCTATAGTAATTAAGTCACTCAACTCTCTACTGAGAGGATGGGGAAATTACTATCACCATGTGTGTGCTAAAAAAGCGTTTAGAAAGATCGACAATGAAATTTGGCATAGTTTATGGAAATGGGCAAAGAAAAGACATCCTCGTAAAGGATTACGTTGGATAAAGAATCGTTACTTCAAAGTAATGGGTCAACGCCAATGGGTTTTTGCTGCACCCATATGCAAGAACAAACCAAAAGAGATACGGTATTTAAGACTGCTTAAGCTGATTGATATACCTATCAGACGACATGTTAAAATCAGAGCGGATGCAAATCCCCTTGACTTAAAATGGAAAAAGTATTTTGATGAGAGAGTGAAACGAACAAGAATGTTAGCAAGCTCCTTTTCAAGAGAAGGTTCTCTACTGTTGGTGTCACCATTAAGAATGATGTTTCCTGAGGAATCATGAAGGACAAGCCGGTTCTAGAAAAGAAGAACTTAGATAAGGGGCTCAAGCGTAGTGTGGGGAAACCTGCATGCTGCGTTTCTAAGGGAGGGGGTAGTAGTAATACTGCTTCCTTACCTGACCAAAATCAGTAATCAGCAAAGAAAATAGTTAGCAAATTGCTATAATTATACGTAATAAGGCATAACCGCCCAGTTTTAATGTAAAATTAACGCTAAAGAGGTATTCATACATTTTATTTGTATGAGAGGAATGTTATGTTTGATTCATCATATGAGGAAAGAGTGCTATTTGATAGCGCAGTAGGAAACAATACTTACTCATCTAATAGCGATCCTATCAGAAGTTCACAAATCTCAGATAAGAGAAAGGAGAGAACAGAGAATTATTCAGCATCAAAAACGAAAGAGTTGTACGAAATTATACACACAAAGGTCACAAAAAAAAGACATAATCATGAAAATCTAAACAAGGGAGATGGAACTATCAAAAAATGCATAGAGTTGTTCAACAATGGAGCTGATCCTAACGTATTAATTCAATTCAAAAAATTACTGAGAGAGCAAGAAGAATATCAAAAATACTATAATTATTACACCGAGAAATTTCTTCCAGCATTGGAAAAAAAAGTAATGGGATCAGAGGAATTAATGAAAACTTCAGTACTTAACAATGAAGAAAAATCATCACAAAGATCACCAACAAGAAGAGGAAAAATATTAGGAATAATTTTAGAGATTACAGGGATTACTAATAAAAGTAGTGACAAAGATCATTCTAGTAGCACTATTCAAAATCAGAAAAGTCTTAGAAGTAATCAAGCAAATAGACAAAATAATACTATGGAACTATTTAACAAAAAAAGTCTTTCTGGTGAAGTTGAAATTCCCAAAAATTCAGGTATTAATCCTCTGGAAAAGGATTCTTTAGCTAAGGGTGTAAGTGGAAAAGGAACCCCTGGAAAATACAATACCTTGAGAAATTCAGGTTATTATGGTGCTTCAGCACATCCTACATCAAAACAATCGCAAGCAAGAAAGGAGATCGCACAATCACAATTGAATAGTCAATCTGATCTTTCGATTGATAGTAAAGATTTAAAAAATGAAAAGCCTAATATAACTGTGAATGCTGTAGAAGTGCCAAGCGGTGCAAATACTTCTAAACTCAGTAGTAGCAGTGACTTAGATAGTGGAATAAATTCATCTAGCTTGGCATCAAGTAGCAGAAGGAACAGCTTAACTTCAGTAACAAGCATTTCATCTGAGGAAAGTGTACACTTAAAATTAAACCCTGCTGAGAAAGATAATAGTTTGCAACTAGAAGATGAAGGAAAAACAAAATTAGCACATCCGAACAAAACAAGGCCCAAAGGCCCAAG
Organism: Wolbachia endosymbiont (group B) of Pilophorus perplexus; assembly: GCF_964028155.1. Lineage (NCBI taxonomy): Bacteria > Pseudomonadati > Pseudomonadota > Alphaproteobacteria > Rickettsiales > Anaplasmataceae > Wolbachia > Wolbachia endosymbiont (group B) of Pilophorus perplexus. The sequence continues at coordinate 343,008 of NZ_OZ034754.1, read as the reverse complement.
CGGAAGAATATCCCCTTCTAAACATTATAAGAAGACTGAAGAAGGGCCTCATTGTGTGATCTCAGTGACAGGCAGTAAGGTAAAAGATACAATGCAATCCAATAATTATGAAAATAATAGTAAAAACAAAAATCTTCACGTCGCACTTGTAACAAGTTCTGCTCTCTTAGCAATAGGGTGCATTGTTGCAGGAGCAATGACATCAGGATTAGTAGGAGCAGGACTGTTTGTGGTGGCTGCAGTGTTTGCTACAGCTGCTGCTGCTGAATTGTGTTCAAATATTCTGTCAAGTAAATTGATATCCATTAGTGTGAGTCCTCTTGTTGATAATAAAGGGCTAACACAGTGATAAAAGTTAAATATGAGTTACTTATGGTGAGCAAGTGAATTCGGTTCTTGCCTATTGATGTAAAAATTGTTACAGTTAAGGAGTATCTTAAAGGTATTTAGCTGATGCGTATTCAATTGGGTAGAGTTTTTGCTATTGTAGCCCTGTTAAGTTTTATCTTCATGTCATGTTCTAGCAAAGCAAGTGATGAATTGAAAAATATACCAGGAACGTTGAAAGAACTTATTTCTTCATTTTCAGTTAAAGATACTATGGAAAATATGAATCCTTCGACAATTATAGGGTTATGTATAGCTACAGTGATACTTGCAGTAGTGTTCAGAGGTCTAATTTTCTTCATGATACTGTTTGGTGTACTGATCATGATGTTTGGGAGTACAGAAAAAGCAACAGATTACTTGAAAGAAAAATTCAACTTTGCAAAAGATATAAAATTACAGCCCGACAGCGAAAAAAAAGATAAAAATTAAGATAGTATTTTTATGTTTTTTAATTATCTTTTTATTGAATACACATAATGTTGTATGCAACCAAAAGTACCGGCCACTAGCTCTAATTCTGAAAAAAAGAACAATTTAGCGTTACTAGAAAGTATTAATTTAGATTTTATCCCTTATGCTTGCCACTACGATGAAGAAACTATACTAACAAAACAGGGGGAATTGTTAAAAATAATCAAGTTAGAAGACTATTCTTCAGTTGATAACTATGGTGATCTTAGAACTGAAATTAGAAAAAGTATATCAAAAAATATCCAGAGTTTATATTTTACAGTTTGGATTCACACTGTCCGTAAGCGCAATAAACTGAGCTTACAGTGGAATAAAACTGCAGACTTTTCCGATCAGCTACACTCAACGTGGTTTAATAAACTAGTTGATAGTAAACTACAGTATATAAATGAGTTATACATTGTGGTGTTACTTAGTGATTTTGGCAAACATATTAATAATGCATTTTTTTTTGGCAGGATAAAGAATAGGCACAAGTTATTTTTACAAAAAAATCATCAAGAATTACAAAAAATAACTGACCTGATTCAAAAAGATTTAGAACCTTTTGGAGCTAAAAAACTGGGCCTTAGGTCTAGTGAAGGCAAAATATATTCTCAAATGATGGAATTTCTCCATTACATTATTACATTAACGCACAAAGATTATCCAATATGTGAAAGGGATCTATCGCAGCATGTTAAAAATTTAAAAGTAGCTTTTGGTTTCAATAAATTTCAAACATCGTTTGAAGGTCAACAGAAGTTTGGTTCTATTTTTTGCATAAAGGAATATCGAGAAATCCCCTTAGAAAATATAGATAGGTGTTTGCAACTTGACTCTGAGCTTATCATCACAGAAATAGTAATATTTACTAGTAATAATAAAGCAGTAAAAGAATTCAAAAAACAAATTAATATACTGCAAATCAGTGAGGACAATACCTTACTTCAAAACTCAGGAATAAATGAAATAATAGAGCTTGAAAAAATTTCTGCTATGGATTTTTGTCAACAGAAAATTATTGTTACAATCTTTGCAGATGATAAGAATAGGTTAGCTAAAAATATCAGCGATTTATCCTCTGTAATGTCGTTAATCGGGTTGATGATGTTTAGAACTGATCTGCACATGGAAAATCATTTTTGGGCACAGCTTCCTGGAAACTTTGCTTTTGTTACACAACCAAAAAATATATTAGAAAAATATGCTTGCAGCTTTGCTATGTTGCATGATTTTACATCAGGTACGTTAAAAGGAGGAAGATGGAAAGAAGCAGTAACAGTTTTTTTTTCAAAAAAAGGCAGTCCTTACTTTTTTAACTTTCATGGAAAGAAAAATAATGGTCATACCACAATACTTGGAGCTCCAAATTCAGGTAGAACCTCACTGATCAATTTCTTACTTTCGGAATCAAGAAAATTTAACCCTAGGATTGTTATATTGGATAATACTGGAAAATCAATAATATTTACTAAAGCAGTAAGCGGCCAATATTACATAATTGATCCAAAATATAAAGATAAAAGTCTAAAATTTAACCCACTGAACATTGAAGATAGTGCTTCTAATCGCAATATGCTTGTTGAATTGATCAAAAGGATGGTTGCAGATGCAAGTTTGGTAGACGTAGAAGAAAAGACAAAAAAAATTGTAGATTCTATATTTGCTATACCAAGAGAATCGCGATCTATTTCTCAAATTTCTGAAGTGCTTTTACTTCTTGGAGGCAAAATAAGTAAATGGTGTGGTGAAGGTGAATTTGCTTACTTATTCCAAGATGGTGATGAGTCAGACATTGACTGGGGAACAAAAACTATATCCCTCAATACTGCAAATCTCACTAAGCAAAAAGAATGTATGTCCGTGATACTTTACTATTTCTTATACTCTTTCGAAGCAAAATGTGATGGCTCACCTGCAATACTTGTTTTGGATGAAGCATGGGAGATAAGTAATATTTTTCCTACAGAGGGAGAGTTTGACGACTGGATGCAAAGAATGACAAAGTTAAATGTTGTAGTAATTCTAAGTACTGAAAACTTAAACCTAGCATTTGCTAGCAAGTTTACTCAATATTTAGATAAGCATGTCGATACGAGAATCCTGATGCCGAACATAAATGCAAACAGGTTATACATGAAAGCATTTTCTCTGTCGAAAGAGGAACTGAATGTCATTTTGCAAACACCAACACAGGAAGGTTTATTTTTGATAAAGCAATACAAAGGTTTAGTAACTTTAAATCTAGATTTGAAGAATATGAAAGAAATACATGTACTTTCAGCTAATAAAGAGACTATAAAGTATATGTATGAAGCAATAAAGGAAAAAGGCGAAAAAGTGAGTAAGTGGTTACCGGCGTTCTATGAAAAATGTAAAGCTTAATTTTTTATTGATATTCTCCTTGATATTTTGTCTTTCTTATCAAGGATATGCTGATTGTCCGCCTCTTGTAGAGAGTAATACTACACTTGAAGCTGGAGGCAAAAAAGCTTTGGAGGGTTTTTTAGCAATTTTTACTTTTGGTACTAAAGGTAGTTTTAAAGTTGATGAAAAGCTATACCAATATATTACAGTAAGACAAGTAAAAGACCAAGGAATTGATGGTTATTTTAATCCAAAGATTCAAGTCTGTGATTATGAAGGAAAAGATAATTGTTATATATTACCTAGTGGAACATCCTGCCGCCAGATATATGGTACACAAGATACAGGAGGTGGAGTCTCTGCAGCAGTGTTTATTGATTGGGAAGGAGATAAAACATCTGTTAATGCAAAAATAGCAGATAGTCTTGAGTGGGAATGGGCAGACAATGTTACTGATGAAGAAAAAACGAAGTTTGCTAAGTCTCCTAAAATATGTGCTTGTAGCCAAAAAGGCGCTTGTATGGGTAGTTCTGCATGGTTTTCAAGAGTGCTTCAGGGAGAAAATATTTTCCGTCCAGGGGATATGGAAAACGTTTGTGATACTTGTTCATCATGGAATAAAGGAAAGCAAAAGATAAAATGTGCTCCTGTACCACTTGCACCTGGCCCCCCTCCATTTTGTGAACAACTTGCAATGTCACCTCCACAAGTTAGAATTGTTCCTATAACAAATGAAGAAAATGATTATTTCCATCCAAGAGTTGGAGTCATTATTGGTGAGCTGAAAGAAAGAAGGGAGCTACCTTTTCCGCGCGGTTTTTCAAATAGTGAGAATACTCCAATTTATCCATTTACTATTAAAGATACTATCCATTATCTCAAAACCTATAGAAAAAAAGGTCAGCTCTGCGCTGAATACTATGGTACTGAGGAAGAAGAGTCCGAAAGAAAATTACAATTTCCTGCTCGCTGCTTCCCAGCGCCACCTGCTCCAAAGATTGAAGAAGTGAGCATACCAAAGCCTAATGAGGGTAAAGGCGAAAATACGCTAAAAGTAAAAATGAAGATGAGTGAGAACGTTTGTACTTATGACGCACGTGGAACTCACAGTAATGGCATCTGTACTTTTTATGTTAATAAAAATTCTCCTACATATGTTGGCCATCTACCTTTAAAAGTAGTAAAGCCAGCAATAGTGGCAAAAACAACTGATAGCAGTAACAGTAAAAGCGACATCGATAGCGTAATAGAAGGTATATTAAAAAATAATTCGCAATTTGAAGTTCTAGAAAAATATGGGTATGTTCCCGATATCGAAGCAGAATGTAAAGAGCTTCAGAATGGTAAGTGCAAACTAGATGGCTCAGGATATCCAAAAGTAGAAATAAAATATAAAGAAAATCCTAAAAGTAAAATGCTATGCCTTTCTGGTTGGCAGCCAGAACCGGAGGAATTCGTTCTTGAAAAAGGAAGTGAGCTAATATCACTGAAGTCAATGAGAGCAAGCTATGCTAAACACAATACTGTTTACTCGAAAGAATCAAATCAATCTTATTATTTTCCTTGCAAAAAAGGGGGAATTATTGAATTAGTTGATGTTTTAGCAAAGCCACAAGATGCACTGAATGAAATAATATTTAATAAAAAAGGATATATTTCCATTCCTGCTGAAAATAAGTCTAGAGATAACTGCATGGCAAAAGAGGATAAAGAGGTAGATACAAAACAAAATTGTGACAAATGCAAAATAGTATATGAGTTAACAGATGGAAAGTATGAAGAAAAAAACTGTAATCACGGTGATGATGGTTGCCTCTGCTTTGATGGAGTATGTAGTCGCTCAACACAGTATGTAGATAAGAATGATAAACTATTTTACTTAAGATATGAGGAAGTGGATTGCAAGGATAAGGATGGTAAAACAGTAAAAAACGAGAAAGGTGAAATACAAAAGTGCACACAATTAAAAAATCAACCGATTAAAGAAAATAGAACAGAAGTCTTTTTTGCTGATAAATTATGCAGATTCGATTTAGATGGTTTAAAAAAGAGATTGCGTGAAATAATAATAGCACAATTGAAACATAAGAAGAAGATTATTGAAGACAGGGATCAAAAACTTTATGAGCTTGGAGATGGCTATACAGATGATCTGTCAATGTATGATTACGTTGAAATAGAAGCATGGGGAGGTGGTGAAGCTGGTCATATAGCTGATAAAGCTCAGTCTACTGTAAGTAGACTAGGAATGCCAGGTGATTACATTAAAGCTAAACTGAGAGTCAACCCTAGTTATCCATATATTAAAGTAAAAGTGACAGAAGGAGGTGGTGGACAAGAAGATGATGAATCTAACAAGGATGGGGGACCAACTTTAATAAAAATGTGCAGAGACTCTTCAGAAACAATTTGTAAAGATTTAATTACTGTTGCAGGCGGAGGTACATACAGAACCTATGGGGGAAAGAATTACAAAGATACAATAATTCATGAACAAAGTTTAAAATTAAAAGAAGAAATTAAGAAAGGGGACAAGCTAAACTCTAGTAAAGATAATAAAATAGCATATATAGAAAATGGTGAGATTGGGTATAAAGATGTAACAAAATGTAGTAAAAACTACGTGAATAAAACATATGGTGCTGGTGGTTGTATCAACGAAAGCAGCAAAAGTTATAGCAAGGGCGCTCCTGGTTACGCAAACATTAAACCTATATTTGAGGAAATTAATGAAAAAAGAGTAAAAAAAATAGATGATGCTATTGAAAAAATGATACAAAATCCAGATGACATCACAGGTATTGATGATTCCTTAATAAATAAACTTGATAAAAAGATTATTGATACAATTAAAGAAGAAATTAGAAAAGAATTGTTAGGTCTATAGTCAAAGAACCCTGATGGTTGCAAATGGGGTAAAGTCGAATTTACATCACTGAGACAGATGCATGTCAAACCAGTGTTTCTTTTCTTGTATCTCAGTTCCCATAATGTCATCCCAGTGCGTGACACCATTTCTTTCTAGTGCTTCCTTCCTTGTCATCACAGCTTCCATAATGTCATTCGAGTAGCTGACACTGGAATCCATGTAAATTTAACTGGACGCCAATGTCACAAACTAGTTTTCTCATCTATCTTATTTTGCTACTCTGCTGAACAGATACGTCAATTTTATCTACTGATGAGCTAGGTTTGTTGTTCTTCACATGTTGTGACAAAAGCTCCTTAACTCCTTTTTTCACAAGAAGTACTGAATTTGTATCCTTTTCAAGCATAAAAACTGTAGAGTTTTCAATTATCTCAGCTATTTGTAAAGGAGTATCTCCTGAATAGTTTTTAATATTAGCATCAGCTCCTTTTGCTAATAGTAATCTTGCTATTTCTTTGCGGCCTGTTATAGCTGCTATATGTAGAGGTGTATTGCCAATCTTATCGCCAATATTGACATTTATTCCTTCTATACTAAGTAATAACTCAACTATTTTCTTATGGCCATTCTTGATAGCTACACTTAAAGGATCTCTATCGACATTACAGCCATTGACCTTAGCACCATTATCAAGAAGCAACTTGACTACTGCTTCATGCCCATTCTGAGCAGCTAGATACAAGGGTGTGACATTATTTTTTTTATCTACTATGTTAACATCAGCATTTTTTGTGCTAATTAATAGTTCAACTATTTCAGTATGTCCGTTCTGAGAGGCTAAGTACAGAGCTGTTATACCAAATTCATTGTCTTTAGCATCAATCTCAATTTCTTGAGTATTAAGTAACACCTTTACAACTTCTACAAGTCCATTTTGAGCAGCAATATGTAAAGGTGTCTTACCATCAGTACAGTCTTTTATATTGGGATCAGCTCCCGCTTTAATTAACTCCTCTACTATAGCTTTGCTTTTAGCTACAACAGCAAAGTGTAAAACTGTACTGCCTTTAGTAGTTCTTGCATGAATATTAGCTTCTTTACTGATTAGTAACTTTACTACGTCTAAATGTCCTGAATAAACAGCAAAATGCAAGGCTGTAAATCCTTTTTTATCCTTGATATTGATATCAGTTTTTACATTAAGTAATAACCTAACTTCATTTATGTTACCATTATAAGCGGCTTGATGTAATAGAATATTTTCAACCGGGAGCGATTGAGTGCTGAACATATTTACCTCTATATAATAGTATGCCTAGTGGTACTACATCAAAACAAGGAACATTCAAGAAAAATTTTTTGCATCTGGCAATCTATTTTCTCTATTCTAATATATACAAACTCTTTAAACCCACCTTGTAATCAGGATAAACTAGAGAGACACCAAGGTCTTTTTTAATTTTAGTATTGCTTACTTTTTTTGACCCTAAATAAAAACCCCGTGCGTAATTTGGTACGGAAGAAATCTCAACTGGCTCTGGAGGGCTAATATTGAGAAGCTCGGCTGCATACGTGACCACTTCAGATTGCGTAGCAGGTAAATCATCTGCACAATTGTATATCTCATAAGGCTTTATATTTTGCATGGAAGAAAATAAAATATTCGATATATCTTCAACATGAACACGAGAAAAAATTTTTTTCACATTTCTTGCTTTGCCAAGCTGCAGGTCAATTAGCGCATTTCTACCAGGACCATATATCCCAGCCAAACGAAAAATATGTACAGGCAATTTGCTACTTAGCCACTTCTTTTCAGACTCAAGGCGCTTTTCTCCTCTAATTTCTATAGGCTTTGTTTCAGATTCCTCATTCACCCAATTACCACAGTGGTCACCATAAACATTAGTTGCAGACAGATAACCAAGCCATTTAATATTCTCCAGACAATGACCGTATCTCTCCATAACATCATCGCCGTCTGGAGGAATAGAAACTAAAACATGTGTTACGCTTTTAAGCAGATCTTGATCAACCTTTTCATAATCAAAAAGTTGTATATCTTTATTTCTTGATGTACCGTTAACTTTCCAGCCTAAATTTAGCAATTTTTTCGATAGAAATTTAGCTACATATCCGTAACCAAAGCAAAACAAGTGCATGGAAATTAATTTCCAAAATTTTTCTTGATAAACTCAACCCCTAACCTTATTCCTTCTTCATTAATAATATGGCCTAATCCATGAATTGGGTATCCTTGAGCGTTTACTCCATTTTCTTTCAGAGCTTTAACCGCTAAATCAAGGGAAGAAAAAGGTACCACATCATCAGCTTCACCATGAATAACACATATGCTGGGTTTTGATTTGATCTCCGGTGCAATTTTTGAAGGTGAAAGAAACCTACCAGAATATGCAACAACCGATGCACAAGACTGAAGCCGGGTAAGAGCCACATGTATTGCAAGCATTGCCCCTTGAGAAAATCCAACTAAAGAAAGCTGAGTATCTTTTAAATTAAGCTCCTTTAATTTTGTATCAATAAAATGATTTACAATTGATGCAGCATTTTTCACCCCATTATATAGTGCTTCTTCACTACGATCCTCTAAACTAAACCACTGATAACCATCACCTATTTCCCTCTCAAACGGAGCATTCGGTACCACAAAACATGAATCAGGCAAAAACTTGCTCATAACTTTAGCAAGATGCACGAAATTATCGCCACTTGAGCCCCAACCATGAAAAAAAATAATCAAATTTTTCTTATTTCCATTTGGGCAAATTTCTTGGCTTTTAAGTTCAATCATCTCTTCATCCCTTTATGTTTATATTTAACTCTATGGTAATACTAAATTTGAGGAACAAGACCTCACTACTGCTATAGCTCTTTGATATGAATAAATACTACTTAGCTTCAACTTTCTCTATCAATTTCTTGACCAAGCCTCTCAATCTTCTGCTGGAATCATCAAGCTCTTGAATTTGTGAAGCATCTTTTCTCATGAGCTCTTTGTGATTACTCTTTATGTAATCATACATTTCCTTCATCTGAGCAATCATCTTGTTGATATCCATACCACCCATATCAGGTATCATGCTAGGCATATTTCCTTCTAGCATACCGCCAGCCATAAGTTGCTGAGACATTTGCATGAATGGCTTTAAGGTCTGTTGAAGCAAATTAGGGTCGCTTGCCAATTTTTCTATTTGCTCTTTGCAAGTATCCATGTACTGCTTCATAAATTCATCATCTTGCACTTTATCTGTCATAATTACACCTATTTGAAACTAATATTATATATTGTTTTTAATTAAAAACAATACAAGAACAACTATATTAATACTTGATTAAATGACAAATTAACTATTTTAAAGGTTCACATACTCTCTTTAACCATTCCTTATCTTTTATGCCATTTTCTATATTTTTATAAACAAATTGGTGATAGCTATTTATCCATTTAACTTCATCTTCAGTAAGCATTTGTATATCTATTAGCTTTTTATCATAAGGAACAGAGGTCAATTGTTTAAAGCTTAAAAAGACGTTTTCTCGCCTTTCAATATACATCAGATTCTCAATTCTTATTCCATACTTTCCTGGAATATAATAACCAGGCTCGTTAGAAAGTATCATGCCTGGAATGAGTTCCACTTTATTTCCTCTTGATATTGTTTGCGGTCCTTCGTGTACCGAAAGGTAACTTCCTACTCCATGTCCTGTACCGTGCATGTAATCCATTCCAAATTTCCATAAATGTATACGCGCTAATATGTCCAATTCTCCACCAGTAGTGCCAGAAGGAAAGACCGCACTTGCTATCGCAATGTGAGCTTTTAATACTATTGTGTAGTGAGCTCGTTGCTCATTGGTTGGACTACCAATTGCTATAGTTCTTGTAACATCGGTTGTGCCATCAAGGTACTGACCACCAGAGTCAATTAAATACAGCCCATCTTCTTGAATGACTTTATTTGTCTTATTGCTTGCACGGTAATGAATGATTGCTCCATTCTCGTTGAATGCTGAAATTGTTGGAAAACTCGGTTGCTTAAACAAATTCTGCTCTTTTCTGTATTCTAAAACTTTTTCTTCAGCTTCAAGCTCAGTAATTTCACTGTCAATATTGTTTTCAAGCCAATATAGAAAATTTATAACTGCTACTCCATCTTTGATGTGCGCACTTATAGCTCCAGTTATTTCAGTTTGATTTTTTACTGCTTTGTGAATCAAACAAGGATCCTCCTTCTCAATTATCTGCTTATTTTCTATTAGACCTCTTTCATTACTTATTGTCATCCCAGTTCTTGACACTGGGATCCATGCTTTTTTATTTCTGGTCAAGCACTGGAATGACACCGAAGCTGATTTTTCATTTAAATAATGGTTATACAAGGGATCTATTGCATTCATAATGCTCATTGGAGTCGTGCTTGGATCTATCACCACCAAATTTAACTTATGTAGTGAATTTTCTAGCTCACTAATATCAAAAACATTTATATGGTTATCAAAATTTGCTTCTATAGTTGAATGTTCTTTATCTTGAATAAATAAATCAACATTGGCATTTTTATACAATATAGCACGACCCAATATACAAGGAGTATATTCAGAACTTTCATTTCTTAAATTTAATAACCACGAAATTGAATTTGGATCAGTCAGAAGCACTGCTTCAGCCTCTATGTTTTTAGCTACTCTTTCACATTTATCCTTACCACTCTCACCAGATACATGTGAGACTATTGTTTGTGCTTTATGACTACTATCTTTTTTAATTAAGTATGGTACTAGTTTACAAATGCCTTCATATTTTCTTATGTCCTTCATAGTAAAATATTGCGGATAGTAACCCAGTGAGGTAGTCAATGTTAAGTTTGCTTTTACCCATTTGTGTGGATCCTCTTCTTGTATATTATATACTCGAAAACTGCCCTGATCGAGCTGACTGCGAGCTTGTGTGATATAGCGTCCATCTGTAAAAAATGGGCACTTATTACTCTTTGTAACGATAAGTAGCCCATTTGTTCCCGTGAAGCCACATAACTCTGCTAACTCTTTTGAATATTCATTTAAATACTCGTCTTTAGTATTCAACATAAATGTATCAACATTTATTTCGTGCATAAAAGAGCGAAATTCTTCGATTTTTGACATGTTACGCAGAATTAGCAGCTATTTTCGTTTTCTTATTCCTAAGGTACACTAATATGCTAACTATCGCTGCTGGAGTGATACCTTGTATTTGCTTCGCAATACCAATTGTTGCTGGCTTTATTGACTGCAACTTTTCTATCACTTCAGTTGACAAGCCTTTAATCTGTGAGTAGTTGAAATTAGTTGGAATTTGAGTATTAACTTCCTCTTGTAGAAACTTCATATCTGCTTCTTGTCTTACTAAATAAGGCTTGTATTTTGCTTCAATTGCAACTGCTTCATATATTTCATTCTTGGCTATGCTATCAGTTATAGTGTTATTCCAGCACATGACGCTGGAATCTACATTTTTTTCAGTGTCAACTGCATCCATTCCATCATCATTCAAGTACTGGATCCCAGTGTCAGCTACTTGGATGACAGGAAGAGGTGCTTTGGCGTTATGCAAGTAGCTGACACTGGATCCCATGTTTAACTCTGGCCATATTTCTCGTAATTTATTCCAGTCAATATTTGGATAACCGAGCAAATCTAATGCTGTTTTTCTTATTCCATCATAAGATATTTTAATGCCATAGGACCTGAGCTGCTCAGGAGTAATTGTTAGGCTCTCTAATTTCTCCTCAAGTTGCTTAATGGATTTAAGTTTACCCTGCAAAACAGAGTATCTCTCATGCGACACAAGAGAGATGTCATAACCTTTTTGTGTCAATCTTCTATCTGCATTATCTGACCTGATTGCCAGTCTATATTCTGCACGCGAGGTAAATAATCTGTAAGGCTCGGTAATTCCCTTAGTGACCAAGTCGTCTATCATTACACCGATATATGAGTCTGTACGATGAAGAACAAAACTTTTTTGAGATAAAGAGAGTGCTGCATTGATTCCGGCAATAATTCCCTGCCCAGCTGCTTCTTCATATCCAGTGGTACCATTAATTTGACCAGCAAAATATAGTCCTTTAACTTTCTTAGTTTCGAGAGTATGAAATAGCTCTCGTGGATCGATATAATCGTATTCAACTGCATATCCAGGTCTTAATATTTCTGCATTTTCAAGCCCTTTTATACTCTTTATCATTTCATACTGCACTTCGATGGGCAATGAATTTGAAATTCCATTTGGATATATAGTGTTATCATCAATCCCTTCTGGTTCTAGAAATATTTGGTGATTATTTTTTTCTGCAAATTTTTTAACTTTAGTTTCAATTGATGGGCAGTATCTTGGTGCAATAACGTTATCTAAATATGAAGAAGCTGATCTGTGAAGATTCTCTCGAATTACTCTGTGTGTATGTTCATTAGTATGAGTAATAAAACATGAAACCTGAGGCTGGTTAATTTTCTCTGTAAGATAAGAAAATGGTGTAGGTGGATTGTCACCCACTTGTTCTTGTAATACCGACCAGTTTATAGTGCCACGATCAAGCCTCGGTGGAGTTCCGGTACGTAACCTGCCCAGTTTAAAATCATACTTCTTTAGCGTGTTTGCAAGCTCTATTGCAGGTTTATCTCCTATTCTTCCAGAAGGAGTTGTTTGCTCTCCTATATGAATCACACCACGTAAAAAAGTCCCTGTAGTCAAAACAACTCTGCTTGTCAGTATACGTTCACCTGAGTCTGTTATTACAGCTTTTATATAAGATTCTCCATTGCTATCACTTTCGATAAGAAAATCGTCAACTGACTCTTCTTTTACTGTCAAGTTGTTATAATTTAGAATAATTTCCTGTATTGCTTTTTTGTATAATTTTCGGTCTGCTTGTGCACGTGGGCCCCATACTGCTGCGCCTCTGCTGCCATTTAAAACGACCGAGTGTATGCTTGCTCGGTCGATAGCTCTCCCCATTATTCCATCAAGGGCGTCTACTTCTCTAACTACAACACCCTTTGCAACTCCTCCAATTGCTGGATTACAAGACATCTCTCCTATAGTTGAAATTTTGTGAGTTATAAGTAGCGTGCTTGCACCAAGACGTGCTGCAGCTGTAGCTGCTTCACACCCGGCATGACCGCCACCTACTACCACTACGTCGTACTTATGCATCTTCTTGAGTAATTCCTAATCTATAATATTCCAACTATCAGTGATTGATGTCAAATTTTACAGATTCCAGTGTTACAAACTAACTTAGCTCAAATTATCGTCTCTTTTACAGAAGAAACTTTTTCAACTGTAGGAGAGGTAATACGCTCATCCACTTCTTCTTCCTGAGATATTCTAACAAATGTAGAATCTGTAATCGAAGTTGCACTTGCTGCAAATGTAATTGCTGCTTCATCTGCACAATGCACTAAAGATGTGGCTACATAAACCCCCATAATTGTTGCTATTAGCCCTGTTATTGCACTTACTAAGATAATCACTGTTACTACTGGGTTAGGAAGAACAGCAATCACACTTGCATTAAGCACTGCCCCAATCATAGTACTTATAGGTATAGCCATACCCAAAAAAATTGCTATTTTTCCATGATCTTCCTCAATAGGATCTCTTTTGCAAAACTTATATAGCAAACATCCTACGTGCAAAACCGCAATCAATGCTAGAGCCATAGAACCAGCAATTGCACCTATGGCTAAAGGTGATGAAGTGTCAAAACTCAACCACCAAGCTAATATTCCTAGTGCTGACACTATACTATAAGCTAACAAACAAATATACATACAATCCCTCTCACTAATTAATAGGCATCATTTTTACTCTAAATTGCAAACTTCCCCTCCACCATCTAAATACTAGAGCAACAAGGAATGCTAACGGCCGTGCAAAAATATCTAATGTTTATATTTATGTAAAGTGAAAATTTTGAGTGGGGCGAGCGACCAGGATTGAACTGGCGACATTCAGTACCACAAACTGACGCTCTACCAACTGAGCTACGCCCGCCAAGATATAAAATTTTTAACATACGAGCACAAATAGTCAATTAATTATTTAAGTTACCTCCTTTTGCAGAGGGTTTTAAATATTTTCATTCATGCTTTTATCATTATACTCAATCGTATTGACACCATGATATGTTTAAAAGTATTTTCACATTTAGTTTTTTTACAGCTATTTCAAGAATCTCAGGGCTAATAAGAGATGTATTGATTGCTACGGTTATTGGTGCAACCTCTCTTGCAGATATATTCTTTTCCTCGTTTCGCTTTGCTAATTTATTTCGATCGTTTTTTGCAGAGGGGGCATTTACTACCTCATTCATACCATTATACTCTGCAGAGTCATATGATAATAAAAAGGCATTTAATTTCGCAAGTAGTGTAATATCCATTACGTTTATTATTCTAGTAATTTTTTGCCTTATCACACAAACCTTCTTCCCTTACATGATCAAAATCTTCACTCCTGGATTTGACCAAAATAAATTTACCTTTACTGTAACTTTGTCGAAAATTATGATGCCCTACATAATCTTCGTGTCAATCGCATCACTTATTGGTGGAATGTTGCAAGTAAAACAGCATTTTGCTTCAACAGCTATTTCACCAATCATTTTGAACCTCTGTTTAATCATCAGTTTGTTTTTACCTTACATTGAAACACCGGCTCATAACCTTTCTATAGCCGTCCTGATTGGAGGGATTTTGCAGCTACTTTTAATAATATTTAGTGCATACAAATTAAAGGCTTTCTTTTCTTTTAGTTTAGAATTAAGTAACGAAGTGAAGTTGTTTTTCAAGCGTGTAATACCTGCAATTATCAACAATTGTGTAATACAAATAAGTGTATGGATTGACACAATCATGGCGAGTTTTATACCAAATGCAGTTTCTTATATATATTATGCCGATAGACTAAATCAACTACCGCAAGGAGTAATTGGCACTGCAATTGGTACAGTACTTCTTCCTATGATTTCAAAACGAATAAATGATACTGAGAATATAGTCAAAATACAGAACAAGGCCCTTAATATAGGGTTAATATTAATTATGCCAATAACTGCTGCTTTTATCATTATTCCTGACATGATTTTACTTACGCTTTTTTCTTACGGCCGATTTGATTATTATGCAGTGCAGCAAACTGTTCCTACATTAGTAGCATTTTCTCTTTCTTTACCCGCATTTATTATAAATAAAGTATTGCTACCCACATTCTTTGCTAGGGGAAAGCTAAAAATACCAACTATGTTCTCATTAACGTGCCTTGGAATTAACGTAATACTAAATCTCCTATTAATGAACAAATACCAACATATAGGAATTGCTATTGCTACTTCCATTTCCACTTGGATAAATTCTATTTTATTGATTAATTATTTAACAATAAATAAGATGTATAAGCTTAGCCAAGCATTATTACTAAATATTGTAAAAATTCTCACTGCAACATTGGTTATGTCAATAGTTCTTTATCTCTCTAATTACTTATCAGCAGGGTTGTTTTTCGATAGAGGGCTAGCTCGTATTGTTTATTTAGTAACTTTAATAGCTTTGAGTGTTATTATTTATTCTAGCACTCTTTACCTGATTTTTAGAGGAAATTTGAATAATTTGAAATATGTGTAAATTACACCCTTTGTATTGCTATATGTCATTTCAGCTACTATTCCAATATCCACTTCTTTCATCCCATAACCTATTCCTGTCATCCCAGTGTCAAGCACTGGGATCCAGAAATTTTGTTGATTATATAATCTGGAAAACCTTATTTAAGTCACACTGGATCACAGTGTCACACACACAACTGTATAAGTGTTGTGGTTTGAGAGCAATTTCCACTGGGAACCCAGTGCTCATCAGACCAGCTTCTCATGTAAAAATGCTGTGCTTTAACATAAGAATAGCTACTTTTTTGCTAATTAACTTAATGTCTAATCAAATTTCCTGGATCCCAAACTGGGATGACAAGAAGAGAAGGGATGCTGGAATGAGAGGTCTATTATGAAACTTTCTTTATACGCCATATTATCAATCTCGTTGCTATTAATTCTCATGCACGTTGCTGCAACTTTTAAGGATTGGAGTGGCTACAGAGAATATATCGTAAAAGAGTTAGAGAAGACGTATGATGCTAAAGTACATGTTGGAGGAAAAATTGAAGTTTCGCTCATTACTCCAAAACTTACTATTCACAATGTATATGTACAATACAACAAAAACAAGGAGCAAAAATTATCAGATTTAATTAGTGCAAAAAAAATTGAAATAAGGCCATCGTTGTTTTCATTTTCATTGCAACCAAAGTCAATCTCATTTTTGGGCATGAAAAGCAACAAAGAAAATTTACTTAATATTATAAATACGAAAGCCAATGATAATATAGTTGATATATTAATAAAGGACAGCCAAATAAGTTTTAACGCCGATACTATTAATATCAAGGAAGTTGCTATAAAAAAAAATAAGCAGTTTTTTGGTGAAGTACAGATTGGTGACAACAATTACGATTTTTCTGGAAAGGTTAATGTCACAAAAAATAATGTACACATTAGTGTTGATTCAAATTTTGCAAATTTGCTATTTAAAGGTAATAGAAATCAAGAAGAGCTCAAGGGCAATTTAGTATTGACGATTAATAATAATTCTGATTCTATGAGCGGCTTGGCAAAAATCATTAATCTTAGCTTCCTTTCTTATGTGATTCCCAGCGAAAATATTGAGATATCATCCAATATCAATCTCAATGAAAGCGAGTTTACGGCAACTGATTTAAAAATTGAGTCCAAAAGCATGCAAGGCACTGGTATAATACAAAATGATAGAAAAAGTGATCATACTAATATCAATATTAGTTTTAGTAAAGTCGACCTAAAAAACGGCTCACACAAAACAACAGATATGAAGGGTCTTTTAGAATCTTTTAGAGAGGTTGTGCCAAAGAACCTGAGCTTGGATTTTAATATGGAAGCTTCAAATATTCAATATCAAAACAGGATATTGGACAAATTTCATGCTACGCTAAAATTTGCTAATGGCGAAATAAACGTTGATACTCTTCTTCAGTTTCCTGGAACCAATAATATATCTCGCTTATCAGGAAAAGTTTCAAACAATGGCAACTTGTCTGAATTTAATGGTGATATATTGATAAAGGGTGAGTCGTTCATTTCACATATTTTACCTTCTATCAAGATGCAAGAAAGAGAGAAAAGTCAATTTACAGCAAGTTCTAAACTATATTTAGCACCTAGAATATTATCTCTTTCAGATATCAGATTGCTAAATAACAAAGAATCTTGGCAAGGATCAATTAAGGTAAATCACACAAAAAAACACAATATGATCGATAGTAAATTTAGCATACATAACATTAATATAGATAAATATGATTATTCATTATTCAGCAAAGTGCAATGGCTGAAAAATATTAAATATGATGTAAATATAAGAACTAGTGTTAAAGATTCTATATTCAATGGTACAAAAATTGAAGATTTGGATTTTTCATTAAAAATACAAGAGAACAAGCTAGTTGCAGATAAAATAAAGTTATTCGGAGAAAATTTCGACATTACCGGTAGTGTAAAAATATTAGTGGATCAAAAATACACTAAGCCTTTATTAGACGTAAACCTTACAGGTAATAAATTTAATGGAAATATCTTTAAATTACCAAAACTATTAGAGGTAAAAAGAAACTCAAGAAATGAAATAAATCAAATTCAATGGTCAACAAAGCAGCTTAATTTTTTAGATGAGAAAGGAGATTTTGATGCAAACGTGCAAATCAAAACTACAGAATTTAAAATTGGGCAAAACGTCTTAAAAGATTTTAACTTGGATACAGTGATAAGAAACAGCACTATCACTATCAAAAAGATAAGTTACATACTAGAACATGGACAAATGTTTTTTCAGGGTTATCTAAAAGCAGGCTCAATTCACATAAAATTTTCTATTGCAAATTTGGACACCAAGGAAGTTATAGGAGTTAATAACATAAATGGCAAGATAAGCTTAAGTGGTGAAATCAAAACTCAAGGGACAAGCTTTGATGATTGGGCTAGTAACTTATCAGGAAATGTAAACTTTCAAGCACAGAAAATAGAGTTTACAAATGTGGATTTTAATTCATTCATCACTAAGTTGTTAAGCAGTAAGAATAAACCTGAAATTTCCAAGCTTGCTTACGTTGATATATATAATGGCAGTACGCTTTTTGAAAATATTAATGGAAAAGTAAGTATTAACAGTGGTGTATGTTCAACTAGTTCACAGTTTAGTATCGATCAAGCATCAGGTTCTATCTCTTCTAATTTAATCTTATCTAAGTTCTCCTTAACTTCTATATTCAGACTCTTTTTCATACTACCAAATCATAATAGTCCTCTTTATATCGAGGCACACTTAGATGGCCCTATTTGGTGCCCTAAGATGAGTTTTGATGTAGACCAAATTTACAACACCTTAGTTAGCAAGAAAAATAGTTAACTCATTTAGCTACATGATTTAGGGTATCCGTTCAGCAGGGTGGCAAAATAAGATAGACAAAAACGTAGCAACAAATGGTCAGTGCCTGACACTGGCTTTTTCACAAAAAACGTTGTAGAGCGCTTTCGTCAAACTGGATCCCAGTGGGCTTTGTTGCACCACTCAAGGAAAGAACAGGCAGTTACTGATGGAATTTGTTATAAAATAGATATTTAGCCGACAAAGGAAAAATATGCCAATAAGAATGAAAGTCAGTAACTGCAATGAATATAACAAATTTCTTCAAGAAAGGGGAAATGTTTTTCATTATATCAACGATGCCATTGAAAATTGGTACGAAAATAGTCCAAAAGTAGCAGGTGGCAACAATGTCTACAGCGACAAAGTAGTGATTCTAATTCACATAATAACCTATCTATTCAGGATTGGTCTTAGGCAAACAGTGGGATTTATAGAGAAATATCTTGAGCAAATAGGGAAAATTTTGCAAATTATCAGCTATTCGCAGGCTTCAAGAAGGTTTAAAAAGCTTAATATCAAAATCAACGACTGCAGAGTTGATAAGAACGATATGGAAGATATTGAAATTGCTATAGATAGTACAGGTATCAGCATCTACAATAATATTCCAGGCCATAGTAAGGCAAATGGTACAGATAGAAAGTATCGCCGCTATGAGCAAACAAGAAAGCTACATGTAATGCTAGAGATAGGTAGTAAAAAAGTTATAGCTGCAAAATACAGTAGTGGAGTTTATTCCGACCACTATGGAGCCTGTGATCTTATTGAAAGAGTGGATACCAAGTATAACATAAGCACGATATATGCAGATAGGGCATATAATCGAAAGAAGTTATACAAACTGTGCGATGAGCTTGACATAAAGACAAGGATTCCTCCGCAAAATAATGCAGTAGAGCATCCAAAGTTGGATTATATGAATGAGAGAAATTCTACAATCAAGCTCATAAAGTCATATGATGAAGATGGTATGAAGAGGTGGAAAAAAGAGATAAATTATTGGAAGAGATCTTATATAGAAAGTTTTTTCTCGCGACTGAAGCAAATATTTGGATTTAGTTTTAGGAATAAATCTGAGATTAATCGTGAGAAGGAACTGCTACTCAAGTGTTATTTGCTTAACAAATTTACTGAAATAGGCATGGCTAAGTTTGATATAGCTTCATGAATTTATTATACATTACCCACTATCCGAAGAGCTGTGCAACAAAGCCATCCCAGTGTCAGCTACTTTCATGACAAGAAAAAAAGGACTGATTTCACATGAATCTGAACAGATACGATTTAGGAGATAGTAAACTTCATCTACCCTCTAATAATAAGACTTACTAGTTACTTGTAACTCTTCAATGCTTATATCGATGCAGCTTGTACTTGGAGTCTCCATATCTCCAAGCAATAACTTTGTTATCTCTGTGTGGCCTTTGAGAACAGATAAATGTAAAACAGTCTTGCTAGAATTATCTGCTATATTAATATTTGCTCCGTTTTTAAGCAATAATTTTACCACATTCTGTTCGGTAGAAGCTGTAGCTTTACTCCTCTCGTTTGAGTTTTATTACTACAACTCCCCCTAAAGAACCGTGCTTGCAGATTTCCCGCACACGGCTCATCAATATTAGTTTTCACAGTCGTCCCTCTTATGCATATAAAGAAAAATGTATTTTTGGCTTTGGTAATGGATTTACTTCTACGTAGTGTACAAACTGTTCCCAGGTCATACTCTTTTTCTGACTACGCCGATTTATCCATTTAAATGCTAGCTTTCTTACTGATGTGTAAAATTGTTTCAAACACCAATAATTTCCGCTAATACCAAAGTAGTTATAGTGTCCTGTTAATTTAGCCTTCAGTACTTGCCACCAAGCTTTAAGTCGAATACTTCCGCGGACTATTTTCAACCACTCCTTGATTTCTTTTAGTTTTCTGGCTAGATTTAACTTTGAGGTTTTATGTCCCATTATTAATCTACCACGACGACTTTTTGCACCATAGTGCGTAAACCCCAGAAAATTGAAACTTTCCGTCCTTCGTTTCTCTCTTATCGCTTGTTGCCACTCCCTCTTGCCAAACTTTACTACTCTGGTCTTGTTTTCAGATACTTCCAACCCAAATTTATTTAGCCTTTGTTTCAGTAATTCCAGAAATTCTTCCGCGTCTACCTTACTTTCGCAACAAACCACAAAATCGTCGCAAAACCTTATTAGTTGTATATATCCTCTGGATCTTGGTTTAAATTTCTTTTCTATCCATAAATCCAACACATAATGTAAGTATATATTTGCTAATACAGGACTTACTATACCACCTTGGGGTGTACCTTGTTTTGTTGCTTCATAATTTCCAGCTTCGACTATCCCTGCCTTGAGAAACCGCTTTACTAACCACCGCAAATTTGGGTCAGTTATTCGTTCCCTTAGACATCTCATTAGCCATTTATGCTGTATATTATCGTAGAACTTCTTGATATCCACTTCTACAATGTAGTTTATTGGCTTGTACATAACTGCTTTATCTAGTGCATTTACCGCTTGATGACAGTTTCTTCCAGGTCGAAATCCATATGAGCTGTCCAGAAAGTTTGCCTCGTAAATATTTTCTAGTATCTTCTTCAGCATAATCTGTACTAATTTATCCTCGGTCGATGGTATTCCGAGTCCGCGTTTCTCTTTACTTCCAGCTTTCGGTATATATACCCTCTTTACTGGTTGTGGTTGATATTGCTTCCTCTTCATACTTTCTACTAGCACTTCGAGTTTCTCATTCAGATTTTCTCCGTATGATTCCACTGTTATCTGGTCTACTCCACAAGCCTTGTTACGCTTCAGTTCTTTATAACATCTCGCAAGATTCTCTGTATTTATCAGATGGACTAACGATGTGAATTTTAGTCGCTTATCTTGCTTTGCTCTTACTGCTATCTGGTTTAGTTTATTTTGCATGTTATTCCAACCTCCGTTGTATTGGCCTAGCAATCCCTATTCCAGTTACTATATTGCTGATCGCTTCCCCTTGTACGTGGCTTTCCCACATTCTGAGTACTATCAATCAGTCCGACTTCCCCTGCATCTTCCGCTAGTTCTTGCCTTTGTTGACTTGTTCCAGCGTACCTTTGTAGGAATGCATAGGATCTCCCAAGTTCACTTGAAGTCCATTTCAATACATGGCACGGTCTCAGATCCCGATAGAGTGAGTGATAACTTGCCTTTACGCTATCCTTCATGCTGTCTTCCATGGCCATGAAAATGTCGACCTCTATGTCTTCAGGTATTTCGGAACTCAATCCCTTCACTTTCGTTGTACCCTGCATTGTCCATCCCACTAGCTCTATTACACTCGTTACCTCATGCAACATAGTGGTCTGTTCCAAACTGTTGGCTAGACTTTGTTTGTGTTGGATTTTCACCAACTGTTCTCCAAGCACTTCTTGGCGCACCTTGGCGCACCATGGCCTCCCTGAACAGCTAAATATAAAGGAGTAGCACCGAAATGATTTCTTACATCAATATCTGCTCCGTTTTTAAGCAATAATTCCACCTCCTCTTTACAATTTATGGAAGCAGCATAATGTAAAGGAGTAAAACCATAATTATCCAATGCATTAACATTTGCTCCGTTTTTAAGCAATAATTTCACTTGCTCTAAGCGATTTCCGCAAGCAGCATAATGTAAAGGGACAAGACCTTCATTATCTGTTGGATTAGTATCTTGTTTGGCTCTCAACGATAATTCCATATGAGGAAGAGTCAATCGAGAATTACTTACTGAATTTTCTTGTTCTTGATACATAAAATACCTCTAATTTCTTACAGCTTAGTATAAATATCTATACTATATAAACATCAATTCAACTTATCACCACCGGGTAACGGTTGCAAGCCAAAAGCTTCTCTTTTTTCATTGAGCGTCATGAAGCTTGCGTTTTGCACGTATTTCCACATCTTTTGTCTTTTCTCCATTAGAATTTCTATCGCGTCTTTATCATATGACAAACATAAATCTTTGCCAAACTTGGGCACTAGCCAAGAATTCAGGTGACAGATAATATTTTCTAGCGTTGGTAAAATCGTCTGTTCCCAAAGGGAAAGACGTGCTTCAACTAAATTACTGTAAGTGTTATCACCCGGTATGCCAAGCAACTGCGGCGGAACGCCAAAAGCTAGCGCAATATCACGAGCTGAGCTATGTTTTGACTCAATAAAATCCATATCCCTCGGTGATAAGCTCATTTCCTTCCACTCTAAACCTCCTTCAAGTAATATCGGTCTTCCAGCGTTGACAGGACCTGAGTAATGATCATTTATCTGCGCTTTTAAGCGTTGGTACTGCTCTTGACTTAAGTTTCCAACGCTTCCATCCTTTTCTGATTTCACAACTATTGCACCACTTGGTCTTGCTCCATTTTGCAGCATTGCCTGATTCCAAGCACCAGCCTGATTATGCTGATCTATACTATATGCAGCTGCCTCAATTGGTGAAAGTCCATACCAATCATTCAAAGGGTTAAAGGTTTTAAGATGCAGTACTGTTGAACGCCCAGTCAATTTATCAACTTTAAAGTCATAACTGTTGTTATTTACGGTATAACGATAGGCATAAGGAACGTTACTTCTCCCTGGAATAATTTCAACCCTATCAGGGCGCAGAAGATAAAGCTCTGTTGGTTTGTTCTGCGCCTCAATCATCAATACATAAGAATTGCCATTAACTAATCGATAAGTCACAATCCCTTCAATAAATTCCGATTTTGATGTCATTGGATTAGGAGAATAAAGTAACTTCAGTAATGGATGCGCTTTTAGTTGTGATTTTCCCTGGTCAGTAAGCTGGCAGAGAGTAAAAGGTACCGAAGATGCAGCACTTGCGATCATATTAATTGCTCGAAAGGCAATAACATTTTTTATGTAACCTTCCTCAGCAAAACTTACATAATCACGCCTACTCCAACTTGGTTCCATCATTAGTTGCAAAGCAGAGTATTCACTGCTTTTCTTTCTTTGAAAAATGTTAAAATTCATATGTGCCTCCTGAAAATTTTGTTAAAAATTTGAAATTGTAGTTGAATTATATCAATTAGTGTTACAAGAATGATGTCATCCCAGTTCTTGACACTGGGATCCAGCTTTTCATACAATCTAGTCAAAGACATTCTTTTTAGCGTAAAGCAACTATGCTCACCAGTTCAGTGTGCTATCTACAATTAAATTTCTGGATTCCAGTGGGCTTTGTTGCACCACTCAAGGAAAGAACAGGCAGTTACTGATGGAATTTGTTATAAAATAGATATTTAGCCGACAAAGGAAAAATATGCCAATAAGAATGAAAGTCAGTAACTGCAATGAATATAACAAATTTCTTCAAGAAAGGGGAAATGTTTTTCATTATATCAACGATGCCATTGAAAATTGGTACGAAAATAGTCCAAAAGTAGCAGGTGGCAACAATGTCTACAGCGACAAAGTAGTGATTCTAATTCACATAATAACCTATCTATTCAGGATTGGTCTTAGGCAAACAGTGGGATTTATAGAGAAATATCTTGAGCAAATAGGGAAAATTTTGCAAATTATCAGCTATTCGCAGGCTTCAAGAAGGTTTAAAAAGCTTAATATCAAAATCAACGACTGCAGAGTTGATAAGAACGATATGGAAGATATTGAAATTGCTATAGATAGTACAGGTATCAGCATCTACAATAATATTCCAGGCCATAGTAAGGCAAATGGTACAGATAGAAAGTATCGCCGCTATGAGCAAACAAGAAAGCTACATGTAATGCTAGAGATAGGTAGTAAAAAAGTTATAGCTGCAAAATACAGTAGTGGAGTTTATTCCGACCACTATGGAGCCTGTGATCTTATTGAAAGAGTGGATACCAAGTATAACATAAGCACGATATATGCAGATAGGGCATATAATCGAAAGAAGTTATACAAACTGTGCGATGAGCTTGACATAAAGACAAGGATTCCTCCGCAAAATAATGCAGTAGAGCATCCAAAGTTGGATTATATGAATGAGAGAAATTCTACAATCAAGCTCATAAAGTCATATGATGAAGATGGTATGAAGAGGTGGAAAAAAGAGATAAATTATTGGAAGAGATCTTATATAGAAAGTTTTTTCTCGCGACTGAAGCAAATATTTGGATTTAGTTTTAGGAATAAATCTGAGATTAATCGTGAGAAGGAACTGCTACTCAAGTGTTATTTGCTTAACAAATTTACTGAAATAGGCATGGCTAAGTTTGATATAGCTTCATGAATTTATTATACATTACCCACTATCCGAAGAGCTGTGCAACAAAGCCATTCCAGTGTCAAGCGCTGGAATGACATTGATAGACCTAAAGAAATAGAACATGACAGAATGGCTAATCTCTAACCAATTGACTGATTATAACCATTCTGTGAAATTCATGGAAGCAAAAATTCAACAAATTTACAATAATTTGTCTGATGAGCTAGTATGGCTGCTCCAGCACCCTCCACTTTACACAGCAGGAATCGGTGCAACAGATGATGACATTATTGAAAAATTATTTCCTATATATAAAACAGGTAGGGGTGGTAAATATACATATCACGGACCAGGGCAGCGCATTATATATTTAATGCTAAATCTTAAAAAAAGAAACAAATGTGACATAAAACTATATATCAGAGACCTAAGTAATTGGATCATAAATGTTTTAAAACACTTTAATATACTTGGGGAATTTAAGGAAGATAGAATAGGCATTTGGGTGAACAACAACGGAGTAGAAGAAAAAATAGCAGCTTTTGGCATTCGCTTGAGAAAATGGGTAACTTATCACGGCATAGCGCTTAATGTCTCTCCAAACCTTTCCCACTATGAGGGTATTATTCCTTGTGGACTAAAAGATTACGGCGTTACATCAATGGAAAAACTAGGAGTAAAAGTTTCTCTTTGCGAATTAGATGATATATTAAAGCAAGAGTTTCATAAGATATTTTAATGTATTCCTTTATTCTTTATTTTCTATGCCTTTTACTCACTAATCCTGCAAATCAAGTTGATATTATTGCTCCTTCTTCGAAGGGAAAAGAATCGGATCTGCCCACTATAAAAGAATCCGTAAAAACTTTGGGTTTTAATCCTCACATTTCGGAGAAAATATACAGTAATGACAACCCATTTTATTCTAACTCTGATGAGTTTAGAGCGAATGATTTGGTTAATGCGCTCACTGATGATAGCAAAATAATTTGGTGTATCAGAGGAGGAGAAGGGGCTTCTCGGCTAATTCCCTATCTAGAAAAGTTACCCAATGATAAAAAAGAAAGAATTGCTCAAAACAAAAAAATTCTTATAGGCTATAGTGATATCACTGCTTTACATATTTATCTGCAAGTTAAATATGACTGGCAAACTCTTCACGGTACCATGTTGGAAATGATAGTAAATAACTCTGTTGCTGAAACCTCTGTTGAAAAATTAAAAGAGTTAATTCTTAAGCAACGCAACTCTATCAGATTTGATAACCTAAAAATGATCGACAATGGCATTAGACTAAAAAATGGCAAATTAGAGTCTAAAATCATCGGTGGTAATATGACTTTGGTTGAAAATAGCATAGGAACTGCTTGGCAAATAAACGCAAAAAACAAAATTCTATTTTTAGAAGACATAAAAGTTTATCCATATTCAATTGAGCGAAGTCTAGATCACCTAAAACAAGCTCATATTTTTGATGGAGTAGATGCAGTAATATTCGGTGACTTTGTTAACTGTTATAATGATAATCTTGTCGAAATTGTAAAAGAAAGGTTTGCAAAAAGTGTCAACTTTCCAGTATTTACAATGAAAGGAGTAGGCCATGGACATATAAATGACCCTTTACCTTTCAACACTCACGCTACCATTAGCATTCAAAACGAGAAGGAGTTTATGGATGTGCAACAGTTATACAAGTAGCTTTATCTTACACTCCTTTCATTCCAGCACCTTCGTTGTCATCCTAGTATCCCCCCTTGTCATCCCAGTGCCTAGACACTGGAATGGCTTTGTTGCACAGCTCTTCGGATAGTGGGTAATGTATAATAAATTCATGAAGCTATATCAAACTTAGCCATGCCTATTTCAGTAAATTTGTTAAGCAAATAACACTTGAGTAGCAGTTCCTTCTCACGATTAATCTCAGATTTATTCCTAAAACTAAATCCAAATATTTGCTTCAGTCGCGAGAAAAAACTTTCTATATAAGATCTCTTCCAATAATTTATCTCTTTTTTCCACCTCTTCATACCATCTTCATCATATGACTTTATGAGCTTGATTGTAGAATTTCTCTCATTCATATAATCCAACTTTGGATGCTCTACTGCATTATTTTGCGGAGGAATCCTTGTCTTTATGTCAAGCTCATCGCACAGTTTGTATAACTTCTTTCGATTATATGCCCTATCTGCATATATCGTGCTTATGTTATACTTGGTATCCACTCTTTCAATAAGATCACAGGCTCCATAGTGGTCGGAATAAACTCCACTACTGTATTTTGCAGCTATAACTTTTTTACTACCTATCTCTAGCATTACATGTAGCTTTCTTGTTTGCTCATAGCGGCGATACTTTCTATCTGTACCATTTGCCTTACTATGGCCTGGAATATTATTGTAGATGCTGATACCTGTACTATCTATAGCAATTTCAATATCTTCCATATCGTTCTTATCAACTCTGCAGTCGTTGATTTTGATATTAAGCTTTTTAAACCTTCTTGAAGCCTGCGAATAGCTGATAATTTGCAAAATTTTCCCTATTTGCTCAAGATATTTCTCTATAAATCCCACTGTTTGCCTAAGACCAATCCTGAATAGATAGGTTATTATGTGAATTAGAATCACTACTTTGTCGCTGTAGACATTGTTGCCACCTGCTACTTTTGGACTATTTTCGTACCAATTTTCAATGGCATCGTTGATATAATGAAAAACATTTCCCCTTTCTTGAAGAAATTTGTTATATTCATTGCAGTTACTGACTTTCATTCTTATTGGCATATTTTTCCTTTGTCGGCTAAATATCTATTTTATAACAAATTCCATCAGTAACTGCCTGTTCTTTCCTTGAGTGGTGCAACAAAGCCCACTGGAATCCAGATCAAGTACGGCTATTATCCAAATAACCCTTCGTTGTTATTCAAGCAGCCCCTTCATTGTCATCCCAGTACTGGGATCCAGGAACCTGCGTCACGCGCTCTAATATGAAGAAATGCCAGTAACTCCCTGCTGTTCATTTATTGAGTTGACAATTGGTTTTTCTGCTCCATCAACTTTAGTACTAGGCTTTAGTAATTCATATGTAGCACAACCAACTACCAGTGCTGCTGCTGTAACTGCAACCACTGCTATAACGATAGGTATCAACTGAGCTGTAATTGTTCCAGTTGTAAAAAGTGCCACTGCTATAGCAGTGCCTAATAATGTATTCACTCCACCAGCAATCATTGCCTTATTACGTGCTTTCACAAAAGAACCTCCTCTTGCGTCTAATAGAGCTTTTACTACGTCTTGATTCTTAGCATAACCTTCAGCATAATCTAAAGGAGTCTTTCCATATCGATCTACTGCGTTAACATTTGCTCCTTCTTGGATTAAAACCTCTACTGTCTTTTTGTGACCATTCCCAGCAGCGACATGTAAAGGAGTCCACCCTTCAATATCTACTGCATTAACATTTGCTTCTGCTTTGAGTAAAACCTCTACTACACTTGCGTGACCATTCCTAGCAGCGAAATGCAAAGGAGTCGCATCACGCCAACCTTTCTCATTAACATTTGCTTCTGCTTTGAGTAAAACCTCTACTACACTTGCGTGACCATTCCTAGCAGCTATCATTAATAACGTCAATTTTTCATATGCGGGAATATAAAATACATAATTTACATCAAATTTACCTTCCTCCCAATTTTTATATAGACCTTGATCCTGTTCCTCTAGTTCTGTTTTTATTTTCTCAATTATATTATTGAGATTTAAATCTTTCTCAGCCTCAATCGTCCTTAGTACTTTTTCCAGTGACTCATATCCTCCTGTCATAATTCTACCTTCAATATTAAACAATATGTTTAATTATTACATAATTATGATGAAAAGTCAACTCAAATAAGCTAATAACCGGGATTGTGAATAGTAAATTAGATTCAAATAGCCTCTTTGGTGTCATCCGAGTAGCTTGACACTGGAATCTAACTAAGTTGGTAAACACGAAAGCGCTTTTTTTGACGGAATTGCACAAAAAAACTGGATGCCAGTGGGCTTTGTTGCACAGCTCTTCGGATAGTGGGTAATGTATAATAAATTCATGAAGCTATATCAAACTTAGCCATGCCTATTTCAGTAAATTTGTTAAGCAAATAACACTTGAGTAGCAGTTCCTTCTCACGATTAATCTCAGATTTATTCCTAAAACTAAATCCAAATATTTGCTTCAGTCGCGAGAAAAAACTTTCTATATAAGATCTCTTCCAATAATTTATCTCTTTTTTCCACCTCTTCATACCATCTTCATCATATGACTTTATGAGCTTGATTGTAGAATTTCTCTCATTCATATAATCCAACTTTGGATGCTCTACTGCATTATTTTGCGGAGGAATCCTTGTCTTTATGTCAAGCTCATCGCACAGTTTGTATAACTTCTTTCGATTATATGCCCTATCTGCATATATCGTGCTTATGTTATACTTGGTATCCACTCTTTCAATAAGATCACAGGCTCCATAGTGGTCGGAATAAACTCCACTACTGTATTTTGCAGCTATAACTTTTTTACTACCTATCTCTAGCATTACATGTAGCTTTCTTGTTTGCTCATAGCGGCGATACTTTCTATCTGTACCATTTGCCTTACTATGGCCTGGAATATTATTGTAGATGCTGATACCTGTACTATCTATAGCAATTTCAATATCTTCCATATCGTTCTTATCAACTCTGCAGTCGTTGATTTTGATATTAAGCTTTTTAAACCTTCTTGAAGCCTGCGAATAGCTGATAATTTGCAAAATTTTCCCTATTTGCTCAAGATATTTCTCTATAAATCCCACTGTTTGCCTAAGACCAATCCTGAATAGATAGGTTATTATGTGAATTAGAATCACTACTTTGTCGCTGTAGACATTGTTGCCACCTGCTACTTTTGGACTATTTTCGTACCAATTTTCAATGGCATCGTTGATATAATGAAAAACATTTCCCCTTTCTTGAAGAAATTTGTTATATTCATTGCAGTTACTGACTTTCATTCTTATTGGCATATTTTTCCTTTGTCGGCTAAATATCTATTTTATAACAAATTCCATCAGTAACTGCCTGTTCTTTCCTTGAGTGGTGCAACAAAGCCCACTGGGATCCAGAACAGGTAATAAGAAGCACTGAAATGACATCTCTATAGAACTCCTAACCAATCAAAAATATTAAGAAATTTACCAAGCAAAAAAAGGCAAAAGAATCCCCCAGTAGTGAGTTTTAACCCTATAATAATGTAAATCGGCATTGTAATAATGTGCTAACGCTTATTTAAAGCGCGTTTTGGCTGAATGTAGAAAAAATAAAAAAGACATGCAGCCGCTATAATTTTATGTAATCTGCCAATATATACCTGAGTTTTTTACTGAATTTTTGTTGTTAAATCTGCAGAGATTAAAAACAAGGATAAATACTCTTATTGTCATGATAAGAAGACTGATGAGGTTTGTCAAGTTGACTCTATTGCATATCCTTATAAGTAAATTAATGTTATCCTTAACTATTGCTAATCTAAAATTTTTTATGTTCATACACTTACGTGTTCATAGCGTTTATTCTCTGCTTGAGAGTTCGGTTAAAATTGAGGAGCTGATTGGTCTTTGTTTGCAGAACAAAATGCCGGCAGTTGCAGTTACTGATTCAGGCAACTTATTTGGCTCACTTGAATTTGCAGAATATGCAGCAAATAAGGGAATACAGCTAATAGTAGGATGCAATATTATAGTTAAACATTCAGAACAAAATTTACCAATATTGCTACTTGCAAAAAATGAACAAGGGTACACTAATTTAGTCACTTTGGTGAGTGAGTCTTTTAAAAAGCGCAAAAATAGCAGCGATATTCCCTACGTTGATTTTGATGAGCTATTAAGTTTTAATACAGGTCTAATCGCCTTAACTGGTGGATGTTTGGCTCAACTGTTATTGGAGCAAGACAAAGAAACGGTTGAAAAACTGCTTTCAGCATTCGATGGTCATTTATATGTTGAATTGCAGCGTCATGGGCTGAATAAAGAGCTAGAGCTTGAAGAAGCTTTAATAGATTTTGCTTATCAGCGCAATATACCACTAGTGGCAACGAATGATGTGTTTTTTTCAAATAGATCTGATTATGAAGCTTATGATATATTAACGTGCATATCGGAGGGCAGTTATGCCCTGGAGAATAACAGAAAGAAGTTAACTACCGAGCATTACTTCAAATCTGTGGCAGAAATGGAGGAACTGTTCAGCGACATTCCCGAAGCAATTTATAACACTTTAGTGATAGCTAAGCGGTGCTCTTACATGCCAAGAAGCAGGCAGCCTATCTTGCCTAAATTTCCTTGTCGAGAAAATAAAACTGAGAATGAAGAACTGAGGGAGCAGGCAGTTGCAGGATTAGAATTCCGCATTGCAAATGAAACGGACATAGACCTTAAACAATACTACGATCGGCTGAATTACGAACTAAGCGTAATAACTTCGATGAACTACGCTGGCTACTTTTTGATAGTTTCTGATTTTATTCGTTGGAGCAAAGCAAATGGCATTCCAGTTGGACCGGGAAGAGGTTCTGGTGCTGGATCAATTGTTGCTTGGAGCTTGCAGATTACAGATCTTGATCCAATAAAATTTGGTCTGATCTTTGAAAGATTTTTAAATCCTGATCGTGTATCGATGCCTGACTTTGATATCGATTTCTGCCAAGAGAAAAGGGACCTGGTTATTGATTATGTTCAGAAAAAGTACGGTTATGTTGCTCAAATAATCACTTTTGGAAAATTGCAAGCAAGGGCAGTATTGCGTGATGTTGGTAGAGTATTGCAAATGCCTTACTCTCAAGTGGATAAAATATCTAAAATGGTTCCATTTAATCCAGTAAATCCTGTAACTTTATCGCAAGCGATAGAGTTTGATCAAAATCTTCAGAAAGAAAGGGATAGTGATGAAGTAATTGCCAAACTTCTTGATATATCTCTAAAGCTCGAAGGAATATATCGTCACGTTTCAACTCATGCTGCTGGAATTGTAATATGCGATCAAAAATTAGAAAATTTTGTTCCCGTCTATTATGATCCAAATTCGGCTCTGCCAATCACTCAATACAGCATGAAATATGTAGAGAAAGCTGGGTTAATAAAATTTGATTTTCTTGGACTTGGTACGCTAACACTAATAGATCATGTATGTCGTTTAATTAATCGTGATAAAAAAAAATTTGATATTTCCTCAGTTTCTTTGATTGATCAAAGAACCTATGAAATGCTCTCAAGAGGTGATTCAATCGGAGTGTTTCAGCTTGAAAGTTCGGGAATGAGAGAAGCTTTAATAAAACTAAAGCCAGACTGCATTGAAGATATCATCGCTTTAATTTCTCTTTATCGCCCAGGGCCTATGGATAACATTCCAACTTATGTTGCAAGAAAGCATGGACTTGAAAAGCCAGATTACATTCATCCATTGCTTGAGGAGGTGTTAAAAGAAACATTCGGAGTAATAATCTACCAAGAACAGGTAATGGAAATAGCGCGTATTCTCTCTGGATATAGCTTAGCAGAGGCGGATTTACTCAGACGTGCCATGGGTAAGAAAATTAAGGCAGAGATGGATAAACAACGTGAACTTTTTGTTCAAGGAGCAACAAAAAACGGTGTTGATTACGACAGGGCAAGTTATATTTTTGATCTTGTTGCAAAATTTGCTGGTTATGGATTTAATAAATCCCACGCTGCAGCATATGCGATTATATCTTACCAAACAGCTTACCTTAAGGCTAACTACCCGCTAGAATTTTTTACGGCCTTGATGAATCTCAACATTGATGATAGAGACAAACTGAATTTGTTTTATCATGCTGCAAAATTCAGTGGAGTTGCTGTTCTTTCGCCTGATATCAGCAAATCTAAGGCTGAATTTTCAATAGAGGGTGAGCACATACGCTACGGAATTGCTGCTTTGCGTAATGTTGGTTTTGCTATAGCAGAAGGAATAGTAAATGCACGCTCAAGTTCTTATAAGGACATATGGGAATTCATTCAAAATTTGGGGCATATAATAAATAAAAGGGCATTAGAAAGTTTAATTAAATCTGGAACATTCGATAGTGTGCACAAAAATAGAAAGCAGTTATACGAGTCAATAGACACATTGATTTACTTTGCAAATAAAAATAGGCAGTCAAATCAAGCTGCTTTATTTGGTAATCTTGATATTCTGAAGCCAAAACTTGAGAACGTGGAAGATTTTAATGAAGAGGAAAAATTAGAGCATGAGTTATTTTCATTGGGATTTTACTTAACTAATCATCCACTTGAAAAGTTTAGAACTCTCTTGAAAAAATTAAATATTGGGTTTATCGGAGAGAGTAAAACGATAAAAACTGCTGGTGTAATATTAAATGTGCGTATGAGAACCTCAGAACGTGGAAGATTTGTTATACTAACACTTTCTGATCCCCACAATGTTTCTGAAATAGCATTCTACAATAATGAAATAATAGAAGAAAAAAGGAATCTATTTTCACCTGGAGCATTTGTGATAATTGATCTTGAAATTTCAGAAAACACAACGAGACTATCAGGAAAGGACATATCTGAATTTACAGAAAAGGTTACTTCTCTAATGAAAGGATTAGTTTTAACTGCTGTATGTTCAGACTCGCAAAAAGTTGCTGAGGAGTTGAATGCAGTGTTGAAAAATGGAGGCAAAACCAAAATAATGCTAAAGTTTCTTCTCGAAAAACATAAAGTCAGCATCTTGTTGCCAGGTACATATTCAATCACCCCCAAAGCTATTTATGAAATATCTCACTTAAGTTGGATTGAAGACGTAGAAATTAATACAAATAACTTGCTTATATAAAAAAGTTTTATATAATTAAAGTGTTTAATTGATATTAAAGGAAGATATAGTGAATCTCTATGAATTTACTTTTATAGCACAACCGAACTTATTGCAGCAAGAAGTAGAAGAAATGGTCCAAGAATTGGCTATTTTGTTGAAAAATATTAAAGCAGATGTTATTTCTCAGGAGGTTAAAGGTCTCATAGAAAGAGAACATAGCACAGTTATAAAACAAGAGCTAGAGGCAAGTACCGAAAGCATTAAAAAAAGTCTGATTGTTTACTCTGATTTTTTGGAAACTCTGACAAAAATTTTGTGGGTTGAATTGGAAGAAGATTTTTCAAATTTAAAAGAAATAAAGTCAAGAATCGATAAAGAATTGAAAAATGAACTAAGTGATACGGGAATAAAACAAAATTTTATGGACCTTCCAGGAGCTAACACTAAAAGTGCATTTATCTATAATGTAGTAAATGCTTTTAAGGAAAATATTTCACAACATCTAATAAAGCCCCTTCAAGAGGTTTTAAAAAGTTTTAAAATAGTAGACTCAAATCAATTGAATAAAACGCTGGAAGTGCTTTTGAAAAATATTGAAGCTTCAGGATTGATAAAATATGAATATTGGGGTCTATTGGATTTTGCATACCCAATAAATAAGATGAAAAGTGGTCATTACTGTATGATGTGTATAAGTTTTACTTCAAGCATTATGGATGAATTTGAGCGTAGAGTAAAACTGAATGAGAATATTATTCGCCACTTGTCTGTACGGGTTAATGAGTTTTTTAAAGGTAAATCTTACATAATGGATAAACAAATTGAGGAGAAAAGTGCATAATGATGAAAAGACGAAATAGTTTTAATAATTCTTACGTGTCTGTAAATAACAGAACTGGCTTTAGGCGTCCTAAGGTCTGTCCTCTTGCTGCATCTAAAGATGAGGACATAGACTATAAGAATATAGATTTATTGTCCAAATTCACCTCTGACTATGGTAGAATATTACCTAGAAGGTTAACAGGTGTGTGCGCAAGAAAACAAAGAAAGTTGCGCTTAGCAATTATAAGAGCACGCTTTTTAGCTCTTGCTCCTTACTGTACTAAAAAAGTTAGGTAATTTATGTTAATAATTTTAAAGGAAAATATAACAACTTTAGGTAAGCTTGGTGAAGTTGTCAAAGTTAAGCCAGGTTATGCACGTAATTTTCTTTTTCCACAAAAAAAGGCGATGAAAGCCACTAAGGAAAATTTAATAAAGTTAGAGGAACAGCGTTTATTATTGGAAGAAGAAAATACCAAAAAATTAAATGCAGCAAAAGTGCTTGCATCATCACTGCATGATAAATTTATTATATTAATAAAGCAAGCTTCAGAGGATGGAAAGATTTTTGGCTCTGTAACCACACGTGAAATTGCAAAAACTTTATTACAAGAAGGATATGATATAAGTCATCATAGTTTATCTTTGGGTGGAATAAGCATCAAAAATTTGGGCGAGTATCAAGTGAATATAGAATTACATAGTAAAGTGATAGTGCCAATTACTATATACGTTGTCAGATCTGAGAAAGATGCACATGAATTAAGGCAAGCAAAGTTGCAAAATCAGAAATCTGAGCAACAAGAGGCAGAGCAAGATGCGAGTAAAGAAGCTACTGATGCTGATGATAGCTGATCAAAGATGATCCCTTGTTATAGTCGTAAAGAAATGTCTTCCATTGCTAAGCTGGTATCATCCCAGTGCTCCCCTCATGTCATTCCAGTGCATGACACTGGAATGACACCATTATTGGAATAAATCAAAAATGATTCCACGCTATAGCCGCAAAGAAATCTCTTCTATTTGGGAAGAAAAAAATAAGTTCAACATATGGCTCAAAATAGAAAAATTAGCATGTGAAGCTCAAGCAAAATTAAAAGTTATTCCAAATGATGTTGCTGAAAAGCTCTCTGGTGCTATTGAATTTGATATTGAGCGTATTAACGAAATTGAATCCATTGTAAAACATGATGTTATAGCCTTTTTGACATATATTGCTGAAAAAGCGGGAGTTGATGTTCGTTATCTCCATTACGGAATGACAAGTTCTGATGTTTTAGATACATGCTTTGCAGTGCAGTTGAAAGAGTCATGTGATATTTTACTCAAGAATCTAAAAAATTTACTTATAGTATTGAAAAAAAAAGCTGAGGACTATAAAGATATTGTTTGTGTTGGGCGCAGTCATGGAATGCATGCAGAACCAATAACTCTTGGATTAAAATTTGCTAGATTTTATGCTGAATTTAAACGCAATTATCAGAGATTAATTAGCGCGCAAAAAGAGATCTCAATTTGTAAAATATCAGGTGCAGTAGGTAATTTTACAAATATTAATCCATTTGTTGAAGAGTATGTAGCGAAAGAAATGGGACTCATACCTGAAACCATATCGTCTCAAGTCATCCCTCGTGATAGACATGCCATGTTCTTTTCAATTTTGGGAGTAATTGCAAGCTCAATAGAAAATATTGCAATTGAGATTCGTCATTTGCAAAGAACTGAAGTCGGCGAAATCTCTGAATATTTTTCCACTGGACAGAAGGGAAGTTCTGCTATGCCGCATAAGTGTAATCCTATTTTAAGTGAGAATTTGACTGGGCTCTCACGCTTAGTACGCAGCTACGTTTTTCCTGCATTAGAAAATGTTGCATTATGGCACGAACGAGATATATCGCACTCGTCTGTGGAAAGGTGCATTGCTCCTGATGCTTGTATAGCAATGGATTTTGCTTTAGTACGATTAACAGATTTGATAGATAAATTGGTGATCAATAAGGAAAATATTGAAAAGAACTTAAATTCTTCAAAAGGCTTGGTTTTTTCACAACGAGTATTACTCGAGTTGGTAAATAGTGGTTTGGCGAGGGAAGAGGCGTATAAAATTGTTCAGAGCAATGCAATGAAAGTGAAACAAAACAATAGTGATTTTCTGGCCGAACTGAAACAAGATAAATCCTTACTTGAAGTTATTAACTCTAAAAAACTTGAATCTTTGTTTGATTTGAAGTATTATACGAAGCATGTAGATCATATATATAGCAAGGTTTTTAATGAGGCTGAGTAGCTCAGTGGTAGAGCAGGAGGATCATAATCTCTTGGTCGGGGGTTCAAATCCCTCCTCAGCCACTCAAGCTAAGCTATGGTTTGGCGATAGCAGCGCATTTGACAAAATAACGTGATTCATTGTCAATTAACTGAAGTCTTTTTTCAGTTGTTCATATAGTATATGGAATAATGTATGTGAAGTGATAAAGATACAACATTTGTTGTATCTATTCAGGGGAATGGCTAATGGTATCCGTTCAAGAAAGTGGTAAGGTAGATGAGAAAAGACAACTAAATGAATTTCATCCGAGTAGCTGACACTGACATCTATATAAAGACAATCTAATGCACTCATTTAAAGTGAAGTTTTCTGGATCCCAGTGTCTAGGCACTGGGATGAAAAGAGTTGACTTGAATGACACCGAATAGGCACTGGGACAGAGGCTACTTGAATAATATTTCACCATGTCATTCCAGCACTTGATGCTGGAATGGCTTTGTTGCACCACTCAAGGAAAGAACAGGCAGTTACTGATGGAATTTGTTATAAAATAGATATTTAGCCGACAAAGGAAAAATATGCCAATAAGAATGAAAGTCAGTAACTGCAATGAATATAACAAATTTCTTCAAGAAAGGGGAAATGTTTTTCATTATATCAACGATGCCATTGAAAATTGGTACGAAAATAGTCCAAAAGTAGCAGGTGGCAACAATGTCTACAGCGACAAAGTAGTGATTCTAATTCACATAATAACCTATCTATTCAGGATTGGTCTTAGGCAAACAGTGGGATTTATAGAGAAATATCTTGAGCAAATAGGGAAAATTTTGCAAATTATCAGCTATTCGCAGGCTTCAAGAAGGTTTAAAAAGCTTAATATCAAAATCAACGACTGCAGAGTTGATAAGAACGATATGGAAGATATTGAAATTGCTATAGATAGTACAGGTATCAGCATCTACAATAATATTCCAGGCCATAGTAAGGCAAATGGTACAGATAGAAAGTATCGCCGCTATGAGCAAACAAGAAAGCTACATGTAATGCTAGAGATAGGTAGTAAAAAAGTTATAGCTGCAAAATACAGTAGTGGAGTTTATTCCGACCACTATGGAGCCTGTGATCTTATTGAAAGAGTGGATACCAAGTATAACATAAGCACGATATATGCAGATAGGGCATATAATCGAAAGAAGTTATACAAACTGTGCGATGAGCTTGACATAAAGACAAGGATTCCTCCGCAAAATAATGCAGTAGAGCATCCAAAGTTGGATTATATGAATGAGAGAAATTCTACAATCAAGCTCATAAAGTCATATGATGAAGATGGTATGAAGAGGTGGAAAAAAGAGATAAATTATTGGAAGAGATCTTATATAGAAAGTTTTTTCTCGCGACTGAAGCAAATATTTGGATTTAGTTTTAGGAATAAATCTGAGATTAATCGTGAGAAGGAACTGCTACTCAAGTGTTATTTGCTTAACAAATTTACTGAAATAGGCATGGCTAAGTTTGATATAGCTTCATGAATTTATTATACATTACCCACTATCCGAAGAGCTGTGCAACAAAGCCTGCTGGAATCCAGAAGTTTTTTGAGCACAAAAGTCATGCTAAGTTTTTGTTGTTAAGAAAGGCTGGATAGCTACTTGCATGACAAGAGGAGAACTACTGGGATGACAAGGGGAGAGCTACTAAATGACATCTTCAATTTCTATGTGTCAAGCACTGAAGAGGTCTCTCCTATTTTCTCTTGATGAATAAATCTAAGTAGAGTATAGTAAAAATGCATTTATGTAGCGATTAATGAGCAACTTAGTTTTAGTCTATATAACTTTTTCAAACCTGAAAGAGGCTAAGACTATTTCTGAAGAATTGTTAAACGAGAAGTTAATTGTATGTGTAAATATATTTCCCGAAGTAAATTCTCTGTATTTATGGGAAGGTAAAATTAATAGTAATTGTGAAATAGTGGCAATTATGAAGAGCAGGAATGATCAGACTGATAAGATTGTAGAAAAAATCGAGGCAATGCATTCTTATGATCAACCAGCCGTTGTGATAATACCCATAGGAAAAGCGAATAAATCTTTTACTAATTGGGTTAATAATGTTATTGATATAAACAATATTGGGGTGTAGCCAAGTGGTAAGGCAGCGGTTTTTGATACCGCCACGCGAAGGTTCGAATCCTTCCACCCCAGCTTTATTAAAGTGTGCGTGAAATGATATCACTTTTTTATAAATTAAGGTTATTTAATTATATACTGGGCAGCTTGAAAGATATAGTTGTCAAGCTATTTCTTTTCACTCTGTATCTTTATACATCGAGCATTATGCTCATGTTTCTCACCAGTGGCTTTTGGTATGCTGTAGAGTTTAGCTCTTTCAAAAATGCATTTTACCATTTGTATCAATATTTAAAATGGTATTATGAAAATAGAGATGATTTGGGTTATGGAGTTTCTATTAGAATATTAGTAGCGTTTCTTACTCCGCATTTTCTCTACAAATTATTTTCTGGCACAGGCTGGAAGTCTTTTTTCAAGGAGAAGATAGTTCAGATACTCAGCACAAGAAGAAAAATGAGTAATAAACCAAATGGCAGTAGTTATGGTTATAGTAATCAGAACAGTTACGGTAACAATAATCTTCAAGAGGCAGAACGGAAAGTGAATATGATAAAGCAGCTATTAATCCAAGATATAGATGAAGCTATAGAAAAAAGATTAAATGATATTTTTCTTGGTGAGAGGGGTAAACCTCATTAAAAGGGCTTTATCTTTTTTAGAATTGGCTGTATTTTGTTTTTTACGTATAATGGATCGCAATCAGCCAGTATACATGTTTCAACAAAATCTTGACTGAAGTCTGATAGCCAGGAAATTGCTTTACGTTTCTCTAACAAGCTTTCTGTTTTTTTACAGTTACTTGCTGCATCAATCATTGCCTGTGATATCACTGATTGCCACAGTATGCAGTACCTTTGTATATCATCTAAAGTGCTATTTGCTTCGTGATGGTGAAAAAATTCTTTGAAATTGAAGTTATTTGACATTACGTACCTCTTTAAGTTGAAAATTAGAATTTGAAGTAGTGCGAAAGTTGTCTGCTGCAATGAGTAGCCTTTATGACAGTCAGACCGGGTTTTATGTGAGCTATAAATGTTTAAGAAATTATATCTGTTCAGATCTATGTGAAACCAGTGCTTCTTTTCTTGTTATCCGAGCTGGGATGGCTTTGTTGCATCGCTACCTATGAAAGGCTAACTATACAAGCAACTTATTGAAAATCTTATTTTTTTGCAGTCAATCTGATCAAATTTAAGAATAGTAATTTATTGTTTGTATTAGTAAATTTAATTCTACTTAAAATAGCTAAAGCATTGAAATTCTTGAATTTTAGCTAGATTAGTGAATGGTAGTAAAATTTCTTTTACTCAAATTTAGATATTCACTGACCGTCCTTACTATAAATGCTAGAATAATAAGCTACTGATATTCTTCATCTTTTTTATCTTTAATCCGCCGTAGATAGCGATGCAACAAAGCCAGCTGGGATCCAGGTTGACAAAAGCGCTTTACAACGTTTTGTGTACAAAAGCCAGTGTTGCATGACACTATTTGTTCTTACACCCTTTTTGTCTATCTTATTTTGTCACTCTGCTGAACAGATAATTTTCGCCAATAAGCTTTCTACTGAATTTTTGTTATTAAGCTCGCACAGATCAAAGACAAGTTTTGAGTCAAAAATACCCTTAATATTATAATAAGGGGTTGGTAAAATGTGTCTAGTAAGTTTCTTCTCTATGCAACTGCACCTCAAGCTAATAATGGACCATCAGGCGTATTACCAATTACATTGATTTGGTTTAATATTTTATTAGTGGGGTAAAAATAATTTTTTATAAACTCCTTATATATAGCTGTTAATTTATGTATATCGTCTATTGATACGCATTCATTTACCTGATGTGCGGTTTTGTTGATCATACCAAATTCAATTACTGGACAAATATCTTTAATAAACGCAGCATCAGATGTGCCACCATTTGTACTCAGCACAGCATCAATACCGGTAATTTTATTTATCGCATCAAGCATAATATCAGTATTTCTATCAGGAGTAGAGAGAAAAACGTCCCTGCTGCTCTGCATAGACAGTTTATAATCGTTAGTCACATTGGTGCATATTGCATCAATCATCTTATATAAAACGTCCGGTGTTTGTGTATTGTTATATCGAACATTAAAACCTGCTGCTATTGAACTAGGTATTAGATTATTAGTATTATTTCCAACGTCGATAGTAGTAATTTCGCAATGTGAAGGCTGAAAGTATTTATTACCAGTATCAAAAGTGGTATCTTTTATCTTACTTAGTATCGATACCATTTTATATATTGGATTATCTGCTAGATCTGGGTAGGCAACGTGCCCTTGTTTACCATGGCAAATCAATTTAAATGTTGCAGAACCTCTTCTACCTATTTTTATGGTATCACCTAATTTCTCACTACTCGTTGGTTCTCCAACTATACAAAAATCTATCTTTTTTTGCTTACTTTTCATCCATTCCAAAACGGCCTTTGTTCCATGTTCTTCCGTGCTTTCTTCAGCACCGGTAATCAATGCACTGATTGAACCACTGAATCGAAACTTACCTGCAACTGAATCTACGATAGCAGCAATAAATGCAGCTACTCCGCCTTTCATATCAGCTACTCCTCTTCCGTATAGCATTCCATTTCTAACTTCTGGCTTAAATGGATCAGATATCCAATCTTTTAACTCACCTGGTGGTACAACATCAACATGTCCAGCAAAACACAAGTTTGGTACTCCATTTATATATTTCGCATAAAGATTTTTAACTTTATCACCAAACTCTAAAATCTCACATTCAAAACCACTTTTCTTGAGAATGGCTGCTATATGCTCTATTGCCCCATCGTCTTTTGGTGTTATACTTTTAAAAGAAATTAATTTCTTAGTTAGTTCTACAGGGTCAATCTTCATATCAATCTTGAAATACTAACATTACCGTATTGTAAACATTCTATGCGATATTTAAAACAAATATTACAGCACACAGAACAAGTTCTTATTAGGGAAGTTGCTGATAATATCTATGAAATATGTAGACAATATGGAAATGACATTTTTCTGATTGCAGATGAAAATACAGCAAAACTTTTAAACAAAAACATACTTAATAAAGTTTCTCATTTAATTATTCCAGCCACAACTGTCATTCCAGCGCGTGACTATGATGGATCGCAGTGTCACGCTACTTGGATGACACCAAATAGACTGAACAGCGCTGCTTCCCTCCAAACTGTAAACCTAGTTAGAAATAAAGCAAAAGATAGTGACTTAATGGTTGCATTTGGTAGTGGCACTGTTAATGATATCTGCAAATATGCAAGCTACCTCGAGAAAAAAGATTATATATCGTTCCCAACAGCCGCTTCCATGAATGGGTATAGCTCTGCAAACGCTTCAATATTAGTTGATGGATATAAAAAATCGTTCGGAGCACATCTTCCAAAGGCAATATACATTGATAACGATATAATTGCCAACGCACCACCACGCCTCACATTAAGTGGATTTGCAGATTTCATCTGCCGTTCAACAGTACAAGCCGATTGGCTATTATCTCATCTATTACTTGGCACAGAATATAATGAACTCCCCTTTAAACTTGTTCGCAATCTGGAGGAAATTTTGCTCAGAGAACACTTGGCACTTGCTAAAAAAGATAAAAGAGTAGTTTTATTACTTATGGAAGCCTTATTGATTTCAGGACTTGGAATGGTGATGTCAAAAGGCAGCTACTCTGCAAGCCAAGGAGAACATATGATAGCTCATGCAATGGAGACGGTAACAAAAGATTATTCCTCCTCGTTACATGGCGAAAAAATTGCTGTTACGACGATTACTATGGCTAACTTGCAAGAGGAGATATTGTCAATACAAAACCCGATTACCAAACCGATCACTTTAGATGTAAAACATATAACTCAGTGCTTTGGTAATACCGAATTTATAAAAATTCTAAAGCAGAAGCAAATGATGCAGCAAAAAATTCAAGAGATTATTTGCAAAGAATGGAGTAATATTTCTAGTTTAATTAAGCAAAATTTACTATCTGCAAAACACCTGCAGAAAGTATTTGAAGATCTATCAATTCCGTACTTACCGGAGCATCTTAATTGGAACAAAGAGCAATATTGCAAGGTAGTCAATCTTACATTTGCAACAAGAGATAGATTCACCTTTCTTGACCTAGCTGGTTGTATAGAAAAAAGTTAGATTTTGTGTATTCGTTCAGTAGGGTAGCAAAATAAGATAGACAAAAACACAGTAACAAATGGTGTCATTCAAGTAGCTATCCAGCCTTTCTTAACAACAAAAACTTAGCATGACTTTTGTGCTCAAAAAACTTCTGGATTCCAGCATCAAGTGCTGGAATGACATGGTGAAATATTATTCAAGTAGCCTCTGTCCCAGTACCTATTCGGTGTCATTCAAGTCAACTCTTTTCTTGTCATCCCAGTGCCTAGACACTGGGATCCAGAAAACTTCACTTTAAATGAGTGCATTAGATTGTCTTTATATAGATGTCAGTGTCAGCTACTCGGATGAAATTCATTTAGTCTTCTTTTCTCTTTTTCTTATTTTACTACTCTGATGAACGGATACAAAAAAAACTCATGCACCTTGATGTAAGTAGATCTTGCAAGCATTTTAAGATTGCCGGTTCACTAGTTAACATAGAAAAAGCTCAACAAAATTATAAGAATAGTATATAATTGAAAATATTTAATAGTGAAAATAATGCCTAACACTAAAGAAAAAGAAATACATCTTATATTCTTTCATGGGTTAGGGGATAATTATAAAAATGCAACTACATTCTGTAAAGATATGCAATCTGAGCTCATGCACCACCATGATATACCTAATTTTCACACTCATGCACACAAATACCCGGCTGCATTTCAAAATTATATAACTTATGCCTTAACCAGCTTCGTATGCTTACTAGCATCAATATTGCCACCTACTGTCATACTGCTCACTAATCCAATAACAGCTAGAACAGCTGGATTGGCAGTCTTATCAGCTTCAGCTTGTGTTTTTTTATCTATATTGCTACTCATGATTCCGTTTCTAAATAAGAATCAAAACTTATTCAAGTCTTCAATAGAGAAAATTAATCAACTAATAAATCAAGGTGTAAAACCCGAAAATATTATACTTTTCGGTCATTCTTTTGGAGGAGCAGTTGCATCAGAAGTATCAAGGCATTTTGCGAATAGAGATGTTAAACTTGGAGGAATTGTCTTCACTAGCACTTTTAGTTCTTTTCATACAGCAATAGAGCATTTTCCAATGCCTCAGACGAAAATTTTGAGTATACTGCCCTCATTCCTACTAAAAAGAATACTAAAAGCCTTCGATTTAGACTTTGATATAGTAGATAATTTACAAAAGTCACAAAATGAAAAAACGCCAATAGTAATTATTAATCACGCAAGAGACAAATTAATACCACTTCCTGCACAGTTGGCAAATGC
The DNA here is from genome assembly GCF_964028155.1 of Wolbachia endosymbiont (group B) of Pilophorus perplexus. Lineage (NCBI taxonomy): Bacteria > Pseudomonadati > Pseudomonadota > Alphaproteobacteria > Rickettsiales > Anaplasmataceae > Wolbachia > Wolbachia endosymbiont (group B) of Pilophorus perplexus. Next base: position 298,573 of record NZ_OZ034754.1, on the reverse strand, counting down.
AATGAGAGATGATCGATTATTAAATGGTAATCCGATCAAGATTCGTGATGATCTGTGTATATATGGAGATGATCCTCATAACAGTGTTTTGGATAGTGGCACACTGACTGAAGAATTAAGAGAAATGGTACTTAGTAAAGTTACGTCTAGAACGCGTTAACTTTTTTGCTGCTTTTTTTTTGGCTAAGGTCACACTTCATTATGCATTAAATTGTATGCATCTATTCAGGGAATTTGCTAATGTGAAAGCCAGTGCTTCCTTTCTTGCGATGTAGCTGTACAGAAATTGAAGATGTCATTTAGTAGCTCTCCCCTGTTATTTAAGTAGCTAACACTGAGATCCATAAATTTAACTGGATGCCAGTTTCTGGGCACTGACCATCATAAAGGAGCCAGTGTCATGCACTGATAGTTGTCTTTTCTCGCCTACCTTATTTTACTACTCTGCTGAACGGACACAATTGCATATAGTATAGTCTTTAGTTTTAGTGAGAATAGTTTTATTCCACTGATCAAGGAGTGCTAAATTGAAATACGTATCACCTTTATAAGTTTTATGCATTTCAGTCATAATAAATTCTGAGATTAGGTTATGCTCTAAAAAAAGGTGTGCTATTTGTGCCCCACCAATCACAAAGACTTGAGAACTACTTTGAATTGACAGAAATTCTTTCATGGAAGAGACAACAGTACATTTTGGGCCTCTATTAAAACACTTGTTACGGGAGAAAACAATAGGTGTACGATTCTTTAGTATACTCTGAGGCACGGTTTCAAATGTCTTTCTTCCCATCACAATAACTTGCTTGTCGGTTACTTGACAAAAATGTTTAAACTCACTTGGATAACGCCAGGGCAAATCATTATTTATTCCAATTACCCCATTAGGGTCAACAGCCATAATTCCAATAATCTTCATCCCTTTAAGACAGCTTGGGCTACAAAAAATCTCATGTGGTCGCGTACATTATGCACTCTAAGGAAATCAACCTTATTTTGCAGTATAGCAGATATAGCAATTGTTTCTAAATCTCTATTAGAGGGAGATTCTATGGAAAAAGAGGAAATAAATGACTTTCTGGAATGGCCAACTAAAACCTTGCAGCCAAAATTTTGTAAAGTTTCTATACTGCGTAAAATCTGAATATTCTGATACATAGATTTGCCAAAACCAATACCAGGATCAATAATTATTGAACTTTCATCAAAACCAAGGGCAAGTAACCTATTAATGCTCTCCTCTGCCCAATTATTTATGATATCAATTGGGTCAATATCATGTGGAATAATATTGTCCTTATGTGGTGGTATCGAAAGTGAATGCATAATAACGACACTACACCCACTGCTAGCAACTTCTTTTAAGGTATTACTACTCAGATCTCCCTTCTGATCATTTACCCAGGCAATATTGTAGTGCTTCAAAACGTTTAAAATAACGTCTGGCCAAAAACTATCAATGCTGACTTCAATATCACCATTTTTCATATAGTCGCTAAGATTATCAAGTACTGGTTTTAGACGTTCATACTCTTCCTCTGGCGTCTTTATTGAAGCTCCAGGCCTTGTTGATTGAGCTCCAAGATCAACTATGCTTGCACCATCTGATACCAGCTGCAATGCCTGCTTGGTTGCTCGATTCGCATCATAATAAAGACCACCATCTGAAAATGAATCAGGGGTAATGTTGACAATACCCATAAGCTTTGGTGAAATCGTAAAACTCTTTGAAAAACAGTCTTGAACATTGAAAGCAAATGTTTTGTTAACCATTGCCATCAAGTGGATCAAAAATGGCCTGTTTACCAATTCTGGGTGAGGAATTTTAAGATCAGGTGTATCAAGCGTTAGATCATCCCATAACAAAATATCTAAATCAATAACACGAGGTGCCCATTTTTCGTAGACTTGTGGACGACCAATATCACATTCGATTTGTTTTAAGCCTTTTAGTAGCTCCTCAGGAGAAGAAGAACAACTTCCATAGACAATCATGTTGAGAAATGGCTTGTTCCAATCAGGTGGAGCACCATTTGGTAAAATAGCCTTAGTTTCTAGAATGATCGAAGACTTTAAGTCTTTTAAATAGCGCTTCTTTAGTAACTCAGTAGCTCTTTGTAAATGGGAAAGGCGATTCCCTATATTTGATCCAATAGAAATATAGATCATTCTTGCAATTCATTACAGTAAGTAAAAAAAACGCCCCCATGCACACCAGGAACTGGTGGTGCGATTTTGTGAGTAGTCACCCTGACAGAATGCTCTTTTTGCATAAAAAGGTCGTTAATCATCCTGTATATATCATGAGTTAAATGCTCGATTAAATTAAATTGCTTGCCCTGAACAAGAGATTGAATATTTTGCACTACTTCCAAATAGCAGATAGTATCTTTAAGTTGATCAGTTGTAAGCCCTGAAGGAGGAGATTTAAAAGTGAAATCAACGTCAATACTCACCAATTGGGGAGAAAACTTCTCTTCTGCACTACATCCCAAATGAACCCAAAGCCGTAAATCAGATATAAGAAGATTACATGCTACCACTGAATTTAGTATCTACTTATAATTAATGACAAACATCAACATTCATCATGCCATCAAGAAAACCCCATAAGAGTTTTGCTCCTTTTTCAGCGCCTTGCATAACTTTCTCTTGTTCTTCTTCGTTTAAATCTGCAATAAGGTTTGCACATTCTTCAGAATGCCACTCATCAGCTTCCATATGAACAGTAAAAAATTTGAGAGGACGCTCATCATTTATTGAATAGTGTTTTTTTAGACCTTCAATTTTAGATTTAGAAACCTCTGGAGTTTGACGTTCATAAGCGTACAGAGCTCCAAGACCTGCTGCAAAATCTGATTTTACAATGTCAAAGTAACCGTCAACTAATTCTTGCGTCTCCTTAACCTGTGCATCTTCAAGAAGATCAACCCTTGCTACTCCGAGCCCTTCAGCAAAACGCTGCCATAATTCTGGGTGATTCTCATCGCCTTGTTCTTCCTCTATTAAATTACCAAGTAAAACTTGCCGCATCTTTAGATTGGGGCATAAAGAATGTATACCGCTGATATAACGAGGGAAAGCAGCAACATGGTGATAATATTCCTTAGCATAGGTTTGAAGAGCCTGCAGGCTTAAGCTACCTTCATTCCATGACTCGTAAAATGGGTGTTTTAATAAGTGTAAACTATCTAATTGATTATTAAGTGATTGAACAAATGTCATAAATAAACACTAAATTGTTTTAGGCTACGTTTAGGTTTATCAAATGTCAAGAGACATTTCCCATTACTACCTTAATTCCAATAAATATAAAGATAGATACGCTATAAGTTAATTTTTTAGTAAAAATTGATTTTTTCTAAAATTTCATGTATTATTAAATCAATATAGTGAAAAACGCAAAATGAAAGTAACAGAAGAAAATACAATAAAAATTAGGGAAGAGTTCGTAGAAGTTCAAAATGGAATGCGAATTCAAAAGATAGTGATGTCAAACTCGAAGAGCAGTGCAGATAGCAGAAAGAAAAAGCATATAGTTTACTTTCCAGGGCTTACATATACTTTTGAAAAAGAGCCAGATGAAGACAAAAGTGAATGGAATTGGGCAGCTGAAGCAGGTATGGATGTTCACCTTATTAATTTTCCTGGTTCTGGAAAAAGCAAAGGTCATTCTTTAAACGGTCAAAATCGAGTAAATGCAGGAATTGCAGTCATTTCAGATCTTCTAAAGCAAGGCATTCACCCAGACAATATAGTACTGTATGGAAGCTGTGCTGGAGGACCAATAGCTGCAGAGGTTTATAAAAAGTTTAAAAAAGATGACAATGTTCATTTAAGATGCGTTATCAATAAATCCTTTAGCTCATTCAAAAAACTTGTAGTGAAATTACTACACATATCAAAACCTAAATGGCTATTTCCTCCTATAATAAAATTCATACTCAAATGCTTTGGTTGGCACTTTAAGCCACATACAATAGTAAACGATATTACTCCATACACAATTTGTTTTAATCTAGAGAACGATGGCTTTATTAGTAAGCAGGCAAATATAGGTACTAAAATTTCTGACATAGAAAAAAGTCATAGGAAAAAAAACTACCAAAAAAAAGAAACTTTTGAAGGTTTTGAGCAATACAAAGAGTTTTTCATGGAGCATACCGATTTAGCTAAAATAAAAAACCTTGAATCTGAAGTTGGAATAATGAGAAAATGCTGGAATAAGTTTCTATCGTTACTACCTATTAAGGCAGATGATATTCACTTTTCTTCGATTACAGAATTGTGCTCATCAAGTGAACACAAATACAATCTTCCTGAGCTGATTTCACTCTTTTTAGAATTCACAGATAATTATTTTGAAAAGAAGGGCTCTCTCAATCAAGAGAAACAACCAGAGATAAAAACAGAAGCGATATGTGGAAAGAATAGTGAAAAAGAAATAGAGGAAAAGAAACAGTATTTTACCAATTTAAAGAATTATTCAATAAGTCAGAATATATCTAAAAAGCTAACATCTCTTCAAATATTGAAATAAGTGTTTCTTTTGTGATTAAAAAAACATTGCATCTTGATTGTGTATTTCATTTGCTATAAGCAATAATTTTTCGCTTTCATCATAGAGATTGTTTTCACTAGCTAATAATTTCTCACTAATTTGTGGATAAAGTTTAGAAACGTACTTCTCATAGCATTTATCTAGGCATTCTTGGTCTGTCCGTTTTGTTTTGTAGGAATGGCATTTCTGATTACATTGATTATATCTAAATTCAATCCCTTTCTCTTTGTTTGATGCTTGTTGTTCCATAATATTCTTCAATTTTAATAATATTAATATTAGCATATAAGTATGAACATTATGCTAATATAATTACTTTTTAGGTATACATGGCAAATTTATGCCTGGAAAAAGTTTTTGGTTATTTCCTACACTTTCTTTATAAAAACCACAGGCGCCTGTTATTAGCTAAGTTAAAGGTCAAATATCTGGAATTCTGGACATAAAATCCTCCTGTATAAAAAGATTAGAAAAAAATGCAGCGCACACACGACAGATATAAGCTGAAGAGCACGCTTTTTATTGAAAGATTAATTGAAAGTCTGCAGACAAATTTGAGCTCTTAAAATATCTCTAATTGTCATTATAATCAGATTCAAAATACGCGGAAGTAATTTTTTTTGACAATAGATTTCTTTCATAACCAGGCGTCATCCCAGCTGAGATCCAATAAGAAAACCGCTCTGGAACTTTTGAATTCCAGTTATGCAAGGAATCTAATATCATGGAGTTTTCAAACACTAACAACCAAGTACTTTAATAAGGCAAAAAGCTTATCTAAGAGAGTAGGCCTTGCAATTGTATCAATAGTGGTGGGATTGGTAGGACTCGAACCTACGACCAATTCGTTATGAGCGAACTGCTCTAACCGACTGAGCTACAATCCCTTTTACTAACACTTATAATACACACAAAAGGAAATTTGTCTACTCGCTTATTTCACTATCAACCCAACTGTGTAAATCATTTATTGCGCCAATTTTGCGTGCAATTTCCTTACCATCTTGAAATATGATTAAAGTAGGTATAGATTGAACTCCATACTTACTTGGCACCTCAGTTTCTCCATCTATGTCAAACTTACAGATTTTGATCTTGTCTTTTCTATCCTTGGCTAACTGCTCGATACGTGGCATCAGACTTTTGCATGGTCCACACCATTCTGCCCAAAAATCTACCAGCACAAATCCTTTGTGGTTAGCAACTTCAGATTCGAAATTTTGATCATTTACCGCTTTAATATCATCACTCATAAAATACCTAAATTTTTATAAATATAGCGTATCAATTAACAGCTGATCAACTAAATTTTTCTGAATTCAAGTGAAGTGATTACATATGATGATTAAAGATATCTACACTCCCCCAACCCATTGAATCTAGCTCAATACGAGTAGAAAGAAATTCAAAGCACTTTTCGGCTAATTCTTTTCTATTTTCACGTTCTAGCATTAAATCTAGCTTTTCCTTTATTTTATGGAGATATAAAACATCAGATGCAGCATAACTTTTTTGCTTGTCTGTTAAATTTTCATTTCCCCAATCAGAAGATTGTTGTTGCTTATTTAATTTTATATCAAGTAGTTCTAAGCACAACTCTTTTAAGCTATGATTATCTGTGTAGGTGCGAACTAAACGTGAGGCTATTTTCGTGCAATAGCAAGGCAGTGCCCAAATTTGCAGGTAGTAATGTATTATACTCACATCAAATCGCGCAAAGTGAAATATTTTGGTTATATTTTTATCCTCTAATATTTTTCTCAAATTTGGAGCTGTATAATCGTTTTTGAATTGAACTAAGTGAGCGTTGCCATCATTGAAAGAGAGCTGAACAAGGCATAATCTATCTCTGCTATGCAGTAGCCCCATTGCCTCTGTATCAACAGCTATAGATTTTATATCATTCGGTATTGCACTGGCTGGCAGGTCGTCCTTATATATAAATATTCTCATAAATTTAATATGTTTTATGACACATACAATAATCAAAAATGAGTTTTAAGTATACGAAAAGATCATAGAAAATTGGCTCTCATGATTTTCATGCATGTAGGGTTTACAAATTGTAATATGTACCTATAATTAGAAGTAGAACCTAAGCAGAATTTAACTGCGGGAGTAGCTCAGTTGGTAGAGCGCAACCTTGCCAAGGTTGAGGTCGAGGGTTCGAACCCCTTCTCCCGCTCTTTGAGTTTTAATCACATTTAATCATAAAAAAATTAATTGATCTATCTAAGAAATTTAGCTATACTAGAAAAGTTTTTTAGAAATTTATTATTTAGGAGGATTATATGGACAACGATACTAAAGCAATGTTATTTGCCTTAGGTATAGCTACATCAATAGGAGCACTTACAGGTTTGGGACTCAGTTTTACAACTCTATCACCATTGGTAATGGGTGGGATTGTTGGTTCTATATTTCCAGCATTGATTACAGCTCTGTTTGCGGGGGTACTACTATACAAATTTTGCAAAAAAGATCATATTGAAAGGGATGATAAAGGTTTTCCTATCTTTTTTGGTATTGTCACACTTGCAAGTGCTGCAACTGGAGTTGGTCTTGCTGCAGCTGCAACTGCTATTTCTCCAAGTATAATGCTTGGAATGGGATCGGCAGCTTTAGCAGGTGCAATAATAGCACCCATAGCAGTAATTGCAGGGTTCCTTATAACATCTGATATTATTGAACCAATAGCTCAGAAAGTGAATGAGTATATTATATCACCTATAGTTGAGCGTTTTTCTTCAAAAGGGGAAGAGAAAGCTATATAATAATCAATTGACGTTAGCATTTAGTTTTCTTTATAATTTCCTTTGTGAAAGAACAAAAATGCTTATTTGTAACGATAGCTGGTTTGCCAAATGCTGGAAAGTCAACGCTAATTAACAGCATCGTAGGCAAGAAAATTGCAATTGTCACCCCTAAAGTGCAGACAACAAGGACGCAGGTAAGGGGTGTTGCTATATGCAACAATGCGCAAATTGTTTTTACTGACTCTCCAGGAGTGTTTTCAGCAGAAACAAATCTTGAAAAAGCTTTAGTCAAATCTGCATGGGGAGCAGTTAAGGATAGTGACATTACTTTGTTGCTTGTTGATGTAAACAATTACCTAAAAAATATAGAAAGAATAAAAACGATATTTGCACGACTGGAGCGCACAAAAGGCAGATGCATTTTGGTTATCAATAAAACTGATTTAGTAAAGAAATCAGAGCTCAAGATGGCACATGAGCACCTAAATTTGCTTTATAAGTTTGAAAAAATTTTTACGATATCGGCACTGAAGAATGATGGACTTTCTGATCTGACTAGTTACTTGTCTGAAATTGCACCGATAGGCCCTTGGTTTTATGAAAAAGATCAAATAACTGATTCCTCAGCTGATTTTTTATCAGCGGAAATTACGAGAGAAAAGTTATTCTTGAACCTACGTGAAGAATTGCCATACTCTACAGCTGTTATAACTGAACAATTTGAGGAAAAAAAAGATAAGAGTTTAGTCATAAAACAGATCATATTTGTATTGAAAGATAATCATAAGAAAATAGTGCTAGGAAAAGACGGCAGTAGCATAAAAAAAATTAATATCGAGGCACGTACAGAATTGGAAAAGTTATTTGAGTGTAAAGTTCATCTCTTTTTGTTCGTAAAAGTGCGACCTTGGACTGATCGCCCTGAGGAATATATAAGTAATGCTTAATTCTTTGTTAGTATTTGATATTGAAACTATACCAGATGTAAATTCCTGCAAGAATTTACTAAATATTAGTGATGATAGCAGTGTAGAAGAAAAGAGGAACGCATTAACAAAATATCATCTTGAAATAACAAACGGGCAAAACTCTTTTCTGCGTCAGCCCTTCCACCTTGTTGTAGTCATTAGTTTTTTACTTTGTAATATAACACGCCAGAGCGGTTATGAAATGTTCACACTACAAGAAATAAGATCTGGAGGCACAGTAAACTCCAATGAAAAAGAGCTAGTAAAGGGATTTTTTAACTACATATCAGAGAAAAAGCCAAGACTAGTTTCGTTCAATGGACGCACTTTTGATATACCGGTACTGAAGTACCGTGCTATGGTTCATGGCATTCAAGCAGAATATTTTCACAAAGCTGGCGATAAGTGGAATAGTTACAATCAGAGGTACAGTAGTGATTGGCATTGTGATTTGCTTGAATCTCTCTCTGATTTTGGAGCTTCTGCAAGAATGAAGATGAACGAAGTTTGCGCAGCATTTAATCTTCCCGGTAAGATTGGAGTTGATGGTTCACAAGTTATGGACTTATATGATAGTGGCAAAATACAAGAGATTCGCGATTATTGTGAAACAGATGTGATTAACACTTATTTGATTTATTTGAGGTTTATGCATCATCAAGGAAGAATTACTACAGAAAGCTATAATAAGAGCATAGAAGAACTGCTTTTAGAATGCGAAAAAAAAGAACACCTAAAGAAATTTAAAGAAGAATGGAAAATAACTTCTGGTGAAAATTTTTATATTGAATTTAAATGAATAGATGCTACAGAGCAATCTAATGATTGCTCTGTATAGTAGTTATAAACTCCTTGTAGTAGAAAAGACATTTTGATGTGCCCTTTGCTTAACTTCTGCTTGTTCAAGCTTAGAAAAATTTTCTAAGTTTTTATCTTGGTATTCCTTTTTTACTTTCTCGAAAAAATTTTGTCCACCAAGAATATAATTACCTAAATTAGCAGCATAATATTGAGCATTACCTAAAACTGCACAGTTAATTCGACTTAATATTCTCGAAGGGTAATAAAAGAGAGAAACGTTATTGTTCGATCGGAAATCTTTTTCATCCATTATTTTAATGGCTTCATGATAACCATCTATTTGATGAACAAAATATCCTTCAGGTACTGATATTCTCAATTGTGCACCTACATGAGCATAACCACAAATACCAGGTGATACCGCTGGTACTGGGTCTTGTCTATGTTGAGTTACTCTAATGGTTTTTTCTTGAAGAACATCATTATAAAATTCACTAGCAGTAAGATCAAAAACTCGTGGATCACCAAAAGTTGCAACATGAACATCTTCAGCTCCTTCTGTTTTATTGAGGCATAAAGCAGCTATCTTAGCAATAGCTCCTCCCATACTGTGACCTGTGAGGTTAATTTTAAAATCCTTGATTTCTGATCCCTGTTTTTCAGCATGAGATTTCAAAATGCCATACAGATTAGGCCATGAATCCATAAATGAATTATAGAAACCACAATGAATTCTTCCACCTTCAGGTAAAAATTCCGAAGTAGCAAAAAGTACATTTATATCAGTAATTCCATCATTAAAACTCTGGCTCAGACGAGTACCATGGTAGGCTATTGTTATTTCTTTACCTTTTATAAAAACGTGACCAGCATCTTTTTCAAAGCTATTACCAAATGGAATAATTTCATAACCTTCGCTGATGAGTTCAGCTCTAGTTTTATACATTTTTTCAGTAGATGGAACAATTTCAAAATCTTCTACAATTTCAAATTCAGTTTTGTATACTCTTTGAGCTAGGTTGTTACATCTTTTTTTACTTAATTTACCATCATCATCGCCATAGCTTATCTTGCAGAAATTACCCATTTCTAATAATTTCTCTCTATCAAATCCTGCAATTTTTACAATACTTTCATCTATTTTATAGTCAGAAGGTAAAGAACAGTTATCTAAGTGAAGAAGGTTGCCCCTCCTCACTCGACTTCAAAACCGTACGTGAAACTTTCGCTTCATACGGCTTCTCTCTAGCTTGGTGCTTTTCATGCATACTTCTGTGTAAATTATCGTGACAATGTCCATGTAGCATAGATAAGTTTGTGATTGTATTATTTTGCTTATTTTGGTCCTTATGATGTATTTCTAAGATATCACCATTCTTAAACCAAAGTTGACAACAATCACACTTACCTTGTTGCATCTTCAGAAGTTTTATTGTTTGTGGTGATTTATCAAGTATTTTACTCATACGCTTTCCCCAATAAGTCCAGTCTCCATCATATGGAGATTTGGCTCCAATCACTTTGACATGTCGTTTAATGTCATGATCTCCGTGTTTAATAAGACGCATTCCGTTACTTGTCATATATCGCCATTTATCGTTACCATACTTCTTGAAGTATTTTCTTTTGATCCAACATCTTCCTTTGTTTTGGTGTTTAAACATTGCCCATTTCCAAAGTTTTCTAAACATTGTATTATCCATTGCACCAAAGGCTTTAGATGATACCACCGAAGCGTAGTATTGACACCATCCTCGAATAATTGGATTAAGGTGACTTATTACTGCTTCTTGTGATTCACCACGCATTTTCTTTAGCTTACTTTTAATGACTAATGAGTGTTGTTCTATAGAGTTACGACTTGGTTTGATGATAGACTTGTATGACATCTTATTGTGTTTTGTTGGATATTGCCGTATTGTAAAACCAAGAAAATTGAAACCTGGTTTTATTCCTTTCAGGAATTTTTGAGTATGAGAAATTCTTGTTTTTGAAGGGTTCAACTCTAATCCAATAGTTTTTAACCATTCTTCAATCAGAGTTTTTGCTTTCAAAACAATTTCCTCACTTTCATGAAGTACTACAAAATCGTCTGCATAAGTGATTACGCTGAGTGATCTTTTCGCATTTTCCCTACATGTTCTGCCAGGTTTCGTTTTCCTGTAGCTAATTAGCTCCTCTGCCATTATTTCTTTCAGATAATTTTCTAACCCATGTAGAGCAATACATGCCAGTAATGGAGAAATTGTCCCTCCTTGGATTGTACCGCTTCTAGATGGTTGAAATATCCTATTTTCCATCACACCTGCTTTCAACCATCCTTTTACTATCTTCCTTAAAGTTGGTGTGGTATTGAGTTTTTCTAACAGTATATGATGATTTATATTATCAAAACACCCAGAAATATCAGCATCTAAAACAAATACTGTTTTCTTGATGAGTGCTTGAAATATAGCTTCAATGGCATCATGACATGATCTACCAGGTCTAAAACCATAAATGTTGGGCTCAAACTTTGCTTCCCATTCTGGTTCTAGCATCATCTTAACAAGTGTTTGTTTTGCTCGATCTGTTATTGTTGGTATCCCTAATGGACGTTTTTCACTTTTTCCAAGCTTTGGAATCCAAATGCGCCTTGATGGCTTTGCTCTCTCCTTTATATCTAAGGATTTTGCCAATTGCAATCTTTCTTTTTGATTAAGGTTAGCTTTTCCATCAATACCTGCAGTTCTTTTTCCTCTATTGTCCTGAGTTACCTTTCTCACAGCGATCATCCTAGCACTTGTCGATTTTTGTAATAATCTCTGAAGCTCATGCATCTTTTTGATATCATTACATTTAGAAGCTCGGTAAATTCGTTTTTGTAGCTTAAATGAAGACTTTTCTAGCTTGCGCCAAGGAACTTCATTCCATTCATACCTAACTTTTTGTTGGCTCATAACATATTCACTACTATTCATAACTTTACCTTCCAAGTTACAGTGTCCACGTCTGCGTATCCTAAGCATTACTTTAGGCATTAGCTTTTTAGACAATCCTTCCAACATAGAAGCTTGCAGTTGGCTACTTGCTTATTACAAAGTATAATAAGAGCTTCTATGTGGTTACTCCGTTCCATGAAACCGTTTCGCGTCAGATTTAGGTTCTTATTTTTTTTTTGCCGGGAGATCGGAAACATCTTGATTAAACGAACCAATTCTAATCATCCTTATTCTCCATACCTTTTGGTCTATGTGTACCAACCTTATTTCACATATTCACAGTAACGACAATTCAAACATAAGTTTCTTTCGTAACCTTACCTGACTCTTCTTGGGAGAATTTATTATAAGGTTTAACATTACTCCCTTTTAGCCCATGCTCGCACCTTAGGTGTTTGCCAGTTTCCTAAAATGTGGGCTATAATTTCAGCCAGATGTTATGGCGGATGGAATTTAACCATCACAATTTCATGACTTCCGGGTCACACTGGTTCTATTGAATCAAATAGAACGTCTCGCGATTTTTCTCTTATCCTTTTTATTACTTCATCTGCAAGACTACGAACATCTTGATTTGGCTCTGCTTTAATGCTGATAGTGTAATTATTAGTGATGTTCTGAGTTTTATTTTGTTCTTTATTTTCAAATTTACTCCTTCCAAAATCTGCAAATATCTTATCATTATCGCTCTCTGTAAACTTTTTCTCCTCAATAAGGCTTTTGATTCTGAAATTATTCTGATTTCTCTTGGAAAATTCTTTAATTATACTGTTACTTAGCAAAGGATTTCCACTGTTGAGAATATTACTCTTTAGGGGACTATGTACTGCTTTTACTTCAGTTTTTCTTTTTTCAAACTCTTTCAGTGGGCTATTCCCTAATACTTTTCCAAATACACTTTCCCCTATCCATGAAAAAGCTTCTTCTATGGGTTTTATTATCGATTTCCAAAAGCTAGAGAAAAAGTCTTTCACCTTTTGCCAGTTAGCTATAACAAGAGCTGCACCAGTAACAAGTCCAGCAACTAAAAGTCCTATAGGGTTAGCGAGTGTTATTGCTCTTAGTCCTGTTACTACTGCAGGAAAAACTGTAGCTGATAAAAATGAAAATACTCCAAGTAGGTTTGCTTTCAGACCAAAAATCGTACTTCCTAGCAATGTAAATCCGTATCCTAGTCCTACTGCTGCAATTTTTAAACTTATCAAAGCTGCTACAGTACCCATGATCGTCGTGGTTAAAGTTGGATATTTTTCTGCAAAAGAAGCTATATGCTCTGTTATTGTTTTCAAACTTCCAGCTACATAATTCAAGGTAGGTAACATTACTGACCCTAGATTCATGCCAGCTTCAACTATTGCATTTTTAAGTAATTGTAATTTATTAGCTGTAGTGTCTGCACGATTTTTGAATTCTTCTTGCAGAGAGCTTCCGTACTTTTCTGCATTAGCCAATAACTTTATTGCATCTTCGTATTTGTTAAAACTTCCAGCTAATAATGCAATATCATCTTGATATTCCTGACCGAAAAGTTTCATAAGGATTGTAGAACGTTCCTGGTTATCCATTTTCTTTAGAGTTTGAAAAAAGTAGAGTAATGCTTCTTCGCCGTTTTCGCTTATTCTTTGTACTATTTCTTCTGCAGTTATGCCCATTTGCTCTAATGCTGCTTTAAAATCCCCTCCTTGTTCTTCAGCAGTCTGAAGTTTACTAAGTAGAGCATTTATAGCAGTTGCAGCTTTTTCAGGTGTTTTACCTAAGCTAATGAAAGCATTTGCTAAACTACTTGTTTTCTCGATATCCAAACCAAACTGCTTTGCAGTACCACCAACTATTGCTAGAGTTTCAACCATATCTCTTGCTTTAGCAGCAGTGTTATCTGATAAGTGGTTGATCACATTACCAACATGTTCCATTTTACTAACATCAATTCCATAAACGTTAGAGAGTTTAGCTATGGAATCACCTGCTTGCTCTGCAGACATATCAAATGCTGTAGACATTTTTGCCACTGTTTCTGTAAACATAAAAAGATCTTCTTTCCTGATACCAAGTTGACCACCACTTGCGGCTATTTGTGCTAATTCTGCTGCCGATAATGGTATTGTTCTTGACATTTCCTTTAACCCTTCAGCAAATTTAGTTACTTCATCTTTTTTATTATCAAACTTTACTACCTTCTTAACATCAGCCATAGCCGATTCAAAATCAATCGCAACTTTAACTGGAGCTGCAAGCGTTAGCCCTAGTCCAATAGTCTCTATAATTTGTGACTTAAAATGTGCTTTGCTTGCTAAAAAACTTTGGTGATTACGTATTGCAGACCCAAGCTTACCATACTTACCTTTTAGCGCTTCAACAGATGAGCCAAGTTTATATTGATTACTTACTAATGACTTAATATTTCTTCCACTTTTTCTTACTTCTTCATTAAATGAATGCAAAGCATCTCTCTTTTTCAAATATGCTTCTTTTGCTTTTGTTGCAGAAAACTTAGCTTTATCAAACTCTGCTTTTAAAGTTTTGCTTGGTTTCTCCACCGCTTTCATTTGTTTAGCTAAAGATTTTACTTGATCTTCAAAGCCTTTCCATGACCTCTTGCTAGTCAAAACATCATGACCTAACTGCTTAAACTTTGATACTGATTTTAAAGATGAGTCAAGCTTTCTTATATTCTCACCAAGATGAGTAAGTTGACTGCTACTTCCTTTTATTACAGTACTGAAACTGCCATCTAGGACTGCTCCAATTTTTATAGATAACGTTGACATTGTACCTTCCTCGCTGCTTCATTCCATAGGATAAATTCATTAATTTCCATTTCAAGTATTTGTTCAACCCCGCCTCCTACAACAGAGCTGAACATTAATACTTCTGACCTCAAGTCCTTTGTATAATTGGTGAAAAAAAATCCTTTAATACCTCTTGCACTTTCACATAATCAGCAATATCTAACTCTTCAATCGCTTCTTTTGCAACTGATGTCAGGTTGGCAGTCAAAGTCACTTCCTTATTTAGGTCACTACCATTAATGCGTTCTATTGCCAAATAGTCTCTAACTTTTGGACGTCTAATGGTAAGTTCTGAAACAGAAATTCCATCAACTGTTATTGGGTTATTAAGTGTTATAGCTTGCATGTTCCTCCTTAAAAAGTTAATTAAATAAAAGTCTATATCGGCTTTTACATAACTAATTTTTTTTACTATAGTTTTTGTGTTTGATTAACGATCCTTCATACTAAATTTCTCAATATAAAGATGATAGTAGGGTTTATTTTTCCTCAACTTGAATTAATTCTTGAACTTCATCGACAGAAAGACCTGTACACTTGACAATAGTGCTAATATCAACATTATTAGTCAACATCGCTTTTGCAACTTCAATCTTTCCTTCAATCTTTCCTTCAATCTTTCCTTCAATCTTTCCTTCAATCTTTCCTTCAATCTTTCCTTCAATCTTTCCTTCAATCTTTCCTTCTTTTTTGGCATCATCAAGTTTTTGAGCAAGGACAGCCTGTTCATCACGAATACGCTTGGTCTCCTGTTCATATGCTATAAACTCTTTTTCTGACCAGTTAAACCTGTTTAGCTCTTCGTACGCTTTTTTGATTATTACGTCACTTCCTGTTATTCTTTCCAATTCTTCTTCACTTGTTTCATCAGCGTACTTAAAAAAATACACCCACTTCTCAACTATATTTGAAAGCTGATCTTCTTTAGTTTTGGAAAATTTAGGCAATTCAATAAATACAAAATAAAAATCTTTTAGATCATGTTCATTAGTATCTTCATCGCGAATAGTGTGCTTTGATTTATACTCGGACTTATCAGGAAACAGTATACAATCTGCTATAGCAATAAAGATAATTTCCTTAAGGTCATGGTATTGATCACCTTTATCTGCTTGTCTTGAATAGGCTTTAGCAGCGTAATATTGGGCACGTTTTTCAAAGCCTTTG
Source organism: Wolbachia endosymbiont (group B) of Pilophorus perplexus (assembly GCF_964028155.1). Taxonomy (NCBI): domain Bacteria; kingdom Pseudomonadati; phylum Pseudomonadota; class Alphaproteobacteria; order Rickettsiales; family Anaplasmataceae; genus Wolbachia; species Wolbachia endosymbiont (group B) of Pilophorus perplexus. The sequence goes on along the minus strand of NZ_OZ034754.1, from coordinate 282,550 downwards.
GTTTTAGCAACCTGCATCTCAATTATCCATTGTACTCCTGTTGAATCTTTACATAGCACATCAACAATACTTTGTTTTTTAGCGGCAATTTCAGGATCTTGAATAGTACTTAAAAACTCTATATCCTGTATTGCATTTTTGCCAGTAAAGCTCAAAATATCATTGAGGAAGTGAATGAGGATGTCTTTATTCTTTTCAGTACCAAAGATACGGCGAAATGCTATATCATTTTTAGGGTCGAGAAATTTAGATAAAGCCATAGCACAAATGCTTAAAAAACATTAATAATTATACAGTATTATCAGTAATTTTTCAATAAAAAAGTGGTTATATGAAAAGGCATCCATCTATTCCATTAAATCCCTAAAATCGTTTGCAGCAAGGCCATTTGATCAACGCCATTTATTTTTCTAATCATATTTTCAGCGTCGATCTCTATCAGTTCATTACCACCTATGGTAAGTTTATAGTAATGAGCAGCTACAGTACACTTCAGCGTTGCTTTTTCAGCAGGTTTCCAGCTACCAAAATCAAATTCTTTAAAAATGCCTCTTAAGTTGATTATTACTCCTTCAATATCATTACTTCCACTGCCTTGTAATCCTCCCCTTAGCGTCAAAGAAACCGAATTATCATCTATGAGGCCAAAAAGCCTAAATAGCTCTGAATCATATTCGGCAAAAGTAAAATCAGCTTCAAGCTTTTCCATTCCCATATCAATGCTAATGGGTATGTCCATACCCCCTGCACGATATTCCTCTGTTTTGATAGTAAGCTTTGGCAAAGTTATCTCATCTATTTTTCCTGCATAACCCCGACCATCAACAAATACATTAAAATTTCTCAATATTTTGGGTAACACTTCGCTTTCTCCTAACTTATTACACTATTATTTACAAGATGGGATCTGAATATTATTTGCTCAGCCGGATATGGTGGCGTGAACTCAAAATCAAAAGACACTTTCCCGCTTGCAATATTTGCCGGTGTATTGAGTTCTGGGGTTGCATAACATTTTCCGCTGATAATTGCTCCTTGCGCTTTTAAATTAGCCAAATAAGAATTCACCCCCTCAATCACATCATCTATATAAGTTTTGGTAATATTGCGATCAACTGCCCATAGATGAGCTCGAAGTAAACTATCATTGATTAAATCTGCAGTACGCCTCACTGACAGAAAAGCCCATTTCGAATTATTTGAACATGTTCTATTTCCCCAAAGCCTATAGCCATTTTGATGAATTATCGTTGTTACTTCATTTTCATTCAAGTGGTTTGCTCTACAACTTGTATCACCGAGCGTAAAATCAATAGGCCTGCTTGTTCCAACAATACCATTTATCTCTTTGTTTGAAGGTGAATGCCAAAATCCTTGCTCACTATCTACTTTCGCTATTAAACCAGCTACAAATGGGCTTGCTGGCAAAATTTCTTCTTTTCCTTCAATAAATACCTTAACCCAAGGATCAACTACGTAAACTCTTGAGCTGCCTACACTTTTTCTCCATTTTATTACTTCTTCATCATTGGTATTTGGACCATCTGCTACTATTATGCTTCTCAGCTTTTCTGCTATAGGAATTAATGCTGCAACCACTGCATCTTCTGGTAGTTGATGAGTAAACTGAGGTGCAATTAATATTCTTGGAGCAACATGAATTATACTTTCACTGCTGAGGAATGCCTCTATCCCTTGATACTCTCCAGTTTCTTTATCAACACCGCCAATTATATTCTTCAGCGTCTCTTCTTCTTTTAATTTTGGATCGCTGTTTTCACTTTCCTCAACTCGAATAACTACTACTGTTGCACCAATTTGGGAAAATACTCCATTTACTGCAGAAGGTAAACTTCCTCTTTTTCCAAGTCTTGCTGCTTCCCTTAAGCTTCCTGCAATTAACACTGGCTTATTCAGTGGAAATTTTTGCCCATCTGCTTCAGGAGCAGTACCAATTACACCTATCACTGATGATTTAGCTGTACGTACTGTCTTTGCTCCTGAGGTTACCTCAATAACATTTACTCCGTGTAAAAATTCTTCTGTCATTTTTTTCCTTGCACGCTGATTTTTGAAAAGAATTTAAGTTTCTAGGTTTTGCATTTTTTGTTTACAATCATCTAGCAAAGTTTGCAGTTCTTCTTCACTTTTAGCTTCTTCAATTTTCCTCTTCGCCATGTCTTCCAACTCCTCGCATTTCACTATCGCTTTTACTGCTTTTTTCACTTTTTCCTCGATTATCCTTGCCATTTCAGTAACTGTAATACCACGTACTTTTGCTAATGGCTCTATAATTTCTGCATCTTTTTCGTCTATAGATTCTGGTGCTGCTAGAATGTTTTCTGCGGCTTTTGCTTGTATTTCGTACGACTTAAGCTTCTGATGAGAATATCCTGCGTATTGGTGAGTATAGTTATTATAATAAGTACGGAGACTAGAAAGTGCAGAAAGTTTTGCATTTTCCAATAATTCCAGCTCAATATCTTCCTTATTCCTTTCAACAATTTTCTCCCCTTCTGTTAGACAATAGCTTTTTTGCCAATCAAAATCTTCTGGTGCTTCATACCAATCATTTCCAGTTGGCTTGTTTTCAAGTGTTGTTGTTTCAATCTGCTTGTGGTTTTCAAAACGTATATAAATAGTCATAAATTCCTCCTCATTGCCATATTTGATTAGTTCGTTCTAATCCTGGACATTGCCAAGCTTTTAGCGTTCTCTCCACATCTACTTCAAGTCCTGTAGTTAGAACATTGCTACGTATGTTATAAATCCCCCACTGAATAAATTGACCATAGTTATGTACATAATTTGATGCAAGCATACCTTGACTAACTTGTGTCCTGGAATACAGGTAAGATGATGTGTAAAGTAATATTGCAACTGTTTTTCCTGCTGGAATCTCCACATTACCAGATCCAGCTAACTTGCTATCAGAACTCGTGTATTGGTAAACATTTTTCCATATTATTCTTGAAATACTTGATTTATTAGAATTGGTATTATCTGGTGTTCCCACAAATAATCCTGCTCCCCCATACTCCGTACTCGAATACGATGATCCAACAAATTCTATTGTCTTATTTATGTTCACATTGGTTGTATTTTTTACAAATACTACTCCAAGTGCAGCATACGGATAATAGTATATCTCATCATAACTACCAGAAAAACTTTTTGTGCATAACTCTCCGTAAATAAATGTTCCTTTACTTCCCTCTATAAAACTGAGTTGTCTTGGCCGATAAAAACTAACGTAATCTGTATTGTACATATGGCTACCTGCTAGTAGTTGTAACATATAGTCAGTTTTTGTTATATCACTACTCCACTTTCCAAGCTCTGTCGTAAAAGTTCCGTGGCCAAAGTAATTATTTTTTCTGCCAAGTACACCAAATAAGAAAGGTAATGACCCTGATTCAACCATATTGCGCTTTCTTATTTCATTTATAAGAGACGCTTTTAACTGTTCATCCCGAGTTTTTACCTCATTAGAGATGTTTTTAATTCGAGTTTCTATTTCTCCTATAATTGATGAGCCAGGTGGTACATTATTAACAGCACGAAAATCTTCTACTAAACCTTTAAGACCATCTTTATGACTATTACTAATGCTATTTATTGCTGCAATATTGGCATTCTTTCTCGTATCAAGTAGCGATAAATTTGTTGTTCCTTTTTCATCAATTCTCTTTAATAACTGCTTCTCTGATTCAGAGATCACTGCTAAAGAACTAGCTTTTTTATTATCCAGATCAGTTAAGTGTTTTTTTGCACTATCAAGAAGTTCTTTTAGCTTACCATCAGTCATCTGTACAATTTCAGAAACTGAACTTTTGCCGATTATTGATTCCAGTGCTTTAGCAAGATATGCTAATTGATCTGGTGTACTATTTGCCGCTAAATCCTTAAGTCTTTTTTGTAGTGCATCAATTATCTCTTTTACCTCAGTCATCTGCACAATGTCAGCAATAGCTTTTTTATCTGCTATCAATTCCAGCGATTTTGCAAGATATGCCAATTGATCAGGTGTGCTACTTGCTGCTAAATCCTTTATCCTTTGGTATATTGCTTCTTTCATTTCCAAAAATTTAAAAAAGTCTCAAAATTAAACCGCTCAAAATTACTCTTAAGTTGATTATGCTCATCTTCTCTTTCGGTAATATCTTCATCTATTTTCTCAATTGTGGTACGGATACGAACAACATCCTGCACAGCAATATTTTCTGGATGAGGCAAAGAATATCCTCTACTTGTTTTATCATCTGACATTCTGCTAAGTGATAATGATTCGTAGATTTTTGACTTTAGGGCGATAAACAACTGTTCCACTTAAAACCAATTTTATCCTTGTATCATTACCATTAAAATTTGATAGCACATGAGTTCTCTCTACCAAATTTTCTCCAATTGGTTTTCCTGATGTTAAATTTACTAATTGCCAATCCACGTTTTTTTGTACATATGCTTTAACATCTGCAGTGCCAGGTATTAGCGCATCATATGTTATGGTAATCTTAGTGTTAGCTCCTGCTGTAATACTTCTTGTAACATAATCTCCAGACTCTAAAAGATTACCTAGAACTAGCTGTAACCCTGGATATAGCACTGGACTTTTCTCTCGCCCTCCTTTTAGGCTTGCTTTTACCGTTAATTCCCCATTTATTCTTTCACGCAGTGCAAGCGGCAAATTATCAGACAAAAAGTTTTCTCTTCCCTCTTCATCTGTTAAGATAAATTCTACATTGGTATCAAATGCTACTTTTTCGACGTTCGTCAAAACAATTAAATCTGATACGTTATTTGCAGTAACTTTACCAAGATCAATAACGTGAGAATTTTCAGTGAACTTCGTTGCTAAAAGCCTAAAAGTTAGATCTAAATTTTGATGTGGTGTCCAAGTACTTGCGTTGCTAGATGAAAGTAATACTCCTACTTGATATGGCTGACTTGTTACCCAGCGGCTATTTACTGCATCATATTTGCCAAGTTCTGCTATTTTGACTGCAGTACCAGAATCATCAGTAAGTAGCACTATTGCATACTCCTCTCCTGCATGGCAAAACACTGGCGACCATTCTATACGTGTTGCTGTGCCATCTATCTTTATATCTTTTGGCTCAATATAACTTTCAGCAATGACAGTCTGCGAGGGCATTCCCACTGCTGTTTCTCTAATCTGCACAACAACACGTTTTTTGCCGCTATTTGTGAACCATAAGTTTAGGCCTCCTATGTGTCTGCTCTCATTTAAAGTAAATGTTTGGGCTAAAGGGTCAATTCTTCTTGCTGCGATAACTCTTCTTCTTTCTTCTATGGTAATTGTTTTTTTACCAGTATAAGTTGCTTCTCCATAACTGCCTTTATCACCGTAAAACTGTACTAATTTAGTACCTGCTGGAATGTTTGCTGGCACTTTCACCTTTCCCTTTAATTTTCCCTGGTTGTTAGCTGTGAGCATATTTTTACCTCTTACGCAGTAGGCTGAATGAAGATACCATCGAACTTCACCTCCTTGAGCTTTTCATTTGGCTCAAAACCTTCAATTTCAAAATTCTGTACTGCTTCTCGCATAAATTCAGTTTCATAAGAATTACTTGACAATAGCTCTGTGGTTTCCGTAATATTAAAACCTCTTGTCACTGGACTTTTCCAATTTGTGGTAGCCTCGGTCCAGTGATCAATGTTTTTATTTAGAGTAACTTTTGCGGTTACTTTATCAAAAGCTTGATATGGATTAATTTTGTCACTTTTAGTCTGTAAAAGCTGTTCCAATACCGGCTCAAGTTCATACGGTAAAAGATAAGGTTTTGTGCTCTTTTCAACATCAATAATTTCTACGTCTATCGGTAAAATTAGTTCCTTATTTACTATTGCTGCAGATTGCAAAATTCCTTGATCACGCATATCATCATCAAAAAACGAATCAACAAATACTCCTTTTTTGGTGGTAGGTTCTCTTGAATTTGCATCACTGCGTAAACGCTCCTGTGCAACAAGAGCATAAAGATCATTTATTCCCTTCTTCATTGCTTCAAGTTCATTCATTGGCACAGCATGAATAGCATTATTCACTATTTTCACCCCTTCTTTTTCTCCGTTTTTCCACGTCTGATGAATGTAGCAGAGCAAAAGTTGTCCAGAGGGCGCTTTAGGCATTGATGGTCGCCAAGGGTGAGCTATACCTTTTATTCTCCTTACTACTCCTTTGCTATCGATAGTAATTAAATCATAGCGGGGCATTTTCCAGGTGTAATCAACCAGAACCAAGCTGTTATCAACGGCACCTCTTACTTTACATCCCTCTTCACTTATATCTTCAGGGCTTACATGAGTACGACAGCGGTAAGTTATTTGATAACTACTTCCAGGAGCTGGCTCTTTACCAGGTAATGACCAATCAACGTTTCCTGCGTTTAATTTGTAATCTATACTATTTTCATAAATAACATTGCCTTGTTTAATTTGAATAATTTCAAGTACTGCAGAGTCAGGTATCGGATCAATGGCTCCTGAATATGAACCGTGAGTAATGGTAATAGTTTTTTGAACAGTTATATCTACTTTTTTGATTTCACTTATTGGAAAATCATTAACCTTCAGTTCCATTACTCTTTGGCTATTTGGCTGAAAAGTATGTGGCTCTGATTCAACTGATTTTATATCCGGATCTTCATCAAAGGAAACACGAATACTGTGAGGTAACTCAATTTCATAGCCATCAACATGAGCTTTGCCCTCATTAATTACAAAAACTTGTTTTCCTCCTTCTCCCTCTTCCTTTTGCAGGAACATTACTTCAAGACCATTTACGACGTAGGAACCATTTGCCTCTTTGTCATAACGAGCAAGCGCAGTAGTTACTATGTTTGCTTGTGGAGGTGGTGAATGTTCTATTAATACTCCATTTTCAATGTTATAGATTAGATAAAACTCTCCTTCAGAAAAACGTGGAGAAAGACCTTCTGCTTGATAACCCCAAATGGTGGAAACTTTAAGTCTTGCAGCTCCTACTTCCTGATAGTTTCTTGTACCAACAGCAGGATCACGAAGGTTTTCATCCTCAAGTTCTGTAATCGTAGATTCTAGATAATAAACACCTATGCGAACTATAGTACTCAGTGGAATAACAAACTCTTCTTTTTCGACTTTTCTAACCGCTCCACGAAGATAGATTTTTCCTGATTCAAGCGTAACTTTACCAGTTTCTCTATCTATAATACAATTGCTTCCTGTTATAACATCACCATCACGAAATATTGCATCACCTATGCCTTTAAGCTTAGAAAGAGCATACTCCTGAGTCTCATTTAATTCTGCTGACTGTAGACCTCTTCCTGCAAGAAACAAGCTTTTTTCGTATTCTTTGTCAGGATTAAAGCGGTTATAATAACTATTTAAGGTCATTTTGTTTCAAAAAGTTACAACAAATGAAAAAGTTTCCCGAGTTGCAGATGTTCTGATAAGTGGTACGGTATGTTCTAAAACTAATAAGATCCCTGGGTCTTCTATATCTTGAGGTTCAAAATATCTCTGTCCAGGAGGCAATTTTTCTACCACCTTTGTACCAACCATAACTCCAAGCTCTCTTATTACTTGATTTGCAGCATCGTTGAAATCGAAAGTGAATTTGAGAAAAAGATTATTAGTTGGTACATTTGAGGGCCTAAACCTTCCAGAAGGAGTTATAAGTTCGCCGTTTTCATCACCTGTGCAGAATAGCACTTCGTCCGCAGTACGTCTGCCAACTTCATTTATCAGCTTTGTAGCATTGATAGGCTCTGGTGGTGTGCTTTCAGTATACTGTACAGTAACTTTATCACTTACTGGAATAGAGCTATTTTCCGTACGTTTTATTAGACCAGTACTACTATCAACTGTATTTGGCTGATAAGTTGTTTGTCCGATAAAAACTTTTACGTCTTTAATGGGATGGTGATCTAGGGCTATTTCATCCTCAACAAAAACTTTTTCGACTTGATGACTACTTTCCCAATTGGCATCACCACTGCCCCAAGCAAGATGTATTGGTTGCTCTTTTATACTTGCTGCTATTGCTGCTCTTCCTGATTGTGTGAGTATTGACATTTATTTCCCCTCTTACTATATATATACCGGATTTCTCACAGGTTTTTCCGGGAAAAATGAAAATTTTTTTTTGAAGTGCATTTCTATGCTTAAATATTCTTTTATCTTAAAAAACCAGAACTACTTTTTTCTTTCGAGAATATCAAAACAATGCTTTTTGACATATTGAAAATCAAAGCTCACAAACAGTTTCAAAAGACTCTGAATTTTATCGCTTCTTCTTTCAGCTTTACGTTTTTTCCTACTGCATCTTTCATAGCCCTCTCAATGACAGCAGTCCAGTTCGTCGTATTTCAAAATGGCAACCAATCAACTTCAGATTGTTCTGGAGTAATAACAGTAGCAATCTTGTTTTTTTCTCCATATCGATCAGCTTCAATACCAACTTTTGCAGTAAATTCTAACCCGTTAAAGTCAGCTATAGAATTGATCTTTCTAGCAATAACTGCTTTTTCTGAAGTGTCATGTGCATGAATATTCCGTGCTGACTCTAAAATACTTCTAAGCATAGAACGACCAGATTCTCCCCAGATGTCTTCTTCACCTTCTGCTTTGCCACTTTTAATACCAATCACTTGAAAAATCTTGCGTTTTGCATATGGGCCTTCAGTAACGGTAAATTCTACATTTAAATAGATACTGCCAGTAGTATAGCTTTTAGTGAACCAATTTTCATAACCACCAGGTTTAATGGCCATTTTGACTTTTACCGTTGTCCCTTTTGGTATTAAATTACTTTGTAATTTTGCAGTATTAAAATCAGTTAAAAAATCTGTTAGCATATTGTTCCCTATAAATTAAGTAAAAAAAAGAATCAACTCCATTGGTCTACAAGTTTCCAACGACCATTTATCTTATCGACAAGCTTGCTTGCCACACGTTCACCATTACGCAGTTCAAATACTATCTGACGTACAGTACTTTCTTCATCATGAGAAAACATCACCATGCCAGTACTATAAAATCCCCTCAAAGAACCAGCACCGCTTAAACCCTGAAATGGATCTTCTTCCAGCATCTTTTTTGATAATTTTTTTGTATGATGAGTAAGTACAATGCAAGCATCTGGATTGACAGCACTGCGTAGCTTTTCAAGAGTCTTTTGCAGAAAGAATAACATAGCACTATTATCATTTTCATTGCCATATTCACTGCTAAAGATGTTACGCAATGGATCTATAGCCAAAACATCAGGTTTAAAGCGTTCATTCACAATTTCCTTGATTTCACTTATTTCATCATGATTAAATGATAAGTGCACCTTTGGCGTAATGATTAAGTTGTTAGCAGCTACATCCAGAAGTTCGTTATCCAGTTGAAGTTGTTGCAACCGTTCTTTCATATATTCATACTCAATTTCAGTTTGCATGTAGAAGATTTTCAAAGGTCTACTTGGCGTCATACCGAGAAATGATCTACCAGCAGCCATGTAAACAAGCCAAGAGATCAAGAAGTCGCTTTTGCCAATCTTAGGAGGGCCACCAAATACCAACAAACCTCTTTTAGTTAGAATTCTAGGAGAAATTATATCTTCTGGTATAGGCGATTGATCATTCAAGTATTCTTTCACACTGAAAAAGGGAATTTTTTGACCGATATTGAAAAAGCTTTGTTCCATATTACTCCTTTTAAAATTAAATTTAGGCAACAGAAGCCAAGGTTTTGGCTTTAATTTTCGCAAGTAATTTACCTAAATGAGGTTCTTCAACCATATTCAGGCAGCCACTGCGATCCTTAGCGGGATATCCCCAAGAGTTAATAGTCTGACAGACAAATGAACGAACCTCTGTACCATCATCTTTCTTGATTCCAACCATACTAATTACTTCATCAACAATACCTGGAATTTCACTGGCAGTTTTTGCTCCTTCACATTGAGGTAGCCAGGTTGGACGATTGCAGTCATCGAGATATTGACCTAATGTGCCAACTATGATGATGTCTTTATCTCTGATGTGTTGAAACTGATTGAGCCATGCCATCATCTCTTGAGCAAGTAATCCATAGGCAGCTCTTTTATCTTCTCTCCCTGATCTATCTGAAAAAGCTTCAGGTTGCATTCTGGCCCATAAAAGACATAAACGTGATGCAACAGTTATGCTATCAATAAAAATAGAGCGGTATTGAGAAACTCCAGAAAGAAGATCTTTGTGCTTGCTACAGACATGCTCATAGTGTTTTTGACTATATGCCTGATCAGACCTTAATGCAGGATTAGGACCACCAATAAGACAAGCTATATCTCTCGCCTCATTCCAAGTACGCATCTCGATTGAATCTCCTTTCCAGTCTTGAACGGCAAGAAGTCCTGCTTCAAAATCAAGGCAAAGCGTTGTTAATTCATCGAGAGTTTTGAGCAGACTGGTCTTGCCGATTCCATAAGGTCCAAAGATTACCATTTTAACACCCGTTACTATTTTTGCCCTTTCTTTGCTGTTTATTATTTTCATCCTTGTGATATAGAGTTAGAAATCTAGCTTTAGATATATTTTTAGGTGGGAAAGCTCTTTGCGTAGTTTGTTGATCATATCGTAAAGAGTTGATTTTGGTATACCAGTCTTTCTGGAAATTTCACAAATGCTGTGACCTTCTGCCAATAGTTTGCATACTTTTCTTAACTCTCGAGGTAACTTTGCAATTGCTTCATTTACGTCAATACGTACTGCGGAGCTATATTCGAGACTTTCATCGCTCTCTTCGTATAAAGTTTCATCAACAAAATTAATGGTACGTTTTTTACATAGTTCTTTTTCTTTTAAATTGAGAGCACGGCATTTAATGTACTGTTTTATAAAATGCCCTTCAAGTTCATTATAACCCTCAAGGCCAGGCAAACAGTCAAGTAAAAGATCTTGCTCAACATCTTCAATGTCTTTATAAGCAAAAGCTTTTCCTTTCTTCAGAAGTTTAGCATAGTGTCGTATGTGTTTAACAACTTTTGGATTAATACCAGTATAGGAATTTTTAGAATGCATATTTTGCCCCTCTAATTAAAAAATGATTTAAAATGTTAATAGTTTAATTGTGATAAACCCAAGTATTTGGATTTTCTACAGGAATTACGCTGCCATAATGCGGTGATTTGTAGTGTGTGGGTAGTAATCTGTGATAGACTGTAACCTTTTTGTTCTTCTCTGGATCAAATATTTTTTGCCCAAATTCCATACCTTCAACGCAAAGTACTCCGTATTTGTTTCTTGCAGCGTTTTTGCCTTCTTTGTTGAATTTAACGTAGCCTTTGGTAGCAAGAACATCGAGACGATCACGTATAGAATGCGTACTGCCAAGACCTTCTTTATTTTCAAATGCCTGACAAAACTGATTAATTGTATAAACATGACCCTTACGTCCTTCTGCAAATATTAAGTCCAAGATGATGTCATATCTACGAGAACGTTCGGCATCTAGTTTTTCACCATAGTCTTTATTTATTAACCTTTGTGACTCAGCATCAACTTCATACCAGTGACCATTAATTTTATCAACAAATTTTGGCATAACAGAATTTCCATTACGTAACTCAAACATCAGTTGACGATAGCTGCTCTTCTCATCAGGCCTAAACATGATCATTCCAGTGGTATAGAATCCTCTTAAGCTGCTAGCGCCACTAAAACTTTGAAATGGATCTTCTTCTAATAGTTTCTTTTGCATTTTCTTTGTATGGTGCACAAGAATAACTCCAGCATTAGGATTGATCAGAGAACGTAGCTTTTCGATTCTCTCTTGCAAAAAGAAGAGCATTGCATTATTATCATTTTCGTTACCGTATTCATCAGCATCAAAAACGTTACGCAATGGATCTACCGCTATGATATCGATGGTGTTTAGGTCAAAGTTTCTTTCTGCTTCAGTTACGATATCTTTAATGCTATTTTCATTTAAAAGCAGCTTAGTCTGTGGTGTAATAACTAAATTGTTTGCAGCAAGTTTAATAAGCTCTTCACTAAATTTCATCTGTTGCAGCCGTTCACGCATATAGTGGTAACCGATTTCAGTCTGAAGGTAGAAGATTCTTAAGGGCCTTTTTGGCACCATATCAAAAAATGGAGTTCCAGATGCCATATGAAAAAGCCAAGAAATAAGAAAGTCACTTTTTCCCACTTTAGGCGCACCAGCAAAAACTAAAAGACCACTGGGAGTTAAAACTCTAGGAGCAATTATGTCTTCTGGCATTGGTGATTTGTCATTTAGGTACTGCAATACAGGAAATGAAGTAACGTTTTTTGTATATGGGAGAGAAACAGTTGAGGTTAAAAATCTTTCGACGTCTACTCCTTCTTGAATACAATCAGCAGCATCCCAAGCTTTTGGTTTATCTTGTGGAATTTTAAGAATAGAAAGCGATGCAACACCTATATCTAAAAGCTTCTTTGCAACATTTTCAGCATATTTCTGACCTGAACTATCGTTGTCTGGCCATATGGTTATGTGTTTACCTTTTAGCGGAGCCCAATCTGTTTTATTTACAGGTGAATTTGCTCCAAACATCATTGTTGTGGCTATGATACCCTTACTGATTAAACTTTCAGCACATTTTTCACCTTCAACGAAAACAATTTTGTCAGATTTAATTATACCTGGAATATTATATAAAGGTCTTGGGTCCGGTGCAGTATTGGTTGATTTTTTTGTATCAAAACAACTGTAACGTTTCTCTCCTAAAGTGTTATCATAACGATATATTTTAGCTATTACTTGATTATTTTCATCATGGTAATCCCAGCATTGCTCTGAAATTTCTCTGTCACGTTGAGGTGTTGAATAGCCAAGCCATTTTTCTATATCTTCTATGGTATCAAGAAACTTCGTCTTGCCAGAAACATCCCGCCAGAGGTCAAATATATCACCACCATCGCTCGTGGCAAAATCAACCCATAATCCGGCTTTTTCTCCTCTTGTTTCTACTACTAAGCTTTTACCTTTATCTCCTCTTATGTTGCCAATAAAGAATTGATCATTACGAAAAAAACCAGCAGGAAATAAGTAAGATAGGCATGAGTCTATGCTCGAAATAAGTCCTTCCTTTGCTTTTGCTGTTCTTTCGAATAGAATGTGTTTATCGTATGAAGTGTACATATTTATTACCTTTTTAAAAACGTTAAATAAATAGCAACTCATGTCTCAATGGTTTTATCCATATCAAAAAATTGACTTACCCTTACTTTAGGTATTGTCTGTCAAAAAAATCTTCGTTTTTATCGTTTATAATTCTTGACAGTGTCACCTTTCTGCTATATAGGTTAAAATGGTTAGTTTTATTTTATCTAGCATTGGATATGGGTTTAACATGAGTTAATAGTAGAGGCACCTTATATTTTCATGGCCCTTTACTATAGATATACCGGGTTTGTTGTAGTTTTTTCCGGAAGTGATGAAAGTTTTTTTTTCAAGCGTAAGTTGACACTGTCCATATTTACTCCAAATATTTGCAATTCAGAAGACCAGGTTTGCGAGGTCCTACTATAGTAAGTTCAACAAAATTCTAAAAACTGTTCACTTTATTTTAAGAATTTTGCACAACTCCGCTTTCTATTAGCTTTCATACCCCGCTAAATGATCTCTTTATCTAAACGATATATACTAGAAATGCAGTCTGAAATATGATTTGCTCTAAAATTTTTTTCATTACGATTTTTCTATTAAACTTTAATAGAGCTTAACGTGTTTACAATATACCCAGGGGAGAGATTTTCCGTCTATAAGAAGTAGCCATAAAAATGCTGTATTAGTAAAACTATTCATAATAATTATTTGTGAATTAAGCACTTTAGATTCGAGATTACATAGATTTTTGGCAGTTTAAGCCATTTTAGATTGGGAAATGAAATCTCCTAAAAGGAAAAAACCCGGCTATATTAAAGGATTAAGAGTAATTTAAGTTTGAAATTCAAAAAAACTTCTTAATTGCTTTAAAAGCTAGGATTATAGCGGGTTTTTGAGTGTAGCCCAGTTTCAGGTAAAACCTTATATATTATATATATAATAAATAATAATATATAATAATAGAACATATAGGATATGTACCTTTCATAATACCTACCTAAATATTATTAACGCGCTTAAATGTTTAACTTATTACTTTTTTAACTTTTAAATAACAAGTTAAGCAAAAAAACATGAACTGTAATAAGTTTATTATAATATAAATCTTAACCCGGCGGCCGTCTGCTCAACTGAAATGATTTTCAAAAAGGCTAATATACCGTCCATTTTAATTTTTAACCGAAATATAAAAGTCGTTTTAACCGCGTTTTTAAAGCTACTCATGACCTAGATGAAGAGAATTACCCCCTTAGTCAAAGAACGCTTGTAACATAGCTTAAAATTGAAATAAATGGCATTACTAAGCATCTCCTACCACAATAAATCTCTTCTTAGCAAAAATACACGTTTAATTTTATCATATCTTTTATTTATTGCAAAGATTTTTTTCATGTGGTAGGAGTGCTGTTGGTGTTCGTAGAAATTAAGAGCTACTTAAAAAGATACAAAAAAAGGGAGGGGACAAAAAAGCACTATCCTTTAAATGAGTTTAAATGCTATTTATAGAGTTATTTGTAGTTAAAGCAATAGGAGGCCTTGTAAGGATATTCTAGCAGGTTTCTTCTCCTTCCTTTCTTTTGCTTATCTCTATTTAAAGTTAAAATATAAAGAACTCTTATTATTATAACAACTATTTTAATGAATTTAATTAACTAGTTCTGACAATTTTGAAATTTATTTAAACTTTTTTGAAAAATCTCCGGAAAAAGTAGTAAGAAATCCGGTATATATATAATAGAAGGGCATTGTTTCAACGAGGTAGATGCGCTTTAAGTACGAGAGCTTCAAGAAAATGTCAATCCTACCACTAACAAACATTTAGTAGAAAGGAAATTTGGTGAGCTTGAGAATTTGTATTTTTTTAGATGAGATAAAAACTTCGTTTTAAAGCTAGATGTGACTTTATGGGGTTATACAACAGCACTTCACTAAAGAACGCATATAACACACTTTAAAACTTAATTAAATGACATTGTCAGTAGCCTTACTACTATAGAACAAACCTGTATATAAGTCTAACACGATTTTTGTACTTTGCAAATAAAAAAATTGAACAGTTTTCGTAATTTTGGTGAATATATATAACAAGAAAACAACTTTCTGCAGTAGCACATATTGTTGGACTACAAAAACCTATGAATTGCTGGTGTACTTTGCAGGAACCAAACGATATTTTGGGAATCGGTGCCACTCATAGTTTTAAATAATGAATATGTCAATTTTAACACTCGACCTCGGCAAGCAAACAGGCTGGGCAATTCTTACAGATGGAGTAATTGAAAGTGGAAGCAAAAGTTTTCATGGTAGTCGTTTCAGTGGAGGTGGCATGCTATTTTTAAAGTTTCGTAGCTGGCTAAATGAAATGAAGGAAAAGTTCTCAAACATTGAAGCAGTGTATTTTGAGGAAGTAAGAAGACATTTAGGCGGCGCATTGCTACGGTGGTTTTCTCGCAGTTCTGTCTGCTTGGTGTGAAGAACATCATGTGCCATACAAAGGTGTTCCTGTAAAAACTATAAAACGCTTTATAGCAGGTAAAGGTAATGCAAGTAAGAGTGAAGTTATTGAAGCTGTAAAGGAAAAAGGGGTTTTGCCTAAAGATGATAATGAGGGGGATGCTTTGGTGCGCCAAGAAGTGCTTGGAGAACAGTTGGTGAAAATCCAACACAAACAAAGTCTAGCCAACAGTTTGGAACAGACCACTATGTTGCATGAGGTAACGAGTGTAATAGAGCTAGTGGGATGGACAATGCAGGGTACAACGAAAGTGAAGGGATTGAGTTCCGAAATACCTGAAGACATAGAGGTCGACATTTTCATGGCCATGGAAGACAGCATGAAGGATAGCGTAAAGGCAAGTTATCACTCACTCTATCGGGATCTGAGACCGTGCCATGTATTGAAATGGACTTCAAGTGAACTTGGGAGATCCTATGCATTCCTACAAAGGTACGCTGGAACAAGTCAACAAAGGCAAGAACTAGCGGAAGATGCAGGGGAAGTCGGACTGATTGATAGTACTCAGAATGTGGGAAAGCCACGTACAAGGGGAAGCGATCAGCAATATAGTAACTGGAATAGGGATTGCTAGGCCAATACAACGGAGGTTGGAATAACATGCAAAATAAACTAAACCAGATAGCAGTAAGAGCAAAGCAAGATAAGCGACTAAAATTCACATCGTTAGTCCATCTGATAAATACAGAGAATCTTGCGAGATGTTATAAAGAACTGAAGCGTAACAAGGCTTGTGGAGTAGACCAGATAACAGTGGAATCATACGGAGAAAATCTGAATGAGAAACTCGAAGTGCTAGTAGAAAGTATGAAGAGGAAGCAATATCAACCACAACCAGTAAAGAGGGTATATATACCGAAAGCTGGAAGTAAAGAGAAACGCGGACTCGGAATACCATCGACCGAGGATAAATTAGTACAGATTATGCTGAAGAAGATACTAGAAAATATTTACGAGGCAAACTTTCTGGACAGCTCATATGGATTTCGACCTGGAAGAAACTGTCATCAAGCGGTAAATGCACTAGATAAAGCAGTTATGTACAAGCCAATAAACTACATTGTAGAAGTGGATATCAAGAAGTTCTACGATAATATACAGCATAAATGGCTAATGAGATGTCTAAGGGAACGAATAACTGACCCAAATTTGCGGTGGTTAGTAAAGCGGTTTCTCAAGGCAGGGATAGTCGAAGCTGGAAATTATGAAGCAACAAAACAAGGTACACCCCAAGGTGGTATAGTAAGTCCTGTATTAGCAAATATATACTTACATTATGTGTTGGATTTATGGATAGAAAAGAAATTTAAACCAAGATCCAGAGGATATATACAACTAATAAGGTTTTGCGACGATTTTGTGGTTTGTTGCGAAAGTAAGGTAGACGCGGAAGAATTTCTGGAATTACTGAAACAAAGGCTAAATAAATTTGGGTTGGAAGTATCTGAAAACAAGACCAGAGTAGTAAAGTTTGGCAAGAGGGAGTGGCAACAAGCGATAAGAGAGAAACGAAGGACGGAAAGTTTCAATTTTCTGGGGTTTACGCACTATGGTGCAAAAAGTCGTCGTGGTAGATTAATAATGGGACATAAAACCTCAAAGTTAAATCTAGCCAGAAAACTAAAAGAAATCAAGGAGTGGTTGAAAATAGTCCGCGGAAGTATTCGACTTAAAGCTTGGTGGCAAGTACTGAAGGCTAAATTAACAGGACACTATAACTACTTTGGTATTAGCGGAAATTATTGGTGTTTGAAACAATTTTACACATCAGTAAGAAAGCTAGCATTTAAATGGATAAATCGGCGTAGTCAGAAAAAGAGTATGACCTGGGAACAGTTTGTACACTACGTAGAAGTAAATCCATTACCAAAGCCAAAAATACATTTTTCTTTATATGCATAAGAGGGACGACTGTGAAAACTAATATTGATGAGCCGTGTGCGGGAAATCTGCAAGCACGGTTCTTTAGGGGGAGTTGTAGTAATAAAACTCAAACGAGAGGAGTAAAGCTACAGCTTCTACCGAACGCATTAATGTTCTATGTTATGAATTTCAGTAAAGATATTAATAAGACGAAAAATCCATAAAAAGTGGGTCCTTTCGGCCATACTGGCGGTTTTGGTGGTGCTGACCTCAGGCCTTCTTTAGCGTCAGACATATTTTAAATATTAACTTTTTAATTATTAAGAATTTAAATTATATGAATTTAGCAATCCACTACTATCCTGTTGAAAACCTCGTCGAATATAAGCGTAATCCTCGTAAAAATGATGACGTAGTAAATAGAATGTGTGCTTCAATTAGGGAATTTGGCTTTCGTATTCCAATAGTTGCAAAAAGCGATGGTACTGTGGTTGATGGTCATTTAAGACTTAAAGCAGCAAGAAAGCTTGGTATGGAGAGTATTCCAGTGGTTTTAAGTGATAATTTAAATGAACCACAAACTAAAGCTTTTCGATTACTGGCAAATCAATCAGCTAATTGGGCAAAGTGGGATGATGAGCTTTTGAAAGTAGAAATTCAAGAGCTAGAAGATTTGCAGTTTGACCTTAAAATGACTGGATTTGAATTGGAAAAAGTTCAACGGTTTCTCGATGATTTTGATGGTGAAAAAGAAGATCTTTCTGACTTAGTTGTTGATGACAAAAAGGTAGAAATAACAAAACCAGGTGATCTATGGATTTTAGGTGATCATCGAATCTATTGTGGTGATAGCTCTGTAGTTGAATCATATAAAGCGCTGTTAGATGATAAAATGGCAGACATTACTGTTTGTGATCCTCCATATAACGTTGATTACGGTAGCAGTCAGGAAAGAGAAGATAAAAAAATACTAAACGATAATCAAGGTGAAAAGTATGAGCTTTTTCTCTATGATATTTGTACTCATATTTTAGCATATACTAAAGGTGCAATTTACATCTGTGCATCATCATCAGAGTTTTCAACGTTGCAAAAAGCATTTGAGGAAGCGGGAGGAAAATGGTCAACTTTTATCATTTGGGCGAAGAATCACTTTACACTAGGCAGATCTGATTATCAAAGACAATACGAAGCAATGCTTTATGGATGGAAAAGTGGCAATAAACGTGAGTGGTATGGAGGTAGAAATCAAAGTGACCTCTGGTTTTATGATAAGCCAACACACAACTCACTACATCCAACGATGAAGCCAGTAGAGCTAATGGAGAGAGCAATAGTAAACAGCAGCAGATCAGGAGACATAGTACTTGATCCATTTAGCGGTTCTGGAAGTACACTGATTGCATGCGAGAGAACAGGAAGAATTTGTAGGACAATAGAGCTAGATTCAAAGTTTGTAGATGTAACGATAAAGCGTTGGCAAGTGTATACAGGCAGGGAGGCAATTCTTTCTGGTGCTGGTAAAACTTTTCAAGAGATTCAAGAAGAAAAAAAGGAGCAAAAAAAGTGAAATTAATAACACAAACAGAATGGGCAAAAGAACAAGGGTTTTCCAAGCAATACGTCTGTTATTTAGTAAAACAAGGAATTGTACAGCTAAAAGATGGTCTTATTGATAGAAAACAAGCAAATGAAGCACTTATGACAATTCGTGATCCAAGTCAGCCACTTAGGAGAAAAGGTGAAGTTGCTGGCAATGAACTTTCCACCATGCTTCTTAAAACTCGTATTAAAAATGAAATAGAGCGAGGAAAATTACTAGAAGCCAAAGCTAAAGCTGAAATTGGAGAATTAGTACCAATTGAAGAAGTAAAGCGCGATGCATTTAATACCGCAAGAGTTGTAAGAAACAATCTTATGAATATTCCCGACAGAGTTTCAGCACTTCTTGCATCACTGAGTGAAGCTGAAAAGATTCATATGACTCTAACTGAAGAAATTACAAACTCGCTTGAAGAATTATCTAACACTAAATTTTAAATATAAAATGTCTGCTCACTTAAGTTTAGAATTAATAAAGTGCCTCATTAATCAACCTGGATTAGATGTTAATGTTAGAGGATTAAATGGAAAGACACCACTACATTGCGCTATAGAGTTTGATGAATTAAGCATGGTGGATCTGCTACTCACAAAAAAGAATATCAATCCTTTTGTTGAGGACAATGAAGGCAAAACATCTCTTGATTACGCTAAAGAAGGGAAAAAAGCAGAAATATTAAAAGCGCTAATTAATAACAAATACGGATCAGAACAAGATAACTTACTTCATTTAGCTGCAATGATAGGTGAAGTTAATGCAGTTAGATATTTGATCAGAAAAGGTATTGACGTTAATGTACGAAATGCTCTGCACCATACTCCATTACATCTAGCAGCAGGAATAGGACATGCAGAAGTTGTAAAGATTTTGATAAGAGAAGGAAATGCTGAAATCGAGGTTTTTGATGCACGAAATCAGACACCGATGCACTATGCAGTTAACAACAAAAAATTAGAGATAGTAAAATTATTACTGGAGCTAGGAGCAGATGTAAATAGCGCACGTGTAGGACAAAATTCAATGAAATTATCACCTATTCATATAGCTGTAAGTAATACTAATTACGATGAAAGAGACTTATGTCTTGATATCCTCAAATGCTTAATAAAGGAACCTAATGCTCAAGTAAATTTGCAAGACTACGAAAATAGAACACCACTACATTACGCTGAAAGACTTAAAACAATAGAGGTCTTACTAACGCGAGAAGATATAGATCCATTGGTAAAAGACGATAACGGTAAGACACCATTTGACTACGCTAAACCTGAGATAAAAAAGGCTTTGATGAGTAATAAATACGGTTCTGAAAAGAATAGTCTACTACATTTAGCTGCACAAAGAGGAGAAATTGAGCTTGTAGAGTCTATTTTAAAAGAAGAAATTGATATTGATATTTCAAACAATAAAGGTCTATCACCGATTTACCTTGCTGCAGAAAAAGGACATTTACATGTAGTAAAATTACTACTGAAAAAAGGAGCAAACTATACACCTGTTCTGCACTCAGCAATCAAGTCAAATAATTTAGAATTGCTAAAAACTTTATTTAAAGAAAAGAGTATCAAATTACCAGATGAGATAGGCAAGTCTGTACCAGTTTATTATAGATGTATAGAATATAGAGATGCAAAAGTAAGAAAATACAATAATGTGATCTGTATTTTTACCTCAGTAAGTGCAGTAGCAATATCGGTATATATAGGGTTAACAGCAACAACAATAAGTAGTGCAATCATTTTTGCAACAATAACAGGGATATTTGCGCTTATTATAGCACTAATCATAAGTGAGATGAGCAAAAGATATATAGAAAACGAATTTCAGAAAAAGATGTTTATGGAACTGGAGGAGTGTGGAGGAATAAACTCTACTGTTAACAATATTGAGATAGAACCAATTATGAGTAGATGCAGACAATGATATACGCCACATCTTTTTCTGAAGGTTTAAAACCAGATCCAGAGCTTAAAGTATCAGAGTGGGCGAATGAGTATCGAGTTTTAGCACCAACTGCAGCATCAGAGCCAGGAAAATGGAGAACGGAAAGAACTCCTTATTTAAAAGAAATCATGGATTCACTTTCTCCGTCCTCACCAACAGAAAAAGTAGTATTCATGAAAGGAGCGCAGATTGGGGGAACAGAAGCAGGAAATAATTGGATTGGCTATATTATCGATCAAACACCAGGGCCAATGCTAGTAGTACAGCCAACAGTTGAAATGGGAAAGCGTTGGTCAAAGGGAAGATTTGCACCGTTGATAGAGAGTACACCATGTTTAAAGAGTAAAGTAAAAGACCCAAGATCAAGAGACTCAGGCAATACTGTACAAAGTAAGGAGTTTCCAGGTGGAATAGTAGTAATAACTGGAGCGAATAGCAGTGTAGGACTTAGATCCATGCCAGTAAAATATCTCTTTCTTGATGAAATAGATGCCTATCCAGGAGATTCAGGAGGAGAAGGTGATCCAGTACTGCTCAGTATTGCTCGAACTAATACATTTGCACGTCGAAAGATTTTTTTAGTATCAACACCAACGATTCATGGAATAAGCAGAATTGAGAAGGAGTTTGAAGCAACAGATAAGAGATATTTTTTTGTACCATGTCCGCATTGTAATTACTATCAAGTTCTAAAATGGTCACAAATAAAATGGGAAAATAACGACTCAAGAACAGCACATTATGTCTGCACTGAATGTAGCGGCAAAATAGAAAATCATCAAAAGACAGAGATGCTAGAACGTGGAGAATGGAGAGCTACAGAGGCAAAAGAAGGTGAGAAAAAAGGATTTCATCTTTCAAGTCTTTATAGTCCAGTTGGCTGGTATAGTTGGCAACAAGCAGTAGAGGACTTTCTCCATGCAAAGGAAAGTGAACAATTACTGAAAGTTTGGATAAATACCACGCTTGGAGAAACCTGGGTAGATAAAGGAGAAGTACCGGACTGGAAGCAATTATTTAACAGGAGAGAATTTTTTCCCGTAGGCACAGTACCTAGGAGAGAAGTGGTTTTGACAGCAGGAGTAGATGTCCAAAAAGATCGGTTAGAAGTAGAAGTTGTAGCATGGGGAAAAAGCCGTGAAAGTTGGTCAATAGACTACCGAGTATTTGAAGGAGATACAGGAAGTGGAGAAGTATGGAAAAAGCTTTCAGAGCTGTTAAATCATCATTTTATCGGTGAAAATGGGCTTGAATACATGATAAGTATGATGGCGGTTGATGCTGGGTATGCGACACAAGAAGTATACAATTGGGTAAGAGGTCATCAAGGCTCTGGAAGAGTAATGGCAGTGAAAGGTGTAAATAAAGCTCTAGTACCACTTAGCAGCCCAAGTAGAGTAGATATAACAGTTGGTGGCCAAAAGCTAAAAAGAGGAATAAAGCTCTGGCCAGTAGGAGTATCGATATTAAAGTCAGAGCTTTTTCAATTACTTAATATTTTAAAAGAAGGTGAAGAAACACCGCCAGGGTATTGTCATTTTCCCGAGTATGCACCTGAGTATTTTAAGCAGCTAACGGCAGAGCAATTAGTCAGCAAAGTAGTAAAAGGATACACCAAACAAGAGTGGCAAAAGGTAAGAGAAAGAAATGAAGTATTAGACTGTAGGATTTATGCAAGAGCAGCATCTATTGCGCTTGGAATCGATCGTTGGCCAGAGAGTAAATGGGAAAATTTAGCAGATAAAAAAGCTAAAAGGGTAAAAAAAGTAAGAAGAAGTAAATGGTTGAATGAGAAGTAAAATGTACAATCAGGAATATTTAAGTCAAGTCGAAGAAGCGATAAAGAAGCTGCAAAACGGAGAGCGAGTAGTATCAATTGCATATGGTGACCATGTAGTGAGATATGCTGAAGTTCAGATAAATGACCTGCTGAATCTACGGCAACGTATTAAGGCTGAACTGAAAGTTGCAGGTGTGAGACCGAAGAGAAGAATTGTGATTGCGACAAGTAAGGGAATTGACAAAATTGTGTAAAAATGTTATAGTTTAAAATTGGTATTTTCTAGTTAAAATATGGATCAAAGTCAAGAAAGGCTTAATGTTAATGTAAATTTTGAGGGGGAATTTGCTCACTACCTTATAGAAATGGCAAAAGTTCAAAATAGAACTATAGAAGAGGTTGTAAAGGACCTAGTGGAAGAAGAAATTGAAGCAAGTAAATTATCTGAAGAAGATGATGAAATAGATGAAGTAGATATAAAGTTGGCTAAGCTTTCTCTTGAGCGTGATGCTAGAGGTGATGAAGAAATTAGAAGTGAGGATGTAGATTGGAATAGAATATTATCTGCAAAAACAGTCTAAAGGTGGAGATACAAGCTGAGATACGATATTATCTATTCAAAAAAAGTTCTTGAGGAAGACTTTCTTGCATTACCACCAACGATAAGATCTAGAGTGAGAAGAGCTGTAGATAGTCGTCTTGCAACCAACCCTAAAGCAATAGGTAAAGCATTATCGCATGAATTCAAAGGGTATTTTAGGATACGAGTAAGTGATTATCGTGTAATTTATAGGA
Source organism: Wolbachia endosymbiont (group B) of Pilophorus perplexus (assembly GCF_964028155.1). NCBI lineage: Bacteria > Pseudomonadati > Pseudomonadota > Alphaproteobacteria > Rickettsiales > Anaplasmataceae > Wolbachia > Wolbachia endosymbiont (group B) of Pilophorus perplexus. The sequence goes on along the minus strand of NZ_OZ034754.1, from coordinate 258,919 downwards.
TAAATTACTCAAAACACACAGTAACTATTACTGCAATGGGACATCGGAAGGACATTTATGAACGCAGCCCAGAATAAGCGTTGGTATTTGTGCAAGAGCCTCATGCATAATTTATAAAGTGTTAACAGCCAGACTCTCCAGCAGCTTGCTGTAATTTTTTAATGTCAAATTGCGCAACAAACTGCTGCATAATCAAAGAGGCAAAATGCTATTAAAATCGTTCAAACAACTATTTAGTAAGCCAAAAATCAAAAGTTCTGCATGGGATGCAGCAGGCTCAGGAAGAAGATTTTTTCACTTTCAACCAGAGTTAGGAAGTATAAACAATTTGCTGTCTCAAAGCCTTGAAACTTTACGTAGTAGATCACGTGATATGGTGAGAAAAAATCCTTACGCTGCAAATATAATTGATACAATAGTAAGTAACTCTATTGGAACAGGAATAAAACCACAATCAAAAGATGGAGAATTTCGAAAGAAAGTACAAGAATTATGGCTAAAATGGACAGACGAAGCAGATAGCTGTGGAATAAGTGATTTTTATGGATTACAAGCTCTAGTATGCAGAAGTATGATAGAGGGAGGAGAATGTTTTGTACGTTTAAGAACGAGAAAGCTGGAAGATAGATTTTCTGTGCCATTACAACTGCAAGTACTTGAGTCTGAACATTTAGATAATAAAACAAATCAAACTTTAGGAAATGGTAATGTAATAAGAAACGGGATTGAGTTCAATAGACTTGGGCAAAGAGAAGCATATTACTTATTTAGAGAACATCCAGGAGAAGGCTCATTTGGAGAATCAGTGAGAGTACCAGCAAATGATGTTTTACATATTTATAGACCATTAAGACCTGGGCAAATTAGGGGAGAGCCATGGCTTTCTAATATACTGCTAAAGCTTTATGAGCTTGATCAATATGATGATGCAGAGCTGGTGAGAAAGAAAACTGCAGCAATGTTTGCTGGATTTATTACAAGACTCGATCCAGAAGCAAATATCATGGGAGAAGGTGAAGCAAGTGAGCAAGGAGTAGCATTATCTGGCCTAGAACCTGGAACAATGCAGCTTTTAGACCCAGGAGAAGACATAAAATTTTCAGAGCCGTCAGATGTTGGAGGAAGTTATGAAGCATTCATGAGACAGCAACTGAGGGCAATAGCAATAGGTACAGGAATAACATATGAGCAACTAACAGGAGATTTAACAGGCGTTAATTATTCATCAATCAGAGCTGGACTGATAGAGTTTCGTCGTCGATGCGCTATGCTGCAACATAACATTATGGTATTCCAGTTTTGCAGACCAGTATGGAATAGATGGCTAGAGTTAGCAGTGCTTTCTGGAGAACTCTGTATAGATGAAAAAGTAGTAAAAGCAGCGAAAGAAGAAGTAAAATGGATACCACAGGGATTTGATTGGGTGGATCCTTTAAAAGATCAACAAGCACAGCAAATGGCAGTAAGGAATGGATTTAAGAGTCGATCGGAAGTAGTATCAGAAATGGGTTACGATGTAGAAGAAATTGACCAAGAAATAGCAGAAGATCAAAAGCGAGCTGATTCTCTCAACCTTTTCTTTGATTCTGATGTCAGGACACAAACAAAATAAATCTCGTTTACTTTATGGAAATTTTACAAACCAACTGGCTATGTAGGCCGATGATGATAGAGCAAAAAAGCTTTGACCTGTTGTCACTATATAACGGAAAACAACCTATCTTTAAAAATATAAAACATGCAGTAAATCAGAATATAGAAAAAACAGCAGTAATAGCAATACATGGAATTTTGACCAAAAAACCAGGAGCTTTTGACGTCTTTCTGGGAATGACATCATATGAGCAAATAGAAGAACAAATTACACAAGCATTAGCAGATAGTAGCATAGAGACAATTATACTGGAAATAGACAGCCCCGGAGGAGAGGTAAACGGTATATTTGACCTGGCTGATTTTATTTATGAATCAAGAGCAAAAAAGAGAATTATTGCAATAGCAAATGATGATGCATATTCTGCTGCGTACGCTATAGCCTCTAGCGCTGAAAAGGTTTTTGTGTGTAGAACCTCTGGTGTTGGAAGTATAGGTGTTATTGCAAGTCACATTGACCAAAGCGGTTTTGATGAAAAGCAAGGAATAAAATACACAACTATTTTTGCAGGCAAGAGAAAGAATGATTTAAATCCACATGAGCCAATGACGTCTGAAAGTCTGGAAAGCTTACAAAAAGAAGTAGGCCGACTATATGAAATGTTTGTGCAGCTAATAGCAAGGAACAGAGGTCTTTCAATTGAAAAGATTCGATCAACAGAAGCAGGTCTATATTTTGGGGAGAAAGCAGTAGAAATAGGTCTTGCAGATGGAGTTACAACATTTTTTGAATTTATCAATAATCATAGGAGTGTTAGTATGACAACTAATGAGTTAACTGAGGAAGGCTACGAGAACTGTCGTAGAGAAATTTTAGAGATAATAAGATTATGTAATGTATCAAAGATGCCAGAAAAGATAGGAGAATTTATTGAGCAGGGCATAAGTGTTGAGCAAGCCAGGGAAGTTTTAATGGAATTACTTGCAGAGAGAACGAAGAAGACAGAGATACTGAGTGCAATACCACAGAATTCAGGAGAGGAGTTGATGATGCAAGTAGCTAAAGCTAGAGCACAATCAAGTATTTAAGTTTTTTTATAACCGTCGGGTACAACAACTACAAACATGGCGGTAAACTAAAGGGAAAAAAAGGAGAAAAGAAAATATGACATGTATAACTGAACAAAATAATCTAGGTGACTTATTAAAGTATGAGGCATCAAGTCTATATTCAAGAGATCAAATAACAGTAGCTAAAGGTCAAAATCTTAAGCTTGGTGCAGTAGTTGCCAAAAAGACGGAAGATGGTTTTATTAGAGTACTTAATCCCACTGGAACAGACGGCACACAAACAGCAATAGGTGCAATAGTAAGTGATGTAAATGCGACAGAAAATGCCAAAGCAGTAATTATTACTCGTGGTGCAACACTAGCAGATCATGCAGTTGTATGGCCAGCAGGTATCACTGAAGAGCAAAAAGCTGCAGCAATAAAGCAACTTGAAGGACGAGGGATCATTATCCGCAAGGGAGCTTAAAAAAACTATTAAAAATACAAAAGGAGGAAAATAAAAAATGCAAAATCCATTTACAAATACAGCATTTAGTATGACGGCACTAACAAATGCGATGAATATATTGCCGATAAATTATGGACGTGTTGAAAATTTAAATTTGTTTCCAAGTAGGTCAGTGAGATTTAGACATATTACCATAGAAGAACACAACGGAGTTTTAAGTCTATTGCCAACACAAGTTCCAGGAGCACCAGCAACAGTAGGAAAAAGAGGAAAAAGAAGAGTAAGAACGTTTACAATACCACATATTCCTCATGATGATGTTGTTTTACCTGAAGAAGTTCAAGGAATACGTGCTTTTGGCTCAGAAAACGAACTTGTAGCGCTTGCCGATGTAATTACAGATCACTTGCAAACAATGAGAAACAAACATGCAATCACGCTAGAACATCTGCGTATGGGAGCTTTAAAGGGAATAATTTTAGATGCTGATGGGTCAGAATTATTAAATCTGTACAACGAATTTGAGATAACACCAAAAGTAGTAAATTTTGCACTAGGAACTGCAACAACTGATGTAAAGCGTAAGTGTATGGAAGTACTCCGGCATATAGAAGATAATCTAAGTGGTGAATATATGACCGGAATTCATGCCTTGGTAAGCCCTGAGTTTTTTGATGCACTGACTTCGCATAGTAAAGTGAAAGAAGCATACGAGAGATGGCAAGAAGGAGCAGCGCTGAGAAACGATATGAGATCAGGATTTACGTTCTGTGGCATAACATTTGAGGAATATAGAGGACAAGCAACTGACCCTGAAGGAACGGTGAGAAGATTTATTGAGAAAGATACAGGGCACTGTTTTCCAGTAGGAACAGCAAGCACATTTACAACATATTTTGCACCAGCAGATTTTAATGAGACAGTAAATACTCTTGGACAGCCACTCTATGCAAAACAAGAACCAAGGAGGTTTGATAGAGGAACAGATTTACATACGCAGTCAAATCCTCTTCCAATGTGCCACAGACCTGGAGTGTTAGTAAAAGTCGCTATAGCGTAACATACTGGTAGAGTAATTACAAGTTGGTGAGGCACAGAACGACTCTACCGGTATGCGCTTTCTTAGCATATAAAGGTTAGTATATTAAAAGAAATATGCAAGAGAATATTAAGAGACTATTTAAAGATTGTTTTGCCCATTTAGGAGAAGTGGCTTTATATAAATCAAAGGATAAGTCATATATGGTACAGGTATTAAAGCAAGAGCCAGATAAATTATACGAGATTGGTGAAGGACAATTTGTGGAAGAAACTTTAGCGTTAGAAGTAAGTGCGTTTGATGTACTGCAGCCAATAGTAGGAGATGTTTTTGTTATAGGTGATCGAAGATATAAAGTACACTCACCGCCACTTAGAGACAAGTCTGGAATAACGTGGAAAATAAAAGCGTCTGAATGTCTATTCATATAGAAGTTGAGGTAATAGAAAGTGTAAATGCTAAAAGAAGAAAAGTAGAATTAGCAACGGTAAAGGCATTAAACAAAACGGCACTATGGTTAAAAGCGCAAGCAGCTAAGGAAATCAGTGAGGAAAAGAAGATAAAATTAACGGTAATGAGAAAAAGGTTGCTAATCTTTAAAGCGAAAGCAGGTAGGTTAGAGGTTTTAATAAGAGCAAACTTGTATGATGTAAGGGCTTCATCTATTGGCAGTATGAGAGAAACAAAAAGAGGTACGAAAACAGGAAATCATGAGTTTATAGGAGCATTTACTGCAACAATGCCAAGAGGTTATAAAGGAGCTTTTAAACGTGAAGGAAGAGCAGCATTGCCAATAAAGGAAGTTAAATTGCCACTCGAACCTGAGGCTTCAAGGATAATAGGAAATCTTGTTAATTATGAGGTTGAGAAAGTCTTTACAAAGTTTTTTGAACGTGAATTGAGCTATAAAGGATGAATTTGAAAGATTTACATGATAAAATTTGTACTACGTTGAAGAGAGAAATATCAGCGATACAGACATGTGAAATTTATCCAGCAATAAGAAAAGAATTATTAGCGCCAGCGGTATTTGTAGAGCTTGTGAGTTTAGAATCGGGAAAAGATCCTGGAACAGAAGAATTAGCGCTAAAAGCAAGATTTGAAGCAAGGGTTGTAGTTGATGGAACAGTCGAGGATTCCTCGGTAGTTGTTAGAACATTAGCTACAGAAGTAGCAAGAGTAGTAAATAAAAATACTTGGAACGTGAAGAGTGTTTCACCAGGAGAATTTATCTCTGCAGAAATTGACGGATTTAGGCCAGAATTGGATGCGTATTTAGTGTGGTTAGTGGAGTGGACTCATGAAGTGCATGCGGGTAAATCAGTATGGTCAACTGGCATAATGCCACATGTTATTGAGATAGGTGAAGTGCATGTTAGACCATAGTTTTGCAATTTCAGAGCTAAATAGAAAAGTAGCGAATATCATTCGTATAGGCCTAGTTAAAGAAATAGACTATGAAAAAGCAAAAGTAAGAGTGAAAATAGGAGAATTTTTAACAGATTATTTACCATGGATAACAAGCAAAGCAGGAAAAGATAGAGATTGGTCTCCTCCAGATATTGATGAGCAGGTTATGGTATTTTCTCCTCTTGGTGAATTATCATTAGGAGTAGTGTTAGGAGGGATATACCAGGAAAAATACCCTGCACCAGAGAATAAAAAAGAAATAAATAGTGTGAAGTTTCAGGATGGAACAAGACTGTTATATGATAAAGAGAAGCATCATTTAGAGATTGAAGTAGTGGACAAAATAACACTGAAAGCTGGGGGATCAAGTATAGAAATGACAAAAAGTGGAATAAAACTGAAAGCAGAAAGGATCGACTTAAATTGAACAAAGGAATAGTGAGGTTAGGAGACTACTGTGGAGAAGCTATACCACATTTCTGCATTAGTGGGAGTAACAATGTTTTTGTAAACGGTAAGTCAATATGTAGACAAGGAGAAAGTTTTAGTGAAGGAAAAGTAATGATTCAAGGATCAAAAACAGTGTTTGCAAATGGTCTTAGTGTAGGAAGAGTAGGAGATATAGTTTCATGTGGGTTTAAAGTAATAAAAGGCAGTGAAAGCGTTTTTGCAAAATAGAAATGAAGGGTATGGATGCTAAAACAGGAAAAGAATTAGAAGGAATAGAACATCTGAAACAATCAATAATTGATATACTGACCACTCCTATTAACAGTAGAATAATGAGGAGAGATTATGGGTCAAGACTATTTGAGTTGGTAGATAAGCCAATAAATAGAGATTTAACTTTAGAAATCTACGCAGCAGTAGCAGAAGCTCTACAAAAGTGGGAGGAAAGATTTAAGCTAGAAAAAGTAAAAATGACAGAGGTGAAAGAAGGAAAAGTAACGCTTGACCTAGAAGGATTATACTTACCAAGCGGGAAAAACATTCATTTTGATGGAATTGTAGTTTAAAGATGCAGCAGCTAAATATTATCGAACCACTGAGCTTTGAAGAAATCTTTTCGAGAATGAAGGAAGAGTTAGTAAATAGAGATGAAAGTTTTACAGCATTAGTTGAAAGTGACCCAGCAATGAAGATATTAGAAGTAGCAGCGTGGAGAGAACTTTTGCTCAGAGAAAGAATAAATGAAGCAGTAGAGAGTAATTTACTTAAATTTGCAACGGGAGAAGATCTTGATAACTTAGCTGAGTTTTATGGAGTGGAGAGGCAGAAAGAAGAAGAGGACGAACGATTTAGAAAAAGAATCAAAGCAAAAATAAAGGGGTGGTCAACAGGAGGAAGTAAGGAATATTATAGATATCATGCACTGTCATCAGATAAAAAAGTAAAGGATGCGCTGGTTGAGTCAAAAGTGCCAGGAAGTGTAGAGATCTCAATTTTATCCACAGAGTTATCCACAGTGCCAGAAGACCTACTTGAAATTGTAAAAAAGCAGGTTACCAGAGATGATATAAGGGTTTTAACAGATACAGTAACAGTAATTGGTTGCAATATTACGGAAATAGATATTCACAGCAGAATGAGCATAAGTCCTCTGATATCGAAAGAGGAAATCAAGAAGCAGTTTATTGAGAAGTTTGAAGCAAGTAGAAGGTTGGGATGGAATGTTACAAAATCATGGATAATAGCGAATCTATTTGTAGATGGTGTAGAAAATGTGGAATTAATAGAGCCAAAAGAGGATGTTGTAATTAGAGGAAATGAATGTCCTATATTGAAAACTTTGAATATTGAATTTATAGGTAAAAACTAATGCTTCTACCACCAAATGCAACAAAACAAGAACGTAGAATAGTTGAAGCAATAGATTATAAAGTAGATTCGAGCTGTATAAGAGGGTTTAAGTTCAACCTGAAAGAAGAAACATTACCATGGATAATAGAAGAATATGGATTAGAAGAAATTTTATTCTGGGTGAAGGATAAGAAAAAGGCTGTAACAGAAGGAGTAAAATTTCAAAGAGTTAGAGGAACGCTAACATCATTAAAAATAGCTCTAAAATGGGCAAATATAGATGAGATTACAATTATTGAAGAACCGCCTGGAAAACATTTTTTTGAGCTGCAAATTGGAATAAAGGATGTGCCAAATGACTTTTTTGTAGATGCAGTAGTAGAGCTGGCAAAACTATCACTGCCTGTAAGATCCAGATTGATGAGGATTTTTAACGATTATTATAATGCGCAGAGATTTATATTGGATGAGAGTTTATTTGGAGATCTTCTTTCTGATTATTCAGGGGTAAAAATAGAAAAAGATGGACCAGTGTTATCGTTTGGAAGAGTAAATTTTTTCAGGTCTAGTGGTCCAGTTATTAGGATTATAGAAAACTATCTACGCGATCATTATGAACGAGCTTTAAGCAATGATATATATCGCCTAGATGTAGCAGTACTTGGAGAAACAGAGACTCACACAAGGGATTATAAAGGCATTTATGAAAGAAGTCATCAGTGGTACAACTTAAAAGCACTATATCCATTACCACAGAGTTTATTACCATCGATTAAATTTGCAAAAGCGCAGATTGTACTGTCAGATAGCTGGAAATTAGGAGAAATAAATAGCTGTTTTCCGGTTGGTAGAATAGAAGAAGAAGGAAATAAATTTGTATTGGGAAACGATAAACTTTCAGGGCAACGTTGGAATTTAAAACACAAGCCAATTTTAGAAAGGTTTAGCGTCACTCATTTTTATCAAACAAAGAATTTCATTGACCAGAAAATAGTAGGATACGTTATAGCAGAACACAATGTTTACTATAAAAATGATTCAGAGCAAAAAGACTCAATACACGAATTAGAAAAGCACATTTTAGTGTTTTACCCGGGAGTACTGAAATGGCACGAACATCGACATTTGCACAGAAGTTGGAAAAATAGTCAAGTAATATGTGTAATAAGTTAAATACTTATATTTAGATCCTCATATATTATATTAATAATAGTTTAAAGTGTATGAAATAAAAAGAAAAGGACTTGCTTTCTCATGCTAAAAAGGACATGACTTGAATAGCAGCAGGTAAATATAAGAAATTTGTCTGGCGCTAGAAAAGCTAATTTTGTGAGGTATGAAATGGTGCGCCAAGAAGTGCTTGGAGAACAGTTGGTGAAAATCCAACACAAACAAAGTCTAGCCAACAGTTTGGAACAGACCACTATGTTGCATGAGGTAACGAGTGTAATAGAGCTAGTGGGATGGACAATGCAGGGTACAACGAAAGTGAAGGGATTGAGTTCCGAAATACCTGAAGACATAGAGGTCGACATTTTCATGGCCATGGAAGACAGCATGAAGGATAGCGTAAAGGCAAGTTATCACTCACTCTATCGGGATCTGAGACCGTGCCATGTATTGAAATGGACTTCAAGTGAACTTGGGAGATCCTATGCATTCCTACAAAGGTACGCTGGAACAAGTCAACAAAGGCAAGAACTAGCGGAAGATGCAGGGGAAGTCGGACTGATTGATAGTACTCAGAATGTGGGAAAGCCACGTACAAGGGGAAGCGATCAGCAATATAGTAACTGGAATAGGGATTGCTAGGCCAATACAACGGAGGTTGGAATAACATGCAAAATAAACTAAACCAGATAGCAGTAAGAGCAAAGCAAGATAAGCGACTAAAATTCACATCGTTAGTCCATCTGATAAATACAGAGAATCTTGCGAGATGTTATAAAGAACTGAAGCGTAACAAGGCTTGTGGAGTAGACCAGATAACAGTGGAATCATACGGAGAAAATCTGAATGAGAAACTCGAAGTGCTAGTAGAAAGTATGAAGAGGAAGCAATATCAACCACAACCAGTAAAGAGGGTATATATACCGAAAGCTGGAAGTAAAGAGAAACGCGGACTCGGAATACCATCGACCGAGGATAAATTAGTACAGATTATGCTGAAGAAGATACTAGAAAATATTTACGAGGCAAACTTTCTGGACAGCTCATATGGATTTCGACCTGGAAGAAACTGTCATCAAGCGGTAAATGCACTAGATAAAGCAGTTATGTACAAGCCAATAAACTACATTGTAGAAGTGGATATCAAGAAGTTCTACGATAATATACAGCATAAATGGCTAATGAGATGTCTAAGGGAACGAATAACTGACCCAAATTTGCGGTGGTTAGTAAAGCGGTTTCTCAAGGCAGGGATAGTCGAAGCTGGAAATTATGAAGCAACAAAACAAGGTACACCCCAAGGTGGTATAGTAAGTCCTGTATTAGCAAATATATACTTACATTATGTGTTGGATTTATGGATAGAAAAGAAATTTAAACCAAGATCCAGAGGATATATACAACTAATAAGGTTTTGCGACGATTTTGTGGTTTGTTGCGAAAGTAAGGTAGACGCGGAAGAATTTCTGGAATTACTGAAACAAAGGCTAAATAAATTTGGGTTGGAAGTATCTGAAAACAAGACCAGAGTAGTAAAGTTTGGCAAGAGGGAGTGGCAACAAGCGATAAGAGAGAAACGAAGGACGGAAAGTTTCAATTTTCTGGGGTTTACGCACTATGGTGCAAAAAGTCGTCGTGGTAGATTAATAATGGGACATAAAACCTCAAAGTTAAATCTAGCCAGAAAACTAAAAGAAATCAAGGAGTGGTTGAAAATAGTCCGCGGAAGTATTCGACTTAAAGCTTGGTGGCAAGTACTGAAGGCTAAATTAACAGGACACTATAACTACTTTGGTATTAGCGGAAATTATTGGTGTTTGAAACAATTTTACACATCAGTAAGAAAGCTAGCATTTAAATGGATAAATCGGCGTAGTCAGAAAAAGAGTATGACCTGGGAACAGTTTGTACACTACGTAGAAGTAAATCCATTACCAAAGCCAAAAATACATTTTTCTTTATATGCATAAGAGGGACGACTGTGAAAACTAATATTGATGAGCCGTGTGCGGGAAATCTGCAAGCACGGTTCTTTAGGGGGAGTTGTAGTAATAAAACTCAAACGAGAGGAGTAAAGCTACAGCTTCTACCGAACAAATTTCTATGAGCTACTTTCGACATTAATAGCTGATTCAAGTCTTCTATTCAAAATTTTCAATATAAAATCCAATTCATTTGAGTTGTTATAACGTATCATGACTTTACCCTTAGAATTACTGTCATTAATTTTGATCTTTAAACCAAGCTGAGAAGATATAGCTCCTTCTAATACTGCCATATCTTGATTTTTAGTACACTTATGCTCTTTTCGGTCGTTATTTTGTTGTAAGTCTTTTATCAATTTTTCAGTTCGCCTAACGCTCAGGCCCTGAGAAACTATTCTTTCTGCAATACTTTCCGCATTTTCAACATTAATCAATGCTCTTGCATGACCCATAGACAATTTTTTCTCGTTGATCATTGTTTTTACTCCATTAGGGAGTGACAGCATTCGTATCATATTGGTTATGTGACTGCGGCTTTTACCTAAAGTTAAGGCTAATTCTTCGTGTGTATAGGAGAATTCATCTATTAGTTTTCTGTACGCCTCACCTTCTTCTATTGGATTAATATCTTGCCTCTGTATGTTTTCAATTATCGATACTTCTAAGCATTCCTTGTCATTTAAATCTTTTATGATAACCGGCACACTATCAAGATTTATGACCTTACTTGCTCGCCAACGACGTTCCCCTGCTACTATTTCATAACCTTCATTACTTGGATCTTTGCGCACCACAACAGGTTGTATTATACCATTTTTCTCTATCGAACCTGCAAGTTCTTTTAATGACTCCTCATCAAAATATTTTCTCGGCTGAAATTTGCTCGGGTGTAGTAATGAAATAGGTAACCGATCTTCTTTATTACCATAATTATCGCCTATGAGGCCAGCAAGACCTCTACCTAAGCGCCTATTGTCCTTCACGCTGCACCCTCACTTATCAGCTTATTCTCTTTACAGATGCTCATGTGTTTCTTTAAAATTTCTTTTGCCAAACTTATATATGCTTGTGCACCAGGACACTTAAGATCATATACAATAGCAGGTTTTCCATGAGAAGGCGCTTCTGATAACCGTACATTACGTGGAATAATGGTCTCATACAAGGGGATAATAGTTTTATATACTTTATCATTTAAATATTGGCAAATATCATTTTTAATCTGCTCACTAAGTTTGTTGCGTCTGTCATACATTGTGAGCAATATTCCTTCTATTAACAGGAAAGGGTTTAGGTTATTTCTTTTTATCAGCTCTACAGTCTTAACTAAATGGCTCAATCCTTCCAGAGCGAAAAATTCACACTGAAGAGGAACAATAATCGAGTCAGCAGCGGTCAGAGCATTGATAGTAAGCAGACCAAGTGATGGAGGACAATCGATAATTATGTACTCATAATTATTACGTACTTTCTCTAGCGTATCTTTTAGTACGAATTTTCCCTGCTCAAGTTGTGATAGCTCAATTTCTGCAGCTGATAAGTCAACCACTGATGAAATCAGCGATAGATTTGGAATTTCCTTTATATTGAAAATTGCCGATTCCACCAATTCACTTTCGCTGCTCAGCAGTATTTTATATATATTTTTTTCTTCCCTGCTACGATAAGAAATCCCAAGTCCTGTACTAGCATTTCCTTGAGGGTCAAGATCTACCAGTAAAGTACTTTTTCCCACAGCAGCAAAGGCTGTTGATAAATTTATACTAGTTGTAGTTTTACCAACTCCACCCTTTTGATTTACTATTGCAATGATCTTGCTCACGCCTTTTATCTTATGTATAAAATAACTCTATTGTATATATGCAAGAAATTTTTGCATTAGAAAAATTTTTTTGTTGCCAATCATGCTCAAAGTAAACTGCCTTTTTTTGTCTTGTGTAACACACTTTGAACCTTATTTCCTAACTCATTCAGAGTAAATGGTTTGGGTAAAAAATGGAAGTCTTCTATATTGATTTCATCGCTCTTTAAAAAAGCATCCTCTGTATACCCAGAAATAAAAATAACTTTGATGTTTGGCCTATGTATCAATGTTTCTTTAACTATTTCTGGACCACTCACCTCTGGCATGATTACATCAGTGATTATTAGATCTATGTGTTGATTTTTTTTTCTAATGATCTCTAGTGCCTCGCTGCCTATACTCGCTTCTATTACATTAAATCCTTTTCTTGTAAGAGCCTTAGCAGTAAATTCCCTTACTGAATCTTCATCTTCAATTAATAAAATTATACCATTACCTTTAATCTCTACCGGTTTCTCTATTTCTTTACTATCTTCCTCTTTATCATTTTCATCCGATATGTAAACTATGGGCAAAAATATGCTAAATTTAGTTCCATGATTCACTTTGCTAGCAACATAGATGTATCCTTCGGTTTGTTTAATAATGCCATATACAGTAGAGAGGCCAAGACCTGTACCAGAAGTAATATCTTTGGTAGAAAAAAATGGATCAAATGCCTTTTCAATTATATCACTCGTCATTCCACATCCAGTATCAATCACTTCAATCACAACATAATTCCCATGTTCAATCGTTTCCTTATCTGGAGAAAACATATCCTGAGGTGTAGAATTTAATGAATCAACCTTTTGATTAAAGGTTCGTATAGTTAACTCTCCCCCCTTTTCCATAGCAGCACCAGCATTAACTGCTAAGTTAAGCATAACTTGCTCTAATTGTCCTTGGTCAGCCCTAACAGCACCCAAATCGCTACCATAATAAATATTAAATTTTATATTTTCACCTATTAATCTTTTGATCATTTCATAAAGATTAGCTATCGTACCATTTACATTAATAATCTTTGGCTGCAAAGTCTGTCTTCTTGAAAAAGCAAGCAGTTGTCTTACTAAATTTGACCCACGTTTTGCATTTTGCTGTATCTGTATTATATCTCCAAAAGATGGATCGCTAGCTGAGTGCTGGAGTAAAAGCAAATCACAAAATCCTATTATTCCGGTTAATATATTATTGAAATCATGTGCAATACCACCTGCTAATTGCCCTATAGCTTGCACCTTTTGATAATGCTCAAGTTTTATCTCTAGTTTTTTACGTTCAGTATTATCAATAAAATAACAAAGTATGAACATCACTTTATTATGAAGAAACTTATTAAAATATATTTTCATGTTATTACCGCCATTGAGCTGCACATCAAAGGACGCATTATTTATCCTATTACTTGAAAAATATTCACGCACTTTCATATGATAACCATCTGATATCAATGCAAAGATAGAATCATTACTTGACCCCGCAAGTTTTACTAATGCTATATTTTTCTTTATAAAATTGCCATTTATATCGCATTGTGCAATAGCAATTGACGAATTTGTAAAACAAGGGTGTAGTTGATAATCAACAATATTTGATTCAGTTGGTGTTATAAAGCCGTGTATATAGCTATGATTGTATTTATCACAAAATATAGCAGTACTCATATAAGCCTTAAATGGAGCACCGCTTATAGTAAAAAACATAATTTCATTTTTGGTTATTGTATCGTCATACTTAGATTGAGATATAAAATCATTGATTGAGCTACCTTTTTCCAATTTTTTTAGTTCAAACATGTCTAAAAATCTTTTATTTACAGATAAGATACCTCCTTTTGTATTTGCAACGTAAGTTGCTATATTGTGTTTCTCTATCAACTCTTCATATACCTGCTCTTTGTTTACCTGTGTTGCCTTCAGTACAAAATACCCATTCGGTCTTGCTATTGGGGCTAATGATAAATTTAAAGTCTTATTACTATTTATAGCAATTTGTGGATTATCCGGTATTGGTTCAGAGAGCAAAAGAAAGTTAGATATTCTACTCTTCTTGCTTAAGGAAATGCATACTTTTACAGAAGTGTTATTTCTTAACGCATGATAGAGTGATTTTCTGTCTTTTTCTGACACATCTCCTGCTTCAAGAATTTTATCTAGCGTAACATCATCGTTTATGTGATCTTTGAACCTTTCGTAGAACCTCGCATCAGCATAAATAATACCCTCATCTTTATGTAAAATGAGACAAAACTCTGTATTATGATTCAGCGCATTTGCAAATATTGCATTTTGAAACTCTATGATATTAAGTAGATACTTGTAACGTTTTATATTATATACCACAAAGAGAGTCATTAGAATGCTAATTAATAAATTAATCTCTATATTAACATGCTGACTATATACATTAGAAAAATAGAGTACTGATATTGCTATTGGAGGTAAGAACATAATAACTGCCATCACAATAATTGACATCCCATAATTTCTTAGTATGAAGTCAACTCTGTTCTCTTTTTTGTTATCTATGTATCTTTTACTCATTATTATTGCTTGGCATCCTTGCACATATAAAAATATTCTACTATATTGATTTAATTATTATAGATTTATTAACATCCTTGATGAGTAGTTACTATCCCAATCTAATTAAGTCCTGTAAATATAGAGTACAATAATATTAATAAGCCAACAGAAGGCATTATGGAAAAACAAAAGACACAAGCATTTGAATGGTTCTGCGCACTGAGAAACAAGATCACCGAATCTTTCTTATCAATTGAGGTACAGTCATTCACACAACCAAAAATCGAAAAAAGAAAGTGGAACCGACCAGGTGGAGGAAGTGGTGAATCTACAATTATCTTTGGTAATATTTTTGAAAAAGTTGGAGTAAACGTTTCAAGAGTATACGGAAAGCTCGAAGACTCAGCCATTAATGAAATTCCTGGTGCAAGTGAAAGCAATGGAGAGTTTTGGGCAAGCGGTATATCTTTAGTGTCTCACATGCAATCTCCCCTTATCCCTGCAGCACATATGAACACAAGATTGATATATACCTCAAAACAATGGTTTGGTGGAGGAATGGACTTTACTCCAATTTATAAGGATGAGGGAGATTGCAAGTATATTCACGAATCAATTAAAGCAACTTGCGATGAGTTCAACATCGAATATTATCCGAAATTTAAAAAGCAATGTGATGATTACTTTTTTTTACAACATAGAAAAGAGCCACGTGGTATTGGTGGAATTTTTTATGACAATCTAACTTCTGGCAACTGGAAAAACGATTTTGAGTTCACAAAAGCAGTAGGTGAAGCCTTTTTAGAAATTTACTTACACATCATACACAAACATATGCAAAAATCTTGGACAAAAGAACAACGAGAAGAACAATTGATAAAACGTGGCAGATATGTGGAGTTCAATCTTCTTTATGATCGTGGTACAAGGTTTGGTTTAATGACTAATGGTAACCCCGATGCAATTATGATGTCGATGCCTCCTCTTGTTAAGTGGGTGTGAAAAGCGATTATTAATATAAAATAAATCGTTATAGTTTAAGATTGTACCACATATGGTGAGCTTTTGTATAGAGGGGTACAATCATGGGTATAAGTAGATAGTTTTTTAATTAAATCCGCTAGAAATAGCAATATAAGAGGCGTGAGGCTAGCTTTAAGTCTTCATAATATAGTAAACAGCTTTGAAAAACTCTTTTCTAGAATTAATCCTTTTAGGAACAAGGGGTCATTTGACTTGAATAATGATCAAACTTTAAATCGAGCTTTAGAGTATGCAGTAACAAATCTTGATCATAATGTAATGACGTTACTTATTAGTGCTGGAGCAAATATTAATGAGATAAATAATAGTATAGGAAATGTAATCCTTCAATACAAAATAGCATCATAAGCTATGCAGTACGGAGATAAGGACAGTCTCAAAGATCATAAAGAAAAATGTTGTTTAGTGCTTGGTGAGCTAATAAAAAAAGAAAGAAAAGAAATATTGGAGATTTTGAAACAAACGGAAAGTTGTGACAAGCTTAAAGAGGAAGTAGAGATAAAATTTAAGGCCAACTCACCTAAAAAACCTCCTAGGATTTTTGAGCATGATGATATTTTACTTTTAAAAGAGCCCATTTATGATGAGGTATATGACGCTAAGGTTAGTAACTCATTAGAAGAGTTGAGCGTATCGGAAGAATCCATTTATGCTGAAGTATATGATTTGCATAAAAGATCTACTGAAAATTTATCATTGAAAGATAGTGGTTATTCTAGTATATCAGGAGAACCTATTTATGAAGATGTAGATGATTTCTCAGAGCAAAAAAAGCCCACTAGCTTAAATCATAAAGAGCAACCAGAGCCTATTTATGCTAAAGTAGATTTATCGAAAAAGAGATCAGAAAGACAAGCAAAACATATAAAAGATAATTCTGGGACTTATCATGGATTAGTGAAGGATAAAGTGAATAATTTGCAAGTAAAACTAAATGAGCAAAGTGCTAATAAGCCAGCGAGTCAGCAAATCAAGACCAAGGCTGGCTTTAACGTAAAAGAAATAAGGCAAAATTTTGAGCGTAGAGATTCTGGATACGATTCTGGCTATGATTCAGATACAAAAGTTGAACAAAAATTAGAATTAGGATCTAAAGCTCCTAAATCTGAGATAGGTTCAGTAAGCATTGAACATGGGGTAATAGGAGGCTGTCGATATAAAATCACTACTCTAACTGTGTGATTCAAAATAATTGAATTGACTTTATATGTATAATCGATATAACTCAGTTAGATTCAAGTCGACTCTTTCGTCTAGTGGTTAGGACACCACCCTTTCACGGTGGTAACACGGGTTCAAATCCCGTAAGAGTCACTCAAACAGAATGCAAATAACTAAAGTTTTGAATGAAAAAAATTAGGCTTTATGTTGAAGAAGCTTTATCACAAAATGTAAGTTTGGCGCTTCATCCACGACAAAGTCACTATATTTACAATGTAATGCGGCTTAAGAAGCATGATAACATCTATCTTTTTAATGGAAAGGATGGAGAATGGTTAGGAGAAGTAGTGAATATATCAAGTAAATCGACAAAAATTATAATAAAAGAACGCACTAAACAACAACAACATGAAAAAAATCTATATTTGTATTGTGCTCTGGTAAAAAGCGGCGCCTTAAGCAACATAGTAAGACAAGCAACTGAAATGGGAGTAACCTGCATTCAATTTATTTCAACAGAACGTACAGTAGTAAAAAACATTAACCTAAGTAGAGCGAAATTACAGGCAATTGAAGCTGCGGAACAATCCGGTAGGACAAGTATACCACAGATTTTTCTTCCTATTAATTTTTGTGAATTATCCGATTCCCAGAATAAAAATTTTGTTTTGTGTGATGAAACAGGTGAAGGACAACCTCCTAATAAAGTTCTAAAAGGCAAGAAAAACGTTGCTATTATTGTTGGCCCCGAAGGTGGTTTTTCATCTTGCGAACTTGATTCTGCCAATAAATTTTGTCAGAAACTGAGTCTAGGAAAAAGAATTTTGAGAGTTGATACTGCTGTAGTTGCTGCATTAACCTTCACCAATTGGTATAGCTAGATTTTTTAATATGGCTAGTGCAACTTGACACTCTATATAAAGAAATCTGCATTATATTTTTCCTAAAAGAAATAAATGAAACTTGCATTTTTCCGAACTATCGATACTCTTAGTAAAGAAGTCGGGGCGTAGCGCAGCCTGGTAGCGCATTTGGTTTGGGACCAAAGGGTCGGGAGTTCAAATCTCTCCGCCCCGAGATTAGAAAAATTACAAGAGCACTGTAACCTAAGAGCAATTTTTATCAGCAAGTAAATGATTGACAGCAGAATGAAGCTTTTTTCATATAAATCACTGCATATCATATTCTATCGCTCAAGTTTATAAAATAATTGACAATGTTAATTTTCTAATTTATAAATGGATTTTGAAGTGATTACCGAAGGAGGTATAGAGTTTGATTGAAGTATCAGTCCATTATGGTGATGTAGATAGAGCTCTTCCAGTGTTGAGAAAAATAATTCAAAAGGAAGGAAGAGGGCTCAAAATGAAAAAAAAATATCACGAAAAGAAATCAGAGAAAACAGCTAAAAAAAAAGCTGAAGCAAGGAAAAAGAGGTATCAGCAAGAATGCAGAAGACAGCGTTATGGTTGGTAGTTTTTACTAAGGTTAATAATTAGTTATCTTATGAATATTCATGAATATCAAGCAAAGGAAATTTTACACAAGTTTAATGTCCCGGTACCAAAGGGTTTTGTTGCTACATCTGCAGAAGGAGTAGAAACTCAAATAAATCAACTAAAATCTGACGTGTTTGTGGTTAAAGCTCAGATTCATGCAGGTGGTAGGGGTAAGGCTGGTGGTGTAAAGCTAGCAAAGTCAGTTGAAGAAGCTCAACAGTTTGTAAAGAACATGCTCGGCATAACTTTAGTTACTCATCAAACAGGGCCTAGTGGACAGCAGGTAAGAAGAATATACATTGAGGAAGGTTCAAGCATTAAAAAAGAGTACTATTTGAGTCTAGTAGTTGATCCAAAGCTCAGTAGGTTAGTATTTATATTTTCCTCAGAAGGTGGTATGGATATTGAAGAGGTAGCAAAAAATTCTCCTACAAAAATTGTGAAATTTGATATTGACCCTGCTACTGGTTTTACAAATCTTGATAACAGTAAACTTGCCAATAATTTTAATTTGAATTCAGAACAAATAGAAAGAATAACAAATATTGCAAAAAATATATATGATGCGTTTATTACAACTGATGCAAGCCAAATAGAAATTAACCCACTAGTTGAAACAAATTCTGGGGATTTTGTTGCACTTGATGCTAAAATTAATTTTGATGACAACGCTTTATATCGTCATCCAGAAATCGTGCAGCTTCGTGATTATGATGAAGAAGTTAAAGAAGAGATAGAAGCTTCAAAACATGGACTTAGTTACATCAAAATGGATGGCAATATTGGTTGCATGGTGAACGGTGCAGGTCTTGCTATGGCAACAATGGATATAATAAAGTACTATGGAGCAGAGCCTGCTAACTTTTTGGATGTTGGTGGTGGAGCGAGTAAAGAAACTGTAACTGAAGCATTTAAAATCATATTGTCTGATAGCAACGTAAAAGGAATTCTGGTTAACATATTTGGTGGTATAATGCGTTGCGATATTATCGCAAGTGGAATTGTTGCGGCTGCAAAAGAAATGAGCATTAAAGTTCCTCTAGTGGTTAGATTATCAGGTACTAATTTTGAAGAAGGAAAAAAAATCTTAGAAGAGTCAGGATTAAATATTATTGCTGCAGATGAACTGGGTGATGCTGCGCAAAAGATAGTAAAAGAGGTAAAATAAAGCATGTCCGTTTTAGTAAACAAAGATACAAGATTAATATGCCAGGGTTTTACTGGTGCACAAGGCACATTTCATTCAGAGCAAGCAATTGATTACGGAACGAAAATGGTGGGAGGTGTAACTCCTGGAAAGGGTGGTAGCACTCACCTTAATTTACCGGTTTTTAATACTGTAGCAGAAGCCAAAGAAAAAACCTGTGCAAATGCTACAGTTATATATGTACCTGCTAAATTTGCTGCTGCTGCAATACTTGAAGCAATAGATGCAAAAATAGAATTGATAATTTGTATTACAGAGGGCATTCCTATACTTGACATGGTAAAGGTAAAGCATGCTCTCGCTGGTTCAAACAGTCGATTGATTGGCCCAAACTGTCCAGGGGTTATTACACCTGAAGAATGCAAAATAGGAATTATGCCAGGACATATTCACAAACTTGGACATATAGGAATTATGTCTCGCTCTGGAACTTTAACTTATGAAGCGGTAGCACAAACAACTGCTGTTGGTCTTGGTCAATCCACGTGTATCGGAATTGGGGGTGATCCAGTTCATGGTATGACATTTGTTGACTGTATGGAGCTCTTTTTAAAAGATGACGATACTCATGGTATTGTAGTTATTGGTGAAATAGGTGGAAACGAAGAAGAAGATGTATCACATTTTGTGAAAACAGAAAAAACTAAAAAGCCAATCGTTGGTTTTGTAGCAGGCCAAACGGCACCTCCAGGAAGACGTATGGGACACGCTGGAGCAATCATCTCTTCCAGCGGTGGAAGTGCTGGTGCAAAGTTAGAGGTTATGCGCAGTGCTGGGATTGCGATTGCAGAAACCCCTGCTGTGATTGGTAAAAAGGTGTTAGAAGTAATGAGTGTCAGTGCCTAGCCTAGGTCATAAAAACCCTATATCCCCAGTCATCAGTATATTTTTTGACCACTCAATCAGTAAATGACCTCCTGGTAAATGTACTGAAGTTTGTTTAGTAGCCAAACACTTACGAAGTATAGATGCAACAAATGCTGCACAAGCCGCACTACCACATGAAGCAGTAATACCTGTTCCTCTTTCCCAAACTCTTAAGTTTATTTCTCCAGATTTTTCTATTTGTGCAATACTAACATTTGTTTTCTGAGGAAATAATTCGTGATTTTCTAGCTTTGGTCCTAAATTCTGCAATGGTATTTCGCTTATGTTATCAACAAAAAAAACTATATGAGGGTTACCAATATTTACTGCAACTGGCTCTTTCAGCATTTCAAGCTCTATAGGTAGATAAAGGGGATCGCATTCACAAGAAAGAGGAATTTCATTCCATTTAAGCAGTGGTTTACCCATATTGACCTTTATTGATTTATCACCTACTTTAAAACATTCTAAGATACGATTATTTATCAGCTCAATAGTGATATATTCAGTACCTTTTTCTAACATTATCAAATATCCAACACAGCGTGCTGCGTTTCCACACATTTCAGCTCGACTACCGTCAGCATTGTAGATATGCATAAAGCAGTTTGCAGCATTAGACATTGTTATAATTATCACTTGATCACAACTGCCTTGATCAGCAATTTGTCTATAATTCCAGTCTAAATTATTTGCTGAACGTGAGTCTATGATAACAAAACTATTGCCAGTACCATGCATCTTTACAAACGGGATCTTGTCTGTTAGGTTACTTACCATTATAGCAAAATTATATAAGTGAAAATTTTTCTTCTAATTACAGCTGTTTTGTATTCTATAGTTTTCTGTAATGTGAGTGCTAAGTCAATACCGGAGAACAGCAAAATGCTCTTTTGGCAAACTGGAGTCAGAAAGGGAGCAAATGTTTTCAATAGAAAAGTTGATAGTGACTTAATCAAAGCAGCAAAGGAATACAAAATTGGTTTTATTCGTCTTGCTCCTGACAAATTTGAAACTACGCAACGTGACTTCCTCTTAGGCAATGCAGACAATTATCCGGGCCTGATTTCCAAAGACCTGAAAGTTCTGAAAGATGTTTTAGATGCTTTTCATCAACAAAAAATACCAGTAGTGTTAACGATGCTTAGCTTACCTGGATCTAGATGGAAGCAAAATAATAACGATAAAGATGATTTACGTTTATGGTCAGATCAAGCTTTTCAAAAACAAGCAGCAAAATTTTGGCAAGATCTTGCGAAAGAGCTTAAAGATCATCCTGCTATTGTTGGATATAATATCTTAAATGAACCACATCCAGAAAGGCTTTATAATACTGCAGACTCGGCTATTTATAAAGTAGAACAAAGCAAAGTTCAGAAGAATCTATTTGGCTTTTATAGCAGCGTGGTAAACAGTATCCGCCAAGTTGACTCAGAGACCCCAATAATACTTGATAGTAGCAGTTATGCTGACTCTAATACTTTTAACAAATTTGAACCAGTTAGTGATAAAAATGTTCTTTATTCATTTCATATATATGAGCCCTTTGCTTATACAAACTTAAAATTAAACCAAGGTAACTTCGCCTACCCTGGACATGTTCAATCTTTTGATGCAAAAAAAGTAGAGTATTGGAATAAAGATAAGTTAAAATCATATATAGAACCTGTAAAAATTTTCCAAAAGAGGTATAATATACCAGATTATAAGATCCTTGCTGGAGAGTTTGGCGGGCACCGCTGCTCAAAAGGATTAGAGCACTATTTTCGAGATCTTACTTCTATTTTTAATGAATATAATTGGCATTTTGCTGTTTATGGCTTTCGAGAAGATATATGGGATGGTATGGACTATGAACTTGGAAACGAGAAGCTTTCATGGAAAGACTGGCAAGCAATTGAAGAGGGTAGGATGAAAAAAAATTATTTGCCAAATAATTCAATTTTTAAGATATTAAGAGAAGAATGGTCAAGTCAGCTCGCTGGCCATTCGTCATAAAAGAATATTTCTTTTATTGATCTTCTTTGTTTTTCTTTGACTTCAGCACCCTCTTTTTCGTAACCAACTGCTATCACTGACATTACATTAAAATCATCAGGTATATTGAATCTCTTAACTATTTTATCTCTATCAAATCCACCCATTTGATGAGCCATTAAGTTCATAGCTGCAGCCTGCAGCATAAGTGCATAATTTGCTGCACCAGTATCATGTTTAGCCCAAAGATTTTCTCCTTTACCTTGTTTACGGAAGTTCTTAGCGCTTAGAGATATAATTAGTATTTGTGCATCTTTTGCCCACTTTTGATTAGATTCATCAAGGCAACCGAGCAATTTTTTCCATGCGCTTTGATTGTTCTGTTTGTTGCATATCACATATCGCCAAGGTTCATCACCAAAACACGAGGGTGTTAGCCTTACAGCTTCTATTAAAATATCCATTTCTTTCTGAAATATTGCTCTTGTAGGATCGTATGAACGTCCGCTGTGTCTTTCTTTCATCAACGATAATAGATCTTGTTTACTCATCATTTTTAAATAGTGCATAAATAATTCATTGTAGCGCAATATAAGCAAAATTTAAATTGCAAAACCTCTTATACACATATATTACATTTAGTAAGTTATTTTTATTGGGAAGATATGTTTATAACACAATCAAGCAGTAGGTCAACACTGGCTGAAATATTGTCTTGTGTTTTACTTTTATTCTTGATGGCTCAAATAAGCATACCATTGCAGCCTGTGCCTATCACATTGCAAACTTTAGGATTAATGCTTGTTGGGCTTAAATTTAACCGCAGAACAGCATTCTATTCTGTGCTTACATATCTATCACTTGGTGCAGCAGGATTTCCTGTTTTTGCGAATTTTTCTAGTGGTTATCACATTTTTCTTGGACCAACAGGTGGATATTTAATTGGCTGTTTAGCTGCTGTTATGGTAATGAACAAAGTAAATGAATTACTGAACTCTAAATATAAATCATTTATGTGTAATTCTTTAAGTTGTCTGGCGGGTACAGTCGTAATCTTTATTTGTGGTATTAGTTGGCTTACTATTTACGTGGGTCTGAAACAAGCAATAATGGTAGGTGTTTTACCATTCATCCTTCCTGGTTTGGTAAAAATTTTTCTACTTGTAGCAGCTTTGCAGTATTTGAAAAAGTGATAAGGTTTCGTCCTCATCATTTTATGTGCACTCTTGCATTTCAAGGGTATGGATATTCTCAGAGCTTTGTAGAAAATTACAAAAAGATAGCAAGTAAAGTAATTAGTGATCCTAATACTAAAATCGAAGTAGTTGATAATCTTGACACTATTTGTAGTGTTTGCCCAAACCAGACTAAACAAGGTAAATGTACCACACAAGCTAAAGTTTTAGAGCTAGATAGAAGGCATATGGAAATTTTAGGAATAAAAATTGGCGAGATTTTGACCTGGAGTAAAGCAGTAAAAAGAATTAGAAAGAAAATGTCTTTAGAGAAATTTGACTACGCATGTGAGGAGTGTAATTGGCAACCATATGGAATGTGTAGAAGTGCTCTTTTAACTCATTCTAAATAGTATCTGCCAATTAATAATATCTTTATTATTATATTAGATAAGTAATTTAGCATTTATGAATTTGTAATGTGTTGCGTATAGTTCAAAGAAATAAGATTTACTGGTTACGCGCTGCAGCCAATGCCACAACACTAGGATCTATGTTTGTCTGCATGTTAATTTGCGTTGTGATTTTATGGAGGTCTTCTGTTACTTATGCTAGTGAAAATTTGGAGATACAGAAGGTCTTTGATAGTGTTGTCAAGCATATAAAAGCTGATAAAAAATATAAAGATCTTGATGTTATCGAGAGAAAAAGTGACAAATTTAATATCAAAATTTCGCAGAATTCTGGCAAGAATTTTGACATATACTCTATTTTAAAAAAAGCAAAAGATTCCTTTGAGTTAGGAGATAGTGAAACAGCTACTTCTCTCCTCAATCAGATTATCGCAAAATTTCCTTATCATGAAAGTGCTTTAATTGGACTAGGGAATATCTATTACGCTAACAAAGAATTTAAAAAAGCTGTAGAGATTTACACAAGACTGTTAAAAGAATATCCTAGCAACCCTTATGTATTAAAGAATTTTCTGACGATAATTTCACAATATGATCCTAATTTAGCATTGAGTGAAATGTTGAAATTGTATGATACACTCAGAAATAGCGCCCCTTTATCAGCAAATTTAGGTTTGATCTATATGAAAAAAGGGGATTACATAAAAGCTAAAGAATATATGAAAGCAGCAATTTCTTTAGATCAAAACAATATTTTTTATACCTATAATTTAGCTGTTATTCTAGATAAGCTCTCAGATTTTAAAAATGCCACAGCATGTTATTCAAAGTTGTTGAACATGTCAAAAAATGCAAGTGAAAGAATACCTTTATACAAGGTAGCAGCAAGGCTAAAATTTATACAACTCCATAGTGCGCACTCAGCGATTCCATAAGAGTTGCTTGTATCGCTATTTTTGTTTACAACAACAACATTGAACTATAGAATTATATCTAGAGGGGCAATTAGCTCAGCTGGTAGAGCATCTCGTTTACACCGAGGAGGTCGGCAGTTCAAGTCTGTCATTGCCCATTAGCCTAGTTGAATATTAATATTACAATTATTTCAATCAAAGTATAGAAAATGCAAGACAACATAGTACCAGTTTCAATAGTGAAAGAGCTAGAGGATTCTTATCTCTCCTACGCAATGAGTGTGATCATAAGTCGAGCTATACCTGATGTGCGAGATGGATTTAAACCTGTTCATAGGCGCATATTATACGCAATGTCGAGGGCTGGGTTCGATGCCGGTAAACCGTATAAAAAAGCAGCTCGTATAGTCGGGGATGTAATGGGAAAATATCACCCACATGGTGACATGGCTATCTATGACTCCTTGGTCAGGATGGCTCAAGATTTTTCTCTTCTTTTACCACTGATTGATGGGCAAGGTAACTTTGGTTCGATAGATGGAGATCCGCCAGCTTCAATGCGATATACAGAAGCAAGGCTCCACAGAGTGTCGCATTTTTTACTAAATGATATTGACGAAGATACAGTTGATTTTAGGCCAAACTATGATGGAAATGAAACAGAGCCTGTTGTACTGCCTGCAGAATTTCCGAATCTATTGGTAAATGGTGCAAGCGGTGTTGCAGTTGGTATGGCAACCAATATTCCTTCTCACAACCTTGGAGAAATAATAGATGCTTGTATGTTATATATAGATAATCCTGAAGTTACTTTGGATGAGTTACTTGAAGTGATGCCAGGGCCGGATTTCCCAACTGGGGGAATGATTCTTGGAAGGTCTGGAATAAGATCAGCATTTGCAACTGGTCGTGGCTCAATTGTTGTGCAAGGCAAGACTCACATAGAAGACCTGCCACAAGATAGGCAAGCAATAGTGATTAATGAAATACCTTACCAGGTAAATAAAGTAAAATTAATTGAGAAGATAGGTGAGCTTGTAAAAGAAAAAAGAATTGATGGCATAACAGAAATTAGGGATGAGTCTGATAAGTCTGGTATTAGGGTAGTAATTGACCTCAGAAGAAATGCTGAAGCAAGTTTTATACTTAATCAAATATTAGGACTAACTCCACTAAGAAGTAGTTTTAGTGTTAACACTCTAGTCCTCAACAATAACAGGCCTGCTTTGATGTCATTAAAAGAAATCATAGCTGCTTTTGTTGATTTTAGAAAAGAAGTATTAATCAGGAGAACAGAATTTCGTCTAAGAAAAACGAGGGAAAAAGCTCATATATATATAGGGCTCTACATTGCGGTCTTGAGCATAGGTGAAGTGATAAAAATCATCCGTGGTGCAAAAGATCCTGCGGAAGCAAGTAGAGAACTTTTAAATAAAGAATGGAAAACTTCAGCTGAGATAAACACAATTATTGGATTAATCTCAGACAGCATGAGCTTTTTGAAAGACGGAGTGTATAGATTAACTGAGCTGCAAACGAAAGCTATTCTTGACATGAAATTGCAACGTTTAACAGGCCTTGAAAAAGACAAATTAGAAGCTGAGCTAAGTTCAATGATCAACCTGATAAAAGAATATATCGCTTTTCTTGGCTCAGGAGAGAAGTTGATGAAAGAAATAAAAAACAATCTACAAGAAATAAAGAACAGATTTGCTGTGCCGCGAAAAACTTCAATAGAGGAATCAGATACGGACATTGAAGCTGAAGATCTAATTCCACAAGAAGATATGGTAGTGACCGTAACTATGAATGGTTACATCAAACGTGTGAAGCTCTCTCACTATAGAACCCAGCATCGTGGTGGAAAAGGAAAGCTAGGACAGGGGTTAAAAGAGGAGGACGTAATCACAAAATTATTTGTTGGAAATACTCATACTAGCCTTTTATTCTTTTCTAATACTGGTCGAGTTTACAGATTAAAGGTTTATAAACTGCCTCTTGCAGAGCCAACTGCACGTGGAAGAGCGCTTGTTAATATATTCCCGCTTAGCGATGGTGAAACTATAACTAACATCATGCCGCTTCCAAGTGAGAATGACGAAAATCAAAATATAGTTTTTGTTACTGCTCATGGGAACATAAGGCGTAACTCCTTAGCAGATTTTCACTATATTCCAAGCAATGGAAAAATAGCAATAAAGCTCGACGAAGGGGATAGGTTAATATCAGTTAAAGTATGTAGCGAAATTGATCATGTTCTACTTTCAACAACACTTGGAAAAAGCATCAGATTTGTTGTAAGTGATGTGCGTCAATTTAAAAGTCGCAATTCAGATGGCGTAAGAGGTATCAAACTTGCAAAGAATGACAGCGTGATATCTATGACCATATTAAATGGGATAGGTGTAGCAACAGAAACAAAAGAACTTTACTTAAAAGTTCCACTTGCAAAAAGACTGGGGACTGCAATTAATAACTTCATTGATTCTAAATTGGAAAAGACTTTGAATGATTTAGGAATAGATAACAAACTGTTCTTAAAACTTGCAATGAATGAGGAGTTCATATTAACTATTACTGAAAATGGCTTTGGTAAAAGAACTTCTGCGTACGAGTATAGGGTAACAAATAGAGGTGGTGTTGGTATTACAAATATCCTTACTACCGACAGAAACGGTAATGTTGTTGCTAGCTTTCCAGTTGAACAGGGTGATAATATCATGCTTATTACAGATAAAGGAAAGTTAATTCGTATTTCAGTAAATGATATCAGAATTGCAGGACGTAGCACTCAAGGAGTCACTCTGTTTAAAACAGAGAGTAGAGAAAAGGTGGTGTCAGTAGCGAAAATTGAGGATCCCGATTCCACTGAAGATAGTATTTCCGAAATTGACAACTCTGCTTCTTCTTAACTGTATAGCAAAGGTTAAACAAATAGTGCAAATTTCTATTGATTAATCTATAATATTTAAATTAAAATATATGTCTATGTTCAAGTAGAGATTGATGGATAAGAAGTTAACTAAAAATAAAAAATCATTGACGAATGAGAAGAATAAAAAAACATCTCTTGTTAAAGATTTTGCCAAAAATAAGAGTAGAAGAGATTTTATCACATTAACTACGTGTGCCATGGCAGGTATAGGAGCTGCAAGCGGTCTTTGGCCATTGGTTAAGTCTATGAATCCTTCTGCTGAGGTTTTAGCGATGTCTACGGTTGAGGTTAATCTATCTGATATTCAAGAAGGACAAGGAAAAAAGGTAAAATGGCAAGGTAAGCCAGTATTTATCCGCAAGCGCACAAAACAAGAGATTGAGGCTGCAAGAGCCATAAATGCAGAAAATTTGAGAGATCCTGAATCAGATGAAAAAAGAGTATATAAAGGAAAAGATGAATGGTTAATTATGATTGGAATATGCACCCATCTTGGATGTGTACCAGTTGATCACGCTACAAAAGACGGCAACGGTTGGTTCTGCCCTTGTCACGGTTCATATTATGACACATCAGGCCGAGTAATTGGCGGTCCTGCACCAAAGAACATGGCTATACCTGACTACTTTTTTCCAAGTGAAAATATTGTAGTAATTGGCAAGAAGGCTTAACGGATTTTCATAATTAAAGTAATAAAAGTATATTGCATTTCAAGAAGCACACTGACTTCATAGGCAAAGCTCTTGAAGTCTATCAAGCTAATTTTATACTATGCACATATTCGGGTGATAATTAAGAAACTTGCCTGCCAAATTTTCAGAGTTGACAGCTAAATTTAAAACTTGTTCCTTTGCGTCAGAAAAATTCTGACTAACTTGCTTAAAGTTATTTTCTAACTCTTCGAGGATGGAGCTGAAATTAAAAAAACTTTTCTGCATTTTATCAAGATTTTGAGTTATATAGCTTAATACATAAAGATAGAGACAAGAGGGGAAGAGATATGGTAAAGCAAGAAAAAGCTGAAAGTGAGGGAATAAATGGAGTCACCATATCAATATGAATTAAGGGAAAGAGTGATTTCAGTGGAATTGGGAGTCGCAAT
The DNA here is from genome assembly GCF_964028155.1 of Wolbachia endosymbiont (group B) of Pilophorus perplexus. Taxonomy (NCBI): domain Bacteria; kingdom Pseudomonadati; phylum Pseudomonadota; class Alphaproteobacteria; order Rickettsiales; family Anaplasmataceae; genus Wolbachia; species Wolbachia endosymbiont (group B) of Pilophorus perplexus. The sequence goes on along the minus strand of NZ_OZ034754.1, from coordinate 229,738 downwards.
AGTAAAAGTGAAAGAAATCTTCAAAGTAGAACTATCCCCCAAAGCTGCACATGGACATAGAATATCCTTTGTCAGGGATGGACGTAAACATTGAAGATCTTCCCCTAGAGCTGGATATAGATATAAAGTCATTTATGCCATTACCTATATTCGAGAAAAATATCACATGCCAAGAACCTTGTCAAAATTATATAATCTATCTCTAGAGCAGGTTATTGAGAATGTCAATCCACATAAAAGAGCCAGGTATTCCTAACACCACTAAACTCACAAATTCATTTGCTAGAGTTTATAAGTTCTTGTTTATAATAATTTTATTATATCGTAAAACCATCTATATCGGCCTATTTAAACAGATTTTACTTTCCTTAAGGATTTTTTAAAGACCACCTATTGAATTCTATGATATTATTTTTTGTGAGATTGTTATACACGTTATGGCAAGGAAGGCAGAGAGATTTGTTAAGTAGTTTTTGCATCTATATGAGCTACTTGAATAATGGTTACAATATTTGTACAATTGTACAGCATGAGCTGAGTTCGCTTAGCCCTTATCTACATATTCAGTTCCACCAACAGTTATTGCATCGACCTTGAGTGTTGGCTGACCAACTCCAACAGGCACATTTTGCCCGTCTTTTGAGCACGTACCAACACCAGGATCTAACTTTAGATCATTACCAATCATTGATACTTTTTTTAGCACTGTTGGCCCATCACCAATTATCGTTGCTCCTTTGACTGGTTGTGTAATTTTACCATTTTTTATTAGGTAAGCTTCCGAAGACGAGAAAACAAATTTTCCTGATGTTATATCAACCTGCCCACCACCAAAATTTACTGCATATAGACCTTTCTTTACACTAGATATTATTTCTTCTGGTGGATGTTTTCCTGGCAACATATAGGTGTTTGTCATGCGTGGCATAGTAACTTCTTTGTAACTTTCTCTTCTACCATTACCAGTTGGATTTACACCCATAAGTTTAGCGTTCATATGATCTTGCATATATCCTTTTAGAATTCCATCTTCTATAAGCACATTATAGCCAGGTAAAGTACCTTCATCGTCTATGCTAATAGAACCACGCAAATTAGGTAGAGTTCCATCATCAATTACAGTAATGTTACTGGCTGCCACTTGTTTACCCATAGAATTTGAAAATGCCGAGATTCCTTTACGGTTAAAATCACCTTCAAGTCCATGACCTACAGCTTCATGCAATAATATTCCTGGCCAACCTGAACCTAAAACAACTGTCATCTCTCCAGCCGGAGCTGGAATTGCCTCAAGATTTACTAGCGCTTGTTCTAACGCTTGGTTTGCAACTTTTTTCCACTTCTTCTCAGAAACAAATTTACTATAAGAGTCTCTTCCACCGTGCCCTGCAGAACCTCTCTCTGCTCGGCCATTTTTCTCTACGATGACTAGTACATTAAAACGTACCAAAGGCCTGATATCGCTTAACCTGTGATCATCTTTTATTATTTGTACAACTTGCCATTCTCCATTTAGAGTTATTTTTACCTGCTTCACGCAGTTATTCTTCGACCTTACATACTCATTAATCTCATTGAGTAGTTTAATTTTTGAGCTCAGATCCATTTCATTTATGGGATTAATCTTTGAATACAGGCTTTTTGCCTCCTCATTTAAGTTTACTGAATTTGTTTTGCTTAAAGATGCTGAACTTTTTACCATAGAAGCAGCTTTACTAATTTCTTTTTCGCTAATCTCAGAAGAGCAAACAAAAGACGTACTATCTTCACAAAAAGACCTGAGACCAAATCCTCTTCTGATATTTAAATCCATATGTTTTAATATATTATCATCAAAAATCAGGGATTCTGATTGGCAAAACTCTAAAAATAGCTCACCACCATCACTATTGCTCAAAGCGTTGTTGACTATTTTATATACATTATTAATATTAACATTGTTCTGAGCAAAAAATATTTGATCTAGATTTGGCATTACCTTTGAGCTAAAAACTACTTGAGTATATTATTTTATTTTAACATAGTAAATCACAAAAAGCCCGGGTGGCGGAATTGGTAGACGCGCTAGCTTCAGGTGCTAGTAACTTTTCAAGTTGTGGAAGTTCAAGTCTTCTCCCGGGCACTCTGTATTGATTTTCAAATCAATTAATGTTATGATATAATATGCATTTACTGCTAAGTTTATGAGTTATGAGAAAGAGAGGCTTATTTACAGGAAAAAAATACGAACTTATTCAAAACGCTTGGTTACTGCACTATCTATTGCTTCTTTGAGTGGGTACATAGCAGCATTAGCCCTAAATATTTCTTCCTTAAGCTTGTATTTTACTATTGTCAGCACTATACTAAGTGCACTTTCGCTTGCTTTAAATATATGGTCATTAACTGATCATTTTAGGCAGTGTGGCCTTAATAAGCAACTCGATACCTCTCGGCAAGAGAAATTAATGAAGATCTGCCTCGACATTGCATCTAACGTTTCATTTTTAATAGGAGGAATTACATCTATATTACCTCTTGAATTTCCTATTATCCCCTTTATTTCCGTTGCTTTTTTTATTCTAGGTTGTACCTTTATGGCAACCAATTTCATTCGAACTATGATTAGTCAGCCGCAAATAGATGAAACCAAAACCTCAAAGTTAGTGATCATTTGAACATTCAATCTGCAATAGCTGCCTAATTATTACATGTTAATAACTTAGCTTATTTAACTTGACAAATTACGCCATCTCCCTTACTATGATAGCAAGAGTATTTACCCTTGTTTTTAATCTCCGCGGATTTAACAGCAAAATTCAGTAAAAAACTCAAATATTTATTGGCAAATTACATAAAAATTATAGCGGCTGCATGTCTTTTTTATTTTTTCTACATTCAGCCAAATCGCGCTTGTTAGTACATTATCAATTTAAATTATTAAAACTCGCTATACGGGGGTTCTTTTGTCTTTTTTTACTTAGTAAATTTCTTAATATTTGTAGCTAAAGTAATTTTAGAGAGCCAGCGTGGGACACACAACCGCACTAACGTTTATTTTTGAAGGTACTATTTATATAGATGAAATGTTCAAAAGTAAAGCATTTAAATATCTAATTCTTACTTCCCAAATTTCAAATTATCTTCCTCCTATTTTATTAATAGCAGGTTTGGTGTTGCAGTACCAATCTAGTTGCGTAGACAGTAAAGTACTCATTGGATTTGCTATAGTACTAGGTTGTACTTTATTATTACAATTAGCAAGTGAGATCTACGAGAGAAAAGTTGTAAATCTTGTAAAAACTGAAGGAAGAGGTGATGAACAAAATGTACCTATAGGAGCATTAACCGAAAAGCCAAGCAGCATTGTAAATCCCGATAGTGTTCACGCTCATGGAAGAGAGCAAGTTGTGTAGTGCATTTATTGTTCTTGGATTAATTGATAGCTATTCTCCATACTCAAATCTCTGGCTAAAAATAGCGAGCCACAGATTAGTATGGTTTTGACGTTTTGTATAGAAGCTTTTAGTATGTGATTTGATATAGCATCTCTGATTGATTCACATTCGATAGCATTGATTCCTATATTATGAGCTCCTTCTCTAATTAAATCTGTACTTGTTGCTTTAGGTTCAGATTTAACACAAACGGCGCATAGTAGTTTGATGTATGGCTTTAAGTGCTCTAAGAACTCTGCGACGTTTCTGTTACGAGTAACACCAAAGATCATATAGATACCTTCAGCAAAATTGTCTTTTATCCACTTAGCTAACACTCTGGCACCATCATTGTTGTGTGCGCCATCTAGAAATAATTGCCAATCTTTTGGTAATAAAGAAATTAAATTACCTTTTTTTATAGACTCTAGCCGCGCAGGCCAATAAGTGCCCTGTAAACCTGAAGCAATGTCCTCTTCTCCAATATCAAAGCCATATTTTCCACTTAAAATGCTACATGCTGCAATTGCGTTTCCTGCATTGATTATTTGATGATCTCCTTTTAAAGATGGCAAAGAAAATTCTATTGATTGAATAGTCGATTGAAAGACCATCCTGTTATTCTGTTTTTCGCAATTCCACTCAAATCCTCCTCTATATAAGGGAGATTTTTTGTTTATTGCGTGTTGTTCTAGCGTGTTCATTATAGATTTTTCTTGTGGTGCTATTACGCAAGGAACATTAGGTTTCATTATTCCAGCCTTTTCACCTGCTATGGTTTCTACGGTAGGACCAAGATGTTCTGTATGGTCAAGTGCAATGGAAGTGATGATCGTTAGAATCGGATTATCTATAACATTTGTTGCATCAAGCCTTCCACCCAGACCCACTTCAACTAAAGTAATATCAGCTTTATGACGAGAAAAAGCTAAGAAGGCTGCAGTCGTTGCGGCTTCAAATAGAGTGATGGGTTGTTCTGCGACTGCTATACGGCATTCTTCCAGTGAGTTATGTAATTCACTATCATCGATATCATTGCCTGCAACAACTATTCTCTCATTAAAATTCACTAAATGTGGAGAAGTGTACGTATGAACTTTATACCCTGCTGCTTGCATTATATATCTTATAAAGGATAGTGTTGATCCTTTGCCATTAGTGCCAGCTATGTGAATTATTGGCGGTATTTTTTTCTCGGGATTACCCAGTTTATTTAGAAAACTTTTTATGCGATCAAGAGAAAAATCCTTTGGCCTACTGCCAATCGGCTTAGGCCAATGAGGCATGTATATCATAAATTATTGTTACGTTTTAATTCATCTATTACACTTGCCATGCCGTGCGTGTCGATTTTTTCACTAAATTGAGAACGTTGATTAATAGCAATACTTATCCCACTCATTACAACATCGTTTATTAAGAAAGAATTGTCATTTTTAGTCACTTTAAAGTCAATGTTTGTAAATTCCTCATCACCATAAGAAAATCTTGTTCCTATCAGACAAGTTTCATCGTCAACTGCTTTTGTACTCATTATGATCATTTCACTATTATTTATGTATTTATACAAAATTTTAGCGCACAAGCGCGCGAGATATACTTCATATTCTTTTAGAAACTCTTCTTTTTCTTTCTGAGTAGATAAATTCCAATATTTCCCTATGACAAATCGAGATATTCCTTTGAGGTCAACATTATTCTGAATAATTTTCAGAAGTTCTTCTTGTACATGTTCTAGATTTTTTCTATTCCCTTTCATAGACGTGTTGTCTACTTGCTGCTTCATGGCAAGCACAAAAGTTTTGTGCCCTATACAATTCGCGTAAGCACTTGAGGAGATTACAATAAAAATGGTTAAGAACTTAATAAGATTCATAAGATATATTTATTAGCTATGATACTTAAAATGCAAAATTTAACAAAGGCAAAATAATGATCGCTAGTTTTAATATATCTATAGACATACTCTATATAAATAATCTATAATTAATTTAGGGGTCTGTGCTATGCGTTATGAGTTAAGTTAAATTTCCCGAGCGATAATTTCTGATCAAGGGAATTGCCTCTGTGAATTTCATTGAAATTAGTACGTGATGCCCACCTTAACTTTAGGTCTCAGGAATCTACTAAGACTGACGGTAGATATGGATCCCTTTTCCATTATTTAGGTTTATGTTACACCAATATAAAGAACAAGGTGTTTTTTTCTGTTCATCTCATGAGATATTTCAAGTTGTAATTGACGTTGAGAAGTATCCTGATTTTGTTCCTTGGTGCAAAGCTGTTTATATAAAAGAAAAAACTGATAGCCAAATGATTGTGGACCTCCTTGCAGCTTTTCATGGCATTAAAGGAAGTTACACATCAGAAGTGACCTTTCTTTCTCCAAATGGAGCAAATAAAAGTTGGATAAAAGCTGTGTCGTCAAATGGAATATTTAAACATTTATACAACGAATGGAAATTCACTCCTATAGATGAAAGTAAAACTATGGTAGAGTTCTATATAAAGTTTGAATTTAAATCCAATTTGTTTTCCGCCTTATTAAACTCAGTTTATAAATACACACAAAGTAAAATAATTGCTGCATTTAAAGACAGAGTAGAAAGTGTTGCCGAGAAAAAGTTATCTTGACATCATTTATATAAATGCATAAATTCTTTAATAAGTTAAGTATTTCCATTGTAATGATTTTTAGATTATTGTTCTTACTTATTTTTATAAGTGTTAGTTCTTATGCAGCTATTGAACAAAACTTACCCAACACTCAAAAAACTGATGAAATAACATCAAAAGAACTACTGTCACTACTGCCTGATGATAAATTATTAGGTGATCCAAAAGCACCAATTTTAATGATAGAATATGCTTCGCTCACTTGTTATCACTGTTCTCTTTTTCATAAGAAAGTTTTTCCTAAAATCAAAGAAAAGTACATAGATACAGGTAAGATGTTATACATATTCCGTCATTTTCCTCTAGATTACAGAGGATTAAAAGCTGCAATGCTAAGTTATTGCTATGAAAAAGAAGAAGACTATTTTAATTTTAACAAAGCTGTGTTTAATGCAATAGACTCGTGGAACTACTCTAATTTTAGTGATTTAACTATACTACAAAAAATTGCTGCACTAAGCAATTTGAAGCAAGATGTATTTAACCAATGCATTAATGATAAAAAGATGATGGACAAAATTATAAATGATAAATCACTTGCAATTAATAAACTTGATATCACAGCTACTCCTGTATTCATCATCAAGATTAACGATGACAAATCATATGTAGAGAATGGTAAAATCAAACATGAAGGGTATAGAGAGCTGGAATACTTCACTAATGTAATAGATGAGTTATATGGAAAAGCTATAGTGAAGTAATAACACTGTAGCTTACCATATAAAAACCCTATGCTGAATCATTATTTTTTGATACTGTTTGTTGCTTTTTACGCTCAAACTCTCTTTTTTTACTGTGCCAAGCATAATAATACATAGCAATTTTATTCTCTATTAATACTATCGTTCCATCATAAAATTGGACCATATCCATAACTTTTTTCTGAGCTTCGTTAAAGCGTTCTTTGTACTTCTCGCGATAAGCTGGATTGTGCAGTAATTTCACTCCTTCATTATTATTAGATTTCTTGCTTAACGTTTCAACTTCGTTAGCAATGTTATAAGACATATAACCCCCTCTAATTGATTATAAAAATTACATTTTAAGAGAGATGTAAAATAAACGATCCCTTAATTCTAGTATAACAATTGGTTATTATACTAGTTAACCATAGTAAAATATATAATAATCTTTGTCACTTAAAATTTTACTTTATAAAATAACAACTTAAAATAAAAATTTTTATTATTCTTAACTCTATTGTTATATCTATAAATCTTATATAGATTAAACCTCCTTAGTTTATATTATAAAACTTAATGCGTCATAACTTTAGCAGAAAATCGTTGTACATAAGAAGCTTATTTGCAAAAGAGTATAAAAAAATAGAAGAACATTGTACTCTTGATAAGAAACAACGTATTCAAATCACTCCTGAAGAAGGAAAATTATTAAATTTATTTATCAAAATCCATAAAGTTAAAAGCATAGTTGAAATTGGCACTTTATATGGTTATTCGTCAATTTGTATGGTAAAAGCTTTACCGAAAGATGGTCATATATATACAATAGAAAATAATCCTCAACACTCAAGAATAGCAAAAAAAAATTTTAGTGCTTTTAATCTAAGTGATAAAATTACTCTAATAGAAGGTGATGCACTGGAAAAAATTAATGAATTATCAGCAAAGGCACCATTTGACATGATATTCATCGATGCTGACAAAAGTAGTTATCCTAAGTATTTAGATTGGGCAGAGTCATACATTAAACAAGATGGGCTAATCGTTGCAGATAACACTCTATTATTTGATACAGTATTTTTAGAATCTCCTCCAAAAGAAGTATCAGAAAAGTCATGGCATGCTATGAGAGAGTTTAACGATAGATTGTCAGATGAAAAAAAATATTTCTCCATATTGATTCCTACTGACGAAGGAATGACTGTAGCTTTAAAACTAACGCAAGTTAAAAATCAAGGTCAGCGTAATGTCTAGGGGGAGTTAAGCCAAAAACTCTCTCTAATAATATTTCGCGAAAACAAGGCCTTGATTTAACAATGGAGTACCATTCTTTTAAAATCTTACTTTTTTCCCAGGGAAAACTATTTACGTAGTCTATTATAGAAATATGTGATGCTAAAGTAATATCGGCTAAAGTGAACTTATCGGTTGCAAGCCAAACGTTCTTGTTAATTAAGTGTTCGATGTATTCCATATGGTAAGGCAGGTTATGCTGAGCTGCATGAAGAAATCTAGAGTCAGGGCTGCGGTTAGTAATTACTTTTTCATTCATAATATACTTAGTAACTTCATTGTAAAATTTGCTATCGAACCAATTGATTAAAGCGCGTATTTTAGACTTAATAATAGTTGATGAACCAAGTAATTTGACGTTACTATTGTAAATCTCTTCTATATATTCACAAATGGCATTACTATCCGCTATTACAAAGTTATTATCTATTAATACTGGTACTTGTCCGATTGGATTGATCTCCATGAATTCATTCCGCTTTTCCCATGGATTTTCATATACCAAATCACAACTCAGCTTTTTTTCCTTGAGAAGAGCTCTAACTTTTCGTGAAAATGGACAAAGAGGAAAATGATATAAAATCATAATATTCCTCTTTTGTTATTCCAATACCTATATGTTGTCATTCCAGTACGTGACATTGGAATCCAGCTTATTTCATTATGGACATTACTTTTAACATATATTCCTAGAATCCATTGTCCATTGTATAATTTCCAAATATTTTTATACTTGAATCCCAGTACAACTGTACGAACATTGTAGTTTGAGAGCAATCCCCACCGGAAGGGTGTCATTTCAGTGATTGACACTGGAATCCAGTTCTTATTATACAACAGCCTAATGTATTCATTTAAAATTAAGTTTTCTGGATCCCAGTGGGCTTTGTTGCACAGCTCTTCGGATAGTGGGTAATGTATAATAAATTCATGAAGCTATATCAAACTTAGCCATGCCTATTTCAGTAAATTTGTTAAGCAAATAACACTTGAGTAGCAGTTCCTTCTCACGATTAATCTCAGATTTATTCCTAAAACTAAATCCAAATATTTGCTTCAGTCGCGAGAAAAAACTTTCTATATAAGATCTCTTCCAATAATTTATCTCTTTTTTCCACCTCTTCATACCATCTTCATCATATGACTTTATGAGCTTGATTGTAGAATTTCTCTCATTCATATAATCCAACTTTGGATGCTCTACTGCATTATTTTGCGGAGGAATCCTTGTCTTTATGTCAAGCTCATCGCACAGTTTGTATAACTTCTTTCGATTATATGCCCTATCTGCATATATCGTGCTTATGTTATACTTGGTATCCACTCTTTCAATAAGATCACAGGCTCCATAGTGGTCGGAATAAACTCCACTACTGTATTTTGCAGCTATAACTTTTTTACTACCTATCTCTAGCATTACATGTAGCTTTCTTGTTTGCTCATAGCGGCGATACTTTCTATCTGTACCATTTGCCTTACTATGGCCTGGAATATTATTGTAGATGCTGATACCTGTACTATCTATAGCAATTTCAATATCTTCCATATCGTTCTTATCAACTCTGCAGTCGTTGATTTTGATATTAAGCTTTTTAAACCTTCTTGAAGCCTGCGAATAGCTGATAATTTGCAAAATTTTCCCTATTTGCTCAAGATATTTCTCTATAAATCCCACTGTTTGCCTAAGACCAATCCTGAATAGATAGGTTATTATGTGAATTAGAATCACTACTTTGTCGCTGTAGACATTGTTGCCACCTGCTACTTTTGGACTATTTTCGTACCAATTTTCAATGGCATCGTTGATATAATGAAAAACATTTCCCCTTTCTTGAAGAAATTTGTTATATTCATTGCAGTTACTGACTTTCATTCTTATTGGCATATTTTTCCTTTGTCGGCTAAATATCTATTTTATAACAAATTCCATCAGTAACTGCCTGTTCTTTCCTTGAGTGGTGCAACAAAGCCATCCCAGTGTCTGGACACTGGGATGACAGAAGAAGAGTATTTTAGGTAACGGCTGTTTACTCCAAAGTAATGTTGCAAAAGGTCTAACATATAAATTATAAGACTAATATAGAATATACCTTGCTAAAAAAAAAAAAAAGTATAACCTTTGATAAGGTATGCAGGCAAAAATTCTGTAACTTGGTCAGGTCAGAAATGAAGCAACCATATCAGAATCTTTTTGGGTTGCATACCTATTTGTACTATTTGTTTTATTCTAGGCTATGAACATAGCATTAAAATATCGTCCTAGTAGCTTTAAAGATTTAGTAGGTCAAGATATATTGGTGCGTATACTAGAAAATGCTTTTACTCTCAACAAAATTCCACAATCTATACTGCTTTCTGGTAGCAGTGGAATTGGTAAAACCACCACTGCAAGAATAATAGCTTTATGTTTGAATTGCTCATTGGGGCCAACTTTTGAACCTTGTGGATCATGTACAAGTTGTCTGGCAATAAAAAATTCAAGCCATCCAGATGTAGTTGAAATCGATGCGGCAAGTCACACTAGTGTTGAGGATGTTAGAGCGATCTTGGGAGATATTTGCTATTTACCAATAAGTTCTAAATTTAAAGTTTACATTATAGATGAAGTACACATGTTATCCAGTAATGCATTTAATGCATTACTTAAAACTCTAGAAGAACCACCATCTAGCGTAAAGTTTATTCTAGCAACTACAGAAATAAAAAAGATACCAATAACTGTTATTGCACGTTGTCAAAGGTTTGACTTACATAACATTCCTTCAGCTAAGATAATGGAGCGTTTAAATGATATTGCACAAAAAGAAAATTATTTTATTGAAAAAGAAGCATCGGAATTAATTGCTCACCACTGTAGCAATTCAATGCGTAACGCTTTATTTTTGATGAATCAAGCATTGCTATATAGCAAAGATGGTACAATATCCACTCAAAGTGTTACAGACATACTTGGTCTAGTAGATAGAAACGTTATATTTGATCTACTGGAAGCAGTATTAGATAGTGATTTACAGAAGGCTTTGTTAGTATTCGACAATGTGGTAAAAACAGCAAATCCGCTCAATATTTTTGAAGATCTGCTGCAAACAATCCAGTTAATATGCCGTTTTTTAATTACAAAAGAGATTGATACAGAATATGAGAAGAGCAGAGTAAAAGATTTGAGTGCAAAAAAGTCTTTAATATTTTTTTCGAGATTGTGGAAGGTGCTGCTTAAGGGTATTCAAGATATAAAAATTTCAACATGCAATGAGGTTGCTGCTGAAATGATGTTAATTAGCCTTTGTTATCTTTCTGATTTGCCTTCTCCGGAACAGGTGATCAAAAAAATTCTTTCACAGAATGTAGAGCAAGGAAATAGACAGGGCAGACCTGTTGCACCTTCCCCCTCTGTCATCCAAGTAACTGACTACTCGGATCCAAAAAAATATGTGGAAAAACCCCACTCTGTCATCCCAGTGCGTGACACTGGGATCCATGTGAAAAATAAACAACAAAATTACGATTTTGATAAGATTTTGCAACTATTAAGGCGGAGTAACCAAATTTATCTTTACAAACAACTGTGTAGTAATCTAAAATTAATAGATTGTAAATTTGGGTATTTAAAATTAAAAGCTGTATCTAACTTGAACAGTAATTTTTGTAATGACTTGAAAAGTTACTTAAATCAAGCTACTAATCAGGAGTGGGTTATTATAGTTGATACGAGTTATATGAATAGGGAAGTGAGTAATTTAAATTATGCACCTGTAGTTAAGGATATATTAAATACGTTTAAAGGTGCAAAGGTAGTTAATATAGAAAATAAGGAGTAGGTTGTGGATTTCAGTCAAATAATGAAGCAAGCGCAAGAAATGCAAAAAAAGCTTGCGGAAGCCCAAGAAAAATATATTGGAAAAGAGTTTCAAGGTATTTCTGGTGGTGGCAAAGTTTCTGTATTAGTGGAAGTTATAAAAATAGGTGGCTATAAAGCTAAAAAGGTAAACATAGACTTAGAGCTTATGAGAAATGAAGAAAAAGACATAGTAGAAGATTTAGTGACAGCAGCGTTTAATGATGCCATTAAAAAAGCAGAAGAAGATATGGCAAATGCAACCTCTGATCTCGCAGGTATGATGGGGTTACCACCTGGATTTAAACTTCCTTTTTAAATTTACTACTGAAGTTTGCCTTAATGCAGTAACTAAGTGTTTTCCTTTTATACTAGTACTTCCATGAAGTACATTCATATTACTGCATGAATATGCAGCAATTCACAATGATGAATGCAGATCAGAAGATAAAAAGACATTAGTGAAATAGGTGTCAGAAGATCAAGAGTAAAAAAAGTAGAGTAACTCTATTTATTAATTAATAAAATCTTTGTATTTTCCTAAAAGTTAGTTAAGATACAGAAGGTTTTGTGTTATTAAGTTAGCACTTGACTTAACTTTAGTTATTATTTAGACTGCTAAAGTGGAATTTTAATTTTTTTAACGAGGGCAATTATGCATTATAAAAAGTTTTTTTCGGCAGCTGCTTTAGTGACGTTGCTAAGCCTATCAAACTCTGCTTTTTCATCAGACCCTATTGGTCCAATAAGTGATGAAGAAACTAGCTACTACGTTCGTTTACAATACAACGGTGAAATTTTACCTTTTTATACAAAAGTTGATGGTATTACAAATGCAAAAGATAAAGAAAAGGATAGTCCCTTAACAAGATCTTTTATAGCTGGTGGTGGTGCATTTGGTTATAAAATGGATGATATTAGAGTTGATGTTGAAGGGCTTTACTCACAATTGGCTAAAGATACAGCTGTAGTAAATACTTCTGAAACAAATGTTGCAGACAGTTTAACAGCATTTTCAGGATTGGTTAACGTTTATTACGATATAGCGATTGAAGATATGCCTATCACTCCATACGTTGGTGTTGGTGTTGGTGCAGCATATATCAGCAATCCTTCAAAAGCTGATGCAGTTAAAGATCAAAAAGGATTTGGTTTTGCTTATCAAGCAAAAGCTGGTGTTAGTTATGATGTAACCCCAGAAATCAAACTCTTTGCTGGAGCTCGTTACTTCGGTTCTTATGGTGCTAGTTTTGATAAGGCAGCTAAGGATGATACTGGTATCAAAAATGTTGTTTACAGCACTGTTGGTGCAGAAGCTGGAGTAGCGTTTAATTTCTAGTCTATCTTTGTCTTATTATCCCAGTGGGTTTTTCTTGTCATTCAAGTAGCATGACACTGGGATCTAGAAAAAAGAAATGTGAATTCCAGTGTTTTAGCACTGGAATAACACATTATTTATTTAATGTAGTTTTTATCGTTACACGCTAGCAATGTTAATCAGGTAGCTGATACTGAAGTGTATTGCTACTAAGATCTCAATTAGATGTAAAATTGTGCTTTTTTAATTAAAGCTTGAATTTTTCACTGAAAATCAATATATTATATGTATAGAGTTTTAATTTAAGTTATTATGTTGACCCCAGTAGCAAATTTATGTGTTAATAGTAGCACTAATCTCATGCAATATATTGCTGAAGTGCGAAAATTTCCTATGCTTTCCCAAGAAGAGGAAGTGCGATTAGCAAAAAATTGGCAAGAATACCAGGATATTTCTTCTGCTCACAGGTTGATTACTAGCCATTTGAATTTGGTAGTAAAAATTGCAATGAAATTTAAGAATTACGGTCTATTGTTGATGGACCTGGTCATGGAAGGAAATATGGGTTTAATGCATGCAGTGAAAAAGTTCAATCCTGACTTGGGATTTCGTTTTTCAACTTATGCAGTATGGTGGATTGAAGCTTCAATGAAAGACTTTATATTAAAATCTTGGTCACTTGTAAAAATAGGTACAACGCAAGCACAAAGGAGATTGTTTTTTAGTTTACGTAAAATAAAAAAAAGAATTTTACAATACACAAACAGAGAAACTTTGAGTAAAGAAGAAATAAAAGCAATATCAAATGAGCTTTCTGTATCTGAAGAAGATGTTGTACAGATGAGCTATCGTCTGGCTTGTAAGGATCAGTCGTTAAATAATTGTATAAAAATAGGTGATGACTCTAAAAAGGAGTTACAAGATATGATTCTGTGTAATTTAGTTAGTCAAGAAGTAGCTTACCAGAATCATGAAGAAAAGGCATTAAAAGAAACAATTTTAAGCAATGCGCTGGCAAGTCTTAATGAAAGATCAAGAGACATTTTCATTAGCAGATATTTATCTGAGAATACTCAGACTTTGGATGAGCTTAGCAAAAAATATTGTGTTTCAAGAGAAAGAATAAGACAGCTGGCTGAGCAAGCGATGAGTAAGGTAAAACAACATATAAAATCAGAGAGTTTGAAATTCGGTTTACATGCGTAGTCTTTTTGTATTTCTAATACTTTTTTCAATAGGTACTCTTGCATCGGTTAGTAACGTACAACTGAAGGAAAAATATAAAGATTGGCTTGTGTACACTGCATTGGAAGATGGTGAAAAAGTGTGTTACATTGTATCTCATCCTAAGAAAAAAAGTGAACATTATACAGCTGACCGCAAGCCGTATGTAATGGTCAGTTACGTTGATAAAAAAGCAGATGAGGTGAGCGTCACTTCTGGCTTTCAGTATAATAATGAGCCTGTAGTTCTCAATATCGATAAAAAAATTAAATATCAATTGCCAATAATACAGGGAAGTCTTGCGTGGACAGATGATACAAAAATGGACCAAGATTTGATTCTAAAAATGAAGCAGGGATTATCAATGGTAGTTAATGGAAAAGTAAAAACAGCAAATGTTGATGATACTTATTCCTTGCTTGGCTTTCAAAAAGCGTACCAAAAAATGCATGACTTATGCCATACAAAGTAAATTATTGATCACTAAAGTATAAGATAGGCTGTTTTGTCTCTCAGACAAAAATATGGATATCACTTTACATAGAATATGAATATCATTTAAAATATATTTTTGAGAATTAATATGTCAAAAATTGTAGATATAGGAATCAAAGAACAAAGTTCTGTGTGTGAACAAATGCGTTTTAGTGTAAGTCGTGCAAGCCTTTTAAATACGCTATCCAGGGTAAGTGGAGTGGTTGAAAGGCGCAACGCGATAGATGTTTTAGCGTGTATAAATATCAAAGCACAATATGGTAGCATAAAATTGAAGGCTACTGATCTTGACATTTCAATATTTGCCTCACTTACTGCAAATGTATCAGCAGAAGGAGAAGTGAAAATCTCAGCACATACTTTACATGATATAGTGAAAAAATTGCCAACTAATTTGGATGTCAATTTCGAAATGAATAATCAAGGAAAATTATTGATATCCTGTGGAAATGCAAATTTTTCTTTACCGAACGTAGTTTCAAATAACTTCCCTGTTCTTGAAGAAGGTGATCATCAATACGATTTCACTCTACTAAGTGCAGATTTGGTAGACTTGTTGACTAAAACGAAGTTTGCTGTGTCGCTAGATGATACAAGGTATAATTTGAATGGGATATATCTGCATACAGATGAGCAATTTCTGTACTGCGTTGCAACTGATGGCCACCGTTTATCATGTATAAAAAGGCCTAAACCTGAAGATATCAACGGAGAATTTGGGGTGATCATTCCACGTAAAACTATCATGGAACTGTTGAAAGTATTGGATGATTGTAATGAGATAAATATAAAACTTTCAGATAGAAAAATCAAATTTACATGTGGTGAGTATATTCTAATATCAAAATTGATAGATGGAACTTTTCCAGATTACAAAGCTGTTATTCCAACGTCTCAAGATAAACAAATGATTGTTGAGAGTAGCAAACTTGCTAGTGTTATAGACCGAGTTTCCGTTGTTGTGTCCGATAAAATAAAATCAATTAAATTTTCATTGCAAGAGAATTTATTAACTCTACATTCAAATTCCCAAGAGTGTAGTGATGCAACTGAGTCTATAGAAGTGGATTACGATGGAGCTCTTATGGAAGTAGGATTTAATTCTCGTTATTTGCTTGATGTTTTATCCTGTATAGAAAACAAGTGTAAATTTAGCTTATCAGATGGTAATAGCGCTACAATTATCACTGATGAAGATGATCCAAGTGCACTATATATAGTAATGCCAATGAGGACTTAAGCTAGTAATCTATCTTTACTAAGTATAAGCCGTGAGGCGGTGCAGTGATTCCAGCAGCGTTTCTTTTACATTGACTTAATATGTTTAGCATTTCTTGTGGATTAGTTCTATTTTTTCCAAATTCAACTAAAGTACCAACAATAATCCTCACCTGGTTATGTAAAAAGGAAATCGCAGATATTTTGATGTATATGTGACTTCCGTTTTGTACTATATCAATATCATCGATTGTTCTGACCGGATTTGTAGCTTGACAATCTTTTGAGCGAAAGCTTGAAAGATTATGTTTTCCAAGCAGGTGTCTAGCAGCTTCACGCATGATGTTTACGTCAAGTGGGTTAAATACTTGCCACACATAACCGATTTCCAGAGCTGCAGGAGCGTAGCGATTAATTATTCTATATTCATAATATCTTTTTTTTGCTGAAAATCGCGCATGAAATGCATCATCTACGGCTTCTGCACTAAGCACAACTATAGGAATCGCTTTTAAGTGATAGTTTATTCCATTTCTTATTCTGTAAAGCTCAAATTGCCTTTCCATATTGAAATGAGCAACTTGCCCTAAAGCATGAACCCCTGTGTCAGTTCTGCCACCACAATGCAAAGAGACTCTCTCGCCACTGAAATTAAATATAGCGTTTTCTATGGTTTCCTGAATTGAGTTAGCAGAGTGTTGTTGCTTTTGCCAGCCAGAGAAACTACTACCATTGTATTCTATCGTTATTTTGTATCGCACTACAAAGTCTATCTATCTAATTTTAGGTAACTAACGTTCTTCGTTATTAAAAAACCCTTGGCAGATTGGTTGCGTTCAATTACCATGGAGACTATACAAGTTAATAAATGATCCATGGCACATAATCCAGAAGAAAGAAATAATGATAAGCAAAAAGCACTAGATAATGCAATAAGTCAAATTGAAAAAGCATTCGGTAAAGGTGCAATAATGAAACTAAAGCAAAATCCTGTAGAAAAAATAGACACGATATCTACAGGGTCGATTGCACTTGATTCAGCTCTGGGTGTTGGGGGATTGCCAAAAGGACGTATAATTGAGATATTTGGCCCTGAGAGTTCTGGTAAAACTACCCTTGCTTTGCATGTAATTGCTGAAGCACAGAAAAAAGGAGGTTTATGTGCATTTATCGATGCGGAACACGCACTGGATGTTATATATGCTCGTAAACTTGGAGTGAAAACTGATGATTTGGTAATTTCACAACCAGACACTGGAGAGCAGGCGTTGCATATTGTTGAGTATTTAGTGTGTTCTAGTGCAGTTGATGTAATAGTTATTGATTCTGTTGCAGCACTAACTCCAAGAGCTGAAATTGAAGGGGATATGGGCGATCAGCACATGGGACTACAAGCAAGACTTCTAAGCCATGGACTCAGGAAACTAACTTCTGTAGTTTCAAAAGCAAACTGTATATTGATATTTATCAACCAAATTCGTATGAAAATAGGAGTAGTATATGGAAATCCTGAAACTACCACTGGTGGAAATGCGTTAAAATTCTATACTTCTATAAGACTTGATATAAGAAAAGTTGGTGCGATAAAGGATAAGGAGAATATTACGGGTAATGAAACGAGAGTTAAAGTTGTAAAAAATAAAGTTGCTCCTCCGTTTAGAGAGGCAAAATTTGATATAATGTACAATGAAGGCATATCAAAACTTGGAGAAATAATAGATATAGGAGCAAAACTTGGTGTACTTGAAAAGGCAGGTGCTTATTATTCATATAACAATACGCGTCTTGGCCAAGGAAGAGAAAATGTAAAAAGTTACCTCAAGGCAAACAAAGAAATTGCAAGTGAAATAGAAACAAAAATCAGAGATTTATTTAAAAATCATGATAATTCCATTGCAATAGAAGAGGAACGCGAACAACTTCTAGAAGAATCAGTATTCTAATCTAAATTAGTTTGTATTGGGCAGTATTCGTTTGCTATACTAAAGTTTCACTCTCAACCGAGTTGATAAAAGCTGTGGTATCTCCTTGCAGCATTAGGTGTATATTTTTTGCTATTTTTTCCACTAAGAGGATAACGTTATCAAAATTTTCAAATTTTGATAACACATAGTCTGCTAAGCTTTTCTGACCTTCAGGCCTGCCTACTCCAAATCTTAAACGCCAATAATCATTACCAATAAAGCTATCTATAGACTTAAGTCCATTATGTCCAGCAGAACTACCACCTTTTTTTACTTTTATTCTTCCAAATTTCAAGTCAGCATCATCATGTATGACAACAATATTGTCTAGCGATAATTTGTAAAAATTTTTTATTTTTGCAACAGGAATACCTGAATTATTCATAAACGAATAAGGCTTTATTAGCATAACTTTATTATTGTTAATTATGCCAGAGGTTATCAAGTAATCGGCTTTCTTAGAAAATGACTGAAAATTCCAATATTTGTAGATTGCGTCAATAACGATAAAACCAATATTATGATGAGTTAACTCATATTGACTACCAGGATTACCAAGCCCAGCTATTAAATGCACTACTCCTCTGTTTTTGTTTGAGTCTCTTCAACATCACTATCGGCAGCAGAGATTGTTACAATGGTGAAATTTTCTTCCTCATGAGCTACAAATTTAACACCTTCTGGCAATTTTACATCATTGATATGTATAGACTGACCAATCATTTTGCCAGACAAATCAATTTCTATGACTTGAGGTATTTTCTCAGGAGAGCATTTGACAGTAATAGAACGACACAGAACATTAAGCACTCCACCTAATTTGATTCCTGGTGATTTACTTTCATTGATGAATGATAAAGGTATATCTATTTTAATTTCACTACCTTTATCAACAAACTGAAAATCAACATGTTGCACAGTATCCTTTACTACATGCCATTGAATATCACGAACAAGAGCATATTCTTTTTTCCCTGAAATATCTAGTTCTATTAAATGTGCAGAAAGAGCACCTGATTTATATTGTTTAGTAAATTCCTTTGCAGACAATGTCAAATTTACGTTATCATGCCCTTTACCATATATAACTGCAGGTATACTTCCCTTCTCCCTCAGAGCCTGCATCGCTTTCTTTTTTTTTACATCACGTAACTCTGCATTAATTGTTACCATTTCTTGCTGTGCCATCGATTACTCCTATTCAGCTAATCCTTTTTATATAATTTAATAATATAACATAAAAATATTTATTTCAAACTTCATTCTTTCACACTAATTCTTTGTGGAAAAATTTATTTAGATATATACTTAAGATTACGTAGTAAGAGCTATGAGTATTAACGATCAAGTAGTTTTTAAGATTTATAAGCCAACAAAAACTGCAACACAATCTGGCTTAGGTAATACAAAATTCTGGTACCTAAAAATTGAGCCTTGTTCTTACTATATTGAACCTTTGATGGGATGGGTTGGCTCAAAAGATCCCCAAAAACAGATTGTATTAAAGTTTGATTCTCTTGAAAAAGCAATATCTTACGCAAAGAAACACAACACAAATTACACAATTGAAATGCCAAAAGATGTTAAAAGACTGCCAAAATCTTATGCAAATAACTTTATACTAAAGTAAATTTTATTGTAGTGTGTTTATCTAAAAACCTAAACCTAATCGTTACTATGATTTTGCTAACGCACTGCGGCTATTTAGAAAGTTGAACCTGGCTAGCTAGTATCAAAGAGTTATTTTTTAGGTATTTCTCCGTAAGACTGCAAGTTTTTTTGGATTACTCAAATAACTTCATTCTGCTTGAAGAACTTTTATGTTGCTTTGCACTAAATTAATTTCACGCTTTATTTGTGTTAGCTATTTATTTAGTGATTGGACATATAATTTTACCTTAAATAATCCTACAATGCTGAAGAAAAACATAATTATTGAAATGGCACGAAAGGTCCTCATGATAACCTCTGTATAGCTCTTAATTTTGCTGAACGCGCACGCGGATTTGCATTTATTTCTTCCGCACTTGCTTTAATCACTTTTTTGTTTAAAAGGGAGAATGTCTTGGTAGGTCCTGGTTCACACAAATCTTTAAAAAGGGTTTTAACTATACGATCTTCTAGAGAATGAAAGGTAACTACAATTAATTTGCCGTTTTCACTTAAAATCTCAGATGCAGCTTTAATACCCTTTTCAAGCTCTCCTAGCTCATCATTTACCCATATTCTGATTGCCTGAAATGTCCTAGTTGCAGGGTCAATCTTGCTTTTTCCACGAAACACTACAGAACGTACAATATCCGCAAGTTCAAATGTAGTTTTGATAATTTTCTTCTTCCGCGCATTTACTATCGCTCTTGCGATTCTGCGGGAATGACGCTCACCCCCATAATTATATATAGTGTTCGCAATCTCTTCTTCACGTAAAGCGTTAACAAATGTCGAAGCATTCATATGAGAATAGTTATCCATGCTCATGTTAAGTGGGCCATCACGTAGAAATGAGAATCCTCTATCTCCATTATCAAGCTGCATAGATGAAACTCCAACGTCGAAAACTATTCCATTGATACCTTTAATATTATTACTATCTAATAAATCTTTGATATTACTAAACTTTTCAATAAATAACTTTATTCTATTAGGGTATTTAACATTTAGATCATCATAAAATTTGGTAACTGTTTCATCCCTATCAATTGCATACACTTTGCAATCAGCGGATTCCAATATTGCTTTGCTATATCCTCCAGCCCCAAATGTAGCATCTACATATATGCCACCACTTTGTGGTGCTAATTGAAATAGCATCTCTTTTAACAAAACTGGAGTATGTGTCATATCAAGAGACTTTGTGCACTTAAATTAAAATAACTTTCTCGCCAAAAAATATATGGAAATATATAGGTATAGTATAAGAATATTTAAATATAATCAACGATATAAAAATTTAATAAGATAATATTATTAATATAACATTTACATAATTCACGTTTGAAAAAGTAAGTAATATTACTATAATATAAAACAAATTACGGAAGATTTCGTGCAACAAATAACAAAAGTAATACTATCAAGTTTAATTTGTAACACTTTGTTGTGGTATGATCACATGCTTTTCAGCCATCTAATAAGCATAATCGGAGATGTGTTTTTTCCATCAGACGACAAATTAGTCAGCATACTTAAAGCTTTTGGAGTGTTTGCAGTGGGTTTCTTAATAAGACCAATTGGTGCTGCTATATTTGGCCACATTGGAGATAAATATGGAAGAAGGATTGCTCTATTTCTCTCTATCATATTGATGACTCTATCAACCGTACTTATTGCATTTGTTCCAGGGTATCAGAACATTGGGGTACTCGCATCAGTACTGGTGGTATGTTTAAGATTATTGCAGGGTATATCTCTTGGAGGAGAGGCAGGAAATGTCCCATTTTTAATAGAGCATGCTCCTAAAAATAAAAGAGGATTCTTTGGCAGTATTGAAGTATTGAGCGCAATTCTTGGCTCAATATTAAGTCTTATAGTGGTGCTTATATGCAAAAAAGTATCCGATTTTGAATCTTGGGGATGGAGATTGCCTTTTATTTTCAGTTTTGTAATAGGATTAATCAGTATATATATGAGATATATACTCGATGAAAGCCCAGAATATAAAAAGCAGGAAAAGCCACATGAATTACCGTTAAAAGAACTGTTAAATGGCTATAAAAAACCTTTTCTAATATCAATTGGAGTTGACATAGTTGAGAATGCATCTCTTTACATATATTTAGTGTTTTTTAATCTACTTGCATCAACAATAAACACTCACTTTAATCACGCAGTAGAAATATTGAATCAGGTTGCACTTGGAGGATTGACTATACTATTTGCAATACTTTCTGATAAGGTAGGGAGAGAAAGAGTCATGAAATTTGCATTTGTGACTTTTATAGTAGTAAGTTATCCAGTTTTTTCAATGATACTAAGTGGTAATAATTTGCTCACCATAATGGCGCACGTTCTTTTTATAATCCCAATAGCTGCTTCTTTTGGTCCTGTTAGCGCGTTTATGTGTGAATTATTCCCAATAAAGGTACGATACAGTGGATTTGGTTTATCAAGAAATATAGCTTCGGGATTTTTTGGTGGTCTTGCACCATTTATATGCACAACTATTATCAAAGTTACAGGACAAGGAACTTTAGCAAGTTTTTACATGATTTTCTGTGCATTAATTGGGTTAGTTGCTATATCACAAGTTAAGAGTTAGATTTTTTCAAAAACCAAGTGTTTAAAAAATCTAATCATAAGGTGGAAAATGCCAATTTTTAGGTGATAGTGTAAATATTTCAACTCCATCTTTTGTGACTCCAAGCGTATGCTCAAACTGTGCAGAAAGTGAAAGATCACGTGTTGTCACTGTCCAGCCATCTAGCTTGCTGAGCAGAGTTTCATGTTTTCCAGCATTGATCATTGGTTCTACCGTAAAAAACATGCCTTCTTTTAAGATAAGATCCTCACCTTCATCATAAAAATGTACAACATTTGGTGGAGCATGAAAAACCTTTCCTATGCCATGTCCACAATAATTGCGTACGATAGAATATCCAAAATCTTCAATATATTTTTCTATAGTAAGTCCTATTTTATTTAACTTATTGCCTGGCCTGACTTGTTTTATTGCTTCCATTAGCGCATTATAAGTAGCATTACACAAACGCTTTGCTTTTATTGAGGGTTTACCAGCCCAAAACATGCGACTTGTGTCACCATACCAGCCATTTAAAATCACTGTAACGTCAATATTTAAAATATCTCCATCTTTAAGAGGTTTATCATCAGGAATACCATGACATACAACAGCATTTTTCGAAGTACAAATTGATTTCGGATATCCCTTATAATTCAGTGGTGCTGGAATTGCACCTGCATTGATTATAAAATCATGACATAGATCATTTAATTCATTAGTTGTTACGCCTACTTTGACGTGTGGTGCAATAAAATCAAGGGTTTCAGCTGCAAGCCTGCCAGCTTTACGCATAAAGTCAAAATCTTCTTGTGAATGTATAGTTATGTTCATGTTTCTTACGTTTTATTGTAATTTTCTGCTTCTCTTACGGATACATCAGTGTAATAATACTATAAAAATAAGCTCCTAGATCAAGCCATTTGTATATTAAGAGATAAAGACAAAAATCTAGACTGTGACTTTTGATTTAACCCAATGGTATAACTTACTTATTTTGCCATCGTGACCAAGCATTCCAGAATTATTTCTATAAAAGGTGTCAACTATTAGCTTTATAGAGCCTAAAGCAGCAGAAAATACAGGATTTTTGTCGTATTCGCCATCAAGACCGCTACAAGATTCAGGGCATCCGATACGGACTTGTTTATTGAATATATAGCTTGCAATTTCTTTCATGCTTGTGAGTTGACTGGTTCCACCTGTGATCACTACTTTATTAATTGGATCTTTCTGTTCTTGAAATTGTTCTCTTATCAGCTCAAGTATTTCCTCAACCCTTGGTCTTATGATGTTAACAAGTTCAGACTTAAACACTTGAGTTGGTTCATCGCTTTCATTACTTTGCACTGCAATACATTCATTCTCATCTATTGAAGTTACAATAGTGCTACCGTATAGTATTTTTATGCGTTCAGCATGCTCTATACTTGTGCATAGTCCATAAGCTATATCTCGGGTAATGTGAATGCCACCAATTGGAATGCTGCTTGTGTACACAAGTTTTCCTCTCTTAAAAATTCCAATTGCAGTGCATCCACCTCCTATGTCAACAACGGCAGTTCCTAGCTCTTTTTCATCTTTACTTAGACAGGCAAGGCCTGCAGAATATGCAGAAGCAACACAACCAGCCATACTTATCCCACTATTATTAGTTATACAATTTTCGATATTGGTAAGCGCTGGACGCGAAGCAGTGACAACATTAACATCAGCAGATAATCTTTTTCCATATAATCCACTGACTTCCTTTATGTCAGTCATATCATCTAAGTGATATTTCAGTGGTATATTGTGAATGATGACATTTTCTTCGATATATTTCTCAAATGTCTGAAAGACTACACGTTTTATGTCTCGGTCTGAAATTTCGTGATTAGCTGCAATAATTTCGTTATATACGTTAAAAGATGAGACTCCACATCCGGCTACATTCACATATATCTGGTCTATAGTCTCTTCTGATACTTGCTCAGCTAAACCTATAGTTGATGAAATAGAGTAACTTGCATGCTTTGCATCAGTTATTGATCCACCGCTTATACCTTCTGCACTTTTATAACCCGTTCCTATTATTTTATAGCTGAAGTTGCTATTGATCTTAACAATGAGACAGATAATTTTTGTTGTACCTACGTCTAAAACGGCAAAAACATTTCGCTTTGGTTTTATTATTACTGCAGAGTACATTAGTTGACCTTATGACACAATTCCATTCAAATTGTAGCTTCCTTTAATAATTTATATTTCTATTAAAAATACAGCAACATTTTAATATACCCAAAATACTGTACAAAGGAAAAAATAAAACATAAAATTTTAATTTTATGTCTAAATTGCCAATTGTAATTGCCCCTGATGAAAGGTTAACTACACGTGCCAGTGAAGTAATAGATATAACCGATAAAATTAAAGAATTAGTAAATGACATGTTCGAAACTATGTACCATGAAGATGGTCTTGGCCTTGCTGCAGTGCAAATTGGAGTGATGAAGAGAGTTTTTGTCATGGACGTTCAGCCAGAGAAGGCTGAAGATGGGCCAGCAGGATATGAATCAACTGGCAAATTTTGCATGATTAATCCTGAAATTACAGAATTATCGGGTGAACAAGTAATTCTCAAAGAAGGGTGCCTTTCAATTCCAGAGCAAAGCCATGAAATTAAGCGTCCAAAATATTTAACTGTGAAATATAAAAATTTAAATAACGAAGAACAGACGCTAAAAGCTAGTGGTTGGCTTGCAAGGTGTATTCAGCATGAGTTAGATCATTTAAATGGTATATTATACGTTAGACATTTGTCTAAATTGAAGTACGATATGGCTATGAAAAAAGCTCAAAAGGTTAAGAGGCACTATGAACAATGAAGATCTAGAATTGTTGAAGTTCTATCATGAAGTGGGTGTTGACTGCACGCTAACTGAAGGTGAAGAGGAAAAAAAAGTGGAAAATGAGAGAGCTGCACAGTCTTCTGTCATCGAGCAGAAAAAAGCCATGTTCCCAAGTGACTGGATCATTGAAGCAAGGAAGCTTGCAAGTGAATGTGGTAGTGTAGATGAACTAAGAAGTGCAGTTAAGTCATTTGAGGGTTGTGAAATAAAAAAAACTGCAACTAATACTGTTTTTTCCGATGGTAATCCAAATGCAAAAATCATGCTTGTTGGTGAAGCACCAGGAGCAAATGAAGACCTGAAAGGCATACCATTTTGTGGTGCAAGCGGAATGCTGCTCGATAAGATGCTCGGTGCAATTAATCTGGACCGCACTAAGGTGTATATAAGCAACACCGTGTTTTGGCGTCCACCAGGTAATAGAAAACCAACTGATCTAGAGCTTGATATGTGCAGACCATTTGTTGAGAAGCATATTGCTCTTGTTTTACCGCAGATTCTGATTTTTGTTGGAGGAATCGCATGTTATAGCCTTCTTGATAACACAAAGACTATATCGAACTTGCGTGGCAAATTTCATACTTATACTAACCAATATTTATCTCATGCAATTACCACAGCCGCTATATTTCATCCAGCCTATCTACTTCGTCAACCAGCACAAAAACGCTTAGCTTGGGAAGATTTAAAGAAGATTAGAGAATATCTTGATAATACCAATAACCACACGGACGTTTAGCTCACTACTCGTTGTCATCCCAGTGCCGGCTAATTGCATTAAATATTGAAAAATTTACTAAACAGAGAAAAAGGCAAAAGAAAATCTATCAGCTACTACCTTTTTTTTAATTGGCGTTTTTCATTGCATTAAATGCTTTGATAAGCGTATTTTAGCTTATGTGGGTAAAAGTTTTATAAAGACATAGAGTGCACATAGTGCAAAAAATTAAACATCAAGTATATCGAGCTTTTTGTCCTTTTATCTGCACAGACTGAAGATAAATAATATATCTTCACCCTTATTTTAAGGAGAATGGCGGAGTCCGTCAAGTGACTCTTGCCGTTGCTATAGCTGCTTGAGTTCCTGTAATCACAATGTTGGTGCAATGCACGCATGGAATTTTATTTACTCTATAATATATTGGTTTATAGTAGTACTAATGCAGAAATAAAGGGAGGAGACATTGGAAAGCAATATAAAAAAATTGAAAGGAAATTTTTTAGAACAAGCAATTAGAGTAAATCATGCTGGCGAATATGGAGCCATTTGCATTTATTCCGGTCAAAAATTTATTCTTAAAAAATCTTCCATAATTGACAAAATAATTGAAATGGAGGAGCAGGAAAAAAAACATTTCCACTATTTTAATGAGAAAATCAAGGAGCAAAGAGTTCGTCCTACTGTTTTGTTGCCAGTTTGGGGTGCTTTAGGGGTATCACT
Source organism: Wolbachia endosymbiont (group B) of Pilophorus perplexus (assembly GCF_964028155.1). Taxonomy (NCBI): domain Bacteria; kingdom Pseudomonadati; phylum Pseudomonadota; class Alphaproteobacteria; order Rickettsiales; family Anaplasmataceae; genus Wolbachia; species Wolbachia endosymbiont (group B) of Pilophorus perplexus. The sequence goes on along the minus strand of NZ_OZ034754.1, from coordinate 203,044 downwards.
TGGTGTTGTAACTGCCATGATGGGTAAAAAAGCCGCTATGGCTTGCACTGCTGCAGTTGAAGAAGTGATCGGAGAGCACTACAAGGAGCAAGTCTTACATTTAGAAGATGGGGAATTAAGAGAAACTATAAGTAAATTTCGCGATGAGGAATTAGAGCACAGAGATATTGCAATTCAGCACAATGCCGAAAGCGCACTTGGCTACAACGTTTTATCTTTGTTCATAAAAACAAGCTGCAAAGCTGCTATTTACCTCTCTAAATTGATTTAATCAATCACTATTTGACAACCAACCACATTTGCCTTTAGTTCTTGTGCTAATTGCTGCCCCATATCCTCTACTACAATCGAATGCGTATGAATGTTTATAATTAATTTCTTAATTATTATCCTAAAAATACATTAATTTAATTCCCTATTAGAGTTTTCTTGTTGTTGTAAACATGTTTGCATAAGACTAGTAGATGGAACGTTTTTAATAGTCTGAGTTAACTCCTCAGGAATATTTTCAAAACTCTTGCCCATAACTTCTAAAACACTTTTTCCCTGTATAAGACAATTCCCTCCAAAGCTTGATTTGTTTTCTAACTTGCTAAACCTTATTTTGCTTTTCTCATCAATTTCTACTACCATTTTGTTACCATCTTTCCGTAGATAAATACTAATCTCTCCTATTTTAGTAGTAAAAAATATTTCAATACCACCTTTTAAGATATCTGTGTAATTTCTTTTTCCATCTTCTGTAATTTCAACTTTTACTATACTTTCCTCAATCTGAAATATGCCAACTTCTAAATCCTTAGCTTTTTCATTATTTAAAGTTCTCGCAATTTCAACAATACTACCTTGTGGATACTTAATATAAAAATATTTATTATCTACTTCTACTTCAAGATCATATTTATCAATTTGCTTGTTATTTTCTTTCACAATACCTTCATATGCTAGACCCTCTAGCATTTTTTTCTTACTCTTACATTGTTCGTTAAGATCATTTAAATAATTAGAGCCGTAATATCCGCCTTCAATATCGCTATAAAAAGATAATCCTTTTTCTACCCCACCTTTTAACACTAAATTACGAGTGATCTTTTGTATGATATTTTTTGTAGTTGAATTGTGTGGATTTGCATGAAAGCGATTAATTAATTCTTCCATTTTTTCAAATATAAAATTTGTTACAGTCTTATTATCCTTACCGTAATATGAGTTTAATCTTATTCCTTGATTTAAATAACCCTCTATTATGCGTTCCATGTACTTTAAAACGCTTTCTTGCTCATCGTGTTCTGTTATACCTTTTATCATCTCATCACAAAATTTTTTAACTAGAATTTGTTCATCTGTAGTCAATGGTATTTGCAATTTCGTAGAAGATGAGTCTCGCTCAAAAAGATAAATTATTGACAATTCTTCTGCTCTTTTAATAAAGTCATAACTTCTTAGATATTCTGCAACATCTTTGTTTTTTGCGTACCTTTTCTTGATTAAATCCATATGCCTATCTTTACGACTTATAGTCGGTAATTTTGGATTTGATGAACTACTCTGTTGACTATTGAAGAAGCTGTTAGAGAACTGTTCAGGCTCTAAAATAAGATTACTTTCACCTTGTTTACCTACTTGCTTAGACATATTATATACCATAACCAATAAAACTTTTTAGTGATTACTTCAATACATAGATAAGTCAATAAAAATATCTTTTTCTCTTCAGTGCTAAAAAATTGTCAAAAATCTCAAAATTGGTTAATTGCATATAATCTACTTTCTGGTATACATCAAAACTACCGTAGAAAGCTTCAACTTTGAAAGGGATTAACAAATAAAATTCTTGTACTTTACCTCTACTAAAGTACAATCAGGCTTTATTTAATATTTTTCATGCTTGATGAAGTACATGAGGAGTGTGGGGTATTTGGCATAAGTTGCAACCAAAGTGCTGCTTTTAACTCTATACTTGCTCTCCACGCTTTGCAGCATAGAGGTCAAGAGTCTTTTGGTGTAGTAACCAGTAACAACGATAAGCTGCTCTCTTATCACTTTCAAGGTCAAGTGAGCAGCGTATTTGATGATATAGATGAAATAAAGAAATCCTTACCTGGAGATTGTGCAATAGGTCATGTTCGATACTCAACCAGTGGTAGTAAATTTGGAGTGCAGCCCATGTTTGGCAAAAGTGGCAAATTTGGAGATTTCGCCATAGCACATAATGGTAATTTAATTAATATTTCTCCGATACGCGAACAATTAATTAAACAAGAGTGTGTTTTTCAGTCAGATATTGATACAGAAGTAGTAGTGCATCTGACAGCAAGCGGTGAAAAAGATAGCTTTTTAGAGAGTTTTATATATGCATTAAAGCAAATACAAGGTGCTTATTCTTTTGTGGCAATCAATCAAGAAGTAGTTATTGGAGTACGTGATCCATCTGGAATCAGGCCTCTTGTTTTAGGAAAGTTAAACGGTTCTTACGTTCTTGCATCTGAAACTTGTGCTCTTGATATAATAAATGCAGAGTTTATTAGAGAAATAGAACCAGGCGAATTAGTTACCATCAGTTCGGATAGTAAGCTAGCCTCAATGTTTCCTTTCCCAAAGCAAAAATCAAGTTTTTGTATTTTTGAATACGTTTATTTTTCAAGACCAGACAGCATAATGGAGAATAGGTCTATATACGATACAAGAAAAGAAATAGGAAGAATACTTGCAAAGGAAAGTCCACCAAAGAACAATGTAGATATGATTGTACCAATACCTGATTCTGGAATACCTGCAGCTATTGGATATGCAAAGCATTCAGGATTACCTATGGAACTGGGGATAATTCGTAATCATTATATAGGAAGAACATTTATACAGCCAATCCCTGAAATACGTAAGGTTAGAATAAAATTAAAGTTCAATGCTAATAAGCATATTTTAAAGGGTAAAAACATAATTTTAATAGACGATAGTATAGTGCGTGGTAGCACGCTCAGAAGTATAATAGTTATGTTAAAAGATGCAGGAGTAAAAGAAATTCACCTAAAGATTTCATGTCCACCAATTAAGCACTCTTGTTTTTATGGAATAGATACGCCAGAGTGCAAAGATTTAATTGCTGCAAATAAATCTGTAGAGGAAATTAAGGAAGTTATAGGAATAGATAGCCTAGCCTTCTTGAGTATTGATGGCCTATACAGGGCTGTTAAAGAAGAAAAACGTAACAACGCTACACCGCAATATTGTGATGCTTGTTTCACTGGTGACTACCCAATTGGTAAGTAATCTATTATTAATAAAGGTGAGGTTTTTTCTATGTTATATTAACAGTTTTAAAAATAGATTTTTTGCATAACCATATAGTTTTTGCCTGGGCGTCATTTGAGTGAAAACTACTTTACAAATTTCGTCATTCCCTTTACTATGATACCAAGAATATTTATCCTTATTTTTGACCTGCAGGCTCAATTACAAAATCAGTAAAAAACTCAAATATTTATTGGCAAATTACACAAAAATTATAGCGGCTTTTTTTATTTTTTCTACATTCAGCCAAAACGCGCTTGTTAGCACATTATTATAGCGCCAATTTACATTATAAAACTTGTCACACGGGGATTCTTTTGCCTTTTTTCTTCATTTGGTAAATTTCTTAATATTTGCAACTAAAGTAATTTTCGAGAGGTGTTATGTAAGTAGCTGACACACAGCTGTACGAGCATTCATTTTTGAAAGTAAATTGCGTAGCAAATGGTGTCATCCGAGTAGCTGACACTGGGATCCATCTCTTAATACAGCCTCATCAAAAATGTTGTGTTTTAACATAAAATTAACTGCTTTTATGCTCATAAACTTAATATCCAATCAAATTTCCTGGATTCCAGTGGGCTTTGTTGCACAGCTCTTCGGATAGTGGGTAATGTATAATAAATTCATGAAGCTATATCAAACTTAGCCATGCCTATTTCAGTAAATTTGTTAAGCAAATAACACTTGAGTAGCAGTTCCTTCTCACGATTAATCTCAGATTTATTCCTAAAACTAAATCCAAATATTTGCTTCAGTCGCGAGAAAAAACTTTCTATATAAGATCTCTTCCAATAATTTATCTCTTTTTTCCACCTCTTCATACCATCTTCATCATATGACTTTATGAGCTTGATTGTAGAATTTCTCTCATTCATATAATCCAACTTTGGATGCTCTACTGCATTATTTTGCGGAGGAATCCTTGTCTTTATGTCAAGCTCATCGCACAGTTTGTATAACTTCTTTCGATTATATGCCCTATCTGCATATATCGTGCTTATGTTATACTTGGTATCCACTCTTTCAATAAGATCACAGGCTCCATAGTGGTCGGAATAAACTCCACTACTGTATTTTGCAGCTATAACTTTTTTACTACCTATCTCTAGCATTACATGTAGCTTTCTTGTTTGCTCATAGCGGCGATACTTTCTATCTGTACCATTTGCCTTACTATGGCCTGGAATATTATTGTAGATGCTGATACCTGTACTATCTATAGCAATTTCAATATCTTCCATATCGTTCTTATCAACTCTGCAGTCGTTGATTTTGATATTAAGCTTTTTAAACCTTCTTGAAGCCTGCGAATAGCTGATAATTTGCAAAATTTTCCCTATTTGCTCAAGATATTTCTCTATAAATCCCACTGTTTGCCTAAGACCAATCCTGAATAGATAGGTTATTATGTGAATTAGAATCACTACTTTGTCGCTGTAGACATTGTTGCCACCTGCTACTTTTGGACTATTTTCGTACCAATTTTCAATGGCATCGTTGATATAATGAAAAACATTTCCCCTTTCTTGAAGAAATTTGTTATATTCATTGCAGTTACTGACTTTCATTCTTATTGGCATATTTTTCCTTTGTCGGCTAAATATCTATTTTATAACAAATTCCATCAGTAACTGCCTGTTCTTTCCTTGAGTGGTGCAACAAAGCCCACTGGAATCGAGAAAAGAAGCCAGTATCAGTTACTTTCATGACAACCATTTTGTTTCTATGGTTGTATTTCTCTCATCTACATATTTTGCCACCCTGATTAGTAGATATATTAGCATATATTTAATAGAGTTTAGCTCTTCACTAAACGGGTACCCAATTGTTCAACACTATCAATTTTAATTTGTAAAGTATCCTTTACAAACTTGTTAGCCTGGTCTGTACTCATAAAAACTGTATGTTTATTGGGCATTAATTTTTCCATATCTGCTCTATTTTTTTTATCTTGCAAATGAGGTTCGCAAATATAGCTATACTTTTTAAAATCTAGAAGTTTAGCTAAGCCATCACGATCATTCTCATGGTGAAAAGCAACATTTATACCTACTATTTCGTCCGTTTCTTGCAGCTTTCCATCTTTATCTATTACCTGTGCCTTAGCAAGCGCAACTGTAGGCTTATGGCCATAATTTGCTCCAATAACCCTTCTTATTGAATGTTCTATTGCTATTTTTTGCACTTAAGGACTTTCATCAAACTCTTTCAAAAAATTAAGGTGTAAGTTAATATATTCAGAGTATTTCAATCTGTGTTTTTTATGTATAGTTGGTTTGTAGGACAGTTCATTTGTAGGTGACTTATAGTTTGCAAGAAGCAATTTTTGTTCATATTGCTCATTAAATTTCTTTATCTTTTCAAAATGTCTTTCATATTGAGTCAATCCATCTTTCCCTTTTTTCTCCATCCTTTTCAAGAATTCCTCTACTGGCTCTCGTTTGGCTAGATTAATTTTGCGTGTAAGCGGAATTTGTTTTTTCAAGCTAATCCAATATGGTAAGCAAACAACTTTCGCATCTTTCGAAAATAGACCTTCTAACTTTTTCACTGCATTGTATAAGTTTGCTGATTCTGGTTTATAATGCCCGCTATTATTGTCTATATAAGTTATTTTACCATTTACCACTTTCATTAAACCAGAACATAAAATCGGCTTACCGCCTGCAAGAGTTGAATGACGATAAGCCCATTCGCTTTTGTTAACATTAATATGTTCATGAGTTACTAATTTTCCATCAAGCGTGATAACATAAGCTACACAACCTTTTTTACCCTTACTAATTTTATCAGTTGTATCATATAATTTGCCCTCTAAGTTGTATAACTTAAGTTCCCCATCTTGCTCGCCAATAAATTTTCTTTGATCAAATTGTTCATCAGAGTTAAAATACTTAACCCTTGTATTAGTTCCAGGAATTTTTCTTCCTTCAACTCCAACTTCTGGAAACAAATTATATCGTGGAAAAAAATAAGTAAAATTATTCTCTATCCAATACATAATCTTATTTATGATACCAAAAACTTTTCTATTACCTAAATCAATAGAGAGTTGCTGTTCCTTTGGTACTGCTAGATGATTGGACTTTGTACCAGACTTGCCAAATTCTTTGGCAGCATATTTAAACTTTTCTAGTAAATATTCCTTACATTCTTTTGATATTGACATTTTTACCTCACTCACTATTATTTTATCCTATATTATTTTAGACAAAAAGTCAATCTTTCCTTAAGATATTAAGAAAAGAAAAAGCAGCAGCAAAATAGCTAAACTGACTTAGATTTATCGACAATTTGAAAAATCATCATTCCGCTACTTGTTAGCGGAATCTATGTTCGCACAGTTAGTTATCGCTATTTACCCAACAAACTTATGCTAAGCTGTGCTGCCACTAATTTTGCAACCAGTACTCTATAAGGCGAGCATGACACATAATCAACCCCTGATTTGATGAAAAACTCTATGGACTGTGGATTCGCTCCATGCTCTCCACATATACCAAGTTTAATTTCTTTTCTGGTTTTTTTGCCCCTTTCGATAGCTATTCTGATTAATTCCCCTACCCCTTCGACATCTAGCACCTCAAAGGGATCGTTTTTGAATATGTTGCTTTCCTTATAAGAATCGAGGAAATTAACTGAATCATCTCGTGAAAGTCCCATAGTTGTTTGTGTTAAATCATTAGTGCCAAAACTAAAAAATTCTGCGTGTTTTGCGAGTTTGTCAGCAATAAGTGCTGCTCTTGGCAGTTCTATCATCGTTCCAATTGAATAGTTCACATCGAAATTTTCGGCTTCTTTCTTTATTAACTCGCATATCAGAATAAACTCTTTCTCACTCATGATAAAAGGAATCATGATTTCAGGTTTCACTTCTATCTTCTTTTCTTTCCTTAATTCACTTGCAGCACTGAGTATTGCCCTAATTTGCATGCCATATATTTCAGGATGAGAAATAGCAAGTCTACAACCTCGATGGCCAAGCATTGGATTTTTTTCTGATAACTGTGCTATTTTATTTTTTACTGATTCAACTGACTTATTCAGTGATTTGGCAATTTTCTCTATAATAGATTGATTGTGGGGCAAAAACTCATGTAGAGGTGGATCAAGTAAACGTATAGTAACCTCCCTGCCCTCCATAATAGAAAATATTTCTTTGAAATCAGACTTTTGCATTTCTTCGAGTTTATTTAATGCATTTGTCCTTTCATTTTCATCATCAGCTATTATCAACTTTTGAATGAATTCGATTCTATCACTAGCAAAAAACATATGTTCTGTGCGACATAATCCTATACCTTCTGAACCGAATTCTTTTGCAATTTTTGCATCTTTTGGAGTATCAGCATTCGCTCTCACCTTCACTGTTTTGATTTCATCTACCCAGTTAATTATCGTTTTGAATTCTTGAGATAATTCAGGCAAAATTGTAGGAAGAATACCAAGCATAACCTCTCCTGTTCCTCCATTGATGGTGATTGATTCACCTTTATTTACTTTTATATCCCCCATAGAAAGAAATTTTTCATCTTTATCAATATAAAGTCCATTTAGACTACAAATGCATGGTTTACCCATTCCACGAGTTACAACAGCGGCATGCGAGGTCATACCTCCTCGCGCTGTTACTATTCCACTTGCAGCATTCATTCCATTAATATCTTCAGGGCTCGTCTCTGATCTTACCAAAATTACTTTTTTACCCTGCTCTGCAGCTTTTTCAGCATCACTTGCACTGAATACTACATATCCAGAAGCAACACCTGGAGAAGCTGGCAGTCCTTTGCCTATTACTTCTTGATCGATTTTAACATCAAGAACTGGATGCAATAAATTGTCAAAAGTTTTTGGATCAATTCTCAATATTCCTTCCTCTTTTGTAATCGCTCCTTCGTTTACCATATCAACTATTATGCGAATAGCAGCTTCGGCTGTGCGCTTGCCAGACCTAGTCTGCAAAATCCATAACTTACCGTCCTGTACAGTAAATTCGATATCCTGCATGTCCTTATTATGCCTTTCAAGTTTTTCACATACCGCGCATAATTCTCGGTAGACACTTGGTAGCAACTTCTCCATGGTACTTTCTTGCTCCCCGTCAATTGGCATAGGAGTATAAACACCAGAAACCACATCCTCACCCTGAGCATTAACTAAAAACTCACCGAAAAGCTTTTTTTCTCCAGTTGAAGGATTACGTGTAAATATCACGCCGGTTGCAGAATTATCATTTAAATTACCAAAAACCATTGCTTGCACGTTGACCGCTGTTCCAAGGTTTTCAGGAATATTATGTATTCTTCTATAGGAAACAGCCCTATCATTTTTCCAAGAGGCAAATACTGCATTAACTGAGTTTAACAATTGCTCTTCAACGTTCTGCGGGAAATTTTTTCCTACTTTCTCACATACTATCTCTTTAAAATCATTAACAATTTTCTTTAAAACATTAATATCAAGATCAGCTAAGCTTTTTGCTCCACTCTTTTGCTGCTCATTATCAATAACATCTTGAAATAGGTGATGATCAAGCTGTAGTACAACATTGGAGTACATCATGATGAAACGGCAGTAGCTATCGTAAGCAAAACGTTCGCCACTTTTTTTTGCAAGACCAACAACGGTTTCATCATTGAGACCAACATTTAAAATAGTATCAAGCATGCCCGGCATTGAACTAACACTACCAGAGCGTATGGAAACTAATAAGGGATTATTTAAATCCCCAAATTTACAACCGATGTCATTTTCGAGCATCGTCATGTAGTTTTTTATCTCGTTACGTAGATCACAAGACAATTCATTATCCTGACAATAGGCCTGACAAACAGCAGTGGAAATTGTAAAACCAGGTGGAACAGGAATGCCAATGTTACACATCTCTGCCAGATTTGCTCCCTTCCCTCCTAGTAGATTTCTCATTGCTGCATTACCTTCACAGTTGCTTTGGCTAAAGTAATATATTAACTTTTCTTGCATTTTTTTCGGATTTTCACTAATAAACATACTATACATACTATTCTAATAAATTTGTCAGGCAGGAGTAATAAATTTTGTAAAATTCAGCACAATTAAATAGCCTCTTTTCCTTTCATTCCAGTACTCTTTTCTGTCATCTCAATGACCTCTATGATGTCATTCCAGCGCATGACGCTGGAATGGCTTTGTTGCACAGCTCTTCGGATAGTGGGTAATGTATAATAAATTCATGAAGCTATATCAAACTTAGCCATGCCTATTTCAGTAAATTTGTTAAGCAAATAACACTTGAGTAGCAGTTCCTTCTCACGATTAATCTCAGATTTATTCCTAAAACTAAATCCAAATATTTGCTTCAGTCGCGAGAAAAAACTTTCTATATAAGATCTCTTCCAATAATTTATCTCTTTTTTCCACCTCTTCATACCATCTTCATCATATGACTTTATGAGCTTGATTGTAGAATTTCTCTCATTCATATAATCCAACTTTGGATGCTCTACTGCATTATTTTGCGGAGGAATCCTTGTCTTTATGTCAAGCTCATCGCACAGTTTATATAACTTCTTTCGATTATATGCCCTATCTGCATATATCGTGCTTATGTTATACTTGGTATCCACTCTTTCAATAAGATCACAGGCTCCATAGTGGTCGGAATAAACTCCACTACTGTATTTTGCAGCTATAACTTTTTTACTACCTATCTCTAGCATTACATGTAGCTTTCTTGTTTGCTCATAGCGGCGATACTTTCTATCTGTACCATTTGCCTTACTATGGCCTGGAATATTATTGTAGATGCTGATACCTGTACTATCTATAGCAATTTCAATATCTTCCATATCGTTCTTATCAACTCTGCAGTCGTTGATTTTGATATTAAGCTTTTTAAACCTTCTTGAAGCCTGCGAATAGCTGATAATTTGCAAAATTTTCCCTATTTGCTCAAGATATTTCTCTATAAATCCCACTGTTTGCCTAAGACCAATCCTGAATAGATAGGTTATTATGTGAATTAGAATCACTACTTTGTCGCTGTAGACATTGTTGCCACCTGCTACTTTTGGACTATTTTCGTACCAATTTTCAATGGCATCGTTGATATAATGAAAAACATTTCCCCTTTCTTGAAGAAATTTGTTATATTCATTGCAGTTACTGACTTTCATTCTTATTGGCATATTTTTCCTTTGTCGGCTAAATATCTATTTTATAACAAATTCCATCAGTAACTGCCTGTTCTTTCCTTGAGTGGTGCAACAAAGCCCGCTGGAATGGCTTTGTTGCATCGCTATCTACGGCGGATTAAAGATAAAAAAGATGAAGAATATCAGTAGCTTATTATTCTAGCATTTATAGTAAGGACGGTCAGTGAATATCTAAATTTGAGTAAAAGAAATTTTACTACCATTCACTAATCTAGCTAAAATTCAAGAATTTCAATGCTTTAGCTATTTTAAGTAGAATTAAATTTACTAATACAAACAATAAATTACTATTCTTAAATTTGATCAGATTGACTGCAAAAAAATAAGATTTTCAATAAGTTGCTTGTATAGTTAGCCTTTCATAGGTAGCGATGCAACAAAGCCCGCTGGAATCCAGTTCGTCCATAATCTCAACAAAAACGTTGTGTTTTAGCATAATTTTGTGCTCAATATGCTTATTTATAGTAAAGACTTCTGGATTCCAGCATCAAGTGCTGGAATGACACCGTCATACCTGTTAGAGTATGAATGTAGCCTTATCTCACACTCCTGTCATCCCAGTGCCCAGACACTGGGATGGCTTTGTTGCACAGCTCTTCGGATAGTGGGTAATGTATAATAAATTCATGAAGCTATATCAAACTTAGCCATGCCTATTTCAGTAAATTTGTTAAGCAAATAACACTTGAGTAGCAGTTCCTTCTCACGATTAATCTCAGATTTATTCCTAAAACTAAATCCAAATATTTGCTTCAGTCGCGAGAAAAAACTTTCTATATAAGATCTCTTCCAATAATTTATCTCTTTTTTCCACCTCTTCATACCATCTTCATCATATGACTTTATGAGCTTGATTGTAGAATTTCTCTCATTCATATAATCCAACTTTGGATGCTCTACTGCATTATTTTGCGGAGGAATCCTTGTCTTTATGTCAAGCTCATCGCACAGTTTGTATAACTTCTTTCGATTATATGCCCTATCTGCATATATCGTGCTTATGTTATACTTGGTATCCACTCTTTCAATAAGATCACAGGCTCCATAGTGGTCGGAATAAACTCCACTACTGTATTTTGCAGCTATAACTTTTTTACTACCTATCTCTAGCATTACATGTAGCTTTCTTGTTTGCTCATAGCGGCGATACTTTCTATCTGTACCATTTGCCTTACTATGGCCTGGAATATTATTGTAGATGCTGATACCTGTACTATCTATAGCAATTTCAATATCTTCCATATCGTTCTTATCAACTCTGCAGTCGTTGATTTTGATATTAAGCTTTTTAAACCTTCTTGAAGCCTGCGAATAGCTGATAATTTGCAAAATTTTCCCTATTTGCTCAAGATATTTCTCTATAAATCCCACTGTTTGCCTAAGACCAATCCTGAATAGATAGGTTATTATGTGAATTAGAATCACTACTTTGTCGCTGTAGACATTGTTGCCACCTGCTACTTTTGGACTATTTTCGTACCAATTTTCAATGGCATCGTTGATATAATGAAAAACATTTCCCCTTTCTTGAAGAAATTTGTTATATTCATTGCAGTTACTGACTTTCATTCTTATTGGCATATTTTTCCTTTGTCGGCTAAATATCTATTTTATAACAAATTCCATCAGTAACTGCCTGTTCTTTCCTTGAGTGGTGCAACAAAGCCTGCTGGGATCCAGAAGACTGATCAAGTAATAAGAACTAGTCACGCGCTGGCTCTCTTAAATTACTTTAGCTATAAGTGTTAAGAAATTTACCAATCAAAAAAAGGCAAAAGAATCCACATGGTGCTGATTTTATTACTGTAATTGATAATGTGCTAACGCTTAAACGAAGCGTGTTTAGGCTGAATAGAAAAAAATAAAAAAAGGCATGCAGCCGCCATAATTTCGCCAATAAACACAAGATTTATCAAGAAGCTTCTATTAAATGAAAGTTATGCAAAAAATCTATTGCAAGTCTTTTAATATTCTGTTAAGAGCTGGAACAAATAAAAATTATTATGTTTGGATTAGAGAATAAGAAATTTCTGATTACTGGTGCATCAGGCGGAATAGGCCAGGCAATTGTAGAAATTATGCATAAGGCCAGAGCAACTTTATGTATTTCTAGTACAAAAAAAGAAGTACTCGAAGAAGTTGCTAAAAAATATGAAAAAAACATTCACGTACTTCCTTGCGACTTATCAAATTCTGAAGAGGTAAATCAACTAATAAATAAAGCAAGTGAGTTGATGAAAGGCTTTGATGGACTCATATGCAATGCAGGCATTACACAAGACAGTTTGGCGTTGAGAATGACAGATGAAGAATGGCAAAAGGTGATTGATATTAATTTGACCTCCACATTTAAGCTAAATAGAGAAGCATGCAAGAAATTAATTAAAAATAATTGGGGAAGAATCATAAATATTTCTTCAATAGTAGGATTGACAGGAAATGCCGGGCAAGTAAATTATGCAGCATCAAAAGCTGGAATAATAGCTATGAGCAAATCTATAGCAAAAGAAGTTGCAAGTCGCGGTGTAACAGTAAATTGCATTGCTCCTGGATTTATAGATACTAAAATGACTGAAGTTTTAAATGAAGGACAAAAGGAAAAAATATTAGATAACATCCCAATGAAAAGAATGGGAACAGGAAAAGAAATAGCAGCAGGAGTATTGTTTTTAGCAAGCGATGAGGCAAAATATATAACGGGACATGTGCTTAACATCAATGGTGGGCTATTTATGTAGCAACACTTATTTATGGACAAATTATAAGTTTTACTTTACAATAAGTATATATATAAATTTATTTTCGCGTTAGTTTATTACTTGGAGGCAAAAGAATGAGCTATATAATAAAAAAATTTTTTAATGCTTTGTGTATAGTGCTGTTTCTCTCTTTTTCAGATTACGCAAATGCTGCTACTGATATAGATGATACAACTGCCCAAGTAATATGCAATATTATTGGTTATATTTGGGGAATAGGTGGGCCACTTATGACTGTAGTCATAATAGGTGCAGCTTTGCTTGCAATATTTGGTAGAATGCCATGGCCAGCTCTCTTTGCCCTAGGTATGTTTTGTGGTGTATTTTTTGGTGCCAAAGCGATTATAATGAAAATTATACCCGATAGCATTAAACAAGATAGTATGTTGAGCAAGTGTGGGGAAAAATAACTTAAAAATCAGGATGTTTTTGTGTGTATTGTTCCTTCATGTCTTCAATCTGTAACAAATAATGACTGTCTTTCGGTAAAGTTTTAATAGCTAACTCAGCGTACTTCATAAATTTGTCTAAATTACCTTCAATACAAGCCTTTTTCGTCAAAGCAAAATAATACATTGCCATATCAGCGCTACGTTTATATGCAATACTTAAATACTTCCAGACAAAGGCGTTATTTGTTTCTACGTTTGCAACCTGCTCTAGGTAAAAAATTGCCTTCTCTATTTCACCGTGTAATAATAAAGTATGAGATAACGCAAGTTTCACTAAATAGTTATTCTTCTCAGATAAATATCTAAGTGATTCTTCATACATTTTTATTGCTTCACTTAAATTTCCAGCTTTGTATAACATCTCCGCTTTTAATTCATATAAATAAGGATCATTGCGTGACTCTTGAATCAATGAATTAACTTTAGTAATAGCCTCTTCTATCTTTCCTTGCCTATAGTGAATTACAGCATTTACATACTTAGAACTACCTTCATATTTATTAGATAACACATGAATAGGAGCAAAAAAAGAGTCTAGCTTTGCAACCATACGCTCAAACTTCAGCAATTTATCTGCAAGGATTGGTTTTATATTGTTTTTAACCTTATAATTCTGTACAGCAAATATACGCTTATCACTAAGTGGGTGAGTGCGGAAATACTCTTCAGTGTTTTCATGCTCAATACTCTTAAAATAGTCAAAAATCTCTTTCATACCCAAATTATCATAGCCAGATTCATCTAGGTATCTTAAAGCATAGCTATCTGCTACACTCTCTTGCTCTTGAGAATAGTTAAAAAACAACCTTGAACTAAGCGTTACACCACTAAGCAAGATTGCACTCGCAACCTGAGGGTTAATGACAATACTAGAAACTAATCCTACCATATAACTAATCATTGCTATTGATTGAAAATAACCTACAGCACTACTCATTTGTAATACATGACCAGCAGATATATGAGCAATTTCATGTGCTAATATACTAAGTAAGACATAAGGTTCAGTCGAATATTGTAAAAGCCCTAAATGAATGAAAATGCTATTATTGTTAATTACAAAAGCATTAATCGATCTATCATCAACTATAAAAACTTTTATTTTATCATTATCAATATCCGCAGCAGAAAATAAAGGTTGCGCTAGATCCTTAACTACCGCTTCCACTTCACTATCTCTAATAATACTAACAGAGTAAGCGCTATTACAGTATACGAAAAAAAATAGTAAAACAAAAAGCTTAGACATGGAAATTCCTTGTTTGTATAACTTTGAGGAATTTTGTATTTTAACACTTAAACTATACGAATCTATAAACGCTAGTTTAAATTTTGAACGTAACTGATAAGTTTATCAATGGTAGTTAACTTAATATTATGTTGTTCAGCAAATTCAAGCAACTGGGGTAAGCGCATCATAGAGCCATCATCATTCACTAATTCACAAATAACTGCAGAATGATTACATCCCACTAACTTAGCTATCTCAACACTTGCTTCAGTATGACCAGCACGTTGCTCTACTCCACCCTCATGTGCAATCACAGGAAAAATATGACCGGGAGTTATAATGTCATCCTGAGTTCTATTTTTATCAATAGCAACATGTATAGTTTTTGTTCTATCCTCAGCTGAAACACCCGTAGTAATACCATAACGTGCATCAATTGATGTAGTAAAAGCAGTATGATTTTCACCAACATTTTTTTTTTCCATGAAACTAAGGCCTAACCTTTTCATGTGAACTTTAGTCATTGCTAAACAAACAATCCCTGTACCGTATCTAACCATAAAAGCCACATGTTCTGGCTCTAATTTCTCAGCTAATACAATCAGATCACCTTCATTCTCTCTGTTTTCATCGTCAACTAAAATGAATAATTTACCAGAACTAGCATCCCTCAATACATCTTCCACAGAAGAAATACCGGGTAGACTAATTGAAGGATAAGTTACTTGTACCATGATTTACTTAAACTCAATCTTAACTATTTTATACAATTTCTCTCCATTTGGCACTATCACTTCCACATACTCACCAACTTTTTTGCCAATTAAAGCACTACCGAGTGGTGAATCCGTAGAGATCAATTGCTTTGAAGCATCAGCTTCATATCCACCTACAATCTTATAAACATATTCAATTTCACTGTTATCATCACCGAGCATGCTTACCGTAACAGTTGCACCAAACATTACTGTATCACCAGACAAATTTTTTACTTCTATCACTTCTGCATGTGAAAGTTTACTTTCTACCTCAATTATACGGCCTTCAATAAAACTTAATCTCTCCCGTGCTGCATGATATTCTGCATTTTCTGATAAATCGCCTTGATCACGAGCATCAGAAATAGCCTGTATGATAGAAGGTTTTTCTTCCTTTAATTTCTCAAGTTCGACTTGCATACTCTCAAAACCTTCCCTTGTAATAGGAAACTTGTTAACAATGGATGAAGTCATAATCACCGCCTAAACGCAATTAAATTGAGTGACAAAATCACTCACAATACCAAGAATATCATCTTTTATATCATCATTCATGTCACCTGACAACTTTTTTAAAACTCCAGGGTGAACAGTTTGAAAATAATTGATAAGATCACACTCGAACCTATTGATGTTGCTCACCTGTACCTTATTTAATTGACCATACAGATTAGAAAAGATATACATAAGCAATACTTGCTCTTCTATTTGCATAGGTGAATACTGTTTTTGCTTTAATAATTCAATAAGGTATTTACCTTTGTTTAAGGACAATTGAACAGTAGCATCAAGATCAGAACCAAATTTAGCAAAGTCTTCCAGTTCTCTATATTGGGCCAAACTCAGCTTTATAGAACCAGCAACTTTTTTCACAGATTTCAATTGTGCAGCAGAGCCAACCCGAGAAACCGATAAACCTATATTCACTGCAGGGCGAAATCCTTTGTGAAACAATTCAGACTCAAGAAAAATTTGTCCATCGGTAATTGAAATCACATTAGTTGGAACATATGCAGATACATCGCCAGCCTGAGTCTCAATAATCGGCAAAGCAGTCAAAGATCCCTGTCCTTTTTCATCAGACATTTTGGCAGCTCTTTCAAGCAAGCGAGAGTGTACATAGAATATATCTCCAGGATAAGCTTCACGACCAGGAGGACGTCTAAGCAATAAGGACATCTGCCTATATGCCACAGCATGCTTAGATAAATCATCATATACCACCAAGCAATGCATTCCATTATCACGGAAAAATTCTCCAATAGTGCAACCGGTATAAGGTGCTAAAAATTGCATAGGCGCGCAGTCAGATGCGCTAGCCACAACTACGGTTGTATACTCTAATGCTCCACTTTCTTTTAGCTTATTCACCACTTTTGCTACTGTCGAAATTTTTTGTCCAATAGCAACATAAACACAGTAAATTTTTTGATTTTCGTTTACCTCATCATTAATCTTCTTCTGATTGATAATAGTATCAATCGCAATAGTGGTTTTACCAATTTGTCTATCGCCAATAATTAATTCACGTTGCCCTCTACCTATAGGAATCAACAAATCTATAATTTTAATTCCTGTCTGCAGAGGTTCATGCACAGATTTACGGTCAATAATACCTGGCGCTTTAGATTCTATATACATTTTGTTCTTGGCTCTAATTTCTCCGCCATCGTCTATAGGATCGCCTAATGCATTTACAACTCTCCCTAATAATTCATGACCTACAGGCACCTGTACAACATCACCACTACATTTTACAACGTCCCCTTCTTTTACATCACGGTCATTGCCAAGCACAACTATTCCAGCTGTATCATGATCTAAATCAAGAACTATTCCTTCTACACCGCTTGCAAAAGATACCTTTTCACCAAACTTTGCTTTTTCCAGCCCATAGACCAATGTGATACCATCCGTTACTGAAATTACTTCACCTATATTTTCTCGTTTTATAGGATTATCAAATGTCTCAACCTTCTCTTTTATTATGTTTACTACTTCAGAGGCATTTATGCTATTCTTCATATACAATTCCTTATTTTCAACATTTCCATTTTACTCAAATCAACCAATCTATCCAAATAACTCTTAAGCGAAGCATCAATCACGTTAAAACCATACCTAACTACAAAGCCACCTAGTATAGAAGGATCAACCACATGACTGACTTTTATTATTTTACCAAGAAAGTTCAAAGATTCAGTAATTATTTTTATATCAGGTTTCTTTAAAATCTCTGCTGATTTTATAGTAATTTCCAATTCATTTTCACTTTCCCTTACAAGATTTAAGAATTTTTCTAATATAAGGATTAATAAACGGGAGCGCTTGTTTGCAAGTGTAACCATAATAAATTTGACTAAGTTTTCACTCAAGTTCTCCTTTATAGAAAGTATCGCTTCTTTTTTGTGCAAAAGAGAAACCATAGGATGAGATAGATACACAAAAACATCTTGATCTTTAAAAAAAGCTAACAAAAATTCTACTTCTTTTCTTATAATACCTAATCTGCTTCCTGAGACATGAAACAGTGCTCTAGCATAAGATGAAACTAAATTATTGTTTTTCATATTCAATTACCTGTTCTAGTAAATCTAAATTATTTTAGCTACCATTGTTCAATCCAAGCATTTTTTATATAAATAGGTCTTCTCCTTAAGGAAAGAAAACATAAATCATATCTGACTGAATAATCTAAAAAATCAAGATTTTTACTTAAGAAATATTTAGAAGAATTTATAATAGACTGACACTGAAAATGAGATATCGGTACTTCTTTTCCAAATAAACTTGTTTTAACCTCTATAAAAATCAGCTCCCTTTTTTTAGATACAATTAAGTCAATTTCACCCAACTTACAACGGAAGCGACGTTTTATAACATTATAGAATTTCAGCTTTAAATATATCGAAACTAACAATTCTCCAAAGTAACCTACAAAATAGCGTAACCTACTTACCATAAAAAGAATAATTAGCTTTGTGTAACTACTTTGCTTCCTTTTTTATTTTTACTATAAATCTCACCTTTTGCTGAAATATCTCTATCAACTAGCTCTATCACTGCCATTGGAGCGCAATCACCCTTTCGAGTACCAAATTTTATTATTCTAGAATATCCACCTTTACGGTCTTGATAACGATTAGCTAGAACGCTTAATAATTTATCAACTACTAACTTACTATTATGAAGACGTGAAAGCAAAAGCCTTCTACCATGTAAAGAATCGTTATTCTTAGCAATTGTAATAAACTTTTCCACATATGGACGAAGTGCTTTAGCCTTTGGTAAAGTAGTTACAATCTGCTCATGATTAATTAACGAGATAGATAGATTCTTTAACATTGATAACCTATGCTCGGTACAACGAGACAGTTTATTTTTCTTTATTCCATGTTTCATATACTACCTAATCCTCATCAGCATGTTGTTTAGCCAGTTCATCTATATCCTTAGGCGGCCAATTTGGTATATTCATACCCAAAGACAAACCTGAATTATTTAAAATTGCCTTGATTTCATTCAAAGACTTTCGGCCAAAATTAGCAGTTCTTAACATTTCAACTTCCGTCTTTTGCACAAGATCACCTATATAAGTGATATTTTCATTTTTCAGACAGTTATGAGATCTAACAGATAATTCCATTTCATCTACTTTACGCAATAGAACAGGATCATAGCCCAAATCTTTAGCACCACTAGACAAAGAAACTTGCGATTTTTTATAACTCATATCAGAACTAATAAAAGGCTGAAATTGCTCCTGTAATATTCTTGCAGCATAGTCAACAGCTTGACTTGGAGAGATTGTACCATCAGTTTCAATTGACAATATCAGCTTATCTTTATCAGTAACTTGACCAACACGACTATTCTCTACTCTATACGAAACCCTCTCAACAGGACTATATAAAGCATTAACTGGAATAAAACCAATTAAATCTTGTTCATTCATAGACTTTAAAAATTCATTTTCTTTATATTTATTTACAGAAAGATAACCTTTTCCACTAGCAATATATATAGTAATGTTAAGCTCCACATCTTGACCTAGTGTACATATCACCAAATCTTTATTAACAATAGAGCATTGGTCATCAGTTTCTATCATTCCAGCTAATACTTGACAAGGCCCTTTAGCGCTCAAATTTAAGCACTTATTAGACGTGTTATTTAACTTACATCTCAACATGCCCATATTTAATGCTATATCAGTTATGTCTTCCCTAACTCCTTGGATCGAAGTAAATTCATGATTCACGCCTTCAATTTTTATTCCATAAACAGCACTACCGCGAAGAGAAGACAACATTACACGCCTTAATGCATGACCCAACGTTAAAGCAAAACCACTTTCCAAAGGTTCTAGAACTATATCACTTTTTTTACTTGAATCACCTGATATTACCTTAATCGCATTAGGCTTAGTTAATCTATCTAAATTTCCACAGAAAGAGACATTATCACTATAATACATACAAAAACCTTCCAAATATCCTATACTCTTCTTTTTTTCCTTAGTCTACACCCATTATGAGGTATCGCCGTTTTATCTGCAATTGAAGTGACAGTCAATCCACAATTCCGAAGTGCTTTAACTGCAGCTTCTGCACCAAAACCAGGACCACGAATTATTACAGAAACAACCTTCATACCAAATCTCTCTATTACTTTCTTCGCAGCAGAATCGGCAACCTTACCTGCAGCATAAGGTGTGGATTTTCTCGAACCAGAAAAACCACATGCACCAACAGAAGTCTGGTAAAGCGTATTACCACAAACATCAGTCACATTTACAAAAGTATTATTAAAAGTTGCACGAATATGGACAATACCAGTAATAAACCTTTTTGTATTCTTACCAACCGTTTTAACTTTTTTCATAAAAACTCACGATAATAACAAATTTTATTTTTTTCCAGCAATAGGCAATTTAGATCTGCCTTTACGAGTTTTAGCATTAGTATGGGTTCTTTGTCCCCTCACAGGCAAACCTTTTCTATGCCTTAATCCTCTATAGCAACCGATTTCCATTAAAGATTTTATATCCATAGCTACTTTTTTTCTGAGCTCACCCTCTATGACATATTTTTGCCTAATAAAACTACTAATTTTCTCTATATCTTCATCTTGTAATTCTAAAACACGCTTACGCTCATCAATTTTACAGCTACGACAAATTATATTCGCAGTAGTAATACCTATACCATGTATATAAGTTAATGCAAAAGGAACACACTTCTTCACTGGAACATTTATGCCTGCAATACGTGCCACTGATACCTCGATACTTTATTAATAATAACTCTTAATTTATACCATAAAACAACTTATAGTCAAATCAAATTACAAGAAATTTTACTTTCAATCTCTTGCATTACTCTATCAACACTCAAATTAGCGTTAATTGTTAACAACTTGTCCTTATAATACTCGCGCAAACCCTCTATCTGAGAATGATATTCTCTTATCCTCTTATTAATTGCAAGCATATTAGCATCATCAATTCTCTTCTCCAATCTCGTACTTTTACATTTAGCACAAGTAGTATTCTTAAAAGAAGATATACTATATATACTTTTACAATCCAAACAAGTAAGACGATCTTTTAATCTATCAATTGCAATATTATCGTCAAGCTGCAACTCAATTACAAGATCAACATCCCTATTGCATCTTTTTTGCAAAACTTGAGTTAAAAAATGAGCTTGATTTAAATTTCTTGGAAAACCATCTAACAAAAAATCACCATCTATTAATGCAAGCTGGTCACACAATAATTTACATATAACTTCATCTTGAATTAAATTACCAGATTCAACAGTATCCTTTATTCCTTTACCTAATTTACTCTCACTAGATATAATATTCCTTAATAAATCTCCTACTGAAACTAATTTAAAATTATACTTTGCTATTAACAAACTGGACTGAGTACCCTTACCAGAGCCAGGAGGACCAAAAATTGTAATAATCACTTTAGTCTCCTTGTTTTAGACTCATATTTCTTTATCCAACTATCGTACCTATTTGAAAAAACATAAGATTGTACTTGCATAATAGTATCAGTAATAACGTTAACTATAATCAGCAAGCTCGTCCCACCAAAAATAAATGGTATATCATAATGATACCTCATAATTTCAGGTACAGTACATATTACCACCAAATACGCAGACCCAATAAATGTTAATTTAAAAACTATATCTTGAAGATAATCAGAAGTATGTTTTCCAGGCCCTCTACCAGGAATAAAACCACCATTTTTCCTAAGAAAATCAGCATTTTCCTCTGGATTAAATATAAAATTGGTATAGAAAAAATTAAAAAGCACTATGAGTATTAAGTAAGTTATAATGTACATCACTTTATTTGCCATAAAGTAGTTTAAAATAAAATCAGCAATGGCATGACCTTTATAGAAATTTGCAATTGAAATAGGCGTTAATAGAATTGCGTTAGCAAAAATAGTTGGTATTACACCAGATAAATTGATCTTCAATGGAATGTAAGTAAAATCATCATTATGTAATTTTTTAAACTGTTTTTTGGGATATTGAACAATTACCTTTCTATAAGAAGATTCTGTAAAAATGACTAAAAGGAGCAGTAAAAAAAACAATGCTATAACAAAAAGGGTAATGAAAAATGACATACTACCATTTTTATTTAATGTTAGCAGAGATGATAAAGCATTATGTAATTCAGATGTTATGCCAGTAAAAATGATTAATGAGATACCATTGCCTATACCGCTCACACTGATCCGCTCACCAAGCCATATTAAAAATATAGTTCCACCTAAAAGGCTAAAGACACCTATAGTACGAAACATAATACCAGGTTCAACTACAACTAATACCCCTTCTATATTCATTCTTTCTAACCCTATTAAGATCGTAATTGATTGAAAGATACAAAACACTATAGTCATATAGCGTATATAAGAGTTCATCTTTCGACGTCCCAACTCTCCGTCATTTTTAATTTCATTGATTCCTTTAACGGCAGAAGATAATAATTGCATAACTATGGATGCAACTATGTATGGCATAACGTTTAACGCCAAGATCGTCATTCTAGCTAAAGCGCCACCAGAAAATAAATTAAATACTCCAAAAACACCAGAACTCTCTTTTGGAAATATATCATTGATTATATCAAGATTAATTCCAGGAATAGGAACATAAGTGCCTAAACGATAACAAACTAAAGCCATTAGAGTAAAAAATATACGCTTTAGTAAATCACTTTTATATAACAGCGTAGAATCCAAACTATTAAATGCAAATTTACTGTTCATGATTTACGATAGTATTTCTACACTACCACCAACTGAAGCTACAGATCTTTTTGCAGCTTCTGATGCAAAATCAACATGAAACACAAATTTTTCGCTTAATTTACCCTTATTAAGAAGTTTGATTTTACTTTTAACAGATCTGATAAAACCTAACTTATGCAGTAGCTCCTTATCTATGATAGAATCCTTGACTATTTTTTTAGCTTCCATTAAGCACTGTACATCCCCAACATTAAATATAGAGTATAAGTTTTTGCGTATAGGCTTAAAACCTCTTTTAGGTAAACGAGTATATATAGACTGCTGTCCACCTTCAAAACCATTTATAGAAACGCCACTTCTCGCTTTCTGCCCTTTATGCCCCCTACCGGATGTTTTACCTTTACCACAACCAATACCTCTACCTAATAATTTAGGCTTCTTTTTCTTAGATAATTTGGTAAATATAGAATTTAATTTTACAGCATCATTCATAGTTTACCTATTTCCAACTATCTCACTAATCTTTTTACCCCTCTTACCTGCCACTTGGCGAGGAGATAACATAACATCAAAAGCCTTAAATACTGCACATATAATATTATGAGGATCATTTGATCTAGTAGACTTAGCTACCACATCCTTTATACCTAATACCTCAAAAACCGACCTCATTGCTCCACCAGCAATAATACCTGTTCCAGCTCTTGCAGCTCTTAAAACTATCTCACCAGAACAGAATTTAGCTTTAATATCATGATGTAAAGTTCTACCTTCACGTAAGTACACCCTAATCATCGACTTCTTTGCAGCATTTAAAGCTTTCACTCTTGCTTCAGCAACCTCTGCGTGTTTACCTATTCCACATCCTACCCTACCCTTACCATCACCAACAACAACCAAAGTTGAAAATGAAAATCTTCTACCACCTTTAGTAACCGTTGTTACCCTTCGGACTGAAACCAAAAGTTCTGATAAATCATTATTATTTTGTAAATTCTTTACAGCCATACTTCAAACCTTCTAAAATTCAAATCCAGAGCTTCTTAAAGCTTCAGCAAATTGAGAAATCAATCCTGTATACTTATATGCCCCCCGATCAAAGACGAACCGCTGCTGCAATTTTGTACTAGGGAGACGCTCAATCAATAAAGAAGAAACCTGTTTTATAGTTTCAGCATTAACCCTACCTTTACATACATTCCTAATTTTATCATCCAAAGTAGAAGCAGAAGCTAGGGTTGTTCCTTTTGCATCGTTAATCAACTGAACATAGAAATGTTTATTAGACTTAAATATGGATATACGTAAACGCCCAGCGCTCTTATCGAGCTTCGCTCTATTACGAAGTTTCCTTTTTTCATAGCTACTTAAAAAATTATACAATCTTTTCATTTTAATTACTTCTTTTTATTTACAACCTTACGCAGCATAAATTTGCCTTTTATTACAATACCCTTACCTTTATAAGGATCATATTTTCTAATTTTGCATATATCAGAAGCCACCATATAGACTTTTTGCTTATCCATACCGCGAATCACTAAATGAGTTGGCTTTATACACTTAATCTCAACGTCTTTAGGCACTTTATACTTAATATTATGACTATAACCAAGATATAAAGTCAAATACTTATCATCACATTCTGCTTTATACCCCACACCATTGATCTCAAGATCAACAGAAAAATCATTAACCATACCGTTAATCATGTTATTAATATTACTTCTATAAGTGCCCCATATAGATTTTATTTTATCATAATCATCCCTGCCTTGATCAACAGAAAGTAACAATTGATTATCAACTATCTGACACAGAATGCCACTACACAAGTTCAGCTCTTTTTCTGCCCTAACACTTCTTATTAATACCCTACCATTATTATATTCAACTGAAAGATCAGCAGGAATATTGATAGGTGCGGCACCTATACGAGACATACATTTCTCCTATCATTTAAAATACACGACACAAAACTTCTCCACCAACTTTTAATCTACGTGCATTATAATCGGTCATCACTCCTTTCGGTGTAGATATAATAAAAATTCCAAGACCATTATACGCTTTAGAAATGTCCTTACACTTAGAATAATAACGACAACCGGGCTTTGATACCCTAGCTATATCATTAATCACAGGTGATTTATCATAATACTTCAACTGCACAACAAGGGAAGGGATACTATCACTCTCTTGCTTTTCATAATTAAGAATATACCCTTCCTCTTTTAAGATCTTCAATATAGAAGAATTCACTTTAGAGAATAGGACTCTTGTTTCCCTATGCATTGCCAATTGAGCATTACGTATTCTTGTTAAAAAATCACCAATACCATCAGATAACGACACTATTACACTCCTTATATCACATTTACCAACTAGATTTTGTAACCCCTGGAACTTGTCCAAAAGAACACAAATCACGTAAAACAATCCTACATAAACCAAATTTTCTATATACTCCTCTCGGCCTACCAGTTAAAGCGCATCTATTCCTAATTCTGATTTTAGAAGAATCTCTAGGCAATTTTTTAATCAGCTTACTTTGAGCTGCAAACCTTTTTGCAATAGATAAATCCTTATTATTCATTATAGATTTTAATTCTTCCCTTCTCTCCCTATATTGATCGCATAACTTTATTCTACGAAGATTCTTCTGTATCATGGATTTTTTTGCCATATATATTTTCTCTCAATTATCAAAAAAAGGGAATTTAAGAGCCAGTAATAATTCCTTTGCTTCCTTATCACTAACTGCACTTGTTATAATATTAATATCCATACCTCTAATTTTACTTATTTTATCATAGTCTATTTCTAAAAATGATATATGCTCCTTGATACCAAAGGAAAAATTACCATGACCATCAAATTGCTTCACACTAAACCCTCTAAAATCTTTTTCCCTTGGCAAAGCAATATATATTAATCTTTCTAAGAATTCATACATTTTATTTCTACGCAAAGTCACTTTACAACCTACAGTTGCACCTTTTCTAATTTTGAAACCAGAAATAGATTTTTTTGCAAAGGTTAACACAGGCTTTTGCCCAGCAATCAAATGTAGATTATCAAATGGCTCATTTATCGCTTTATTGTCCGTAGCAGCATCTCCAACGCCCATATTGATACACACCTTGACAAGTTTAGGCACTTGCATTACATTGCTGTAATTAAACTTATCCTTTAAGGATTTTACTATATTATCTTTATACAACTGTTTAAACATATCAACCTAATCTATCACTTCTCCAGAAACTTTTGCAAAACGCACTTTTCTACCATCTATAATCTTAAATCCTACTTTAGTTGGAGTTTTACACTTAGGATCCAATATTGCAACATTGGATACATCAATAGCTAACTCTTTATTCAATATACCACCACCACTACCAGCTCTTGGTTTAGTATGTCTCTTACACACATTTACGCCAGAAACAACTACTTTCTTTTTAGCATCACGTATTATAACTTTGATTACCTTACCAATTTTTCTCTTATCTTTACCAGTTAAAACTATAATATCATCACCACTTTTTATTTTAGCACTCATTATAAAACCTCATCAGCTAATGACATTATTTTCATAAAAGAACCAGATAACAACTTTTTTACTGGACCAAACACCCGAGTGCCAAGTGGTTCACCTTGATCATTAATTAAAACCACAGCATTGCTAGAAAAACGAATTACAGAACCATCAGATTTCTTAACACTATTTTTTACTCTAACAACAACTGCTTTATATACTTTTCCTTTTTCAACTTTACCTTTTGGATTAATAGACTTAGTAGATATAATAATCGTATCACCTACAGATGCAGATTTCCTACCACCTAACAAGCCAATACAAAGCACTGCACGCGCACCAGAATTATCAGCTACTTCTAACAATGTATTTTTTTGAATCATATAAATACCTATTCCTTTTTAGCTATTGATAACAACCCATTTTTTAGTAACAGAAATAGGCTTATGTTCCTGTATTAAAACCCTATCTCCCTTTTTGCAACTATTATTCTCATCATGTGCTGTATACTTCTTGTATTTTTTAATAACTTTTTTATACAGCCTATCCTTATACACTTGTAACACCGAAACCTTTACAGTCTTATCAGACTCAGCATTAGTTACGACACCACAAAAAACCTTCTTAGGCATTTTTTCCCTCTCTCTTTCTTCTATTTAATACAGTTAGACTACGAGCTATGCTCTTTCTTATTAAGCTAAAACGCGAAAAATTGTTGCACTGGCCCAGCTTTTTTTGAAAAGCCAAATTAACAAATTCTTTCCTCAAACTCACAAGAAGTTCATGTAATCCTTGTGAAGATTCTGATTCAAATTTAACTATATCCATTGCAACTCCATTCAATTATGATTAGATATAAATTTACACTTCATAGGAAGCTTAGCAGTCGCTTTTTCAAGCGCCAATCTTGCTAAATGCATGGGAACATCACTACTAATTTCAAACAAAATCCTACCGGGCTTAGCTTTAAATACCCAAAATTCAACACTACCTTTCCCTTTACCCATACGTACATCTGCTGGCTTTTTACTAACCGGAGTATCAGGAAAAATTCTTATCCATACTTTACCAGAGCGTTTTAACGTTCTAGATATTACGCGCCTTGCAGTTTCAATATGCTTGGACTGAACCTTACCTACTTCCATAGCTTTTAATCCATAATCTCCAAAAGACAGCGTGCTACCACCCTTAGCATTACCCTTTATTCTCCCCTTAAATACCTTTTTATATTTACTCTTTTTGGGAACAAACATCTCAATATACCTTAACTACCAACATAAACCCAAACTTTAACTCCTATAATACCACATATAGTCTTCGCTTCACAAAAAGCATAATCTATATTAGCACGCAAAGTGTGTAAAGGCAAACGACCTTCTTTGTACCATTCAGTACGAGCTATTTCAGCTCCGCCAAGACGCCCAGAGCAACTTACTTTAATACCCTCAGCACCCATCTTCAAACAATTTTGAATAGCTTTTTTCATCGCTCTTCTACATGAAATCCTTTTTTCTAGCTGATGTGTAATATTCCTTGATATTAAAACTGCATCTATTTCAGACTTTTTAACTCCTACTACATTCACTTCGACACTACTTTCTACTTTTTTAGCTATTTTTTGCTTTATCTTCTCAACATCCAAACCTTTCTTACCTATTATAACTCCAGGCTTAGAAGAATGTATTATTACAGACACTAAAGTAACTGTACGCTCTACAGTTACTTTAGAAATACCAGCATGCTTAAAGGATTCATTTATATAACTGCGAATAAATAGATCTTGATGCAATTTCTGTTTATAATCGTCCGTAGCACACCAAACAGAATCCCAGGTATTACTATTTATTTGCAATCTAAATACTTTAGGATTAACCTTCTGTCCCATATTTTTACACTTTCCTTATTAATTTTCCATTTCTATAAATCATACAATTTCTTTCAATTTTATAGTTATATTACTATAAAATTTGCTCATTCTATTAGCCCTACCCATAGCTTTTGGATATACTCTACGCAAAGTAAGTGACTTACCTATTAAAATTTCCTTTATATATAAATTATCAACGTTCAATCCATAATTATTTTGAGCATTAGCAATTGCAGAATTCAACACCTTCATTATAAAACCGGCAGCCTTTTTTTCACAAAATCTTAATTGTACATTAGCAAAAGAAACTTTTTTATTACGCACTAAATCAGCAACCAAATTTAATTTGCGAGGAGTTGATCTTAAAACCTTAGAACCAGCCTCAACTATTATATCCCTATTTTTCATATCAATTGCCTACCTTCTTGTTGCCTTTTTATCACCACCATGCCCAGTAAATTTACGAGTAGGTGAAAATTCACCGAATTTATGACCTATCATATTCTGATTATCAACACTAACAGGAATGTAATCTTTACCATTATAAACAGCAAACTTTAAACCCAAACAATTAGGAAGAATTACAGAAGCCCTGGAATGAATTTTTATCACCTTATTAATAGAACCCTCTTTTAAAGCCCTCTGAACTAATCTTAGTACAGATGGATGTAAAAAAGGTGGTTTCCATACAGATCTACTCATAAATTAACCTTTCAATTTTTTTATATACTTATCACTAGATTTATTTTTTTTCCTAGTTTTCTTTCCTTTTGTTGCAACACCCCAAGGAGTAACAGGATGACGACCGCCAGAAGTTTTTCCC
Organism: Wolbachia endosymbiont (group B) of Pilophorus perplexus; assembly: GCF_964028155.1. Lineage (NCBI taxonomy): Bacteria > Pseudomonadati > Pseudomonadota > Alphaproteobacteria > Rickettsiales > Anaplasmataceae > Wolbachia > Wolbachia endosymbiont (group B) of Pilophorus perplexus. Next base: position 173,847 of record NZ_OZ034754.1, on the reverse strand, counting down.
TCTCCACCTCCATGAGGGTGATCAATCGGATTCATTGCAACTCCACGCACAGCAGGTCTAATTCCAAGCCACCTACTTCTCCCAGCCTTACCCAGCTTTCTATTTTTATGATCAAGATTAGACACTACACCAATAGTAGCTTTACAAGAAGATAAAATCAACCTAACTTGACCAGATCTAAGCCGCAATAAAACATATTGACCATCACGACCAACAATTTGCGCACAACAACCCGCAGCTCTAGCAATTACAGCACCACCACCTGGCTTCAATTCAACATTATGAACAAAAGAACCAACAGGTATATATTTCAACAACAAACAATTACCTGGCAGAATATCAGCATCATCTCCAGCTGTCACAACATCACCAGGCTTCATACCCTGAGGAGCTAATATATAAGATTTAGTATCATCTTCCTTATATGATATTAATGCTAAGAACCCACTTCTATTTGGATCATACTCTATTTTCTCAACCATACCCTGATCACTTCTATTACGTTTAAAATCTATAACTCTATACTTCTTCTTGTGACCACCACCCCTGTGACGAGTTGTAATTCTACCATGATTATTTCTTCCACCACTGGATTTCTTACCAAATACAAGAGACTTCTCCGGCTTATCTTTTGATAAACCAATTTTACTTATTAATATAGTCCCACGAGAAGACGGAGTAACAGGATTAAAAAATTTCATACCCATATTAAACGCTCATTATATCTAATTTTTGACCATCTATCAAAGAAAAATAGACCTTTTTTCTCTGTTTTTTACAACCAACCACACCCCTGAAACGTCTATATTTAGGTTTAACTCTAATAACATTTATAGAAGAAATTCTGACATTAAATAAAGACTCTATTGCCGATTTTATTTGACGCTTATTTACATTTACAAAAACATACAAAGAGTATTTATTAAACTTCTCTCTTAAAAGAGAAGCCTTTTCTGTGATTACAGGAGATTTTATTATATTATTATATTTAATCATAACAATCTACCTTCAAGATGCTTTAAAGTGTCTTTTGTTAACATCACGCATTCATGATTCAATATATCAAAAACATTTAACCCAATAGGTTTGATTAAATCTACATAATGCAAATTTTTAGCAGCACGTAACAAATCATCTCCATAATCACCAACTATTAAAAAAGAAGAAAATTTAAAATTTTTAATATATTCACACATTTTAGATGTTTTCTTCACATCAACATTTAAACTATCAAGAACAATAACTTGATTATTTAAATATTTTAGAGATAAAGCAATTTTCAAACCAAATTTACGTACTTTTTTATTAAGAGAATAAGCATGACTCCTCACAACAGGACCAAAAATAATTCCACCACCTCTAAACTGAGGAGATCGCAAGCTCCCCTGTCTCGCCCTACCGGTACGTTTTTGACCATACGGCTTAGCTGTTGTACCAGAAACATCACTGATACCCTTTGTTTTATGAGCACCAACTCTTCTCTTTGCTAATTGCCATCTCACTATATCATGCAAAATACTCAATTTTTGCTTGGCAGAAAATATCAAGGGATTAAGCTCAACACTACCTACATTATTATTAGATAGATCAACTAATTCACATTCCATAACTAACTCACCAAATTATTAGCATCATCACTCATATTCAACAGCAGACCTGCTGGAAAAGGAACATCTTTATGTAAAGGCTTTTTAACTGCATCTCTCACAAAAACATAAGAGTTTTTAAACCCAGGAACATTATTACCCTTTACAGCAATTATGCTATTTTCATAATCAATGGATAATATTTTCATATTCTGTACAGTCACTCTGCTATTACCTAAATGACCAGCCATTTTCTTCCCCTTGAATACTCTACCAGGATCTTGACATTGACCAGTAGAACCTTGTGATCTATGAGCAATAGAAACGCCATGAGATGCCCTAAGCCCACTGAAGTTATGCCGCTTCATCACACCAGCAAACCCTTTGCCTAAAGAATAACCCGTAATGTCAAGATATTGACCAACTACAAAATGATTAACCCCCACCTTTTTACCACATTCTATTCCGAATAGATCAGTTAATCTACTTTCGTATAATTTACATTTACTATTTATACCCTTTTTCTTTAAATATTCCAACTGAGGTTTTGCTATTTTTTTTAAATCCCCTGTGCCTAAAATGACTGAATTGTAGCCACATTTATCTTGTCCTTTTATATCGATAATATAAGTTTCGCTGAGATGCAATAAGGTTACAGCCATGCGACTATTATCAAAATACATAGCAGTATGGCCAACATTGGTCATTAACAAACCAATTCTCCTAAGCGAATTTATTCTCTTCATTTCCTTTTCCTAAATATTGACTTCCTTAACCTTTAAATCCACTTCTACACCAGCAGAAAAAGATAAATCTGCAAGCATCTTCATCATAGTAGAAGTAGGATTATGTACAATAATTAACCGCTTAGAAATTCTCATTTCAAATTGCTCACGAGATTTTTTATCAACATGAGGAGACCTATTAACAGTAAATTTAGAATCTTTTCTTGGCAACGCAATCGGACCAGATAAATCTGCATTAAACTGCTTTAATTGATCAATAAACTCGCGAATACACTTTTCCAACAAAGAACAATCGAAAGCTTTGATTCTAATATATATATCTTGCTTCATCTTAGTTATTATACTCATTCTAAAATTTCCGAAACAACGCCAGAACCAACAGTTCTACCACCTTCTCTTATCGCAAAACGTAATCCTTTATCCATTGCTATTGGTACTTGCAACTCCACTTCTATACTTACATTGTCCCCTGGCATTACCATCTCCTTTCCATCTAGCAATTTTATGCTCCCAGTTACATCCGTTGTCCTTAAATAAAACTGTGGCTGATAATTTCCAAAAAATGGTGTATGCCTTCCTCCTTCTTCTTTCTTCAATATATACACCTCCGCATTAAATTTCTTATGCGGGGTTATTGTCCCTGGTTTTGCCAATACTTGCCCTCTCTCCACTTCTTCTCTCTTTGTTCCTCTTAGTAGTATTCCTACATTGAGTCCTGCACTTCCCTTATCTAGCAACTTCTTAAACATCTCAACACCAGTACATATCGTCTTTTGCGTCGCTTTCAGACCTATTATCTCTATCTCATCCCCTGTCTTTATCTCCCCCTTCTCTATTCTTCCTGTTACTACCGTCCCTCGGCCCGATATTGAAAATACATCTTCTATTGGCAACAAAAACGGCAAATCTATAGGCCTTGGAGGTACTGCCACATACTCATCTAACTTCTCCATCAATTTATCTATTGATTTCTTTCCATACTCACTACTATCATCCTCTAATGCTTTTAACGCAGACCCAACTATCATAGGCACTTCATCACCTGGAAATCCATACTTACTCAGCAACTCTCTCACTTCCATCTCTACCAAATCTATCATATCAGCATCAGCAACATCAGCTTTATTTATATATACCACGATATATCCAACACCCACCTGTTTTGCCAGCAATATATGCTCTCTCGTTTGTGGCATCGGCCCATCAACCCCTGACACTACCAATATCGCTGCATCCATCTGTGCTGCACCTACTATCATATTCTTTACATAATCAGCATGTCCAGGGCAATCAACGTGTGCATAGTGTCTCTTTTCTGTTTGATATTCAACATGCGCTGTTGCTATTGTTATCCCTCTCTTTCTTTCTTCTGGCGCTTTATCTATTTGATCATATGCTACAAAATTACCATAATGCTTTGTTATCGCCGCTGTTAACGTTGTCTTCCCATGATCCACATGTCCTATCGTTCCCACGTTTACATGCGGCTTTCCAAATGCTTCTACTATCGCTGTCATAATTTTAACTCTTCTACCTAAAATATAAATACATCAACAAATAATATGTTGATTTTATATAAATACAACAAAAAAAAGAGCGGATAGTGGGAATCGAACCCACGTCACTAGCTTGGAAGGCTAGAGCTCTACCATTGAGCTATACCCGCACAATGGAGGAGGTAGGATTCGAACCTACGTACGCAATGCGGACAGATTTACAGTCTGTTACCTTTAACCACTCGGTCACTCCTCCACAAAAATCTGTTAAGAGAACACTACCTTAACTTAAGTTTTATTATTCCTAATATTAAACATCCAAATCCAAAAGATCAAGTAATAAAAGCTAATCTAACTGATTTCAGTTAGATTTTACTTTTATATAACAAAATATTGTCAATAAAACGCCCAAATAAGTAATGTGAATCATGTGTACCTGGCGCTTCTTCTGGATGGTATTGAGTAGAAAAGACTGGGTAATCCTTCATCATTATCCCCTCTACACTATTATCAAATAGAGAAATATGAGTAACTTCAACGTTACTTGGAAGAGAAGCTGAATCAACAACAAAACCATGATTTTGGCTAGTTATCTCAACTTTTTTACTCTCCAGATCATAAACTGGATGATTACTCCCTCGATGACCAATATCCATCTTGACAGTCTTTGCTCCCAAAGTAACTGCAAGTAATTGATGGCCCAGGCATATGCCAAAAACTGGTATTTTAGATTTCACAATAATTTCTATTTCTGAAGTTACACTCTCTCCTATCTCTTGTGGATCACCAGGGCCATTTGAAAGCACTATACCATCTGGATTCATGCTTAATATTTTGTGAGCAAAACCTGTATCTGGTTTGACTAATTCAACCGTACAATCAAGTTCTACTAAGCGTGAGATTATACTATTTTTTACACCGAAATCAACAATTACAACCCTATATTTTGCATTAAGAACGCTTTGAAAGTTATTACTTAAACTGACTTTCTTAGTTATTTCTATTCCATTTACAGATTTGTATTTCTTCAATTCATCTAATATATGTACCTCACTTGACGGACATATCATTCCATTTTGAGATCCATGTTTTCTCAAATATCTCGTCAAAGCTCTAGTATCAATTCCCGATATCCCAACTACATTATTTTTCTCCAACCAATCATTTAAACTAATATATGAAGAAGAGTGAGACATAGGAGAAAGTTCACGCATAACCACACCACTTGCAAAAACTTTTTCTCCTTCATTATCTTTGTGATTTATTCCAACATTACCAATATGAGGAAAAGTGAACGCTATTATTTGATCAGCAAAAGAAGGATCTGTTATAGTATGCTGATAACCTGTCATACCAGTGGTAAAACAAACTTCACCTATACATTTGCCTCTTTTACCTACCGATTTTCCCAAAAAGTACTTGCCATCTTGTAAAACTAAAGCTGCATCCTGCATTTAATTCTCTCAACTCATTTAAAATATTATATAAGAATTTTAAATTACAAGTAAGCAAATACTAAATTTCCCTTTAAGTTTATATAAAATTCAAAATTATAAGTAGCTTTCTTTTTTTATTATTTAGGAAAATTATAGCAAACTTAACTTGTGTGAATAGGCAATAGTCATTACATTCATACTTCATGTTATATAAATTCACATGGATAGAAAAACTTGTCTCATTACAGGAGCATCATCTGGCATTGGAGAAAGTCTAGCACGGTTGCTCATTAAAGATCGATGGTTTGTGGTTGGCATTGCAAGGCGCACTGAAAAACTGGAAAAATTAAAAGAAGAATTAGGTAGTAATTTTTTACCTATAACATGTGATGTAAGCAAAAGTGAAAATATTAAAAACTCGTCTGATTTTTTAAAAAAGCAAAATATTATACCAAATCTCTTTTTTCTTAATGCAGGATGTGGCGAAATAGAAGATAAGTTTCATACCAACATTCATAGAAAAACATTTGAAACCAATTATTTTGGCGTTATCAACTGGATTGAAGAATGGATTCATCATAATTCCTTGGCAACTTTTGCGGTTATATCTTCTCTTGTTGCTATGCATGCAACACCACATGCTTCTGCATACTGTGCCAGCAAAGCAGCACTAAAAAGTTGTTTTCAATCACTAAAAATCCAATATTCTAACAGTAGCACAAAGTTTATCACCATAATGCCAGGGCCAGTAAAAACAGATATGTTTAAGTCTAATAAACCACTTCCCTTCATATGGGAGCCAGAAAAAGCTGCAGCATATATTTTAAAAAGTATATTTAAAGGAAAGAAAGTTATAGCGTTTCCAATTTTCTGGCGGTTATTTTTTCATATTTTACAAATTCTTCCCACTAAAATGACTGCAAGAATCTTACGATAATCACCAAATCTACCATCTTGTAAAGCTAAAGCTCTTCAAAACTCAATCGCAAGCTTCTCCACACAAAAACATCTTGACTATCGCATGTTTCATATTATATGAATAAACTGTTAATGAAAGTGGAGGGTTGCAATGCCTAATAATACAGATCAGTCTAAAAAAATAAATGAGAAATGGTTATTTATAGGAGGTGCTTCACTGTTTCTTGTAATAATGCTACCATCAATTTTTCTCTTAGCAAAAATAGCTATGATGTTTGTTATAATCTCAACTACAGCAATAGCAATAAAAATTTCCTCAAAAGCAATATCAAACGTTTTAGAGGATAAAGAGAATCAATCAACACAAAATAAAATTATAAACCTAGCTATTGGAGCAGTGTCCATACTTGCAGGTGGGCTATCATTACTTATTACAGCAAAAGTTGGTTTCATCGCAATATGTTCAACTATAGCTATTTTAGCTCTGTATGAATATATTAAAGATGAAAAAATAGGTAAGGATATAAATGATAAATTCGATGAAATAGCTAATAATACAACTGAGTTTTGCGTCAACAGCATTGAAAAACTTATTCCATCACAAAGTTGTGAAGTGTAATCTTTTGTTTATAAATTTTTAGATGCATGGCTAACGTATAAACACTGAAATCAGCACTTCCTTTCTTGTTATACTAGTAATGGCTTCCATCATCAAAAATGTTGTATTACTTTTATACTCGCAAATCTAACTGGATTCCAATGCTGGAATAACATTACCTTGAATGGAAATCGGTGCGTGATGTACATCTGTATAGAGATTAAATATGTCATTCAGTTTGTTATCATTCTAGTACTGCCATTCTATAGGTAACAGCTGTACCTGGAGCTCCTCTCTTGTCATTCCAGCACTGGAATGGCTTTGTTGCACAGCTCTTCGGATAGTGGGTAATGTATAATAAATTCATGAAGCTATATCAAACTTAGCCATGCCTATTTCAGTAAATTTGTTAAGCAAATAACACTTGAGTAGCAGTTCCTTCTCACGATTAATCTCAGATTTATTCCTAAAACTAAATCCAAATATTTGCTTCAGTCGCGAGAAAAAACTTTCTATATAAGATCTCTTCCAATAATTTATCTCTTTTTTCCACCTCTTCATACCATCTTCATCATATGACTTTATGAGCTTGATTGTAGAATTTCTCTCATTCATATAATCCAACTTTGGATGCTCTACTGCATTATTTTGCGGAGGAATCCTTGTCTTTATGTCAAGCTCATCGCACAGTTTGTATAACTTCTTTCGATTATATGCCCTATCTGCATATATCGTGCTTATGTTATACTTGGTATCCACTCTTTCAATAAGATCACAGGCTCCATAGTGGTCGGAATAAACTCCACTACTGTATTTTGCAGCTATAACTTTTTTACTACCTATCTCTAGCATTACATGTAGCTTTCTTGTTTGCTCATAGCGGCGATACTTTCTATCTGTACCATTTGCCTTACTATGGCCTGGAATATTATTGTAGATGCTGATACCTGTACTATCTATAGCAATTTCAATATCTTCCATATCGTTCTTATCAACTCTGCAGTCGTTGATTTTGATATTAAGCTTTTTAAACCTTCTTGAAGCCTGCGAATAGCTGATAATTTGCAAAATTTTCCCTATTTGCTCAAGATATTTCTCTATAAATCCCACTGTTTGCCTAAGACCAATCCTGAATAGATAGGTTATTATGTGAATTAGAATCACTACTTTGTCGCTGTAGACATTGTTGCCACCTGCTACTTTTGGACTATTTTCGTACCAATTTTCAATGGCATCGTTGATATAATGAAAAACATTTCCCCTTTCTTGAAGAAATTTGTTATATTCATTGCAGTTACTGACTTTCATTCTTATTGGCATATTTTTCCTTTGTCGGCTAAATATCTATTTTATAACAAATTCCATCAGTAACTGCCTGTTCTTTCCTTGAGTGGTGCAACAAAGCCTGCTGGAATCCAGAAAACTTAATTTCAAACCAGTACTTTCCCTCTTTTCATCCCAATTTCCAAAATGTTACTCCAGTACTGAAATCCAGCTTTTTTATAACTATCGAAAACACTGTATTACTTTACAAATTTAACTAAATATAATTACTGGCATGGCACGTTCGTAAAATTACGATAAAAAATTACTTGACAAACTCTAATAGTTTTGTTACCATGCACGGTGAAGGTGTTCTAGAGCTCGGAATCTATCTTCGTCTGCAGACTTTTCAATTCAATTAATCTATAATCTTCAGTTAAAATATATTTTAGCTATACTTCGGTCGTAGCTGTATACATTTTTCTCAATCTTTTTTATTAGTGGAGGACTATCATGTTTAAAACACTGAATTACGCATATCATTGACCTACATGTCTTTAAAGGACAGATGGTACCTATGTCCTTTTTATATAAATTATTGTGTTTTTATGTCTTTTTTAGCAATGTCATTTATTGTTTTACGCCCCAGTCTTTTTCAAATATTGCGAGCCCTTGATCAGTAAGTGGATGATTAATTAACTGTCTAAGTATTTTTGCTGGCACAGTAATTGAATGAGCACCAAGCCGTGCAGCTTCTATTACATGTGCTGGACTTCTTACTGATGCAACAAGAACTTTTGTCTTAAAATTATAATTAGAATATATAGTGCATATATCTTCTATTAGCGATAAGCCATCATAGCTTATATCATCAAGGCGACCAACAAAGGGAGAAATAAAACAAGCACCGGCCTTAGCGGCAAACAGTGCTTGTCCAGGAGAAAAACATAATGTAATGTTAGCAGGTATTTTATGTTCTGTCCACAACTTTTTACAAGAAATTAATCCTTCATGTGTAAGAGGTAACTTTACTACGATATTACTAGCGATTTTCGCTAACTTAAGGCCTTCCTTAACCATATCTTCATGGCTATCTGCAACAACTTCAACACTAACAGGTCCTTTTATAATAGAACATATTTCGCTTACTAAATCTTCGTACTTATCTTTATGTCCAGATTTTGCTATTAAAGAAGGATTAGTTGTTATACCATCAATGAACTCTTTTAGCTCCTTAATTTCATTCAAATCAACACTATCAAGAAAAATTTCCATATTATTGTCCTATTAAAAACCTATTTTTACAAAATATTGTCATCTTTGAAAAGTATTAAATAAAATCGGATTTTTAACTCAACTCAATTTTCAGTCCGTTAGGAAAGAAAATATTGCACTGAGACACAGTATAGCGCTTTCCTTAATTGGTTGCATTTTATTAACAAAATTAGCATAACCAATTTCTGAAGTTTACTAGCTTTACGTTCAATAGAAATTCTTGCATAGCCTAAAACTTAGTGCTACTATTAGTATAGTAACACAAATAGATAGTGGGGAACAATAAACAAAATGACTAAGATCTAGTTTAACGCTCGCAATTAAATTCAACTAAAAAGGTTAATACAAAAGGAGTTAATCACTCCCAAAGTAAATATATTATCAAAACAATAGTAATAGGGGGTATACTATGTCAACAAATTTCCTGACATTGAAAAACATATTAGCAGAACTGAAAAGAAAAAATAGCATTACTGTTTTAGAAGAATACTATCAGGACAAATGGGAGATTTATGACTTGCTCATGGATTTGACAAATGATGAAAATTTTAAGCAAGCATATATAGATCTATCTTTCAACAAGAGCTTTAAAAAAAACTTTATAGAATTAGCAAATCAGGCAAAAAAAGCTGTAAGTAAGTATTTTAGAGACAAAGACATAGACCTTCAAGCTTTTTATGTAGAAACTAACAATTCTGATAAAGTGTTAAACATTAATCTTATTAATTACAATAGAAGTGAGCCAATAAGAATTAGTGATATCTTACAGCAAGAAAGGGATATTAGCACATTGAATATTTATTGCAATAAAAAGCATGACATATACGCTTACCGAAAAGGTAAGGAAAGACATTATGAATTTAAAGAGGGTGCATATTATGAAATGACAAGCACTTGGCCTGTGCAGGACAAGGATGGGAAAACTTTTACCTGTACTATGGTTATGAATGTAAGTAATTCTGGTATAACTAAAGTACTACAGTTTAATGGTAAAGATTTTGAATCGCCACCTGAGGAGTTTTGGGAATTAATAAGACAAAATGAGGAATTATATATTCAAGACCTCTCTCTACATGATGCTGTAAAAGCATTATTGAAAAAGAACAAAAATGCTAACATTGCACCGGCTGTTAGTAATCTGCAAAATAACGAACATATCGTAATCAATCAAGACGAAAAGATGAAAGATCTTGAAAATGATGCTAAAAGCAATCCTATTCTTTCTTTCACTAGCAACAATGTATCAGAGGTTAATCCACAGCAGATTGCAACTCAGGCAATTGCAACTCAAACAGAAGTTAATTCACAGCACACTGAAACTCAAACAGAGGTCTCTGTGCAACACGTTAAGACTCAAACAGAAATTGGCTCTCAACAGACTGAAACTCAGACAAAAGTTGATTTACAAGAGGTTGCAATTCAAACAGGAATTAGTTTACAGCACACTGAAACTCAAACGAAAATTGGCTCTCAACAGGCTGAAATTCAAAGTTTACAAGAAGTTGCAACTCAAACAGAAGTTAATTTACAGCACACTGAAACTCAAACAGAGGTCTCTGTGCAACACGTTAAGACTCAAACAGGAATTGGCTCTCAAGAAACTGAAACTCAGACAGAAGTTAATTTGCAAGAAGCTGCAGCGCAAACAGAAGTTAACTCACAACAACTAGATCAAAAGCTTACAAAAGCTGAACAAGAAATTAGAGAATTAAATGAGCAGAGGAACGAATTACGATATAGGTTCGACAAGGCTGAACAAGAACTTGAAGAGTTAGAAAAGCACAATAGTGACTTACAGAATGAACTTGGAGAAGAAAAGCAAGAAATTAGAGAATTAAACGAGCAAAAGAATAAATTACAATATAGGCTCGATGAGGCTGAGCAAGAAATTAGAGAGTTAAATCAGCAGAGAAACAACTTACAATGTAGACTCGAAGATGCTGAGCAAAAATTTGAAGAGTTAAAAAAGCATAATAGTGATTTACAGAATAAACTTGGAGAAGAAAAGCAAAAAAATGCAAAATTACAAACTGAACTGACACAAAAAGATGAAAAACTAGCAAATATGTCAACAGAGCTGCAAGAAAGAGCGCAAGAACTTGAAGGTGCATATGAAGAAAAGAAAGACCTGAAGAAAAAGCTGGAAGTTGCCAATGTAAAAAATAAGAAACTGGAAGATACATTGCAGATAGAGAGCGAGCAAGCAGAACGTATAATGATCGAAGAGAATGAGCGCTTAACGAATTTAAAATATAGGCTCGACAAGGCTGAGCAAGAATTTGAAAAGCATAATAGTGATTTACAGAATGAACTTGGAGAGGAAAAGCAAAAAAATGCAAAATTGCAAGCTGAACTGACACAAAAAAATGAAAAGCTAGCAAATATGTCAACAGAGCTGGAAGAAAGAGCGCAAAAACTTGAGAGTGTGTATGAAGAAGAAAAAGAAGATCTAAAGAAGAGGCTGGAAGTTGCTAATGCAGAAAAAGAAGAGTTGACAAGTGAGGTAAGAAAATTGCAAGAGGAATTAGACCAGCTGTTAAGTAATTGCATAATAAAGCAAAAAAAATCAGAACAGGAACTCATGGAGGCTAAGCAAGAAATTGAAGAATTAGAGAAGTGCAATAGTGATTTACAGAATAAACTTGAAGAAGAAAAGCAAAAAAACGTAAAATTGCAAATTGGACTAACACAAAAAGATGAGAAGCTAGAAAATATATCAACAGAGCTGCAAGAGAAAATACAAGAACTTGAAAGTGCACATGAAGGAAAGAAAGATCTAGAGAAAAAGTTAACAATTGCTAATGCAAAAAATGAAAAACTGGAAGATAAATTGAAACAGTTTAAAAAAGCGGAAGAGGAAGCAGGAGATATATTAGATGAAAATTGGAAAGATATACAGAATTTAAAATCTACAATTCAATGCTTAGATTATAAGTACAACACAAATCTGGAATCTTATAAACAAGAGGTAGATCAGCTAAAGTGGAAATATGAAGAGTTAAAGAACGAGGTAGAGCTTAAAAATAAGCAGATTAAGAGTCAAGAAGAACAGTTACGGCAGGATGAACGTTTAACGAATTTAAAACCTCAAATGCAAAATTTGCAAAGTGAGCATAACGCACATTTAGAATCTGATGAACAAGAGGTAAGTGAGCTAGAGTGGGATGAAAAGTGGGATTTTAAATCGTCAGAGGGAGAGCTAGAGACTAAAGATGAGCAAATTGAGAGGCAAAGAGAACAGTTACGGCAGGAGATGGAAGAAGAAATAATGGATCAATACCGTTCATTTATAGAACCAAAGTTTGAAGAGTATGAGAATGAGATTGAAATATTGAAAGAAAAGATTAAAGATATGGAAATTGAAAGAATAACGGGAGAAAGAGAAGAGCTAAACGGTAAAGAGCAACATCTAAATAACCAAGTAGAAATGTTAAGTACAGAGATTTCTCAACAGGAACCTTTGAACAATCGTGCAAAAATATCTGATCAGCTTGTAGGGGAAGTTGATAATGCAGAAAGAAAATCTAGATCTTCAAGCTCTGATAGTGCATTTTATAGTGATGATGATTGTTGTAATTCACTTCTAGACTTCATCAGCAGTCCCTCAAAGGTGTGTAGCCAAAGTCAGCACGGAAGTGTTTAATAAACATACTTATTTAGATGCATGTAAAATCAGTGCTTTTTTTCCTGTCATTCAACTCTTGTCATTCCAGTGCGTGACACTGGATAAAAACATTTGTGAATTACGCAATGGACAACAAATTCTAGGAACATATGTTAAAATAATATCCACGATTAAAATAAGATAGATCCCAGTGGGCTTTGTTGCACCACTCAAGGAAAGAACAGGCAGTTACTGATGGAATTTGTTATAAAATAGATATTTAGCCGACAAAGGAAAAATATGCCAATAAGAATGAAAGTCAGTAACTGCAATGAATATAACAAATTTCTTCAAGAAAGGGGAAATGTTTTTCATTATATCAACGATGCCATTGAAAATTGGTACGAAAATAGTCCAAAAGTAGCAGGTGGCAACAATGTCTACAGCGACAAAGTAGTGATTCTAATTCACATAATAACCTATCTATTCAGGATTGGTCTTAGGCAAACAGTGGGATTTATAGAGAAATATCTTGAGCAAATAGGGAAAATTTTGCAAATTATCAGCTATTCGCAGGCTTCAAGAAGGTTTAAAAAGCTTAATATCAAAATCAACGACTGCAGAGTTGATAAGAACGATATGGAAGATATTGAAATTGCTATAGATAGTACAGGTATCAGCATCTACAATAATATTCCAGGCCATAGTAAGGCAAATGGTACAGATAGAAAGTATCGCCGCTATGAGCAAACAAGAAAGCTACATGTAATGCTAGAGATAGGTAGTAAAAAAGTTATAGCTGCAAAATACAGTAGTGGAGTTTATTCCGACCACTATGGAGCCTGTGATCTTATTGAAAGAGTGGATACCAAGTATAACATAAGCACGATATATGCAGATAGGGCATATAATCGAAAGAAGTTATACAAACTGTGCGATGAGCTTGACATAAAGACAAGGATTCCTCCGCAAAATAATGCAGTAGAGCATCCAAAGTTGGATTATATGAATGAGAGAAATTCTACAATCAAGCTCATAAAGTCATATGATGAAGATGGTATGAAGAGGTGGAAAAAAGAGATAAATTATTGGAAGAGATCTTATATAGAAAGTTTTTTCTCGCGACTGAAGCAAATATTTGGATTTAGTTTTAGGAATAAATCTGAGATTAATCGTGAGAAGGAACTGCTACTCAAGTGTTATTTGCTTAACAAATTTACTGAAATAGGCATGGCTAAGTTTGATATAGCTTCATGAATTTATTATACATTACCCACTATCCGAAGAGCTGTGCAACAAAGCCATCCCAGTGTCACGCACTGGGATGACACTATTTTTTGTACTTTTACCTTCAAAGCTGCAACTTTTGCACAATTGTAGTCTTGACCATACGATCCTAGTTGTAAAAATTTCTAGATTTCAGTGTCTGAGCACTGGGATGATATCCTTCTAATGTTCGTACAGTTGTGTGTCAGCTACTTGAACGACAAACATTGAGATGACAAGAGTAAACCCATTTCTTGAACAAAAAAAGAGCCCCTAAAGAGATTTGACATCAAGATAACTTAAATATATACCAACTCTCTTATTTTTTAATGATTCCTCATCATGAGTCAAATGATCAAAAACCTGAATTTGATTTGTTACAATGTTACAATTATTATTTGCAACCTCCAATATACCATTATCAATTACAATTTTTTCCTTTGTCTGGTTACTCATTTGAGCAGTAATTATACCAGGCAATAAATAAATTAAATAAGGGGAATGGTAGGCTAAAATCATCAATTCCCCTTTAAGCCCGTTCACTGAAAGAGAAACTACTTCATCGAATGAAATTCGATTATCAGGAGAAAAAAATTGCACCTTAAAAGTGTTCATAATCTTTAATGTCCGGCTCCAACTTCAGCTTTTATTGATTCAGCCTTTTCTATTGCTTCACTTATACTTCCCACCATATAAAAAGCAGCTTCTGGCAGATGATCATATTTACCTTCAATAATTCCTTTAAAACTAGAAATAGTATCAGAAAGTGAAACAAATTTGCCAGACATGCCAGTAAATACCTCCGCAACATGAAAAGGTTGAGAAAGAAACTTCTGAATTTTACGAGCTCTATCAACAATAATTTTATCTTCATCAGATAGTTCATCCATACCAAGTATTGCGATAATATCTTGCAGCGACTTATAAGTTTGCAATATACGTTTCACCTCAGAAGCCACATTATAATGTTCTTCACCAATGATTTCAGCAGATAAAGACTGAGAAGTTGAGTCAAGTGGATCAACAGCAGGATATATACCCATTTCAGCTATCTGCCTTGACAACACTGTGGTTGCATCAAGATGAGAGAATGTCGTTGCTGGAGCTGGATCGGTCAAATCGTCTGCAGGAACATATATAGCCTGTACAGAAGTAATAGAACCAGCAGTAGTTGAGGCTATTCTCTCTTGCATAGCGCCCATATCAGTCGCAAGAGTTGGCTGATAACCAACAGCCGACGGTATTCTTCCAAGCAAAGCAGAAATTTCAGAGCCAGCTTGAGTAAAACGGAAGATATTATCTACAAAAAATAGAACATCTTGATTTTCATGATCACGAAAATACTCCGCCATAGTTAGTGCTGTTAAAGCAACCCTAGCCCTTGCTCCAGGAGGTTCATTCATTTGACCATAAACCAAAACGGCTTGAGATTTTTCGTGCTCACTTATATCTATTACATTCGAAGTAATCATCTCGTTATAAAGATCATTACCTTCACGCGTTCTCTCTCCTACTCCAGCAAGCACAGAAAATCCTTTATGAGCTTTTGCTATGTTGTTAATCAGCTCCATTATCAGAACTGTTTTACCAACACCAGCTCCACCAAATAAGCCAATTTTTCCTCCTTTAAGATAAGGAGCAAGAAGATCTATAACCTTTATTCCTGTAACTAAAACTTCTTCCTGTATCTTCTGCTCAGTAAAGCTTGGAGGTGATCTATGTATAGGTTCTAAATCATACTTTCCTTTTAGCGGACCACACTCATCTATAAGCTCCCCTACAACATTAAAAATCCTTCCTAAAGTTGAGCGTCCAACCGGAACTGATATTGGTGCACCTGTATCAACAAACTCATCACCTCTTGACATACCATCTGTGCTATCCATAGCAATGCAACGAACTATATTGTCACCTATATGCTGTGAAACCTCTAAAACTAGCTCCTTGCCCTTATATTTTAGTTTGCTTTTTAAAGCATTAAATATCTTAGGCAACCCGTCTTCAAATTTTAAATCAACAACTGCTTGAGTTATTTTAACTACTTTACCTGTACTCATCTCTTTCATCACCTAACACTACAATTCTATAAAAGAACTTCTAAAGAAAATAAATCTTATATTATTAACAGAAATTTTGCAATATTAAAACACTTACTAGTTACGTTTCATTATAAACAATGCAAATGCATTCAATAGCCAAGTAATAACAAACAGCACCAAACTAAGCGCATAAGCAGCAAGAGTTTGCACACTATTGAAATCCTGATCTCCGGTAAGTAATGTAGCAATTTGTACAGTGATAGTAGTAACTGAATTGAGAGGATTAAAGGTCAAATTTGCATTAATTCCCACAGCCATTAGTACAATCATTGTTTCACCTATTACTCTTGAAATTGATAATAAAATTGCACTTAAAATTGTAGGCATTGCATAAGGTATTGTTATATGCCATATAGTTTCCGCTGGTGTTGCGCCAAGCGCCATAAAACCATAACGTAAACTTTTTGGAACAGATCTTATAGCATCTTCAAGCAAAGAAATAATAAAAGGAAGAATCATTACCCCGATCGATAAACCAGCAATCAAAGCACTTTCTGAGTGTATACTTAAATTAAAAAAATTTGCTACCTGCTTTATAAAAAAAGACAAAAATATAACTGAGAAGTATCCATATACAACAGTAGGAATAGCAGACAAAACCTGTAAGGCTGTATTAATAACATAACGCACTTTTTCACTCGCATACTCACTAATATATATTGCAGAAAATAAACCAAGCGGCACCGCAACTAACATTGCTACAATAGTTATAAGTAATGTCCCCACTAAAAGTGGCGCTATACCAAAACACCCCACCTCTCCTTCACCAATAATAGCTACATTATGCTTCCATTTTAAGCAAAATAAGAATTCTGAAATAGCTACTTTATTAAAAAAAGAAATGGACTGAACAAAAATAGATAGCATTATAAATAAAGTGATAAAAAGTGATATTGCTAAAGCCATAAATAACAAAAATTTTACCATCTTATTTCTTTTACCTTTAAGGATAAAAATCAGCATAAAAAAAAGTAACGCTATAGAAATAGAAGTTATAAAATAACCATCATAGAATGCTAACAAACAAGGTAGCATCCACATACAACTCAAATATATATAAGACTTAACTTTACTTACTGCTTGAAACTTACTCAAACAAAATAAAAGGACTAGTAAAACAAGTACGCCTATAATTAAATTCATTTTTCCATATATCAAATTTTATTCAACAAGAATGCCACAGAAGTTGACCATTATTTGACAATAGAGCAAAATAGTTTAAAATAAATAGTCATATTAATATAAAAACAATGAAAAGAACATTTCAACCAAAAAATTTTAAAAAAAAGCACAAACATGGATTTCGTTCACGTATGTCAACAAAAGCTGGAAGAAAAATTCTTAATAAGCGTCGCTCATTAGGGTGTAATAAATTATGCGCATAGTAAGCATAAAAAAAAAGAGTTTTCCTTTGCTTTTAAAAACAGATTAGCATCTTACAGTCTTTTTTATCGAGGGGTATATATATCACTATATGCTATAAAAGAAAGAGAACCTGAAAAGTATATTCATGTTATTAGAGTAGGTCTGGCTATCAGTAAAAAAGTCGGAAAAGCAGCAAAAAGAAATAAAATAAAAAGGCAATTACGAATGCTAGCTAAAGTTAGCATTTCTAATATAAGTAATGTAGGATACTATTACATAATACTAACCCATCAAAACATTATGCAAGCAGGCTATAAAAATTTACAAAAAGACCTCAATATTTGCTTAAAGAAAGATAAAATAAGAAGGAATTTTCACTAAAGTATTTACAGCTATATTTTTTATGATAAGATAAGTGAGGTTTTTAAAATAAATTAATAGATGTGGGTGCTTGAGGTAGAAAGTATAAAAAAACAAGATAAAAAGCTCGATACAAATAATGCTGAAGAGAGTTTTTATGAATATAGAAAGTCTAGCTATCGTACACAATGGGGAATGGCATTTGAACAAAGCCAATATTTAGAACAAAATAAAGATAATCCTAGAGGGAAATTGCTAAATTTTAATATAGAAGCAGCTCATTACAATAAGAGAATAGTTTGATAAAAGTACCCGTTCAGGGAAGTGGTTGAAGAAACGATAGGTAGGGGATTGTATAGTTCTCTTTGTTTCCATGTTAAGTATAATGAAATTATCCTTTCAAGTTCCTAGCTCTGATTACGTAAAATATGAGCTTTTACAGTAAACGATATAATGCCTAATTTGCTGTTCAGCGTGATAGTGGAATACTTTCTGGTTTACTTAAAAAATTTCACATCATTCTTTCAGATTTTAAAATATTTTTCGCAACTTGAGAAGCTCCAGTTGCTTCAGATAGGTAGCTTCAAGTAATACCTTATACGTTTTGCAACTTTCTTACACTTCTGTTTCATTTTTTAATAAAGCTTTTTTTAGCATAAATAATTCAGTGGATGCGTTTTTTAAGTAACAGCCCAGAATTTTAACTTCAATAGTCCAGCTATGTTTCAAAGTACCTTTCAGCGACTATTACGATTGCAACATACACTGTCTTTTAAATCTTCTTTCCCTTTAAAACTTGCAGTATTGCTTCAGCACTAACCAAGTTTACCTTTATTATAACACGTTGATGCGCAAAACCTCACTTTTCTTATTCGATTTGCTCATACACCTTTTTGCATTTGAGGGAATTCTATATTCACTATTTGATACGCTTTCAATTCACATTAAAAACATCACTTATAATTTTCACGTTTTGAATTTTTATAAGATCCACTGAGTGCTACAATTATCACCTAACTATTGGACCAAATGTATCTGCTTTTTGGTAGTTTGCTACTTCTTCTTTCTCCTCATCTCCAACAACTTAATTAATATTCAATTATATAAAGTTTGATTTTCGGAAGATCAATTGTTTGATGATTTGTTAAATGTTGCTATCTCTCCTCCTAATTTGGAAATAAGTGACAAATTCTACTTTTAAATTTTCTACTTTTATCTTAAAGTTTTCGCAGAGTTCTAAAAGATCAGTTATATTACCTCACAGCTACTCTATGTTTACCTTGTTTCATCGCTCTACTGAAAAGATATAAATAAGAAGAAATTTTTATAAACTTGGCAACGACCTACTTTCCCTTTTTAAGTATCATCGGCGCTAAAAAGTTTCACTTCCGAGTTCGAAATGAGATCGGGTGGTTCATTTTTGCTATAGCCACCAAGTCAACAAAAATTTCTGACTTAATAAATTTTAATTTAATATTTAACACTGCATATGCACATATAGAAAGCAAATAAATCAATCAGGCTATTAGTACCAGTTAGCTTCACATGTTACCATGCTTCTACACCTAGCCTATCAACGTGGTAGTCTCCCACGGCCTTAATTGGGAAATTTTTTTGAAGAGGGTTTCTTGCTTATATGCTTTCAGCAATTATCCCATCTATACATAGCTACCCAGCGATGCTATTGGCATAACAGCTGGTACACCAGAAGTATATACATCTCGGTCCTCTCGTACTAGAGTCAGATCTTCTCAAATTTCCTTCACCCACGGCAGATAGAAACCGAACTGTCTCACGACGTTCTAAACCCAACTCACGTAACACTTTAATCGGCGAACAGCCGAACCCTTGGGACCTTCTCCAGCCCCAGGATGTGATGAGTCGACATCGAGGTGCCAAACGGTGTCGTCGATATGAACTCTCGAACACCATCAGCCTGTTATCCCCGGCGTACCTTTTATCCGTTGAGCGATAACCCTTCCATACAGAATTACCGGATCACTATGACCGACTTTCGTCTCTGCTTGGCTTGTCAGCCTCGCAGTCAGGCAAGCTTATGCCATTGTACTATCAAGCTGATTTCCGACCAGCTCTAGCTTACCTTCGCACGCCTCCGTTACTTTTTAGGAGGCGACCGCCCCAGTCAAACTACCCACCATACAATGTCCTAGTTCCAGATAATGAAACATAGTTAGATATCAAAAGTGTAAAGGGTGGTATCTCAAGGTTAACTCCATTATAGCTAGCGCCATAACTTCAAAGTCTCCCACCTATCCTGCACATCACACTTTTAATAGCAATGTAAAGCTATAGTAAAGGTGCACGGGGTCTCTTCGTCTAACCGCGGGTACCCCGCATCTGCACGGGGAATTCAATTTCGCTGAAGTGATGTTGGAGACAGTGGAGAAATCGTTACGCCATTCGTGCGGGTCGGAACTTACCCGACAAGGAATTTCGCTACCTTAGGACCGTCAGTGTTACGGCCGCCGTTTACTGGGGCTTCAATTCAGAGCTTGCACCCCTCCTATTAACCTTCCAGCACCGGGCAGGCGTCAGACCCTATACTTCCACTTACGTGTTTGCAGAGTCCTGTGTTTTTAGTAAACAGTCGCTACTCCCTATTTTGTGCCACCTACTTATAGTTGCCTAAAAGCAGGTTACCCTTCTTCCGAAGTTACAGGTATAATTTGCCGAGTTCCTTCAACATCATTCTTTCAACACCTTAGTATACTCTACTCATCCACCAGTGTCGGTTTACGGTACGGCCTCATAAATATAAGTGCTATTTCCTGGAGCTTCTTTTAAGCATAGATCAATCCAATCAGATCTATACAAATACAAAACCCGTCACACTTAAGAGGTTTAGGAATATTAACCTAATTGCCATCGACTACTCCTTTACGGACTCGCCTTAGGAACCGACTAACCCTACGTAGATTAACTTAACGTAGGAACCCTTAGATTTTTGGTGAGAGTGTTTTTCACACTCTTTTACGCTACTTATGTCAGCATTCTCACTTCCGATATCTCCAGCAGTTTTTACAAACCACCTTCACAGACTTACGGAACGCTCCGCTACCGCACCTATTAATCGAAATCAATAAGCACCCACACCTTCGGTATACAGCTTTAGCCCCGGTACATTTTCGGCGCAGAAAAACTTATTTAGACAAGTGAGCTGTTACGCTTTCTTTAAAGGATGGCTGCTTCCAAGCCAACCTCCTAGCTGTAATGGTTTTTCTACTTCCTTTCCCACTTAGCTGTAATTTTGGGACCTTAGATAGTGATCTGGGCTGTTTCCCTTTCCACCACGGACTTAGCACCCATAGTGTGTCTGCTGTATAATTAATTATTGGTATTCGGAGTTTGGTTAGATTTGGTAAGATGATGAATCCCCCTAGTCTATCCAGTGCTCTACCCCCAACAACATAAATACAACGCTCTACCTAAATAGATTTCGCGGAGAACCAGCTATTTCCAAGTTTGATTGGCCTTTCACCCCTAATCACAACTCATCCAATAATGTTGCAACATTAACTGGTTCGATCCTTCAGTATGTTTTACCATACCTTCAATCTGGTCATGACTAGATCACTTGGTTTCGGGTCTAATCCATAAAACTAAACGCCCTATTCAGACTTGCTTTCGCTACGCCTACACCTATCGGCTTAAGCTTGCTTCATAGATTAACTCGCTGACCCATTATGCAAAAGGTACGCTGTCACTCTAAATATCAATAAATTGATATAGAGCTCCAACTGTTTGTAAGCACTTGATTTCAGATTCTATTTCACTCCCCTCCCGGGGTTCTTTTCACCTTTCCCTCACGGTACTTGTTCACTATCGGTCGTTAAGGAGTATTTAGGCTTGGAGGATGGTCCCCCCATATTCAAACAGGATTTCACGTGCCCCGCTCTACTCAAGGATTTAAAAACTTTCTATTTGTACAGGACTATCACCTTCTATGGTTACCATTTCCAGAGTATTCTAATTCTTATTTTTAAATCACTAGCCTTTTCCGCTTTCGCTCGTCACTACTAACAGAATCTCGGTTGATTTCTTTTCCTTTGGCTACTTAGATATTTCAGTTCACCAAGTTTGCTTTATATACTTAGTATATAATAACTAGCTAAGCTAGTTGGGTTTCCCCATTCGGAAATCTGCGGATCAAAATTTGTTGACAATTTCCCGCAGCTTATCGCAGCCTGCCACGTCCTTCATCGCCTCTTAACGCCAAGGCATCCATCAAGTGCTCTTAATAATTTATTTATCTGACTATATGTAGAATATGCAGAGTTAAATATTAACTTACAATTGAATTGAGATTAAATAATCTCTACCATAAAACTTTTCAAACATCTAAAAACTAATCTTTTATATGTTACAATCTGATAAATCATATGTCAACGCCTTTTTACACAAAACATTTACCTATTATTATCAACAACAATATACCAGCAATCTTAAACATTATAATCTAAGAAATATTTGACAAATTGATATGTACAGAAAAATTAATGAAAAAGATATTTTGTAAGATAAAATGTGTTAAAATTAGTTACCTAAAAATGAAAATGAACATTTGGAGTATTTCTAATGTATGAAAAGTAATCTATCTTTTATAAAAAACTTTGCTTTAAATTGTATATCCAAGCTCACTGGCTTATTAAATAGTAAAAAAGTAAAAAATTTCATTATGGATAAATACAGTACTCTCCATAAAGAAATTGTAGTGTTTCTTGAAAAATCTAAAAACCTGTTAAATACCAACACTGAAATCGGGTTATATCACTTCTATAAAGGTAATATATCAGATGCAAAGTTAAGATTTTGGTTAATTAGCATATTCTACCCTAATTTACCTCTAGTCTGGTATAATATCGGAAGATGTCATTTTGCAGTAGGCAATACTAACAAAGCTTATAATTATTTAACAAAAACCCTAAAATTAGATAGTAGTCATAAAGAAGCTTCTTACTATATAAAGAAAATAACAAACACATCAGATATTGTGGAATTGCCTGAAAATCTCATAAAGCAATATTTTGATTACACAGGTGAATATTTTGTTGAGCATTGGCTAATTGCCAAACAATACAGAGGGCATGAACTAGTACACATGATAATTACAAAAGTCTTTAACAACTCCACTTCTAAACTGAATATACTCGACCTTGGTTGCGGTACTGGAATATGTGGTCACTTCCTAAAAATAAGTAATATTAGAAGTCGCATAACAGGAGTTGACATCTCAAATAGAATGCTCAATATTGCAAGAGGATGCCTTATAAAAGGTAAACCTGTTTACGATGAGTTAATACATACAGAAATGAAAGAGTTTCTTAAACAAGAGAAGAACCAGCAGTATGATGTAATTATCTTTGCTGAAGTGCTACACTATCTACATGATTTTCTAGCAGAATTGGAACTAGCAAAAGGATTGACAAACAAAAAAGGGGTTATTGTATGTTTAGTAAGAAGAAAGGAAGGTAAAGGTATTGACTTTGTAAACAAAGGAGATTATTTTCGTCACTCAGAAGATTATATTCAGCATGTTGCAAAAGAAACAAATATGCAAATAAGTCAAATGAGTTACTGTAAAATATATGGCAGCCAAGTTGATGGTATCTTGTTTGCATTACAGTATCCACAAAAAAATTTAACAACTTAATCGAGAAATCGCTCAAATAAATGTCTATATTATCATAAAGGGAGTCTTATGAATTACATTGCTATTAACTACGCAAAGGATAGTAAATTAACTGATTTTGGAAAAGCAGTTCTATTGGACAGGTATTTAATAGAAAATGAAAGTTATCAAGATCTCTTTATACGTATTGCCAATTACTACTCTGATAATAAAGAGCATGCACAGCGTCTTTATGATTACATGAGCAATTTATGGTTCATGCCTTCAACTCCAATACTTAGTAATGGTGGTACCAAGAGAGGATTGCCTATTTCCTGCTTTCTTAACGAAACTGAAGATAGCTTGCAGGGAATAGTTGATTTATGGAATGAAAATGTTTGGCTCGCTGCACGTGGTGGTGGAATAGGTAGTTATTGGGGAAATTTACGTTCAATTGGTGAAAGTGTCAAAGGTAGCGGTAAAACATCAGGAATTGTGCCATTTATCGTAGTACAAAATGCTCTGACGCTTGCAATCAGCCAAGGATCCTTAAGAAGAGGAAGCTCAGCAGTTTATCTTCCTGTATGGCATCCAGAAATAGAAGAGTTTCTAGATTTACGTAAGCCAACTGGTGGTGACCCAAATCGCAAAGCATTAAATATACATCATGCTGTAATAGTAACAGATAAGTTTATGCAAGCTGTTGAAGATGATCAAGAATGGGATTTAATAAGCCCTCATAACAATAAAGTTATTTCAACAGTAAAAGCACGGGATATATGGATTAAAATATTAACAGCAAGAGTTGAAACTGGAGAACCTTACATTATTTTCCTTGATGCAACAAATAACAATAAGCCAGAATCTTACAAAAAACTCAACTTAGACATCAAAATGTCAAACCTATGCAGTGAAATAACTTTAACTACAGGTTACGATCACCTGAAAAAGTCACGCACTGCTGTATGTTGTTTATCATCCGTAAATCTTGAATACTACGAAGAATGGAAAGATAATGAGCTTTTCATAGAAGATATAATGCGTTTTCTTGATAATGTATTAGAGGATTTCATAAACCAAGCACCAAATGAAATACAGCGAGCAAAATATTCCGCAATAAGAGAGCGTAGTATCGGTCTTGGCGTGATGGGTTTTCATTCATTTTTACAAAGTAAAATGGTTCCTTTTGAATCAGTAACAGCCCAACAATGGAATAAAAAAGTATTTAAGCATTTGCGCGAGCAAGCAGATGTAGTTTCTAAAAAATTAGCAGAAGAAAAAGGGCCATGTCTTGATGCTAAAGAAATCGATCTAATGGAAAGGTTTACACATAAGCTCGCTATTGCTCCAACTGCCTCAATTTCGATTATCGCAGGCAACACTTCCCCTGGAATAGAGCCATATGCAGCAAACGTATTTATACAGAAGACACTTACAGGTTCATTTGTAGTACGAAATAAATTCTTGCAAAAACTACTAGCAGAAAAAAATCAAGACAATGATGAAATATGGTCCTCAATTTCAACAAATGAGGGTTCTGTTCAGCATTTAGATTTTCTTAGCAAGCATGAAAAACTGACATTTAAAACAGCATACGAACTTGATCAACAATGGATCATAGAACATGCAAGTGATAGAACTCCTTATATTTGTCAATCTCAATCAGTAAATCTGTTCTTACCTGCCAATGTGCATAAACGTTACTTACACAAAATACATATGCTTGCTTGGAAAAAAGGATTAAAAAGCTTGTATTATTGCAGATCACAATCAATGCAGAGAGCTGACAAGGTCTCACATGACATATTCAAAAAAAGTGAAATATTGCAACAAAAAACAGATATTAATTATGATGAATGTCTATCATGCCAGTAGACTGTACATAACTTACTGTCACAAAAATACAATTGTACAAAAGTTATGTTTTCATAGATGCTACATATAAATCCAGATGAATTTCTAAAGTCTATTCCAAGAGATAAACGTATAATGTGCCTTGATATGGGAGAAAAACAAATAGGCATAGCATTTAGTGATAAAACACAGCTTATAGCTACAGCTCATAGTATATATTATAGAAGAAATATGAGCAAAGATTTAGGTTATCTAAATAGAGTGCTTAAAGAAAATGAAGCTGGATCAATGGTAATAGGACTACCATTCAAAATAGATGACCAAGAGACTGAATGGTGTAAAGCAATAATCCAGTTTGCAAATAAAATAATAAAAAAATGTAAAGTACACATATACCTACAAGACGAAAGTCTATCAACATCTCTTGCAACTCACGCACTAAAAATTACTGGAATATCAATCACAAAATCAAAAAAAATAGATGATAAAATTGCTGCATGTATTATTCTGCAACGAACGTTAGATAAGATAAATACCATCAAATAGTTTTTTCAACTGAATTCATGTAAAACTATTCAATAAAACAAGAACTTCTCGTATAAGCATGACAAATTGCTGTAGCAAGAGCATCAGCAGTATGATGACATTTTATATTTAAGTTTTTAACTATTTGCTTCACCATAAATATAATCTGATCCTTATCAGCATGACCATTTCCAGTAATGCTCTTTTTTATATAGTTTGCATCATATTCATTCATGGGTAAATCCGTCATTCGTAATATTAAAATTGCAATCGCTCTTGCATATCCTAAAGTTAGCGAAGATTTTGGGTTCTTATTAACAAAAATTTTCTCTACTGCAGCTTCATTTGGAGAGTATAGAGAAATTACTTTCTTTAATTCTTCAAAAATTATATGTAAACGCTCACCTGTACCCAACTTACTATCAGTTGATATGGCACCACCACCCAAAAATTCAATACTATTTTTTTCTTCCAGATTGATAATTGCCCAACCAGTTTTGCTTATTCCTGGATCTAGACCTATTATCTTAATCACTTAATAAATGCTGAGCCAATAAACAAACAAAAATAAAAATATCCAAACTACATCAACGAAGTGCCAATACCAAGAAGCAAACTCAAAACATAAATGATCTTGAGGTGTAATCTGATTTTTTCGAGCTCTAAATAAACATACTGACAAGAATATTATCCCTATTATAACATGTACACAATGAAAACCAGTAATCATGTAAAAGTTGGATGTATAGATAAGTTTCTCTCCCGCTTCTTGTAGAGAAAAACTTGCTTCATAATACTCAATTGCTTGCACTATTATAAAGAACATCCCAAGCAATATAGTTATAGACAGCATTTTAATCATGCTCTTTTGATCATTTTCAAGTAAAAAATGATGTGCTGAAGTAATCGTTGTACCAGAAAGTAATAATATTAGTGTATTCATAAATGGTAACGACCACGGATCCGGTGGTAAAATCCCTTCAGGGGGCCATTCAACTTTTTTTGTAGGAGAAAACGCTTCAAATAAAAAAACCGGATCAAGCCAGGCTTTAAAGAATGAACAAAAGAACGCTATAAAAAACACAACTTCCGAGAGGATAAATAAGTACATTGCAAGCTTGAGTCCATGTTTTACAATGGCAGTATGGCATTTATCATAAATTGCTTCTCTTATTACATCTCTCCACCAATAAAACAGCACTCCTGATACCGCAGAGATTCCCAAAACTAAACCAAATATTCCAGAAATTTGTTTATGGAGTGTACCAACTAATCCAAGTGCAAGAACAAGAATTGCTGCTGATATAGCAATTGGCCAGGGACTTGGGTCCACTAAATGAAAATCATGTTCTTTACTTTTCATATCACCTTCAAAAATACATATCAAGCATACAAATTAGCTTAAAATTGTCAATATTTCTTAAAATTTTGATCAAATTTTGAAAAATTATATGCGCTATTCCAAAAGTCTAACTCAAATTGTGCAGTTATTTTAAATAATTCAAGCATTCTGGTTCTTTCACTTTCCCTTGCTTTGTTACAATACTCGTCAACAATATCTTCCAAAGCAACACATCCAGATTCCATCAAACTACCGCCAAAAAAATCAAACCAATCCTTATATCTATTATTTTTTTTAATTTTATTTCTCATATTATCAACAATAATTTTATATATAAAATGGCAAGAGTAAAGAACTGTTACAGCTTCATAAATGTCGCTATACGAAGTAGACAAAAGAAAGTTAGTAAAATTGAAACATTCAAGCGACTTTTCTCCACGATTTATGGAGTATACAGTAAAGTAGTGGTCGTATAACACTCTCATAATCTCTATTCCTCCTTTAGCCACCCCAATCAATGGAACAATGTTATTACAACTCTCCATTTTTGATGCAGTCATTAAAACAGTACGAACATAATCAGCTAAAAAGAATGCATCTTGTTGTATATAAAATTTGAAGTTTTCTATGTTTAAAGTATTATTTGCTAATTCAACATTGAAAGGATGCTCAATAATATCCTTTAAAAGATTTGACCCATAATAACTCTTAATTATACCACTAAACATCACATAAACTAGAATATAATTTAGTGTTAATACTACAGATTATGCTAGAGAATACATCTCATCCCAAAACAATATTTCTAGCTCTAAACCTCTCTTAAAAAACTCATGCATCCTTCTTTTTTCACAATCGCCAGCTTTCTTATAAAATTTATTCGTAACATTAGTAAACTCATCAATTGCAGCATTCATTGCTTTGCTATTGTAAATATTGATCCATCCTTCGTACTTGCTATTTTTAACCTCATGTTCGGTAGAAGCTGTAGCTTTACTCCTCTCGTTTGAGTTTTATTACTACAACTCCCCCTAAAGAACCGTGCTTGCAGATTTCCCGCACACGGCTCATCAATATTAGTTTTCACAGTCGTCCCTCTTATGCATATAAAGAAAAATGTATTTTTGGCTTTGGTAATGGATTTACTTCTACGTAGTGTACAAACTGTTCCCAGGTCATACTCTTTTTCTGACTACGCCGATTTATCCATTTAAATGCTAGCTTTCTTACTGATGTGTAAAATTGTTTCAAACACCAATAATTTCCGCTAATACCAAAGTAGTTATAGTGTCCTGTTAATTTAGCCTTCAGTACTTGCCACCAAGCTTTAAGTCGAATACTTCCGCGGACTATTTTCAACCACTCCTTGATTTCTTTTAGTTTTCTGGCTAGATTTAACTTTGAGGTTTTATGTCCCATTATTAATCTACCACGACGACTTTTTGCACCATAGTGCGTAAACCCCAGAAAATTGAAACTTTCCGTCCTTCGTTTCTCTCTTATCGCTTGTTGCCACTCCCTCTTGCCAAACTTTACTACTCTGGTCTTGTTTTCAGATACTTCCAACCCAAATTTATTTAGCCTTTGTTTCAGTAATTCCAGAAATTCTTCCGCGTCTACCTTACTTTCGCAACAAACCACAAAATCGTCGCAAAACCTTATTAGTTGTATATATCCTCTGGATCTTGGTTTAAATTTCTTTTCTATCCATAAATCCAACACATAATGTAAGTATATATTTGCTAATACAGGACTTACTATACCACCTTGGGGTGTACCTTGTTTTGTTGCTTCATAATTTCCAGCTTCGACTATCCCTGCCTTGAGAAACCGCTTTACTAACCACCGCAAATTTGGGTCAGTTATTCGTTCCCTTAGACATCTCATTAGCCATTTATGCTGTATATTATCGTAGAACTTCTTGATATCCACTTCTACAATGTAGTTTATTGGCTTGTACATAACTGCTTTATCTAGTGCATTTACCGCTTGATGACAGTTTCTTCCAGGTCGAAATCCATATGAGCTGTCCAGAAAGTTTGCCTCGTAAATATTTTCTAGTATCTTCTTCAGCATAATCTGTACTAATTTATCCTCGGTCGATGGTATTCCGAGTCCGCGTTTCTCTTTACTTCCAGCTTTCGGTATATATACCCTCTTTACTGGTTGTGGTTGATATTGCTTCCTCTTCATACTTTCTACTAGCACTTCGAGTTTCTCATTCAGATTTTCTCCGTATGATTCCACTGTTATCTGGTCTACTCCACAAGCCTTGTTACGCTTCAGTTCTTTATAACATCTCGCAAGATTCTCTGTATTTATCAGATGGACTAACGATGTGAATTTTAGTCGCTTATCTTGCTTTGCTCTTACTGCTATCTGGTTTAGTTTATTTTGCATGTTATTCCAACCTCCGTTGTATTGGCCTAGCAATCCCTATTCCAGTTACTATATTGCTGATCGCTTCCCCTTGTACGTGGCTTTCCCACATTCTGAGTACTATCAATCAGTCCGACTTCCCCTGCATCTTCCGCTAGTTCTTGCCTTTGTTGACTTGTTCCAGCGTACCTTTGTAGGAATGCATAGGATCTCCCAAGTTCACTTGAAGTCCATTTCAATACATGGCACGGTCTCAGATCCCGATAGAGTGAGTGATAACTTGCCTTTACGCTATCCTTCATGCTGTCTTCCATGGCCATGAAAATGTCGACCTCTATGTCTTCAGGTATTTCGGAACTCAATCCCTTCACTTTCGTTGTACCCTGCATTGTCCATCCCACTAGCTCTATTACACTCGTTACCTCATGCAACATAGTGGTCTGTTCCAAACTGTTGGCTAGACTTTGTTTGTGTTGGATTTTCACCAACTGTTCTCCAAGCACTTCTTGGCGCACCTTGACAAACCTTCCCACTTTCCTTGCAATGGAAGTGAAATGGTGGAGTTTGTCAAGTAAGTTATTTCGTTTCTACCTTCAATAAAAATTTGCACGCAATAGCACAGAAGCATACGTTGCTATTCCCTCATTTCTTCCAATAGAACCTAATTTTTCCGCTGTGGTTGCTTTGATATTTACGAATTCACCATTAATTTCTAATATTTTTGATATGAATTCCTTCATTCCTGCTTTGTAAGGCGATATTTTAGGCTCTTCACAAACTATAGTAATATCTAAATTAGACACGCTATATCCTTTTTCCTGTGCTTTTTTAGCAGCAAAGTCAAGAAAATGAGATGAATTGCAATCCTTCCATTTAGAGGAATTAGGAGGAAAATGTTCTCCTATATCGCCACATCCTAGTGCTCCGAGTATTGCATCAACGATTGCATGTATTGCAACATCACCATCGGAATGTGCCTCTATTGCCATATTATGCTCAATTTCCACACCGCAAATTTTTATAAAGCTCTTAGCATCATTTTGAATTTTAACAAATTTATGTATATCATAACCGGTTCCGACACGGAATTTTGGCTCTCCAAAGAGAAGTTTTGCCATATTGATATCCTCTTTTGTAGTTAACTTAAAATTCTTTTTCTCACCTTCAATAATCGCAACATGTTTTTTATGCTCTACCATTAGTGATGAATCATCAGTAAATTCTTTGACTGATTGATGGCACGATAATAATTCTCTGAAATTAAAAATTTGAGGAGTTTGCATGGCTCTAAGTTTTTCTCTTGAAATCGTAGATTCAATGAAATTATTACTCACCAACGATATAGTATCCTCGACTTCTATTGCTGGAACTACTCCTGTATATTGACCATTAATCATAGATTCAATCAAGTTGTTTATTAGAATATTTGATACAAAAGGCCTACAAGCGTCATGTATAATAACAAAATCTGGATTGATCTTTTGCAAACTCTCCAGTCCAAGTTTAACTGAACTCTGCCTGCTTTTTCCTCCACATACTGGACTCAGCAATTTAGTATCTATAGTTGATGACGTAACTTCTTTATAGAAATCTTTTTGACTTTCATTCACTACCACTCTTATGTAACTTATGTACTGATTAGCTAAGAATTTCCTAATTGTGTGAAATAAAACAGACTTACCTGCCAATTTTATATACTGTTTAGGGATTTTGGCATTGCATCTACTGCCTACTCCTGCTGCAACTATTAATGCTGCTATCTTGTATTCCTCAAGTCTGTTAGTGTACATGCTTACCATTTTCGGTGTTAATACAAGTTATCTAGCATTTTAAAAAAGTTGATCCAATTCTCAAAAAAGAATATTCTTTTACTAGGTGTAATATATGCTAGAGGAAAATAATACACGTTGCTAAGTATAATAAAGAAAATGAGATACATCTTATATTTTTTCATGGAATAGGTGATAATTATAAGAATGCGGCCAGGTATATACAAGATAGATCTACATATCTCCATAGGTCTAATTTTCACACTCATGCACATAAATACCCAATTGCATTTCAAAACTATATAACTTACGCAATAGCTAGTTTCTTATTTTTAGGAATATCCATATTATCACCCACTCTGATATTATTTACCAACCCAATGACGTCTAGGACAGCGAATTCAGCAATATTAGCAGCTTTGATTTGCACTTTTTTGTCTATATCAATACTCATGATTCCATTTATAAATAAGAATAAAAGCTTATCTCAGTCTTCGATAAAAAAAATCAATGAATTAATGGACAAGGGTGTAAAACCTGAAAACATCATACTTTTCGGCCATTCCTTTGGAGGAGCAGTTGCATCAGAAGTATTAAAATATTTTACAGACAAAAATATTAAACTTGGAGGCGTTATTTTTACTAGCACTTTCAGCTCTTTTCATAATGCAATAAAGCATTTTCCAATTCCTCAAGCAAAAATTTTAAGTGTACTGCCCTCATGCTTATTGAAAAAGATGCTTAAGGTCCTAAATTTAGATTTTGATATAGTAAGCAATATACAAAAGCTACAAAATGATAATATACCAATAGTAGTCATTAATCATGAAAGAGACACCTTAATACCATATCCTGCACAATTGGCAAAGGCAGTAGATGATCTATTGTTAAATAGAAATTCGATTAAGATCGTTAATCTGAGAAGCTTTACAGATAACCCGCATAACGGAGTTTTATCTAGTTGGCAATTGAGTGAAAATTTGGCTGATCTCATGCCTAATAAAATAATGAATAGATAGTACTTACAAAAAACTTTATATTTTTCGGTAAATTAACTATTCTAAACACATGCAAAAACGTCATATAACTATTTGTTGTGTACTGCTTTTCATAATAGGGGCATTATTTTTGATGCGTCCTATGATTGTTCCGTGTCTAATATCTGTTTTTGTTGCACATCTATTTAACCCGCTAGTAACCAAGTTTGAAAAATATAGAATACCACGTTCATGTTCTGTAGTTTTTATAATACTTACCTTATTGATAGCTTTTATATTAGTTATCACATTTGTTTTACCTATTATATATTTTCAAATTACTTTAATATTAAATTTCTTAGTGAATAAGATACCTTCATTAAAGCTTAAAGTGATTCCTTCTGTGCTAGAATTTCTTAATATAAAAACTGAAGATAGTTTATTTGATCACTTGTCTAAAAATCTAGTAGAAAATTACAGTGATTATATATCTTATTTTATAAATGCTCTTAGCATGGGCAGTAATCTTATAATTCAAGTGCTAAATTCAAGCTTTAATTTGATTTACATGGTATCATTAATAGCTATTACGCTTGTGGTGTTTTTTTATGTATTACGTGATTGGCCTGCAATTGTAGAAAAGGCTAATAAACTAATTCCCATTCTTTACAGAGAAAAAGCTGCAGGTTATTTTTCTAAAGTAGATTTCATTATATCTAATTACCTAAAGGGACAGTTAAACGTATGTATAGTCATGATGATCTTTTACTCCGTGGGCCTTAGCATAATTGGGCTGAAGCATTCTGTAGCTATTGGAATTTTATCAGGAACATTAACATTTATACCCTATATAGGGCCATTATTATACACTATTATCGGATTTTTGAGCGCCATTACTCAATTTAGTGGATGGTTTGAAAGTACTGCTGTCTTGCTATTATTTAGTGTTGGTCAATTAATAGACTCAAGCATATTAGTGCCTTTATTAATAGGAAAAAAAGTTCATATACATCCAACTATCATTATTTTAGGAGTTGTCATATGCACCTCATATTTTGGGTTTATAGGTATATTATTTTTTATTCCAATAATAGCAATGTTCAGTGTATTAGTAGAATATGCAGTCAATAAATATTTTGAAAGTGAGCTTTATAAAAATGGCTAATTAGTTCACGATAAAAAAAGGATCTCTGATACATTTGAGAGATGGTGCGACCTGAAAGTCTTCGGTCATATTGTTTAAAAGGAGAGGAATTCATTCAGAAAGAAACTGAAAGGATTCTAAAACTTATTAAACCAGATGTTTTGCCGTCTGAGTCTACGCATCAGTGCGAATCGGGCAACCGGTTGGTGCCAAGCGATGCGGACAATGAACCTCCTCTTGAAAAAGAAGATGCTCAATCGTGAGAGGGGCATAAACTGCAAGCATCATGTGGTTGGAGGGCTAGGCTAGTGGTATGGTGAACGTAAGTGAAGCTTTATAAGTACCGATACGATGAAAGAGCTAAAGATGCTGATAAGCTCTGACCAAAAGGTAATGTGGATAAGTTACATTTTTCATTTCTAGATGTACGCAAATAATAACTCCACCGGTATAGAGAAGCCACCTAACCCACTGTTGTATGACTGGAGAAACAGGGTAAGCCTGTATTTTCGCCTACATGGCAAGCAAACCGCAAGGAATGCTGATGGAAGTGCAGGTAAAGGAGAATGGAGAAAGCGAATGCCATTTTGTAACGAAATGGATAGAATTTGTAACATTAATTCGCGTGAAAACGAGCAGACTTCCATTTGGTCCCTCGTGACAAGAAACTTTGTTAACCACTTAAGGTAGGAAAGCAGATGATTACAAGTAAACCTGTAAGTGCATCTACCGAAAGCTTTGAAGCATGGAAGCAATTGCCATGGAAGAAATGCCAGAAAGTTATTGTGAGGCTACAAAGACGTATTGTTAAGGCTGTCCAAGAAGGAAGATGGGGTAAGGTAAAAGCTTTACAACATCTTCTCACACGCTCTTTTAGCGGAAAAGCTTTGGCTGTTAAGAGAGTAACTGAAAACCAAGGAAAAACCACAGCAGGTGTAGATCGTCAACTATGGTCAACTTGCAATGCTAAATTTCAAGGAATAAAGCTGTTAAAACAAAGAGGATATAAACCTTCTCCGCTCAAACGAATTTATATCAGTAAATCTAATGGCAAAAGAAGGCCTCTCGGTATACCCACGATAAAAGATAGAGCGATGCAAGCATTATATCTGTTTGCTCTGGAACCGATAGCTGAAACGATCAGTGATCGTCACTCCTATGGCTTTAGACCTAAAAGATCCTGCGCGGATGCTATTGCTGCTTGTCACTTATTACTGGCAAGACGCAATCGACCACAATGGATACTAGAAGGTGATATCAAAGGGTGCTTTGACAACATTAACCATGAATGGCTTATGAAGCATATTCCTATGGAAAAGAAAATTCTTCATAGATGGTTAAAAGCTGGTTTCCTAGAATCGAAAACTCTGTATCCCACAACTGCTGGCACTCCGCAAGGAAGTATAATTTCTCCAATACTAGCTAACTTTACCTTAGATGGTCTTGAACAGTTATTAGAAAGTCGCTTTGGTAAATTAGGTAGCAAAAGAAGAGGAAAAATCAGAAGTGGAGTGAATGTAATCAGGTACGCAGACGACTTTATTATTTCAGGTTTCACACATGAAGTACTGGAAAAGGAAGTTAAGCCTTTAGTATCATCTTTTCTTCATGAGCGAGGTTTAATTCTGTCAGAAGAGAAGACAAAGATTACATCTATTACAACAGGGTTTGACTTTCTTGGTTGTAATGTACGTAGATATAATAAGAAGTTAATTATTAAACCTTCGAAAGAAAGTATTAAAAGACTTCTTAATAAAGCACGTACATTGATAAAAGCAAATATAGCGAACACTCAGGCTATAGTAATTAAGTCACTCAACTCTCTACTGAGAGGATGGGGAAATTACTATCACCATGTGTGTGCTAAAAAAGCGTTTAGAAAGATCGACAATGAAATTTGGCATAGTTTATGGAAATGGGCAAAGAAAAGACATCCTCGTAAAGGATTACGTTGGATAAAGAATCGTTACTTCAAAGTAATGGGTCAACGCCAATGGGTTTTTGCTGCACCCATATGCAAGAACAAACCAAAAGAGATACGGTATTTAAGACTGCTTAAGCTGATTGATATACCTATCAGACGACATGTTAAAATCAGAGCGGATGCAAATCCCCTTGACTTAAAATGGAAAAAGTATTTTGATGAGAGAGTGAAACGAACAAGAATGTTAGCAAGCTCCTTTTCAAGAGAAGGTTCTCTACTGTTGGTGTCACCATTAAGAATGATGTTTCCTGAGGAATCATGAAGGACAAGCCGGTTCTAGAAAAGAAGAACTTAGATAAGGGGCTCAAGCGTAGTGTGGGGAAACCTGCATGCTGCGTTTCTAAGGGAGGGGGTAGTAGTAATACTGCTTCCTTACCTGACTAGTTACAACATTCCTTATTATTTTCATATATGGCAAAGCTAATTGGTGTTAAAATATGCGTCAGACCATCTGAAAACTGTAAAATATTTTCAGCAATAAAAACGCCTTGCAGCATATCATTATTTTGAGCTTTTTCTAAAATAGAACTGATACATTCTTTATTACCTTCATATATAGAGAAACTGAGTGGTGTTAAAGCATACTCCATAGTATTGAAATACTGTACAATATTTCTAGCAGCAAGAATATCTTGTAGTATTCCACTGTCCTGGGCTTTTGTTAAAATATCATTAATATATCTTGGCTTATTGTGATGTATAGCAAAGCCAAGCGATGTTAAGGTGTACATCAGACTATCTTGATAGTTTATAATATTTTCAGTATTAATAATCTCTTGCAGTGTACCGTTATTTTGAGAATGTATTAAAATAGAATTAACGCATTCGTCATTACATTTGAATATGGCGAGGCTAAGTAGTGTTAAAGTGCGTTCCCCACCTCTTGGAAATCGTGTAGTATATCCTATTGTAAGAACTTTTAGTAAGTCATTCTCTGAGGCTACTTTCAAGATATTACTAATTCCCCCACCATTTGATATTACCTTTTTCAACTTAAAATGCAAATTTCGTTGTGCTTGTGTTAAGTTGTTATCATTTAGCATATTCTTGTAACCTCGCTTTAAAGTCAGTGCAGTTTAATTATTCTATGTTAGTATACACCAATAGAAAAAATTTCATCATATGTTCTGGAAAAATTTTACACAGGTTAATGAGGAAATCGTAAGAGAGAGCCTAAAAAAGGTTATAGAGAAGAAAAGTGGCAAGAATGTTGGTGTAGTATCCTCAATTGTTATTAAGGGTAAAGATGTTGCTTTTGCTCTTGAAGTTACTGAGCCAAATGAAGAATTAAGAAAAAATTGTGAGCAAGCTGTTAAGGCGATACCGGGAGTAGGAAAGGTTACTGTAGTTGCTACTGGTCAAAAACAAGCTAGGCAACAAAAAGCTAAACTTCATATCGAAGGAGTGAAAAATATAATTGTCGTTGCTTCTGGTAAAGGAGGTGTGGGTAAGTCGACAGTTGCACTAAATCTAGCTCTTTCGTTAGCAGAATTAAAACATAAAGTTGCGCTAGTTGATGCAGATATATATGGTCCTTCGATTCCTAAAATGTTGGGCACTGAGAAATTAAAACCAGAAATACAGAGTGGTAAAGCAATGCCTATAGAGAAACATGGTCTCTATACTATTTCAATTGGCTATTTTATTGATAAGGACCGCGCAGTAATATGGCGTGGACCTATGATCACAAAAGCACTTTACAATTTGCTAATGGGAACAAGGTGGTCTGATATAGAATATTTAATCATTGATACACCGCCTGGCACTGGCGATGTACATTTAAGTCTGATGGAGAATTTTAGTTTAACTGGAGCAATAATAGTTTCAACTCCACAGGAGCTTGCTTTAGTCGAT
This sequence comes from Wolbachia endosymbiont (group B) of Pilophorus perplexus, assembly GCF_964028155.1. Classification (NCBI taxonomy): domain Bacteria; kingdom Pseudomonadati; phylum Pseudomonadota; class Alphaproteobacteria; order Rickettsiales; family Anaplasmataceae; genus Wolbachia; species Wolbachia endosymbiont (group B) of Pilophorus perplexus. Next base: position 136,378 of record NZ_OZ034754.1, on the reverse strand, counting down.
GCACAAAAAATTTATGATATGTTCACAAAGCTCAGCGTGCCAATTATCGGCATTGTGGAAAATATGAGCTATTTTGTTCAAGATAATTTAAAAATACACATATTTGGAAAAGGTGGTGCAAAAAAAATGTCTGAAGAGCTGGGAGTCAAACTCTTGGGCAGAGTTCCTCTAGATCCGCAAATATGTAGTGCTTCTGATTGTGGAGACCCTTCAATGCTAAGTGAGGATTTAGTAAGGATTTATGAAGGCATTGCTAAAGATGTTAGGTCTTTTGTATGCAGTCTATAAAGTTTGTTTAACTACTTTTAAAATAGGTAGAATGTAATTTTAGGTGAATAAAATATTTCAAATGGCAGCAGCTACCTCGTATCTGAACAGACAATAGACTTCTTGGATAACTTAAGAAACAAGTAGTAGAAGCAATATTAGGGAAGGTATAAATTTTGAGCAGGTAAGTAAACTTGATGAAGAGAAGCTTCGAAGACTAAGAGGAGTCAAAAGAAAAACATTGGAAAAATAATAGAAATTTTAATAGAGGAAGAGGCCAAGAAAAAGGCAAGAGGAGGAAAACCAAATATATTTATTAATAGCACTCGAATATTTGTGTAAATACCGTACATATTTCCATATAGTGCAAAGCTATGGAATAAGTGAAAGTTCTTGCTAACGGCTGAATAGAAGATGCATTGATAAAACATCCAGATTTCAGGAAGATAAAGAGCTATTAAAGTTAAATAGGAGTATGCAAAAGTTTTATAAAAAGGGAATGTTTAACTCCCCCATAGAAGATCAAAAAATATCCTTAGGTTATCCAAGAAGTCTATTGTTGGTAAACATAAAAGGCTATTTGCCTTTTTATCTAGTTTATGCAGGAGATCTATATTTATTGTTGAGTGTGATTTTAGGCATTTCTGCTAAAACGCAACTTTTAAATCGCCAAAATTTCTCCTTGCCTTTACTAATTCCGATTCTTGGAGTGCACACATAATCTGGTTTGAGGTGATATTCATAGAGACAAAATTCATGACTTATAGTAAGGTCTTGTTTATTATGTTCTTTTGTAATGTTTAATTTTTTGCACAGTATGCCTGGCCCGCCTAAATTTGCTTCAAGCGGTTCAGTGAGCTTTAATCCTCGTATTAACACTGCTGCTGGGAATCCTTCTGCTTCTGTTACAATATTTAGACAATAGTACATTCCATATATAAAATATACGTACGAAAACCCTGGCGTACCAAACATTACTGAGGTTCGATTAGTATAGCCTCTTGCTGCATGACAAGCTGGATCATCCATTCCTATATACGCTTCAACTTCAGTTATTATTCCACTAAAATTAGAAAATTTCAGCATCTTCCCTAGCAGCTCCCCAGCTACGGTTAAAGTTGGCCGTTCATAGAAATTTCTTGGTAATATTGTGTTATTCATCATAGAAGTACAAGTTACTTACATTTGCAAGCAACTCATACTATTTTCGCTTTTCCTTATTTAGATAAGAGGATACCTACATCTCTGAGAAGTAGAAGTTGTTGTTACATCTTCCATATCTGTTGTAGGCTGTTGTAAAACTTTGACTGATTCAGAGCTTCTTTGTTGCAGCTGCGGTGCTAACGCTTCATATAAAGATTTTGGTTCACGTCTCTTACCTATTTTGACTTCTTTATTTGCACGCAACTGCTCTGCAGTAACACCGTTGCCTTCAAGGAGAGTTACACCATTATTACCATCAATGTTAACTTTAATTTTGCATTCTCTTCCATCAACATACCACTTTAAAGTCATTTCATATAACCCACTAATTATTTCATAAACTCTTTCCTCATTATCACTATCATTATTAATATAGCAACATGCCCCTCTCTTTTTTTCTTGATTAGGATGACAAAATGTAATTGTTCTTACACCATACTCTTTACATATACTACCGCCTAGAAGTTTAGCTATATCTACTCCTTCTTTATTGGCATGTAGCACAACTCTCACAGTAGGATAAACAATATTCTCTTCCCTTTTGCCTTCTTTTATCATTATGGACTCTATGGTATATACCTTCGATATCTCTGCCTTAATTTGGTCAGCAATCTTGCCTACAATCTCTTTACCATGATAGTGAGATTCTCCTTTCTTCGAAGAAAAAGGTTCTTTGTTTGTAGTATTAGTGTCTGGATCATTCTGTAACTCAAAGAATTTATCCCATTCTTCATCACTGTCTAATTTGATATATTCACGCTTGTTCTTGCCTGATACTGCATTCTGAATACTAGACGATCCTTCTGTTACAGTTGTACCAGAGCTATTGCCTTTACCTTTTAGAAGAACAAGATGCTCTTCTGACCTTTCTTCCTTACTCAACTTTGAAGCTGCATCACCAAAAGAAGGTTTCTCTACTATATGCGTGTAAGAACTTTTAACTCTACTCTCATTATCAGGTACTGTAGTAGCCCACAAAAGCTTTTTAATATAATCTAACATATGCCACCTCTTACCATTAACTAAATATCAGTATGCAAACTTTGCTATAACTAATCAATAACTAAATTTACTCCAAATAAAATGAGCTGATAAAAAGGTATAAATTGAGATTAGGTAAAGCTTTTGGTATAATATCTAGTTAATTTTGAATAGGCAGGTGATCTTAGCTACAAAGACGTTTTTTATCTCATTTATTTTTGGGTTTATTCTCTTTCCCTATTTTATAAAACTTCTAAAAAAGATAAGTAAAGATGGACAACCAATCAGATCATATGGACCAGAAAGTCATTTAATAACAAAAAAGAATATACCACCTATGGGTGGAATAATAATACTAACTTCTGCTTTATTACCAATCCTGCTTTGGACTCAATTCACACCAGAAATTTCATTGCTGGTATTTATAACTCTATTTTTTGCTCTACTTGGATTTATTGATGACTATTTAAAATTGAAGACAAATCACCACCGAGGTTTAAGTGCAAAAACCAAAATACTTATTCAGTTTGTCGTTACTCTGGTCTGTATGTTTATACTTAAGCTACAATCTGCTGAAGGTTTTACAAAAATTTCTCTATTTAGAGAAGTAGCAATCGACCTTGGCTATCTATATCTTCCGTTTGCTGCATTTGTAATTGTCGGCTCTTCTAATGCTGTGAATCTTACAGATGGCCTAGATGGCCTTGCTGCAACTCAAGCCATTACTTCCTTTGCTTTTTTGGGGCTAATTGCATACATCACTCAGACAGATGTAAACATTACTTTATTCTGCATTGCATTTATAGGAGCTATTTTAAGTTTCTTGTGGTTTAACACACATCCAGCAAAAATATTTATGGGTGATGTTGGAAGCCTATCAATCGGTGCAGCTTTAGGACTCACTAGTGTTCTAATTAAAAAAGAAATGCTTTTTGCCGTTATTGGAATAATCTTTGTAATAGAGACTTTATCTGTGATTATTCAGGTATCATATTTTAAATATACAAAATTTAGATATGGAGCAGGAAGAAGAGTTTTCCTTATGACACCAATACATCATCACTTTGAAAAGAAAGGGTGGTCAGAAAATACAATAGTTATAAAATTTTGGATAATTTCTATTGCTTGTTCGATTTTTGCTTTAACTTTCTTATTATAGGAACTATGAAATATCCAGATTTCACATTAGAAGATACATTATCAGGAATTATAGCAGGAGTAGATGAAGTTGGAAGAGGTCCGCTTGCCGGTCCAGTGATATCTGCAGCTGTAATATTTACTGATAGAGATACGGTTATTGATGGAATAAACGACTCAAAAAAGCTAACCCCTAAGTGTAGGCAAGTTCTATACGAAAAAATAACGTCTGTTGCAAAATTTGGTATAGGAATGGCAAGCGTAGAAGAAATAAACTCATACAATATTTTGCAAGCAACAAAGCTTTCAATGAAACGTGCGTTGGCAAACTTGAATCTAGAACTAGATTATGTGCTAGTTGATGGTAATCAACCACCTGAAGTAAAATGGCAAGTAAAATCTATAGTGAATGGTGATAGCTTAAGTATATCAATCGCAGCTGCTTCAATCGTTGCAAAAGTTACAAGAGATCGGCTTATGGAAGAATTGCATAATAAACATCCTCAATATAATTGGTATAAAAATAAGGGATATGGAACAAAAGAACACCTCAGCGCTATTGGCCTTCATGGAATTACGAAGCACCATAGAAAGAATTTTGCACCTATAAGAATACTATAGCCTTTAATCACTTACCTTTTTTGAAAGGTATGTTTTCATTAAACAGGCAGACTGTGCTTGATCCGTTTCTTAAGGTAAATACCGAGCTTACTCTTTCAATTATCAGGTAGTCATCAACTGTACGAAAATTTATCAAGGATTCATATCCTGCAGAATCAACCATAAAAACTGCCGGGAAATCAGAGTTTATTTTATTAAATTGTAGATATGTAAATTTTCCGTCATCAAAAACCTTAATTGGTATTATTGATTGACTGCCTTTAACGTGCGAGATGGAATAGTTAAAATTCAAGCCTTTCTTTATAACCTCAATATCACTTATATCAGGGATAGTGGTATGACTAGCTTGCTCTAGAATATCACCGTTACTCGTTGAATAAATTTCATCACTGTTGAACAGTGGATAAAGAAACCTTACTTCATATGCTAACCTTGGATCATCTAGCCCGTTTGCTTCTTCAGCATGAAACTCGAAATAATAAACTCTTTTGTTGGTAATTATAGTTGCATTAGTATCGGCAATATCATCTATAGGCTTAATAAATAATCTATTACCTTGAGGAAGGAGTTGCCAACCGGTTGCATCACCCATTGAAAGACTCTCTATTACCTCCCCTGGCTCAAACAATATGCTGGATTGATAACCATAAAAGCCCGTGTACTTATGTATAGCCTGTGGATTATAATTCATTACCTTTATGTGGTTATCACCAGCTATTGGTCTTGGTTCCTGTTTTGCAAGTGCATAACCACCACAAAAAAATAATAGTGCAACAAAGAGTACCCTAATCATAGTATCAAAATAAACTGATCTTCATTTTATCATTGATAGACATGTACTGCAACTGTTAAGCTATCCCAGTAGTAAGCGACAGAAAATGCAAGCTTCATAATAATTCATTACTGCAGGAAAAAGGGGAGTGTTAAATAAACTGTGTCAAACCTCCATTTTTTGTTTCTATTTTATTTTTACTTCTCGGTTTGACACAGTTTATTTAACACTCCCTGCAAAGAAATTAACTACAGATTTTATGTCTAAGTTACTCCACAAAATTTTTCCTTTCCTTATCCAAGATTCAAATTTATAGTATCGATTCCCTTTTATGAAATATGAAGCCATCTCAAGTTATAGTTAAGCCTATATTCAGTGAATTACTTTCACAAGTGCAATTGATTTTAGTGTTATACTGTTCTAACAGTAAAGAAGTCATATAGATAATAATGTCTTTTGTATCCAAACGAATATCATTTTTTTTTGTTAATTTGCTCACTAATAATGTACTTATTGATTTATGTTCATTTACTACTTTTATAGTGAGTAGTGTTTTATCTTCTGTTTTAGTCAGTAAAATAGACACTAATTCAATTTGTGCCACTGCACTGATTATAGTTATCACCATATTGGAAATTATCTTATTTATTTTTTCAATTAAGTTTTCTGTAGGACATTCACTTACTCTCCACTGAAGCTTTACTTTTTTTTTAATAAATAATTTTCTATATTGGATTTAGTCTTAACAAAGCTGCAATTATCTGATGAATGAGAATACGCTTGCTTCATAACTTTATATTTATATATTAAATCATCGGAGCTTTCTTTAAGCAATGACAATGCTTCGTTTTGCATATTAGGGTTGTTTTCTTCAAGCTCTTCCAATCCACCCACTATTCCTTGCATAGAACTAGCAAAATCATGAAGAATTCGTCCTGATAGGCACTCTGTTATTAACATTATGTTTTTATTCATCGGATAAAAGTATAAATGATTTAAGTTAACCCTATATTGGTAGGCATGTAGTAGTCAATTTAAGAGAAAGTTTCGTTGCGCTTTTTGTGTCAAAGCATTAATGTAGTATTAATAATTATAAGATTTGTGAAGGCGTTATGAATACTTATGCTAAATCTGGAATAGAGCTTAAACTATATAATGAACTAATAAAAAAAGTTAAACCTATTATTGAAAAGACTAAAGGAGAAGAAGTAATTAGTGAAGTAGGATCATTTTCTGCATTGTTTGACTTTTCTTCGCTGAGTAAGAAATACGACCATCCAGTACTTGTTTCCTCAACTGATGGAGTGGGCACAAAACTATTAATAGCTCAAGAGGTGAATAAGCATGATACTATAGGTATAGACTTAGTTGCAATGTGTGTAAATGATCTACTTGCACAAGGAGCAACACCTTTATTTTTCCTTGATTACTTTGCAACAGGCGTTTTAAACAAAAACGTTTTATTGTCTGTAATCCAGGGCATTGCAGAAGGGTGCAAGGAATCTAAAATAGCATTAGTTGGTGGAGAAACTGCAGAAATGCCTGGAATGTATGGTAACAATCACTATGACCTTGCAGGGTTTGTGGTTGGTGTTGTTGATCGAAAGCAAATTCTTCCAAATTGTAGTATAATGAAAGCAGGTGACTGTGTAGTTGGTTTAGAATCAAATGGAATTCACTCAAATGGATTTTCTTTGGTGCGCCATATTTTTAAAAGCTTAGATATAAATTATAATGATATATCTCCATGGAATAATAAATCTTGGGGTGAAATATTACTTAAGCCAACAAAGATATATGTTGATTCTTTGTTGCCTATTATGCCAAAGGTAAAAGGCATTGCGCATATAACAGGTGGCGGGTTAATAGACAATATTCCAAGAATTCTCTCAGGAAATTTATTTGTAGACATAAATATTAATTCTTGGAAATGGCCAGATATATTTTTATGGCTGAAAGAAGAAGGCAAAATAGAAAAGAGAGAAATGTTAAAAACATTTAATTGCGGCATAGGTATAGTACTGATTGTAGATCCCGATAATATGAAGGATGTGGAAAGCCATTTCCAAAAGCGTGGAGAAAAAATTGAGATTATTGGAAAACTTGATGAAGCATGTCAGCCTCCACTTGATAGAGTAGTATTTAGTTAGTCTAACTTTACCGACAGTCTTTTTGCAACTTCTGAGTATGCTTCCTTTAAGTTTCCTAGATTTAAACGGAAAACATCTTTGTCTAGCTTTTTATGAGTATTTTTATCCCATAGCCTACAATTATCAGGGCTGATTTCATCGGCTAAAATGATTTTAGTGCTGTTGTTTATCAATTTGCCAAATTCTAACTTGAGATCAACTAAATATATATTTGCATTTGAAAATAGGTCGACTAAGATTTTGTTGATCTTTAAAGTTGTAGTTTTAACTTCTTCCATTTCTTTATGGGATAACCAACCAAAATATAATATGTGATTTTCATTCACCATTGGGTCGGCTAGGTCATCATTTTTGTAAAAAAACTCGATTATAGGAGATGTAAGTGCCTCACCTTCTTTGATATTAAAACGTTTGCAAAAGCTGCCAGCTGCAATGTTTCTAACCACTACCTCAAGAGGTATTATCTTGAGCTTTTTGACTAGCTGTTCTCTTTCGTTTAGAGTGTTTATAAAGTGCGTGCTAATTCCTGCTTCTTCAAGCTTTTCCATGATAAAAGCACTAACATGATTATTAATTATTCCTTTGCCCTCAATAATTTCATATTTTTCCTTGTTGAACGCTGTAACATCATCTTTAAAGTACTGTATAACAGTTGATGAGTCTTCAGTTTCAATAATGACTTTGGCTTTACCTTCGTATATCGTTTTATTCAGTGACATGATTAATTTAGCTGTATACTATAAGATAATATCAAATTGCTGCTTAGTTTACTACAAATTTGCTAATGACGTTTAGTGTTACAATATTAACCATATTTCCAGAAATGTTCCCCGGATTTTTGAACTATTCTCTTGCTGGAAGAGCGTTGGAAAAAAAAATATGGAATCTTGAAATAGTAAATATTCGTTCTTTTGCTAAAGATAAACATTCAACTGTGGATGATGTTCCATATGGAGGTGGAGCAGGGATGGTTATGCGCCCAGATGTGATTGGTAATGCAGTTGATAATGTGCTTTCTGCTCATAAAAATACTAGATTTATTTATATGACTCCATCTGGTACAAAATTTAATCAGAGAATTGCGAAGGAGTTAACAGAAATTCCTCATGTAACAATATTGTGTGGTCGATTTGAAGGTGTTGACCAAAGAGTAATTGATGTGTATACTCCTTATGAGTTAAGTATTGGAGATTATATACTTTCGGGAGGTGAGCCAGCTGCGATGGTGGTTCTTGATGCATGTATTAGGCTTCTTCCAGGTGTAGTAAATAATTTCGATAGCGTTGCTGAAGAAAGTTTTAGTTATAGTGGTGGTATGCTTGAATATCCTCAATATACTAGACCTGAGCAGTGGAGTAGGTACAAAGTTCCTGAGGTTCTGTTGTCTGGCAATCACAGAAAAATAAGTGATTGGAGAAGGGAACAGTCATATGTTAGAACAAAGGAACGTCGACCTGAATTGTTGAATGGAGATGATAAATGACAAACTTACTTGAAAAATTTAACGAACAACAAATACAAAGGTTAGCCAAAGAGATGCCAGCTTTTTGTCCTGGCGATGATTTGAAGGTCACTTTTAAGGTAGTTGATAGTACGGGTGAGCGTATACAGATATTTGAGGGCGTATGTATATCAAAAAGAAATCGTGGATTACACTCTTCTTTTTCAGTTAGAAAGGTAAGTCATGGAGAAAGTATAGTATCACAATTTTTTGTTTACTCTCCTGCATTAATTTCAGTACAAGTGATGAGAAAGGGAAAGGTCCGTAGAGCAAAATTATATTATCTGTGCAAGCTATTTGGGAAAGCTGCAAGGATCAAAGAACGTACTACTTATGTTAAAAAAAAATCTAAGTAGATACAATAGGGAGTGATGTCAATTGTATCATCTCAAAACTCTCTCTTATTATCCCAGTGTGTGGCGCACAACTGTACTTTCCCTCCTGCTGTGGTGTCATCCCAATGTTTGACACTGGGATCCAGATTCTCCTTTTGGTTTGTGCTTTCATGGAAAATATAAAAATTATTTGCAGGCAAAGCCTGTTAGATCTCAGTTCAAGCACTGGAAAAAGGGGAAAGTCTTTTCAAATCCTCATGTAAAGAAAAGTAAATGGGTATAATAAAGAAAAACTTTCTTAAGTTACTTCAATCTAAGCGCGTACATGCTCGTGTAAAAAGAAAAAATAAAAAGAACAACATTTTATGCTTTTGCTCTTTTACAGCACTGATTGTCTCAATTGGGTGTCCTATATGTATATTACTAAGTATATTAGTTAACTCTTACAGTGCTTTAACAGTAACGAAAATTTTATTACCAGTTGAAATAAATGCTGATCTTATTTTAACTAATAATCCTGGTGATTTACGATATAAGTCCATTGGCTTACTCAACAATTCTTTACGTAAGGTGTTTGAAGGAACTGATTTTAAAGACGGTGACGAAATTTTAAGTCGTAATTCTTACAAAGAACTAGAGAAATTTTTTCATAAGAAAGTAAAAGATAGTGGTGAATATGAGATCTGGTTTACCGCGTCAAGTATAATTAATTCAATAAATAAATATAAACATTTGAATGATCATTATGCTAAATTACTTGATTGGTTAAAAGAGAAGGGAAGAGTAAGAAAATTTTTTAATAAGTCTCTGTTTCTTAAGTCTGATTCTTGTGAGCCTGAGAATGCAGGGATTTTAGGGGCATTTATCGGTTCATTAATGACAATTATAGTATGCTTAGCGTTGGCATTGCCAATAGGAATTATGTCAGGTATCTGTCTTTATGAATTTATGCCTAGAAATAGGCTAATAACCAGTATTGTAGAAATTAGCATGAATAACCTTGCTGCAGTGCCTTCGATAATATTTGGTGTGGTAGGACTGACTCTCTACTTGGGCATATTTGGTTTACCCCGTTCTTCACCGCTTGTTGGCGGGATGACTCTTTCATTTATGATGCTGCCTAATATTATTATTGCAACAAAAAATGCCTTTACAAACGTTCCTATTGCAATAAAAGATGCAGCGTTTGCGCTAGGTGCACCTCACATCAAGGTGATATTGGATCACTCTTTACCGATTGCGTTGCCACGGATAATACATGGTGCAGTGCTTGCAATTGCAAGGATTTTAGGCGAATCTTCCCCTTTACTTATGATAGGCATGGTAGCATTTATTGCTGATACACCTACATCCTTCTTCGATCCGGCAACTGTTTTACCTGTACAAATATACATATGGTCAAGTAGTCCTGAAATTGCATTTATTGAGCTTGCTGCCATTGCAATTATAGCTTTATTGTTAATGCTATTTGCTTTGAATTTAATAGCAAATTTTGTAAAAAGAAAGTTCGAGTTTTTTGATTCATGAAAATTACAATCCTATCTGGTTATGGCTTAAATTGCGAAAAAGAAACTGCATTTGCATTTATGGAATGTAGCAGAAAGCTTGGTATTAATAATATTGAAGTAAAAATCGTTCACATTAATGATATTATAGATAATCCAAGTGAACTGAAATTAAGCAATATACTTGCAATTCCAGGAGGTTTTTCCTATGGTGATGACACTGGTGCTGGTAATGCGTTTGCTTTGCGTATAAAAAACAACTTGTTAGACGAATTTCAAAATTTCTTATCTCAGGATAAGCTTATTATAGGGATATGTAATGGTTGCCAGATATTAGTAAAGTTAGTTCCAGAATTCTCTAATCTAGCTTTAACCTCTAATGATATAGGTAATTACCAATGTCGTTGGATTAGAGTGAGAGTTAATCCGCAGAGTAATTCTGTTTGGCTACGGGGCCTGAGTGAACTATATCTCCCTATTGCTCATGGGGAAGGCAAATTTTTTATGGATCAAGATACTTTGAATCAATTGATTGAAAATAATTCCGTTGCACTGCGTTACGTTGATGAAAATGGTGACTATGCAAATTTACAATTTCCTTACAATCCAAACGGATCTATATACGACCTGGCAGCTTTGTCAGACAAAAGTGGTAGAGTTTTAGCTTTAATGCCTCACCCAGAGAGAGGAATATTTTTTACTCAGCAGGACAACTGGCCTCTTGAAAAAGAAAAATGTAAACGTTCAGGAGTGGCTATGCCAAAATATGGTGATGGAATGCTCATATTTGAGAATGCACTAAAATATTTTGCGTAAGTATTACAATACATTACATACAACAAGTTTTTAAACCATAAAAAGTTACTTGATCAGGATGACAATAAATCTTTATTTTTGATCTGCAGAGTAGCTTTCTCTAACGTTAGGGATATAATTGTTCCACTTTCCAATTGCTTTTCTCAACAAGAGTATATCTAAATCTAGTGTGTCTCCTATATTCACCTTCTTGCCAAAATTCAATTACCTTTGGGATTACGCAAAATCCCACCCAAAAGTCAGGACGAGAAACTTGTGTATTGTGAAATTCTTTCTCTTTCAATTCTATAGCCTGCTCAAAATCTTGCCAATTTTTCAGAACTCTTGATTGTTTTGAGCACCACGCGCTAATTTGACTATCGCGTGCTCGAGAGGAGAAATATTCGTCAGCCTTTTTGCCGCTTAGAAGCCTAACTTCTCCTTCAATTCGTACTTGTCTAGAAAATTCTGTCCAATGAAATACGAGTGCAGCTTTGGGGTTCTCAGTCAATTCTTTTCCTTTTCTACTGTTTACGTTAGTAAAGAACACAAAACCTTCTTTACTATATTCCTTTAGTAATACCACTCTTGCAGATGGAATGCAGTCTTTGCTACACGTTGCTAGCGTCATTGCAGTTGGCTCCTTACACGGAGAATTAAGTACTTCTTGATACCACTTTGAAAACAAATCAAAAGGATCTTTTTCAGGTAAGAGTGTCATATGCAAAAATAAAATTTAATTCTGACATGCATTGCAAAAATAAGTGCTACGACCATTTTGTCGTATAAGTGTTATGATATTGTTGCAGATTCTGCAAGGTTTTTGCACTTTACCATATACGTAAAAGTTATTTTGAAAGTATCCAGCAGATCCAGATGGCTGTGCATAATCTTTCAGTGTTGAACCACCAGCAGCAATTGCATCACTCAGAGTATTTTTTATTTCGATAGCAAGTTTTTCGCACTCTATATATGTTAAATCTTGTGCTAGCCTAAGTGGTGATATGCGAGCTCTAAATAAGCTCTCAGAAGCATATATGTTACCTACGCCAACTATTAGCTTATTATTCATTAATACTGATTTGATATTTGCTTTTCTGCTCTGTAGCAACTTCTGTAAATAATTTCCATTAAATTCATCTGTGAGGGGTTCTATTCCTAGGTTATTAAAAAAATTTAGTTCTTGCTCTCTGTTTAAAACAATCACTAATCCAAACCTTCTTGGGTCATTAAAGATTAGTGAAGTGTTGTCAGAAAATAAGAATATCACATGATCATGTTTGTTCTGTGCTTGATTGTCTTCAGCATATATAAGCTTTCCGCTCATGCCGAGGTGTATGATTACAGCCATACTAGCATCTATATTCGAGATTATATATTTACCTCTACGCTTGATATCATTTATAACTTTGCCCTTTAGCAAATCATCAATATTCTTCGTTATTGGTACACGCAAATTCCAATTATTGACTGTAACATTACTTATTTTCTTATTTTTGATTTTATCAAATAAGAAGTTAGAGATTACTTCCACTTCTGGGAGTTCTGGCATCTTGTCTACTCTGTTGCTGTTTTTTTCTTTTTAGAATATTTTGCTTTAAAGCTTTTGCCAATCTTTTTCTCTCTTCTTCTTTTTCCTTATTTTTTTTCATGTTATTCATTATCATAATACGTGAACTTGCCGTTGTAGCTCAGGTGGTAGAGTACGTCATTGGTAATGACGAGGTCCCAAGTTCGAATCTTGGTAACGGCAGTTTAGAGGACGATATTCATAAAGTCAATCCTCTAGATGCTAATTAGATTATAGAAAAACGTCTAGTAAATACCTTTTATACACTACCATTAAGCTGCTTTTTCAGTATTACTATTCAATAATACCTGCCGTAATTTTTCTTTAGAAAATCCATGCATTAAAAGAAATTGTATAATCCTTTGCCAAAAATCCCTCACAATATACTGAAGGATTATTAAAACTTACGTTGGCAGGGTTAAACCTGTTACCATAACTTCCCCCACCACAAATATTTTCATAACAACACTGCTTACAATCGTCAGGCCTGTTTTCCATATCACTCAAAAAGTTATTAAAAAATTTATCTGATAAGAACTTAGCCCAACTAGTATTGCTGATGTTATATTCAACAAACTTATGAGGGACACATGTTCTCAAATCATCTAGTGGGCCGAGATTACCATTATTGGAAACACATATTAACGGTAATACAAAAGGACTTCTTTTGCCAAATCCTTCAACTCTTGAATAATTACCGTAAAATAGCTCTAATGAAAAGTTATATAGAAATTTCTCTATCCTTTTTATGATAGTTCTCAGTCAGGTCTTCTTTTATCTTATCTGCCCAGCATATATTACCATGCCCTCCACCATCTCTATCAAACTGACAATGGCTATTGTGATTATTTCTACCATGAAAATTATCTGAAAGCTTTTCTATTCTTTTAAGTATGACACTACTACTAACTTGACCGATATTAGCGCTAAGAAGCTCTAATAATAAATCCACTTGTTTTTCTTTATTGTTTACCATAATTATTTTGCCTTAAAATAGCAAAGTCTAGGTTTACTATAGCTTTTGTCAAGCATTTATCTGAGCTATTTATATATTGGAATGCTACTCGTCATTTTATTTGCTTTCAAATGTATAACTTTCGGTATCTTGTTTTCAAGGACTTTTAACTTAATATTACCACTATTAAAGTCAATACTATAACACTTTAGTTCTTGACCATCCTTGAGTCCCATATTATGGCAATCACTACCTAATTTAACCCCACGTATCTTTTGTAGCTCTAGACTTCTGGTTAAGTTAAAGCATATATCACTATACTTATCAGTATCTTGGAAAGTTAAATTTTTATTGAGTAATCTACTAGGTAACAAACTGAGAAGTATGCTAGAATCTCTTATAGAGGCTATGATATCTTTTATAAAGGACTCTGATAAGTAATGTTTTAAATGACTTGCAAATAAGTCAACATTAAAATTAACTTTCTTTGAAGTTATTTCACTTATTATACTATTTATAGTAGTCAATAAGTTATACCTTCCATTACTAACCTCATTTAATTTCTCATCAATTATCATTGCAAGAATAAAACCTTTGTTATAACTCAACATGCTTATGTTTTGATCAAGTAAATGTTTTTTGCCTATCTTTTCAAAATTAATATCAAGTACTAAGGAGCTAAAATATTCTTTTAAAATAGTATTAATTATTTCTAAATATTCATCTTTATTAATAAATTTCGTGTCAAGTAAGGTTTTCACTCCATAAAATTCCGTAAATCCTTCAAAAAACCACTTATATTTTACTTCATTTTCCTCATCCTCATCTTGCTCTATTATACGCCCTATGTATCTATGAATTAATTCATGTGATATCACTCTAGTATAATCTTTGATATTTTTTTTAAGCCTCCCTCAATAATTACATAGTCCTTTCCTGCAGCACCTGTAGTTCTAATAAGATTGGGATTATCAACAAGTACTATATTATACGGCTTACTTTCTAGTATGAATAAGTTATCTTGAGCTAAGATAATTTTATTAATAATATTTACAAAACTGATACTATTATGAGCATTGGTATAAAGCTTATTTCTTTTATCAAGATCAAAACTTCTAAAATTGTCAGTTCTAATAATTTTTTCTATATTATCAAAAGGTTTTCTAAAAGGTAAAAAATTAGGTAAGTTTTTTAAATGTGATGAAGAGTTACCTAAAGCAATAGCAGAATGCATATACTGAATGTATATAAGGAAAAAACAAATAATATAATTTAATAGACTGTGTACATTTTTAAGCTTAATGTTTGCCATAAATAAAACAGGACATTGAGAAGTGTAAGTAATTACGATTAAGCAAATATAATTTATTGCTAAGTAGGTGATAAGGATAATTTTAATTATCTCTTTAAAACTTTACTCTTCCCATATTATTGAACACCTTATAATAAAGACTGAGAAGAAAGTTACAAAGGATTGTATATTCTTATCATCATAGCGCTGTTACTACAGTAATAACACTAAGAATAACTATAAGTTTCTTTGAATGATAGTTGAATTTTGATTGAAATTTTGAGGCTATAAAAACCGCAGGTACCAGTTGGTTTTTATTAGCTAAAGTAAACGTCAAATATCTGGAATTCTGGACATAAAATCCTCCTTTGAAAAAAAAGATTAGAAAAAAATGCAATGCACATACGACAGAAATTAAGTATGTGTGTATGCACCCACATACGCTGAAGAGGATACGCTACATTTTTTTATGAGTTTGATTGTTTAATAAAAAAAAGTCTGCGGACAAAGATAAATTTTTGAGCTCTAAAAGTATCTCTAATTGTCATTATAATCAGATTTAGAATATGCGGAAGTAATTTTTTAGCTATAAGAATATATTATAGAAAAAAGGAACCCAAAAGTTAGCGTTATTGGTAATCCAACTTGGTGTAACGGCACTGTAGACCTTACAATAAAGACTGAGAGTAAAGTTACAAAGGAAGATTATCATGCTTCTTCCATATTCTTTCTACTTTCTTGTTTTTAAGTAGCTCTAATGCTTTGTGAAAGTGATGCCTTGTTTTACTTGGCACTATAATGTCATCAATGTATCCATGTGATGCAGCAAAAAATGGATTAGCAAATTTCTCTTTATATTCTTTGATTAACGTTTGCTGGTCTTTTTCATGCCTAAATATAATTTCAACTGCACTTTCAGGTCCCATTACAGCTATTTCAGCGGTTGGCCAAGCATAATTTATATCACCTTTTAGATGTTTCGAATTCATGACAATGTATGCACCACCGTATGCCTTCCTGGTGATCAAGCTAATTTTCGGCACGGTCGCTTCAGCGTAAGCGTAAAGCAGTTTCGCTCCGTGCTGTATTATATTATTGTATTCTTGATTCGTGCCAGGTAAAAACCCTGGAACATCAATAAGTGTGATGATGGGAATGTTAAATGCATCACAAAATCTTACAAACCTTGCAGCTTTTCTTGAAGAGTCAATATCCAAGCATCCTGCAAGGTGCATAGGTTGATTTGCAACAACACCAATAGTATTTCCTCCAATTCTGCCAAAGCCAATTATGATGTTACGGGCAAAATCGGGTTTTAGTTCAAAAAATTTCCTTTCATCACACACCTTTTCAATGAGTTCATACATATCATAAGGAGTATTAGGATTACTAGGAACTAGAGTGTTCAAAGATTCATCAACATCATCAATTAAGTCACAGATTGTTACAGGTTTTGGCAACTCTTGATTGTTTGCTGGCAAAAAGGTAAAGAATTCACGCATTTCTAGCAACATTTCAACGTCGTTATTGAATGCAAAATCTGCTACTCCTGTTTTGCTTGTATGAATTTTTGCTCCACCGAGATCTTCGTGGCTTACGTTTTCGTATGTAACCTTTTTTACTACATCTGGTCCGGTTATAAACATGTATGAGCTATTTTTTACCATGAAAATAAAATCGGTTAGCGCTGGAGAGTAAACTGCACCGCCAGCACATGGGCCCATGATTAGAGAGATTTGTGGTATAACGCCTGATGCATTTACATTCCTTTGAAAAATTTCTCCGTAACCAGCAAGGGAATTTACTCCCTCTTGAATTCTAGCTCCACCAGAGTCGTTTAGTCCGATAATTGGAATCCTGGCATTAATTGCCATATCCATAATTTTGCATATTTTTTTTGCATGTGATGCACCAAGTGATCCACCAAAGACAGTGAAATCCTGAGAATAAACAAAAACTTTTCTGCCATAAATAGTACCATGGCCAATTACAACTCCATCACCTAAAAAATCAGCATTTTGCATGCCAAAATCAGTTGCGTGATGTTTCACAAACTTATCATACTCTTGAAATGAATTTTCATCGAGCAATATACTCAGCCTTTCTCTAGCGGTTAGCTTTCCTTTTTCATGTTGCTTGTTAACTCTATCAGGACCTCCTCCTTTTTCGGCTTCTAATGTTTTGATCTTTAGAGTTTCTAGTATTTCAGAGTCTTGCATGTAGTAAAATAACTTTCAAATTGGTTGTAAACTTTATTGAGCTTACAAATCCTATTGATTATACACATACACCGTTGCTGCATGCAACGGTGTATGTGTACGATAATTAATGCGCTAGCAATTTCTATTTAATATTTTGAGAATGCTGAGACTCACTAACATTCTGTGCACTTGCACTTGTTACACCTGTTGATGGATTAATTGTTATAACTTCTCTTTCAATTCCTTGTAAGTTTGAAGCCAATGAGACCAATTTTGCTAAAGTCATGTCATTATATTTATCCATCTTCTTATTCTCATAATAGCCAATTTTATTTTTACAGCTTTGTTTTCCTCGAAGTCCTCAGGACTTATATTATCACTTAAATCAGTACAAAATACGTTACCATTTTCACTAATATTTAAAGCAATACTGCAATCTCTATCACCCACTTTCCAGTTAAATTTAATTATACAAGACTCATTTAGTATTTGATAAAGCCTTACACCATCATCACTTTGTGAAACACGCACCAACCTTTTATCTTCTGGAGATACCAATGTAAAAGCTCCAATTTTTGGATTACTATCCTTTAAGACTTTACCAGGAAATGAGTTATCAAATTTTAACTCACCTCTGCCTTCTTTTAACGATACCCATGCAGTAAATGATTTATCTTCTTTTCCTCTCAACCTCACATCTACAGAATCATTACCTGTATATTCAGCAATTCCTTTTCGAATTACACTCAGAAATTTCTTAGTTTCTTCATCATTGTCACTCAAAAAAAGCTCCTTATTTTCATGTGACCGGGATGGATCATTGAGATTCTCCAATGCTTTAGCTAAAGTTATATAGTTATATATACGTGTCCTGTTGTTATAAGGTGTCCCTAATTTATAAATTTTAGGAGTTAATTGAGCAACTTGATCGAAATTCATTATTAAAGTTTCATTTGCATTATGCATAGCGCCTCCAATTCTACATAATAAACTTAAGATAAAATATCCTAATTTTAGGATAAGTATATAATCTATAAAGTCAATAGTTAAACTAAAAAATTTTGATTATAATTTACTATGTATAAAATACGCTCTTAAACTATGCTGAAAATAGTCATAATAGGCCTTCCAAATGCAGGCAAGTCAACTCTATTTAATAGGCTGGTGGGAAGAAAAGCAGCGGTAGTTAGTGACATTCCAGGAGTAACGAGAGATAGGCGTGAAGGAATTGGAAGAATTAGTGATTTAGAGTTTAAAGTCATAGATACAGGAGGATGGAATGACCAAACCAGTTTTTCACTACAAGTTATTGAACAAATAGAGTTTTCTTTGTCGAGTGCAGATGTAGTTTTCTTTCTTGTTGATGCAAAAGTGCAAAACGAGCAGAACAAAGAGTTTGCAAAGTGGCTGAAGAGAAAAACAAATAAACCTGTAATACTAATAGCAAACAAATGTGAAAGTCATAAATCGGAAAATGTTGATTATTTGCAGTTTTTCAATTTCATAGGTCCGGTATACATCTCAGCCGAGCATAATCTTGGCATGGTTGATCTTTATGATGCATTAGCTGGTGTGATTGAAGGTCTTAGCGAAGGCACTGAGCTGCCTGAAAGTGAGTCCATTAGACTGAGGATTGCAATCATCGGTCGCCCAAACGTTGGAAAATCAACTTTTTTAAACAGTTTACTTGCAGAAAATAGACTAATAGTAAGCTCAGAACCCGGTACCACGCGTGACTCTGTGGATATTTCATACGACCATAATGGGAAATTAATCACTCTCATCGACACTGCGGGAATCCGCAGAAAGGCAAATGTTGTTGATAACTTAGAATCAAGATTTGTTGAAAAAAGTATAGAGTCAATAAAGCGCTCTCATGTAGTGATTTTAATGTTAGATTCCTTGCTTGGCATTGAGCAGCAGGATTTATCAATTGCTGAAGCTGCAATTAAAGGGGGGAAGGGAATTATCATTGTTTTAAATAAGTGGGATTTAATAGGTAAGGATGACAGAAGTAAGTTAATAAAATTTGTCAAACAACAGGAAGTGACTCGGTTATTTTTGGAAGTGCCAACTGTAACAATTTCTGCATTGAAAGGTATGCGCTGTGGTGATGTGATAGATAAGTGTCTTGAAGTGAGTGAATCCTTAAACAAGAAGATCAGCACTGCAAAACTGAATAATTGGCTAATAGATGCTGTGGAAAAACATTCTCACCCACTTATAAAAGGTAGAGCAATTAAAATGAAGTATATTGCTCAAATTGGCACCAAACCTCCAGCTTTTTCTTTGATATGCAATGTCCCTGAGAGCGTTGATGAAAATTATAAACGTTATTTGACTAATGGTCTTAGAAAAAACTTCTTTGTTGAAGGTGTACCAGTTAGATTGCTTTTGAAAAAGAATAAAAACCCCTATGTAAAGTAGATAATCTTGTTTTACTAATAATATACTTTTTTATCTTAGTAATATTATTAATAAGTAAATAATATTACTTAAATAAGTAGTTGATAAATTAATATTATATAGTAAAGTATTAACTTGTTTAGTACTTTTGCTATGAATTATAAAGGACAAGATTTAAGGCCTGGATCTCCACATACTTTCACGGTTGATACACCTTTAGTATTTCAGTGGCTTCCAAAAAGATATGGATACCCGATTCCAGAAAAATATTTGGAAAGATTGAGCAATTGGGCAAAAAGGGAAGATACGCGTGTAGTGAAATTAGTAATAAATGGATCTGGTTTTACTCCTACGCAACGTAAAGAGTTGGATAATAAAATATCAAACAGAGAGTTTAACCCAAACAAAAACATAGAGCTTATAGACTTTAATGAGCTGGATTTAGGAGAGTATGAATTTAGCTTTCACTTACAAACAGATAAGAAAACAGAACTATCTAAATGTCCTTTATACACTGTATCTCAATATTTCAAAGATCTATACTCTATTCCAGAAAGTAAAATTTTGGTGTTGAGATAGACAGTATGCGTATATTTATGTTGTTGGTATTGAAATCTCCTATGATCTATTTTGATTTTGATATCTTACCTAAAGAAGATAAGAAAGTTGGTGAGATTCAGGCTGTGCATGGCTTTTTGGTTGCTGAAAATGACAGAAAAGGTTATGACTATGATGGTATAGCAAGTATTGAAAATGCTATCATTGCTCTAAGCGATGCTGGTAGAGTAAAAATTATGGAAATTTACAATGAAGTAAAGAATAAGTTTCAAAAAGATTATCCTTTGTTTAAGTTATCAGAACATGAGATTTACAAAATTATGGAAGAGATAGTATATTTCACTCTTTCTAATGACGTTCTTCTTCTTATATCTAGCTATCAAGATTCTAACAAACGTTACAACAGACGTTTGGAAGAAGCAAGATTGCTTATGCAAGAAACATTTGGGTTTAAAACCAATGGAGGAGAAGTTGATATTCAATATGACAATAGCTGGACGAAAAACAAGGATGAATTGTATACCAAAGAAGAAATTGCAAAAATAGATAGTGATACTAGGGTTGTAACTAGTATGCAAACTAAATCAGTATCTAGCTGTGAATACATGCATAGAGGCTAGATAAAAAAGTTATAGAGTGATATGTGTCGCTTTATAATTATATAGAACATTATTAAACAAAAGTTGACTTTTTCGGTTGTTGTGGTAATTCGTTAATTATGTCAGATATAAATAACAGTTCTACAATCTTTTTGCTGTCAAGTGCCGCTGCTCTGATTTTTGCATATGTGCTAGAGTATTTCTTCAATATGCTACCATGCAAGTTATGCATATACGAGCGAGTAGTTTACTATGTTACAGGGCTACTTGCAGTTGCGTACATGTTCAAAGACAACAAAATCCTAATCTATGCGATGTTTTGCAGCTATCTCATTGGTGCAATAATATCTTTTTATCATGTAGGTCTTGAACTCCACTTATTTCATGATGTTTTAGGCTGTACAGAGCAAGCAAGTGGTAACGTTAGCATAGAAGAGTTGAGAAATAATCTATTAAACCCCAATTACTCTCCGTCTTGTGACAGGCCTCATTATATTTTTGGTGTTTCATTAGCAACATGGAATCTTATTTATCTTATAGTAGCCCTGTTTGTATCAGGTAGGATATATTGTAAAGAAAGAAATTTAAGGCACAATTGGTGCAAAAAGTAGCAAGAGTAGATGCTGCATTTGTACACCGCTTAGTTGTCACCCAGTTTCCGCAATTTAAAGATCTGTCTATCTGCCAAATCGTGCCCGGTGGATGGGACAATAGAACATTTCGTCTGGGTGATCACATGCTTGTGCGTATGCCAAGCGCTGCAAAGTATGCAATGCAGGTGGAAAAGGAACAAAAGTGGTTACCCAGGTTGGCACCTTTACTGCCACTTTCAATTCCAAAGCCTTTGGCAATGGGAGAGTCGTGTGAGGGTTACCCATGGTGCGCCAAGAAGTGCTTGGAGAACAGTTGGTGAAAATCCAACACAAACAAAGTCTAGCCAACAGTTTGGAACAGACCACTATGTTGCATGAGGTAACGAGTGTAATAGAGCTAGTGGGATGGACAATGCAGGGTACAACGAAAGTGAAGGGATTGAGTTCCGAAATACCTGAAGACATAGAGGTCGACATTTTCATGGCCATGGAAGACAGCATGAAGGATAGCGTAAAGGCAAGTTATCACTCACTCTATCGGGATCTGAGACCGTGCCATGTATTGAAATGGACTTCAAGTGAACTTGGGAGATCCTATGCATTCCTACAAAGGTACGCTGGAACAAGTCAACAAAGGCAAGAACTAGCGGAAGATGCAGGGGAAGTCGGACTGATTGATAGTACTCAGAATGTGGGAAAGCCACGTACAAGGGGAAGCGATCAGCAATATAGTAACTGGAATAGGGATTGCTAGGCCAATACAACGGAGGTTGGAATAACATGCAAAATAAACTAAACCAGATAGCAGTAAGAGCAAAGCAAGATAAGCGACTAAAATTCACATCGTTAGTCCATCTGATAAATACAGAGAATCTTGCGAGATGTTATAAAGAACTGAAGCGTAACAAGGCTTGTGGAGTAGACCAGATAACAGTGGAATCATACGGAGAAAATCTGAATGAGAAACTCGAAGTGCTAGTAGAAAGTATGAAGAGGAAGCAATATCAACCACAACCAGTAAAGAGGGTATATATACCGAAAGCTGGAAGTAAAGAGAAACGCGGACTCGGAATACCATCGACCGAGGATAAATTAGTACAGATTATGCTGAAGAAGATACTAGAAAATATTTACGAGGCAAACTTTCTGGACAGCTCATATGGATTTCGACCTGGAAGAAACTGTCATCAAGCGGTAAATGCACTAGATAAAGCAGTTATGTACAAGCCAATAAACTACATTGTAGAAGTGGATATCAAGAAGTTCTACGATAATATACAGCATAAATGGCTAATGAGATGTCTAAGGGAACGAATAACTGACCCAAATTTGCGGTGGTTAGTAAAGCGGTTTCTCAAGGCAGGGATAGTCGAAGCTGGAAATTATGAAGCAACAAAACAAGGTACACCCCAAGGTGGTATAGTAAGTCCTGTATTAGCAAATATATACTTACATTATGTGTTGGATTTATGGATAGAAAAGAAATTTAAACCAAGATCCAGAGGATATATACAACTAATAAGGTTTTGCGACGATTTTGTGGTTTGTTGCGAAAGTAAGGTAGACGCGGAAGAATTTCTGGAATTACTGAAACAAAGGCTAAATAAATTTGGGTTGGAAGTATCTGAAAACAAGACCAGAGTAGTAAAGTTTGGCAAGAGGGAGTGGCAACAAGCGATAAGAGAGAAACGAAGGACGGAAAGTTTCAATTTTCTGGGGTTTACGCACTATGGTGCAAAAAGTCGTCGTGGTAGATTAATAATGGGACATAAAACCTCAAAGTTAAATCTAGCCAGAAAACTAAAAGAAATCAAGGAGTGGTTGAAAATAGTCCGCGGAAGTATTCGACTTAAAGCTTGGTGGCAAGTACTGAAGGCTAAATTAACAGGACACTATAACTACTTTGGTATTAGCGGAAATTATTGGTGTTTGAAACAATTTTACACATCAGTAAGAAAGCTAGCATTTAAATGGATAAATCGGCGTAGTCAGAAAAAGAGTATGACCTGGGAACAGTTTGTACACTACGTAGAAGTAAATCCATTACCAAAGCCAAAAATACATTTTTCTTTATATGCATAAGAGGGACGACTGTGAAAACTAATATTGATGAGCCGTGTGCGGGAAATCTGCAAGCACGGTTCTTTAGGGGGAGTTGTAGTAATAAAACTCAAACGAGAGGAGTAAAGCTACAGCTTCTACCGAACGCAATGGTCTATTTACCAATGGATTGATGGCAACACCGCTGCATCTGTGCACATAGCAGATCTGAATAACTTTGCAACCAGCCTTGCTCAATTTCTCGCTGCTTTACAACGCATAGATACTACAGATGGGCCTCTTCCCGGACCACATAATTTCTATCGTGGAGGGGTACTAACAACCTATAATGCTGAGACAAAGCAAGCAATTGCCGTTCTAAAAGATAGAATAGATGCCAATGCTGCAATCGAGCTCTGGGAAGCAGCGCTAGCAAGCGCTTGGAAAGGTTTGCCAGTGTGGGTCCATGGTGACGTTAGCGCTGGCAACCTATTGGTGCAAGAAGGAAAATTGAGTGCCGTCATTGATTTTGGAGGATTGGGGATCGGCGATCCCGCTTGCGATCTAATGATTGCTTGGACGCTGCTTAGAGGAGAAAGCCGAAAAATCTTCCGTGCAATGCTTCCGTTGGATGCTAGCACTTGGACTCGTGGCCGTGCCTGGGCTTTATGGAAGGCTCTTGCTGATATTACCACAAACACGAACGCTGTCGAAGCTTGGCACACTATTAATGAAGTGTTTAGAGATTATAAACGCAATTCATAAAGTATATTTGTATGAACATTGTGATTTGAGAGCAATCTCCACTAGAAAGGATGTAATCTCAGTATTGAAATCCAGTTTTTTTATCAAAAAATTTTTTGTATAAGGAAGGTGTCATACTAGTCACAGCTGTACGAACATTGTGATTTGGGCTAAAAAGATGCGAGTAGCCCCTTCGGTGTCATCTTATGTTTTTGTCATCCCAGTGCCCAGATACTGGGATCCAGAACAGGTAATAAGAAGTGCTGGAATGACATCCTGAAATTTTAGCTACAAATATTAAGAAATTTACCAAATAGAAAAAAGGCAAAAGAATCCCCCAGTAGTGAGTTTTGACCCTATAATAATGTAAATTGGCGTTGTAATAATGTGCTAACGCTTATTTAAAGCGCGTTTTGGCTGAATGTAGAAAAAATAAAAAAAGACATGCAGCCGCTATAATTTTTTGTAATTTGCCAATAAATATCTGAGTTTTTTACTGAATTTTGTTGTTAAATCTGCAGAGATTAAAAACAAGGATAAATACTCTTATTGATATGATAAGGAACGTGGGAAGGTTTGTCAAGTCGCTTCTATACACCTGAGCATTGATCATACGGGTTCCATCTGTTATATATAGTCTTTTGCACACGAAAAAAACTGATGAATGAGTATGATATTACAGTTATAGGCAGCGGTCCTGGTGGTTATATAGCAGCAATTAGAGCGGCGCAGCTTGGACTTAAAACTGCAATTGTTGAAAAGGAGGAAAATTTGGGTGGTATATGCTTAAATTGGGGATGTATACCAACAAAATCGCTACTTAGAGCATCTGAAATTTATAGATTAATAAGAAGATCAGAAGAATTTGGCATAAAAGTAAAGGATGCAAGTTTTAATATACAATCAATGGTGAAATATTCAAGGAACGTTGTTGGCAAGCTATCAAGTGGTGTTGAGTATTTGATGAAAAAAAATAACATCAAAGTCCATCAAGGCTTCGGTAAACTTGCAGGTAATCGTACTATAAAAATTCTTAATGACAAAAAGGAGGAGGAAATTTCTTCCAAGCATATCATTTTAGCAACAGGTGTAAGGGCAAGAAATCTTCCTGGAATCGAAGTAGATGGAGATTTAATATGGAATGCGCAGCACGCTATGACTCCAAAGAAGTTACCAAAATCTCTACTAATCATAGGTTCTGGTGCGATAGGAATAGAGTTTGCAAGTTTTTATAGTACTTTGGGAGTTGATGTAACAATTATAGAAGTAAAAGACACTATTTTGCCGCTGGAAGATAAAGATATTTCAAATTTAGCACAAGAAATATTCACAAAACAAAGGATAAAAATATATACAAACAGTAGCGTAAAAGCTTTGACTAAAAATAAAGACTTTGCTCAAGTGTTACTAAGTAGTGGTGAGAGCAAAGAATTTGATAGGGTGATTGTTGCAGTTGGCGTGCAAGCAAACACTGAAAATATAGGTTTAGAAAATACAAAAATTAAGTTGAGTCCTTCTGGTTTCATTGAAACGAATGAGTGGTATGAAACAAGTGAATCAAGTGTGTATGCAATAGGTGATGTAGCTGGTCCCCCATGTTTAGCGCATAAAGCAAGTCATGAAGCTGTAATCTGTGTTGAGAAAATTGCCGGTAAAAATGCTCATAAGTTAAAAAAAGAGTGCATACCAAATTGCACTTACTCTCATCCGCAAGTAGCAAGCGTTGGCCTTACTGAGGAACAGGCAATAAAAAGTGGATACGATATAAAAGTAGGAAAATTTCACTCCAACTTTAATGGTAAATCTATTGCACTAAGTGAAACTGAAGGTTTAGTGAAAACAATTATAGACAAAAAAACAGGCGAACTTCTGGGTAGCCACATGATAGGTGCGGAAGTAACAGAGTTAATTAGCAATTTTGCTCTTGCAAAGCAACTAGAAGGAACAGACTTCGACATAAAATCTACGATTTTTCCTCATCCAACCATTTCAGAGATGATACATGAGTCAGTACTTGCTGCAGATGGTGAATCGCTGAATAGTTGAACTAACGTTCTATCGTTTTGGAGCTACAAGTATCCTGATTAGGCGATTCAATTCTAATAGATTGATTACCAATATCAGATTTTTCTAACTTTTCTTTTAACCCTTCAGCTGCTTCTTTCACTTCAAGCTTTTTTTCCCGATTAAGATCCTCTGGGCTTTTTCTTTTACTGTCTAAACCTTGTTGTCTATCAATATTTTTATTGAGTTGTTCTTGCTGAGGTAGATCAACAACTGAGTTAAAAAGAGCTTTTATTATGTTTTTTAATAAACCTCCGCTTCTGCTTTGCTCTTGAGGCTTATTTTTTACGTTAGATTCTTTTTTACTGTCACTACTTTTAGGCATTTTTAACTCAACTATCATAAAGCTTGATAAAATTTTACATGCAAAGTATTAAAAAATAATTAACAATCTATTATCAAATTACTACTTACAGATGACTATTATTCTAGCAACAGGCGGTACAGGTGGGCATGTTTTTCCAGCTATAACCTTAGCAAAAGCACTAAAGGTACAAGGGCACAATTGTATATTATTCACTGATCAAAAAACCATCAATATAGAAAGTTATATTTTACCATTGTGCAAGCCAAGTGGCAACAAATTGAAGTTTCTCTTTTTGTTAATGTATAGTTGTGTATTAGCACTGTATCAAACAAGAAAATTAAAACCAAAGCTAATCATTGGTTTTGGTAGCTACGCCTCTTTTCCAACTCTTTTTGCAGCAAAGATTTTTTCTATACCTATAATTTTACATGAACAAAATATAGTTTTAGGGAGAGTAAATAGATTCTTTTTCAAGAGTGCAAAATTAATTGCAACTAGCTTTCCAGAGACTAAGTATGCAGAAGGTAGTAAATGCGTTTTTACAGGAAATTTTGTCGATATAGAAGCACAAGGCTATTCTAGAGCTGAAACAGTTTTAAACGTGTTAATAATAGCAGGCAGTCAGGGTGCAAATTTTTTTGATGATGTAGTGAGCAGCGTAATTTGTGATCTACCTGTTGAAGTAAAAGAGAGGATTAGAGTAACGCAGCAATGTACGAAGAAAAATATAAACAAGGTCAAGAGTCTATACAAAAGTGAAGGAATTGATTGTGAGTTAAGTGAGTTTTTCGATGATATGGAAAATAAGCTGGCCAATGCTCATTTGGTAATTAGCAGAGCGGGGGCAACTTCAATAGCAGAGATTACTCTTGCTGAGCGTCCTGCTGTATATATTCCTTATCCTCACTCAAAAGATAACCATCAATTTTATAATGCAAAACATATTGAAGATTCGGGAGCAGCTGTAATAGTTGAGCAAAATAGTAACGCGAAAAAGAATCTAGGAGAGTTGCTAGTTGATTTATTGCAAAATTGTCAAAAATTGCGTGATATGGCTAATAATACTAAGAAAACAAGAATAAGGAATGGAGTTACTGAATTTATTAAGGCAATAGCTCAAGAACTTAGTTGACGAATTGCTTTTTCTTCAAATGCATCCCATAGTTCTTTTTCTAGTGATTTACTATACAACTTATTGATATAAACTACTCCCGTAGGCGAAGTTGTGTTAATTTCAAGAAGGAAGTCATCTATAATATCAATACCAACAAATATTAGCCCTCTTTTCTTTAGCTCAGGACCGATTTTATTACATATTTCAGTGTCTCTATCATTCATTTCAATAGATTCAAAACTTGCTCCAAGCCTCATATTTGTTCTGATTTCTCCGCTAGACTTTGGAACTCGCTTCATTACTCCTATTGGCTTTCCATCCAGTAGCAGTATTCTTTTATCTGTATTTATCTTTTTACAAAATGCTTGTGCAATTACAGGACATTCATATTTTGCAATCATGAGATCGACTACCACTTGAATGCTATTTTGGTCTTGTATTCTTATTACGTCATTTCCTCCATAGCTATATAGTGGTTTCAAGATGATATCTTGATAGTCGTGACAAAAATTTCTAATCATCGATATATTTTCAGTGATCAAAGTTGGAGGAATTAGCTCTAGAAATAGTGAAGTAATTAATTTTTCAGGACAGTTTCTTATTTCTGTTGGATTATTTATTACTAACGCAGTAGTCTTTTCTAAGATATAGGTTGTTGTAATGTACCGCATATCAAATGGTGGATTCTGTCTGATAAATATGATATCCATTTCATTTAGGTTGATTACTACATCCTCTTTTGAAATGAAGCTACAATCATCAACGCTGACTTTCTGAGCAAGGGCAATTGGCTGATTTAACTTGAGTGCTAAATTATTAGGTACATAAACAAAAATTTCGT
Organism: Wolbachia endosymbiont (group B) of Pilophorus perplexus; assembly: GCF_964028155.1. Classification (NCBI taxonomy): domain Bacteria; kingdom Pseudomonadati; phylum Pseudomonadota; class Alphaproteobacteria; order Rickettsiales; family Anaplasmataceae; genus Wolbachia; species Wolbachia endosymbiont (group B) of Pilophorus perplexus. Next base: position 107,828 of record NZ_OZ034754.1, on the reverse strand, counting down.
ACCTTCTTCTTTGCGCTTCTTTTATTAATGAAAATGTAGTATCAGCTTCAAAATTTATACTTTCATCCATCTGAAAAGCTACTTTCATTTATCCTCCCTTCCTATTACAATATAATATAGTACCATAAAAGTGTTAATAATGGAGCAAAGTATGGAATTAACAATAAGAAATAATGCACCTGATTTTAGCTTGCCAACAGATTCTGGTGAGATTTTATCACTGAGTGAATTTTTTGATAAAAAAAATGTAGTTCTTTATTTTTATCCTAAAGACGATACTCCGGGCTGCACAATGGAGGCAAAAGGCTTTAGAGACAATATAGAAAATTTCTCTTCTTTTGACACAGTGATAATTGGTGTATCAAAAGATAGCGTTAAGTGCCACGCTAACTTCAAAGCAAAATATTCTCTGCCATTTTCTTTAGTTTCTGATGAAAATGCTGAAATGTTGGAAAAGTATGGTGTTTGGGTAGAGAAAAGTATGTTTGGCAAAAAGTATATGGGAATAGAGCGCACTACTTTTTTAATAGATAAAAAAGGTAAAGTAGTGAAGATCTGGAAAAACGTAAAAGTTAGTGGACATGTTGATGAGGTTCTAGAAGAAGTAAGGAGAATATAAATTAAAGAATGACTACCCATTGCTATATAAAAAAACTGAAATTATATAACTTTCGTAGTCATTCAAACTTTGAACTGGATTTAGATGATAGACCAGTTGTAGTAACTGGCAAAAATGGTATTGGAAAAACTAATATACTTGAAGCAATCTCATTGCTTGCTAAAAGCAACGGAATGAAAAAAGCAAAAATCAATGAGATGCAAAATAGGCGCAGTAATGAAAGTTGGGTAGTGTATTATGATTTTTTCAATGGAGCAGAGCTTAACTCAATTGGTATAGGAAAGAATCTTAATAAGAAATTAATACAAATTGATGGGAAAACGCAGTCAAGCTACTCATCTTTGTATAGAATATCTAATGTAATATGGCTAATTCCACAAATGGACTATATTCTTCTTAATTCTCCAAGTGACAGGTTAAAATTTTTAGACCGTATAGTTTCACTATTTGAAGAAAATTACACCTATTGCTACATGAAATATAGAAAAGCTAAGCATGAGCGAAGTAAATTGCTTAGAGAGAATATTTTGGACGAAAGTTGGCTCTCTAGTCTTGAAAACGTCATGGCTACCAATGCAATTGATATTTTACGTATGCGATCATCTGTTTTAAAGATATTACAAGACACAATTGATAACCATTCTTGTGAGTTTTTTCCAAAGGCAAGTTTGAAATTTAGCAGTCAGCTAACTTTGAACGATACTGCAGAATATTTTCAGAATCGTCTAAAGGAAAACAGAGAAAAAGACTCATTAACTGGTAGAGTAACCTTTTCTGTACATAATGATAATTTTTGGGTTTTTTGCCAAAAAGGGGACATGCCAATAAATCTTTGTTCTACTGGAGAGCAAAAGCTATTACTGCTTTCTATCATCTTATCTAGTGTAAAAGCAAGGTGTATTCATTACAATAAAGCACCTCTTCTTCTGCTTGACGATATAATGTCGCATCTGGATAAAGATTACAGAAAGGTGTTAATGGAGGAGGTGTTAAGCATTCAATGTCAAACTTGGATAACCGATGTAAATCAAGATAATTTCAATAACTATCTTTGCTCTTTCAAGTTTTTTGAATTATCAAGTAAATAAATTTCAAGCGTGCTGTCATACATCAAGCTCATATTCGGTATGTAAATCTCTAATTAAAGCCTCAGCGTGTTTTTTTTGAACAACTATACTGATCTTGATTTCGGACATTGTGACAGCAAGTATTTCTATCTTTTTTTCGCTTAAAACCTTGAGTGTGCGATACATCACTTCAGTGTTAGACATAACACCAATACCAATTATTGAAATTTTAGCTATATTATTGTTTACGACATAATTTTCATTTTTGTTCAATAACTTTGTCATTAAATCAACATCAAATTTAGAAATCAAAAAGCTTGACCCATGTATCATGTCAACTTTAACGTTTGCTCCTGCTATATCTCTTAAAGTATCCAGAGTATTTGCAAAGTTAGTAAAAGTTACAAAAGCTTCGTGAGTGCTATAAGTTATTCCAGTAATTAAGTATCTTTCCAGTACATCTTTTTCGTGTAGTACTGTAGTGCCTTCTACTTCCTCAAAAGTGGATAACACTTGCACCTTAATATTATGCTTCATTGCAAGTTGTACTGAACGATTATGCAATATTTTAGCACCAGATGACGACATCTCCAATATTTCATTGTAAGAGATAGATTTAAGCTTGCGTGCCCTTGGAACAATTTTTGGGTCTGCTGTATATATTCCGTCAATATCAGTAAAAATTTCACAAGTCCTAATACCAAAGACTACAGCAAAGGCAATTGCTGAGATATCAGATCCTCCTCTACCAAAAGTAGTGATTCTATCATCGTGTATACCCTGAAAACCAGCAATGATTGCAGCAGTATAACCCTCAGCAAAAGATCTTTTTACATGGTCAATTTTTATCTTTTTTATTTTAGACTCAGAATAAAAATTATCCGTTACAATTGGTAACTGCCAGGCGAGCCATGATTTAGCATTAACTCCAACAGACAGAAGAGTGATAGCTAATAACCCGCAAGAGATTTGTTCTCCTGCTGAAAGCAGGACATCATACTCTGATAACTCTTGTCTACAATTTAAATTTGAAATTTGCCTGGCTTGAAAAGCCATTTGGTCAGTGAATCCTGCAGCAGCAGATACAACAGCAATTACATTATAACCTTTTTCAATATCGTTTTTTATTAGATTTGCAACTCGATTTAAGTCAGTTAGCGAAGTACCACCAAATTTTTTTATTATTATTTTGTTCATAGTTACAATAAGGTCAATTTCACCTTTCTAGAGAGTATAGTTGCTTAATTAAATGTGTTTTTCTGATCACTAATTAAAGTGATAGAGGATTATTCATCTTTATCACTACCAAGGTCTTTTAACATACTGTAGTTGCCTTTTCTAAATTTACCTTTTAAAGATGTAACTCCGCTTTCGCTAATTCCACTTAAGCTTAATGCTGCTCCACCTAGCTGCAATCCAATCTCAGACGTCTCGGGAATAATTTTACTAGCCCCTAGATCTTTATAAACCTCCACATTATTCAAATCTGGTAAACGTATTATAATATTTACATGTGGGAAGTTTGTTGCAACTAGAGAAACTATTTTCTTTATAGTGACTTCGTTCTTTATTGAAACCACAAGAGCTTGAGCTCTTTCTATTCCTACTGATTTTAAAATTTCATATCTTGTAGCATCTCCAAGATATATAGGGAAACTGTCATTTTTTCCTTCTTTCACTATTTTTGATTGAATATCTACAACAACATAACTTAAATGCTCTGCAGTAAGCATTTTCGTTACCATATATCCCACTCTACCAAACCCGGCAACTATTACGTGGTTATAAAGATCTTGTGTGTCTGTTTCGATTGCTTCATCGTCTAGTATTATTTTTTCAGTGCTAAATGAATTTGCTATCCAGTCTCCAATTCCCGATAAAAGAGGAGTAAAAGCCATAGTTACTGTAGTTACCATCATAAGCACTTGAGCGATTTCACTTGATAGTACATCTAATTCATCTGCTAAACGGAATAAAATAAATGCAAATTCACCGCCTTGTGCAAGCAGTAATCCAGCTTGTATTGCAGGTGCACTTCTAAATCCAAAAAATCTACACAATGTATATATAATGGACGTCTTTAAAACGATAAGGATAATTGATAATAAAGTAACGAGTGGTAACTTATTGAGTAAAAGGTCAATATCAATAGACATGCCAACAGTCATAAAGAATAAACCAAGAAATAAGTCTTTAAATGGCAATACTGCATGTTCTACCGAATTCCTGTGTTCTGTTTCTGCAACTAGTAACCCAGCAACAAATGCGCCTAATGCCATTGATAAATGAAATTGTTCAGTAATAAATGCTGATCCTAATATTATCAGAAGTGTTGTTGATATAAAGATTTCATTACTCTCCATTTTGGCAATAACCGAAAACAATGGCCTCAGTAATAACCTACCAGTTACAAATATCAACACCAATGCAATAGCTGCTTGCACTAATGAGCCTGCCAACGAGCTTATTAAGCTGTGTTCAGAATTGCCAGTAAGCAGGGGCACTAGTACTATTAGAGGTACCACTGCAAAGTCCTGCATTAGTAGCACTGCTATTGACAATCTACCAACTTGGCTTGCTTGAGAACCCTTTTCTTGCAGAACCTGCAACACTATTGCTGTTGAGGATAGTGCAAGTCCACCACCAATAACTGCTGCCATGTTTGTATTTACTCCAAAGGCAAGAGCAATGCACCATATTGCTATCATGGTAACTATAACTTGAAGGGAACCAAACCCAAACACATGCCTACGCATAGCGATAAGGCGTTCAAATGTCAATTCAAGACCTATAATGAACAATAGGAAAACTACGCCAAACTCTGCAAAGTTATCCATTACTTCAACTGAATGTATCAGATTAAATCCATGAGAACCAATCAATGCACCTGCAACAAAGTAACCAAGCACTGGACTAATATTCATTTTCCAAAACGCTATGACTATAAACACAGCAGCGGAAAGTAAGATTATAATATCAAACAAATGCTGAGAGCCGCTGTGCATAATATTTAACCTGTAGAATTAGACCATTTTATTGAACAACCAATACTTGATTTTTGGTCAATTGGAGGATTGCTAGTTTTTGCAATAAATTTCATCGCTTGAAATAAATCACTACTTCCTATTTCATAATTTTGAACTTTCTCTTTTTTTGCATTGTTAAAACGTCCACGATAACGAAGTTTTAAATCAGCGTTAAACCCAAAGAAATCAGGGGTACAAACAGCACCATACTCTTTAGCTACTTCTTGGTTACTGTCAATTAAATATGGAAATGTAAACTTATTTTTCTCTGCAAAATTAATCATGTTTTCAAAGGAGTCTTCTGGGTACTTATTCACATCATTTGGCATGATTGCAACGGTGTTTACCTGATAATCTTTTTTCAACAAATTAACATCGCTTACTAGATTGCTAATAATTGATTGAACGTAAGGACAGTGATTGCATATAAACATTACAATAAGACCATTTTCCCCATAGCAGTCACTTAATGTATAATATTTGTTATCCACTCCCAAGAGATTGAAATTCTTTGCAGTAAAGTCTAAATCTATCTTAGGAGTGTCTAGCGTAACCATAGCTCATAGAGAATTGTATACCGTATATAATTTATGATCTTATTGCTTAAATGTCAAATGGTTTCTATGTACACTATTTGCATTTAGCATTGTAATTATAAAATTTATGTTCATAACCTTCGAAGGAATAGATGGTTCTGGTAAAACAACACAGTCTGAGTTACTTGCAAATTATTTCAAGCAAATTCACGGTGAAAATAATGTCGTATTGACTAGAGAACCAGGTGGTACTGATTTTGCAGAAAAAATAAGAGGATCACTACTTAAGGATAATATTGATCCCATCTCTGAACTTTTATTATTTACCTCAATGAGATATGAACATATGAAAGAATTAATACTACCAGCTCTTAAAGAGGGAAAGACAGTTATTTGTGATCGATTTATCGATTCAACTATTGCGTATCAAGGGTATGGACTAGGTGTTGACTTGAGTCTAATAAGAGACTTACACAAATTAGTGGAAATTAAATATCCAGATATCACATTTATTTTAGATATTGATGTTCAAGTTGGACTCAGCAGAGCAAAGGATAAAAATAAGTATGAAGAAATGAGCATTGATTTCTATCATAAAATTCGAAAAGGATTTCAAGAAATAGCTATAAAAGAATCTAATAGATGTAATGTTATTACTGGAATTGCAGATAAAGACAACAATAAAGTGTATAGTGAAATTATTGATGTAATAAGAAAAAAGAAAAAAGGCATGCAGCCGCTATAATTTTGTCAATAAATACCCTGAGTTTTTTACTGAATGTTACGATTGAGCCTACAGGTCAAAAACAAGCTTTGAGTTAGAAATAACATTGCTATTATAATAAAAGAAATCGCAATATTTGTACAATTGAAAGATGGTTGCGGGAGTAGGATTTGAACCTACGACCTTCAGGTTATGAGCCTGACGAGCTACCGAGCTGCTCCATCCCGCGTCGTTGCTTATTTATTATTATATGCGTAATAATAATAAATAAAAGAATAAAATCACACTATTACATATATTTATATATCTATTAACCTTTCTTAACATGATAGTAAATTATATACATAACAATCTGTGCAATGAAAAATATAACTTGATATTGTGGTTCCCTATTTTTCAGTGTGCAGGAATTTTAACCTATTTCTCATTAAATTTTGAACCAAGCTGTGCTTTCACTATATCTATTTTTCTCTTGCTTTCACCTATACTAATTCTGATTGCAATATTATACAGGAAATACGCAATATTATGCATTTCTTTAATTGCAGTGCTCATAGGATTTACAGCCAGCAAATTCAGAACAGATTCAGTTAATACTCATATTCTTGATAAGGAAAGGTATGTGAAAGATATTGTTGCTACAGTGAAGGATATTAACGATAGGGGCTCATATAAACAATTTTTGCTTTATGAAATAAAAAACACGAAGTTCAAGCTGGATAACATCAGAATATCAGTTAAAACAAAAGCGGAAGAAGGCATTAAAATAGGGGATCAAGTAAAATTATCAGCAAAACTCTTTCCTCCAAAAATTGCGCCTTCGGAATATGCATATGATTTTGCAAGAATAGCATATTATCAGAAAATAAGTGCAACAGGCTTTGCAACAAGCAAAATAGTCCTGTACAAAAAGGCTGAAGCAAGAAAATTTCAAGAGTATATAGAATCTTTCCGTCAATATATCTATGAAAACCTACAGCAAAATACCAAAAAGCCACACGCGGACATAATCTCTGCATTATTAATTGGCAAAAAAGACGGGATAGATCAAAAAACTATGAATGCGATACGAGATTCAGGTATAGCACATTTATTCGCTATATCTGGTTTACATTTATCGTTTGTTGCTGGTCTATTTTTTATAGTATTCCGTAATTTATTTGCAATATCTGAAACTTTGACTCTTAAATATAACACTAAAAAAATATCTGCATTCTTTACTATCTTGCCAACTACCTTTTATTTGTTGATTACCGGTATGCAAATTTCTGCTCAGCGTGCCTACATCATGGTGATCTTGGTACTTGTTGCAATAATCATAGAAAGGAAATATCGAGGATTAATAGCAATTGCGTTTGCTGCTTCGGTGATACTCATAGTGGAGCCAGAAGCAATCTTAAAGCCAGGTTTTCAAATGTCATTTTCTGCTGTTTTGGCACTAGTTGCCAGCTATCAGATCAATGCTAATAAGTTATTCAAAATAAAAATAATAAAATATTTTGTGTCGATAATGATCAGCTCAGTCATAGCAAGTTTAGCAACTGTTCCGTACACAATATACAATTTTAACTATTTTTCAATCAGTGGCATTATCACAAATTTGATTGCTATACCAATAGTTACACTCATTATTATTCCACTTGGAATAATTTATGTTTTATTGATTCCTTTAGGTATTGAATGGATTATAGCGCCATTTATAGAGCGCCCAATTGACAGTATCTTGTGTATAACAAATGCAATCGCTAGTCTTCAGTATTTGGTTATTCCCACTCGCACTTTTCCTGGCTCATCAATTATTATAATAACACTTGGGTTATTGTGGCTATGCTTGTGGGAAAGGAATTGGCGTTTTTTTGGAATTTTCTTTATTGTGCTGGGTATTTTCTCTAGCGCTATGTATAGAACCCCTGACATCCTGGTCAGTATTGATAATCTTGCTGTAAAAGAAGATGACAGTTTACTATATTCTCTTACTAGGAAAAATAGGAACTTTGTTGTCAAAACATGGGCTAAACAAAACGGGCAGAATCAAATTTTGAATCACACTAAATTCAGTAATTCAAACAAAAGGCTAAAATGTAATGATTATGACTGTACATATAATAAAGGAAATAATAAGTCAGTGTTGCTAGCTCATAAAAGAGAAGATATTTTAGAAAATTGTAACAATGTCGATCTAGTAATTCAGTTAAGCAAGTTTAACTATCCAGCTTGCAATACTAAAATCATCAAATACTCTGACTTAGAGGCATATGGCACACACTCTGTTTGGCTAGCAAATAGTGGCATAAAGGTTAGCAAAGTCCGTTCTAATCGTCCTTGGCATAAGCCAAAAAACTTGTTTTAAAAGTGTTATTAGTATATAATTAATTAGGTGCTAGGAAGTTTATGCCTTTAGATATAATAAATCCTTTAAGTGTTAAAGTAGATCATAATTTTGCCAAAATAGATGATGCTATTGGTTTTTTCCCTAGATTATGGCATGCAGCAAAGAAATATTCCGTAAGTAACACTCTACCTATAGCAGCTGTAAATACTTGGCTTCAATTTTCTTTGGCTTATGTAGCTGCAATAATAATAACTAGTAATAATTTAAGCTTTATTACAGATATTTTTAACCCAACATTCATGCCAATTTACACTTTGGTTTCTATTATTCTTTTAACAACTTTTGCAGCCTCTTCTGCTATGAGATATATGCATAAGCAGAAGATAAAAGAAGGAAAAAAGCCGATAGAGGAATTAATAAATGATAAAATTAGAGGTGGCAAAGACAACGAGATAAGTGAACTTGCTGAAAATGCTCTAAAAATAGAGATAAAACCAAATTTAAGTCTTATAGGTCGCAAAAAAGCAAACTTTTCAATAATTTTGCCAATTTCTGAAAATCAAAGAAAAACATTAGATGATCAAAGACAAGAGAATAAAAATAAGGCCATTTTTCTTACCATAACATATATAATTAGCACTGTAATTATAGTTGGCGCATTAATACAAAATAGATTTAGCTTTGCCAATGTTCAGGATTTGGAATGGGCCATAGTTGCACTGGCTAGTATCATTGCTATTGTTGGGATATGTATAACATTCAGCAAGCTAAAAAACAATGAGATAAACAATAATCATAATATTGTTAAAAAGTTTAACAATTTGGATATTCTCTTTCCATTCAGAAGAGGTGGGGTTGTATCGGTAATAGAAAAAAAGACAAAAGATGAGGAAGAAAATGATTCTATATCTCAATTGATAAAATTACTTGATAAGCACTTGACTGATTTTACAGATAAAATTGTTGCTTCATTTGATAAGCAGCTAGATGAAGTTAAAGATCTACTTGATAATAGCCTTCTAAAGCCTGCAAATGATGAAATTCAAGAAACACTTGTTCATCTACAAGGAATTAGAGGAGACATCAAAAAAAGATTTAGATAAGTTGCGTAAGGAAATGATGGTCATTTTAAGCGAAGCTAAAGGGTTGGCAAAAAGAACAAATTCACTAAACATTGAAAGCATTTTTTCTAGTTTAGAGAATACTATTAAAATCGCTGAAGATAAGGTTGAGCGATTTGAACCAAGCAGATTTGTTGGCTTTTTTCAATCTAGAGAAGAAATAATTAGCAACGACAACGATTTTTTTTGTATGTTGAAAAAGCAAGAAGAAGCGGAAAAGATAAAGAAGGAATTAGAAGAAGAACTAAAAAAAGTAAAAGATGAACTAGAGGAATTAAAGAATAAACAGACTCAATCAAATGAACCTAATAGCAGTGAAGGCAGTATTACTGCTACTCCTTTTGACAAACAACGGGATGAAGAGAAAAAAGCAAAAGAAAAAAATAGACTATTAAAATCAAAAAAAAGGATGAAAGAGCTGGAGCAAGAAAATGCAAAATTGGAAAAAGAATTATCTGAACAAGAAAAAATGGATGAATGGAGAAAAAAAGTTAACGGTAAAGCAAGTGACTTTCTATATTATTTATTAGAGTCTATTAAGCTAGAAGAAAAAGATAAAAAAGAAGAAAAGAGGGAGTTAACGCTACGGGATTTTGATAATAAAATAATAATTTACTGGAAAGATGGCTCTCAAATAATTTGCCATATTAAAAAACAAGACGGCCTTCAAATTCAACCTAGTACAAAAGTTGATTTTGTGAATCCAGATGTTCATGCAGCATTCAAAGTAGCTTGCGCAGGGTAGTGACCATAGATATAACCTTAAATGTTAATAGTGACGAAAAAAAAATTAAGGCTAGATACTTACATAGCTAAAAAGTGCAACATATCACGCAGTAAAGCGCAAAGATTGATACAAGATAAGCGGGTAACATTATTTGGCACGCCGATAATTAATAATGACCACATAGTAAAACCAGGTGAAGAGTATATAGTACATCTCGTTCAACCTGACATATCCACATCAATTGAACCTAACTATAATATAAAGCTTGATATCATCTACGAAGATGGGGACATTATAGTTCTGAGTAAACAAAGTAGATTAACAGTACACCCAGGTGCTGGAACAAACAATGATACACTCCTGAATGCGGTGATCGCTCACCTTGGCAAAATTCCATATACAAATACAAGACCAGGAATTGTTCACAGGCTTGATAAAGATACTAGTGGACTCATGGTAATTGCAAAAAATGAACAATCCCACAGCTTCTTGTCTGAACTGCTATCAAATCGTAAAATAAAAAGGGAATACTTAGCAGTAATTTGGGGAGCATTACCTAATCTGCAAGGAACAGTAAAAACCCATATTGCTCCAAAACGCAGTAATAAAGAAATGATGTGTGTCACAAAAACAGCAGGTAAATTAGCAATCACTCATTATTCAGTGAAGAAAATTATAGGGCAAGCAAGCCTGGTTAAATGTACTTTAGAGACAGGCAGAACACACCAAATTCGAGTACACATGAGCCACATAGGACATTCTGTAGTTGGTGATCAAGTTTACGGAAAAAATAGTAGTAAAAGTGAAAAACATGCTAAAAACTCTGACTTTATCCGTAATTTCAATAGACAGGCACTACATGCTCACACGCTAGGCTTATATCATCCAAAAAGTAAAGAATATATAGAATTTGTTTCTGATTTACCACAAGACATGCAAGTCTTAATCGGTGAATTTGAAAATATATCTTAACAACATTCATATCAATATTATCATCCATGTTATCAAGAGGTTAATTAATGAGAGAAAAACTGCTGCACTACCTAGATCTTTCACTTTTTTTGAAAGTATATGTTGTTCACTGGAAATACGCTCAATTGTTGTTTCAAAAGCAGTGTTAATAATTTCTACAATTAACACCAAAAATAGGCTACTTACCATTACTGCACGTTCTAAATTACTTACATCTAAAACAAACAAAGTTGAAACACATATTATAAAAAGCAGTAACTCCTGTCTAAACGCAACTTCTGATACAAAAGCTGATTTTATTCCTTCACAGGAGTATTGAATTGCTTTTATTAGACGAGTAATGCTTTTCTTCATTATCAATTTTGGAAACTCAATGAACTACACTTATTGCACTCAGGTAAAAAATGCATGAAAACACCTTTCAGTCGTGATCACTTACAAAGATTTTTAAGTTAAAGTCTAGCATATTGTTTGAATCAAGAAAATTAGTACAAAGCCTTTCAACAAACGCTCAAGGCAGTTATATATTGATACTGACACAAAAATCCTTTAATTAAATTTCTCTCGCCTTAGCTTACACGATCCTCATTTTGAAATAAGTAATAATTTATTATAGTCTTGATATTTAAACATTTTGTATCTGCTGTAATGATTTCACTTCCAATTTGCTATTCTTTACATATTGAATTGCAAGCGCTAACGCTTTACTCCCAGAAGCTGTGGTGCTATAAGCTATATTTTGCAAAATAGCAGTTCTCCTGATATCTTTGCTATCTGAAACTGATTTCACACCTTTTGAGGTATTGATTACTAGATTTATTTTTCCATCTTTGAGCATATCAACTATGTGGGGTCTGCCTTCTCTCACTTTATTTACAGCTTTTGCAGCAATGCCGTTATTGTTCAGATACGAAGCTGTGCCTTTGGTGGCATATATTTCAAAACTCAGTTCTTTCAACATTCGTGCAACAGTCAATATATACTCTTTATCATCATCTTTTACTGAAATCAGAGCTGTTCCTTCTGTTGGTAACTTGTATCCTGCAGCCATGTGCACTTTTGCAAGTGCAGCTTCGAAAGATGAGTCAATTCCCATCACTTCTCCTGTTGATTTCATTTCAGGACCAAGTAAAGTATCAACTCCTGCAAAGCGGGTAAATGGAAAAACAGCAGCTTTAACTGCAAAATGATTGAAAGGCTTGTTTTCCTGATTCAAAATTTTACCCAAAATAACCTGAGTGGCAAGCTTTGCAATAGGAATATTGATTACCTTGGAAATAAAAGGAACGGTTCGACTAGCTCGTAAATTTACTTCAAGTATGCATACATCACTCTCTTGAACAGCAAACTGAATGTTTATCAGACCTTTCGCTTCTAGTGCAAGAGCTATTCTTTCAGTTTGGAGCTCGATCTCTTTTATTACTTCGTCACTCAATGTGTTTGTCGGTATTGAGCATGTTGAATCGCCAGAGTGGATACCAGCTTCTTCAATATGCTCCATGACCGCTGCAATGAAAACTTTTTCCCCATCACACACAGCATCAACGTCAACCTCAACTGCATTGACTAAAAATTTATCAAGAAGAAGCGATCCGTGTTCAAAAATTTTGGTTTGATTCAAGACATACTCTTTAAAGCTCTGAGTATCATGTCTAATCGACATAGACTGACCGCCGAGGACATATGATGGCCTAACTACTAGTGGAAACCCCACCTTTTCTGCGTTGGTTAACGCTTCTTCTACTGAATGGCAGATAGAACTTTCAGGTTGTTTTAAATTAAGTTGCAAAGCAAGGTTTTTAAACCTCATGCGATCTTCTGCAAGGTCAATAGAATCAAACGAAGTTCCCAGAATTTTGAAACCTCTCTCGTTAAGCACTTTGGCTAACTTTAAAGGTGTTTGACCACCTATTTGAACTATTACACCAACCAGTGTGCCATTTTCTTGCTCTTTGCTTAGTATTTCAAGCACATCCTCTGCAATCAGTGGGGCGAAATATAAACGATCAGCGGTATCATAATCAGTTGAAACGGTTTCTGGATTACAGTTAATCATTATTGTTTCATACCCCATTTCTTTGGCGGCAGAAGCTGCATGTACGCATGCATAATCAAACTCAATACCTTGACCAATGCGATTTGGACCACTTCCTAAAATGACAACCTTTTCTCGGTCAGAAACATCTGCTTCGCACTCCATTCCCTCTGTCATCCGAGTAGCTGACACTGGGATCCATTCTTCCTTATCTCTAGTCACACGCTGGATTGTGTTACTCTCATAACAGCCATACATATAAGCAGTGCTCGATTCAAATTCAGCTGCACAGGTGTCTACACGCTTATAAACTGGATTAACATCAAATTTTTTCCTTATTGCTTCAATTTGTTCTACTTTCTTATTGCTTAATTTTGCCAATCTTGCATCTGAAAACCCCATTTTTTTCAGCTCTAACATTTCATATGCAGTTCCAGGAAGGCCGTTTTCCTTGATTTTTTGTTCAGCCAAGATGATTTGCTGTATATTTTGCAGAAACCATAAGTCATATCCTGTAATCGAATTTATTTCTTCTATGCTAATTCCGTGACGCATTGCGTCAGCAGCAATCAGTAATCTGTTTGGCAGCAATTTTGCTAATTGAGATTTAACATCTGTGTCTTCAGAAAACACTTCATCAAGTCCCGTGAGCCCTGTTTCAAGTGAGCGAAAAGCTTTCTGTAGTGACTCATTAAAAGTGCGGCCTATAGACATTACTTCTCCCACTGATTTCATGGAGGTTGATAGTTCACAATTCGTCCCCTTAAATTTCTCAAACTCAAATCGAGGAATTTTAGTGACGATATAATCAATCACTGGTTCGAATGCAGCAGGTATAACTGGAGCACAGTCGTTACATATTTCATCGAGCGAATAGCCAATAGCAAGTTTAGTTACAACTTTTGCAATAGGATAGCCTGTTGCTTTCGAAGCAAGTGCAGAGGAGCGAGAAACCCTTGGATTCATTTCAATTACAACGAGGCTTCCATCTTCTTTAGGATTCACTGCAAACTGAACATTTGCACCACCGGCGCTAACATCAATTTCTCTCAACACTGCTATAGATGCATTTCTCATTTGTTGATATTCAGCATCACGCAGAGTCAAAGCAGGAGCAACTGTGATACTATCTCCGGTGTGCACTCCCATTGGATCAATATTTTCTATTGAACACACTATTATACAGTTATCCTTGCAGTCACGGATAACTTCCATTTCATATTCCTTCCAGCCCATAATTGATTCATCTATCTGAACTTCATTTATTGGTGAAATTTTTAGAGCACTTTCTGCAATATTGAAAAACTCCTCTTTATTGTATGCTATGCCGCTACCTGCGCCACCAAGAGTGAATGATGAACGGATGATTGCTGGTAATCCAATGTAATCCAAAGCCTTTTTTATTTGTTCTTGATTTTTTATAATGATACTTTTGGGGTATTTTAGACCTATTTTATCCATGGATTGGCGAAATAATTCTCTATCTTCCGCTTTTTTTATTGCTTCTCTATTTACTCCTATTAATTCTACGTTGTATTTGTCTAACACTCCATCATCTGCAAGTTTTATTGCGCAATTGAGTGCTGTTTGCCCGCCCATTGTTGGCAATATTGCATCTGGCATCTCCTTAATTATAATTTTCTCTATGATTTCAGGTAGCACCGGCTCAATATAAGTTGCATCAGAGAATTCAGGATCTGTCATTATAGTTGCGGGGTTGGAGTTAACTAAAATGACTTTATAACCTTCACTTTTTAATACTTTACAGCTTTGCGTTCCAGAATAATCAAACTCGCATGCCTGACCTATAACTATTGGGCCTGCTCCTATTACTAATATAGATTCTATATCTGTGCGTTTTGGCATAATTACAATAATAGTCTCGACTCAAATAATGTTACCAATCTTTCCTGTGTATGTGAATTTTTATTAAACCTAACTACCTTTAGGCTTAACAGTATCTTTGCAGATACTATGGTAATTTACTCGGGAGATTTGCTAAGTGGTAAGATTTGTCCTGATATGCTACAATCTTCAGAAGCAAGTTCTACAAATTTGTCTGTCAGTTTATCAGGTGGCACCAATTCAGATATATCTTTTCCCGAAAATGCTTGCTTATACATTTCACTATCGATAGGCCCTTCCGAATACACGGCATTTATGCATAAGTTCGTATGTTTTGTCTCAGATGCATATATCTTCACCATTGCTTCTAGTGCAGCCTTACTTGCAGCATATGGTACCCAATATGGATAAGAGGAAGGAGAAAGTGTTATCTCTGAGGTCATGAATATCGCTCTTCCAGCATTAGACTTTTTTAGTATTGGACCCAAATTTTTTAGCAAGTACCAACTGGCAGTAAAATTTGTATTCATTACGTTCTGTAGATCTTCAAGCTCACAATCATGAACAGAGCTCAACTTACCTAAAATTTCAGTGCATGCAATCAGTATATCAAGTGTTCCAGATTCTGATAATTTTGGGCTTTCTATCATATTTGCCAGTTTTTCTACGTTTTCAAAGTCTAAAAGGTCAAGCTGAATTAGTTTCACAGAGCCTTCTTTCAGCTCTTCAATTTCGTTATACAATGGCTTGAGATTATCAAGAGATCTGGAAATCAGAATTACACATGCACCTTCTTTTACAAATCTTTTTGCAACAGAAGAGCCTATTCCACCTGAAGCTCCGGTAATTAAAGCTATTTTACCTTCTAAGTCACCCATTTCTTTCTCCTTAGCAAGATCCATTGAAATATTTTAGCTGAAAATTAAATTTTGCTCCATATATAAAAATCAAACTTAGCACATAAAAAAATAGTAACGATACTATCACACCACCTAAACTTCCATATATCAAATTCAGTTGGTCAAAGGAAGCTTTTAAGTATTGCTTGAAAGCTGAAGCAGAGATCGTCCAAAGAATAACAGCTACACAAGATCCGGGAAATACGTCTGATAAGTTTTGTTTTATGTTTGGCAATGTAAAATATAGCCAAGATACTATAGTAAAAAGCAAAAACTCAATAAGTAAATATCTAGTATAACTTAGCCCTTGGTAAGAAAAATCAATTAACATTGGCACTAATGTAAAAAATACTATAGTCAGAGTTGTAACAAGCGTAATTGCTAAAAATTGTAATATACTGAGCACCCTTCTCCATATATAAGGCGATGAAACCGGGACTTTATAGGCCTTATTCAATATCGTTCTGAATCCTTCAATTGTCGATGAGGCAGTCCAAACAGCGCCTACAATTGCCAAGGTTAATAAGCTTTGCGGAGGGCCTGATATTATCTCCCTAATACGTGGCATCAAAGATGATAAAATATCCTGTGGCATGTTATCAATAATAAATGCCCAGCCGACATTGTATTGATCTAAGAAATTTGCGAACGTTGATGCCATGGCTATTAAAACAATAAGAAAAGGAAATATTGATAACAGGATTAAAAATGATAGATACCCTGCGTGCTCCACTCCATCATTATAAATTGTGTCAATTAAAGCACGATAAAGGCAATAAACGATACTATAAAATTTCTGTAGCACTTGTAATATAAATAAACTAAGAAAAGTATTCTAAATGAAATAAAGCATACTTTTAAGCAAAAAATCCTCACCGTTTACTTAAATTTAATCAAAATGATAGATAATCCAGCGTTAAATACGGAGGCATAATGAAAAATTTTCTTCTACTTGTAGCTTTAATTCTTTCCTTTGCATTTGATGCAAATGCTAAAAATACTTTTGTTGATAAAAATGATACAACATCATCAGTGATATGCAAGATAATAGGCTATACTCACGGCATAGGTGGACCGATGATCACAATAGTGATAATTGGTGCAGCTTTGCTTGCGATATTCGGCAGAATGCCATGGCCAGCGCTTTTTGCACTCGGTGCGTTCACTGCTGTGTTTTTTGGCGCTCCTGTAGTCGTTTCAAAAATAACACCAGAAGGTGTGATTTGTAAAAACGGTGCAGTAGCGGATAAGTAATAGAAATTACTGGAGGCATAATGAAAAATTTTCTTCTACTTGTAGCTTTAATTCTTTCCTTTGCATTTGATAATGCTTTTGCTGCTGCTGTTACTGATGATGCAACAACCAATACAATATGCAAAATAGTAGGCTATACTCACGGTATAGGCGGGCCTATGATTACAATAGTGATAATAGGTGCAGCATTGCTGGCAATATTTGGCAGAATGCCATGGCCAGCGCTTTTTGCACTTGGTGCATTTACTGCTGTGTTTTTTGGTGCACCTGTAGTTGTTTCAAAAATAGTACCAGGTGGTGTGATTTGTAAAGATGGTGCAACTGCTTGCCCTGATGGTAAAACATGGAATGCAACAACAAATACATGCGCATAATAAGCATTAAAGCTTCAAAACATTAGCAAATGGTGCTTCTTAAAGAAGCACCATCATTGCACGAACTTGTGATTTAAGAGCAATTTTTGCCAGTTCATCCAAGTACTGGTTTACTTTATGACGGTGTCATCCCAGTGCTTGACACTGGGATGGCTTTGTTGCACCACTCAAGGAAAGAACAGGCAGTTACTGATGGAATTTGTTATAAAATAGATATTTAGCCGACAAAGGAAAAATATGCCAATAAGAATGAAAGTCAGTAACTGCAATGAATATAACAAATTTCTTCAAGAAAGGGGAAATGTTTTTCATTATATCAACGATGCCATTGAAAATTGGTACGAAAATAGTCCAAAAGTAGCAGGTGGCAACAATGTCTACAGCGACAAAGTAGTGATTCTAATTCACATAATAACCTATCTATTCAGGATTGGTCTTAGGCAAACAGTGGGATTTATAGAGAAATATCTTGAGCAAATAGGGAAAATTTTGCAAATTATCAGCTATTCGCAGGCTTCAAGAAGGTTTAAAAAGCTTAATATCAAAATCAACGACTGCAGAGTTGATAAGAACGATATGGAAGATATTGAAATTGCTATAGATAGTACAGGTATCAGCATCTACAATAATATTCCAGGCCATAGTAAGGCAAATGGTACAGATAGAAAGTATCGCCGCTATGAGCAAACAAGAAAGCTACATGTAATGCTAGAGATAGGTAGTAAAAAAGTTATAGCTGCAAAATACAGTAGTGGAGTTTATTCCGACCACTATGGAGCCTGTGATCTTATTGAAAGAGTGGATACCAAGTATAACATAAGCACGATATATGCAGATAGGGCATATAATCGAAAGAAGTTATACAAACTGTGCGATGAGCTTGACATAAAGACAAGGATTCCTCCGCAAAATAATGCAGTAGAGCATCCAAAGTTGGATTATATGAATGAGAGAAATTCTACAATCAAGCTCATAAAGTCATATGATGAAGATGGTATGAAGAGGTGGAAAAAAGAGATAAATTATTGGAAGAGATCTTATATAGAAAGTTTTTTCTCGCGACTGAAGCAAATATTTGGATTTAGTTTTAGGAATAAATCTGAGATTAATCGTGAGAAGGAACTGCTACTCAAGTGTTATTTGCTTAACAAATTTACTGAAATAGGCATGGCTAAGTTTGATATAGCTTCATGAATTTATTATACATTACCCACTATCCGAAGAGCTGTGCAACAAAGCCATTCCAGTTTCACGCACTGGAATGACAAGAAAGGGAGCACCGAAAAAATAGGTGTCATCCCAGGTGGGATCCAGGAATTCTGAGTTTTTGAAAAGATTATGGATTCCAGCGGGCTTTGTTGCATCGCTACCTATGAAAGGCTAACTATACAAGCAACTTATTGAAAATCTTATTTTTTTGCAGTCAATCTGATCAAATTTAAGAATAGTAATTTATTGTTTGTATTAGTAAATTTAATTCTACTTAAAATAGCTAAAGCATTGAAATTCTTGAATTTTAGCTAGATTAGTGAATGGTAGTAAAATTTCTTTTACTCAAATTTAGATATTCACTGACCGTCCTTACTATAAATGCTAGAATAATAAGCTACTGATATTCTTCATCTTTTTTATCTTTAATCCGCCGTAGATAGCGATGCAACAAAGCCATTCCAGCGTCACGCGCTGGAATGACACCCTTTTAGTTGCTGTACGAACATTGTGGTACAACAGACCAAGATAGAGTTAATAGGATCTCCTCTTCCTGAAAATACGGGAAGTCAGTAAAAAAAATCAGGCATTAGCACTTCAGCTCTGCAGTTGAGTCAATATGAGAGAGTAACTCTACAAAAGTAGACTTACTAATTGAACTTTGATCCTTTATTTTACTTCATAATAGCACTGAATCTGCGAGATCATAGAATTTATTTCCAATCTCTCTGAATGTACTACTTATATCAATAGGTGTCGACTCTTCTTGTGAATCAGATTTAAATAAGCCATGAGTATCTTTCAGACGACAGTACCACTTGCAATTATTTCGCTCTGCTGTTACCCACCAACTATTACCTGGGGACTTTTCTTCACATTCTCTATAGCAATCATGAAGTGCCTTCCATTGAAATGGAGGGTTTAGTATAGGGTTTGTCATAATATACTCCTTAATTATCAAACTAATAGCACGTTAGTACTTATATGCTAATATAATGTTAATTCTTATATTGACATAATAACTTTTCGGATAAGGTTTCTTAATTAAAAATTTCATTTTGGCAAACTTACTTATTGTAGGAAAATTTGCTTACGTAAAACTGTTTATAGAGTGACAATAGATGTATTATACTTATACTTCTGATATTTGAAAATTTATGCAGTTATTTCTAACAAGATTGGTCAATAAATTTTACTGTTTAAGGATGAGAAACAAAGTAATCATCGTTTCCGGTATGGCTCTTATTCTACTGTTTTTTATCAATAGTACATTTTTAAAAAAAGATCAGGCGGTTCATAGTGATAATCCAATTAGTAGTTTTTCAGTAAAAACTCAGGATTATACTCCACAAAATCGCGCTGTATATTTAAATTTTTCTGGTACGGTAAATCCCTTGCATAGGTTCAGCCTTGTCTCAAGAACAAGTGGTCAAGTTATTGCTATTTATTTGTCTGATGGTGAAAAAGTAAAAAGAGGCGATGTAATTTTAAAGATAGAAGATTATGACAGAGTTGAGCAAGTTGAAAAAGCCAAAGCTTTATTAAATCAGCGTGAAATTGAGTATGATTCCTCTCGAAAATTGAATACAAAGGGGTATGGAGCACAGATAAGAGTGGAATCAGCTTTTACTGCATTGCAGAGTGCAAAAGCTGACCTAAAAAGGCTAGAGTTGGATTTAGAAAATACTGCGATTAAATCCCCTATTGATGGTTATGTAGATAAGATCAACGTAAATGAAGGGGATTTTGTTAATCTTGGACATAAGATAACTGACATAGTTAATTTTGATCAGGTTCTTGTGGTGTTATATGTTTCAGAAAATGAAGTAAATAAAATAAAGCTAGGTAGCACAGCGCAAATTAATTTGCTAGACGGAAGGGAATTAGTAGGTGAAGTGAGTTTTATTAGTAAAATTGCTGAGCCTAAAACTGGATCTTATAGAGTGGAGGTAAAGGTAACTGATAATGAGATTATATCTTTGCAAGGACTGACTGCTAGTGTAAGCCTCCCTTCAGGTGAAAGATTTGCATATAAAATTCCTTCTTCGGCCTTAAGCTTAAATGACGATGGTATTCTTGGAATAAAGATTGTTGATGATAATAATTATGTAGTATTTACAGCAATAGAAATTGTTGATTATGAAGACGATGGAGTTTGGGTAGTCGCAAATAATGAAAGTAAGCCTATAAAGTTAATAACATTGGGTCATCTATTTGTTAAGCCTGGTGATAAGGTTTAGCTTGTATATACACTTTTAGTAAAAATCAGATAAAATTCCGTGTTAGCAATAATTATAAAAATACTTACTAATATACTTATCTAAGTATTGACAATTATTAACAAGAAAGCTAGTTATATAAATGTTTTATAAAAAAAGAGTGTATTATATGCCACGTATTAGTGAAGAAAAGTATAAGCGTTATCGTGAGTTGAATAACCTTGACTTAAATAAAAAGTTAAAAGAAGCTATAAATGAGCTAGATTATAATAAGATAAGGAGTATTATTTTTGACAATGAATTGGAGTCAATTGACGATGAAATATATGGTGCATTATTTTTGAATAAATATCCTAGATTTCCCGAGTTTTTACTTATGCTAGGAGACAGTAGTTCAAGTGATGTAGTTAACTTTTTTATACAACATGTTCCAAGTAAATTTTTGTGTGGAGAAGGCCCTAGAAATAGTTTGGGTAATATTCCATGCATAGAATTTATCTTTAGTTACAGACAAGACGCAATACCTACTCTATTAGAGGCTGTTTCAAAATCAGACAGAGACGATACTATCGTATTTGGAAAAGGTTTAGTTTCTAGTGTAAAGAAGAGAATAGAAAACATTGAGAGTAATGGGAGTCCTTATTATAGAAATGAATCTTGTGCAGCATATTCTTGTTCTGATAATCCACAAGATTACTACGATGCAAAAGAGGCTATTGAAGAATATTGCACACAAAATGTTAATGGTGATTACGAAATCGTTCCAGACTATCTTTTTACTATAAAAGATCAACCTCGAGAGCTAAAGCGATTGTTTATAGATATTGCTGCTGCCATAAGAAGTGATAGCCTTGATAAAGTGCAAAGTGGTCTGAAAGCAATTGAAGCAAGTGTTCCTAAAGCTGATCTGCGCATTATTGATAAAATCAGTACGTCATTAAGTTCTCTAATAAAAAAGGCTAAACAAAATGTAAATATGGCACGCGCTATTAGTGATGTACAGGCAAATATTACTTGGCCTGGTACATTTCTTAAAGAGAATGTCTTATGTACAAATAGTGTACAAAAGTCAAAAAACTAAAGTTTTTAATCAGGCTAGGTGTGAGGCACGCCTATTTTTTTCTTGCTTATTTCCTTACTAAACAATCTGTTTTTCTTTCAATAAACTCTGTAATTCACCTTTTTCATACATCTCGCGGATTATGTCACAGCCACCAATAAACTCTCCCTTTATATATATTTGTGGAATTGTTGGCCAATCAGAAAAACTTTTTATGGACTGACGTATTTCATCATTCTCAAGTACGTTGATGCATTTAAACTTTACATTCAAATTTTTGAGAATTGATACGACGAGCCCAGAGAATCCGCATTGAGGAAAGTCAGAGGTGCCTTTCATATACAGCACTACATCGTTTTCTGCTATGTCTTTTTTTATTTGTTCAAAGTTGTTCATAAATATCACCTTAATTTTAAGCTCCAGTTTCTAGTTGCAATGCATGTATAGATTGACCTTCAAGAGCCTTATATACCATTCTATGTTGTTCTATTTTTGTCCTTCCAGAAAAACACTGGGAAGTTATTTTTAAATGGTAGTGATCATCATCTCCAGCAAGATCCTTAATCTTTATATCGGCACCAGGGAATGACTGTTTGATAATTTTCTCTAATTCATGAACTGCAACAACCATTGATTCACTTTAAATTACAATACTCTTATTCTAAATCTAAAACAACTGAGCGCAATAAAAAATTGCTACATAAAAAATAGAAGTATGTTAGCATAAAAGTGAAATTATGTGAGGTTTATATGGCGAATAAAAGATTTAAATTTACATACCTACTAACTTTGCTCACTTTTTCATTTAGGTGCTTATCTTATGATAGTGAAATAAATAATTTAAAGAATTTTTATATTCAAGCTAACTATTTTGGAGCATTTTTCAATGCAATAGGTTCTCTAAAAGGAAAAGAAGATGCAGGTGAAAATGTAACGGAAGGTGTTTTTAGCTTTAATGAGGAGGAGAGGATTGAGGCTGGATATAGTCCTAAATACGTTCCAGGACTTGCAGGTGGTGCTTCAATAGGATATGTATTCAAAAATATGAGAGTTGATCTTGAAGTTCTATATTCTCAGACTAACTTAGATGATGAAGATTACTCAGATAAAGGAAAAGCAAGATATATTGAACTTCGTCGTAATGGTGCGACCTGAAAGTCTTCGGTCATATTGTTTAAAAGGAGAGGAATTCATTCAGAAAGAAACTGAAAGGATTCTAAAACTTATTAAACCAGATGTTTTGCCGTCTGAGTCTACGCATCAGTGCGAATCGGGCAACCGGTTGGTGCCAAGCGATGCGGACAATGAACCTCCTCTTGAAAAAGAAGATGCTCAATCGTGAGAGGGGCATAAACTGCAAGCATCATGTGGTTGGAGGGCTAGGCTAGTGGTATGGTGAACGTAAGTGAAGCTTTATAAGTACCGATACGATGAAAGAGCTAAAGATGCTGATAAGCTCTGACCAAAAGGTAATGTGGATAAGTTACATTTTTCATTTCTAGATGTACGCAAATAATAACTCCACCGGTATAGAGAAGCCACCTAACCCACTGTTGTATGACTGGAGAAACAGGGTAAGCCTGTATTTTCGCCTACATGGCAAGCAAACCGCAAGGAATGCTGATGGAAGTGCAGGTAAAGGAGAATGGAGAAAGCGAATGCCATTTTGTAACGAAATGGATAGAATTTGTAACATTAATTCGCGTGAAAACGAGCAGACTTCCATTTGGTCCCTCGTGACAAGAAACTTTGTTAACCACTTAAGGTAGGAAAGCAGATGATTACAAGTAAACCTGTAAGTGCATCTACCGAAAGCTTTGAAGCATGGAAGCAATTGCCATGGAAGAAATGCCAGAAAGTTATTGTGAGGCTACAAAGACGTATTGTTAAGGCTGTCCAAGAAGGAAGATGGGGTAAGGTAAAAGCTTTACAACATCTTCTCACACGCTCTTTTAGCGGAAAAGCTTTGGCTGTTAAGAGAGTAACTGAAAACCAAGGAAAAACCACAGCAGGTGTAGATCGTCAACTATGGTCAACTTGCAATGCTAAATTTCAAGGAATAAAGCTGTTAAAACAAAGAGGATATAAACCTTCTCCGCTCAAACGAATTTATATCAGTAAATCTAATGGCAAAAGAAGGCCTCTCGGTATACCCACGATAAAAGATAGAGCGATGCAAGCATTATATCTGTTTGCTCTGGAACCGATAGCTGAAACGATCAGTGATCGTCACTCCTATGGCTTTAGACCTAAAAGATCCTGCGCGGATGCTATTGCTGCTTGTCACTTATTACTGGCAAGACGCAATCGACCACAATGGATACTAGAAGGTGATATCAAAGGGTGCTTTGACAACATTAACCATGAATGGCTTATGAAGCATATTCCTATGGAAAAGAAAATTCTTCATAGATGGTTAAAAGCTGGTTTCCTAGAATCGAAAACTCTGTATCCCACAACTGCTGGCACTCCGCAAGGAAGTATAATTTCTCCAATACTAGCTAACTTTACCTTAGATGGTCTTGAACAGTTATTAGAAAGTCGCTTTGGTAAATTAGGTAGCAAAAGAAGAGGAAAAATCAGAAGTGGAGTGAATGTAATCAGGTACGCAGACGACTTTATTATTTCAGGTTTCACACATGAAGTACTGGAAAAGGAAGTTAAGCCTTTAGTATCATCTTTTCTTCATGAGCGAGGTTTAATTCTGTCAGAAGAGAAGACAAAGATTACATCTATTACAACAGGGTTTGACTTTCTTGGTTGTAATGTACGTAGATATAATAAGAAGTTAATTATTAAACCTTCGAAAGAAAGTATTAAAAGACTTCTTAATAAAGCACGTACATTGATAAAAGCAAATATAGCGAACACTCAGGCTATAGTAATTAAGTCACTCAACTCTCTACTGAGAGGATGGGGAAATTACTATCACCATGTGTGTGCTAAAAAAGCGTTTAGAAAGATCGACAATGAAATTTGGCATAGTTTATGGAAATGGGCAAAGAAAAGACATCCTCGTAAAGGATTACGTTGGATAAAGAATCGTTACTTCAAAGTAATGGGTCAACGCCAATGGGTTTTTGCTGCACCCATATGCAAGAACAAACCAAAAGAGATACGGTATTTAAGACTGCTTAAGCTGATTGATATACCTATCAGACGACATGTTAAAATCAGAGCGGATGCAAATCCCCTTGACTTAAAATGGAAAAAGTATTTTGATGAGAGAGTGAAACGAACAAGAATGTTAGCAAGCTCCTTTTCAAGAGAAGGTTCTCTACTGTTGGTGTCACCATTAAGAATGATGTTTCCTGAGGAATCATGAAGGACAAGCCGGTTCTAGAAAAGAAGAACTTAGATAAGGGGCTCAAGCGTAGTGTGGGGAAACCTGCATGCTGCGTTTCTAAGGGAGGGGGTAGTAGTAATACTGCTTCCTTACCTGACCTGTTCTTTGTCAGCACCGTCTTTTGGAGTTGATTGGGTTAAAGATAGAACCTACACCTCTTCGTCATATGGCATGCTTGGTGTTAATTATGATCTTGGCTATCATTGTACAGATAGCATTAAAATTTCATTTGGTCCTGCAGTTAAACTTGTTATGAGTGAAGGGATTTTAGACGCGGGACTTATGACAAAGCTTCATTATCATTATAAATTTGAAAATACAGATATTACTCCTTATGTTACTTTTGGTATAGGAGGAGTTGCTAAAATTCCTCTTTCAGAAAATCAAGGGCCAGACGTAGAAGAATTTTTTTCTTATCAAATAGGTTCTGGTATTAATCTTCCACTTTCTGAGAGAACAAGTGTTTTTGCTGGCTACAAGCTGCAGAAGTTTCATGAACTTTCGCATGGGGTTGAATTTGGAATGAGTTTTAATTTGTAAGCTCCGATTGAATGTTTTTAGTGAAGTCTGGTTTGAATTTTTGTTGAAAAAAAGCAAGTGATATAGGCTAAAATGATGATTGCAGTAGGTAATAAAATGTGACAAAGAGAAGTTTGGCAATTGCAAGAGAAAGGCAAGTAGCTAAGAAAGTGATTCCGATTTTATTATGTAAGTTATGTAATTTTTAACTTTTCTGTGAGTATATATGCGTATATTCATGGTTAGAGGGTAAAAATGAAAAAATTACTTACTTTAGTAGTCTGCTGTTCTCTGTCAGCACCGTCTTTTGGAGTTGATTGGATTAGAGATAGAATCTATACTTCGTCGTCATATGACAATCTTGGTATTAATTATGAGCTTGGCTATCATTATACAGATAGCATAAAAATTTCAGCTGGTTCTGTATTGAAATCTGTTTTGTTTGGAGGATCTTTGGCAGAGTTAGGATTCATGGCAAAGCTTCATTATCATCATCAATTTGAAAGTACGGATATTACCCCTTATGTTACTTTTGGTGTAGTAGGTGGAGCTAAAGTATCTCAACCAGCACAGCAAGGTCAACAGCCAGACGTAAAAAAGTTTTTTTCCTACCAGATAGGTGCTGGTATTAATCTTCCACTTTCTGAGAGAACGAATGTTTTCGCTGGCTATAAACTTCACAAGTTCAGTAATTTTTCTCATGGGTTTGAACTTGGAATGAGTTTTAATTTATAAGCTCCGATTGAATGTTTTTAGTGAAAGCTTGAGTTTTTGTTAACGTCGTAAAGTTTTCATGAGACTAAGAGAATTTGAGAGTAGTCAAGTTTTAAAACTTGACTACTCTCCACGAGGAAAAGCAGATAAAGGTAGAAGTATTTCATGTTTTTATTTATATTGACAGTATGTGTAACATCATTTACGATTAGTGTTAATAACAATAATTGATATTTGTCATGTTTGCAGTAATCGAAACTGGTGGAAAGCAGTATTTAGTAAAAAAAGGCAGCATAATTAAAGTAGAAAGATTACAAGCTGAAGAAAAAGAGGAAGTGGAAATCAATAAAGTGATTTGTGTTTCAAACAATGGCTTATCTTGTTCATCTAATGCTGTTGTTAAAGCTGAAGTACTGGAGCAGTGTAGAGATAAAAAAATTATAATCTTTAAGAAAAAGAGAAGAAAAAATTACCGTAGGAAAAATGGTCATAGGAAGTATATTACTGTTCTTCGTATCAATGAAATTAGTCTTCAAAAGTAAGAGGTAAGATATGGCAACTAAAAAATCAGGTGGTAGTTCCTGTAATGGTAGAGATTCGGCAGGGCGTCGGCTCGGGATAAAGAAGAATGGTGAGGTTATTCCAGGTAACATAATTGTACGTCAAAGAGGTACAAAATTTCATCCTGGAAAGAATGTTGGTATGGGTAAAGATCATACGATTTTTGCTAAAACGAAAGGCTGGGTGAGTTTTAGAAAATCAGCAAATAAAAAGACGTTTATTGATGTTGTGCCTACAGATGATATGCAAGCCTTGGCTTGAATAGATACGGGTCTGTAGCTCAGGTGGTTAGAGCGCACGCCTGATAAGCGTGAGGTCGGAGGTTCAACTCTTCCCAGACCCACCATTTAAATTTGCAATAGTTTTGTAACTAAACGATGGTTTTACATAAGAATTCAGTAACCAGTGAATCAGTAGCAGCCGGTCATCCAGACAAAGTAGCAGACCAGATTTCAGATGCAATACTTGACGAATACCTTTTTAATGACTCTTCCTCTCGTACTGCAATAGAGACTTTAGTTACTAAAGATAATGTTATTATAGCTGGGGAAGTATTTGGGCCGAACATTGAAAATAGCAAGATTGAAAGTATTGTACGGAATACAATAAAAGATATTGGTTATGAGCATGATGGTTTCCACTGGGAAACAGTGAAAGTAAATATATTACTACATGAACAATCAAATGACATTGCAATAGGTGTGGATCAAGGTGCTGGGGATCAGGGCATAATGTATGGCTATGCAACAATAGAGACGGAAAGCCTCATGCCAGCACCCATTTTTTATGCACACTCGATTCTGAGAAATATCATGAGTATGGTCAAAGGGGTAAAGCTTGGTCCGGATGCAAAATCGCAAATCACTTTGGCGTATGAGAATAACCTTCCAGTGCGTGCTGAAAGTATTGTTGTTTCAATACAGCATCTTGAGGATCTGAGTCAATCGAAAGTGAAGGAAATAATTTATCCTTACATAGCTTCATCTTTACCTGAAGGGTGGATGTGCCCTAAAGAAAATCTCTTAGTCAATCCAACAGGTAGATTTGTTATTGGTGGACCAGTTGGTGATTGTGGATTAACCGGACGAAAAGTTATGGTTGATACTTATGGAGGCTATATTCCACACGGTGGAGGAGCGTTTTCTGGAAAAGATGCAACAAAAGTTGATAGATCCGCAGCTTATATGGCGAGATACCTTGCTAAAAATATTGTCTTTGCAGGTTTAGCTGAACGTTGTCTTGTGCAGCTTTCTTATGCAATTGGTGTCTCAAAACCTACTTCATTTTACATTGATACATTTGGCACGAATACAATAGATGAAGAGAGGATTAAAGGGTTTATTGAAGGTAACATAGATTTATCAACTAAAGGCATAATAAGACATTTATCACTTAACCATCCTATATATAAACGTACAGCCTGCTATGGGCATTTTGGTAAAGAATCGGAAAGTGATGGTGGATTTTCTTGGGAAGGTGTGGACTTATCTACTGATTTTTGTAAAGAATTTAATATAGAAGAAAAAAAGAGAGAATTTCTTAAAACTATTAAACTCTTTTATTTCTAGCTTGATACTGATATAATAACTTATTATTAAATTGTAAGTAACTTTTTAGTAATTATACCAGTTTTAATATTTATGAGGCTTACAAGATGTCCGACAAACCAAAAGAAGAATTTTACGATATTGCTGTAAGAGAGTCATCTGGCCTTATTGAAAAAATAATAAAACATCCTTTCAATGTTGAATTGATGAACAATACGCTAGATTATGAAAAGTTTAAATTTTATCTTCAGCAGGATTTTTTATATTTAGTGGACTGTACTCGTGCTTTATTGATTATTGCAGCTAAAGTTCATGACATTGAAATAATGAGCAGCTTAATAAATGTGGCAAGAGGAACATTTGATGTTCGGAGGCAATATAAAGAACATTTTGGAGATTGTGATTTATCTGATAATCACAAAAAATCAAGAGCCTGTTCTGCCTTTACTGACTTTTTCATGCGCGCTGCATATCACAGTTCTGTTGCTGAAGCTTTATCAGCATCTTACCCTTGCTTTAACATATACCAAATCATTCTACATAATATGATGAGTGAGGTAACACCTGGTGCGCCAAGAAGTGCTTGGAGAACAGTTGGTGAAAATCCAACACAAACAAAGTCTAGCCAACAGTTTGGAACAGACCACTATGTTGCATGAGGTAACGAGTGTAATAGAGCTAGTGGGATGGACAATGCAGGGTACAACGAAAGTGAAGGGATTGAGTTCCGAAATACCTGAAGACATAGAGGTCGACATTTTCATGGCCATGGAAGACAGCATGAAGGATAGCGTAAAGGCAAGTTATCACTCACTCTATCGGGATCTGAGACCGTGCCATGTATTGAAATGGACTTCAAGTGAACTTGGGAGATCCTATGCATTCCTACAAAGGTACGCTGGAACAAGTCAACAAAGGCAAGAACTAGCGGAAGATGCAGGGGAAGTCGGACTGATTGATAGTACTCAGAATGTGGGAAAGCCACGTACAAGGGGAAGCGATCAGCAATATAGTAACTGGAATAGGGATTGCTAGGCCAATACAACGGAGGTTGGAATAACATGCAAAATAAACTAAACCAGATAGCAGTAAGAGCAAAGCAAGATAAGCGACTAAAATTCACATCGTTAGTCCATCTGATAAATACAGAGAATCTTGCGAGATGTTATAAAGAACTGAAGCGTAACAAGGCTTGTGGAGTAGACCAGATAACAGTGGAATCATACGGAGAAAATCTGAATGAGAAACTCGAAGTGCTAGTAGAAAGTATGAAGAGGAAGCAATATCAACCACAACCAGTAAAGAGGGTATATATACCGAAAGCTGGAAGTAAAGAGAAACGCGGACTCGGAATACCATCGACCGAGGATAAATTAGTACAGATTATGCTGAAGAAGATACTAGAAAATATTTACGAGGCAAACTTTCTGGACAGCTCATATGGATTTCGACCTGGAAGAAACTGTCATCAAGCGGTAAATGCACTAGATAAAGCAGTTATGTACAAGCCAATAAACTACATTGTAGAAGTGGATATCAAGAAGTTCTACGATAATATACAGCATAAATGGCTAATGAGATGTCTAAGGGAACGAATAACTGACCCAAATTTGCGGTGGTTAGTAAAGCGGTTTCTCAAGGCAGGGATAGTCGAAGCTGGAAATTATGAAGCAACAAAACAAGGTACACCCCAAGGTGGTATAGTAAGTCCTGTATTAGCAAATATATACTTACATTATGTGTTGGATTTATGGATAGAAAAGAAATTTAAACCAAGATCCAGAGGATATATACAACTAATAAGGTTTTGCGACGATTTTGTGGTTTGTTGCGAAAGTAAGGTAGACGCGGAAGAATTTCTGGAATTACTGAAACAAAGGCTAAATAAATTTGGGTTGGAAGTATCTGAAAACAAGACCAGAGTAGTAAAGTTTGGCAAGAGGGAGTGGCAACAAGCGATAAGAGAGAAACGAAGGACGGAAAGTTTCAATTTTCTGGGGTTTACGCACTATGGTGCAAAAAGTCGTCGTGGTAGATTAATAATGGGACATAAAACCTCAAAGTTAAATCTAGCCAGAAAACTAAAAGAAATCAAGGAGTGGTTGAAAATAGTCCGCGGAAGTATTCGACTTAAAGCTTGGTGGCAAGTACTGAAGGCTAAATTAACAGGACACTATAACTACTTTGGTATTAGCGGAAATTATTGGTGTTTGAAACAATTTTACACATCAGTAAGAAAGCTAGCATTTAAATGGATAAATCGGCGTAGTCAGAAAAAGAGTATGACCTGGGAACAGTTTGTACACTACGTAGAAGTAAATCCATTACCAAAGCCAAAAATACATTTTTCTTTATATGCATAAGAGGGACGACTGTGAAAACTAATATTGATGAGCCGTGTGCGGGAAATCTGCAAGCACGGTTCTTTAGGGGGAGTTGTAGTAATAAAACTCAAACGAGAGGAGTAAAGCTACAGCTTCTACCGAACAGTTTTAGCAAGTTTTTTAAAGAAGTATCAAGTAACGATATTAATAAAAGAAATGAAGAAGGAGAGACGATCTTGCATCAAGCAGTAGAAATCTCTGATTACAAAACAGTGAGATTATTAATAAAAAAAGGGGCAGAGGTTAATGCAAGAGATAAAAATGGTTATACGCCACTACACTGTGCAGTATTTGCGAAAAGCTTAGAAAATGTAAAAGTGCTGCTAAGAGAAGGAGCAGAAGTAAATGCCACTCAATATGTTACTGGATGTACGCCACTGCACTCTGCGTGCAAAATAGGAGGAGCAGGAGTTGAAATAATAAAAGAGCTAGTAAAGGCAGGAGCTGAAGTTAATCAACTGAATAAGTATGGTGCAACACCAATGTATTACATCTGGGAAAGTGAAAAGTATTGCCTATGTGATAGCAAAGAGAGTGAAAAGGCAAGTAAATTTTTGAGAGAAAAAGGAGGAATAACAAAAAGTAGAGAACTGACGTGCTATGGAATAGAGGGGCTAGTGGGAGAAATAGCAGACATGTTGAATGGGAGTTATTTACCAGAGTTAAAAATAATAGAGATAGAAGAAATAAGGAAGAGAGACAAATCGTTAATAAAGAAAGAATGTCAAAATTTAGCAAGCAAGATAATCAGCCAAGTAAATGAGATGATAGATGAGGTGGTGAAAAGGAAGGCTTAGGTTTAAAGAAAGGTAGGGGTAGATTATGATAAAGCTTGGTAAGAAAGAGAAATCTCTATTAGAGAGCTCATTTAAAAAGAAAGAGACGAAAAGGGAACTACATTATGCAGTAGACGCAAAAACAGTGAGATTATGTGTGCCGCAGTGACACAGGGAATGTTCAAAGATGAACACACGAGTGTTAAGCTGTGCAATAGATGAAGGTAGGTCCTTCAAAGCCGGTTTGTAAGAGCAGGCTTTAAACTACCATAAGCTGCTTTGGTAAAGAGCTAAGGTGGTGAGCGTTATGGAAAAGTCGTAATTATACGGCATGTGTGAAATAGAGAGATGAACGAAAGTGAACCACTGATGAAGTGTCGAAAACTGTAAATAGATGACGTTAAAACCAGGGGCAATAGCCTCTCCTGGGACAAATCTACCAGAAACTTGCTTACTGGGTAGGTAGCGTTCGGCATAAAGGTGGCATGAATCTATTTTAGGCTATTGTATGGAACTGCGGGAACCTGTCGTTTCGATGATAAGGGAGAAATCCAAGGAGCTAAACTCCAAGGATGAGAGTACCGATGCGAAGAACAGGGGCGGATCAGCTTGTAGTAGTGAAGAAGTTTCTGTAATGGAAATGGAGCGAAGGAGCTGAGTTATTCAGTTTTAATTATGTATCAACCGAAAGGGAGGAGTTAATGAATAAAACAAAGTCTTTTGATATACCAAAGCAACTTATTTGGAGGGCTTATAAACAAGTATCGAAAAATAAAGGTGCGGCTGGTGTGGATGAGGTATCGATAACAAAGTTTGAAGAGAACCTGAAGGATAATCTGTACAAACTATGGAATCGGATGTCATCAGGAAGTTATTTTCCAGAGCCTGTAAAAGCTGTAGCAATACCGAAAGATACGGTAGGGGGACAAAGAATTTTAGGTGTTCCTTCAGTATTCGACAGGATAGGGCAAACGGCTGCGTCTATGTATCTTGAGCCGCTAGTAGAGCCAAAATTCCATGAAGATTCATATGGTTATAGACCGAATAAATCAGCACTGGATGCGGTAGATACGGCAAGGAAAAGATGCTGGAGGTATGATTGGACGATAGATCTAGATATATCCGGGTTTTTCGACAATTTGGATCACGAGTTGGCATTGCAAGCTATCAAGAAGCATACAAATTGCAAATGGGTCATACTGTATGTTGAAAGGTGGATGAAAGCCGCTATTCAGCTAGAAGATGGCAGTAAGGTAGTTAGGGATAAAGGAGTTCCGCAAGGAGGTTCAGTTAGCCCAATCATCTCTAATATATTCATGCATCATGTGTTTGATATATGGATGAAAAAGAACTACCCGACGGTACCATTTGAGAGGTATGTGGATGATGCGATAGTGCACTGCAGAACAGAGAAACAGGCAGAGTTTGTGAAAGTAATGATCGAAGAAAGATTGGCTGAGTATAAGTTGAAATTACATCCTGAAAAGACACAGATAGTGTACTGTAAGGATGACAATAGGAGTGGTGGATTTCCTAAACAAAGTTTTGATTTTCTGGGTTACACATTCAGACCCAGGTTAGCAAGAAATAAAATAGGGAAATATTTTGTCTCATTTCTCCCAGCAATTAGCAACAAGGCCAAGAAAAAGATTACTACAACCATAAGGTCATGGAAAATGCTACGAAATACGCATATAACATTAGAGGAGATATCAGGAAAAGTAAATCCAATAGTCAGAGGCTGGTATCAGTACTATGGTAAATTTTACAGAACTGAGGTATACAAATCTCTAAAGAATATAGAGCGGCATCTAGAGAAGTGGGTGAAAAGGAAATATAAGAGACTCAGGGGTCACGGAAGACTAGCAAGACAATTTCTAGGAAAGGTGAGAAAGAGGTCTCCGGATATTTTCTATCACTGGACACTAGGGTTAGGCCAAAAGGCTGAATAATGGAAGCTGTATAAATCGAGAGGTTTACGTACAGTTTTGCGAGAGACTGGTGGGGAAGTTCCACTGGTCTACTCTCCTAGTTGAAAAACTCACTTTTACCCACAATTTTGAGAGGTCATGATGTGAAGCATAACTATGCTCTCCTTAAGATTTTCATAGCCCCGCCATAGAGTCATAGCCCCTGGTAAATTATCACTTTTTCTATTCATAAATCCACCTAATTTTCCTAACCAAATAATAGCTTGTTTTATGTTTGGAGGTTCTTCTGGTAATGTAGCTACTTTATGCTCACGTATGAAAAGGGCCTTCCACTCTTCATTGCTTAAAATTTTAGTACAGGTTTCCATGGGATTTGATAAAGCGACTTTTGTTAAATATAAAATTTTAAATGCAATAATGCTCTTTATAGCAATTAATTTCTGTAGCCTTTCCTTTGTAGTTAAACGAGAGCTTTCTATTTTACATCCTGATTTTAAAACCCTGAAATACTCCTCAATTTTCCATCTTAGCTTATACCAATTTATCCTTTCTATAGCATCTAAAGTGCTATTAACTGGTACATTAGTCAACAAAGTCCAATCAATAGCTTCCAATCCTTCAGGAGGATTTGTTTCTTTTGCACTTACCACATATACAGGGATTTTATCACTTATTTTATGCACTCTGTCTTTTGATCCATAAATTGAAGAAGATCTGATAGGTATATAGCCTTTCATATACTTAACTTCAATATTAGCTTTCCTTGATCTTTGGTTTCTACCTTTATTAACTTCTAGAGAAATTTTCTTCTTTACTGGCAGTTGAGTGATGCGTGTTTGCAAATCTGTTTTTCCAATTTCAGTGCAGATAAATCTTCTATTAGTTCGATTACGGATTACATAAAAACTACCTAATGTCTCAGTGATCCATAAAAATTTGAAGATATCTGCCTCTCTATCACCAAGGGTAACAAGTTGTACATTTGCAGGAAGGTTGTTTATGCTTTCTTTGAGAGCTGTTATCCACTTATAACTTTCTTTTTCTTCTATGGAGGTACGGTATTTCCTGTTTGCTTTTTCTTGTGACGTTTCTTTTTCCCTAATAGAACGTGCCCAACATTGTTGAGAAGATAGACCTAAAGGTAATCCGTCTTTGCTGACTATTAAGGCACTGTGCAACAGTAAACCCATTTTATGCTTCGTATAAGCTTTAGAAATACTACCTAGCCTCTTGGTTTTTATATGAGAGTCAAAATCCAAATAACTTGTATCTTGAACTGAAAAAACAAACTGATTTCCTTTCATTCTCTCCATAGTTTCTTTGTAATGGGAAGAATAAATTTCCTTATCCTTAAGCTTTTCATTGCTAAATAATCTGTATGCACCCTTAGCTTCTTTCCATCCACTACAGCTTTGATTAATTGATCCAGACGCCTTACCCTCTATACAATAGCCTGTTTTAATAAGTCTCTTATTAAGTCTTGTATCTCCTAAATTAACGTGTTTTAACTCTCTTTCCAGCCATTTATCCCCTAAGCCATCAGTATATTGCACATTTGTACTTACTTCACTCATTTTAATCCCAAATTTATTTGGTATCCATTTTACTCGCTTTTTTATTTGTGGGTAAAAGTGAGTATTTAATGAAGTGTGATAATATTACTTTAGATAAAAAAAGAAGAGAAGGTTTGAGTGAATTGATAGAAGATGTTAAAAAGAATGTTAGCACCACTAATGATAACAATATTATAAGCTACCTAGAGAGAAAAGGCTTTAGTGAGCAATTTGCTAGAGATGAGCTCTTACTGCAAATAAAGACAGTAATTGAAGCACTGAGTAAAAGTGATAATGAGCAATGCAGCTTAATAGTTGATAATTGGCGCTTAAGCAAAGAGCTCCATGACCTCATGGAAAGAGAGAAAGGTATACTACATAGTCTCATTGATTTCTGCAAACAAAATAAATGTATCTTTGCAGGAATTGGGAAAAATGATCTTGATATTGGAGAAAACAGACTCTTTTCAGCGATAATACGTAATCAGATAGGTGGATATCGAACTCTTTATTGTGATTATGAAAAAAGAGATTTTGATTCATTGGCTAAATATGCGTTGACAACGGTTATAGATGGATCGAAAGGTCGTGGATTTGATAGTGAATATAATCATGTTGCATCAATATTTGCAGATTCGGTTAGTCAATTCAATAATCCATCTGAAGCCCTACAGAATCTTGGAAGAAATAGAGAACGTAATGAGAGCAGACAATCATGGTTTTTCGCTGCTGCAGGTGAAGAAGTTGAGCTATTTGTGAATAAGATCTTAGCAAATTTTAAAAAGGAACCACAGAAATTTTGTCAGAAAGTTTTGTTTCCAGCTACTAATAAATACAATAAGTTGCTAAAAAATAGAATGGGAGAAGAACTTGGAAGAAAAATAGAAATCTATATTAGTAAAAATATTGATGCATTAGGAAATATTGATGATTCAGCTCTGAAGAAGTTTTCTAGTGATTTGATAAAAGAAACGTATGAAAAAGTTCATGATATAAATGATTTTGATGTCAAAAAGACAGAACAAGATTTACATAGGATTTTAAAAAGTACAGAGGCATACCTTCGTTCATATGAGAACAGAATTAAAAACAACGGTAAATTATCTTGCACACGCTCAGCTTTATTTTCTGTGGGGAGTGCTATAACAAAGGTAATGTATTATCTTTGGGCAGGGTTTGACTATTTAGTCTTTTTGGCTAAAGCGTACAATATAGATAAATCTGGAGATACCAGTGCAAGAGCGTATGTACACATAATCAGAAACTGTCACTGTGAAAGTAGTGTGAAGGCCCAAAATGTATTGGTTCATGCATTAGAAATTGCCAAAGAACATGACAGCAGTTTCAAAAGAAATAGTTTGTACGAAGGCAATGAGAGTAGATGTAAGGAAAAAATCATCTCATATTTTCAATCCAAGCAATATATATGTGCATTAGATAGAACAATTGCTCAAATTGAAAATGAACACTTAGCAGCAATTTTGAAAGCTGTAGGCTACAGAGGTGATACTGATAAAATGGCACAAGAAATTAAAGATTTTTTATCTGATTTAAAGAAATTAGACTGTGTGAAATTTAGAGAAAAGTATTATCAAGGAGATTTATATCAAGAAAGCAAATTATGCAAGATCAATGATCGAATTAGTATGGTAATTAATGAAATTGTAAGGTGCCATAAGTGGCGTCATGGAGTAAAGCGCTATGATCCAACTCCCTTGCTTACAAAGGTGAAGTCGGTACCACAGTTAGAAAGGAGAGTAGACCAGTGGAACTTCCCCACCAGTCTCTCGCAAAACTGTACGTAAACCTCTCGATTTATACAGCTTCCATTATTCAGCCTTTTGGCCTAACCCTAGTGTCCAGTGATAGAAAATATCCGGAGACCTCTTTCTCACCTTTCCTAGAAATTGTCTTGCTAGTCTTCCGTGACCCCTGAGTCTCTTATATTTCCTTTTCACCCACTTCTCTAGATGCCGCTCTATATTCTTTAGAGATTTGTATACCTCAGTTCTGTAAAATTTACCATAGTACTGATACCAGCCTCTGACTATTGGATTTACTTTTCCTGATATCTCCTCTAATGTTATATGCGTATTTCGTAGCATTTTCCATGACCTTATGGTTGTAGTAATCTTTTTCTTGGCCTTGTTGCTAATTGCTGGGAGAAATGAGACAAAATATTTCCCTATTTTATTTCTTGCTAACCTGGGTCTGAATGTGTAACCCAGAAAATCAAAACTTTGTTTAGGAAATCCACCACTCCTATTGTCATCCTTACAGTACACTATCTGTGTCTTTTCAGGATGTAATTTCAACTTATACTCAGCCAATCTTTCTTCGATCATTACTTTCACAAACTCTGCCTGTTTCTCTGTTCTGCAGTGCACTATCGCATGTTCGGTAGAAGCTGTAGCTTTACTCCTCTCGTTTGAGTTTTATTACTACAACTCCCCCTAAAGAACCGTGCTTGCAGATTTCCCGCACACGGCTCATCAATATTAGTTTTCACAGTCGTCCCTCTTATGCATATAAAGAAAAATGTATTTTTGGCTTTGGTAATGGATTTACTTCTACGTAGTGTACAAACTGTTCCCAGGTCATACTCTTTTTCTGACTACGCCGATTTATCCATTTAAATGCTAGCTTTCTTACTGATGTGTAAAATTGTTTCAAACACCAATAATTTCCGCTAATACCAAAGTAGTTATAGTGTCCTGTTAATTTAGCCTTCAGTACTTGCCACCAAGCTTTAAGTCGAATACTTCCGCGGACTATTTTCAACCACTCCTTGATTTCTTTTAGTTTTCTGGCTAGATTTAACTTTGAGGTTTTATGTCCCATTATTAATCTACCACGACGACTTTTTGCACCATAGTGCGTAAACCCCAGAAAATTGAAACTTTCCGTCCTTCGTTTCTCTCTTATCGCTTGTTGCCACTCCCTCTTGCCAAACTTTACTACTCTGGTCTTGTTTTCAGATACTTCCAACCCAAATTTATTTAGCCTTTGTTTCAGTAATTCCAGAAATTCTTCCGCGTCTACCTTACTTTCGCAACAAACCACAAAATCGTCGCAAAACCTTATTAGTTGTATATATCCTCTGGATCTTGGTTTAAATTTCTTTTCTATCCATAAATCCAACACATAATGTAAGTATATATTTGCTAATACAGGACTTACTATACCACCTTGGGGTGTACCTTGTTTTGTTGCTTCATAATTTCCAGCTTCGACTATCCCTGCCTTGAGAAACCGCTTTACTAACCACCGCAAATTTGGGTCAGTTATTCGTTCCCTTAGACATCTCATTAGCCATTTATGCTGTATATTATCGTAGAACTTCTTGATATCCACTTCTACAATGTAGTTTATTGGCTTGTACATAACTGCTTTATCTAGTGCATTTACCGCTTGATGACAGTTTCTTCCAGGTCGAAATCCATATGAGCTGTCCAGAAAGTTTGCCTCGTAAATATTTTCTAGTATCTTCTTCAGCATAATCTGTACTAATTTATCCTCGGTCGATGGTATTCCGAGTCCGCGTTTCTCTTTACTTCCAGCTTTCGGTATATATACCCTCTTTACTGGTTGTGGTTGATATTGCTTCCTCTTCATACTTTCTACTAGCACTTCGAGTTTCTCATTCAGATTTTCTCCGTATGATTCCACTGTTATCTGGTCTACTCCACAAGCCTTGTTACGCTTCAGTTCTTTATAACATCTCGCAAGATTCTCTGTATTTATCAGATGGACTAACGATGTGAATTTTAGTCGCTTATCTTGCTTTGCTCTTACTGCTATCTGGTTTAGTTTATTTTGCATGTTATTCCAACCTCCGTTGTATTGGCCTAGCAATCCCTATTCCAGTTACTATATTGCTGATCGCTTCCCCTTGTACGTGGCTTTCCCACATTCTGAGTACTATCAATCAGTCCGACTTCCCCTGCATCTTCCGCTAGTTCTTGCCTTTGTTGACTTGTTCCAGCGTACCTTTGTAGGAATGCATAGGATCTCCCAAGTTCACTTGAAGTCCATTTCAATACATGGCACGGTCTCAGATCCCGATAGAGTGAGTGATAACTTGCCTTTACGCTATCCTTCATGCTGTCTTCCATGGCCATGAAAATGTCGACCTCTATGTCTTCAGGTATTTCGGAACTCAATCCCTTCACTTTCGTTGTACCCTGCATTGTCCATCCCACTAGCTCTATTACACTCGTTACCTCATGCAACATAGTGGTCTGTTCCAAACTGTTGGCTAGACTTTGTTTGTGTTGGATTTTCACCAACTGTTCTCCAAGCACTTCTTGGCGCACCATCCACATACCTCTCAAATGGTACCGTCGGGTAGTTCTTTTTCATCCATATATCAAACACATGATGCATGAATATATTAGAGATGATTGGGCTAACTGAACCTCCTTGCGGAACTCCTTTATCCCTAACTACCTTACTGCCATCTTCTAGCTGAATAGCGGCTTTCATCCACCTTTCAACATACAGTATGACCCATTTGCAATTTGTATGCTTCTTGATAGCTTGCAATGCCAACTCGTGATCCAAATTGTCGAAAAACCCGGATATATCTAGATCTATCGTCCAATCATACCTCCAGCATCTTTTCCTTGCCGTATCTACCGCATCCAGTGCTGATTTATTCGGTCTATAACCATATGAATCTTCATGGAATTTTGGCTCTACTAGCGGCTCAAGATACATAGACGCAGCCGTTTGCCCTATCCTGTCGAATACTGAAGGAACACCTAAAATTCTTTGTCCCCCTACCGTATCTTTCGGTATTGCTACAGCTTTTACAGGCTCTGGAAAATAACTTCCTGATGACATCCGATTCCATAGTTTGTACAGATTATCCTTCAGGTTCTCTTCAAACTTTGTTATCGATACCTCATCCACACCAGCCGCACCTTTATTTTTCGATACTTGTTTATAAGCCCTCCAAATAAGTTGCTTTGGTATATCAAAAGACTTTGTTTTATTCATTAACTCCTCCCTTTCGGTTGATACATAATTAAAACTGAATAACTCAGCTCCTTCGCTCCATTTCCATTACAGAAACTTCTTCACTACTACAAGCTGATCCGCCCCTGTTCTTCGCATCGGTACTCTCATCCTTGGAGTTTAGCTCCTTGGATTTCTCCCTTATCATCGAAACGACAGGTTCCCGCAGTTCCATACAATAGCCTAAAATAGATTCATGCCACCTTTATGCCGAACGCTACCTACCCAGTAAGCAAGTTTCTGGTAGATTTGTCCCAGGAGAGGCTATTGCCCCTGGTTTTAACGTCATCTATTTACAGTTTTCGACACTTCATCAGTGGTTCACTTTCGTTCATCTCTCTATTTCACACATGCCGTATAATTACGACTTTTCCATAACGCTCACCACCTTAGCTCTTTACCAAAGCAGCTTATGGTAGTTTAAAGCCTGCTCTTACAAACCGGCTTTGAAGGACCTACCTTCATCTATTGCACAGCTTAACACTCGTGTGTTCATCTTTGAACATTCCCTGTGTCACTGCGGCACACATAGCCATACTATTTTTAGAGCAAGGGTTAATAATGATCTTCGTAAGTTATGTAATGAAAACTTTAGCAAACGCTCTAAAGAAAGGATATACTTAGGTGGAGCTATGCTATTCGTTGGGTTTTGGGCTTCTATGATCCTTATAGGTAAAATATCATTAGGCGAGAACATGCCATTGCCTTTACTTTGTGGTTTTATAGTATTTGGACCACTAGCACTTTTGTGTGGTGCATTGTTATGTGAAATAACGACCTATTTAGTGAGAGGAGCATTTTTTATTTTTGGAGTGCCAATTCTTTTAGGAGAACTGTCTAAATGTGTTTTGAGAAACGGCTCAATGAAAAGTTTGTTAGATATGACATTATCGCTTGGTAACTCGGCTTTTCTCAATATTCCGAAAGACATCGTGCAATCGTTTATATTTGAGGATATAACAAAATTTGACTCACTAAGTGATATAAATGAGCTTACACTGATAAGAGAACAGGAAAAGGCAAAGTGTACAAATGAAGTAGCTGATAAAGTTGTAGCTACTGCTTTATCTGCAATTTTGATACAGCCAACAACTAGTGAGCAGGAAGGTTTAGTTTTTAACTAGAACTTTTCAGATAAATACTGAGTGAGGATTTCAATGCCTTCATCAATCTCTTTTTCAGTGATAATGAGTGGAGGCAAGATTCTTACAACGTTATCTGATGTTACTCCAACAGTGAGTAAACCACGGTGACTTAGCTCTTCTGCAAATTTTTGGTTATTCATTTTTACTTTTATTCCTAGCATCAACCCTTTTCCTCTCACTTCTTCTATCATTGGAAACTTGCTTGCTAAGTCCTCTAGTTTGTTTTTTAAAGACTTACCTCTAACTTCAACATTTGCTAAGAAGCCAGGGCTGAGCAATTCATCCAATACAGCATTACCTACTGAAGTTGCAAGTGGATTACCACCAAAAGTAGAACCATGCATACCGACCGCCATATACTTAGCAACCTTTTCAGTTGCAAGACAAGCCCCTAGAGGGAAACCTCCTCCTATTCCTTTTGCAAGAGCACATATGTCAGGCTTAATTCCTATGTGTTCATATGCAAATAACTTTCCTGTCCTGCCAGCACCGCACTGAACGCAATCAAAAAATAGCAGTATGTCGTTTTCGTTACATAGTTCTCTTAGCTCTTTCATGAAGACTTCACTCATTACTTTAATACCACCTTGTCCCTGTATTGGTTCTATTAATATAACACCTATGCCATTAGAAATTGCCTTCTTTACACTCTCAATATTGGGCTCTATGTTATCACACCAGTCAATATAAGGATTCAGTAATTCAGAAAATTTCTGTCTATCGTTTGTTGCACAAGTTAAAAATGTCCTTCCATGAAATGCACCATGAAATGTTAGAATTCTATAGCGATTTTTATTACCTTTTCCATTTTGATAGGCCCTAGCGATTTTAAGTCCACATTCCACTGCTTCTGATCCAGAATTTGCAAAAAATACAGTATTAGCAAAGCTGTTGTTTATTAAATTTTCTGCAAATTTGTTGGTAGTAGATATATTATAGGTATTTGATATATGCCATAGTTTTTCTCCTTGTAATTTTAGGACATCAGTTAATCGTGGGTTGGCATGACCTAAACTGCTAACAGCTATTCCAGAGTGAAAATCTATATAGCGCTTATTATCGATATCATACAAGTAAATACCTTTGCCAT
This sequence comes from Wolbachia endosymbiont (group B) of Pilophorus perplexus, assembly GCF_964028155.1. Lineage (NCBI taxonomy): Bacteria > Pseudomonadati > Pseudomonadota > Alphaproteobacteria > Rickettsiales > Anaplasmataceae > Wolbachia > Wolbachia endosymbiont (group B) of Pilophorus perplexus. The sequence continues at coordinate 65,224 of NZ_OZ034754.1, read as the reverse complement.
AAGAAAAATTTATGTTAACAGGAGAATAAACTGGCAAGATAGGAGAAATTGTCATAAAAGTATGATATGCTAATTTTTTATTAATACCATAAAAGACGTTATTTCACAATGAGAAGAATATGTATAAATTAAGTAAATTAATTTTTACTACACTAAAAACAAATAGATATACAAAAATTATCTCGCTATTCTTATTAATTTTTGTGGTTTTATTGGGCACAATATACCGCAGTTATTCATTAAAGAATAATTTTCTTTCTTTTTACCGTAATTCAAATGCAAACTTAAAAGATCTATTGGAAAATAGTATAATAAAAAAATATCATTATTTACTAATAGAAAAACATCATATTAAATATAACAGTTTTGATTACATAAACCAGTTGGTAAAATTGCGTGCTGAATTGTTACAATCAGTAAGCAAAGTAAGAAATTTTAGCTTAATACTGTATGATCAAAATGCCAGAGTAATTTTCAGTAATTTTAATACTCAAGGTCATGACTATGAGCAGTTGCTTACAAATGATGAAATTGATAAATTGCTAAGCAATCAAGAAATATTTTACGCTACAGGAAATACATTAACTTCTACTTTCCCTATATTTCATGAAGATGACATTAAGCCTTCATTTTTTTTGAAGATCATTCAAAGCTATAATGACTCTTATATTATGGTATATAGTCTATTTTCAATATTAATGGGCTTATTACTGGTTATCTTAATACTAATAATGCTTTATTTGCACTTTTCCAATACCCAAATGCTAGCCAAGCAGCATAAAACTAATATTGAATTACAAAGGGTTAAAGAGGCATTAGAGCAAGAAAATGCAAATAAGATAAAATTTTTTGCAAGTGTTACACATGAGTTGCGTACACCTCTTAATGCTATTATTGGATTTGCAAAGTTGATCAAAAATGAAACTTTAGGTTCGGTAGATCACTCTAAATACAAGGAATACGTAGACGATATATATAATGCTGGTACACATTTACTTGCTTTGATTAATGATGTGCTCGATTTTTCTAAAGCTGAATCAAGTAGTTTAACAGTAGAGAAAGTGAAGTTTAATCTGAATAAGATAATAGATTCGTGCTTAAAAATGTTATCACCTAAACTAAAAGAAACAGGGATTAGTTTAAAGAAAGAGATATCTGATAAACAATTATTAGTTATCGCCGATCCCAAAAGAATGAAGCAAGTTATAATAAATTTGTTATCAAATGCAATCAAGTTCACTCCTCAAGGTGGTTTAATAAGAATGATTATTAAAGAGAATATAGAAAAAAATTTATTAACTATTGAGTTTCATGATAATGGAATAGGGATAATGCAGCAGGACATATATAAAGTTATGTCCGTTTTTGGCCAAGCAGATTCGGGATATAGAAACGAAGGCACAGGTATCGGATTACCTCTAAGCAAGAAATTAGTAGAGTTAATGGGTGGGACTTTCAACATTCAAAGTGAAGCAAAACTTGGTACTACGATAACATTGAGCTTCTTTTATGAAGAGCAAACATGTGAAAAGTTGATTGATTTTTAGTAAAATATATTTGATATTGCACTTTTATATCTAGTACATTCCTAAGTCATACTGACGTGATACCTCTTGGCTAATAATAAGTAGCGGAATGTAAGTAAATTAAACTTTTTTAGCTATACTTCCTGAAAACACTTTATAATTCTTGAGCATAAAGAAAATTCCTTTAATAATGAAGCATGCTAATCAGGAACTTAATAAAACAAGCAACTCAAGTAGGAAATAGTGAAAACGTAATACAATATGTCAAATATCTCTATCAATTTGAGAAGTTTAGAAATACATTAAACCTCACTTTGTCAATAATAAAGCAAACTAGACTCTCGTTTGAAATATATCAAGAAGGATTAGTGGATATGGAAGAGGGAGTGTGTAAGACAATTCGTTCTTCTGGTTTAAATAAGTATGTTATTGTGCTAAGAAGGTCAAATCCTTACATCATAGTACATGAACTTTCACATATGGTTGAAAATGAACTGAACTTAAGCTTAGAGCAAGAATTTCTCTATAAAGTTTATCAGGATATTGAGCAGAACTTAAAGCAGTCAAATATTCTGGTACAAAAAATTATTGGTCAAATTATATTTAAGGAGATACAAGTTTACCAAACTCCAAAATCACGTGCGTCTGAGTTATTCGCACGCTATTTTGAGCTGTTTGCTTGGGCTCAGGAAGTTTATCCTAAAGATAAAGAATATCTAATTCGCACTCAAGATTTAAACAGAGTATTTCTTGCTACTAACCAATGGAAAAAGAGCTACCTGAATCTACAAATAATGGAGAGAATAGATAAAGAAGTAAAGGAATATAGCGATAAAACTGCTTTTAAAGATATAAACAAAGTACAAAGCAGTTGGACTAATAAATTTTCTCCTGGAAGCAAAAAAATTGGTTCTATATTTGAAGATGATAATTAGCTCAGCAGAACAAAGTTCACTTCTTCAACATTTCAAGTTATAGTTCTCGCAATTTAAAGAGTTCAAATATATATGAAAACCATTTTAGCGATTGAAACAAGTTGCGATGAAACTGCAGTTGCGATTGTAAATAGTGATAAGCAAGTGCTTGCTAACGAAATTCTTTCTCAGGTAGAGCACAAAAAGTGCGGTGGAGTGATTCCTGAAATAGCATCACGTGCTCATATGAAGCATTTAAGTGGTTTAATAAAAAGTGCTATGGAAAAATCTAACCTTAACTTTTGTGATCTAGATGCAATTGCAGCAACATCAGGACCAGGACTCATAGGTGGATTAATAATTGGTACAATGATGGCTAAAGCAATTGCACACGTAACACAAAAACCGTTTATTGCAGTTAATCACTTAGAAGCACATGCGTTAGTTGTTAGGCTACTATATGAGGTTGAATTTCCGTTTTTAGTCCTGCTGATATCAGGTGGTCACTGCCAATTTTTAATTGCACAGGATGTAGGTAAATACATCAAACTTGGAGAAACGCTTGATGACTCATTAGGAGAAGCATTTGACAAAGTCGCTAAAACGCTGGGTCTAAGCTATCCGGGAGGTCCATTAATTGAAGAGTTAGCTAAAAAAGGTGATGGTATGAGATTTAAGCTGCCAAGAGCAATGATAAAACGTTCTGGATGTGACCTTTCATTTTCTGGAATTAAAACAGCGGTAAAAAACTTAGCACGAGAATTTGTAATGAGTGAACAGGATGTGTGTGATATGTGTGCTTCGTTTCAAGAGTGTATTAGCGACATATTACTCGATAGAGTCAGAAATGCTATTGGTATCGCTGTATCTTTAAATATTAAAATCAATGATTTTGTAATTACTGGTGGAGTTGCAGCAAATAATTTCCTGAAAGAGAGATTAAAAAAGCACATAGACTTGAACGTGCTTTCTCCTCCAAGCAATTTATGTACAGACAATGCAGTGATGGTTGGATGGACAGGAATTGAAAGGTTACAGAGAAGCTATGTAGACTCTCTTGACTTTGCACCAAGGCCAAAGTGGGAATTAGAAAAATATTACTAGCACAAAAAATTATCTACTATATAATGCGGCCGCTGGTGAATTTTTGTAGGCTTAAAAATTACAGTGGTATCTACTAAAGCCTTACCGGCATTATTATTTATGAGGTACAGTATGTTCAAAAATAAATTTGACACAGTTATTAGTGTTTTCAAAGCTAAATCTAGTACAAGCGCAAAGACACTCAGTTCAGGTTTATTTGTTGCGGGAAACGTTGTTATGGCCAGAGCAATTAGTGAGATAGACCTCTCTTCATTACAAGGCAATTCAGAAGATAAAGTCAATAAGCAAGACCTAATAATCATATATGATTATATTAATAAAGTAACTCAAGAAGAAAACTATAATATATGTACTAATAATCTTGATTGTATAAAAAGCAGGATTTTAGCAGAAAATATAAGTGATTCATTAGCTGAAAAATTTCGTCAAGATGGATGGAATATAATAAGTAATGATGGTTCTTCGCTATTAACAGTGGCTATTGAAAGAATTAGGAAAGAACAAAAGAAAAATAGGAATTATGATATTCATGTTGAAATAGCTGTATCTCTAATTCTTAGTATGGGCAGAGAATTGATTATAAAATTGGAGAATTTTGCAGATAGTAATGATAAAACACTTCTACATTATTTAGCTGAGTCGGGTAAAGAAGATATTTTATGTTTTGTGATAGAAAATTCTAATTTTGACATTAAAGAAGCAGTAAGGAATAAAGATAGAGATGGTAAAACACCACTACACTATGCGGCTAAATCTGGCAATAAAGAATGCTTGAAAATTCTCATAGAAAATGAAGCAGATTTTAGTTGCACTACCAATAATAAAACCGAGTTACACTATGCTGCCAGAAGCGGAAGTCCTAACCTCCTAGAATATTTAAAAGAAATATTGACAGCAAAAGGAATTTTTGATAGGGAGAAAATTAAAACAGATAAATATGGAAATAACGCATTACACTATGCTGTGCAATCTGGAAATGCTGAGTGCATAAAATTCTTCATTGATAATCAAGTACAATTTTTAAAAAATAAATATAATGAGAATCCTTTTCATAAGATTGTAGGTAACTCAGAAACTCAAGAAAATGCCATAAATTTTCTTATAGAGCATCTAAAATTTTTAGGTAGACGAAAAAGTGAAATTAATCAAGAAAATGTAGATGGTAACACCCCATTGCATATAGCTGCAAAACATGGAAATAACCAGCTAATGAAATTGTTTACTCAATCAGGTGCAAAAATTGTTCAGAATAAACAAGGTAACACCCCCTTACATATTGCTATTATACATGGTAATTCATATTGTATAGACCTATTTTATGAAAATATAGGAAATAGCATACTTCAATCCAAAGGTGATTATGGAAGAGATCTTGTACATTTAGCTGCAATGTACGGGAAGTATGATTGTCTAACATCTTTACTCAAGAAATTTCCTGATTACGATTTAAGCACAGAAACACACAAAGGAAATATGGCCCTACACTTAGCTCTATCGAGTAATACAGAAACAGAACTAAGAAAAAAATGTGTGAGTCTATTAATAGACAGAAGCATGCAAGTAAATAAGAGTAATAATGAAGGAAACACCCCTTTACATTTTGCTGCCCAACTTGATTTATCGTTTTTAAGCATGATAGAAAAAAAGTTGGAAGAGAAGAAATTTGACGTTTATCAAGAGGTTTTGCGTGAGAATAGCAACGGTGACACCGTCTTTCATATGGCAGCACGTGTTGGTAATAAATCATGCCTTGAGCACCTTTTTAAAAAAGAGAGAGTGGGAGAAATATTAAGTAAGAAAAATAAGGATGGACAAACTTTACTACACTTATCTATCCTCAGTGGAAGAGTAGAATGCGTTAAGTATTTGGTAAAAAAAAGCCCAAAGGGTATTTTTTTAGAACAAAATACACAAAAAAAGTTGTTATTTGCAGCTATTTTGAGCGGCAATAAGGAATGTCTTGAATTTGTGTCAAAAGAACTTGTAGGTAAAAAGGTGGCTGCTAGCATCAAAGTGTTATATGATGAAAATGACAATACACCGTTACACATGGCTGCTCTTGCCAACGACATAGAATTCCCTCAGTATGTTATTGAAAGTATTGCTAAGTCAACTATTAGGAACACAGTACCACTTTTTAACACAAACAGTCAAGGGCTTATACCTCTACATTTAGCTGCCATGAGCCTTAATGCTGAGTTAATAGAATATTTTATGAAAGATAATCATTACCCCTATAATAAGAAAATGTTAAATGTTGTATCTAAATCTGGAAGAACAGCATTACACTATCTTGTAATGAGTGATAATGATTTTGAAAAAACTATAAATGAGGATTTTAAGCAAGGTCAATTTTTGAAAAAGTTAGTTTTAGAAAAGCGTAAACAAAATGAGCACTTAAGGGAAAAAGCTATTAAAGCCTTATTCTACCTAACAATCAGCACCGGAGAGAAAACTTTAAATGAAAAGATAAATTTTGATATAAAGGATAATGCAAAAAAAACAGCTTTAGATTATGCTTTTAAACATGGTGACACAAATATCTTGAGGTTATTTTTAGATTTCTTTTATGAAATAAGGGAAAACAAAAAAAGGAAATATGATAAACTTAACATGGAAGATCAAGAAAGAAGCAAAAAGCTTCTAGACTACTATAATCTGGCCATGTCAATATCAAGTGTGATTATTTCTGTTTGCATTAAGTATAATAATGCAGAATCTGAAAAGGAAGAAATTCCTACCTGGATTTCCATTGCATTTTCTTCGATATCATTTTTACTTATCTTATACAACTTAGTGATTGGCCTTCAAAAAGAACCTGTTAAACGTAAGATAGAAAACTATACTGAAAAAATGAACAGAATTGAAGAGGCTACAGGAAAGTTAGCTAAGACAAAAGTAGGGGATCATGATTTGGAGGAATACAACTCAATATTGGAACTATTAATAAAGAATGCAGAAGATATTTCACGATTGGAAAATGAACTTTACAAGTTTACGCATGAAACTAGATTAGAGAGTAAAGACAAACTCAATATTTCTCCTCAGAAAATGAGTAGGGGTGGTAGTGCACTACTATGTTCGAATAAGTCTTTAGAAGGTAGAAAAAGTTCACCTGTTTTGAATGATTTAACAGCAAAACTTAGTCTGTGTTCAAGACGCAACAGTAGAGTACAAAATACAATGGACAAGTTAGATAATCCATCATGTGTAATTACTATAAATGAGAATTCAGAAATTAAACCAAAAGCTCCGAAAAACAAATTCAAGAATGTTGCAACTAAGCTAAAAATAGGCAATATCTTTAGTAAGAAAAAAGAAGATCTTATCGCTTCATCAAGCTTATCAGAAGGTGCTAATCACGAGAATATTACAAAAATGAATGAAGAAAACTGTGGGTTGATAAAACGATTTGGTGATACCAATGGGTATTCAATATTTTCGACTCCTTTTAATCCAAGCAGTTCAACCTCAAGAGAAGAGTGTGGTAACAATCATAGTGCAGCGCGTCATGTGAGTTATGGTAGTGCAAATAATCCTGTGAGTGATAAGGAAGTTAGTAAATCTCCATCTCTAATACTTTCTAACTTTGAGGAGGGGATTACTGTTGACTGTTTTAAATTCGAAAGATATAGACCAAGGGTATATTCAAGTCCATCTTGTGTGAGAAAAAGAGCAATTACAGCTAGATCATTGGAATATGTAATACTTCCTGATCATATAGAAAGAGGAAAATAGATGCAGATTGTAGTCACTGACTCTGATAGCATCAACTTTCAGAGGAGTGATAGTAAGAACTGTCATTGAGTAGTAGATAAGAAAAACGTAGAACAATTGGCAAGGCTATCGTATAAGGTTATAGTAGAGAAGAAATTAGATAGCCTTGCTAAATTTCCATGAAAAAGTTTATATTCGCATATCATTAATATTTTATTACATTAATGATATGGTAAGGCAATAACTGTTAATACTTTTGAAATAAAAACTATATATGGTACATATAATTAAATAAAAGGAAGATTGTGGAAATCACTCCGTCAATAAAAAAGGAATTAAAGCAAAGTATACTATATACTTGTCTAGAGAAGTGCAAGAGTGCGTTTTGGTTCATTTTCTGGTTTAGCTCAGGGATTAATGCGTTAATGTTATTTTTGCCACTTTATACCTCTCAGGTACTTGATCGAGTGATATCGAGCGAGAGTGTGTCAACACTAGTTATGCTGACGATTATTACTTTATCTGCGTTTGCATGTTCTGCAATGCTTGAAACTTGTCGATATTTAGCTATGGCTAAAATTGGTGATTGGATTGATAAAACTGCAACACCAGATCTAATAGTAAGGTCAATCAGGTTAACATCAGTACAAAGCTCAACTTCAAGTGGTGAAGCAATACGAGATCTTGGAGTAATAAAAAATTTCATTACAGGAAATGGTATATTTTCACTGTTCGATACTCCATGGTCGCTAATTTACCTTGTTGTGATCTTTATGATACATACCTCTACAGGGTTTATAGCTATTGCCGGGATCATTATATTAGTTTCAATGGCAGTATGGAATGAACTTGCCACTAAGCGTATATTGCGAGAAACCAATGAAGAAACTATACGCAATATTAATGCTATAGATGTTGCAACAAGAAACGCAGAGGTGGTTGAAGCTATGGGCATGTCAGAATTTATAGTTTCTGATTGGTGTAAACGGAATGATCAAAATCGTGCAATGCAAGTTACAGCGCAGAATCGTTCTAATGTAATTACTGGTATTACTAAATTTTTACGTTCAACTCTCCAAATTTCAGTAATTGGAACAGGTGCATTACTTGCAATCACAGCTCACAAAACTGCCGGTAGCATTATTGCTGCCTCGATTTTGATGGGTAGAGTATTGGCTCCATTTGATGCAGCAGTTCATACTTGGAAATTTTTAAATCAAGCCAAGATGTCATATGGCAGGCTGCAAAGACTTATCCTAACATCCCCAAAAAGAGAGCAAACTATGGCTCTACCAGAGCCTGAAGGGAAGTTGGAATTTGATAGGGTATTTTTTACTCCTTATGGGAGCAATAAGCCAACAGTAAAAGGAATCTCATTTGTAATAGAACCAGGGGATGTTGTTGGTGTTATTGGTGCAAGTGCTTCTGGTAAGTCGACCATTGCAAAACTAACCGTTGGTGTTTGGAAACCCATATCAGGTGTAGTCAGACTAGATGGCGCTGATGTATATACTTGGAATCGAGAGAACTTTGGTAATTATGTTGGTTACTTACCTCAAGATATTGAGTTATTTAACACGAGCGTTAAAGCTAATATTGCCCGCATGAGACCAGATCCAAATCCTGAAGAAATAATCAAAGCAGCAAAAATTGCAGGAATACATGAATTAATACTGAGCTTACCAAATGGGTATGATACAACAATAGGAGGACCTGGAGGAGTAATACTCTCTGGTGGCCAAAAACAGCTTCTTGGACTTGCAAGGGCTTTTTATGGTAATACTAAGCTTTTAGTGCTTGATGAACCGAATGCTAACTTAGACAGTAATGGAGAGGCGCGCTTGATTAATGCAATCAATGTTGCAAGAGAGCAAAATACTACCACTGTTATCATCACTCATAAGCTACAGCTACTATCTGTAGTCAATACAGTGATCGTCATGTCAGATGGGGTTATTTATGCTATGGGACCAAAAGATGAGATTTTGAGTAGATTAGTTGCTCCATCACCAGATGCCACAGAAGATAAACGTTCTTCAGCAAGTGGTTAAGAAAGAGAGAAGTTGTCACACTTCTCTTTCTCTTATAGAGTACTATATGCACAGTTTATAAAATCTTAAGCAATTGTTATTCGAAAAATCCAATAATGATTAGCCGCGGAACCTATTTGCTAATTCTCTCACATTAACCTTAGACATTTCTGATGTAGGCTCTTGTGTATATGAGACATCAGATTTAACGCCTTTTTTGTCATGACCTTTAGTAATAGAACATACTACAGTATCAGCCTTTACATGCTTAACACTTGGATCTGATTGAAACCCATGCTTTCTTTCCATTTGTGCTTCAAGCTTACTGCTATGTTCGGTAGAAGCTGTAGCTTTACTCCTCTCGTTTGAGTTTTATTACTACAACTCCCCCTAAAGAACCGTGCTTGCAGATTTCCCGCACACGGCTCATCAATATTAGTTTTCACAGTCGTCCCTCTTATGCATATAAAGAAAAATGTATTTTTGGCTTTGGTAATGGATTTACTTCTACGTAGTGTACAAACTGTTCCCAGGTCATACTCTTTTTCTGACTACGCCGATTTATCCATTTAAATGCTAGCTTTCTTACTGATGTGTAAAATTGTTTCAAACACCAATAATTTCCGCTAATACCAAAGTAGTTATAGTGTCCTGTTAATTTAGCCTTCAGTACTTGCCACCAAGCTTTAAGTCGAATACTTCCGCGGACTATTTTCAACCACTCCTTGATTTCTTTTAGTTTTCTGGCTAGATTTAACTTTGAGGTTTTATGTCCCATTATTAATCTACCACGACGACTTTTTGCACCATAGTGCGTAAACCCCAGAAAATTGAAACTTTCCGTCCTTCGTTTCTCTCTTATCGCTTGTTGCCACTCCCTCTTGCCAAACTTTACTACTCTGGTCTTGTTTTCAGATACTTCCAACCCAAATTTATTTAGCCTTTGTTTCAGTAATTCCAGAAATTCTTCCGCGTCTACCTTACTTTCGCAACAAACCACAAAATCGTCGCAAAACCTTATTAGTTGTATATATCCTCTGGATCTTGGTTTAAATTTCTTTTCTATCCATAAATCCAACACATAATGTAAGTATATATTTGCTAATACAGGACTTACTATACCACCTTGGGGTGTACCTTGTTTTGTTGCTTCATAATTTCCAGCTTCGACTATCCCTGCCTTGAGAAACCGCTTTACTAACCACCGCAAATTTGGGTCAGTTATTCGTTCCCTTAGACATCTCATTAGCCATTTATGCTGTATATTATCGTAGAACTTCTTGATATCCACTTCTACAATGTAGTTTATTGGCTTGTACATAACTGCTTTATCTAGTGCATTTACCGCTTGATGACAGTTTCTTCCAGGTCGAAATCCATATGAGCTGTCCAGAAAGTTTGCCTCGTAAATATTTTCTAGTATCTTCTTCAGCATAATCTGTACTAATTTATCCTCGGTCGATGGTATTCCGAGTCCGCGTTTCTCTTTACTTCCAGCTTTCGGTATATATACCCTCTTTACTGGTTGTGGTTGATATTGCTTCCTCTTCATACTTTCTACTAGCACTTCGAGTTTCTCATTCAGATTTTCTCCGTATGATTCCACTGTTATCTGGTCTACTCCACAAGCCTTGTTACGCTTCAGTTCTTTATAACATCTCGCAAGATTCTCTGTATTTATCAGATGGACTAACGATGTGAATTTTAGTCGCTTATCTTGCTTTGCTCTTACTGCTATCTGGTTTAGTTTATTTTGCATGTTATTCCAACCTCCGTTGTATTGGCCTAGCAATCCCTATTCCAGTTACTATATTGCTGATCGCTTCCCCTTGTACGTGGCTTTCCCACATTCTGAGTACTATCAATCAGTCCGACTTCCCCTGCATCTTCCGCTAGTTCTTGCCTTTGTTGACTTGTTCCAGCGTACCTTTGTAGGAATGCATAGGATCTCCCAAGTTCACTTGAAGTCCATTTCAATACATGGCACGGTCTCAGATCCCGATAGAGTGAGTGATAACTTGCCTTTACGCTATCCTTCATGCTGTCTTCCATGGCCATGAAAATGTCGACCTCTATGTCTTCAGGTATTTCGGAACTCAATCCCTTCACTTTCGTTGTACCCTGCATTGTCCATCCCACTAGCTCTATTACACTCGTTACCTCATGCAACATAGTGGTCTGTTCCAAACTGTTGGCTAGACTTTGTTTGTGTTGGATTTTCACCAACTGTTCTCCAAGCACTTCTTGGCGCACCATGTGTAACCCTACACCTTTCTAGATTACGGTCACGTTTGTCAGGAGCTACATATCCATCTATATCACTACATAAGAACGGGCGCACTTTGAACCTGTCTGAACTAACACCATTTTCAACACTTGCAGAATTATGAGCTTTTCTATTATTGCGCATTTTATCTACAGCTTCCTTTATTTTTTCTTTTGATGGTTTTGGCAGCAGTGCTGGCTTATATGCACATGCTGGTAGTTCTGGAAATGAGTCCTCCTGAAACAGCAAATGACTTTGGTTTCTCTTACTATCTGATTCTTCAATATTCTTTATTGGTGTCTTGAAAGAGTTTTCATTTTTCTTTCTTAGATCCAACTCATTTAATCCGCTTCCAACATTATTTTTTCTTGTTGTAGTGTGAATAACACCTGGAAGTTTCACTTCATACTTAAATTTTTTACCAATGGTATCTATTGACTCATTAGATGAGGAATCTATTTGAAACCTATCGTTTGAAAATTTTGATTTTGTAGCATCAAAAGATATACTACGTTTTTCTATCTTTTTATAAGTCATATTTTACCTCTAAACCTATTAACTAATAAAAGTATAAACTAAGAGGTATTAATTTTATTATAATAATAAAGGCTCAAGAAGCATCACCGTAGGGTTTTCTATATAGTACTTAAAGGCATTTAAAAATTTTGCTCCGAGTGCTCCATCAACTGCTCTGTGGTCAACAGAGAGAGTAACTGTCATTACCTCTGCTATCTCTATTTTTTCACTTATGACAACTGGTTGTTTTTTAGATGCGCCGACAGCCATAATGCAAGACTGTGGTGGATTGATTATAGCACTGAAAGTTTTTATACCAAACATGCCTAAATTAGAAATGGTAAACCCTCCTCCTTGAAATTCTTCAGGCCTTAATTTTCCAGATCTTGCTCTATTTACTAAATCTTTCACTTCTTTTGATATAGATAAAACACTTTTTTCATCAGCATTTTTTACTATAGGAGTAATCAGTCCATCCTCAAGCGCTACAGCAATTGAGATATCTATATTTGAGTATCTTACTATTTTAGTATCTATCCACGATGAGTTTATATCAGGAAATTTTTTCATGCTGAAAGCCACAGCTTTTATAATTAAGTCATTAATTGTTACTTTATTGTTCTCATTTGCTGAATTAACCTCATTTTTGAGCGATATTAGCTTATCAACGTGGCAGTCTACAGTTAAATAAAAGTGTGGAATATTTTGCTTAGATTCAACTAGGCGCTGCGCTATCACTTGGCGCATATTACTTACTTCAACTGTTGTATTTTCCTCAAATCTCTCATAGCTTTTAGTTTGATCTAAAAATTCTAATACATCAGCTTTGATGATACGACCATATGGACCTGTACCTTTTAATCGCTTTATATCAACACCTTCATTTTGAGCTATTTTTTTAGCTAAGGGGCTTACTTTTATTCTATTTTCTGTTGCTCTATCCTCTTTTTTAGATCCCAGTGTCACGCACTGGGATGACATTAAAGAGCTAGATGAAATCGAAGGGTTGGATGATACTGAAAAATCGGCTTCAACCTCCTTCTCAACCTTGGTATTGATGGCAGAAGCTAAATCAAGTGCGCTTTTATCTTCCCCTTCCTCTAACATTAGAGCTATCAGTTGATTTACAGGCACGCCACTTGTTCCTTCCGACACTAAAATTTTTGCCAAAACTCCTTCATCGACAGATTCAAACTCCATTATGGCTTTATCAGTCTCAATTTCAGCGATTACATCACCTATTTCAACTTTATCTTGTTCTTTTTTACACCACTTTACAATTTTTCCTCCAGTTTTACTCATTGTTGGGGAAAGAGCAGGCATCAATATTTCTATAGGCATTTATTCTGTATTAAAAGATCTATTTAACTTTTAATTTACTCTTTACCCTATGTCAATCTAATCGTAAATTATGATACTTATATCATCCTAGTACGTGATGCTGGAATCTTGGTTGACTACTGTTATCCTACTATTTCTATTGCTTAGTCCTAGACAGAGTACAAATAGTAAGATCATCATGAAAATAGACGAATCTGTTATAATGGAAATAGAAAAATGTAGTGCTTACTATCCTCTCACAAACATATAGCTTGGGTACAGAAAAAATTTATATGAGGAGCTGGTTAAATTGATAAAAGATCAGAATTAATAGTAGTTTCCGAATCTTCTGTAGCAGGCTCTTCATGTGAAGCAGAGGACAGACTAACTTCTTTATCCTCTGTTCTCTGTATAGAACTACCACAAAAACTCCTTAACATCTCTTCAGCAGATGAATTTAAAATCTGTATAATAGACTTTTCACTTTGTTCTTTCAGCGATTGATCCATTCTAGAAATCAACTCGGAAAATTCACTACCTTCTTTTCTAGCTTCACTTTCTATCTTATTTTTTATGCTTTCTATATTACTTTGGTTAATTTCTTCTTTCGTTATGTTAAATGAATTAGCAATACCTTGATACTTAATCTCACAATCGCCACAGCCAACTATGCAAAGAGCAATAGAATCGGATATTTCACCTGCAGCCGAATTATGGATAGTGTAAGCTAAGCAATTGTCATGATATTTAATGCCAAGCTGTTGCTCTATCAATTCAGAAATTTCATTTTTTAAAGACATAAAGTACCTCCTTCTTACATTACTGTACTTTCTGATTAAAGTACAACAGCTGCTCCTAAATAGCAATCCATATATGGTTTACTTTAATAAATTATTAAAGTAAGAAGCTTTTACATCCTAAAACATAACTGAGATAAGCCAATGTAAAAAAATTTTTAAACGAGAATTATTGTATATATATTACTTATTTGGTAAAATTATTTTGGCAAAATAGCATATAAAAGTTGAGGCTAATTATGAATATTAAAGAAGGAAAGGATTTACAACAGGAGTTATTAGGAATTGTTTTCAATATACTCATAGAAAGTGAAGATAGCGCCATAGAAGCTATGGAAACAAGAGCAGTAGAGATAATTAAAAAACTAAAGGAACACATTAATGATGATATAGAGTATGGTGGTCAAAAAAAGCCAATTTTAGATTGGGTTATTGTTTGTGATTCTCAGAATAATGTCAGACTAAATAACAAGTCGCTATTAAAATTTGAGAAGGCAATTAAGGATATTGGAGGAAGAGCAACGCTAAATGAAATAGAAAGTATAATAAGGTTGTTAGTAGAACAAGCACAGCTAAATCATGTTAGAATTAGAGGTGAAAGAGAAGTACCACTAAACTTCTTTGAGGAAAACATAATAATGAGAGAACGAAGAAGGGCAAGAGAACAACAAATGCGGCCAAATTTTGTTAGAGAAAGAGAAGCGTCATTGAATCTCTCTGGAAACAGGAGTGAAAATATAAGAAGACCAGGAGAACAAATGCAGCCAAGTGAAGTATCACTAAATCTCTCCGAAAATAGGGATGAATATACAATAATGAGAGAACGAAGAAGAGCGGGAAGGCGAATGCGGCCAAATTTTGTTAGACGTGAAAGAGAAGTACCACTTAGTTCAAAAATAGGACAATTAATTGGTGTAGTTTCATCCATAATTGTAGGTGCTTTCATTGGTATAATGGTTGGTATGGTCATTGCTGGTTTATGTATTGAGCTTTGTGTAATCACCACTGCAGAACCGATTCTTCTCATCATGGGTGCTACTGCTGTTATAGGAGCTATTGTAGCAGGAACTGCTCCTGTATTAAAGCTAATAGAGATGTTTAAAGGTCAAGAACCTAATCTTTCTCCTAGTAGCGGTCTGGAAAGCTCTAATACTGAACATACTTATTTAAATAGGCAAAGAGTTATTTAGAAAAAAATTGGAAGAATGTTCAAAAAAGTCCATTTATAAAATACATCGGCTTAACTATGATCTTATAACTTAAGCTAATTAATTAAAAATTTTTGTTTTAGCGGTTAAATAAAGCCAGATCTTATTAGAGAGAGGATCTTCTTATCTCTTCTTTACCTTCATTTTCATTTCTAACAATTTTTTTTCCACTTAATATGTCTCTTATTTCATCTCCTGTTAAAGTTTCAAACTCCAGTAGATTTTCAGCAATGAGCTCCAAGTCTTTCCTACGCTTGGTTAAAATGTCTTTTGCTTTTTCATAGCAAGAAAATACAACTTTCTTTATTTCCTCATCTATAAGTCTTAACGTATCTTCAGAAATTGTCTCAGAATCATGTGTGATTTGTTCACGATTGTGATATATTGGCCCTATTTTGTCACTCATTCCCCATTTTGTCACCATAGCACGTGATAAATCTGATGCTAGTTTTATATCTGAAGATGCGCCGCTTGTGACTTTATCATAGCCAAAAATTAGCTCTTCTGCCACACGTCCACCCATTGCAACAGTTATATCTGCTAGCATCTTTTCTCTTGTGAGGGACACTCTATCTGTTTCTGGTAGTCTCATAACTAAACCGAGTGCTCTACCACGTGGAATAATTGTTGCTTTGTGTATAGGATCAGAAGCAGGCATATTAACTGCAACTACTGCATGACCAGCTTCATGGTAAGCAGTAAGCTTTTTTTCTTCTTCTGTAATGACTAAGGACCTTCTTTCCATGCCCATCATCACTTTATCACGTGCATACTCAAAATCATCCATGGTAACAATTTTCTTATTTCTTCTTGCAGCAATAAGCGCAGACTCATTCACTAAATTTGCTAGATCAGCCCCTGAAAAACCTGGCGTTCCCCTCGCAACTGTTTTTACGTTTACATCTGGTGCTATCGATATTTTCTTTATATGCGTATTTAATATTCTCTCACGCCCATTTATATCAGGTAAAGAAATAGTAATCTGTCGGTCAAAACGACCAGGTCTAAGTAGTGCTGGATCTAGGACGTCTGGACGGTTAGTTGCAGCAACTATTATCACACCTTCATTAGACTCGAAACCATCCATCTCAACCAGTAACTGGTTTAATGTTTGTTCCCTTTCGTCGTTACCGCCACCAAGACCAATGCCGCGATGCCTACCTACTGCATCTATTTCGTCTATGAAAATTATACAAGGAGCATTTTTCTTGCCTTGATCAAACATATCCCGGACACGGCTTGCACCAACACCGACAAACATTTCAACGAAATCAGATCCAGAAATACTAAAAAACGGTACATTAGCTTCACCTGCAATTGCACGAGCAAGTAGAGTTTTACCAGTTCCAGGGGAACCAATTAAAAGACATCCTTTTGGTATCTTCCCACCTAACACTTGAAATTTTTGCCTTTGTTTAAGAAAATCAACAATTTCAACCAACTCTTCTTTTGCTTCATCAATCCCAGCAACATCATCAAATGTCACTTTTTTTCCAGTAGTCATAAGCCTAGCTTTTGATTTGCCAAAGCTTATAGTTCTATTACCTCCTGCTTGCGTTTGTTTAAAAAGGAAAAGTAATAAACCGATAAAGATAAGCGTCGGAACCCATTGAATAAGTAATCCACCAATTATACCTATTGCAGAGTCTCCAATTGAAAAGGAGAACTTCACTTTCCTATCATGCAAACTTTTTATTAAGTCACTATATATAACACCACTTGAGTTAAAGGCTGACCCATCCCTAAACTTCCCTTCGATGCTTTGGTTTCTTATTGTAATATTTTCTATATCATTATCTTCTAGTCTAGTTAAAAATTCTGAAAAAGGTATGGTTGTTTTACTCTTACCTATACTTCCGCTAAATTGAATATAAGCAACTGAAATAAGAACAATAATCACTAACCAGATCAATAAGCCTTCTAAAAATTTTTTCATTTACATTTCTAATTAAATACTAATCAAGCTTACCAAATTTTGTTTTATCGTGCTATTAATAATGAATCGAATCTTATCATCACCGTATTTTTTCGTTATAATTTACATCAGGATAAGCAACCACCTTTCCATTTTTTCACTGTTGGAAAAGAGTAGTAAACTTTAGAAAAATAATTACAAATTTAAAAAGTTGTTTTTCACTGCAATAAGTATATGTGTTATGTACTGGTAAGATGCTGCTGCATATAATTTTCTACAGCAGGTTGTAGTAATGCACTTATTACATTATTACCTGTATTGCTCGCTTTTCTATTCTTGAATTTTTTATGTGTACTATTAAACTCTTCAAGTGCTTTTGTAAAATCACCCATGCTAACAACAGGTTCTTCTATTTTTTGCTCTTGAGTACGCCTTACGGCATTATGCTTGGCCTCATTTACTAAATTAGATAACTCAGCGCCTGAATAGCCTTCAGTTTTTTCTGCAATTTCTTTAAGGTTTAGATCTGATCCAACTGGCACATTCTTCATATAAAGATCTAATATCTTTTCTCGTGAGCCCAATTCTGGTAGGGAAATATAGATATGCTTAGAAAAACGGCCAGGCCTAAGAAGCGCTTCATCTAAAACTTCACGACGATTAGTTGCAGCAATTACTATTACACCTTTGTTAAAATTAAAACCATCCATTTCGGTCAATAGTTGGTTTAAAGTTTTAGCGCAATTTTCACTTACGTGATGACCAATAGAATTGCGCTTTGCACCTATGGAATCTATTTCATCTATAAAAATTATACAAGGAGCATTCTTTTTTGCTCTTTTAAAAAAGTTGCGTACATGATATACACCTTGACCAACATACTCTCCAACAAGCTCAGAGGCCGAAATACTTTCAAATGAGATATTAGCTTCACCTGCAACAGCGCGAGCAAGAAGTGTTTTACCATTTCCTGGTGGACCATATAAAAGGTAACCCTGTGGTGGTTTAAAACCAACTTTTTCAAACATTACCTTCTTCTCTTGTGATATATCATTACAAATCATACGTAGCTCTTCTTTTATTTCATCTGATAAGATGACATTATTAAGTGTTACTTTTTGCTCACCTTGCTCACCTTCTATTACTTTAGATGGTTTCATTAAATAAATAGCAAAACAAATAGCAAGACCTAATACAACCGCAGTGCATATTACTGAACATGTCACTACAGCAGATGTTATAATAATAGGCATGAAGGATATAGTGGCCGCAGCAGCTTTAATTTTTAAAAAAAGAACATACATAAGATAAATAAAAGCAGCGATTGTTAGACATAATAAAACAAATTTAAAAAATCTTGTCCCACTCATTCTAACCCTTAATTAAATATTAGTTAACTTTAGCAAATTTTCCTTTATTATACTAGCGATAAAATATTTAATCTCGCCATCACTAGTGCTCTTACTATTATGTTTCATACATGGATAAGCAAACATCTTTCCATCTTTTAGGACTACAGGTAAAGAGTAAAAAACTTCAGGGCAGCAGTTGTAATCTTTTAGAAATTCAGGAATTTTTTGTGTTTTCTTTAGCGGAGCAAGAGTTACTGAACACTTCTGAT
The DNA here is from genome assembly GCF_964028155.1 of Wolbachia endosymbiont (group B) of Pilophorus perplexus. Taxonomy (NCBI): domain Bacteria; kingdom Pseudomonadati; phylum Pseudomonadota; class Alphaproteobacteria; order Rickettsiales; family Anaplasmataceae; genus Wolbachia; species Wolbachia endosymbiont (group B) of Pilophorus perplexus. The sequence goes on along the minus strand of NZ_OZ034754.1, from coordinate 46,290 downwards.
TGCTAAGTATTGTACAGCCAAATCTATTGTCCCATGTAATGGGTTCGCACATAGGCAAATTTACAGTAATTTCTTGTATCTTTGACGATTCTCTAATTATTAAGATATTTTCTCCATATTTTCTTATTTTGCACCCAGAAAGTGTACAGTTAACATTACTACCCTTTTGCAATATTTTATTAAATATTACGATAAGGCTGTTGTACCTTGGTTTATAATGTTTGCTGGCAATTGCCATTATAGAGTAAAGAAGAAGCCTCAAGGCTATTTCCTCTGGCAATTGATAAAATTCACTTAGTTTAATTTCAATATAACCAAAATCATGAACATTAACACAATCATCAAATGCAAGGCGTGTGTAGTGCATCAACGCTTTTGCAGCTCTTTTCATATGAAGTGCTGTAAGGCATATTCGCTCTGTTAGAACATCTTGATTATCACTTGCTTTAAGTAAGTTACGGTATAAAGTTCGTCTGTATTTTAAGTCATAATTGCTTCTATCTTCGATCCATCTTAACTGATGAAGCTTAGCATACCTTTCTATTTCACTACGACTAAAATTTAACAACGGCCTAAATATATAAACACCATTTAAGAAAGATTTGTAATCCATTGATGATAATCCATCTACGCCACTACCCCGCTCTAATCTCAACAAGAACGTTTCTGCTTGATCATTTTTGTGGTGAGCAACAAATAAATATTTAACATTATTATTTTTACACCATTTTGTTAATAAGTTATACCGTGCTTTTCGTGCCTGCAACTGAATATTGCCTTTAATATTTTTCTTCTCCCAATTTAACATGAGCGATTCCTTTGCCCCAAGTTCTTTTGCATAGCTTACAGCAAAATCAGCTTCTTTTTGAGACTCTGAACGTAACCCATGATTTACTGTTAATGCTATAGGAAGTGAAGGTTTATTTTTTTTTGCCCAATTAATCATTAAGTGCAATAAAACTACACTGTCTACACCACCTGATACTGCAATCGCAACTTGATTATCATGAAAAGCAAACTTATTAACTATATTTTGAAATAATAACTCTAATTTCATTATGTTTCTTGATGGCCAGATAGTCTCCACGTCATACAGCGACTTATTTGTGTTATATATAGATCCCGCTAACAAGCAGCGTAATTGCTCTCTTTTGTCATCCCAGTGCTTGACACTGGGATGGCTTTGTTGCACAGCTCTTCGGATAGTGGGTAATGTATAATAAATTCATGAAGCTATATCAAACTTAGCCATGCCTATTTCAGTAAATTTGTTAAGCAAATAACACTTGAGTAGCAGTTCCTTCTCACGATTAATCTCAGATTTATTCCTAAAACTAAATCCAAATATTTGCTTCAGTCGCGAGAAAAAACTTTCTATATAAGATCTCTTCCAATAATTTATCTCTTTTTTCCACCTCTTCATACCATCTTCATCATATGACTTTATGAGCTTGATTGTAGAATTTCTCTCATTCATATAATCCAACTTTGGATGCTCTACTGCATTATTTTGCGGAGGAATCCTTGTCTTTATGTCAAGCTCATCGCACAGTTTGTATAACTTCTTTCGATTATATGCCCTATCTGCATATATCGTGCTTATGTTATACTTGGTATCCACTCTTTCAATAAGATCACAGGCTCCATAGTGGTCGGAATAAACTCCACTACTGTATTTTGCAGCTATAACTTTTTTACTACCTATCTCTAGCATTACATGTAGCTTTCTTGTTTGCTCATAGCGGCGATACTTTCTATCTGTACCATTTGCCTTACTATGGCCTGGAATATTATTGTAGATGCTGATACCTGTACTATCTATAGCAATTTCAATATCTTCCATATCGTTCTTATCAACTCTGCAGTCGTTGATTTTGATATTAAGCTTTTTAAACCTTCTTGAAGCCTGCGAATAGCTGATAATTTGCAAAATTTTCCCTATTTGCTCAAGATATTTCTCTATAAATCCCACTGTTTGCCTAAGACCAATCCTGAATAGATAGGTTATTATGTGAATTAGAATCACTACTTTGTCGCTGTAGACATTGTTGCCACCTGCTACTTTTGGACTATTTTCGTACCAATTTTCAATGGCATCGTTGATATAATGAAAAACATTTCCCCTTTCTTGAAGAAATTTGTTATATTCATTGCAGTTACTGACTTTCATTCTTATTGGCATATTTTTCCTTTGTCGGCTAAATATCTATTTTATAACAAATTCCATCAGTAACTGCCTGTTCTTTCCTTGAGTGGTGCAACAAAGCCCACTGGGATCCAGGTTTTAATGCAAGAAACTACTTCTTTATTCCAGAAAATGAAAATTCCACTCTACGATTTTTAGCATGCTCTTTTTCATATTTAGAATTTCTAGAATCATCTTTTACATTAACCAAAGGCTCAGTTTCACCTTTAGAAGCAGTTTTTATTCTATTTTCTAGATAAGGTGTACAGCTGACCATAAATTTTTTAGCTGCATCTGCTCTTCTAGCTCCTAGTGCAAGATTATACTCGTGAGAACCACGATTGTCAGTATGACCAGTTAAAGTGACCTTTGCGTCAGGATTATTTTGTAACACTTCCATCACGTCAAGTAATGCATCTGCACTCACTTCACTGATACTAGATTCATCATAACCAAAGAAAACTCTTTTATCACCTATCTGCTTAACAACAGCATTCATTTTATTTGTCGTATTTACTCCTTTTTTAGGGCAAGAACTTACACCAGTAAGCAGTAAACAAAAACAACACATTATAATCAGTCTACTCCACATCACTAAACCTCCATAAATTTAAAATATAGTGCGTAATTTTAATTTTAGTACTAATAATCCCTCTATACTAGAATAGAGTCAAGGGAAATAAAATACTAAATGTTTTCTTTACAATCTTATAATTAATTTTCTGATAAGATGCTCAATTCTTAGCAATGAAGTACAATAAAAGAATAAAAATACAATTTTTTATTGTACTTTAAGCAAATATACTTTTAACTTTATTATTAATCTATTACGATATTAAGCAGATGTTTCAAAGCAATGAATAAAAATGAGATCTTATAAGTTTTTAGAGGAAGTATTACATAAGGTAAGGAATATCGAAAACACACTAAAACTACTAAGCAAAAGCCAATTGAATGTAGAGGACAAAGTTGAACAAATGTGTCTTCTAGAGGAAATCAGACATGAAATTATCTCTCATGATGCAATAAAGGAATCATTAGCGAATGCTCTTAGGAATAAAAAGAGTGCTAATATTCAGCAGCTAAAGTTAATAGAGGGGATACACAAAAGCAGCAGTGCTATTCCTGTTGATTTAGTAAAATCTTTGTCCAAAGCTAAGATTGAATGCCAAAACTTATGGAGGCTAACTAATTCTGAAATTAGTAACTTAGAAAAGCTGAAAGAATGCTTTACTAACCTAATTAAGCTTACTCGTGAAGCAGCTTCTATAAAATCGCAGCAATTAAAGCGCTCAAACTATGAGTCATTGCTTGCTGACTATGACTCTAATATCACAGAAAAGAACATAAAGGAAATATTTCCTAAGCTAGGTAAATTTTTTAGTGAAAATGTAGAGAAAGTAACTCAAAAGCAGAAGAAGGATAAGGTTACTAATATACAAAAAGTTACGGTTCAGAGACAGATTGAACTTGGTTCCTTATTCTTACAGCAAATGAGTGTTACACCAAATGAGATTTCCATTTCTTATTACGATTCTATCGATTATGATGAATCTGACCTTTGTTATGGTTTATTTTTACTTTTACGGCATACTGGTTATGCAATTCATCAAAAATGTTTAGCGCAAAATTCTATAAAGAGCTCAATTACAAAACATATTATGTATGAAACTCAAGGGTTATTCATGGAAAGGATCATTGGAACATCCAGAGAATTTATTGAGTTCATTCAACCACACATAAAGGAGAAACTTTCTACAAAAGGCAAAATTAATAGTAGTGTTGAAAATTTGTATTTGATTTTCAATAAAGTAAATCTTTCATCTTTTTTGAAGAATGCGGATGAATTTAGTTTATTGGCTCACATTATGCTAAGAACTAAATTAGAACAAGATCTAATAAATGGTACGTTAGAAGTTAAAGATCTACACGATAAATGGTTGGAAGGTATGAAGCATTACAAGATTTCAGTAAAAGCTAAAAATGAGCTAGACACTTATTTTCAAGATGAGTATTGGATAAGTGGTGTTATAGGCTACTTTCCTATTAAAGTCATAGCGTTAATCGCTGCTGTGCAGTTTTTTTCTTTCATTAAGAAAAATCATTACGAATTTTTAGATTCTATAGTAAAAGGAGATTTCAGTTTACTTATCGATTGGTTCTCTAAAAATGTATATAGTGCAAATTATGGCTTTTTGGAACAGCTAAAAAAGGTAACAGGTAGGGATTTAGATATTGAGTGCTACACTAGTTACTTATCTGAAAAGTATAATTTGTCTCAATAAATGGTTTTCTTGAGTTGTGTATGAGTTTTGTTCAGAATTTAATCAGAAATTTTTTTACTTTCAAAGGTTTATTTGCTAGCGATATTGCTATAGATCTTGGTACTGCAAATACTTTAGTTTATCAGAAAAGTCAGGGGATAGTGCTTGATGAACCCTCAGTTGTAGCAAGAGTAAAAGAAAAAGGAAGTTACGTTCCTTATGCTTTTGGCAAAAAAGCTAAGATGATGCTCGGAAAAACACCTGGAGAAATAGAAGCGATAAGGCCCTTGAAAGACGGAGTTATTGCTGATTTTAAAAGCGCGGAAGAAATGTTAAAATATTTCATACGCAGCGCAAACACAAGATTCACTGTTAATAAGCCTAATATTATCATATGTGTTCCATCTGGATCTACCCCAGTTGAAAGGCGTGCTATACAAGATGCAGCAGAAAGTGCTGGTGCAAATGAAGTATTCTTAATTGAAGAACCAATGGCTGCAGCAATTGGGGCTGGACTTCCAGTTACCGAACCTGAAGGTTCTATGATTGTTGACATAGGAGGTGGTACAACTGAAGTTGCAATTATTTCTTTAGGTGGAATTGTTTATTCACGTTCTGCCAGAGTAGGTGGTGATATTATGGATGAGGCAATAAAGTCATACATTCGTGAAAATCATAAGTTATTGATTGGCGAAACAACTGCTGAAAAAATTAAGAAAAACGTCGGTTCAGCCAGTCTGCCAGTTGAAAACAACAAAGAGGGAATGATAATTAAAGGCAGGGATTTAGTGAGTGGTATGCCAAAAGAAATGCTTTTATCAGAATATCAAGTTGCAGAGAGCCTAATAGAGCCTGTACATCAGATAATTTCTGCTATTAGAACTGCACTGGAGAGTACTCCACCCGAACTTTCTTCTGATATAGTTGATAGAGGAATAATTTTATCTGGTGGAGGTGGGTTATTGCGCAACTTGAGTAAAGTTATTAGTGAAACAACAAAATTACCAGTTCGTGTTGCAGATGATCCACTTTGTTGTGTTGCCCTGGGTAGCGGAAAAGTACTTGAAAACATGGACTATTTTGGCCATGTTTTATTCAAGCAAGATTAAATTGTTTTTGAAGATCGAATTGTTTTGATGGAATTATGTAATATAAATGAGATCCCAGTGTCACGCACCAAGTAATTTAAAGGCAACTTCCAGCAGGAAGGGGTGTCATCCCAGCGCTTGACACTGGAACTTGACTACAAATAAGTATGCTGTTTCGATGAAATTGTGTAATAGAAACTGGATTCCAGTGCTTGACACAGGTTTGTGTTTATAAATTATATGCTAAAAGAATTTGAAATTGAACCTTTATTAAAAGATAAAGCTCCGCATCAAACTAAGGCTATTGTTGCAATGTCCGGGGGAGTTGATAGCTCCGTTGCTGCAGCACTGCTGTATAACCTTGGGTACGAAGTGATAGGTGTGACTCTTCAGCTCTATGGCAGTGATGGTAATGCGAGAAAGGGTGCATGCTGCGCTGGACAGGATATTTATGATGCCAAATACGTGGCTGAAAGTGTTGGCTTTCCCCACTATATTTTAAACTACGAGGAAATATTCAAAAAGGAAGTAATAGAGGATTTTGCAAATACCTATATGCGTGGAGAAACTCCCATACCGTGCGTAAGGTGTAACCAAACAGTAAAATTTCGCGATCTATTGCAAGTTACAAAAAATCTTGGTGCGGATGTGCTCGTAACAGGACATTACGTAAGAAGATTAGAAGAAAATGGTGAGGTAAAGTTGTGCAGAAGTATTGATAAAAGTAAAGATCAAAGTTATTTTTTGTTTGCAACTACTGAGGAGCAGTTAAAGCTTTTGCGATTTCCATTAGGTGGGTTCTATAAAAGTGATATAAGAAAATTAGCAAAGTATTTTGGCTTACAAATTTCTGAAAAGCCGGATAGTCAAGATATATGCTTTGTTTCCGAAAGCTATAGTAAAACAATAGCTAAATTAGCTCCACAATCTGTGCAGAAAGGTAAAATAGTAGATATTCATGGAAAAGTGCTAGGTGAGCACAGCGGCATAGTAAATTTTACAGTGGGACAGAGAAGAGGCCTCTGCATCGCACACAATGAGCCTCTTTACGTGATAAAAATTAATACAGAAAATAATGAAGTTGTAGTAGGCCCGATCAATGCTCTAATGCAAAAAAAGATATTGGTCAAAGAGTTAAATTGGTTAGAACAACCAAAAGAAGGCATGGAAGTAACTGTGAAGCTTAGGTCATCACATGCAGGAAGCTTAGCGACAATATATTCAACTGACGAAAAGAACAAAGCCTGTGTAATTTTAAACGACGATTACTTTGGCATCAGTCCAGGTCAAGCCTGTGTAGCATATAAGGGCGAACAAGTTATAGGTGGAGGTTGGATATGCTCCTAACTTGGTGGTTTAATTTTTTAATGCAGAATGTAAACATACAATAAAATTTATTGCTGTTTTATCCTATATTCTTTATACTATAAAGATAATTATTATATTGTGGACTAGAGGGATGGTTAAAGAAGTTGAAGAGTTAATAAAAATTGTTGGTAAGGGCAATTTACTAGAAGCCGCATTTATTCGTTTGGGCAGTTTTCAACATGCTGACTTACATCATTGCATGGATTACAGAAATCATATAGGTCTATTCGAATTCATTAATAAAAAAGAACAAGAGCCATTAGATAAATATTTTAACTTAAAATTTAGTCTACAAGGATTGTTTTTAATTTATGTTCAAGCTTATAGAGTTCTTGCAGAAAATGCTCAGTTCAATACTCAAGAAGTAATTGATAAAATATATGCTGCAGTTGAAAGTAAAAAAATACCTACTCTTTGTGACACTTCGAAGAAACTGCTAAGGGAAATTGTAGATCAAGTAGAATTGACAGAAGATCAAAAAAAACTAAAGCTTTTTAATATTCTAGCAAATCCGAAAGGTGAAGCTCTATTTAACAATAATGATGACTTTGAGAAACAAGTACTCAATAATATTAAAAAGTTACTCAAAATAAGCTATGCAAATGAATTTGATAAAGAGTTTAGCTTATGTAAAGAGGTAATAAATCATTATTACTCGATTCACAGTATAAAAATAGATAAAGACATAGCATTACTATTTTCTAGTTATGGTATATTTTCTACATGTACTGGAAATGGAGATATTTTATCACTCAATCAATATATTAATGAGAAAGCTAGAGTAATCAACACACCACTGTATTACAGTTACATCTTACAGTTAATAAAGGTATTAAGAAAAATTGAGTTACCGTATAGAAATGGATTCACCAAGTATACACTTAATTATAGAGGTATAAGTGAATTGAACGGGACATTTACAGCTGCAAGAGAGCAAGACAGTCAAGATTCTCTATATCCTAAAAATATCAAACGTACTCTAGAGCAACTACTAAAAAACCAAAATAGTGATGCATTTGAACAATTAGTAACAAACCCTGAGAATACGTATTACTCAGTGCCACAAAGTGAATGCAGACTAAACTCTAGTATCAGTAACAAAAAAAACAAAAATCATAAAACACATTTTGTAAATTAGCTTTAGGTATGTTTATATTGTCTATTGGATTATATACTGCTGATTATTTCTTTATGGAGCAAAAGTTATTCAACTCAATAACAAATATTTTGCCACAAAATAATCTCATCAATTTCATAGTTGCTGCAGTACTTACTATCGTAATAGTATATGCTTTATTTCAACTACTAAAATCACCTCAAGAACCGCCACATTCAACGATCAATGATACAACTATTAACAGTTTTGCAAATGGTCCTATTCAATCATGAATCTCTACTTATGAATGATAAATGTAGCACTTTTAAAGTGTATGCTATATAATATCTTCTCTTGAATAACGAGGTAATCCATGGATTTAAGCAAAGTAACAACAAAACCAGATGAAATAAATGTAGTAATTGAAATAAGTGCAAATGCTGAGCCTGTAAAGTATGAATTTAATAAAGAGCTTGGGTTGTTACAAGTTGACAGATTTTTGTCTACCTCAATGACTTATCCTTGCAATTATGGGTTTATACCAAATACCTGCGCAGGTGATGGTGACCCTGCGGATGTTTTGGTGCTAACTCAATTTCCTTTAGCGCCTGGAGTTTTGATATCGGTGCGTCCAGTAGGTGCATTACTTACCAAAGACGAGAAAGGAGAGGATGAAAAAATATTAGCTGTACCTATCTCCAGTGTTGATAGCTATTATGACAATATAAAAAACTATTCTGATTTATCTAAAAACTTACTAGATAAAATAGCTCATTTCTTTTCTCATTATAAAGATTTAGAAAAGGGAAAAACGGTGACAGTTGGAGAATGGGCTAATGTGGAAAAAGCAAAAGAAATCATTGAAAAAAGTAGAAATTAGTTTGCGTTGATTTAGCCTTAAATTACAGTTATTCGGAAAAATGTTGTTGTTTTTAATGGGTAAATATTGGTATCCGTTCAGGATAGCGGTAAGGTAGTATAACCATAGAGTAAAAGTGAGTTTACAACAAATGGTGTCATCCCAGTGCTTGACACTGGGATGGCTTTGTTGCATCGCTATCTACGGCGGATTAAAGATAAAAAAGATGAAGAATATCAGTAGCTTATTATTCTAGCATTTATAGTAAGGACGGTCAGTGAATATCTAAATTTGAGTAAAAGAAATTTTACTACCATTCACTAATCTAGCTAAAATTCAAGAATTTCAATGCTTTAGCTATTTTAAGTAGAATTAAATTTACTAATACAAACAATAAATTACTATTCTTAAATTTGATCAGATTGACTGCAAAAAAATAAGATTTTCAATAAGTTGCTTGTATAGTTAGCCTTTCATAGGTAGCGATGCAACAAAGCCCACTGGGATCCAGTCCTTTCGCACAAAAAACGTTGTAAAGTAACTTGGTTGGATCCCAGTGTCAGCTACTCTGATGACAAGACAGGTTTCAATATTTGCATGCATCTGGACAGATACAAATATTGCAATTAAAAGCATTAGACAGGCAGTAAAGGTCTTGATATTATAGTAATAATTTGGAAGGGTGGCCGAGCGGCTGAAGGCGGCGGTTTGCTAAACCGTTATACGATTGAAAAGTCGTATCGAGGGTTCGAATCCCTCTCCTTCCGTATATTATTGTTTAGGTATTCATTACAGTAATTTCACCCTCTTTTTTAATTATTAAAAAGTTAGCTAGCGTTTATTCAGTATTTATTATAGAATTAGTTATTAGCTAAATAATTTTATATGCATAAAATACTAATTTTGATATTAATAATGCTGCCGCTTAGGTTACTTGCAACTGAGATTGAAATTGTTGCAGATGTAAATGGTGAGCCAATTTCAAATTTAGATATCGAAAGACGTATAAACTTCATAAATTCATTGCTTGGCACTCAGAAGATTAATCAAAAAGAGGTAAAATCTCAAATTCTAAGACAGTTAATAGACGAAATTATCATTGTCAGCGAAGCACAGAAGATGAATATAGAATTGAGTAACGAGGAGTTAAATAATGCTGTCACGTTATTCTTAACTCAAAGTTTAAAACTTAAGGCTGATGAAGTTGATCAATACGTAAAAAAGCATAATATAGATCTCAATACCCTAAAAAAACAAATAAAGTGTCAGCTGCTGTGGAACAAGATTATTGAAGTAGGAGTTGTACCGCTTATTAATATCAGCGATCAAGAAGTGGATGATGCAAGAAAGCAAAAAGAGAAGTCTGATTACCTTATTACGTTTCAGGAGTTCATAATTCCCGATCAGAAGATAGCTGAAGACTTAGTAAAAAAATTACGTACCAGTAATAATCCAGAATCTTCAATAAAGATGCGCAAAGCAACAGTTAATTTAAGTCAGCTAAAAGGTACTCTCAAGGACGTTTTGGAAAGATTAGAAATCAGTGATGTAGCAGGTCCGGTTAGTTTAAGCGAAGGTTACTCTGTTATAAAAGTCATAGATAAGGTACAGCTCGATCATACACTGCTGAAAAGTACTTTAAAACTGAAACAGGTTGTAGTTGAAGGTTCAGAAAGTTTACTCTCTAGTTTTAAGGAGCAAAAGGTCAGTTGTTTAAATTTTGACAAGTTAGCAGATGATTTCAAGTTGCCAAGCGTAAAAGAGTTTGAAATAAAAATGCGAAATTTAAATCCTGATTTACAGATTTTATTTAGTAAAACAAATATGAATGAAATAGTAGAATTAAGAGAAAATAGCACTGCAAAGTTGATGATGTTATGTGATATCAAAAATAATGCAATGGATATAGAAGCAATCAAACAGGAAATGTATCAACAAAAGATTATGATACAAAGCAACCTGTTATTGGATAATATGCGTAAAAATGCAGCTGTTAGTTATCAGTTTAATTGAAGTTAGAGAGGTTTTCTACTCCATAAAAAGTTTATGAAGAATATAATGCTCATTGGCGGTGGAGTTGGAAATGCAGTGTTATTTTCGATAGGGAAGGCATGTCTTGAAAACAATCATAAGGTTTTATATTTCGCTGGCTATAAAAAATTAAGTGATGTATTTAAACGAGCACTGATAGAACGTGCATCAAGTGCAGTAATTTGGGCATGTGAAGAAGGATTGATAGAAACAAGCAGAGAACAGGATAAATCCTTTCATGGTAATATAGTTGATGCAATAATCTCATATCAGCAAGGAAAGTTAGGTAAAATTACTATTAGTTTAAACACTATAGATAAAATCATCACTATTGGTTCTGATAAAATGATGAAAGCTATAAATGAAGCTAGAAAAACAATTTTAAAGCCATATCTAAAACCAAAACACATAGCAATATCATCAGTTAACTCTCCTATGCAGTGCATGATGAAAGAAATCTGCGCTCAATGTATTCAGCAACACATAAATAAGGAAACAGGAGAAATAAGTTTTGTTTATAGTTGCAGTAATCAAGACCAGGATATGGAGCTTGTTGACTTTGATTTTTTAAGTGAGCGCTTGAAGCAAAATAGTTTACAAGAAAAGCTCACTGCAAAATGGATAGAACATGTTCAAAGACACTAAACAGCACAAAGAGGAACTAAGGAAGCAATATAGAACCATAAGAAAAGATGTTGATGAAAGTTATTCCAGTTATGCAGCAAGTTCCCTTATTAATCTCTTTAATCAGAACTTAAGCTACGTTAAAGGTAAAACAATAGCAGCGTACATTCCAACAGACGGAGAAATTAATGTTGTGCCTTTGATGCATCGTTTACTCGATTTAGATTATAAAGTAGCAGTCCCTAATAAAAACAAGTTATTAAAATTTGAGGAATGGAATAAAGCAGATGAAGATATAATCCCCGATACAATCATTACTCCTGTTATTGCTTTTGATGATCATTTTAATAGGTTAGGTTTTGGCGGTGGTTGGTATGATGAAATGATAAAAAAATTACGGCCACTTGGAAAAATATTTATAGGTGTAGCCTATGAGAAGCAATATTGTAAAAATTTACCTGTGGAAAAACACGATCAAAAATTGGATATTATAATTACTGAGATGTGTGTTAGACTTGAAAGCAGGTTGCTCAAGAAAACGGATAGAAAGGAGTAGCATAGTCTACCTCTTTCTGATAGTAATTGCTTATCTGTTTAGATGCATGCAAATATTGAAACCTGTCTTGTCATCAGAGTAGCTGACACTGGGATCCAACTAAGTTACTTTACAACGTTTTTTGCACAAAAGGACTGGATTCTAGTGTCACGCGCTAGAATGACATCAACTTTTAAATTCCAGTTATGCAAGAAATCTATTCATTTGAAACTTGTTTGAGAAACGTAGCTATAAAAACCGCAGGTACCAGTTGGTTTTTATTAGCTAAAGTAAAGGTCAAATATCTGGAATTCTGGACATAAAATCCCCCTGTAAAAAAGATTAGAAAAAAATGCAGTGCACATACGACAGATATACACTGAAGAATACATTTTTAATAAGTTTGATTAAAAAGTCTGCAGACTAAAGATAGATTTTGAGCTCTTAAAATATCTCTATTTGTAATTATAATGAGATTTAAAATATGCGGAAGTAATTTTTTGTGTCCGCTTAGCAGGGTGGCAAAATAAGATAGACAGATACATTAAAACGCTCCCCAAATGCATCAATTCTATTTTTTCATTTTGTTTCCATCAACTTGTTCAGAACTTGGATTCTTCACTTCAGGACTTGGCTTCATTTCTTTAACTTTCTCATTAACTTTTTCTCTTACCTTCTCTATGTCATTATCACCAATGGCCATAATTGCAGGTTGAAATTCACTCATAAAACCTACAAGTTTCTCCATATCTTCCTCATGAGTACTAGTACCCTTGCTCATGAGATTGCTCAAAAGAACAGCCTTATTTTCCCCTATTAACTGTCCTATGGCTGCTAGTTGCTCTTGATTTCGAAGCATTTCTACTATCTTGTTCTGATTATTAGCGTCTTCAATGCTTTGCCCTGCTTTTAACTTAGTATTGTCTGCAATAGCTGCAAGCAATTCACTACGTAATCTATCAAAATTATTCTCTCTTGGTTGAATCGTAGGTAATTTATCGATCACATCTTTCACAAAACTTTTCACTTCTTTTCCTGCTTTCATCGCTCCTTCTTTTATCTCACCTCTATGCTGATATATAGCATAACCAATAGCAGCTATAGCAACTAGTGCTACAAACCCTACTAATGCTGCTCCGCCAACAATTAATGCACCAGTCACTCCTCCTACTGTTAATAAACCTGCTAGTGCACCTGTTAGTGTTGTCACTGCTGCTCCACTTATTACCCCCTGAGCTAACAGTTGGTTACCTAAAGCTTCAAGCTCTTTCTCCATGCCTTCTGTTTTATCTGCTAGTTTTATAAATTTTTCTAATTCAACTTTGTTCTTCTCAAAATTCTTGAACATAAGACTCATTACACCCTCAATAACAACTGGTTTGTTCATCAGAAATTCACTGATATCTGATTTGTCAGAAGTTTCACCTTTCTTTTCAAAGCCATCTATTATTAGTAGACTATCCAATTCTTGTAACAAATCCTCTTTTCCAATAATATATTCCGCTACACTTTCAATTAACTTCTCGGAAATAGCTGAGTTTGCTGCACCACCTTGTACCATATTCAATTCCCATCAATTATAAATATGCCTAATTATATATACTAATTATTAATTATATTATAATTGACATAAAATAATTACTCCTTTCCAAATATGGAATTTGTATTACAATACCTAGATTATATGAAATCAAGGTATTTTATGGGTGAGAAAAAATTAAGAGCCGCTGTGGTTTTATCAGGATGCGGCCACCTCGATGGCACAGAGGTGAGAGAAGCGGTTTTAAGTTTGCTTGTGCTTGATCAGCAGGAAGTGGATGTTAAATGTTTTGCACCTGATATCAATATCACACAAGTTATGGATCACAAAACAAAAGAGGCGGTAAAAGAAAAAAGGAATGTACTTGTAGAAGCAGCAAGAATCGCAAGAGGTGAGATATATGACCTAAGAGAAGCTAAAGCTGAAAATTTTGACATGCTAGTCGTACCTGGTGGATATGGAGTTGCGAAAAATTTATCTGACTTAGCTGAAAATAAAACAGTAATGCCTGAGTTTGAAAGATTAGTCTCAGAGTTCTTTGTTGCAAAAAAGCCAATAGGAACTATATGTATATCTCCAGCCATTATTGTTTTAATTTTAAGTAGCAAGATAGGTAAAGAAGAAAGTAAGATTAAGGTAACTATAGGAGACGACAAAGACCAGTTGATAGAGAAGCTCGGCGGCGAACATATAACATGCGATACAAAGCTATCAATAGAAGACGAAAAGCATAATATATTTTCCTGCTCTGCTTATATGCGTAGTGACGAAAGTACACACTCTGTATATCAAGGAATAAAACACATGATTGACAGTATGGTGAAAAAAATTAATAAAAAAACCAAACAACCATTTCTCTAAAGTGTAGTTTCTTATACAATTAATTATGTCAGTTGCATTATTGTTGTAGCCAAAGTAATCTGTAATTGCTTATTAATGGTAAGCTATATTTAGTATGTAAGTTTAGTTCTTTTTTTTATAGATGTAAATATGTCAGACCTTTTTTATATTGAAAGTGAGTGTTGTGTAGATGGTCAGTGTGATACTTATGCAGGAGAAGTGAGTATTAATGATGTCATGTTGGGCAAGTTTAGTCTAAATTCAGACAATGGGAAAAAAGCCATGGTAAATCTAGACATCGTTACATTCGATATCCATATTGCTATGGATGGCCAAGATGGAAAGACAATAAAAAGAGACCTCAAGAGTCCCGAATTTGTAATTAAAGATGACGGTTCCTGGTATATTAATAAGAATCTTGGTAATGATAAATTTGAAATTATAGTAAAGCAGTCATGATATGAAACATAGTGAGCGGAGCTTACTTTTTAGCAATGTTTACATACTTACTTAAAAAATGGAGATTATCTTAGCTGAACCACGCGGTTTCTGTGCAGGTGTTAAAAGAGCTGTAGACATATTAGCAATCACTTTAGAGAAATACAAAAATGAACGCCAAGTTTATGTACTACACGAAATCGTTCATAATAAGTATATAGTAGAGGACTTCAAGAAACAAGGAGTGGTTTTTGTAAGCAGCATAGAAGACATTAAAGACAATAGAGGAATATTGATCTTTAGCGCACATGGAGTGTCGAAAAGTATAGAGGATGAGGCAAAAAGAAAGGGTGTTCAAGTGATTGATGCAACATGTCCATTAGTTAGCAAAGTACATAAAGAGGCAAAAAGGTATGAGGATAGTGGTAAAGAATTAATTCTAATTGGACATGAAAATCATCCAGAAGTTAAAGGAATTATAGGAAGAGTAAGTAATCCTATATCTCTAGTGCAAACTATGCAAGACGTATACAATTTACAAATCAAAGATCCAGATAATTTATCTTATGTAACACAAACCACGTTAAGTATTGACGATACCAAAGAAATTATTGCTACACTGAAGCTCAGATTTCCAAGCATTACAGGCCCCGACTTAAAAGATATATGCTATGCAACACAAAATAGGCAGAACGCTGTTAAAAAATTGGCTAAAATTACAGACGTAGTGTTAATTGTAGGAAGCAAAAACAGTTCAAATTCAAACCGTTTATTAGACCTGTGCATTTCCACAGGAAAAAGAGCCTATTTGATTGATAATTATAAATGTATGAACAAAAATTGGTTGCAGGGCGCAGAAAAAATAGGAATTACTGCAGGTGCTTCTGCTCCTGATATATTAGTTGATGAGCTAGTAAATTACTTAAAAATAAATATGAATACAAAAGTTTCAGTCATGCCAGATGGATTCACTGAAAATGTTCAGTTCAAGTATACTAAATGGTAATGTGCAACAACGTGCGTCAAATCAAGTCTTTAGCTCAATTCAATTTTCAGTCTGTTGGAGAATAAAATATCAAGCTGAGATATAATTAATCCTCGTTTGTCAGGTTAAGTTGTGTCTAGCACAAATATAAAAAACCTTCATCATACAAAAGGGTTAATATTACTACTAATTTTATCAAAAACTTATAATATAAGTAATATTGTCATCTAATGTTTAATGAATTTCAATAAATTACCTTTTTAATTCTAGATGAGTATACACTTTGTTAATATGTTTGGGTCAAAACCCAAAAGTAAGTTTATGCTTTCTATAGGAAAAGAAGGCACAATGTTACTATATTTTAAAAATGATACTTTAAATAAAAGATATTTTGCTAAGGACAAAAATAATAAAGCTGTTTCTGACTTAATTTCATGTCTTTCATCAGATAAAAAAGCACCCTTATATCTGGTTCTCAATCACACTGATCAGAACTATTTGCTACAGTCTATCCCAAGAGTAAATAGGATTAGTGCTTATCTATCAGCAAAAACAAAAGTAGAGCATTTTGCTCATAATAACGATATAAATTCTATTCTCTTGGTCGAAAAGCCGAATAAATTTAATCAAAACTGGTGGTATCTATTTGTTTCATCAAAAGCAAATCATTTAATAGAATATTGGTTGGACGTGTTTGTTGAAATAGGCTCTAACTTTAAAGGAATATTAATGTTTCCTATAGAACTAGTCAGTATAGCAAAAAAGATTCTACACAAAGATCCTAGTAACTGGAAAATTATAGTTGCTGCAACTAAAACAGGTGGCTATAGACAAGTGGTTCTTAAAGAGAACAAAATGATATTTACACGTTTAATACCATTTACTAATGATAATTTACCAGGAATCATTGCTGGTGAAATATATCAGGAAGTGAAAAATACAATTCAATCTTTAACTAAGTTTGGATTTGAAAAAAATGACCCTGTCGACCTCTGCATTATAGTATCAGAAGCTATTAAATCTAGTTTATCAGTTATAAATTTTTCAGAGAATAGTGTGAACATATTGACTCCATATGAGCTGGGTAAACTATTGGGGGCAGAATTAGCTATAAGCGAAAAAGATAGCTTTTGTGATACTACAATTTTGTTTCACAGCTTTAAGAATAAGCCAATAAATATTTTTAACACAAAAGAAACTAAAGAATTTTATCTATTTAATTATCTTTATTTAAATTCTCCTCAAATTTTTCTATACCTACTCTTGGTTTTAGTTGTAATTAACGCCTTTTGTTTGCAAAATTTGTATTCAAATTTTAATGTTGCTGATAATTTATCTGCAACGCGGAGTGCTTTAAATAACAAACTAATAAAACTTAGCCAAATCTATAATGTAAAAAAGATAGATGAAGTTTACGATTTTATTAATATAAATAATATTTTATCAAAAATAGAGTACTCTCCCCTTACACAAATTAAGTATGCAGAAAAGTTAAAAGTACCAGGTGTAGAGCTTCAATCGTTTGAGTGGAATTATAATGAGGCAAAAAGTTATATTACCACAACTTTAAGGTTTAATTTTCAATCTGGTAAAGACATTTCTTATCAATACGAGAAACTACAGAAAAATTTAAACGATAATTTCCGTACTCATGATATTAGTATCTCTAGCTTACCTACTACTAAAGAGAAAAATCTATCTATTGATGTTGAAATAGGAGAGGCAATGTAGATTGATGACTATCTCTCAACTAAAAAGAAAAGCTACAATTCAGTGCATATATTACTTATTGTTATCTATTGTATTAATAGGGTTATCAACGTGTTTTATTATCTATAACAAAAAGGTTTATAATAAAAATCAAACTGCAGCTGAGGAAATACGCTCTATTAATTTACAGATCATTGAAATTCAAAAGAAAGAAGTCGTTCTAAATAAAAACCTAGATTTATGGAAAAGAATTTCTTCTTCAAACTTACATAGTAGCAGATACATTACAAATTTAAATTTTGAGCTTAACAAGCTATATAAAAAACACTACATGTTAGAACCTGAAATATCAATTTCTATACCTGAAGAAGCTGAACTCCACAATAAAAGTGAACATACAAAAGTAATAAGAAGTGAAGTGGTTCTAAGTTTAAGCTCAATTAGCGATAAGCATATTTTTTTATTTCTACAGTCTATTCCAAATCTTCCTGGTTATGTTATGATCAGATCTCTTACCTTGAATAAGCAGAGAAATATAGATGCTAAAGTTATAAACCAGATTTTAAGTGGTAATATGATAGAGATAGTGAGAGCTAGTATAGTTTTTGATTGGTATACCATATTAAGTAGATGAATATAAAGTTGTTTTTTATTTTTACGCTGCTGTTTTTTAATGTTAGTGCATATTGCAATTGCGAAGATCTTGTAGAAAATATAGGGATTTGTAAAAAATATTCTTGCCAACAGCATATTAGTAATGAAGATTTTATTGAGCATAAAATATTAGGGTTAAATAGTGAAAATTTATGTGTATATATAGAAAGACAAGGCAATGATGAAATGGTCTGTCATCATTCTAATGATGGAATGATTATAGAAAAGAAGTACTTAAAAAGTATTTTAAAAGTTGGAAATCAAGAAATAAATGACTTCATTGATATAGCAAATTTGCGTGCGAAGGAGTGTTTTTTTATCAACAATTATTATATAGATCGAGACGATATAATAAAAGAGGCAGCAGAGAGTACTTTATCGCAATATGGTAGCATAAAAAGCATTTTTTTTGATGAAGAGCAGGTTAATAGAATAGTTAGTGAGATGGAAAAGTTTAACTTACAGTCTTCAGGAGTTACAGAGGAAGAAAATTTCAATTGTAAAGTAGTCAGTTTAGATTCAATTTTATACTTTTCCCCCGATACATGGAAAATATGGGTAAATGGAAAGTTGTTTATAAATACTAAGGATTTAAAAGTGCACTCAGTAACTGAAAATTATGTAACTTTTTCATGGGCTGTAAACCAAAAGATAACAAAAGAACGGATAAGCAATTCTAAAAATGTACATTTTGGACATGGAGGTATTATGTTTACGCTTTATCCAGAACAAAAATTTGATTTAGATAGTTTATCTATTAAATAATCTAATACATCTGCGCTTGTAGCTCAGTTGGATAGAGCGTTGCCCTCCGGAGGCAAAGGTCGCGGGTTCGAATCCCTCCAAGCGCGTTTTTAATTAAATTTGACAATAATACTCTCACATAAGATAATAAAGAGATTTATTTTAAAGCATAATTATGTCTAGTGGTACTATAAATAAAGTCATATTAGTTGGTAATCTAGGAAAAGATCCTGAAATTAGGACTACACAAAATGGAAAAGAGATGGCAAGTTTTTCGATAGCCACATCTGAAAGTTGGACTGACAAATTTTCTGGTACGCGCTCTGAAAAGACAGAATGGCATAATATTGTAATTTTTAGTGAAGGATTAGTAAAAATTGTTAAGGATTTTGCGCGCAAAGGTAGTAAAGTTTACGTTGAAGGTTCTCTGAGAACTAGAAAATGGACTGACCAAAATGGTAGCGAAAGGTATACGACAGAGGTGGTGCTATATAACTTTAATAGTGCCCTTACCCTTTTAGATTCACGAAACAGTATGTCAAACTCTGATTACAAGCCAAGTGAATACAAACAAAATGAAACAGAACAAAAAGATAAACACGGAAGTTTTGACAACGATATAAAAGACGAACTAATCGATGATGAAATACCATTTTAATAACTTCAATTGAAATCTACATTTTTATGGACTGCTTGTGTTACTCCTTTTAATTGCAGTGGAGATAGTATAGATTACCAAAGCTTGCAGCGTTTACTAACAATGCAAGCTGAAGCTGAAAATGGTGTAGTGTTGCTAGGTAGCACAGGTGAAAGCTTATCACTTACTGATTCTGAAAAGCGCACATTAGTTGAATTTGTATGTGAGCTAAAATTAAATACGAAAATTATAATTGGTGTACCAGGAGTGAATCTATATCAGACTCTTGAATGGCTTGATTTTTGCAAGGGTATGCCTATTCATGGCTATCTAATGACAACTCCCATTTATGCAAAGCCTGGAATCATGGGGCAAACTTTATGGTTTGAAAAGCTGCTTGAAAAAGCACATGTGCCAGCCATGCTTTACAATATTCCATCAAGAGCAGGAGTGAGTCTTCACGCTGAAACTGTACGCAACTTATCCAGCCACGAAAAATTTTGGGCTATCAAAGATTCAAGTGGCACCGTTGATACTTTAACTCAGTATAAGAAAGTTGCACCAAATATTGAGGTGTTTTGTGGGGACGATAATATAATATTTGATATGGCTGCTAAGGGTGCGGCTGGTCTGGTTTCTGTTGCTGCCAATGTTTGGCCAAGTGTAGTACATGAATATGTTAAGCAATGCATGAGCGGCAAGAACCCTCAAGCAGACAGTTGGCAACAAGCTTGCAAAGCTCTATTTACTGCCAGCAATCCAATACCTACTAAAGCACTTTTGCATGACATTGGGCTCATAGAACACAAAACTGTCCGCCTACCACTCAGCACAGAAGATTTGCCTTCTATTGAAACATTGAGGCAAGCTAATAAAATGATTCTTGGATGGGAAAATCAACTAGCTATGCAGGATTAGGAATTAAGCTGATAATTCAATTATACTTAACACAAAAAAATGGGCTAAATCCTCTTCAAAAACTTCTATCTATCGTCTCTTAAAATACTCTCCTGCACACATCCCCATCAACAATTTTCACATCACTATCAACTGAGCTACCTGGCTGTTTATTTCCTTTGTATATCTCCCCATCAACGGAACTACCTGGCTGTCTATTTCCTTCTGGAAAAAAGCACTCAATTGCTTTATCAATTAAGAAACTTAAAGGAATACAAGCAATCACACTCACTACAAAAGTTAAAGCACCTATAGCTGCGGGTGATGTAAAACCAAGAGCAACTAGTCCTGCTCCAACTCCAAAAAAAACACCAATAATACTGATAGTATTTGCATAATTTTTAATTTTATATTCAGCGCTGTTGCTATATTCTCTCAAAATTTGTTCATGTTCTTTGGACATGCCTTCTGGTATATCGTTGAGATTTGTAGTTTTTGAGAAAAAACAAGCCTTGATTAAGCCTACTAATAACATTGCAGAACCAATGATTCCACCTGCAATGAGAGGTGGCAAGTTAACATAACTTAGAGCTAAACCTGCAAGAGCCCCAGTAACAGCGCCCATTCCTAGTGCTATTGTTAGTATCACTATTGTGCCTGCTGCTAGTTCTAGTTTTGATTCAAATTTCTTTTCTAGGTTACTTTTTGCTTGCCTCGCCTCTTTTAACTGTTCTCTTGTATAGCTCATAGTATGTACCTTTACTTAAAATTAATAATATAATACTAGCATTTTTAGTTTATATAGTCAATTTATTAAGTAATTTTAATTGACTTTCAGCAAACTTTAGCCTTATATGTATGGTCCCAGAGTGTAATGGTATATAAAACATGAGAACAAAATGCCATTAAAGGAGAACTTATGATTACTGGATATATCAGAACAACAGAGACAATTCATAAAGCAATGTAAACTTTCTAAGTACTATAACCTCAACTCTAAAACTATTGTAAAACAGAAAAAAGCATTCATTTAAAAGAAAAATAACAGCTCCATATACTATTAAAGTGATAATACTTATAATGTTAGATGTGACACCAAATCTAATTTGAAATATAACTTATTTACTCAGCTTCTTTTGAAACTACTGTGAACATAATATCTATAGATAAAACATCGCATTACCACGCCACTAACGAGTAGCAGAATGACAAGTTTTTCAAACTAGTCCGGTAAAAATCTCAGTCAGTTCAGCTGTATGCTTTTAACTTTCCCAAAAAGAGAATTAACCATATGAAATTCTTGTTGATATGACTTAATGAATAATTATTTTAGGTTACTAATTTATTTTAAGAAACTTTGATGATATTTAGCCCACTTATTTTTCTATTTTCCATGTCACGATGAGCCCCTATTATTTCATCAAATTTATATTTTTTATTAATTCGTACGATTAAAAGTTTTTTTCTTATCATCTCGAATATTTCCATTGCAGTAAGCACTAATGTAAATTTATCATGCTTATAGTGATATATCGAAGTTCCAGCTGCAAATAACGAACGCGAACTAAGTAAAGAGAAATTAATAGGAGCATTACCTGATATCTGCCCATAGGAAACATATATGCCAAACTTACCCAAAGATTCAAAAGAGAGCTTGCTTGTAGCGTAACCTATAGGGTCATACACTGCACCTACTCCTCTATTTTTCGTAATCTCCATGATTTTAGAAACGAAATCTTTATCATTGTAGTTTATTGCGTATGTGCAGCCATTTTGTAAAGCTATCTTCATTTTTTCGTCAGAGCTTATAGAACCTATCACTATACCTTTTTTATCCTTTGCCCATTGGCATATTATTTGCCCCAAACCACCATTAGCTCCATGAACTAGTACAAAAGCACCAGGCCTGATTTTATAAGATTGATTAACTAAATAGTGAGCTGTCATACCTTTAAACAATACTGCAGCAGCAACTTCATCAGGTATATCATTCGGAATTTTTATCAAATATTTCTGGTGTACAATGCGCTTTTCACAATATGCCCCTGGAAGAGCTGTGCAATATCCAACTCTATCTCCAACCTTAAGTCCATCACTAATTTTTTTACCAAGCTTTTCAACAACTCCTACTGCCTCTACTCCAAGTACTGATGGCAGATCTTTAATTTTGCGTGTACCTTTTCTGTGTTCTAAATCATAACGATTTAAGCCGATAGTTGTATGACGTATTAAGACTTCCTCATCTTTTGGCTCACCTATGCTCTTATCTACAAATTCTAATACTTCTGGCCCCCCAGTTTTTTTAATTTGTATAGCTCTAACCATGATAAATGTAAGACAAAAACTTTAATTATGTTATCTAGCAATTAATATTTTGCAAAATGTTATTTAGAGTTTATACACTACATAAGCGTATTGTTAATAGTTTTGAGGCACAAATTATGACAAACAGAGAAACTTGGCTTTATGGTGTTTTATTCAATGTGTTGTGTGAAGTGGATGAAGATGACGATTTAGATACCAATAATAAAAATAAAAGAAAGGTTAAAATGTAAAATGCAAAAATCAGATAAAAAAGGAGACTATTGTAAATATTTATATACTTCTTGGGAAAAAAAGGATTTGATATTAATCACAGATTTGACTTGAAAGATTATGATGGCTTTCCAATAGATAGTCTTTTTTCCATCGCCATTAACTATAAACCGTACACTTTAACAAATCTAGCGCAAGTTTTAATAAAAGCAGGAGCTAATGTGCAAAACGAAAAAGGATATTTACATACCTGTGTTTTGACCCATTCTCCGGACATATTAAAGGCTCTCATAAAAGCGGGAGTGAATGATAGCCCAGATGAAAACTACAATGGAAACACTGCTTTAGAGTGTGTTGCTGAATTATATTGTAAGGATAAGTCAATTGAACGCAAAAATTGCTGTGAGATTCTAATTAAGCATACATTAGAAAAAAATCCCAACATAGAAATACCAGATTCTGTAAAAAATAATAAGGAGTTGGCTCAATGTTGGAATGCTTGTGAAGCAAATAATGAAGGATGGGAATTAGCAACAACGAACACTGAAACACAAGTAGTCAGTGTGCAAAAAGCAAATAAGAGCTCCTGCTCAATTCAATAGATGTATCGTACAACCTTGTTCGGATTACAATAGGAAAAGGTTTGTTATTTAAGCTTAAAAAACGTATATGATAGTGTTATTTCACTTAAATCTTTTGTACTATTGTCACGCATTATTTCAGGGTCTACGTAAAAGGATACGGGCATAGCCGCTTTTTGTTTTGGTAGCAGCATTTGCTCTTCAAAACAAAAGCATGCAACTTTATTGAAATATTTACCTGCTTTAAAAGGTGTGACATTATACACTGCCATTCCAAAAGAAGGCTGATCAGATAAATTTTTTGCATAATAAAATACTAAACTTTGTTGCCCTATATTTGTATCGATGTAGTTAGTTTCTGATTTAAATTCCCAAGGCAGACCTGATATTATATCAGCATTAAGGTGAACCCTGATTTTTTGGTCAGTTGCATTTATTGTTGCATTAGTTACTTTTCTCGTTGTGCCACCATATCCAGTAGCTTTACAAAAGATGCTATACAACGGTACTGAAGCATATGCAAGACACAGCATCAATACCACTAAAGATATTAGGAGGAAAACTATAGAACTTTTATTGTTTCCCCTTAAAAAGGAAATCATCTAATCCTTATTGTTGAACAAGTTAAGTAACCTGAGTAAATTGAGGAATATATTGATGAAGTCAAAGTAAAGATTAGTTGCACCAAGTATTGCCAGCTTAGTAGTTGCAACTTCTGAGCCATCATTATATCTATAATAAACATCTTTGATTCTCTGAGCATCGTATGCGGTCATTAAAGTAAACACTATCACTGATACAAACGATATTGCAAAATAGAGAGGACTGCTTCCAAGAAACAGATTAACTATAGATGCAATGATTAACCCCCAGATTCCCATAATCAAAAAAGAACCCATGCTGGTAAGATCTTTTTTTGTAGTATTACCATATAAAGCCATAGAACCAAACATGATCGATGTAATGAAAAATGCTCTCGCTATATTTTCTGCAGTATAAATTATAAAAATATGAGATAAAGAAATTCCCATTAAAACTGAGAATAGAAAAAATACAGTAAGTGTTGACTGAGCACTTAGGTGTTGAAGCCTAAAAGACATATAAAACACCAATGCAACTGGAGATAGCATTACCACAAGCGATAGAACAGGATTGGAATAAATCACCTGGAAAAGACCAGAAAACACTGTTAAAAACGCAACAAGCCCTGTAACACCTAAAGCTAAAGCCATATAATTGTATACTTTAGTTAGGTAACTCCTGAGTCCAGCACTATAATAAACGCCCTGAGAGCGAATATCCTGTTCGTTTTTCATATAAGACATATGTAACTCCTTATTATCTCTTGATGATATATTATAATACAATACAGCGTTTTTATCAAGTATAAAATGACATACTACAATTGAATGGTGTGGTATGCAATTAGAGAATTTCTTCCATAACTATAAGCAAATCGGTTTTCAGCAGCATTTAACTATTATAACAACCTCTGGCAATAGAAATTACTTTCACCATTCCCTCTATCATGATTTAAGGGGAATGGTGAAAGTAGTTTTTGCATTTACTAAAGCATTCTTCTTATAGATACTATACCAACAATCCACTATTTTTTCTATGTCTCGCGGTTTAACCTCCGGACCTATACTGATTCTAATTGAACATTCTGCTTGCTCTTTTGTTGCTCCCATTGCAAGCAAAACATGAGAAGGCCCAACTTTTCCAGAAGAACATGCAGAACCATTGCTGACTGCAATATTATTTAAGTCAAAGCACATGAGCTGCAGATCATTCTTCACTCTCGGCATATAAATGAAACTTGTATTTGGCAATCTTTTAGAATTTCTGCCAAAGATCTTGATATCACTGACAAGACTTAATAATTCACACTCCAATTGATCACGCAGCTTCTCCACTTCATTCATTTTTGATAGAAGATCTGGAATGTTTTGCAATGCAGCAGAAAGACCTGCAATTGCAACAATGTTTTCTGTACCACCACGCAATCCTTTTTCTTGCCCACCACCTATTATAGTAGGTTCTATTACAAGCTTTTTGTCAAATATTAAAACTCCACTACCTGCTATACCACCAAATTTGTGAGCAGATAAAGTAAGTAAATCCACTTCTAAATCTTTCATATTTAATTCGATTTTCCCAACACTTTGAGCAGCGTCAGTGTGACAGATTGCCCCGAATTTATGTGCCATTTTAGCTATTTCCTTAACAGGCTGGATAACTCCAGTTTCGTTATTAGCCATCATCACTGAAATTATTACTTTATTCCCTTCAAGTTCGCTTAGAATTTTTTCTAGCTCTAAAAAGTCAACAATACCCTCTTGATTAACGGGTATTATATGTGGATTATATGCAGAATTAAGAATTGAAGGATGCTCTGTAGCTGAAATTACATGCAGATAGCCTTTCATTCCTCTCATGACGAGGTTGTTTGCTTCAGTTGCACCAGACGTAAAAACTATTTCTTTATCATTTGGAACGTCAAGAGCATCACGTACGTTATCTCTTACCTCTTTAAGAATCTTCCTCGCTTCTTGTCCTCTTTTATGCAGCGATGATGGATTTAGTGTTTGTTTTGACAAAATCTCAAGTATACTTTTTTTTACATTTTTACTCACTGGAGCAGTTGCATTATAATCGGCATACACACAACTACTATCTTCCAGAGAGAATAAACTCACAGGCTTATTTGTCACTTACCATTAACCAATTATGTATGTTAACTTTAACACGATAAAAATTTATTGCAAAAACAGGGAAATTAATACATAATTAATAAACAATTTACATTATCAACACCTGTCAAAACAGGTTTTTATTAGGAGTTATCATGGTAGAAGTCTTTTTAAATAATTCAACAAAAAAGATAGAAGGTAGATACCATCAAAGCAAAGATACCAATGCACCAGTTGTGCTAATTTTACATCATCACCCTCAATATGGTGGTAGTATGGATAGTAAGATTATACATACTATATATGAATCTTTTATCGATAATAACTTTTCTGCATTGACAATTAATTTTCGTGGTGTCGGAAAATCTACCGGAACTTTTGATAAGGGTATAGGAGAATTAACTGATGCTGCAGTAGCTATTGATTGGCTTCAGGAGCATAACTCTAACAATGTTCCAATTTGGATAGTCGGTTTTTCTTTTGGAGCATGGGTAGCTATGCAATTGACAATGCGCCGTCCAGAGATAGTAAGTTTTGTTGCCCTTTCTCTTCCAGCAACTAAGTACGATTTCTCTTTTCTCTCTCCTTGCCCAGTTCCTGGACTTATAATACAAAGTAATAATGATACAATTTCAGAAGAAAGCGATGTAACAGAATTAGCACAAAGGTTAATAAATTCGGTAAAAAATAACCATATGGAATACCATATAGTAGACGATACTAACCACTTTTTAAGGGATAAAGAAGAGGAAGTAGCTCAAATTATAGATAATTATATAAAACTACGTTTAAACAGTGCAGCTACTTCTCCTCAGAAAGCTAAAAAAGAGATAAGGGTAAAAGAATATGCCTAACTTTACAAATGAGAGAAATGAACGTATTAATATAAATAAAAAAAGTCTTGTTATGTTTAGGCAATTATTATTTCTCGTTTTAGCAATGTTTATGCTGTCAGGATGCTTTCTAAGTAAACAGCGTAAGTTAAAGAGTCCGTGTATAAAAAATAATGAAAGCATTTCATGCGAATTATACTCCGTTAATGACCATTGGTTAAATAAGTACAAGTTATAGGTAGCTTTGTATTGTACTTGTTTCTTCCATTTACAGCTTTACTAATGATCGGTTTTTTAACTGAAAAATGTGATCTGCTTTTTCTGCAAGGATATAGTTGTGTGTTACTATAAGCATAGAGCTGTTATTTTCCTTTACATATGAATGTAACAGCAAAAATACATTCAAAGAATTTGTTGGGTCTAAATTTCCCGTTGGCTCATCTGCAAGTAAAAGCTTTGGAGAGTTTACAATGCTTCTTGCAATTGCAACCCTCTGCCTTTCTCCACCAGAAATTTCAGATACCATACTACTTGCTTTATTTTCCAGACCAAATTTTTCTAATATTGCTTGCGATTTTTTTTTTGCTTCAGCTTTGCTTCTTCTTGCAATAAGCTGAGGAAGCATAACGTTTTCCAACACTGATAACTCTTGTAATAAATAGTGAAATTGATAAACAAAGCTAAGAAAATTTCTTCTTACATGAGTTTTATATTTATTGCTGGCTTGCGTGCAATTTACTCCATCTACTGTCACTACACCTAAAGTTGGCTTATCCAATAGGCCTGCAATTTGCAATATAGTTGTTTTTCCTGATCCTGAACTGCCGATCAATGCAACTACTTGCCCTCTTGTAAGACTCAGATTGATATCTTCTACAATAGCAGGACTTTTTTTGAAGCTCTTACTCACAGAAGCTAGCTCTAGTGCTACATCACTGTCCATATTATAAAAAGATCCAGGAGGGAGAATTAGACCGAGAAACTGTTACCACACCCACATCGAGACTTAGCGAGAGCATTCTTGATTTGAAAACCAGAACCACTTAGATCTTCAGTATAATCTATAGTTGAATTATTTAAAAATTTCGCTGAACAATTATCAACCATTAACACAGGGTTTCCATTCTCATCATTAATTACTATATCTTTACCTTTTTCACTAAAACTGGAGTGGCTTCTATAATCCTCGCTATCTTCGTCATCGTCAAAATCGTCGTCTTCATCATCGTCAAAATCGTCACCCAAAGACATCTTCTTATTTATTTGATCCATAAGAAAATTATACTTGAAGCCAGAGCATCCACCACCTGAAACTGCAACCCGCAAAACAGAACTCTCATCTCCTTCCTGTTCTACAAGGGAGTGGATTTTCCTTAATGCATTGTCAGTTAAGCTAATATTGTAATCTGTTGACATAACAACCACCGTTCATTATTGATAACCTATTATAGTAGAAATTTTACATGTCAAACAATAATTTTCTATTAAGTTACGCGTGCTTTCCAAATAAAACAAAAGGAAGAAATTTTAAAGAGCCAGAAGATGAAAATCGCAGCTGCTTTCAGCGTGATAGGGACCGCATTATTCACTCTAATGCGTTTAGGAAATTGGGGTACAAAACACAAGTTTTTATCAATTATGAGCATGATTACTATCGTACTCGGCTAACTCATAGCCTTGAAGTTGCACAAATTGCAAGATCCATTGCTCGTAGACTTGGCTTAGATGAGGACATCACTGAATGCATAGCGCTTGCACATGACCTTGGTCATCCTCCATTTGGTCACACAGGTGAGGATGCTCTAGTTCAAGTTGATAAGGAGAAGTATAAGTTTGATCATAATGTTCAAGCTATAAGGATTTTAACTTATCTTGAACAAAAACATGCTGACTTTAATGGCATGAATCTAAGTTGGGAAGTGATTGAAGGTGTTGCAAAGCATAACGGTCCCTTGCTTGGTCAAAACGCGGAGTCTTCTACAAATAATCAGCTGCTATTAAAATATAATGAAAAATATGATCTAAAACTTGAGGAATTTTCAAGCATTGAAGCACAAGTTGCTTCAATTGCCGATGATATTGCTTACAGTGTTCACGATCTTGATGATGCACTCAGGGCAAATTTAGTAACCATCGAAGATTTGCTCGATGTTCCTTTAATTGGCAAAATGTTCAAAGAAGTAAAAAGCGAATATTCAGAATTGGCCCAAAGTAAACTCATACATGAATCACTGAGTAAAACTATAGGGATTATGATAAATGATGTCGTTTTTCAGACTGAAAAAAATATTAAAGACTACAAAATAAAAAGCGTAGAAGATGTAAGAGGTCTAAATACAATGCTAGTCACATTTTCACCAGAAGTTGCAAATGCCACAAAAGAGATGAAAAAATTTAACATGGAAAAAATATACAGAAGCTATAAATTGAATAGAACAATGAACAAAGCAAAACGTATAGTACAGGAGCTTTTTCAATGTTTTTATGAAAACCCAGGGTTATTACCTATAGAGTGGAACAAGCTTGCTTGTGAATCTCAGCGTTCAGTAATAATATGTGATTATATCTCAGGTATGACAGATAGATTTGCCATACACGAGCACAGAAGAATTTTTGATACCTCATACGAAATGACTTCTTTCTAATGACTGAAGATTATTTCATGTCGATCGCATTAAAACTTGCAGAAAAAAGTCTTGGAAGTGTTGCACCAAATCCCACTGTTGGATGTGTCATTGTAAAAGACGGTATGGTGATCGGTGAAGGCTACACAGGAATCGGTGGGCGCCCACATGCAGAAGTAGTTGCTTTGCAAAATGCTAAAGATTTAACTCATGGTGCAACTATGTACGTCACTCTTGAACCATGCTGCCACTTTGGAGTTACAGAACCTTGCACTGCAGAAATCATAAAATCAGGAATAAGAAAGGTAGTGATTGCAGCAATTGATCCAGATAGTAGAGTTTCAGGCGGAGGAATTAAAGCTCTGAAAGAAGCAGGAATTGAAGTGAAGCAAGGTATTATGCAGAAAGAAGCAGAGAAGCTGAATGTTGGCTTTTTTACCACCAAGAAACTCCATAGACCATTCATAGCTTGCAAAATCGCAACAACTCTCGATGGAAAAATCGCAACGTTTACAGGTGATAGCAAATGGATAACAAGTGAAGATACGAGAAATTGGATACATGAGCTCAGAGCAAAATATGACGCAATTATGATTGGCAGCAATACCCTTGTTAGTGACGATCCACTCTTAACTTGCAGATTACCAGGACTCGAAAACAGGTCGCCAATAAGGCTAATTATCGATAGCCAAGGGAAATTGCAGGAAGAGCATAATATTGCAAAGACTGCAGATACCTTATATAACCATGATTTAAGCAAAGAGCCAACAGCATACCTTTCGATGTCATTCCAGCGCGTGACGCTGGAATCTAGAAAAAAAGAAGAAGAATGGATCCCAGTGTCACGCACTGGGATGACAGGAGGTTCAACTTGGGTAATTACAAACAATAAAGTAAAGAAAAAAATAAAAAACATTAACTACTTAGTAGTTAATTCAAACAATGCTGGCAAAGTCTGCCTCAAAGACATGGCATCAAAACTTGTTTCAGAAATTGGTATAACAAGGTTATTAGTTGAAGGTGGAGGAGTGTTAATTACAGAGTTATTGAAGCACGATTTAATCGATAGGCTGATAATCTGCCGCAGTGGTAAAATTCTAGGCAATGATGCCACTCCTTTTGTAGGGAATTTAGGAATTCAATCCATCAACAACTGTTACCAATTTAAAAAAGTAGAGATAATAGAGTTCAGTGAGGATGTGGTTGAGTTGTGGGATAAGTCACAGTAGCCTTTATCCACTTGAATAATAGAGATAAAGGAAGAGGTAGAAAATCTACCTCTGGTTATGCTAATTTATTGATGAAAGGTCAAGTGCATGCTTAAATTGCTGTTTAACACCATCGTCTTTAAGTTTATCAAGCAATGTTTGCACAACTTCATCTTTATCACAAACTGGTCCTTGTTCACCCTTATCACCTTGTGAGCCTTTCTCACCCTGAGGTCCTTGGTCACCCTTATCGCCTTTTTCACCCTTAACATTTTCCATTGCATTCATTTGCTGATATGAAGCACAAGCTGCTGCGACAAAATATACAGCGGCAATAAACAGAACTGCAATTCCAGCAGGGCTAGCAATAAGTGCTAAAGATGCAGGTCCAGCAATTACTTTAGTAGCAATCAATAATGTTGTTATTGCTGCTGCTAAAGATGCAGTTGCAACTGTACTTTCAATACTCATTTTTGTTATGGGTGCTATATTTTTCAATTTCCATATAGTAGTCATAATTACTTCCTCCTTAATTAAGGTTAATAAAAAGTTAATTGTATATTAACAATGCACACTAGTCAAGCATTTTTATTAACAACTTAATATTTTATCTACTTTCTAAATTGTTACTAATTATGTAAGATTGATACATGGTAAATGGCTGGCTGAATCTTGATAAACCAACAGGAATGAGTTCTGCACAAGCTGTAACTCAAATTAAAAGGATTTTTGGAATAAAAAAAGCCGGACATTTGGGAACACTTGATCCTTTGGCTTCAGGTATATTACCGATCGCTCTTGGTGAAGCAACAAAAACTATACCGTATTTATCTTGTGACTTAAAGGCATACAATTTCACAATAAAATGGGGAAAACAAACAACTACGGATGATTTGGGTGGTGATATCATTAGAACTAGCGATATAAAACCCGAATATAACCAAATAAACTGTGCGATTAAGGATTTTATTGGTGAGATAACACAAACTCCTCCTCAATTTTCAGCAGTGAAAATCAAGGGAGCAAGAGCATATAAATTAGCAAGAAGTGGGCAAAAGGTAAATATAAAACCTCGACAAGTCAAAATACATGAACTAAAGATGATATTTTTGGACACCATAAATAATATTGCCGATTTTTCTATGATCTGCGGTAGCGGCGTATATGTAAGATCAATTGCAAGAGATCTTGGAATTGAATTAAATTGTTTTGGACATATTACACAATTAAGAAGAACGATGGTAGGTGATTTTAAGGAAGATGAATCAGTGACAATTGAGCAACTTACTAAAAAAAACACAACAACTTACTCTCCCCAGTGCTTGACACTGGATACAAATACTTACAAATCATGTAATGGACAAAAGATTCTAGGAGCATATGTCAAAAACAATGTTCGTGATGAAATAGGCTTGATCCCAGTGCTTGACACTGGGATGACATCGGAGGGTGGGATGACAGAAGATGATGGAGGTAATACAAAAGGCTTCATCATTCCCATTGAATCGGCTTTAAAATCGATGTTCAAAGTTGAAATTTCCTTAGAGGAAGCGGAGAAAATCAGAAAAGGTCAAGAAATTATATTAAATAACTTGCGTAATTTAAAGAATTATGATATTTTTTGTACGATAGTGGGTAATGTACCTATTGCAATTTGCAGTTTTACTCATGGTTATGTGAAGCCTATTCGTGTTTTTAATATTTTGAAATGAGGTTTAGATGTCAATAACATCCCAAAAGAAAAAAAGTTTGATTAGTACATATGCAATTAAAGAAGATGATACAGGTTCATCTTTTGTACAGTGTGCAATTTTAACCGAGAGGATCAGTAATTTAACTGAGCATTTTAAAGCGCATAAGCATGACCATAATTCTAAGCGCGGTTTACTTATATTGATAGGTAGAAGGCGCAAGCACTTAAATTATATAAAACGTAAATTTGGTAATGAAGCCTATCAAGAGTTAATAGAGAAGTTAGGCATTAGAAAATAATCGAGGAATTTTGTATGTTTGAAATTATAAAAAAATCTATAGATTGGGAGGGGCGTACCTTATCTTTAGAAACTGGGAAAATAGCACGTCAAGCTGATGGTTCAGTAGTTGTAAATTATGGAGATACTTCTATCTTAGTCACTGTTGTACGAAAAAAGAAGGAAGAAAGTGTTGATTTTCTCCCTTTAAATGTGCAGTTTATTGCAAAAAGTTATGCCATGGGTAAGATTCCTGGTGGTTTTTTTAAAAGAGAAGGAAAACCATCTGATAGAGAAACTTTAATTTCAAGAGTAATAGATAGAAGTATAAGGCCGTTATTTCCTGAAGGTTTTCATGATGAAATTAGTGTAGTATGTAATCTGTTAACTTACGATACGGTCAATTCTCCTGAAGTACCAGCATTGATAGGTACCGTCGCAGCTCTTGCAATTTCTGGTGTTCCTTTCCACTTTACTATAGCTGGAGTCATGGTCGGTTGTGATGAAAATAACAATTATATACTCAATCCTTCCGTTCAAGAGATGAAAGCGAGCAACTTGGATCTGTTTTTGTCTGGTGATGAAAATTCGATCTTAATGGTCGAATCGGAAGTCAAAGAGCTCTCTGAAGAAAATGTTTTAAACGCAATAAAATTTGGTCATGAACACCTTCAACCTGTTATTAAGCTCATAAAAGAATTTGCTGATACAGTTGGCAATAAACCTGAAAGCTTTGCTCCTGTTGATATATCAGATATAACTCAAGAACTTGAAAAATATCGAAAAGACTTTGAAGAAGCATATTCAAAAACAGTAAAACAAGAGCGAGTCCAAGCTCTAGAAGTAGTCAGGAATAATATATTGAATACTCTTAAAGAGGCTGGAAAAGACGAAAAGTTAATTACTTATGCAGTAAAAAGCTTTGAAAGATCTTTAGTGCGTGAAATGATTAGAAGGAAAAGTGTGAGAATAGACAGCCGTAAGTATGATGAAATACGCCAGATAGAAATTGAGGCTGACATTCTACCCAAGACTCACGGTTCTGCGCTATTTACAAGGGGTAGCACTCAGGCACTAGTTGTTACTGCTCTTGGTACTACACAAGATGAGCAAATTGTGGATGACATTGAAGGGGATAGACGTCAACATTTTATGTTGCATTATAATTTTCCTCCATTTGCTGTTGGAGAGGCTTCTGCTATACGCGCACCAGGAAGGAGAGAAATTGGTCATGGTAAACTTGCTTGGAAAGCAATTCATCCTGTTTTACCTGATAAATCTGAATTTCCTTATACAATAAGGGTAGTATCTGAGATTATGGAATCTGATGGTTCTTCTTCTATGGCAACAGTTTGTGGAACTTCCATTGCATTAATGGATACAGGTGTGCCAATAAAGGCTCCCGTTGCAGGAATTGCTATGGGTCTCATCAAAGACAAAAATGAGCATATAATACTTTCTGATATACTGGGCGATGAAGACTATCTTGGTGATATGGACTTCAAAGTAGCAGGAACTAGCGAAGGGATTACAGCACTGCAGATGGATATGAAAATTCCTGGTATAAGCTTTGAAATTGTTGAAAAATCTTTAGAACAAGCAAAAGTCGGAAGATTACATATCTTAGAAAAAATGAATGCAGTAATTTCAGAACATCGTAAGGATATAAAAGATCATGTACCAAGAGTGTTATCGTTTTATATAGATAAAGATAAAATTTCTGCAGCTATTGGTACTAAAGGAAAAAATATACGCAGTGTATGTGAAAGAAGTAATGCAAAAATTGAAATAGGGGATGACGGTAAAGTTTCTGTTTTTGCCATTAGTAGTACTGAAGCTGAAGCTGCAAAGAATATGATGATTGATTCAATAACAGAGCTAGAACAAGGTTCTATAATTGATGCTAAAGTTGTAAAGATAGAGAAGTCTATTGTAGAGCTAGAACTTCTTAATGGAAGAAAAGGAAAAATGCATATAAGCGAGGTAGCTAATCAACATGTAGAGTCCATTGAGGATATACTTAAACAGGGTGATACCTTCAAAGCTTTGATAATTGACTTTGAAAAAGGTGGATGTCCAAAATTATCAAGACGTCGTGTTGATCAAGAAACAGGTGAATTTTTTGAAGGTAAGCTTTACAATGAAGAAAGGAGAGATGGTTTAAATAATAGGGATAATTATTATAACAACTCGTTTAATAAAAAACCTGAAGATAATTATCATAGTAATAGACCTACTCGTCCTCGTTCTGGTTTTAGTAATAGAAGCAGACCAAAATTTGGTAATAATGACTCGTCATCAGGTTTCTATTGAGGTTGAACTTACTTTCTATTATCTCAGTGTCGAAACACTGGGATAATAGGAATTTTTAAAACTGACAAGATAACAAAAATGGTTTGTGTTATCTGTAGGGCTATAACGAAAGATTTTTAAGATCGTTTACAGCCTTTTTCATGTCTTCAGCTTTAAATATTGCTGATCCAGCAACTAATATATTTGCACCTGCTTTTATTATATCAGCTGCGTTAGAAAAGTTAACTCCACCATCTACTGAAACTTGTGTTTTAAGATTACGGTCCTGTATCATTTTCCTCACAGTAGATATCTTACTCAACTGCGAATGAATAAACTCCTGTCCTCCAAATCCAGGATTGACTGTCATAATTAGCACAATATCTAGCTCATCTATTATATACTCAAGCACGCTTGGAGAAGTTGAAGGAACAATTGAAGCTCCAACTTGTATTATTTTTTTTGTATTGTTTTTATATGATTTTATCTTTCTTACTAGCCTCTCAAGATGTATCTCTGCTTCTGCATGTATAGTGATAATATCAGCACCAGCATTTATAAAACTTTCAATATGGTCACCAGGAGATTTAATCATTAAGTGCACATCAAAAGGAAGGTTGCTATATTTACGTATCGCATAGATAACATTCGGACCTATTGTAATATTTGGAACAAAATTTCCATCCATAACGTCTATGTGTATATAATCTACATTCAAGTCGCTAATTCTTTTTACTTCCTCCCCTAATTTTGCAAAGTCTGCTGAAAGTATAGAAGGTGCAATTTTAATACCCATAGACTACTTTTTACCAAAAATAAAAAAAGTAACTTATTTTTTAAACTCTGTCATCCCAATACTATATTAATCTCATTTAGAAATTTTTGTATACTTCCAGATGCATGTGCCTTTATTTTTCTCTGCCCATGCATCTGGTCATTGTAATACTCATTAGACTTCTTTCTTCGCCTTTTCTAAATATTCCAACACAGTTTCATGTAGCGCAGTCCAAGACATTTGCCTTTCCATATTCGGTATAAATTTTTGTTTCCAAGTGTCCTTAAATTCTTGAAACCATTGCTTTTCAAAATTTTGGAAATCAGATAAAATTTTCGACCTAAACTCATTAATCAAATTCGAGACTTCTATAGCCTTTTCAGGGCTTATAGACTTAAAAGATAATATTTCATTCTTTAAAATATCTAGCTTTTCAAATGAATTAAGTCTAAATGGAATATAAAGTGAAGATCTTATATTGTATCTTAGATAAGAGTCATAATATAGCTTAATCTTGTACATGAGCATAGCAAATGCATCAGAAGAAATATTATTTTCATATTCTGCAAGAGAAGATAATAAATGCTTATAATCCTCTTCATTCAAAAATGGTGGCTTTAAGCTTAATTGAGTTTTATCACTTAAAGATAAGAATTCACTAAAAATAAGATTTCTATACTTAACTAAAAATTCAGGCAAAATATCTTCTTGTTCTAATTTTAGAGGCAAGTCTTTTCTAATCTCTTTCGGCAAGTGGTGCATTGAAAACTGATTGATAACCCACGCAAAATTTTCATCAAACTCATTTGAGTAATTAGCATTATTGTCAGGAAAAATCATATTACCTTCCCTATCATTCCAAGGCAGTATTTTATAAAAAAAACCGTTTAACCTTTTTTTTAATTTCAAAATATTTTCACTCTTATCACCTACCTTATACAAAACCTCATTTACTTTTTGTTCTGCGTCTTGAGGACTGATTCTATCACCTATATGCAATCCAATACCACTTTTCTCTAATAACTCCCAATCAAATAACTTATGTGGATCAGGCTTACGCATTGCGTAACCTTCAATTGCTGAGTTGTACACTATAGTGCCTATCTCAGCGTGACTAAATATCATATCTTTTCTAATCTTAAAGCGCTTCATGAGGTACAAAATCAGATCTTTGACAGATTTCATTTGCTCTTCTGGAAAAGGCTCAAGCCCTGTGTTTACAATCTCTATACCTATAGAATAATCATTCAGTTTTCGTAGCTCTTCAACCACATTATCTACTTGAACTTTCGCATAACTTATACCAGCATGCCATGCTCGTTTTTCAAGTGGAACCATCAGAGTAATGCTACCATCTCTATCAACAATAAGCTGTACTGATATCCCTGAAGAATTTAATGCGTATTTTGTACTTTTTAATGTTGGTGATTCGGTATGGTGCACCACCACCATCAACACTTTTTTGCCTTCTCTATCATCATAATTTAAACTCGGTGCAGGATCTAAAAATATTGGATTTTTTAATGATGTTTTCAAATCTTGAAAATCGTTCTCAATATCACTTAAACAAGATTGTTGTCCATATAAAAGAGGCGCTACAAGCAGCAACAGAAATAAAACAGACAAACATTTTTTTACTATAAGTTTCATGTAGCTCTACAAATTGCCCTTAATATAACTAAATTAGCATAACACACATAAAATGTTTACTTTTTTTCAGCCAATCAAGACTTGCTACAGCTACAATTAATACTCTTATCATTACATTTTGGTGTTAAGTCAGGATAGAATGTGAGTATAGCGTCTTTCTTTCTCACAAACACTGATTGATAATTGTCATCTTCCATTTTATACAGACACATTCCATCTTTTCCCAGCTCCTTAAACGCCTTAGTTGCAGAAACTAAAATATCATCAGCATGAAGGTTATACGCGTACCCACTTGGGCACTTAACTTTCACTTCTCCATCCTTACCTAGATATTTCATTCCAAATGTGTAAACAGGTGGCTTAATATCTAATTTATTGCACAGAGATTCATTATCCCAAATCGCACCCGCCCACTTATTTTCTTGAGCCTCAACATATCTACCTACAAAATGCATACCACCTAGCCCCAATCTATCTGGTTCACCACAAAAAATATGCCCAAACCCTATAGTTTCTTTTTCAGTTCCGCTATTTGTAAACCAAATCTTAGTCAATTCATCTTTAAACAACCCCAAGTCTGCACTAGGTGTAATCACCTGATGATCAAGCTTATCGTATATCCTTTTCACCACTTCTTGATGCTGCGGACAATCAAGCAAAATTCTGAAATCTTCTTCATCAGGCTGTGTTCCCCAATCTCCACAAACCCTTAACACTCCTCTATCAAAATCAGTCAACTCTGGAAGTGGTGGAATATAGTCTGGATCTGAAGAATCTGTTTTGAAAAACGGCTCAAAGCCAATTTGTGAATTTGCATCATTGAGATAATGCTCCTTAATGTAAAAAACAAATCCTATTACTGGTATTATTAAGCACAAGATTAACTTAGCTATTTTCGACATAATCATATTCATAAAGAAGCTAGGGTATAAGCAACAACTTAAAAAAGTTTTAATCTAATGTTGATCGCAGTCCTGGCATCTCATCACCACTTAGCCAACTTAAAAACGCTCCCCCACCAGTTGAAATATATGTAAAATCTTTATCGGCAAGACCTGCAGTATTTATTGCAGATAGACTATCTCCTCCTCCTATTACACTGGTTAATTTTCCTTCGTGTGTCAAATCACTTACTACTCTCATCACCTCTACTGTACCATTTGCAAAAGCTGAATGTTCAAAAACACCAATAGGTCCGTTCCACAGCAGAGTTTTACTGCTTGCTATTATACCGCTTATTGTGCTTAAAGTTTGAGGTCCGATATCTAAAATTATATCACCGTCCAAAATGGATTCAATTTTTCTTAAAACGCCAGTGCTATAATCAGAATTTACTGCAACCAAAACGTCTTCTGGCACAACTATTTTGCAATTGTTTTTATTTGCCGTCTCAACAATATCGTGCAGAAGATCATCAACGCCATTTTGAAAAAAAGACTTGCCTATATTAACTTTATTAAATAACAAAAAATTATTAGCAATTGCGCCGCCCAGAATAAGGTAATCAACCTTTTCTGCTAGCTTTATAAGCATTTTTATTTTAGTTGATATTTTAGCTCCACCAACTATCGCAGTAATAGGTTTAGCGTCAAACGATATAGCTTGCTCAAGATACTTTAGCTCATCTTGCAAGCAAAATCCTGCATAAGAAGGTAAAAATTCCGTAATGCGTGAAATAGAAGCGTGAGCTCTGTGAGAGCAAGAAAACGCATCATTTATATATATATCTGCTAGAGATGCTAATTGTTTAGCAAAATTTGAATCATTCTGCTCTTCTTCTTTATAAAACCTCAGATTCTCTAGTAATATTATATCTCCTCCATCCATCGCATTTATTGCTCTTTGTACTCTCTCACCAATACAATCATCAATAAATTTCACTTCTTTGCTTAGCAGCCGCGATAAAGTTTCAACTACGTTTTTTAGCGATAAGTTACTGTCTTTGGCTTTTGGACGCCCAAAATGTGAGATAACAATAACTTTTGCACCCGCATTTGCCAAATACTGAATGGTAGGTAGCGCTCTCAAAATACGAGTGGCATCACAAATTCTTCCATTTTTTATAGGAACATTGAAGTCAACCCTAAGCAGAACATTTTTATTGTGAAAATCACAACTCTCTATGCTAGGTACATTTATCATAAAATTAAAGAGCTATAAAATCACTATACAATAGTTTAATCCAAAGTAAAGGAAGGAAATTCCAATGCTAAATAAATTAATAAATAGGAAAATTACTACAAATACTTTCAACTTTATTTTTCACTGCTTTTTCAACATCAGGGCTATTTCCATCAATTAATCCCTGAATTATTTCATTTATCAGATCAGCTATCTCTTTAAAATCTTTTTTCTCAAGTCCGCGTGTTGTCTCAGCAGCGGTACCAAAACGGAGCCCTGAAGTAATGGTTGGTTTTTCTGTGTCAAACGGCACGGAGTTTTTATTGCAGGTAATGCCAGCTCTTTCAAGGCTATTCACAACGTCTTTTCCAGTCAATTTCCGTGATCTTAAATCAACTAGCACTATATGAGAGTCAGTGCCACCGGTTATAATGTTCAGCCCATGCCCTTGCAGCGCTTGAGCTAACACTTTCGCATTTTCCACAACTTTTTTACTATAAGTTTTAAACTCTGGCGCTAATGCTTCCTTAAATGCAACAGCTTTTGCAGCTATCACATGCATAAGTGGCCCACCTTGCAATCCTGGAAAAACTGCAGACTGAATTTTTTTATGTAACGCTTCATCATTTGTCATTACCACTCCACCACGAGGACCACGTAGAGTCTTGTGAGTTGTAGAAGTTATAATATGCGCATATTCAGCAGGTGATGGGTAACAACCTGCAGCAATAAGCCCTGAATAGTGAGCAATATCTGCAAGCAGATATGCACCAACTTTATTCGCAATTTCACGAAAGCGCTCGAAATCTATTTTTCTTGGATAAGCAGAAGCACCAGCAATAATTAATTTTGGTTTATGCTCCAGCGCTAGCCTTTCCACCTCATCCATATCAAGCAGGTAAGTGTCTCTATTAACTGTATACTGAATCGACTTAAACCACTTACCAGAAAGGTTTGGTGCTGCACCATGAGTTAAATGTCCACCGCAGTTCAGTGACAATCCAAGTATTGTATCACCCGGAGCAAGCAGTGAAGCAAACACTGCTTGATTTGCCTGAGAACCAGAATGAGGTTGAACATTTGCAAATTTAACACCAAATAGCTTACAAAGCCTTTCTATAGCCAGATTTTCAACTTCATCTACATACTCACAGCCACAGTAATATCTTTTACCAGGATAACCTTCTGCATATTTATTAGTCAGAAAAGAACCCTGTACTTCCATCACTGCTTTACTTGCAAAATTCTCCGATGCAATCAATTGCAACTGCGATCTTTGACGCTGCAGTTCCTTCTCTATAGAGAGATAAACTTCATTATCAAAAGACTTTAAATTATTTTCAGAGTTACAAATCCTTTCTGAAGCAATTGTCATAAGACCTTTTCCTTAACCACATAAATCCAAAAACAGCCAAAAGCAAACATACAGGAATAATTGATATTGCTTTTACTAGTAACTCAGTACCATACACAGGATTTCCTTGTATTACCGTTCCATTCCAACATAAGTCTATTATTTTTGCAATTCCAGTATGAAAAAAATAGCCAAAAACCATAACTATCATGTTTGATACAGCTGTGGCTAAGCCTACCAAGTTATTGTTTACATAACTTATTGCCTTGTAAATAGTAATTACCTGATACCCAGATGCAAAGCCGATAACAAGAAGTGTAGGTAATGCAATATATAAACCGCCAAATTGTGTAAAAAGCAAGAGGAAGCTAGCGATCATTGCAAAAGAACACGCAATAATCACCTCGTAATGTTTGTCTGGATACTTCTCCAGTAAATAAGCGAGAAAGAATGATCCAGCTCCCATACCTATAAACATGAGAGAGGAAAGTGAAGATGCCAAATCTCCGGTCATTTGATATGCTTCACATAAGAACGCTTTTGCCCAACCATCAGCAAAACCTTCTAGTGGCCCAACCATCAAGCCCCCAAAAAAGCTGATTAGAATGATATGTTTATTGAAAAGTACAGTTTTTAAATCTTGAAGTATGTTGTCATTTCTACTCTCCTCTATGTTAGAATTTGGCGTTATTAAGAATAAAAGTAGGGCGAGCAAGCAACCAAACGCTGAGAAAGTGTATATAACATAATTCCAACCAAATTTATTGAGCAAGAAGTCTAGAGGTAATCCACCATAAATAGCTCCCAGTAACCCTATTATTATAGATAAGCTAGCCATCCTTGCTGATTTTTCTTGTGAAAAATACATGCTTGCAACTTTGAAAAGCCCAATTGCTGAAGCAGATGACCCAACTCCAACAATCATTCTACCAAGTATTGAGTAATACCACTCATCAAAGCATATTAGTGGTAATGTCCCAGTAAACGTTAAGACAATACATGCAGGCAAAACAAACTTTGGCCCAAATCTATCAAGGGCAAGACCAACAGGTATGTGAGCAAGCGTATAGCCTATATAATATAGCCCACCAAATTGACCAACATCTGTAATACTTATGTTAAATTTCGTTATTAATTCAGGCGCGATTATATTTGGAATTACACGTAATATATACTGGTATGCATAAAATAGTGATGCTAGCAACCATATGAAAAAGTTTCTCTGCAATCCTAATATTACCTAAAAAACAGAATTATAGGTATTTTATCAGCAAGGAGCAACACTTTTGTAAATAGCTACTCTAATCCGAGTATCTTTCTTAAAAGAGACCTTTTAGCATATCTATAACTGGTTCATGGATAAGGTATATGAAAAAAATTATACCACAGATGATAAGGATTTTTATAATTTTACCCTTGTTCATCTTAAGCTTTATTTTTTTTACTATAAGTTTTAGTTTTGTTACAAAATTCATTTTACTTACGCTTTTATTTCGTGATACCGATTATACTTTAAATAATATAATTTTTAATGAAATTCAGTATCAGAAACGCTGTAGTTAACTAAATATTAACCTTTTTGTGTGTAAAATATAATATAAAAGCAAGGTGAGTGAATGAACATAGGTACAATAGACAATACGCTACAAAACTACATAACAAAATACATTGAACAAACATTTGCCGCACACACAGGCAATAGATACGACAAGTTATACAGGGAACTTTTAAGTAGCGCAGAAGAAATAATAAAACTTACTGTAAACGAAGCAAAACAATATGATAAAAGCCTAGAAGAACTACATAACAATTCAATATTTCACGATAAGAAATTTATTCAAGCTGTTGCTAAACACCAGATATTAGAATTTCTGAATACTCATCCAAAGAAGAAAGAAATCGTTGCAGAATTTAAAAATGAACATCATATCAACGAAAGCGATTTAAAAATTTTAAAGGAAGGAAAAGATTTAGTGAATAAAATAAACGACATTAACTTAACTCAACAAAATGAGAAAAATGAAATATTGAACATTAGAAAGGTACTTTCTAAATCAATAGGAATGCCCTCTTCGAGAACTGAAAAATCCAAAGCAACTTTAGTAGAAAGTCCTGAGGTGGTAAAATAGACGTACTTAACTTTTCCTAATTGGAAAATACTTTTAATCCTATGATACCCAGCACTACCAAAGCAAGGGAAAATAAACGCCCAAAATTTACTGGGTCATTAAAAAACATTATTCCTATTATCGCTGCACCTATAGAGCCTATACCAGTCCAAACTGCATAAGATGTTCCAAGAGGAATAGACTTCATTGCTAACGATAGCCAGTAAAGACTCACAGAACCGCTAACTAAAATAATTACTACAGGTATAACACGAGTAAAGCCATTGCTATATTTCAGTGCTGTGGTCCATATTATTTCAACCAAACCAGCTAATAGCAAATACACCCAAGCCATAAATCAACTCTATCTTACTGAAATATTATATATAGGAATATTAAAAAGTTAACTTAGCATTTCGCATGCTTTAGTAATACTATCACATCCAATTTCTAATTGTTCCTGAGAGGTTGCATAAGAAATTCTGATAAAATTTTTCAGACCAAATGCAATTCCTGGAACAACAGCAACTAAATGATCTTCTAATAAATATTCGGCGAAATCAAGATCACTATTTATTACTTTACCACTTTTCGTACTCTTACCCAATAAACCTTCACACGAGACAAACAAATAGAATGCACCTTGCGGAATAGATGCTGACAATCCTGGAGCAGAATTTAGCTTCTTTACTACAAAATCTCTACGACCCTTAAAGATTCTTGTTCTTTCTTTCAAAAAACTATGATCACCGTTTAACGCTTCAACTGCTGCTGCTTGTGCTATTGAATTTGGGTTAGAAGTACTTTGAGACTGCAGTGTAGAAATAGCTTTTACTATATCACTCCTACCTGCAATATAACCTATTCTCCAGCCAGTCATTGCATAGGCTTTTGATACTCCATTGACCACAAAAACTCTATCATAAAGTTTTGGCTCAACCTGAGCAATGGTAAAAAACTTTTCGTCGTATACTATGTGCTCATAAATATCATCTGTAACAACATTCACATGTGGATGTTTAAGCAATACTTGCGCTATGCTTTTCAATTCATCATATGTATAGACAATTCCTGCT
Organism: Wolbachia endosymbiont (group B) of Pilophorus perplexus; assembly: GCF_964028155.1. Lineage (NCBI taxonomy): Bacteria > Pseudomonadati > Pseudomonadota > Alphaproteobacteria > Rickettsiales > Anaplasmataceae > Wolbachia > Wolbachia endosymbiont (group B) of Pilophorus perplexus. The sequence goes on along the minus strand of NZ_OZ034754.1, from coordinate 1,975 downwards.
GGATTATTTGGTGAGTTGAGAATTAACCACTTAGTTTTCTCAGTTATATTGCTTTCCAGTAACTCCGGTATCAGCTTAAAGTTTTGTTTGCACCCTACAACAACTGGCAGTCCGCCAAAAAGACTTACCATATCAACATATGAAACCCAATAAGGAGCTGGTATTATAGCTTCATCCCCAGGGTTAATTGTTGCCATGAACAAATTGAATAACACCTGCTTAGCACCAGCACCAACACAGATTTGGCTAAGTGTGTATTCTAGAATGTTATCCCTTTTTAACTTATTGATTATCGCCTCTTTAAGCTCACGCGTTCCATCAACAGCAGTATATTTAGTTTTGCCTTCATTTATCGATTGAATAGCTGCCTTTTTTATATGATCTGGAGTGTCAAAATCCGGCTCTCCCGCAGCTAAAACGCAAATTTTCTTTCCTTCGCTTTTTAATCTGTTTGCCTTATCGGTCACAGCGATTGTAGGCGATGGTTTTATCAGAGACATCCTCTTTGCAAGGTCTGACATAATCTCACTAAAGTTAAATAAAAATGATAAACTCTACACAACAAAAAAGCTAGAAGTTTTATTATTTTACATAAAGGTTGGTATTTTTGTACTCTTAAATATATTAACTATAGATATTAAAAAGCTTAATAAATTTAAAAAGGCAAATAAATCCCCGTATAGCGAGTTTTGACCCTATAATAATGTAAATTGGCATTGTAATAATGTGCTAACGCTTAAAATAAGCGCGATTTGGCTGAATGTAGAAAAAATAAAAAAGACATGCAGCCGCTATAATTTTTTGTAACCTGCCAATAGATATCTGAGTTTTTTTACTGAATTTTGTCGTTGAGCCCAAAAACAAGGATAAATACTCTTATTGCCATAATAAGGAAAGTGTAAAGATTTGTCAAGTAAGGTTTTCATTCCACCCTCATAAAGGCTTTTCATACAAGAGTTTTAGTAGTTTCTTACTAGGTCCACTAATGCAGCAATATTTTCAACCGGAGTATCAGGAAGCACTCCATGTCCAAGATTAAATATAAAAGGTAACCCTCTAAAACAATCTATTATACGCTTTGCTTCTTCAATTGCTTCTGCCTTATTGTAGGCCAAAAGACTAGGATTAAGGTTCCCTTGCAGAGGAATTTTTAGATTTGCTTTCGCCCATTCTATTGGAACATTATAATCTATACTTACTGCAGATACACCTGTTTTCTCATAGTAATCCTTATAAAGATTTCCAGCAGAGCGTGGAAAACCTATTATAGGAAAATCAGGAAACTTATTCTTTATTGCTGAAACAATTTCCTTTGTTGGCTTGATTACATACCTTTCAAACAGTTCTCCCTGCAATATACCAGCATTGCTGTCGAATAACTGAATAACATCTGCTCCAAACTCTATCTGTTTGATTAGATAAATAATTGTCGCTTCTGTTATTTTTTTAATTACTTCTTCTAGTTCTAGGGAACAGAAATGTAATACTTTAGAAAAAGTTTTACTACTACCACCCTCTATGATGTAGGAAGCTACCGTCCACGGCCCTCCAGCAAAGCCTATAAGGGACTTTTCCTCTGATAATTGGCTTCTTACTTTCCTGATGGCATTTAAGATTGGAAAGGTTTTAGTTTCAAATTCTTGTGAATTTTTTAACTCCTCAGAGCTTTTCACAGGTTTTATTATTGGACCCACACCGCGAACAAAATTCACATCACAACCTAAAACGTCAGCTATTATTAAAATGTCTGAAAAAATTATGGCTGCGTCCATATCAAATCTTTTTATTGGCTGTAGCGTCAGCTCTACCACTAAATCTATGCTATAGCATATCTCCATGAAATTACTCGTTTTTTCTACGGCTTTGCGATACTCAGGAAGAGATCTACCAGCCTGGCGCATTAACCAAATAGGTACTTTTTCATTTGGCTTATTCTGCTTAATAATTCTTACTATCGCTGGTTTGTTGCTTTCCA